>CBDBMV010000001.1:0-181479 GCA_965207665.1 Vicinamibacterales bacterium
TCCCGCAGCCGGGAGACTCGCTCCAGGTCGTGGCGGACGCCGCGAAGGCGCGCCAGATCGCGCTGCTGCGGCAGAACCAGGCCAAGGAGAAGGCGCTCGGCAGCCGCGGCACGCGGGTGACGCTCGAATCGCTGCAGCAGCAACTGTCCGAGGGTGAAGCGAAGGAACTGCCGATCATCATCAAGGCCGACGTGCAGGGCTCGGCGGAGGTGCTGGCCGAATCGCTCACCAAGCTCGGCGACGAGCGGGTCAAGATCCGGATCATTCACACCGGCGTCGGCGCCGTCAGCGAATGGGACGTGCTGCTCGCGTCGACCTCGAACGCCATCATCATCGGCTTCAACGTGCGGCCGGACCGCAACGCCGCGATCGTCGCGGAACGCGAAGGGGTCGATATCCGCAAGCATTCGGTCATCTACAACGTGACCGACGAGGTCAAGAAGGCGATGACCGGGTTGCTCGAGCCGACCACGCGGGAGAAGCAGCTCGGACTGGCCGAGGTCCGCGAGGTGTTCAAGGTGCCCAAGGTCGGCCTGGCTGCGGGCTGCATAGTGACCGACGGCAACATCACCCGCGCCGGCGAGGCGCAGGCGCGCCTCGTCCGCGACGGGGTCGTGGTCCACGAGGGGCGCCTGGGCTCCCTGCGGCGGTTCAAGGACGACGTCAACGAAGTGAAGGCCGGGATCGAATGCGGCCTCACGTTCGAGAAGTTCACCGATATCAAGGCGGGCGACGTCATCGAGTCATTCACGGTCGAGAAAGTCGCGGCAACCGTGTAGCAGGCTGTGTCTGCCGTCGCCCTGCTCTCGCTGGAAATCCATGTCCCGGGTGCGCGTTCGCTCAAGGACAAGCGGGCCGTGGTGCGCAGCGTGAAGGACCGCCTGCGCCGCTTCAACGTGTCGCTGGCGGAGATCGACCACCAGTCGCTCCGCCAGCGCTGCCGCCTCGACATTGCCGCGGCCGGCGTGTCGCGGGTGGACGTGGAGCGCCTGCTGGGCGGGGCGGTCGACGAGATCGAGCGGCACGACCCCGGCCTGATCATTGCGACGCAGATCGAATGGCTCGCCTAGCGGATGCGCGCACCGGGTTGACCAAGCGGCCCGATCCCGGCCATATACGTCCGCAGCGTGTCGGAGATGTGATTCGTGCGGAGCTGGCCGCGTTGCTGGCTCGCGAGGTGCGGGACCCCGTCGTCCGGCGCGTGGCCGTCACGCGCGTGCGGATGACGCGTGATCTGGAGCTCGCACGCGTCTACTACACGATCCTGCCGGACGGCAGCGACGCGAGGGACGTGCGGCGGGCGCTGCGGCGGGCGCGGCCGTTCCTCAAGCGGCAGCTCGGCAGAATCGGGCTGCGGCACGTGCCCGAGCTCACGTTTCTGCACGACGACGCCGTGGAAGAGCAGGACCGCATAGCCCGCCTGCTGGACGAGATCGCGGCAACGCCCGTCACGGACCCCGATGACCGACCGGCAGAAGACGCCTGAGGGTACGCTGGACGCCGTGCTGGACGCCGTACGGGGGCGGCAACGCTTCGTGGTGGCGTCCCACGCCAGACCTGACGGCGACGCGGTCGGCTCGCAACTCGCGCTGGCCGGCGCACTGCGACAGCTCGGCAAGGAAGCGCTGGTGGTCAGCCGCGATCCCCTGCCGCAATACTGCCGGTCGTTGCCGGGTGCGTCCGAGGTAACGCATACCAGCCGCGTCAGCGGTGATTTCGACGCCGCCGTGGTGCTCGAATGCGGATCGCTCGAGCGCACCGAGCTGGACGGTCTGCAGCGCTACTTCCTGATCAACGTCGATCACCACACCGGCAACACGCTGTACGGCGCGGTCAACTGGCTGGACGAAACAGCCGCCGCCTGCGGCGAGATGGTCTTCGACATCGTGCAGGGATTGGGCGTTCCGCTCACGGCCGCAATCGCCGCTCCCCTGTACGTCGCGATCCTGACCGATACCGGCTCGTTCCAGCATGGCAACGTCACGGCGCGGACGTTCGACATCTGCCGGCGCATCGCTGCCGCGGGCGTTTCGCCGGCCGCCGCGGCGGCGGCCGTCTACCAGCAGGGCAGCATCGGCAAGCTGCGGCTGACCGGCGCCCTGCTGTCCGGCATGGAGCTGCAGGCCGGCGGGCGCGTGGCGGTGCTTCACGTCGACGACCGCATGCTGCGCGAGGCGGGCTGCGGCCTCGACGACCTGGAAGGACTGATCAACTTGCCGCTGGCGGCCGCGGACGTCCATGCGGTGCTGCTGTTCAAGGACTTCGAGGACCAGCTCCGTGTCAGCGTCCGATCGAAAGGCACGATTGACGTGCGCGCAGTGGCCGTGGCCTACGGCGGCGGCGGACACCGCAATGCATCCGGATTCTCCGTGCAGCGCCCGCTTGATGCGGCCCGGCGGCGGGTCGTGGCGGACGTCGCGGCAGCGGTCGATGCCGGCACGACGTGACCATCCTCCGCCGCCGGCCGGCGGCGTGCTGGTAGTCGACAAGCCGGCGGGGATGACCTCGCACGATGTCGTTGCGTGGGCGCGGCGGGCGCTCGGCGTGCGGCGCATCGGACATGTCGGCACCCTGGACCCGCTGGCCACCGGGGTCCTGCCGCTCGTGGTCGGCCGCGCCACGCGACTGGCAACGCTCCTCGCGGGCGGCTCGAAGACCTACAGGGCGGTCATCCGGCTTGGCCTGGAGACCGATACGTACGACGCGACCGGTACTCCGCAGCCAGGGCCGCCGGGCGCCGAAGAACGCGCGCGCAGCCTGGATCGGGACGCCGCCGACGTCGCCTGCCGCCGGTTCACGGGTGTCCTTCAACAGCGGCCTCCGGCCTATTCCGCCAAGAAGGTGGGAGGCGTTCGGGCCTACCGCCTCGCGCGGCGCCAGCAGCCCGTCGACCTGCGCCCGGTGGAAGTCACCGTCCACGGCTTCGACGTCATTGCGCTGCGGGACGGGCGCCTGGACTGCCGGGTGTCCTGCTCGCCGGGCTTCTACATGCGGACGCTCGCCCACGACCTGGGCCGGGAGCTGGACTGCGGCGGTTGCCTGGAGGAGCTGCGGCGGGAACGCAGCGGACCGTTCTCCCTGGACAGCGCGGTGGATCTCGAGGCGGGCGCGACCGGCGATCGTCCGCTGCAGGAACAGATGATCCCCCTGGCCGACCTGCTGCCGGAGCTGCCGGCCGTGGTCGTCACCCCGCTGGGGGCGCAGCGCGCCAGCCACGGCAATCTGCTCAAGCCGGGCGACATCGACGTCGGCGCGAGCCGCCTGCCGGGCAGTGGAACCGGCAACGTGAAGGTGTACGACGGCGGCGGATCCCTGCTGGCGATTGCCGCCCTGGAAGCCGGCGGCGCTTTGCATCCCCGGATCGTCTTGGTGTAAGATCCCGGCTGGATAATCGTAGGAGACAGAATAGTTTAAAGCGGGTACGGCGGTTCGGTGCGCAGGTGAGCCGGGGGTTCACGAAGGCGTTTTCTGGGCCGTGCGTGGAGGCGGACGGACGTGGTGTTACCCAAGGATCGTAAGACGGAGTTGATCGGCTCGTACCGCACGCACGACGCCGATACCGGATCACCGGAAGTGCAGGTTGCGATTCTGAGCGAACGCATCAGCAGCCTGACGGAACACTTCAAGATCCACGCCAAGGACCACCACTCGCGGCGCGGGCTGCTGAAGCTCGTCGGACAGCGGCGGCGCCTCCTGAACTACCTCAAGGGCAAGGATTCCGATCGATACACGGATCTGATCAAGCGGCTCGGCCTGCGCAAGTAGGCGCGCGCGATCCTGATCCGCCTCGCCCACCCACCAGTCTCCTCCCCACCGTTGCAAGCGAGGGAGTTGAATCGATGCAGACAGGCCAACTGAACGTCGGCCGGACCGAACTGAAGATCGAAACGGGCAAACTGGCAAAGCAGGCCGACGGGGCCGTGGTCGTACGCTACGGAGAGACGGTCGTGCTCGTGACCGCGTGCTGCGCCCCCACCGGGCGCGAAGGCATCGACTTTCTGCCGCTCACCGTCGACTACCGGGAGAACACCTACGCCTCCGGGCGCATCCCGGGTGGTTTCTTCAAGCGCGAAGGCAAGCCGACCGAGAAGGAAGTGCTCACGAGCAGGTTCATCGATCGACCGATCCGCCCGCTGTTTCCGGAGGGTTGGAACCGCGAGACCCAGGTCATCGCGCTCGTCCTTTCAGCGGACACCGACAACGATCCGGACGTCCTGAGTCTCACCGGCGCGTCGGCCGCGCTGGCCGTCTCGAAGATCCCCTTCCAGAAGACGATTGCGGCGGTGCGCGTGGGACTGCTCGACGGGGAGCTGCTGATCAATCCGACGTACTCGGAGCGCGCGCGAAGCCGGCTGGATCTGGTGATTGCCGGCAGCCGCGATGCGATCGTGATGGTGGAAGCCGGTGCGCAGGAAGTGTCCGAGGACGAGATGCTCCAGGCGCTGGCGGCGGGCCACGATGCCATCAAGGAGATCATCGGCGCCATCGACGAGCTGGCCGCGGGCGTGGCGACTCCGAAGGTGGCGGTGGAGGCGCAGGAGATCGACGACGATCTCCGCCGGGACACCGAGTCCGCGCTGCTGGAGCCGCTGGCGGACGCGATGCGGATTCAGGGCAAGCTCGAGAGCTACGCGCGCGTGGACCAGGTGGTGGACGAATACCTCGCCTCGCTGCCCGAGGCCGATGCCGACCGCCGGACCGCGGCCAAGCGGGTCATCAAGGATCTGAAGGAGAAAGTCTTGCGGGACGAGGTGCTGGAGCGCGGCCAGCGGCTCGACGGGCGCAGCTTCGACGAGATTCGGGCGATCTGGTCGGAGGTTGGCGTATTGCCCCGTGTGCACGGATCCGCCGTGTTCACGCGGGGAGAGACGCAGGCGCTGGTAACCGCCACGCTGGGCACCGCCGACGATCAGCAGAAGATCGAGCACGTCGCGGGCGAGTCGTATAAACGCTTCCTGCTGCACTACAACTTCCCGCCGTTTTCCGTGGGCGAGGTGAAGTTCCTACGCGGCCCGGGTCGCCGCGAGATCGGCCACGGCAATCTCGCCGAGCGCAGCCTGAGCCCGATGGTCCCCGGTGAAGATCAGTTCCCGTACACCTTGCGCGTGGTATCCGACATCCTCGAATCGAACGGATCGTCCTCGATGGCCACGGTATGCGGCGCGACACTGGCGCTGATGGATGCCGGCGTGCCGCTCAAGGCGCCGGTGGCCGGCGTGGCGATGGGCCTCATCATGGAGGAAGGCGGCAGCCGCTACGCCGTGCTGTCCGATATCGCCGGCGCCGAGGACCACTACGGTGACATGGATTTCAAGGTGGCCGGCTCGGCGAACGGCATTACCGCGCTGCAAATGGACATCAAGATGGCCGGCGTGCCCACGGAGGTCATGCGCGAGGCGCTGGCGCAAGCGCGGGAGGGCCGCTTGGCGATCCTGGAGAAAATGCAGGCAACCATCGCCGCGCCGCGCGACTCCGTTTCGACCTACGCGCCGCGGATCGTCACCATCACCATTCCCGTCGACAAGATCCGCGACGTCATTGGACCGGGCGGCAAGACCATACGGAGCATCGTGGACCGCACCGGCGTGAAGATCGACGTCGAGGACGACGGGCGCGTCAACATTGCCTCGACGGACAGCGATTCGGCACAGAAGGCCATCGCCATCATCGAGGAGTTGACGGCCAGCCCCGAACTGAACAAGACCTACCTCGGAAAGGTCCAGCGCATCACCGACTTCGGCGCGTTCGTGGAGATCCTGCCGGGTATCGACGGACTGCTGCACGTCTCGGAAATCGCGCACTACCGCGTCAGCGAAGTGAGCGACGAGCTGCAGGAAGGCGACCAGGTGCTCGTCAAGGTCATCAACGTCGACCCGTCCGGCAAGGTCAGGCTCAGCCGCAAGGCGCTCCTGCCGGTACCGGAGGATGCGCCGCCGCCGCGCCGCGACGACAACAAGCCCGGGGCGGGTGACCGCGGCCGCGGCCCTGGCGGCGGGCGACCCCGGCACCGTTCGCAGTCACGCAACCGGCCCAGCCGCGAGCACGTCAAGCGCTAGGGGCCCGCGTCAAAAACCCCGCAGTAACGCGGGCGCCAGTTACCCGCTAGGCCTCGACAGGGGTGTCGGGCAGCCGGCCCCACAGATTCCACGAGGCATCGAAACTGCGGACAGCCGAATAGCCAAGCAGTTGCGTCAGAACGAACCACGTATGCGCTGAGCGCATGCCAATCGCGCAGTACGTGATCGTCTCCTTGTCCGCGGTGACGCCATGCCTCGTATACAGGGCCGTCAGCTCGTCCGCCGACTTGAACGTGTCGTCCGCATTGAGGGCGTCTTCATAATGCAGGTGAATCGACCCCGGAATATGGCCGGCCCGCTCGTTGCCTTGGGGCGGCTTCAACAGAAATATTTCCCCGCGATATTCCTCGGACGCGCGTACGTCCAGCAGAACCTGTTTCTCGTTACCGACTGCGGACCGGACGTGCTCCAGCAACGCCCGCAGGCCGGGGTCGGGTTCCTGCGCGGCATAAGTCGTCGTCGGAACGGCCGGCAACTCGGTCGTCAGCGCATGGCCGTCGGCAGCCCATTTCCTGCGTCCACCATCGAGAACACGCACATCGGCGTGACCGACAGACTTGAGAAACCAGAACAGCCACGGCGCAACCGCATTGTGCTCGCTGCAGGCGACAACGGTGGTGTCATTGTCGATGCCTGACCGTCCGCACAGTTCTTCCACCGCTGCCTTGTCAAAATTCACTCGCCATTCCGGCGTGAGCAGTGTTCCGACGGGGTTCCAGAAGACTGCCCCGGGAATATGGCCCGACTCGTACGGCGCAGGATCGAAGTGCGCCTCTACGACCCGCACCCGCGGGTCATTCAGATGTTCGGAAACCCACCGTGGATCAACCAGCACTTCAGGATGCGCGTACTTGTTCATGCGATATCGCACCGACCGGCGCGTTCAGTTGAACCAGACCGAGACGAGCTTCGACACCCCCGGCTCTTCCATGGTGACGCCGTAGAGCCGGTCCGCAATCTCCATCGTCTTGCGGTTGTGGGTCACCAGGACGAATTGCGTTTCGTCCTGCATGCCCCGCAGCACCTCCACGAAGCGACCGATGTTGGCGTCGTCGAGCGGCGCGTCTATCTCGTCGAGAAGGCAGAACGGACTCGGCCTGTACTTGAAGATCGCGAACATCAGCGCCATGGCCGCCAGCGCCTTCTCACCCCCCGACAACAGTTGAACGCTCTGTAGCCGCTTGCCGGGCGGCTGGGCGACGATGTCGATCCCGCTCTCCAGGAGGTCAGCTTCGTCGAGCAGCACGAGACGGGCGCTGCCGCCCCCGAACAGCGTCGAGAACGTCTGTTGCAGGTGTTCGTTGACGGCGTGGAACGCCTGCCGGAACCGATCCCGCGTCGTGGTGTTGATCCGCTCGATCGCCTCACCCGTCGACTTGATGGATTCGAGCAGGTCCGCGCGCTGGGCGGTCAGGAATTCGTGCCGCTGCTCCAACTCGTCGAACTGCTCGACAGCCATCATGTTGACCGGACCGAGACGCTCGACGCGCTCGCGCAGCCGGGCGACGATGGCGGCGGCGGGCGGGCGTTGCGGGGCGTCGCCCGCGGCAGCCGCCGCGGGAGGCTGCTCGACCGGCTCGGCGGCGGCGTCGTCGGCCGCCAGCCGGCGGGCGTCGTCCGCGATTACGCCGTCGCGCTCGAGCTGCTCGACTTCGGCGCACACCTGGTCCAGGCCGGTCTGGAACGCTTCGCGGCTGGATTCCTCCAGCTTCCCGCGCTCCGCCTCGGCGCGCGCCCTGTCGACCTCGAACCCGCTGCGCTCGGTGCGGCATGCCTCCAGCGCCTGCCGCGCCCCATGCACCTCTTGCGCCTGTTCGTCCATCTCGGCCCGCAGCCCGGCGGCGCGTGCGTCCAGATCGCGCACGTCCGACCGCCGCGCGTCGAGCTGCCGCACCTCCTCGTCGACGCGGGTTCGGCGTCCGCAATGGACGCCTGCAGCGCTTTCCGACGGTCGATTGCCCGCTGCCGGTCGGCCGTGCACGTCTGCGCCCTGCGATCGAGCTCCACGGCCGCCGCCTCGATCCCCCGGACGGCGGTTTCGAGACCGGCCGTCCGTTCGGCCAACTCGGCGTGGGCGACCCGCGCTGCGCTCACCTGCGTGCTCAGCGCCTGCAGCGCCGTGCGCGCGGCGGCCAACCGCTGTTGGGCGCTCGCGCGGTGTTGCTCGGCCGTCTCGCGCTCCTGCTCCAGACGGGAGATCGACTCGCAAGCCTCGTCCTGCGTGGCCGTCTTCGCCGCCCGTTCCTCGCGCGCCCTGCGCTCTTCGTTGTGAACCAGCTCGCAGCGCTGTGCAAGACGCGCGTTGTCGTCGTCGAAACGTGACATCCGGTGCTCCGCGTCGAGCAACTCACGTTCGCGCGCGCGCTCGTCCTCCTGCAGCGCCTTCAGCGCGGCTTCCGCGGCGGCGGTCTCGGCGGCGAGCGCAGTCTGTTGCTCCGTGACGCGCCGCACCGCATCCTCGGCGGACGCTTGGCGGGCCCGAAGATCCTCGAGCTCGCCGCGCATGCGCAGGATTCCACGCTGCTCCGATCGTCCGCCGCCGCGGACCACCGCGGCGCCGCGGAACACCGTGCCGTCGGGCGTCACCACGGTGCCGCCGGTGGCGTGCGCCGCCTGCGACGCCGCGTCGAACGACGGGGCCAGCCAGTGCCGCGCCAACAGGATTTTCACCGCCGCGGAGCCCGGGCCGGACACACGCACCAGGTCCGTGAAAGGCACCAGGGAGGCGTCAGCCGGCGCGGCGGGCGCAGTGCCGGCCTCGAGCGCCTCGGCAATGGCGAACCCGCAGCGGCCGCCGCCGTGCTCCGCCAGGAATTCCATCGCCCTGCGCGCGTCCTGCTCGCACCTGACCAGCAGGGCGTGGAGCAGGTCGTCCAGGCCCGCTTCGACCGCCAGCTCGTGCTCGCGATCGACTTGCATGTGGTCGGCGACCGCGCCCATGTGCTTGAACGGGGCGTCGGCCGCAGTCAGCAACAGCCGGGCGGCATCACCGTATCCCTCCCGCGCTGCGATGAGCTCCTCGAGCGAGGCCACCCGCGCCGCAACCCCCGCCAGCTCCTGCTCACGGGTACGCACGTCTCCGGCCAGCGCGTCGTGCCCGGCGTTGGCCGCCGCGAGCCGCGCTTCCCTGTCCTCACGCTCGGCGCGGACACCGTCGAGCGCCGCCCGCAGGCGCTTCACGGCTGCGGCGTTTTGGTCACTTTCGGCGGCCAGCCTGGTCCGTTCCGTGGTCAGGTCTGCGGACTCGGCAGCAAGCCGGGCGATGTCGGCGTCGATGCGCTCGCACGCCTCGGCCGCACTCTGCGTCACGTGCTCCAGCACCGCCGCGGAGTTGGCGGCCGCGAACGCGGCGCTGCGCGCCTCCTCGACGTCGCTTTCGAGCCCGTCGATCGCGGCCTGCGCCGTCGCGTGCTCCGTCTCCACGGCTTCCAGCTTCGCAACCGCGGCTTGCCGTTCGGCGCCGCAGCGGCGTGACGCCTCGATCCTTTCCGCCAGCTCGGCGCGCAGCGGCGACCGCTGTGCGGCAAGTGACTCGCTTTCCGCCTCCAGCGTTGCAGCCGATGCCGCCAACTGATCGACCTGCTGCTTCTCGAAATCGATCTGCTGCTCCAGCCGCCTGGCATTCAACTCGTGGGCATGCGCGGCCTCGCGCGCGGCCGTAGCCGCCCGGTCGGCCTCCGCCTGCTCGATCCTGTGGCGCTCGTGCGCCGTCTCCAGCTCAGCCACGTGCGCGGCCGCCGCCTGCTCGCGCGCGCGTGCGGCATCCAGACGCCCGCCGGTTTCCTCGATGACCTGGTCCACCGCTGCGCTCGCCGCGGCGATCTGCACCTTCTCCCAGCGGCGCAGGTCCTCGCGCAACTGCCGGTAGCGGCGGGCCTTGGCCGCCTGGCGCTTGAGCGCGCCGCGCTGGCTGTCGATCTCGTAGATGATGTCGTCGACGCGGGTGAGGTTCTGTCTCGCCGCTTCAATCTTCAACTCGGCGGCCCGCCGCCGGCTCTTGAACTTCGTTACGCCCGCAGCCTCCTCGATGAGCTGCCGCCGCTCCATCGGCCGCGCTCCCAACACCTGGCCGATCTTGCCCTGCTCGATGACCGCGTACGCCTTGACGCCCACGCCCGAGTCCATCAGCAGGTCCTGGATGTCGCGCAACCGGCACACCCGGCCGTCGATCAGGTACTCGCTCTCGCCGGACCGGAACAGCCGGCGCCCGACTTCGATGTCCCGCACGAGGTCGGCGCTCTCGTCCAGCGCACCCGCGCCGTTGCCGGAGCCGTTGCTCTGCGCACCGTTGCCGTCGAGCACCGGAACGGCCGCGACTTCGGAGAACCGCAGCCGGACCTCCGCCGTCGCGGTCGGACGGCGGCCGTCGCTGCCGCTGAAGATGACGTCCTCCATCCGCTCGCCGCGCAGGCTGCGTACGCTCTGCTCGCCGAGCACCCAGGTGATGGCGTCGATGAGGTTGCTTTTGCCGCAACCGTTCGGACCGACGATGGCGGTCACGCCGGAATCGAACGCGAGCTCCGCCTGCTCCGGAAAGCTCTTGAAGCCGGTGACTCGCAGGTGGTTCAAGCGCATCGGATGCTGCCAGCTCCCATGTCCTGTACACAAAAAGACCGCTCGGACAGGTGTACCCCACGGTGCGCCTGTCGAGCGGCTGGGAACGCTCTTACGCGAGCCGGATTCGATCTCCGCAACGGCGATTCGAAGCCGAGTTTAGCAGGGCCGCCGCCGCCACCGCAAGCCGCAAGGCCCGCACGGCGGGCCTCGGCAAGCCCGGCGCGGGGCGAAGGGGTCCCCGCTAGGGCCTGCCGGGGGTTTGGGGCGCAGCCCCATCTAGATGCTGCTGTGCGACGACAGCAGGACGGGTCGCGGTGTCGAGCAACCGGGCCGCCTCGCCGAACAGCGAACGGGCGCGCCGGGTCTGCGGGTCGGCGGCGAACAGATTGCGCCGCGCCTCCTCGACGCTGAACAGCGCCTCGTCGATCGCGTACCGCATCATCGCGCGGATGAAATCGAGCTCCTCGGCGAAGGCGGCATCGTCGACCGTCAGTCCCCGGCTCCGGACATGCTCCTTGAACTCCTCGAGCATGGCGTCGTCGATGGCGTAGCCGCGCGTCACCAGCCGCCGGCCGCTGCTCGCGCCGGCGATGCGCCGGTCGCCCTGCGCCGAGAACCGCTCGGCGAAGCTGGCGAACTCCTGCCGCGCGGCCAGCAGGCGCCCGAGGCGGGCTGGATCGAACCCCTCGATCGGACCGGCGATCCGGTCATCGGGCTCGATGCCGCCGCCGCTGTACACCTCGCGCCCACCCGCCGTGAACTTCCGATCGGCCGGAGAATACGCGCGCGGCTGCTGCTCGCGCATCGAATACGTCAGGTATTCGTCGAACGTTCCGTCCCAGGGCCGCTGGATCATGCGTCCGCTCGGCGTGAAATAGCGCGCCGTGGTCAGCGCCAGGCCGGCGCCGTGACTCACGCGATAGATGGACTGCACGAGCGCCTTGCCGAAGGTCGTCTCACCGACGACCAGCCCGCGGTCGTGATCCTGGATGGCCCCGGCCACGATTTCCGATGCGCTGGCGCTGTTGCGGTTCACCAGGACGACCAGCGGCATGTCCGTGAACTCGCCTTCCCTTGTCGCGTGGTAGTCCTGGTCGGAGTTCTCGACCCGGCCGCGCGTATAGACGATGAGCTTGCCGCGCGGCAGGAACTGGTTGGAAACCTTGATGGCCTGATCGAGCGGACCGCCCGGATTGTTGCGCAGATCGAGGATCAGACGTTCCATCCCCTCGTCGCGCAGGCGCCCCAAGGCCCGCCCGAGGTCGCGATCCGTCGTCTCGGAGAAGTCCGCCAGCTTGATGTAGCCCGTGCCGTCATCCAGCACGAACGCCGCCTGGATCGTGGCGATGGTTATCTCGTCCCGCTCCACCGTCAGCGGGATCAACTCCTCGTACCCGGTGCGCCGGATCGCAATGTCGACGGCCGTGCCCCGTGGTCCTCGCAGCAGCCGCACGGCGTCGTCGCTTGTCATGTCCTTGGCGTTCTCGCCCGAGATGCGGGCAATGACGTCGCCGCGCCGGAGTCCGCTGCGGTACGCCGGGGAACCCTCGAAAACGCTCATCACGGTGATGTCCCCGTCGATGACGTTGATCGAGATGCCCAGACCGTAGTACCGGCCTTCCTGCCGCTCGCGCAGGCGCGCGTACGACTGCGGATCCATGAAGCTGGAGTGTGGATCGAGGGTCTGGAGCATGCCCCCGATGGCCTGGTAGATCAGCCGCTCGGTGTCTACGTCGTCGACGTAGTGGGTCTCTACGAGGGCAAGCGCCGTGGCGAACCGGCCGTAGTGCTCAGGCAGGTCCGCCTGGGTCGCCAGCACCTGTCCGCCGAACAGGCCGCCCAGCACTGCCGCGAGCACGACGGCGCCCGTACCCATGGCCAGGGGCGACACCGCACGCATGATGATCGCATGCTATCAGATTTGACCGACGCGGTACCTGTTCCTCTATAATTTCGGGTGCGGCGCACGCCAGCCAACGCAAGGAGCAGCATCTGATGTTCGGCTCGATTGGCATGCCGGAACTGATCATCATCTTCATCATCGCGTTGGTCATCTTCGGCCCGCGCAAGCTGCCGGAACTGGGCCGCTCCCTGGGCCGCAGCCTGACCGAGTTCAAGCGCGCGTCGAACGACCTGCGGAGCACGCTCGAGGAGGAGATCAGGATCGAGGACGCGCCACGCACCCCCGACCCGCCGAAGCCCAAGGCTGCCGAGCCGGCAGAGGTCCCGGGCAACACCAGCAGCGGCGCGTAGCCTGCCTGCCCAGCGGTCCGTCGCGCGACCGGCAGCGGCGGGGGCGTTGACGGTCGGCGTCCGCTTCGCTCCAGACCCCTTTCGACATGTCCGAGGTTCCGTCTCCGGTACCCGTTCCCGACGACTCCGCCGACGAGCACGAAGCCGACGGCGGCAAGATGTCGTTCCTGGAGCACCTGGACGAGCTGCGCACCCGCCTGATCGTCTCGGTGGCGGCGCTGCTCGTCGGGTTCCTCGTCGCGTTCGCGTTCATCTCGCCGCTCTTCGATTTCATCATGCGGCCGCTGCAGGAAATCCTGCCGAACGACGGCCGCCTCGTCTACACGGAGCCGACCGAGGCGTTCTTCCTGTACATCAAGATCGCGGCGCTGGCCGGCCTGGTGCTCGCCATCCCGGTCATCCTGTACCAGATGTGGCGCTTCGTCGCGCCCGGCCTGTATGCCCGCGAAAAGCGGTTCGCCATACCTTTCGTGGTGTTTTCCTCGCTGTTCTTCCTGGGCGGCGCGCTGTTCTCGCACTTCGTGCTGTTCCGGCTGGCCTGGGGTTTCCTGGCCGACTTCGGCACGGACTTCATGGAATTCATGCCGCGCATCCAGCCGGCCTTTTCGCTGTACGTCCGGCTGACGCTGGCCTGCGGCGTGGTGTTCCAGATGCCGACGCTGGTGTTCTTCCTGGCCCGCGTCGGCGCGGTCACGCCGCGTTTCCTGCTGCGGAACACGAAGTACGCCGTGCTGCTGATCTTCATCTTCGCGGCCATCCTGACACCCACCGGCGATCCGGTGACGCTGACCGTGATGGCGGCGCCCATGATCCTGCTCTACGGCTTCAGCATCCTCATTGCCTGGATATTCCGGCGGCGCGATACGGACTAGTATTAGGTTTGTACGGAGGGACACCGACTTGAAGAGGAACCTGGTTGCAGCAGCAGTCGTCGCCGGCGTCATGGCATCCGCGGCCGGCACCGTCTACGCTCAGGAAGGCGCCGAGACCCGGCCGGCGGGAGCGACGTTTCTGGGCGACACCGGCCTGTGGTTCGTGCCGACCGCGGAGGTGCTCGGCAGCGGCGGGTTCTCCGTCAGCGCCCAGAGCGTCGTGGTCAACCGCGAAGAGGGGTTCAGCAACATCCGGCACGGACTCGTAACGGTCGCGGCCGGCGTCGGCGGGCGGGTCGAGGTATTCGGATCGGTGCGGCTGCTCACGCGCATCGATCGCGATATCCGGCCCCTGTTCTCACCGGGGAATGCCAGCGGCGTGGCGCGTTACGGCGGTCTCCTGAACGACTATCCGCTCGTCGACCGTCCTTTCAGCGGCAACCAGATGGGCGACGTCGTTGCCGGCGTCAAGTTCAACCTGCTTTCCGAAGAGCGTCTCGACCCGGTCGCGCTGGCCATTCGCGGGTTCGCCAAGCTGCCGACCGGTGATACCGGCACCGGCACGTCCACCGGCGAGACGGACGGCGAGCTGGATATCGTGATCAGCAAGGCGGCCGGCAACGTCGAAGTCAGCGGCTTCGCCGGCTTCGCCCTGCGCCGGGATCCTGCCGACGTCGACATCAGCAACAGCATGCGCTGGGGCGTCGGAGTCGGGGGGCCGCTCCGCGGCCCGCTCCAGCTCTTCGGTGAGTTGCACGGCGAGTTGTATCCGGCCGACGACCGCATCGTGCAGCGCGGGCCCGGTATCGCCGGCCCCGACGGCAGTCGGGCGGCGACGTGGACGCAGCTACGCAACCCGCTCGACGTCACGGTCGGCGTGAACTGGCTCGGGCCGGGCGGCCTCTTTGCCAGCGCCGGCCTGACCTGGGCGGCCGTGCACAGCTCCCGCTCGGACGCCGGTCGCGGCCTGTCGTCGAGCGGCGGGGATCGCGTCGGCGCACTGTTCCGTCTCGGGTACCACTCGGGCGTGCGCCTGCACATGCCACCGCCGCCGGACGAGCCCCCTCCGCCGCCGCCCGCGAACCGGCCGCCGACGGTCACGGTCACCTGCAATCCGTGCGAGGTGGGCGTGGGCGAGGAGACCGAGCTCCGCGCGGACGCAAGAGACCCCGACGGCGATGCCCTGACCTATCGCTGGAACAGTCCGGCGGGCGAGCTGCTCGGGTCGCGCAACCAGGCGACCCAGCGCTGGCGTGCGCCCGATACGGGCGGGCCGGTGCCGGTGACGGTGACGGTCAGCGACGGGCGCGGCGGATCGGTCTCGGAGACGGTGACCATTCAGGTCGTCGAGCCGCCCGCGGAGCCGTCGCGGGAGATCGCCTTCGAGGACGTGCACTTCGAGTTCGATCGCTTCAACCTGCGGCCGGCCGCGACGCGGCTGCTCGACGAGGTGTTCGACGCCATGCAGGCCGACCCGGATCTCGAGATCCACATCGAGGGCCACACCTGCAACATCGGCACGGCCGAGTACAACCTGGCGCTCGGAGAGCGGCGGGCCAACTCCGTCAGGGAATACCTGGCCGGGCGGGGCATCGGCAACGACCGCCTGACGACGGTCAGCTACGGCGAGGAACGCCCCGCGCACGACAATTCCCTGGAGGCGACGCGGCGGCTGAACCGCCGGGCCGTGATGGTCGTGCGGCTGCAGTAGCAGCCAGGCGTCAATAGGCCTTGGCGAACCAGGCGTCCGTCAGCCCGGCCTGCCCGCACCACAGACAGGGGCCGGAAGCGGGTGCGGACTCCAGCGGGAGGTTGCGGATGGTGGCCTGCAGCTCCGCCTTGATGGCCGCTTCGCACGGCTCGCCGCCGCACCAGGCGGCGATGACGAACCCGGGACGCCCCTGGAAGGCCTGCACGAAGTCGTCGCGTGACGCGGCGCGCGCGGTGTGGTCGTCGCGGAACCGTACGGCGCGCTCGAGCAGCGCCTGCTGGATCTCTTCGAGCAGCGCGCCGACATGAGCGGCCAGCCCGTCGATGGGCGCCGGCGCTTTCTCGCGCGTGTCGCGCCGCGCCAGCATCACCTGGGAGCGCGCAATGTCCCGCGGTCCGATCTCGATACGGAGCGGCACGCCCCGCAGCTCCCACTCGGCGTACTTCCATCCCGGCGAGTGAACCTCGCGATCGTCGAGCACGACCCGCACCCCCGCCGCGGCCAGCGCCTGCTCGATCTCCCTCGCGCGCGGCAGCACGGTCTCCTGCCAGTTGCCCCGCGGAATGGGAACGATCACCGCCTGGTGGGGCGCGATGCGCGGGGGCAGGATCAGGCCGCTGTCGTCGCCGTGCGTCATGATCACGCCGCCTATCAGCCGCGTGGTCATGCCCCAAGACGTCTGCCAGACGTGCTGGACCGACTTGTCGCGGGCCTGGAACGTGATGTCGAACACCTTCGCGAAGTTCTGGCCCAGGTTGTGCGACGTGCCGGCCTGCAACGCCCGGCCGTCGCCCATCAGCGCCTCGATTGAATACGTGACCTTCGCGCCGGCGAATTTTTCGCTCTCGGTCTTGCGCCCGTCGAGCACCGGCATCGCCAGCTCCCGCTCGGCGAATTCCTTGTAGACGCCGAGCATGCGGAGCGCCTCCGCCTCGGCCTCGGCCTCGGTCTCGTGGGCGGTATGGCCCTCCTGCCACAGGAACTCCGTGGTGCGCAGGAAAAGCCGCGTCACCTTCTCCCAGCGCACGACGTTGGCCCACTGGTTGATCAGGATCGGCAGATCGCGCCAGGACTGGATCCACTTGGCGTACATCGTGCCGATGATCGCCTCTGAAGTCGGCCGGACGACGAGGCGTTCCTCCAGTTTCTCGTCTCCGCCGTGCGTCACCCAGGCGACCTCCGGCGCGAAGCCTTCGACGTGCGCCGCCTCCTTGCGCAGCAGGCTCTCGGGAATGAACAGCGGAAAGTACGCGTTCACGTGGCCCGTGGCCTTCAGGCGGGCGTCCAGCGCGGCCTGCATCAGCTCCCAGATCGCGTAACCGTACGGCCGGATCACCATGCTGCCCTTGACGGGCGAGTAGTCCGCGAGCTCGGCCCGCCGGACGACGTCCGTGTACCAGCGCGAGAAATCCTCGGATCGCGGCGTTATCTCAGTTACGAACGTTTCCTGTCCTGCCGGCATCGATTCCTGCCACTCCGTTTCTCGACTCCGTCACGTGGCGAGCCCAGTCTATATCGTTGCGCTCGGGGAAATCCGACCTGAAGTGCGCTCCGCGGCTTTCCGTCCGGCGCAGCGCCGCACGCGCCATCAGGCAGCCCACCGTCACCACGCTTGCAAGGCGCGCGGCGGCGGCGTCGGGTGCGGGATGGGCCACCGCGGCGGTCCACCCGACCAGCTTCTCGAGAGCGCGCGCCAATCGCGGTCCGTCGCGGAACAGGCCGACCTCGCGCCACATCAGTTCGCGTACGTCGCTCTCGGACGGCGCGCCGGATGGCGTCGCCGGCGTGGCGGCGCCCGTGTCGGCGGCCGGCGCCGGTACGGGGCGGCCGTGGTCGGCGGCCCAGCGGCGCATCGCCCCGCCGGCCACGGCGCCGAATACGAGCCCCTCCAGCAGCGAGTTGCTGGCGAGCCGGTTCGCTCCGTGCACGCCGGAGCACGCCACCTCGCCGGCCGCGAACAGACCCGCGACGGATGTCCGGCCGTCGAGGTCCACCTCGACGCCGCCCATCAGGTAGTGGGCCGCCGGACCGACGGGTATCCTGTCACGCGCGAGATCCAGCCCGACGCGGCCGCAGGCCGCGGCGATGGTGGGAAACCGCCGGTGGACGAAATCCGGCTCCAGGTCCTCCAGGGACAGAGTACACCCGGCCGCCGGTGCGGTCGGCCTCACGTGAGATGGCGCGCGCCACCCGGTCCCGCGGCGCGAGATCGCCCGCCGGATCGGCCTCCTGCATGAACCGTACGCCGGCGTCGTTCACGAGCACCGCGCCCTCGCCCCGCAGCGCTTCGGAGAGCAGGAAACGGGGCGCGCCGTCGACATTCAGGGCGGTCGGATGGAACTGGACGAACTCCAGGTCCGCCATGCGCGCGCCGGCGCGGTAGGCGATGGCGATCCCGTCGCCCGTGGCGGCCGGCGGGTTGGTGGTCTCCCTGAATACGCGGCCTGCGCCACCCGTGGCCAGCAGGGTGGCCGCGGCGGTAACGGTACCGTGCCGCCCCTGATCGTCGAGAAAGCGCGCGCCGCTGCAACGGCCGTCCGCGACCACGGCGTCGACCGCCAGCGCGTGCTCGACCACGCGGACGCGGGGCAGCCCGCTGACGCGCTGCCACAACACCCTGGATATCTCGCGCCCGGTCGCGTCGCGGGCGTGCAGCACGCGCCGCACGCTATGGGCCGCCTCGCGCGCCAGCGCTATGCGCCCGTCCGGCTCGCGGTCGAAGCGCGCGCCCCAATCGATCAGCTCCCGCACGTAGCGCGGGCCCAACTCCGTGAGAACGCGCACGGTCTCCGCCCGGCACAGGCCGTCGCCGGCCGCCAGCGTGTCGGCCGCGTGCAGCTCGGGCGAATCCGCCTCGCCGACCGCCGCGGCGATGCCGCCCTGGGCCAGGGCGGTGCTCCCCTGCTCCGCAGCGCCCTTCGTCAGCACCAGGGTCCGGCCGTCGGCCGACAGTTCTATGGCCGCGCGCAACGCCGCTATGCCGCTGCCGATTATCAGGAAATCGCACTCGAGGTCTGCCACGCACGCACCCGACCCAGGTGTTGCCACGGGCTGTTATCCTACATGACGCGACCTGCCTCCCCGTTGGCACGATGACAACTCCCGTTCAGATCGACGTGCGCACGGAATCGCACGCCTATCCGGTCCACGTCGGCGCCGGGCTCGTGGATCAGCTCGGGCCGCTCGTGAGCGCGGCCGGGTCCACCGGCCGGCGGTTCGTCATCTCCAGTCCGCCAATCTGGAAACTGCACGGCGCGGCCGTGGAACGGGCCCTGGACGGCGCCGAAGTGATCATGATGCCCGACGGCGAGCAGGCCAAGACGCTGCACACGGTGGCCCGGCTGTACGACGCGCTGATCAAGGCCGGCGGGGACCGCGGCGCCACCGTGATCGGCGTCGGCGGCGGCGTGGTGGGCGACGTGGCCGGCTTCGCCGCGGCGACGTTCCTGCGCGGCGTGCGGCTCGTGCACGTGCCCTCCACGCTGCTGGCGCAGGTCGACAGCGCCGTCGGCGGCAAGGTCGGCGTCAACCACGAGCTCGGCAAGAACCTGATCGGCGCGTTTCATCAACCTCTCGCGGTGGTGGCCGATCCGCTGCTGCTGGCAACGCTGCCCCGCCGTGAATTCCGGTCGGGGCTGTACGAAGTCGTCAAGTACGGCGTGATTGCCAGCCGGGAGCTGTTCGAGCGCGTGGAACGCGACCTGGCTGCGATCTTCGACCGGAAGCCGGCCGTGCTCGTGCCGGTAATCGCCGAATCGTGCCGCATCAAGGCGGACGTCGTCTCGCAGGACGAGCGCGAGAGCGGTCTGCGGCGCACGCTCAACTTCGGCCATACGGTCGGCCACGCGATAGAGGCGGTGAGCCGCTACCAGCGCTACGCCCACGGCGAGGCAGTCGCCTACGGCATGCTCGCGGCGGCGCACCTCGCCGCCGCCCGCGGCCTCTTTCCCGAGAACGACCGTGCGGCGCTGGCGGGCTTGGTCGCCAAGCTGGGTCCCCTGCCGTCGGTCAGCGACGTCTCCGCCGCCGCCATCTGCAAGGCGATCCGCCGCGACAAGAAGGTCCTCGACGGCCGCCTCCACATGATCCTGCCGGTGAGTCTGGGCGCAACGGTGACCGTGAACGACGTTGCCGAAGACGAGATCCAGTCCGCGCTGAGCAGCATCGGCATACGCGGTGACTGATATCAGCGCACGATCGTCCACGACATGACCACCGGCCGCTGATCCGGGGCGGTGCGGGCCAAGGTTGCTTGCACCGCGCGTCGCGCCAGCGACGGCCCGACGGCGGCCGCGTGCAGCATCAGAACGCCGTTGGCGTCTCGCAGCGGATCGCCGTCGGCGTCGTCCGGGTCGTCGGCGACCCAGACGGCGGCGTGCAGCAAGCCGCCGGTGGGATCCTGCGGCAGCACGGCGCCAAGGGGTCCGTGCGCGTAGAGCCGCCAGCGCAGGCCCCGCCCGGCGCCGGAACGGCCGGCGCCCGCATCCGCCAGCGCGTCCGTTGCGGCGTTCAGGTCCAGCACCGCGCCGTCGGCAAGCGACCTGGTGGTCTGGCCGTCCCATAGCGTGGCCCGCCGGTGGCCGGCCAGCACGTCATCCCAGGACGGTGCGGCCTCCAGCTCGCGAATCGCGCGCTCCAGCACCGCCCCGGCGGCATACAGGGACTGGACCGCCAGGCGGTGGTTGGCGGCAATGGCGGTTTCGCTCGACGTGAGCGGCATCAGGGCTCCCGTGAGGGCCACGAGCATCAGCAGCGCCATCATGGTGACGATGAGCGCGGCGCCGCGGGAATTAGCCCGCATATCTCACCAGCGTTCGTCGCGAGGGCGTCGAGGCGCCGCTGTGGTGGGTCGCACGGACTGAACGACGCTGCAGGCGTAGTAGTAACTACGTCGAAGCGGCGTGAGGGAGTACGGCCCGCCACAGCGAGCGGATCGGCGGCCGCAGCAGAAGGCTGGTGAGATATGCGGGCTGGACATCAGTATCCAGCCGCATTACGCGGCGTGACCTCGATGACGCCGAGCAGGTCCGGGGCCAGGTTGTGGCGCGCGGAGCCGGGCCGGTGGAACAGCCCCGGGTTGCGGCCGCGGTGTCGGGCGTCCGACGCCTGCAGGCGAAGCTCCACCCGGACGCGCCGCACGCGGAACAGGTCGACGTCGAACAGGAGCCGACCGCCGCACCACGGACCGTCTGTCAGCACGCCAGCCGTCAACTCCTCCTCCGATTGCGCCGGGCCGGCGTCCGAATCCGGCGCCGTGGCCAACATGGCCGCGAGACACGGCGCGGTCGCGGCGGCAGCGCGGACGTCCACGGAGTGGGCGGGGCGGCCGAAGTAGCGGATTGACAACCCGACCACGTTGTCCAGCACGGGCGCATCGGTTACCCAGCCGTTCTGGTAGCGCAGCTCGGCGGCCGCGCGATCGTGGTAGTAACCGCGCACGGCAAGCGGCACGATGGACGAGCCGGGGGCAAACAACTGGGCAGGGCCCTCGCCGACCGCCCGCAGCCGCAGCGCGCCGGCGGAAACCCGCAGCACGCGGACGATGTCGGAACGGCCGGCCGCGTCGAACGCCAGGGCGAGGCTGTTGGCTTCGAAACCGCAGGTCGTGACGCCGGAGGGACAGCGGTCCCCGGCCGCCGCGAGGGGCACGTCGCCGGGCAACCCGGAGAACGCGGACGCGAGCTCCGCGGCGGCGGCCCCCGGCGGCGCGTACAGCACGGTCAGCGCATCGGCCGTGAACGTCGTCCCGGCTGTTACAGGATGCCGGTGGCCGACGAGCGCCGGGATTACCGGCGCCCGCAACCGCGCCACCGGTGCGACTGCGCCCGCCTGGGGTCCGCTCCCCGCCAGCAGCAGGTCGGCCTGCAGCCGCGCGAATCCCGCCCGCAGCCGCTGCTGCATCTCGGCGATCTCCGGTTGCACGCCGAGCGCGCCGCGCGCCGGATCGACGAGGCTGAACACCGTGCCCAGCAGCAGCACCACGACCGCGGCGGCGACTACCAGCTCTGCCAGCATGCAGCCCCTCCCCTAACGGCGCCGCTTCAGCGCACTGAGCCGGACCAGGCCGGGCTGGTTCGGCGCCAGGGCCCCGCCGCTGCTCTCCGCGAGGCGCAACGGCAGCACCACGACGTCGAGCGCCAGGAGGTCATCGAACGGCGGCGGGCCTGCCTGCACGGACCAGCGCCGGACGAACGCGGCCCCGGCCGGCGGCCGGTTGCCCGTTCCGACCCACGCGCCGCGGCCGTCCAGGTAGTCGACGTAGGGCGGTATGCTGCGGTGGAGGCTGTCCGGCGGCGAGACCTGCAGGCCGGGACCGCCGGCGGACGGCGGGTCGCGGGACAGATCCGTCGTCATGTCGGACACGGCGACCAGGCCGCTCGCGTCGTAGCGCCATTCCAGCGATTGCATCTGCTCCATCTTCTGCGCAGCCAGCAGCAGCCCCTGCGTCAGCCTGCCGGCATCGTCGATGGCGTTGATCGACGTGACGGTCAACTGCGCCGTGCCCGCCGCCAGACCGATGATCAGCCCGGCCGCGATGAGCACCTCCAGAAGACCGAATCCGGCCACCGCGGGCGGGCGCCGCACGACAGCGGTCGGCACCGTGCCGAATTCGCCCATGAACACCGGACAGGTGCAAGGTTCACGCCAGAGCCGTCCAATTGCGGACTGCCAGCTTGGCGCGGTCGGCGCCGCCGGAGCCGGGCAGCGGGACGCAGAATCTGCGCGCACCGTCCCCGCGGGTAGTCGCGGGAACTGCGCCGGGACAAAGCCGCGCACGGCGCGGCTCGCCGGCCACGGAGTGGGGCGAAGGGGTCCCCGCGAGTGGCCGGCGGGGGTTTGGGGCGCAGCCCCATCCAGATTCAGAAGAGCGACAGGTACCAGGCGATGAGCGGCTCTCCCGCCAGCGTCGCGGCCACCGCGCCCACGGCCAGGAACGAACCGAACGGCAACGGGTAGCGGCGATCCGCGAGACCGAGCGCCAGCATGCCGATGCCGACGGCCGATCCGAGGACCGTCGCCAGCAGCAGCGCAACGAATGTCAGTTGCCACCCGAGGAACGCCCCGATCATCGCCAGCATCTTGACGTCGCCCATGCCGAGGCCATCTTCGCCGCGCAGCAGGAAGTAGGCACGCGCGACCGCAAGCAGCAGGCCGCCGCCGGCCGCGGCGGCGAGCAGCGCGTCCCACCAGGCGGGCTCGACGACGACCGCGGCCGCCAGACCGGCGCCGATGCCGGTAAGCGTGACGGCGTCCGGCAGGAGTCGATGGCGCAGATCGGTGACGAACAGGATGATGAGCGCGGCGCACAGCAGCAAGCGCGCGGCGAGCAGCGGCTGCCACCCGACAACGCTGTACTGCAGCAGGAACAGGGCTGGCGTGGCCAGCTCCACGAGCAGGTATGCGGTCGGGATCCGTGCCCCGCAGGTCCGGCACCGCCCGCGCAGCGCGAGCCATGCGGCTACCGGCACGTTCTCGTACCAGCGCAACGGCCGGCCGCAGGCGGTGCAGGCGGAAGCGGGCCGGACCACCGACCGTGAACGCGGCAGCCGGTGGATGCACACGTTCAGGAAGCTACCGGTCGCCAGACCGGCGGCGGCCAACAGCACCGGGATTGCAGCGGAGTTCATGGAACGGCCGGGGCCGGCGAAACCCGTCAGCGCGCGAGCTCGCGGGCGAGCGCGCGGTCGAAGAACTGTGGCGCCAGCCCGCCCTTCAACACGACGCCGTTGATGACGAATGTCGGCGTCGCCTCGACCGCAAGCGCTTCGGCGACGGCGATGTCGGCGCGGACGTCGTCGATTACCGCGGCGTAGCCCGCCTCGAACTCCGCGACGCCCGCGATCTCGCCCGCCGCGGCGGCCACGCTCTCCGGCGTCATCGCCGCCTGATTGGCATACAGCCAGTCTTCCATCTCTTCCGCCTCGGCCGTTCCAACCTGGCGGGCGAGGCGCACGGCAGCTGCGGCCTCGCAGGCCGCACCGTGCGGGCCGGCGGGCGTTCCGTCGTTGCACGCCGGATCGAGCGGGTAGTCCATGGTCACGACCTGCACGGCGCCGGGATGGCTGGCGGCGTACCTGGCCAGGATCGGCGCATAGCCGACGTGGGTCCGCGCGCACGCCGGACACTGGTAGTCGGTGAACTTGACCACTACGACCCGGCCGTCCGGGACGGCGAACGGCAGCTCCACGCGGGCCTGGCCGGCCCACCATTGGTCGAACTCCGCGTTCCGGTCGGCCGACGCCGCCAGGGTGCGCTCCAGGTCGAGCGGATCCGCCTCCAGGCCTCGCAGCCAGACCGCCGGGACGATTGCGAGACCCGCGGCCAGCAGCGCCGCCACCAGCGCGGCGGGCCGGCGCGCCATGGCGCCGGTGTGGCGCACGAGCGCCGCGGGCAGACGGCGAACCGGCGTCGCCGCTGCGGTCTCCGCCAGGATGAAGATGCCGATGGCGGCCGCGTACACGATGCCGCAGAGCAGGCAGAACGCCTGCAGCACGACGAGCGACGCGTACGCCATGTACATGGCCACGGCAAGGCCCGCGGTGGACCAGACGACCAGGCAGCCGGCCATGTCCGCCCGGAATTGCGCATCCTCGCGCCTGCCGGCCCACGCGAGCAGCAGCACCCCGCCGCACCAGATCACGCCGCCGAACGCCACCGGGACGCCCGCAACGCTGCCGAAGCGGCTCTGGTACACCTGGCTGCAGTTGACCGTCGCGTTGACGTCGCAGAAGGTCGTGTAGTCGGGATTCAGCAGGAGCCTGGCGTGTACGTAGGTAGAGGCGGCGGACGCCAGCAGGCCGGCCGCCGCCAGCAACACGATCCACGCCTGAGCCCGCCTGCTCATGGGAGTTGGCGCCGGTCGGCTGCGTCAAATGGCGAAAGTGAACGCAATGAACGCAACGCCCGATCTTCCATCACTGTCTTCAGCACTATCCGAGCATCAGCAGCCCACCGTGTCAAGGCACCGCATCACCAGAACTGCTGGCCTGCGTATGGGATCCCGACGAACAGCACTGCCAGCAGGATACCGGCGGCCCAAGCGCCGCCGATCGAGAATCCACTGACCACCCGCAGCGCAGCCGCCTGCAGCGCCACCAGCCAACACCAAGAATACGAGCCCACCAATCGCATCGTCGACAGCCCCGCGGCGCTAGCACTGTTTTCCTGGTAGGCCCGCATGGCATCCGCCAACTCCATCGGCGTGGCGCCAGCCGCTAACCGCAGCGGTGCCGGCTCGAACCACCACAACACGACACCTGCGGCGACCGCCGTCCACGGCACCTGCGTCCAATAGGCGAGCGCGGAAAACTCGATCAACCGCCGTGCCCGGCCGGAACCAGTGAACAGCACATCAAGGGCAATCAAGGCCCCGGTCGACAGCCAGAACGTAACTGCAGCGCCTGTAACCACAGAGAACGCCGACAGCACCATGCCGAACACCGGGGATGTAGAGGCCACCGCGCCGGTCGCCAACGAAGCGGTATCGACGAGACCCGATTGCAGCCGGAGGTACGTCACGCTGCCGGTCATGGCAAGCAGTCCCGCATAGACGACTACGGGCACACCTGCGCGGGTCCACCGCGGCGGCTGCTCCAGTAGCGACCGGAAATATCGAATCGGACTGACAAACAGTTCAAGCAATTCCCCACGCTCCACAAATCGCGATCGCCTCCAGGATGGCCGCAACCACCAGCAGGACCACGATCAAGACCAACGAAATCGCGACTCGCCGCGCCGCGTCAGCGAACGAGGTTCCGTCACCCAGCCACCGGGCCACCGCCCAGGACAGTCGAGCCGACGCAACGGCGGCGGCTGTAAACGCCCACAATTCCACCGGTGCATATACGAGCACCCAAGGCGTTTTCTCCGGCGGCGCCATGCCGAGCATCTGACCGAAGGCGTAGCCGTTCACCGCGAAGAAGAAAAGGCCTCCAACCCCACCGCTCGCCAAGCTTGCGACCACGAGCACACAGAGCGCCACGAAATTATGAGCGGCAATTGCGACTGCTTCGCGGAACGGTGAGTCCGGGATCCTTTGCGGTAGCTCGCCTTCGGACGCACTCCACCCCAATCCGGAAGCCGCAACCAACACCGACCAGTACAAGACGATGCTCAGCCGCGCCGGGAACTGCCGAAGTACCACTGGCCGAGCCGACATCCGAGGTACACGGACACCGCGCCGGTCGGCGCGAACGTCAACGCGTACGCCCAAGTGTTTCCACCGGCGAACTTCACGGCCACCGGCAAGAGAATCGCAACCCCCAAGGACATCACCAACGCCATGTTCTTTTGTGTAATCGCCATGCCCAAGCAATCCTTTCGCATGCTTTCCGCCATGTACGGGACCGCCGCACTTGGCGCCGTGCGCCTCGACCAAATCAGACCAAAGTCCGCCGGCCGACGTCCGTGCGATGGTGGATAGCAAGATGCGTGGGCAGCAAGCTGGATGCTTGCTGCCCAGCATGAAACTGGAATCAGGCGCCGATTCCAGCCGAGCAACCGAATCCAACGAGGATGCCGAGGTTCAGGCGAGCGGGTTCACCAGCCCGACGCCGCCCCCGATGAAGGAGCATCCCAGACCGACGCCCGCTAGTGAGCCTTGCTCATACCAGAACCGCGACGTGCTGTTGGCAATCGCGTTGCTGGCTGTCCCGTGCTGGAACCCCCAGGCCACGATCGCCCAAGAGCCGATTGGCTTCAAGCTGGCTACATCGGCAACACTGGCGTGCGCCGGATCGCTCGGCACCTCGTTCGGATCTGCCACCGAAATCGACACGTGGGGCGCCACGGGCGCGCCCGGCGGCGAGGGCGCGGCGGCAGGCGCCGCGGGCGCCACCGCAAGCAATGCGGCGGCGAGGGCCAGGGCGATTGTGGTGCGTTTGAACAACATCGTGAGTTCCTCCTTCCGACGTACCGCACCCGACCTCCGGGAATCGATGGCGGCGCTTGCGCCGCCGCATACTTGCAACCGGCGCGCCTATTGAATCGGCGTGGCGCCGGGCGGGGCACCGCTCTGGGTCACCGGCACCTCTTCCGTGGACTGGTAGATGGTGCCGCTCTGATTGGTGCCGAAGAACCGGCCGCCGGACCCGCCGGCCGGCGAAGCCGCTACGAAATAGGTGAAGACCACCGCGCCGGCCGGGGCGCCGTTGCATGAAGCCGGTGCGCCCGCGGCGGTGTCTCCGGGAGTCAGCGTTACCGTGTAGCCGGTCTTGAGCGACGGATCGGTGCCGAGATCCGGGCCGATGAACCCTTCGCCGCCCTGCGCGGTCGGCGGCGTCGCCAGGTTGGCCAGCGACGGCGCGTAGAAGCCGCTGCCACAGCTTGCCGCGTACGTCGTCTGGGCGCTGTGGATTGCCCGCAGCGAACCGATCGCCGAAGCCTCGTTGCCGGCCAGGCGCGCCCGGAATAACCCGGGCACGGCGATGGCCGCGATGATGCCTATGATCGCGACGACGATGAGCAGCTCGATGAGCGTGAAGCCGTTCCTGTTTCGCACCGTTCTATCTCCGTTGTCTTTCGCAGCAATGGACGTGCCACGCGGCCCGCGCCGCGTTCCGTCACTGTAAGCATAACCACCGCAACGCCTTCGCGCCGCCGCCCGCGCAGCCGGAGTACCGCACGGCTGCGGGAACGGCCCGTCGGCGACAACCATGGTCTCATCGGGTCACACTCCAAGCCGGCTGATCAGGTCGAATATCGGCATGTACATCGCGAACACGATGCCGCCGACCACGAGGCCAAGCACCGCGATCATGACCGGCTCGAGCAGCGTCAGCAGGCTGCCGACGGCCAACGCCACCTCCTCGTCATAGAAGCGCGCCACCTTCTCCAGCATGGCGTCGAGCGCGCCGGTCGCCTCTCCGACGCTGATCATGCGCGTGGCCATGGCGGGAAACACCCGCGTGTGCTCCAGCGGCCCGGCGACGGATTCGCCCGCCTCGATCGAGCCGCGCGCGGCCAGCACGGCATCCGCGATGACGGCATTGCCGGAGGTCCTGGCGGTTATCTCCAGGCCGTCGAGGATCGGCACGCCCGACGAAAGCAGCGTGCCGAGAGTCCTGCAGAAGCGGGCCACCTGCACCTTGCGGAGGATGCTGCCCACCGCAGGCAGCCGCAACGCGGCCCCGTCTACCAGCCGGCGTCCGCGCGGGGTCCCGTAGAACCGCCGCATGGCCAGCGCCCCGGCGGCGGCGGCGAGCAGCAGCAGCGGCCCTGCCACGGCGACCCCGTCGCTGGCGGCGATGACGATGCGCGTCGGCAGCGGGAGCACCGCCCCGAGCCCTTCGAACAGCGAAGTGAACGTGGGCACCACCTTCCACAGGATGGCGGCGACCACGATGGCCGAGATGACGACGACCGCCACGGGGTAGGTCAGCGCCGACTTGACCCGCGCCCGGATCCGCACCGTGGCCTCGATGTACGCGGCCAGGCGCTTGAGGATGGTGTCGAGGACGCCGCCGGCCTCGCCGGCGGCGATCATGTTGGTGTACAAGGCGTCGAAGGTCACCGGATACCGCGCCATGGCCGCGGCGAGGCTCTCACCTCCCTCGACATGAGCCCGTACCTGCACGATGGTCGCGCGCAGGCGCGGATCCTCCTCCTGCCGGCCCAGTATGTCGAGGCACTCGACCAGGGGCAGTCCCGCGCCGGTCATCACGGCAAGCTGCCTGGTGAACAGCGCCAGGTTTCTCGGCGCAACCGCCTTGCCGGCCTCCCCGCGCCGCCGCGTGCGCGGCTCCGCCGCAGCTTCGATCCGCGTGACCACTATGCGCTCGCCCCGCAGCGCCGCCACGGCCGCGTCCACCGTCGCCGCAGACCGCGTTCCAGTGACGCGCTCGCCGGCGACGGTCCGCCCCGCGTAGGCGAATTCCGTCATCGCCCGGCCATCTCCTGCAGCTCCCGCCGGTTCGGCGAGCGTTCAAGCGCGTCCTGCATGTTGATCCGGCGCTGGCGCACCAGCGCCGCCAGCGCCTGGTTCATCGTCTGCATGCCCGTCGCCTCGCCGGTCTGGATGGCGGTGTACAGTTGCGGGTTCTTCGCCTGCCGGATCAGGTTGCGCACGGCGGGCGTGGCCACCATCACCTCCACCGCGGCAACCCGGCCGCGGCCGGCGGCGGCCGGCACGAGCATCTGGCACACCAGTCCTTCCAGCACCATCGAGAGTTGCAGCCGCACCTGCGCCTGCTGGCCTGCCGGGAAGACGTCGACAATGCGATTGACCGTCTGCACCGCCGACGCGGTATGCAACGTCGCCAGCGTCAGATGCCCCGTCTCGGCGATGCGCAGCGCCGCCTCGACCGTTTCGGCGTCGCGCATCTCCCCGATCAGCACGACGTCGGGGTCCTCTCTGAGAACGGCGCGCAGCGCGCTGCCGAAGCTGGTGGTGTCGGTACGCACCTCCCGCTGGTTGACAATGGAGAGCTTGTGGCCGTGGACGAATTCGATGGGGTCTTCGATCGTGAGGACATGCCGGCCGCCCGCCGCGTTGACCACGTCGATCATCGCCGCGAGGGTGGTGCTCTTGCCCGAACCGGTGGGTCCGGTGACGAGCACGAGGCCGCTGTGCAGCCCCGCCAGCGTGCGCAGCACGGCCGGCAGCGCGAGCTCCCGGAACGGCCGTATCCGTTCGGGAATGAGCCGATAGACGGCCGCCACGGTGCCGCGCTGGCGGAACACGTTGCAGCGAACGCGGGCGACGCCCGGCACGGCGAACGCCAGATCGATGTCCTCGCCGTCGTCGAACCGCGCGCGCTGGCCGCTCGTAAGCGGGCTGCAGGCAAGTCGGGCCGCAATCTCCGGCGTCAGTACCGGCCGCTCCTCCAGCCGCAGCAGGTTGCCGTCCACGCGCACGAACGGCGGGACGCCGGCCGTCAGGTGCAGGTCGGATCCGCCGCGGGCCGCCGTCTCCCTCAACAACTCGACGAGCATCCCGTCCATCGCCTGCCTCCCCCCGACTTCAAAGAGTGGTCTCCCGCACGATCTCCTCGACGGTGGTAACGCCGTCGGCGATCTTGCGAAGACCGCTCCGGCGCAAGGTGACCATGCCTTCCGCGAGCGCCTGGCGCGACAGGTCGTACGTCGATGCGCCGGCCAGAATCAGCTTCTGCAGCGCGGGGGTCACGGCCATCACCTCGAACAGCCCGACACGTCCCTTGTAGCCCGTGCCGTTGCACGTCGCGCACCCCCGGCCGGCCTGCGGCGCGACGGCGGCGGACTCCTGGTCGGAGTAGCCGATGTCGCGCAGCGCCGTGGGCGGCAGCGGCGCGGGCGCCGCGCACTCCCGGCAGATGCGGCGCACCAGCCGCTGGGCGCAAACGACATTGAGCGAGCTGGTGACGAGAAACGGCTCCACGCCCATGTTCAGCAGCCGGGCCACGGAGCTCGGCGCGTCGTTGGTGTGCAGGGTGGACAGCACGAGATGGCCGGTGAGCGCCGCCTTGATCGCCACCTCGGCAGTCTCGGCGTCACGGATCTCGCCGACCAGGATGACGTTCGGGTCTTGCCGCAGGAAGGAACGCAGCGCGGCGGCGAACGAGAGGCCGATGCCCTCGCGGATCTGCACCTGGTTGACGCCGCGCATGTTGAACTCGACCGGATCCTCCGCCGTCAGGATGTTCGTCTGCGGGCTGTTGATGCATGCGATCGAGGAGTACAGCGTGTTGGTCTTCCCGCTGCCGGTCGGTCCGGTCGCGAGCACCATGCCGCGCGGGCTCCGGATGGCCGCCTCGAAGCGCTCCAGCGACTGGTCGTCGAACCCCAGCTTCGTCATGTCCAGCGTCAGGCGTTCCCGATCGAGCAGCCGCAGCACGATCTTCTCGCCGAACAGCATCGGCAGCGACGAAACCCGGACGTCGATCTCCCGCCGGACGTCCCCGGCCCGGAAACGCGCCCTCAGCCGCCCGTCCTGCGGCAGGCGCTTCTCCGCGATGTCGAGGTTGGCCATGATCTTCAACCGCGAGATGACCGCGTCGCGCAGCGTCACCGGCGGTGCGGCCACGGGATAGAGCATGCCGTCGATACGGAACCGGATGCGGAACTCGGCGTCATACGGCTCCACGTGGACGTCGCTTGCGCCACGCTGGATGGCCGCGGCGAGGAGTCCGTTCACCAGCCGCACCACCGGCGCCTCCGCCGCCTGCCGTCCCGCCGCCGCGCCCCCGGCGTCCGCCTCCGGACCATCGACGATCTCTACGCCGCCGCCGCCAACCTGCAGCGCGCCGGCCTGCTCGCCGTCGGCCCCGCCGGCCGGATCCGAATGCAAGTCCATCGCGGCCGGACGCGCGCCGTACAGCGTGCGGATCGCTCCGTCCACGGATGCTTCCGACGCCACCCGCGGCGCGACGCTGCACCCGGTCAGGAACCTGATGTCGTCGATTGCGATGACGTTGCCCGGATCCGTCATGGCGACGGTGAGCACGGCGCCGGAGCGGCTCAGCGCCAACACCCGGTGCTTGCGGGCGGTCGCGGCCGGAATCAGGCCGACCACGGCGGCGTCGAACTCGAAGCCGGCGAGGTCGACTGCCGGCACGCGGTACTGGCGGCTGAGGATGGCAACGATTTCATCCTCCGTTGCGAATCCGAGTGCAGCAACTGCGCTTCCCAGCCCGCCGCCGTTGCTGCGCTGGTAGCCGCGCGCATCCTGCAACTGCCGCTGCGTCAGCACGCCTGCACGGGTCAGCAGGTCTCCAAGCGGTACTGGCATCCTTGCACCGGACGGTGCAAGTTTCTTGCCGCGAGTGCGGCGCGCCGGCGGGTTATTCCACGAACACGGCGGCCGCGATCACCGTGGTCCAGAGGCGCTCGTCGCTGCCTGTCGCTGCCTGCGTGACGTTCTGCGTGTGGACGATCCGGTTGGACAGCCGCCACACCTCGCGCTTCTCGTCCCAGCTCCTGTCCGGATCGAAGTCCAGACCGAGCGTCGTGGCCAGCATCTCGGCCGCCAGATCCTCGGCGTAATCGCCCGCGGTCTTCTCGTCCTCGCCGAAGCTGTGGTGCTCGGAAAGGTAGCCGTACAGCGTCTCGTCCCGAGGAATCGCCACGCCGATCGTCGCCGCGATCTGCCGCCGCGGCTCGCGGGTGGCGTTTTCCGACATCACGACGAACGTCACCTCTCCCGGCTTGAGCCGCTGCAGACCATCACTTCTGGAGAGGATCTTGCAGCCGGGTGGAAAGATGCTCGACACGCGTACGATGTTGCAGGTGGCGATTCCCGCCGACCGCAATGCCAACTCGAACGACGTGAGTTTCTCCTTGTGCAGGCCGACGCCCTGCGTGAAGAAAAGCGCCTTGGGAACGAATCCAATCACTGGGTTTCACGCAGCCTTTCGGGAGAATTGCGTCCGAGAGAGTGCCAGCCGCGGCACGGGCGGACGGCATCGTAGTGAAACACCAAAAGCGTGTCAATACGGTTCGCGCGCGCTGCCGGGTGGGCGTCCCGCGGCGGGCGTGACTACAATGGGATACATGGTCAGCCCCGCTGCGGAGGCGCCCCGAGGTAGCTGCGAACGTTCATGAACACCACCGGCAAGTTGTTGATCGCGGGGACCATAGTGCTGCTCGGCGGGGCGGGCGTCGCGCTGAACCGGTATCTCGAGCGCTCCGACGACCCGACCCTCGACGTGGAACGCATCGAGCGTCGTACGCTCGAAGCGGTCGTATCGGCATCCGGGACCATCGAGCCCCAACTGTCGGTGGACATCAGCTCGAGCGTCATGGGACGCGTGACGCGGCTGGACATCAACGAGGGCGACCGCGTCGCCGCCGGCCAGTTCCTGCTGGAGATCGATCCCGAGTCGCTGCAGGCGGCCGTCTACCGCAACGAGGCGTCGCTGGCAGCCGCCGAGTCCAGCCTGGAGCAGGCGCGGGTGGCGGTCGAGACCGCGCGCGTCAACCTGGCGCTGGCGCAGGACACCCTGGAGCGCCAGACCGAGCTGTGGGAGCTCGAGCTGATCTCGCGAGAGGAGTTCGACACGGCCCGGCGCGAGCTGGAGCTGCGCGAGACCGAGTTCGAGGCGCGCCAGGTCGAGGTGGCGACGGCGTCGCAGCGCATCCGGCAGGAGCGCGCCACGCTCGACAGCGCGCAGTACGACCTGGAGCAGGTGACCATCACCTCCCCGATCGACGGAGTGGTGACGCGCCGCAGCATCGAGGAAGGCGAAACGGTGGTCATCGGCACGATGAACAACCCCGGCACCGTGCTGATGACCATTGCGGACTTCTCGATTCTCGAAGCCCACGTGGAAGTGGACGAAACGGACATCCCGTCCGTGCAGCTTGGCCAGCCCGCCACGATCAGCATCGATGCCCTGCCGGACAGCACCTGGTCCGGACATGTCACCGAGATCGGAAACAGTCCGATCCAGGAGGGCGAGGCCGGCGCCAGCCAGGCCACCAACTTCGAGGTCGTGATCACCCTCGACGGTGACGTGCCCGGTGTGCGGCCCGGGTTCACCGCCACGGCGGACATCCGCACGGCTACGCGGACCAATGTGGTCGCCGTGCCCATCCAGGCGACGACCGTCAGGGACGTCACGCTCGGCCCGGACGGCAGGATGGTCCGCCCTGCCCCGGAGGGAGCCGTGGCGGCCGCCTCGGCCGCCGAGACCGCCGCTCCGGAACGCACGGAAGAGGTCGAGGGCGTGTTCGTCGTGCGCGACGAGCAGGCGTGGTTCGTGCCCGTGGAGACGGGCATCGCCGGCGACAGGTACTTCGAAGTGCTCTCCGGAATCGACGCAGGCGCCCTGGTGGCGATCGGCCCGTTCGATGCCGTCCGCGCGCTCGAAGACGGCGACCCGGTTCGCATCGATGCGGAACCTGACGCTCGCCGTTGAGATCGTCCGCATCGCGCTCGGCGCGATATGGGCGAACAAGCTGCGGTCCTTCCTGACCATTCTCGGGAACATCGTCGCAGTGGCGTCGATCATGACGCTCGTCTCGCTGATCCAGGGCATCTCGGACGAGGTCACCAATGTGATCGTGACCGAGATGAGCGCGGACTCGTTCATGATCGACCGCGTCGGGCTGGTGACCAGCGAGGACGAGATGGAGCGCCGCAGGGGCAATCCCCGGATAACGCTGGACGACCAGGAAGCCGTGAGCCGTTTCGGCGGACGCGTTGCGGCCGTCATGGCGGAGGGCAGGCGGGACGGGGAGATCCGCTACCGCAACGAAGTGCTCGAGCGGGTTTCCATTCAGGGCGTCACCGGCGAATACCAGCGCTTCCCCACGTTCACAGCCGAACGCGGACGGCTGATGACCCCTATCGAAGTGTCCCGCAACCGCAACGTCGTGCTCCTCGGGTGGTCGACGGCCGACCGGCTGTTCGGGCGGGCCGATCCCCTGAACCGGACCGTCACCATCCAGGGCGTTCACTTTCGCGTTGTAGGAGTCAGCCAGCAGAAGGGCACGCTGTTCGGACAGTCGCAGGACGAATTCGCCGTCGTGCCGCTCGGCGCCTTCCAGCGCCTGTTCGGCAGCCGCCGTTCGCTGACGCTCGTGGCGCGGCCGACTCATCCGGAGGAGATCGACGGCGCCATGGACGATGCGACGGTGGCGCTGCGGATCGCCCGCCACCTGCGGCCGCGCGAGGAGAACAACTTCGGCATGTTCACGGCGGAGTCGATCCTGGACATCTTCCGGCAGGCAACGGCCGGTCTGGCCGCGGTATTGGTGGGCATCGTCGGGCTGGCGCTCGTGGTGGCCGGCATCGTCATCATGAACATCATGTTGATGGCGGTCTCCGAGCGCACGCGCGAAATCGGACTGCGCAAGGCGCTCGGGGCAACGCGTGGCGCCATCCTGTGGCAGATGCTGGCCGAGTCGGTGGTCCTTTCGCTGCTCGGCGGCCTGATCGGCGCCGGCGCCGGCGCCGGCGCGGCGCTGGGGATCGATCGCTTCGCGCCCGTGCCGGCCGCCGTGCATGCCTGGTCGCTGCTGCTGGCGGTCTCGCTGACGGCGGTGGTCGGACTGTTCTTCGGCCTGTATCCCGCGGCGCGGGCGGCGGCGCTCGACCCGATTGACGCGCTGGGGCGGAGCGGCTAGGAGTCCGCGCGATGAAGCTGCGTACCGGCCTGGCAGTCGAGACCGTCCGGATGGCCGTGGACACCATCCTGACCTACAAGCTGCGTTCCGCGCTGACGATACTGGGCGTGGCGATAGGCATCACGTCCATCGTGGGCGTGACGTCGATCGTGCGCGGCTTCGACGAGTCGTTGCGCGAGTCGGTCCGCTCGCTCGGATCGGACACCGTATTCGTCTCGCAGTTCTCCGGCCTCAGCGTGTCATCGGGCGCGGACTTCTTCGAGCTGATGCAGCGGCCGAACCTGACCCCGGCCGACGCGCAGGCCATCGCCCGCCAGGCGCCGACGATCGACTCCGTCGGCTTCGTGCTGGGCGAAGGCGGACCGCCCACGACCACCCAACTGCAGTACAGGAACCAGCGCACCACGTCGATCCGCGTCCTGGGCACGACCGAGAACTTTCCGGCGGTGTTTCACGTCGGCATCGACACGGGCCGGTTCTTCACAGAGAGCGAGGTCAGCCACCGCCGCCAGGTCGCGGTGCTGGGACAGGCGCCGTACGAGGCGCTGTTTCCCGCCGTGGACCCGATCGGCAAGACGGTGCGCCTGGGGAACCTGCGCTACGAGGTCGTCGGCGTGCTCGGACCCCGCCCCAGCCCCGGCGGACTGAGTGCGGGCCAGGACGACATCGTCGTCATCCCGCAGTCCACCTATCAGAAGCAGTTCGGGATCCGCGTTCACCGCGCAATGCGGGGCCGCCTGACGAGCATCATGATCGCGGCGATTCCGCACGCGGGCGTAGCGCGTGACGACGCGGTACGCGACGTGGAGACCGTGATGCGCATCCGGCACGGACTGCGTCTCGACGAGCCGAACGACTTCGACGTGGTCACCCAGGAAGCCGCCATGCGGTTGTGGGACCGCATCAGCCAGGCCACCTACCTGGCGCTGGTTTCCATTGCCTCCATAGCGTTGCTGGTGGGCGGCATCGGCGTCATGGCAATCATGACGATCTCCGTCACCGAGCGCACGCGCGAGATCGGCACCCGCAAGGCGCTGGGCGCGCGCCGCCGCGAGATCCTGTGGCAGTTCCTGTTCGAGGCTGGCGCGCTGACGGGCCTGGGAGGCGTCTGCGGCATGCTCGTGGGCACAGCCTTCGGCATCGGCGTGCACTACGCCACGGGCTTCCCGATCTCGCTGCCGTGGTGGTCGTATGCCATCGGCGGCGGCTCATCTATCTCGGTCGGCATCCTGTTCGGACTCCTGCCCGCGATACGCGCCTCCGGCCTCGATCCCATCGAAGCGCTCCGGCACGAATAGCCCGCCCGCGCTTCCTTGAGCAGCCTCCGCCCGGTCAAGTAGGATTAACTGCTTGTGCCGGGGGTTCGGGGCGCAGCCCCGAGTGGAAGAAGAAAAAGCTCATGAAAGTGTATTCAGCAAACGAGATTAGAAATGTCGCGCTCGTCGGACACAGCGGCTCCGGCAAGACGCAGCTTGCGGCGGCGGCGCTGTTCGATGCCGGGATGGTCAATCGGCTGGGCAAGGTCGACGAGGGGAACACGGTCACCGACTTCGACGAAGAGGAAATCGCCCGCAAGCACACGCTGTCGTCGAGCGTGGCGTTTGCCGAATGGAATCGGACGAAGATCAACTTCATCGACACGCCGGGCATGGCGAACTTCCTGAGCGACACGCGGGCCGCCCTGCGCGTCACCGACTCGGCGGTCATCGTCGTCGACGCGGTGGCGGGCGTCGAGGTGCAGACGGAGAAGGTATGGAACACCGCAAGCGAGCTCGAAGCACCGTGCGTGGTCGTGCTCAACCGCCTCGACCGGGAACGGGCCAGCCTCGACCGCTCGCTGTCCTCGCTGCGCGACGTGTTCGGCCGTGAAGTCGTGCCGGTACAGTTGCCGATTGGCGAGGAGAAGTCCTTCGAGGGAATCGTCGATCTGGTGCGGATGCGGGCGGTGCGCTTTCCCGGCGACGGGAGCAAGCCGGCGGTCGGAGACATCCCGGCGGCGCTGGCGGATGCCGCCGCCGCCGCCCGCGACAGCCTCATCGAGATGGTGGCCGAGGCTGATGACGAGCTGATGGAAAAGTTCTTCGAGGCCGGGACGCTGTCGCAGGAAGAACTGGAGCAGGGTCTGCGCGGCGCCGTCGGCCAGCGGCGGATCTTTCCGCTTGTGTGCACGTCGGCCCTCGCCAACATTGGCGTGCAGCCGCTGCTCGACGCCATCGCCGCGTACCTTCCGTCGCCCACCGACCGGCCGCTGCCGGCGGTGGCGCGTGACTCCGGCGAGCCCGTCTCGTACGCCGTGGCCAACGGCGATCCCGCCGCGGCGTTCGTGTGGAAGACGGTTGCCGATCCTTTTGCCGGCCGCATCACGCTGTTCCGCGTGGCCACCGGCGCGCTGGCCTCCGACCAGGCGGTGGAGAACGCCACGAAGGGAACGACCGAGCGGCTCGGGAGCCTGGCCGTTCTGCAGGGCAAGACGCAGAACGCCGTTGCGCGCGTCAACGCCGGCGACATCGGCGCAGTGACCAAGCTCAAGGATACGCAGACCTCCGACACCCTGGCCGCTGCCGGCAGCACGCTCTCCTTCGCGCCGATCGCCTTTGCGGAGCCCGTGCTGTCGTACGCCATCGAACCGAAAACCCGCGGCGACGAAGAGAAGATCAGCACCTCGCTGCAGCGATTGCAGGAGGAAGATCCAACCATCCGCTACGCCCGCGACCCGCAGACGCAACAGTTGCTGCTGTCGGGGCAGGGACAGCTCCACATCGAGGTGACCGTCGCCAAGCTGAAACGCCGCTTCGGGGTGGAGGTGAACCTCAAGCTGCCGCGCATTCCGTATCGCGAGACGATCACCGCCGCCACGGAAGCGCACGGACGCCACAAGAAACAGACGGGCGGGCACGGGCAGTTCGGCGACTGCAAGATTCGCGTCGAGCCGTTGCCGCGCGGCAAGGACTTCGACTTCGCCAACGAAATCTTCGGCGGCTCCATCCCCCGCCAGTTCATCCCGGCCGTCGAGAAGGGCATCCACGAGGCGCGCGAGAAGGGCTATCTCGCTGGCTACCCGATGGTCGACTTTCGCGTGACGCTGTACGACGGACAGTTCCACGCGGTGGACTCCAACGAGATGTCGTTCAAGATGGCGGGGCGTCTGGCGTTTCGGGACGCGATGTCACGGGCTCGGCCCACGCTCCTCGAGCCGGTCATGGACGTCGAGGTGCATGCGCCGAGCGAGTTTGCGGGCGACCTGATGGGCAGCCTGAACGGCCGCCGGGGCCGTATCGGCGGCATGGAAACGCGCGGCACCTCCACCATCATCAAGGCGCAGGTGCCGATGGCGGAAATGCTGACCTATGAACAGCAGCTCACGTCCACCACCGGCGGGCGCGGCTCGTACAACATGGAGTTCTCACACTACGAGGAAGTGCCCGCGCACCTGCACGGCAAGGTGATCGCCGCGGCCAAGGCGGATCGCGGCGAGGCCACAGGCGAGGGCGACGAGGAAGAATAGCCGCTGATCGGATCTGCCTGGCGGGTGGGCGGCCTATTCGCCTTCCTCGCTGCCGCGGATCCGCCGCGCGGCCCGTCGTACCCGACCGGCGACGCCGGGGGCGCCTTCGTCTTCCGGAGCCGCCTTGGCGTCTTCCGGTTCCGGCTTGTACTCGCTGCCTACAAGCTCCACCTGCGCCAGCGGCGCGTCGTCGCCCAGACGCCGCCCGCTGCGCAGCAGGCGCGTATAGCCGCCCGGCCGTTCGGCGAACCGGGGCGCGATCGCATCGAACAGCTTGCGGAGCACGACCTGATCCGCCACGTCGCGCGCGACGAGCCGGCGGGCGTGCAGCGCCCGCGTCGTGTCCGCGCCTTCTGCAAGCCCGCGCTTGGCGATCGTGATCAACCGTTCCACGAACGGGCGCAGCGCCTTGGCCTTCGCCACGGTCGTGTTGATGCGCTCGTGGCGAATGAGCGCCGTGGCCTGGTTGCGCAACAGGGCGATGCGGTGCTCGGAAACCCGTCCGAGCTTGCGGTTTGCAATCCGATGGCGCATGACAATCTATTCCGTCGACACGGACTCCGCGTCCGCGGGCGCGTCGAGACGCATGCCGAGACTCAGGCCCATGCTGGCCAGCAGCTCCTTGATCTCGCTCAGCGACTTGCGGCCGAAGTTCTTGGTGCGCAGCATTTCCGATTCGGTCTTCTGCACCAGCTCGCGGATCGTCCTGATATCTGCATTCTTCAGGCAGTTGTACGACCGCACCGACAGCTCGAGCTCCTCGACGCTGCGGTCGAGGTGTTCGTTCGGAACCGGTACCGGAGGGCTCTGAACGGCATCCGCCGGCTGCTCCACCGAATCGTCGATGTTGATGAAAATGTTGAGGTGATCGCGAATGAGCTGGGCGCCGAGCGATACGGCGTCGCGGGCCGTAACGGACCCGTCGGTCCACACGTCCACCGTCAGCTTGTCGTAGTCGGTCGTCTGTCCCAGACGCGCCGCCTCGACCACGTAGTTGACCTTCTTGACCGGCGAATGGACCGAATCGAGCGGGATCCAGCCGATGCCGAGGTCGTCCACGAAGTTCTTGTCCGCCGCTACGTATCCGCGGCCGCGGTTGACGCGCAACTCCATGCTCAGCGAGCCGCCCTCGGCCACGGTGGCAATGGGCAGGTCGGGTTCCAGAATCTCCACGTCGGCGTCGGCCTCGATGTCGCCCGCCTTCACTTCTCCGGCTTCGTCGCAGCGCACGTACAGCGTCTTGGTCCGATCGACGTGCATGCGGATCGGGATCTGCTTCAGGTTCAGGATGATGTCGGTAGCGTCCTCAACCACGCCCGCAATGGGCGAGAACTCGTGCAGCACGCCGTCGATCTTGACGGCCGTCACCGCGGCGCCCTCGATCGACGACAGCAGCACGCGGCGCAAGGCGTTGCCGACCGTCGTGCCGAAACCGCGTTCGAAGGGCTGCGCGTGAAAGCGTCCGAACCGGTCGGTGAGGGTCTCGGCCTCGTACTCCAACCGCTTCGGGCGCTGGAAGTTTTTCCACAACATTGCGTTCTGTCCTTTCACCACCGGCTGCTACATGCGGATCACTTGGAGTAGAGCTCCACGATCAACTGCTCCTGCACCGGCAGGTTCAGTTGCTCCCGCGTCGGCGGCGCCGTCAGGCTGCCCGACAGCTTCTCCGCATCCAGCTCCAGCCACTCCGGGATGCCGCGTCCCTTGACCTCCTCCATCGCGTAGGCGATGGCCGGATTCTCCGCACTGGAGGGACGGACCGCAACGACGTCGCCCGCGCCAACGGAATACGACGGGACGTTGGTGCTCCGGCCGTTGACCGTGAAGTGGCCGTGGCGCACGAGCTGCCGAGCCTGGGGCCGCGATACCGCAAAGCCGAGCCGGTAGACGACGTTGTCCAGCCGGCTCTCGAGAAGCTGCAGCAGCGTCTCGCCGGTAACCCCCTTCTGCCGGTCGGCCTTCGCGAAATAGCGCCGGAACTGGCGCTCCAGCACGCCGTACATGCGGCGCACCTTCTGCTTCTCCCGCAACTGGAGGCCGTAGCCCAGCAGCCGCTGGCGGCGGCCCTTGCCGTGCTGCCCGGGCGGCACGTTGCGCCGGTCGATGGCGCACTTCTCGCCGTAGCACCGTTCTCCCTTGAGAAACAGCTTCATACCTTCGCGCCGGCACAACCGGCATACCGGACCCGCGTATCGCGCCATGTTCCCTCTGCTCTCTCACACCCGCCGGCGCTTCGGCGGGCGACACCCGTTGTGCGGAATCGGGGTGACGTCCCGAATCGACTTGACCTCCAGCCCAACCGAGGTCTGCAGCGCGCGGATCGCGGACTCCCGGCCGGCGCCGGGTCCCTTCACCAGCACGTCGACCGTGCGCACACCGAACGTCTTCGCCCCGTGTCCGGCGTTGATCGCGGCCTGCGTCGCGGCAAACGGCGTGCCCTTGCGCGACCCCTTGAAGCCGATGCCGCCGGCGCTCGACCAGGCCAGCACGTTGCCGTCGGCGTCGGCGATGGTGATGATGGTGTTGTTGAACGACGCCTGGATATGCACCACGCCGTGGTGCACGACGCGCTTCTCTCCCCGCTTCTTGAAGGTCTTGCCGGTCTTGCGCCGCCTGCGCTTCGCGGGAGCCGCACCCGCCGCGCCGGCCGCATCGGTCTTCGCCATCGAATTCCTCTCTCAGGGCTACTTGGTCTTCTTCTTTGCCACGGCGCCCCGGCGGGGGCCCTTCCTGGTGCGCGCATTCGTATTCGTCCGCTGGCCCCGCACCGGAAGGTTGCGGCGATGACGCAGCCCGCGGTAGCAGCCGATCTCCATCAACCGCTTGATGTTGACGGAAATCTCCTTGCGCAGATCGCCCTCGACACCGCCATGGTCCTCGATGACCCGGCCGATCCGGCGCACATCGTCCTCCGTGAGGTCCTTCACGCGGATGTCGCCGTCGACCCCGGCCTCCTGCAGCGTGGCCGTCGCCCGCGCCGGCCCGATGCCGAAGATATAGGTCAGCCCGACCTCGATACGTTTCGTGCGCGGCAGATCCACGCCTGCAATTCGTGCCATGACTCCGTCACCCCTGCCGCTGCTTGTGCTTCGGATTACTGCAGAGCACCCGCACCACCCCGCGCCGGCGGATGATCTTGCACTTGTCGCACAGCTTGCGCACCGATGCCCGAACCTTCATTACACCCTCCGCAGTCAGTCGAGTCGGCTCAATATGACCGGGCCGTCCTTCGACACGGCGACCGAATGCTCGAAGTGCGCCGAGAGACTGCCGTCCACCGTCACCGCGGTCCAGCCGTCGTCCAGCACGCGCACGGCCGCCCGTCCGGCATTGACCATCGGCTCGATGGCCAGCACCATGCCTTCCTTCAGGTACGGCCCGCGGCCCGGCTTGCCGTAGTTCGGAATCTGCGGCTCTTCATGCAGTTGCGTGCCGATGCCGTGCCCGACGAACTCACGGACCACCGAAAACCCGCGCGACTCCACGTGGGTCTGGACGGCGTACCCGAGATCCGAGACGCGCCGCCCCACGCGCGCGCAGTCGATCGCCAGATGCAGGGCGTCGCGGGTGACGTCGAGCAGCTCCGCCGCCGCGTCCGATATCGTGCCGACACCCACTGTCAGCGCCGCGTCGCCGTAATACCCGTCCAGGACCACCCCCATGTCGAGCGACACGATGTCGCCCTCCACCAGCTCGCGCGCCGACGGAATGCCGTGCACCACGGCGTCGTTTATGGAGACGCACAACGTCGCGGGATACCCGTGATACCCCTTGAAGGCGGGGGTCGCACCAGCCTCGCGGACCCGCATCTCCGCCACTGCGTCGAGCTCCTGCGCCGTAACCCCGGGCTTCACAACCTCCCGCAACTCGCCGAGCACGCCCGCGACGAGCGCATTGGCCGCGCGCATCTTGGCGACTTCCTCGGGCGACTTGCACACGATCATCTGGCCTCGCCTCTCACCCCACAGGCGACGGCTGGACATGAATCGCCGCCTGCGCGGCGTCGATCGCGCCGCCGATTGCAATGCGTACCGCCTCGGCCGGCTGATTCCCGTCCACGCGGCGGAACGCCGGACGATCCCGGTAGAACGCCACCAGCGGCTCGGTCTGCTCGCGGTAGACCCGCAACCGCTCCTGCACGACCTCCTCGCGATCGTCCTTGCGCGCCACGAGCGCGGCCCCGCAGCGCGTGCACACGACCGGAACCGCACCGGCGCCGGCGCCGAATGTCGCCCCGCACTTCCGGCACACGCGGCGGCGCGAGAGACGCTCGACCAGCGCCCGATCCGGAACGCCCAGCTCGACGACGATCAGCGGGTCGCGGCCGGCGAGGATCTCGTCGAGCGCCACCGCCTGCGCCACGGTACGCGGGAAGCCGTCCAGTATGAATCCGTCCCGGGTATCGTCGCGCGCCAGACGCTCGCGGACGATCGCCACCATCAGCGCATCGCTGACCAGTTCGCCGCGCTCCATCACCGCCTTGGCCTGCCGGCCGAGGTCCGTGCCGGCCTGGACCGCCTCGCGCAGGATGTCGCCGGTCGATATCTGCGGGATCCCGCGTTCCTGCTCGACGCGCACCGCCTGGGTTCCCTTGCCGGCGCCCGGCGGACCGAGCATGACCAGATTCAGCGCCATTGCCCCCCGCCTACCCGCGGCGGCCCTTGATGCGGGTCTTCTTCATGAACCCGTCGTAATGCCGCATGATCAGTTGCGACTCGACCTGCTGCACGGTGTCCATCGACACCCCGACGATGATCAGCAGCGATGTCCCGCCGAAGTAGAACGTGACGCCCATGCCGTCGGTGATGAAGCGCGGCAGCAGCGTGTCGAGCTGATCGCCGAAGAACGGCACGGCGTCGGCCCGGAAGCCCGCAATCAGCAGGTCGGGCAGCACGGCGACCGACGCCAGATAGATCGATCCCACCAGCGTGATGCGGGTGAGGATGGTGTCGATATGCTCCGCGGTCCGCTTGCCGGGCCGGATGCCGGGAATGAACCCGCCGTACTTGCGCATGTTCTCCGCGACATCGTCCGGATTGAAGATGATGGCCGTATAGAAATAGGCGAAGAAGATGATGCCGGCCATGTACAGCAGGTAGTACAGCGGCATGCCGTTGCGCAACTGATCGGTGATTGCCTGTCCCCAGCCGCCTGCGGGGAACGCGGTCGCGACCGTCGCAGGAAAGGCGATGATCGAGGACGCGAAGATGACCGGAATCACGCCGCCGGTGTTTACCTTCAGCGGGATGTGGGTGCTGCTGCCGCCGTACATGCGCCGCCCCACCATGCGCTTCGCGTACTGCACGGTGACGCGGCGGTGTCCGCGCTCGATGAACACGACGGCCGCCACGACCAGGATCATCAGCGCGAGCAGCACCAGGACGCGGATGAGGCCCATCTGGCCGGTACGCATCTGGTCGAGCGTCGTGAGCACCGCGGTCGGCAGGCCGACGACGATGCCGGCGAAGATGATCAGCGACATCCCGTTGCCGATGCCGCGCTCGGTGATCTGCTCGCCCAGCCACATGATGAAGCCGGTGCCGGTGGTCAGCGTCAGGACCGTCATGAGCCGGAACGGCCAGCCCGGCTCGTAGACGAGCGGCAGGCCGCCGGCGATGTTGGTCTGGCGCTCCAGGAATATCGCGATCGCCAGCGACTGCACGACGCACAGCAGAATGGTGCCGTAGCGCGTGTATTGCGTGATCTTGCGCCGTCCCAGCTCGCCTTCCTTGGAGAGCCGCTCGAGGTACGGCCAGACGACCGTCAGCAACTGCAGGATGATCGAGGCGCTGATGTACGGCATGATGCCGAGCGCGAAGATCGTGACCTGCGACAGGTTGCCGCCGGAGAACATGTCGTACAGGCCGAACATCGTGCCTGCCGCCTGCTCCGCGAGCAAGGCGAGCGCCTCCGTGTTCACGCCCGGCGTCGGGATGTGGCTGCCGACGCGATAGACCAGCAGAATCGAAAGCGTGAACAGCACACGCTTCCGCAGATCCGGTATCGCGAAGATGTTCCTGATGTTCTCGAACATCTGCCGGACTACCTTTCGGTACCGCCTCCCAGCACCTCGGCCCGGCCGCCCGCGGCCTCAATCGCCTTGCCGGCCTGTGCGCTGAAGCGGTGCGCCTTGACGATCAGCTTCTTCGACAGCTCGCCCCGCCCCAGTACCTTTATCGGCGCCCGGGACTCGCGCACTATGCGGCGCTCGCGGAGCAGCTCGGGCGTCACCTCCGCGCCCTCATCGAACCGTTCCGACAGCGTGTCGAGGTTCACGATGGCGTACTCCACGCGAAACGGATTATGGAATCCGCGCTTCGGCACGCGGCGGTGCAGCGGCATCTGGCCGCCCTCGAATCCCCGCTTGCGCTTGTACCCGGATCGCGACTTGGCGCCCTTGTGCCCGCGGCCCGCGGTCACGCCGGTGCCGGAACCGTCGCCGCGGCCTATCCGCTTGCGCTTGCGCCGCGCGCCGTCCGGTGGGTGCAGGTTGCTGAGATCCATGATTTCCTATCCGACGCGCACGAGATGGCGCACCTTGTGCAGCATGCCGCGGACGGACGGGTTGTCGACGACATCCACCGCATGGCCGATCCGCCGCAGGCCGAGCCCTTTCACCACGAGCGCCTGGCGCTTGTCGTATCCGATTGGGCTGCGCACCAGGGTCACCCTGACGCGCGGCGCCGTCTCGTTTCTGCGGCCTCGCCTCATGACTCGGCGGCCTCCTGCTCCGCCGCGGCCTCGTCACCATCTCCGAGCGGCAGCTCGATGCCGCGCAGGCGCGCCACGGTAACCGGATCCTTCAGTTCCGACAGCCCGACGAAGGTGGCGCGCACCACGTTGTGCGGATTGTCGGAACCCAGCGACTTGGTCAGGATGTTGTGGATGCCGGCCGACTCCACGACCGCCCGCACGGCGCCGCCGGCGATGATTCCGGTCCCCTCCGGTGCAGGCTTCAGCAGCACGCTGCCCGCGCCGAACCGCCCCACGATGGTGTGCGGTATGGTCGTGCCCTGCAGCGGCACGCGCACGAGCGCCTTCTTGGCCGCCTCGATGCCCTTCTTGATGGCCGACGGCACCTCCTTGGCCTTGCCGACCGCGAAGCCGACGTGCCCCAGGCCGTCGCCGACAACGACGAGCGCGCTGAAGCTCAGGTTCTTGCCGCCCTTGACTACCTTCGTAACCCGGTTGATCGACACGACCGTATCCTTCAGGTCGAGCGCGGAGGGGTCGATCTTCGGTCGCGACTCGTACATTCCTAGAACTCCAGACCGGCATCTCGCGCCGCCTCGGCCACGCTGCGCACGCGGCCGTGATAAAGGCGGCCGCCGCGGTCGAAGACGGCCTGCTTGATGCCCTGCTCCAGCAGCCGCTCGGCGGCCACGCGGCCAACTACGCCGGCGCCCGCCACGTTGCTGCCGCGGGCGCCGTTCTCGAACTTCGCGCGCACGCTCGCCTCGAGACTCGAGGCGGCCGCCAGCGTACGGCCGGCCTGGTCGTCGATGATCTGCACCGAGATGTGCGTGAGACTCCTGCAGACGGCCAGGCGCGGGCGTGTCGCGGTGCCGCTGATCCGCCGGCGCTGGCGCAGCCGGATCCTGTTGCGGCGGTCCTTCTTGGTCTTGATCTTCATCGGCTAGGCCCCGGTCTTGCCGACCTTCTTCTTGAGCACCTCGCCCGTGTACCGGATCCCTTTCTGCTTGTACGGATCGGGTTTGCGGAGCGCGCGGATGTCAGCCGCGATCTGGCCGACGCGCTGGCGGTCGATGCCGGCCACCGTGATGTGGTTCTGCTTGTCGACCGCGATCTGGATGCCGTCCGGAACGTCGAACTGAATGGGGTGCGAGTATCCGAGGTGGAACACGACCTGCGACCCCGACACTTCCGCGCGGTAACCGATGCCGACTATGTCGAGCTCCTTCGTGAAGCCCTGCGACACGCCGTGGACGGCGTTCGCCACCAGGCTGCGGGCCAGACCGTGAAACTTGCTCGCCGAGCGGTCGGCCGGCTCCGACGGCCGCGCGGACAGCACGCCGCCTTTCTCCTCGAACAGGATCCCCGGCGGAACCACCTGCCGCAGCGACCCCTTGGGTCCGCGCACCTCGACCTCGCCCTCTCCAACCTGCACGGTGACGCCGTCGGGCAGCGGAATCGGCTGCCGGCCTACGCGTGACACGTCCGCACCACCTCTGCCGCAGGGGCTCTACCACACATTGCACAACACCTCGCCGCCGACGCCGACCTTCGCGGCGTCGCGGCCTGTCATGACTCCCCGCGACGTCGTCAGGATGCTGGTCCCGAGGCCGGCCAACACCGGCGGGGCCTTGTCCCGCGCGAAGTACACCCGGCGGCCCGGACGGCTCACCCGCTGGAGTCCCGACAGCACGCGCTGGCCGCGGGGGCCGTACTTGAGCGCTATGCGGATCATCTTCCGCGGCTGCGTGCCGCGGCGGCCCGCCACCTCGACGATCTTGAATCCCTGCACGTATCCTTCGCTCTGGAGGATGCGCGAGATCTCGAGCTTGAGTCTCGAGGCCGGCACGTCAACGCGCGCCTGCCGCACGGACGTTGCGTTGCGTATCCTCGTGAGCATGTCAGCAATCTGATCGGGCATCAGCCTTCGACCTCTCTACGTCTCACCTTGCTCGTGCGCGCCGCGGCGCATGCGGCCCGCGGTCGCGAGCCGCCGCGCGTTCACCTACCAGCTGCTCTTCGTCACGCCCGCAATCTCGCCCTCCAGGGCCAGCTTGCGGAAGCACAGACGGCACAACTGGAACTTGCGGAGGTACCCGCGCGGCCTGCCGCACAGCCGGCAACGATTCCGCGCGCGGACCTTGAACTTCGGCGGCTTGAGCTCCCTGACCTTCTTGGCGATTGTCGACATCAGTACCTGTCACACAGCGGTTTACTGGCTCGTCCGGAACGGCATCCCCAGCAGCTTCAGCAACATCCTCCCCTCGTCGTCCGTCCTGGCCGTAGTGACGACGCAGACGTTCATGCCGCGAGACTGATCCACCTTCATGTAGTCGATCTCCAGGAAGATCAACTGGTCCCGGAGCCCCAGCGTGTAGTTGCCGCGGCCGTCGAAGCCGTTCGGCGAAATGCCCCGGAAGTCACGCACGCGCGGCAGCGCGATCGAAATGAGGCGATCCAGGAACTCGTACATCCGCGCGCCGCGCAGCGTCACCATCGATCCGATGGCCATCCCCTGCCGCAGCTTGAACGCCGCCACCGACTTGCGGGCCCTGGTGGTGACCGGCTTCTGTCCGGTGATGCGCATCAACTCGTCCGCGCCGGCCTCGATCAGCTTGGGATTCTGCGTCGCTTCGCCGAGTCCCATGTTGACGACGATCCGCTCGACCTTCGGCACGGCCATGATGCTCGTGTACCCGAACTCCTTGCGGAGCGCCGGGATCACGGTGTCGCGATAACGCTGCTGCAGCCGGCTCACTTGTCCACCGCTCCGTCGCACTTGCGGCAAATGCGTATCTTGCGCCCGTCCCCCAGAAGCTGGCGCCCGATCCGCGTCGGTGCACCGCATTCCGGGCAGACGATCTGCACGTTGGACGCGTGCACGGACCCCTCGCGCTCGACGACGCCGCCCTTGATGTTGCGCTGCGGGTTCGGCCGCGTGTGGCGCTTGATGAAGTTCACGCCCTCGATCACCAGGCGGTTCCGCGCCGGCAGCACCTTCAGCACGCGGCCGCGCTTGCCGCGGTCCTTGCCGGTGACGACCAGCACGTTGTCGTTCTTGCGAACCGGGGTCTGGAGTTTGGACATGGCGTCGGAATTCAGGGCGCGGCGCTCACAGCACCTCGGGCGCCAGCGAAATGATCTTCATGAACTTGCGCTCGCGCAGCTCGCGGGCGACCGGCCCGAAAACGCGGGTGCCGATCGGCTCGTTCTGCTCGTTGACCAGCACGGCCGCGTTGCGGTCGAACCGGATGTAGCTGCCGTCCCGGCGGCGGTGCTCCTTGTGCGTCCTGACGATGACGGCCTTGACTACCTGGCCCTTCTTGACGGCGGACGCGGGCGCCGCTTCCTTGACCGAGGCGGTCACGACATCCCCGAGCCTCGCGTAGCGGCCGGTCGAGCCGCCGACCGGATTGATGACCGCAATCTTGCGGGCGCCGGAATTGTCGGCGACGTCCAGCAGCGACTGCATCTGAATCATGGCGAGTGGTTCCTCTTACACGATGCGGGCCCGCTCGACCACGCGGCTGACGACGAACCGCTTGCGGCGGCTGAGCGGCCGCGATTCGACGAGCGCGACGCGATCGCCCACGCGGGCGCTGTTCTCTTCGTCGTGGGCCATGAACCGCGTCGTCAGCCGCCGGATCTTGCCGTAGACGGCGCCGCGCACCCGGCGCTCGACGGCGACGATGACGCCCTTGTCCAGCTTGTCCCGCACCACCAGGCCGATCATTTCCCGCTTGTTGGCCATCGCTTCGTCTTTCCCGCCCGCCGCCGCCGATCAGCGGCCCTCCGCGGCATCCGCTAGCTCGCGCTCACGCAGCACCGTCAGGACGCGCGCCCGCTGGCGGCGCAGTTGCCGCATCTTGTTCGCGGCATCCGTCTGTCCCATCGACTTCTGGATGCGCAGGCGAAACACCTGGTCGTCGAGCTCTCCGATGCGTTGCCGGAGATCCTCCGGGCCCAGCTCCCGCAGCTCGCCGATGTCCGTCATACGCTGCCGGCCTCACCGAACCGGGTTGCGAACTTCGTATGTATCGGCAGCTTCGCCGCCGCCAGGCGCATCGCCCGCTGCGCGACATCCGCGCTCACGCCTTCCATCTCGAACAGGATCTTGCCCGGCCGCACTACCGCCACCCACTGCTCCGGCGCGCCCTTGCCCTTGCCCATGCGGGTTTCCTGCGGTTTCTTGGTGATCGGCTTGTCCGGAAACACGCGCACCCAGATCTTTCCGCCGCGCTTGACGGCGCGCGTCATCGCGACCCGGGCCGCCTCTATCTGGCGGTCGGTGATCCAGTGCGATTCGAGCGCCTTCAGGCCGTAGTCCCCGAACGACACGGTGGAGCCGCGCCACGCCTTGCCGACCATCCGGCCCCGGTGCTGCTTGCGATGCTTGACCTTCTTCGGCATCAACATGGTGGCTGTCCCTTCCGTGCTACGCCCGGGCCATGCGCGGCGTGCGGTACTCCTCTTCGCGCCCCGTTTGCGGCTCCAGGCGCTCGCCCTTGTAGAGCCAGACCTTCACGCCGATGACGCCGTAGGTCGTGCGGGCCTCCCAGAACCCGTAGTCGATGTCCGCGCGCAGCGTCTGCAGCGGCAGTTGGCCGTGCAGGTACCATTCGGACCGCGCAATCTCGGCGCCGTTGAGGCGCCCGCCCACACGCACCTTGATGCCGCGCGCGCCGAACCGCAGGGCCGACTCCACCGCCTTGCGCATGGCGCGCCGGAACGCGACCCGCTTCTCGAGCTGCAGCGCCACCGACTCGCTTATCAACTGCGCGTCGAGCTCCGGCTTCTGGATCTCCTGGATGTTGATGAAGACCTCGCGGCTCGTGCGCTTCTGGATGTCGGACTTCAGCTTCTCGACTTCCGTTCCCTTGCGGCCGATGATGATGCCCGGCCGCGAAGTATGGATGTCGAGCTTCAGCTTGTTGGCGGCCCGCTCGATTTCGATCTTCGATACGCCGGCATGCGAGAAGCGCTTCTTGAGGTCGCCGCGCAGGCCGAGGTCCTCGTGCAGCAGCGCCGCATAGTCGCGATCCGCGTACCAGCGCGAGCGCCAGGTCTTGTTGAACCCGAGTCTAAATCCGTAAGGGTGAACCTTTTGTCCCATACCCTGTCCCAGTCCGCTGCCGTCAGTTTCCGGAGCGCCCGCGGCGCCGGCGACGGCGCGGGCGGTTGCCTGCCGCGGACGCGGGCCCGGCGGGGCTCACGGCCGTCTCCTCCCCGGGTTCGCCGCCCGTCACCGCCGTCACCGCCTCCGGCTCCTCCCGCACGGCCACCGTCAGGTGCGACGTCCGCTTCGTGATGCGGAACGCGCGCCCCATGGGCGCAGCGCGGATGCGCTTGAGCGACGGTCCCTGGTTGGCGTAGCACTCGTCGACCCACAGCCGGTCGGTGTCGCCGCTGGCGCCCTCCCGCTGCTGCAGGTTCGCAACCGCCGAGCGGAGCACCTTGGCAATGTCCCTCGCCACGCTCTTGCGGGTGAACCGCAGGATGGCCACCGCATCGTCGACCATGCGCCCGCGGATCAGATCCATGACGAGCTTGGCCTTCTGCGCCGACGTCCGTACGTACCGCGCGGTTGCCCGGCCTTCCATCACCGACCGCCCCTGGCGACGCCCGCGACCTTCTCACCGCGACCGGTATGGCCGCGGAAGGTGCGGGTCGGCGAGAATTCGCCGAGCTTGTGGCCGACCATGTTCTCGCTGATGTAGACCGGCACGAACTTCTTTCCGTTGTGAACCGCCAGCGTGTGGCCGATCATCTCCGGCACGACCGTCGAACGTCGCGACCAGGTCTTGACGACCTTGCGTTCGTTGTTCCGGTTCATCACTTCGATCTTCTCAAGGAGCGGAAGGTCGACGAACGGGCCTTTCTTCAGCGATCGACTCATCGCGGCAACTCTCCAACCCTACCTGGAACGCTTGCGCTTCTTGCGTTGCAGGATGAACTTGTCCGACGGCTTCTTGCGGCGCGTCTTGTAGCCCTTCGCCGGCTGCCCCCACGGCGAGACCGGATGGCGTCCGCCGGCGGCGTGCCCCTCACCGCCCCCCAGCGGGTGGTCGACCGGATTCATGGAGTTGCCGCAGACGTGCGGCCGCCGGCCGCGCCAGCGGTTCCGTCCGGCCTTGCCGATCGAGACGTTCGCATGGTCGACGTTGCCGACCCGTCCGATGGTCGCCAGGCTGTCGCGGGTCACCAGGCGGGTCTCGCCGGACGGCAGCTTCACCGTGACGTACTTCCCCTCCTTGGCCACGACCTGCACCTGCGACCCGGCGCTGCGCGCGAGCTGCCCGCCCTTGCCGGGGCGCAGCTCGACGTTGTGCACCACCGTCCCGAGCGGGATGTTCTTGAGCGGGATGGCGTTGCCCGGCACGATATCCGCCCGCTCGCTCGCCACCACGGTGTCGCCGACCTTCAGGCCGACGGGGTGCAGGATGTAACGTTTCTCGCCGTCGGCGTACGTCAGCAACGAAATCCGCGCCGAACGGTTCGGGTCGTATTCGATCGTCGCAACCTTCGCCGGCACGTCCCGCTTGTCGCGGCGGAAGTCGATGACGCGGTAGGCCCGCTTGTGACCGCCGCCGCGCCACCAGATCGTCACCTCGCCCTGGTTGTTCCGCCCGCCGGACTTCTTGAGCGGCTGGGTCAGCGGCCGGTACGGTCGATCCGTCGTGATCTCGTCGAAGTCGCGGGCGGACTGGAACCGCCGGCCCGCCGACGTCGGCTTGTATTTGCGCGTTGCCATCGTCTACCCCGCCCGCCCCTACGATCCCTCGAGGAAGTCGGGCAGCTTTTCTCCCGGCTTCAGGCGCACGTACGCCTTCTTCCAGTCGGGCCGCTGTCCCACGAAGCGTCCCTGGCGCTTCATCTTGCCGTGGGCAATCGCGGTCCGCACGTCCGCCACCTTCACCCCCAGCAGACGCTCGACCGCGCGCTTGACGTCCACCTTGGTGGCCGCCATGGCAACCTCGAACAGCAGGATCTGGCGGTCCTCCATCAGCACCGAGGATTTCTCGGTCACGATGGCCCGCCGGATGACGTCTGTCTGCTTCACGCAGCCAATACCTTCCCGAGATGCTCCACCGCGGCCGGCGTCATGAGAATCCGGGCCGCGGCTGCGACGTCACGCGCAGTCACCCGATTGGAATCGACCACCCGCACCCGCGCCAGGTTCTGCACGGCGCGCCTCAGATGCTCCTCGGACCTTGCGTCCACGAGCAGCGCCCGGCCCTCGACGTCGAGTTGCGCGAGCAGCTCCACGGCCTGGCTGGTCTTCGGCTCGTCCACCGCCAGTTGATCGACCACGGTCACGGCGCCGTCGCGCAACTTCTGGATCAGCGCGGCCCGCAACGCACGGCGCACGACCTTCTTCGGCAGCGCATAGGCGTAGCTGCGCGGCCGCGGACCGAATGTCGTGCCGCCCGTGCGCCACAGCGGGTTGCGGATCTCGCCGACGCGGGCACGGCCGGTGCCCTTCTGCCGCCACGGCTTCCTGCCTGATCCCCTCACCTCGCCACGGGTCTTCGTGCTGTGCGTGCCGCGCCGCGCGGCCGCGTTCTCCTGCACGACGGACTCCCATACCAGCCCTGCGTCGACCGGGCCGCCGAACGTCTCGTCGTCGAGATCGATCGAGCCGACCTTCTCGTTCTGCCGGTTGACCACGTCCAACGTCATCAGTTGCGCTTCTTCTTCTTGGCCGTGTCCTGTACGGGAGCGGCGGGCTCGCGGCGCGCCGCCACGGCGCGCCGAATGAGCACATGGCCGCCCGGCGCCCCCGGCACCGCGCCGTTCACCACCAGCCGGTTGTTCTCTTCATCCACCTGGATGACGCGCAGATTGCGCACGGTCACCCGGTCTCCGCCCATGCGGCCCGGGCCCCGCATCCCCTTCAATACGCGCGAGGGCCAGGACGACTGCCCGATCGAGCCAGGCGCACGGTGGAACATCGATCCGTGCGTGGCCCGGCCGCCGGCGAAGCCGTGGCGCTTCATGACGCCCTGGAACCCGCGCCCGCGGCTCTCGCCGACCACGTCCACCTGATCCCCGGCGGCGAACAACGACGCCACCCGCACTTCCTTGCCGTCCTGCAGCGCGTCGTCCGACGGCGCATCGACGACGGCGACCTCCCGAACTTCACTGAGCCTTGCCTGCGCCGGATCCACGCCCGACTTCCGGTAGTGCCCCGCAAGCGGCTTCGTCACCCGCGCCGGCCGCTCTTCGACGAGCCCGAGCTGCACCGCGTCGTAACCGTCCCGCTCCACCGTCTTGCGCTGCACGACGACGCACGGACCGGCTGTGAGGACCGTCGCGGGCAGCGCCCTCCCGTTCGGGTCGAACACCTGGGTCATCCCGATCTTGCGTCCGAGAATTCCGCTCACCATGGCTCTGTTCCGCGACGGCGCGGTCAGGCGTGCTCCTTGCCGAACGCCTTGATCTCGACGTCGACGCCCGCCGGCAGATCGAGCTTCATCAGTGCATCCACCGTCTGCGGCGTCGGCTCGAAGATGTCGATCAGCCGCTTGTGGGTCCGAATCTCGAACTGCTCCCGGGACTTCTTGTCGACGTGCGGCGAACGCAACACGGTCCACTTGTTCGTGTCGGTCGGGAGCGGAATCGGACCGGCGAGGCGTGCTCCCGTCCGCCGGGCGGTATCGACAATCTCGGTCGTCGACTGGTCCAGCACCCGATAGTCGTAGGCCCGCAGGCGAATACGAATCTTGTCGCTGAACGTCGCCATTTGGTCTCTCTTCCTGTGCTGCGGGCCTCGGCTACTCGACGATTTCGGTGATCGTCCCCGAGCCGACCGTCCGCCCGCCTTCACGTATCGCGAACCGCAGACCCTTCTCCAGCGCCACCGGCGTGATCAGCTCCACGCTGATCGTCACGTTGTCGCCCGGCATCACCATCTCCACGCCCTCGGGCAGATTCGCCACCCCCGTCACGTCCGTCGTCCGCAGGTAGAACTGCGGCCGGTAGCCGTTGAAAAACGGCGTGTGCCGGCCGCCCTCGTCCTTCGTCAGCACATATACCTCGCCGCGGAACTTCGTGTGCGGCGTGATCGACTTCGGCTTCGCCAATACCTGCCCGCGCTCCACGTCGTCCTTCTCCGTACCCCGCAGCAACACCCCGATGTTGTCTCCGGCCTCCCCCGCATCCAGTAGCTTCCGGAACATCTCCACGCCCGTCACCACCTTCTTCTGCGTCGGGCTGAAGCCCACGATCTCGATCTCCTCGCTGACCGTCACCTTCCCGCGCTCCACGCGGCCCGTCACCACCGTCCCGCGGCCCACAATCGAGAACACGTCCTCGATCGGCATCAGAAACGGCTTGTCCACGTCCCGCTCGGGCAACGGAACATACGAGTCCACCGCCGCCATCAGCTCCCGGATCGAATCCTCCGCCGCAGAGTCCCCTTCCAGAGCCTGCAGCGCAGAACCCTGGATCACCGGCAGGTCGTCGCCAGGGAACTCATACGAGCTCAGCAGCTCCCGAACCTCCAGCTCCACCAACTCCAGAAGCTCCGGGTCGTCCACCGCGTCGCACTTGTTGAGGAACACCACCAGCGACGGAACCCCGACCTGGCGCGCCAGCAAGATGTGCTCCCGCGTCTGCGGCATCGGGCCGTCGGTCGCCGCAACCACCAGGATCGCCCCGTCCATCTGCGCCGCGCCCGTGATCATGTTCTTGATGTAGTCCGCGTGGCCCGGGCAGTCCACGTGCGCGTAGTGCCGGTTGTCGGTCTGATACTCCACGTGCGCCGTCGCGATCGTGATCCCGCGCTCGCGCTCCTCCGGCGCGTTGTCGATCGAGTCGAAGCTCCGGATCTCGTTCTTCGCGTCCTTCTTCGCCAACACCGACGTGATCGCCGCCGTCAATGTCGTCTTGCCGTGGTCAATGTGGCCGATCGTGCCGATGTTCACGTGCGGCTTCGACCGATCGAATTTCTCTTTCGCCATCTGTAACGCCCCTCACCTTCCCTGGATCCTGGCCACAATCTCTTCGCCGACCTGCTCCGGCACCTGCTCGTAGCGCTCGAAGTGCATGGAGAACGTCGCCCGGCCCTGCGTTCGCGACCGCAGGTCCGTCGCGTAGCCGAACATCCCCGCCAGCGGCACCCGCGCGTTGATGATCTGCGTGCCGCCGTGGGCCTCCATCGACCGCACGCGGCCGCGCCGGCTGTTCAGGTCCGTGATGATGTCGCCCATGTACTCCTCGGGCACCACCACCTCCAGACGCATCGTCGGCTCGAGCAGCACGGCGCCCGCCTTGCGGGCCGCTTCCCGGAACGCCATCGACCCGGCCATCCTGAATGCCATCTCGGAGGAGTCGACATCGTGATGCGACCCGTCGTACAGCGAGACGCTGACGTCCTCGATCGGATAGCCCGCCAGAACACCGGTGGTCATCGCGTCCCGGATTCCCTCGCGTACGGACTTGATGAACTCGCGCGGAATCGCGCCGCCCACGATGTCGTCCGCAAACTCGAAGCCGTGCCCCGGCTGGGTGGGCACCACGCGGATCTTCACGTGGCCGTACTGCCCCCGCCCGCCCGTCTGCTTCACGTAGCGCGCTTCGCTCTCGGCGGGCCGCGTCAGCGTTTCGCGGTAGGCGACCTGCGGCCGGCCGACCGCGGCAATCACGCCGAACTCGCGCCGCAGCCGATCCACGAGCACCTCCAGGTGCAGCTCCCCCATCCCGGAGATGACCACCTGCCCCGTCTGCTCGTCGGTCTTGACGCGGAATGTCGGATCCTCGATCGTGAGCCGCGCCAACGCCACCGCCAGCTTTTCCTGCTCCGACTCGGTCTCGGGCTCGATGGCGAGCGAAACGACCGGGCTGGGAAACTCCATCGACTCGAGCACGACCGGATGCTGCTGGTCGCAGATCGTGTCGCCCGTGCCGACGCTCTTGAGTCCGACGGCGGCGGCGATGTCGCCGGCGTACACCTGCCGGATCTCCTCGCGCTTGTTGGCGTGCATCTTCAGCAGCCGGCCTACGCGCTCGCGGCGGCCGCGCACCGGATTGAAGACGGTCGCGCCCGACTTCATGACGCCGGAGTAGACGCGGATGAAGGTCAACTGCCCGACGAACGGGTCGTTCATGATCTTGAACGCCAGCGCCGAAAACGGCGCGTCGTCGTCGGCCGGACGCTCCACGGCAACTGCTTCCGACTTGCGGGGATCCAGGCCGCCGATGGGCGGCACGTCGCCCGGTGACGGCAGATATTCGACCACTGCATCGAGGAGCGGCTGCACGCCCTTGTTCTTGAACGCCGATCCGCACAGCACGGGCACGAACGGCGCCTCGCCGCCACGGACCGACTCGATGACCCGCCGGCGGAGCGTCGCGCGGACCTCCTCTTCGAGGATCGGCGCGCCGTGGAGGTACTTGTCGAGAATCTCGTCGCTCGCCTCGCTCACCTTCTCGATCAGCAGCTCGCGCAGATGCTCGGCCTCCTCCCGGCACTCGGCGGGGATCTCCTCGACCACCGACTCGGCGCCGAGCGTTTCGTCGACATAGCGCACGGCCTGCATGCTGACCAGGTCCACCACGCCGACGAAACCGTCGGCCGTGTGGATGGGCATCTGCACCGCCACGGGATTGGCCTGCAGCTTGTTGCGGATCTGCTCGAGCGTCCCGGCGAAATCCGCGCCCACGCGGTCCATCTTGTTGACGAAGCAGATGCGCGGCACGCGGTACTTGTCCGCCTGGCGCCAGACCGTCTCGGACTGCGGCTCGACGCCGGCAACCGCGTCGAACACCGCCACGGCGCCGTCCAGCACGCGCAGCGACCGCTCGACCTCGGCCGTGAAGTCGACGTGTCCCGGCGTGTCGATGATGTTGATGCGGTGGTCGCGCCAGAAGCAGGTCGTGGCGGCCGACGTGATAGTGATGCCGCGCTCCTGCTCCTGCGCCATCCAGTCCATCACGGCCGTGCCGTCATGCACCTCGCCCAGCTTGTACGTGATCCCCGTGTAATAGAGAATGCGCTCGGTGGTCGTCGTCTTGCCGGCATCGATGTGCGCCATGATGCCGATATTCCGGTTGCGAGCGAGGGGGACTTGCCTGGGCATCACTCGAGACTTCTGCGTACGGCTCTCGGCCTCCGCAGCGTTCTTCGACTTCAGTACAGCTACCGCCACCGTGTAATTCCTGAAACCGCGCCTACCACCGGTAATGGGCGAAGGCCTTGTTCGCCTCGGCCATGCGGTGGGTGTCCTCGCGCTTCTTGACCGAGCCGCCGCGCAGATTGGAGGCGTCGACCAGCTCGTTGGCCAGCTTGTCGCACATGGTCTTGCCGTCGCCGCGCTTGCGCGCCGACGACGTCAGCCAGCGAATGCTGAGCGACAGCCGGCGGTTCTGGCTCACCTCCACCGGCACCTGGTAGTTCGAACCTCCCACGCGGCGCGACTTCACCTCGAGGCTCGGCTTCGTGTTGTCTATCGCCTTCTTGAACACCTTCAGCGGATCGTCGCCCGTCCGCTCCTTGATGACGTCCAGGCTGCCGTAGACGATGCCCTCCGCCACGCTGCGCTTGCCGCCCTTCATGATCATCCGGACGAACTTGGTCACCAGCGTGCTGCTGTAGATCGGATCGGGCGGCACTTCCCGCTTCGGAACTTCTCGTCGCCGCGGCATCTGTCGTTCCTATCCCTTGCAGCCTTCGCGCCGGCAATCCATGCGCGTCACGCCTTGGGCCGCTTCGCGCCGTACTTCGAGCGCGACTGCTTGCGCCCCTGCACGCCGACGGCGTCCAGCGTCCCCCGCACCACGTGATACCGCACGCCCGGGAGATCCTTGACACGCCCGCCGCGGATCAGCACCAGCGAGTGCTCCTGCAGGTTGTGCCCCTCCCCGGGGATGTAGCTCGTCACCTCGATGCCGTTGGTCAGGCGAACCCGCGCCACCTTGCGCAAGGCCGAGTTCGGCTTCTTCGGCGTCTGCGTGAACACGCGAACGCAGACGCCCCGCTTCTGCGGGCACCGCTGGAGCGCGGGACTCTTCGTCTTGTTGAGCATGGGGACGCGCCCCTTGCGAACAAGCTGGCTGATCGTCGGCACTACAACTCCTCCGGCACCGCGTGCTGCGCAACGCGTCGGCGGTGAACGTCTCTGGCCCAGGCCTAGAAGCCGATACCGGCTTGGCGCCTGCGGCCGGTCAAGCCTATTTCTGTATGCGCGTCGAGGGACTACAGGTCGGAGCAAAACGGGAAACGTCAAACTCCGACCAAACCCGCGAAAGATATCACATAACTCCGGTGCGGGCAACGCGGCCGGTCAGTCCAGCGCCTGATCCCGGCGCACCGTTTCCTCCGTATCCGCCGTCGGATCGGCGAAATATTCCATCTCGCGTTCGAACTCGAGCTCCTCCGGCGACGGCGGCGGCGGCGGCGGCGGCTCGTCCGGCTCGATGCGTACCTGCCTGTAGTACTCGAATCCGGTGCCGGCCGGAATCAGCCGCCCCATCGTCACGTTTTCCTTCAACCCCCTGAGATGGTCCACGCGGCCGGAGATCGACGCCTCCGTCAGCACGCGGGTCGTTTCCTGGAACGACGCGGCCGATATGAACGACTCCGTCGACAGCGAGGCCTTCGTGATGCCGAGCAGCATCGGCCGGCCGGTGGCCTTGCGCCCGCCCTCGGTGCTGACCCGTTCGTTCTCCTGCAGGAAGCGCACCTTGTCGACCTGCTCGTCGACGATGAACTCGGTGTCGCCCACGTCCTCCACCTTCACCCAGCGCATCATCTGGCGCACCATCACCTCGATGTGCTTGTCGTTGATGTTGACGCCCTGGAGGCGGTACACCTCCTGTATCTCGTTGACGAGGTAGCCCTGCAGCGCCTTCTCGCCGAGCACGCCAAGGATGTCGTGCGGATTGCTCGGGCCGTCCATCAGCGGCTCGCCGGCCTGCACGCGGTCGCCGTCCTGGACGTTGATGTGCACGCCGCGCGGCAGGGAGTACTTGCGGCTGTCGGCGTCCGCCTGGTCCGGCACGATCTCGATCTCGCGCATGCCCTTGACGACACCGCCGTGCCGTACTGTCCCGTCGATCTCGCTGATGACCGCCGTCTCCCGCGGCTTGCGGGCCTCGAACAGCTCGACCACGCGCGGCAGGCCGCCCGTGATGTCCTTGGTCTTGGTCGTCTCGCGCGGAATCTTGGCCAGCACGTCGCCGGCATCGACGCCGTCGCCCTTGCCGACCATCAGGTGCGCGTGCGACGGCAGGTTGTAGCTGCGCAGCGGCTTGCCGTCCCCGCCGAGGATCTCGACGGCCGGCTGCTTCTGCTCGTCCGGCGAGTCCATGATGATCTGCCGCATCAGGCCGGTGACCTCGTCGACCTCCTCGTGGACCGTCAGGCCCTCGACGACGTCCTTGAAGCGCACCGTTCCCTCCTGCTCGGTCAGGATCGAGAACGTGTAGGGATCCCATTCGACAAGGACCTGGCCCTGCTCCACCTTCTGGCCGTCGTCGACACGCAGGTGCGCGCCGTACACGACGGCGTAGCGCTCGCGGTCGCGCCCCTTCGCGTCCTGGATGACCACCGCGCCGGTGCGGTTCATGACGACCAGGGAACCGTCCTGCTTGCGGACCTTCTGGATGTCCTGGAAGCGGACCGTTCCGGCATGCTTCGCCTCCAGCGTCGACTGTTCCGACACGCGCGAGGCGGTCCCTCCGATGTGGAAGGTCCGCATCGTGAGCTGCGTCCCGGGCTCGCCGATCGACTGCGCGGCGATCACGCCCACCGCGAGGCCGAGCTCGACGAGCCGGCCCGTCGCCAGGTCGCGGCCGTAGCAGCGCGCGCAGACGCCGCGCCTCGACTCGCACGTGAGCACCGAACGGATCTTCACCTTCTCGATGCCGGCATCCTGTATCTGCGCGGCGAGCTCCTCGGTGATCTCCTGGTTTTCGTCCGCGATCAGCCGGCCTTCCGAATCGCCATCGCGATCGCGCACCTGCTCCCCGCGGGCCGTCACGCGCCCCATGATCCGGTCGCGCAGCGGCTCGATGATCTCGCCGCTCTCGACGATCGGCCTGGCCTCGATCCCGTCCGCCGTCTCGCAGTCGGCCTCGGAGATGATCACGTCCTGGGCGACATCGACCAGGCGCCGTGTCAGGTAGCCCGAATCGGCCGTCTTGAGCGCGGTGTCCGCAAGCCCCTTCCGGGCGCCGTGCGTCGAGATGAAGTACTGCAGCACCGTCAGGCCTTCACGGAAGTTCGAAGTGATGGGCGTCTCGATGATCTCGCCCGACGGCTTCGCCATCAGCCCGCGCATGCCGGCCAACTGGCGGATCTGCTGCTTGCTGCCGCGGGCGCCGGAATCGGCCATGACGTAGACCGGGTTGAATCCGCGGCCGGACACGTCGAGCTCCTCCATCTCGCCGAACATCTCGTCGGCGATCTTCTCCGTCACGTCGGACCAGATGGCAATGACCTTGTTCTTGCGCTCGCCGTTGGTGATGGCGCCGTCCAGGTACTGCTGCTCGACCTTGATGACCTCCTCGCTCGCGCTCTGCACGAGCGTCCCCTTTTCCTGCGGGATGATCAGGTCGTCGATGCCGATCGACAGGCCCGACTTCGTGGCGTACAGGAAGCCGATGTCCTTCAGGCGGTCGAGCATCGCAACGGTCCGCTCGAGCCCGTGCCGCAGGTAGTAGTACTGCACGAGCTGCTGCTGGCCCTTCTTCTTGAGGAGTCCGTTGATGAACGGCGTGCCGTCCGGCAGCGCGTCGTTCAGCACGACGCGGCCGACGGTCGTGTTGATGATCCTGCCGCCGAGCACTTCTACCGTCGCGTGCAGCAGGTCCTGATCGTCATGCCCCGCGGCGAGGTCCATGTACTCGCCGCTCAGGCGCAGCCGAATCGGTGTCAGCGTCTCCACGTCGCCCGCGTCGAGCGCCAGCAGCACGTCGTCCACCGACCCGAACAGGCGGTCCGCCCCCTTGGCCGAGGGCTTGCTCTTGGTCAGGTAGTAGACCCCGATCACGATGTCCTGCGACGGCACCGTTATGGGCGTGCCGTTCGAGGGCGACATGATGTTGTTCGACGACATCATCAGCACTGAGGCCTCGATCTGCGCCTCCGGCGAGAGCGGCACATGCACCGCCATCTGGTCGCCGTCGAAATCGGCGTTGAACGCCGTGCACACGAGCGGGTGGATCCTGATCGCCTTGCCCTCGACCAGCATCGGCTCGAACGCCTGGATGCCGAGGCGGTGGAGCGTGGGCGCGCGGTTCAGCAGCACCGGGTGCTCGCGGATCGCTTCTTCGAGGATGTCCCACACCTCCGGCTCGTGCTGCTCGACCATCTCCTTGGCCTGCTTGATCGTCGTCACCAGGCCGCGTTCCTCGAGCTTGTTGTAGATGAACGGCTTGAACAGCTCGAGCGCCATCTTCTTCGGCAGGCCGCACTGGTGCAGCTTCAGCTCGGGGCCGACGACGATCACCGAACGGCCGGAGTAGTCGACGCGCTTGCCGAGCAGGTTCTGCCGGAACCGCCCCTGCTTGCCCTTGAGCGTGTCGGAAAGCGACTTGAGCGGCCGGTTGTTCGCCCCGCGCAGGACGCGTCCCCGGCGGCCGTTGTCGAACAGCGCATCGACCGCCTCCTGCAGCATCCGCTTCTCGTTGCGGATGATCACGTCCGGCGCCTTGAGCTCGATCAGCTTCTTCAGGCGGTTGTTGCGGTTGATCACGCGCCGGTACAGATCGTTGAGGTCGGACGTGGCGAACCGCCCGCCGTCCAGGGGCACCAGCGGGCGCAACTCCGGCGGAATCACCGGAATCACGTCGAGAATCATCCACTCGGGCCGGTTCGTCGAGCGGTGGAACGAATCGACGACCTTGAGCCGCTTCGCCAGCTTCAACGTCTTCTGCGCTGACGTCTCGGCGCGCATCTGGGCGCGCAGATCGACGGCAAGCTGCTCGATGTCGACGCGCTTGAGCAGCTCCTTGATCGCCTCCGCCCCCATTCGGGCACGGAACTTGGGGCCGTGTTCCTCGCGCGCCTTGCGGTACTGCTCCTCGGTCAACAACTGATTCGGCTTGAATTCGCCGTCGCCGGGCGAGATCACGACGTACGCCTCGAAGTAGAGGATGCGCTCCAGGTCACGGAGCGAAATGTCGAGCAGGTGCCCGATGCGGCTCGGCAGGCCCTTGAAGAACCACACGTGGCTCACCGGCGTCGCGAGCTGGATGTGGCCCAGCCGCTCGCGGCGCACCTTCGCCTGCGTCACCTCGACCCCGCACTTGTCGCAGATGACGCCGCGGTGCTTCATCCGCTTGTACTTGCCGCACAGGCACTCCCAGTCCGTGACGGGGCCGAAGATCTTGGCGCAGAACAGCCCGTCGCGCTCCGGTTTGAAGGTGCGGTAGTTGATCGTCTCGGGCTTGGTCACCTCGCCATGGGACCACGAGAGAATCTTCTCCGGCGAGGCGAGGCTGATCCGGATAGCATCGAAATCAACCGTCAGGGATCCCCGATCCGCGTAGCTTGGTCGCATGAAGTCCCTCGTCTCGAGATTCACCGTCATACCGTTTCAGGTGGCGCGGCTTCGAGTGCCAGCTCCGCTGCCTCCTCCTCCTCGGCCGGCCCCAGGATGCCGATGGGGCGCCTCGTCTTGATGAGGTCGACATCCAGGCAGAGCGCCTGGAGCTCGCGAATGAGCACGTTGAACGACTCCGGCAGCCCGGGCGTGAAGGACGCATCGCCCTTGACGATGGCCTCGTAGATCTTGGCCCGGCCGGTGACGTCGTCCGACTTGGCGGTAAGCAGCTCCTGCAGTATGTGCGCCGCGCCGTACGCCTCCAGCGCCCATACTTCCATCTCGCCGAACCGCTGTCCGCCGAACTGCGCCTTGCCGCCCAGCGGCTGCTGGGTGATGAGCGAGTACGGCCCGATCGATCGGGCGTGCAGCTTGTCGTCCACCAGGTGGGAAAGCTTCAGCATGTAGATGTAGCCGACGGTCACCTCCTGCTCGAACGGATCGCCGGTCATGCCGTCGTAGAGCGTCGTCTTGCCGCTCTTCGGCAGCCCGGCGTCCTCGAGCCACTGCTTGATCTCGCTCTCGTTGGCGCCGTCGAAGACCGGTGACGCGAAGTGCACGCCCAGCGTGTGCGCCGCCCATCCCAGGTGGGTCTCGAGGATCTGGCCGACGTTCATGCGGGACGGCACGCCGAGCGGATTGAGCACGATCTCCACGGGGGTGCCGTCGGGAAGGCGCGGCATGTCCTCCTCCGGCAGCACGCGGGCGATGACGCCCTTGTTGCCATGGCGGCCGGCCATCTTGTCGCCGACCGACAGCTTGCGCTTCATGGCGACGAACACCTTCACCAGCTTGATGACTCCCGGCGGCAGCTCGTCGCCGCGGCGAATCTTCTCTTTCTTCTTGTCGAAGAGCTGCGCGATCACGTCGACCTGCCGCTCCGTCCGCTCCTCCAGTTGGCGCAGCGCAACCTTCAGCGCGCTGCTGGCGCCCTGCAGCCGCACGCGCGTCAGCTCGATATAGCTGCGTGCGGCAAGCACTTCGGGCGTCAGCTCCGTACCCTTGGGAAGCAGCACCTCGATGCCGTGCTCGTCGAGGAGGTCCGCCGCGAGCGTCTGCCCGGCGATCATGTCGCTGAGACGCTGCTTCACCTCGTCATGGAGAATCCGAACCTCGTCCTGCAGGTTCTTCTCCATCATGTCGAGCTCTTCGGCCTCGATCGCCTTCGCCCGGTCGTCTTTCTCGATCCCCTTGCGCGAGAAGATCTTGACGCCGACGACGATGCCCTCGATGCCGGGCGGGCACACCAGCGACGCATCGCGCACGTCCCCGGCCTTTTCGCCGAAGATGGCGCGCAGCAGCTTCTCCTCAGGCGTGAGCTGGGTCTCGCCCTTCGGCGTCACCTTGCCGACCAGGATGTCGCCCGGCTTGACGGACGTCCCGATGCGGACGATCCCGCTCTCGTCCAGATCGTTCAGGAAGCCTTCCGAAACGTTCGGGATGTCGCGCGTGATCTCTTCCGGCCCCAGCTTGGTGTCGCGCGATTCGATGTCGAATTCCTCGATGTGGATGGACGTGTAATAGTCGTCCCTGACCAACCGCTCGGAAACCAGGATGGCGTCCTCGAAGTTGTAACCGCGCCACGGCATGAAGGCGCCCAGCACATTGCGCCCGAGGGCCAGCTCGCCGAGCTCCGTGCACGGACCGTCGGCCAGCACCTGCCCCTTGCTCACCTTCATGCCGACCTCCACGATCGGCCGCTGGTTGATGCAGGTGTTCTGGTTGGAGCGCCGGAACTTCGTCAGGTTGTAGATGTCCGCTCCGAGGTCTTTCGACGCGTCGCCCGCGTCCACGCCCTCCACGCGGACAACGATGCGCTGTGAATCCACGTAGTCGACGGTGCCGGGCCGCCGCGCGGCCACGACCGCACCCGAGTCGCGCGCCGCGATGTGCTCCATGCCGGTGCCGACCATCGGCGCGCGCGCCTGCAGCAGCGGCACCGCCTGCCGCTGCATGTTGGAGCCCATCAGCGCCCGGTTGGCGTCGTCGTTCTCGAGGAACGGCACCAGCGAGGCAGCCACCGAGACGAGCTGTTTCGGCGATACGTCGATGAAGTTGACGTTCTCGCGCGGGGCGAGCACGAAGTTGCCCGCCTGCCGCGAATTGATCCGCGGGTTGATGAGGTTGCCCTCCTCGTCGAGCTTCGCGTTCGCCTGGGCGATGATGTAGCGGTCTTCCTCCCAGGCGGACAGGTAGAAGGAGTGCGGCATGAAATCCGCCGCCCGCTTCTTGCGCCCCCTGGCCGCGGCGTTCGCCTCGACGACCGCCTCGGCGCTGACGATCTCGCCCACCTTGAACTTCGTGCCGCCGCCATTGGTGATGCGGACGTAGTCGACGGCCTGCGCCTCTTCCACGCGGCGGTACGGCGACTCGATGAAGCCGAATTCGTTGATGCGCGCGTAGCACGAGAGCGAAGAGATCAGCCCGATGTTCGGCCCCTCCGGAGTCTCGATGGGACAGATGCGGCCGTAGTGGGTCGGATGCACGTCCCTGACCTCGAATCCGGCCCGCTCGCGCGACAGTCCGCCCGGACCCAGCGCCGACAGCCGGCGCTTGTGGGTGATTTCCGAGAGCGGATTCGTCTGGTCCATGAACTGCGAGAGCTGCGAGGATCCGAAGAACTCGCGTATGGCCGCCATCACCGGCTTGGCGTTGATCAGGTCATGGGGCATTGCCGTCGCCATTTCCTGATAGACGGACATCTTCTCCTTGATGGCGCGCTCCATGCGGACCAGGCCGATGCGGAACTGGTTCTCGAGAAGCTCCCCCACCGACCGCACGCGGCGATTCCCGAGATGGTCGATGTCGTCGACGTTCGTGGGATTGCGGCGCAGCTTCAGCAGGTACCTGATCACCTCGTAGAAGTCCTGCGGGCTGAGCACCTTCTCGTCGAGCGGCGTGTCGAAGCCGAGCTTCGTGTTCAACTTGAGCCGCCCGACGCGCGAGAAGTCGTACTTCTGCGCGTTGAAGAACATGTTCTCGAACAGCGTCCGGGAGCTGTCGGGCGTCGGCGGGTCGCCGGGCCGCAGCCGGCGGTAGATCTCGATGAGCGCCTCTTCGTGCGTGCGAATCGGGTCCTTCTTCAAGGTGACGGACAGCACCGTTCCGAGCTCGTCGCGGTCGGGGAAGAAGACCTCGATCTCTCCGACCTCCTTTTCCTGCGCCTCCGACACCACGCGCGGCGTGACCTCTTCGTTCGCCTCCAGCACGACCTCGCCGGTCGCCGGGTCGACGACGTCAGCCGCCGTATACCCCCCCTCCAGCTCGGTCTCGGCAATCTCCACCCAGACGATGCCGGCGGCCTCCAGCGCCCGGCACGCCGACTTGGTGATCCGCTTGCCGCCGCGCGCGATGACCGCGCCGTCCGGCCCCTCGATGTCCGCCGCGGCGCGCAGCCCCACCAGCTTTTCGCTGACGGCCCATTGCAACGCCCGCTGCTGTACCTGGATGCGGTGCACCGGGTGGAACGTCTTGATGATCTCCTCCGCGCTGCGGAGGCCGAGCGCCCGCAGGAACACCGTGGCCAGGAACTTGCGCTTGCGGTCGATCCGGACGTAGAGGAGGTTCTTCGCGTCGTATTCGAACTCCACCCACGAGCCGCGGTAGGGGATGATCTGCGCGACGTAGAGCGACTTGTCCTCGGAGTGGAAGAACGCCCCCGGGGAGCGGTGCAACTGCGAGACGATCACCCGTTCCGTCCCGTTGATGATGAACGTGCCGTTGTCAGTCATCAGCGGGATGTCGCCGAAGTAGACCTCCTGCTCCTTGATGTCGCGGATGGTCTTGACGCCCGTGTCGGGATTCTTGTTCCAGACGGCCAGGCGGATGGCGACCTTCAGCGGCACGGCGTACGTCATGCCACGCTCCTGGCACTCCTCGACGTCGTAGTTGAGCTTGATGTCGATGCCGCTGCCGCAGATGTCGCACACCTCGCCCCGCACACGGACGGCCTGGCCGCAGGAGTGGCAGGTGACCTCGTGCTCGCCGAGCGCTTCGATTTCCAGGACCGCGGCGCACTTCTTGTTCGCGCACGGCTGGCGCAGGTGGTGCAGGCCCGACAGCCGGCCGCACTTGCACTCCCAGCTGCCGATTGAGTAGTCGATGAACTCGAGAGACGAGTTCTCGCGGAAGTCGCTGATCGGAAAGACGGACTTGAATACCGACTGCAGCCCGATGTCGTCGCGCTCCGACGGCAGCCGGTTCATCTGCAGGAAGCGTTCGTACGACTTCTTCTGGATCTCGATCAGATTGGGGATCGGAACGGTGGTTCTGATCTTCGAAAAGTTGATCCGGTTGCGGTACACGTTGTCAGAGAGGCTTTCCACAGCTGCATCCCTCGCGGATCGATTCGGTGACCGTGGGTGCCCGGGCAGCGGCGCGCCGCCGGGACCCGGCAATCAATTGCAGCGGGCGGCGCGTTACTTGATCTCGACCTTGGCGCCGACGTCCTCGAACTTCTTCCTGATGTTCTCGGCCTCTTCCTTGGGGATGTCCTCCCTTACCGCCTTCGGGGCGCTCTCGACCAGGTCCTTGGCTTCCTTCAGCCCGAGGCTGGTTACCTCGCGCACCACCTTGATGACGTTGATCTTCTTGGCGCCGACCTCGGTCAGCGTGACGGTGAACTCCGTCTTCTCCTCGGCCTCGGCCTCGGACGCGGCCGCGGTGGCCCCGGCCACCGCGACCGGCATGGCCGCCGCCGCCGACACGCCGAGCTCCTCTTCCAGCGTCTTGACGAGCCGTGACAGCTCCAGAACGGAAATGCCCTTGATGTATTCGACAACCTGCTCCTGCGTGACGTCAGCCATCGTTGCTCCTTCTCTTCTTCTCTTCCTGCGCCAGCACGCTCACCAGATTGCGCGGTACGGCGCCCAGCACCTGCACGAACTGCGTCGCCGGCGCGTTCAGCACCGCGAGCAGCTTCGCCTGCATCTCCTGCTTGGGAGGCAGCTCCGCGAGCGCCGTGACGGCGTCCGGCTGGACCTCCTCGCCCTCCACCACGGCGGCCTTGACCTTGAGCACCGGCGTGGTCTTCGTGAACGCCACGAGCGTCTTGGCCAGCGCCACCGGGTCCGCGCTGCTGTAAGCAACCGCGGTCGTGCCGCGGAAGTGCGGCCGCAGCACCTCGTGCGGCGTGCCTTCGACGGCGCGCACGGCGAGGCGGTTCTTGACCACGCGGTACTGCGCGGTCGCCGCGCGGACCTGCCGCCGCAGCTCCGTGGTCTGCGGCACGTCCAGGCCCTTGAAGTCGAGCACCACTACGTGCCCGGCGCCGCCCAGCTCCTTCGAGAGCAGCGCGACCTGCGCTTCCTTCTGGGTCCGTGAAATCGCCATGAATCGATTCGCCTGTTCCGGCCCGTCTCCGGAGCTACGACCGCGTCGCAGCCTCGACGCCAGTGCTGTCGATGCGCACTCCCGGCCCCATCGTCGACGCGACGGTAATGCTCTTGAGATAGCGACCCTTGGCCGCCGCGGGCTTGGCGCCGATCACGCTCGACGCCAGCGCGTACGCGTTGGCCAAGAGCGACTCCGCGGGAAACGACGCCTTGCCGATCGGCGCGTGAACCACGCCCGCCTTGTCGACCCGGTAGTTGACCTTGCCCGCCTTGATCTCGGCCACCGCCTTGGCGACGGCCGTGGTGACCGTACCCGTCTTCGGATTGGGCATCAAGCCGCGCGGCCCGAGGACGCGCCCGAGCTTGCCGACCGCACGCATCATGTCCGGCGTGGCCACCACCGCATCGAAGTCCATCCAGCCGCCCTGGATCTTCTCCACCATCTCCTCGCCGCCCACGGTGTCGGCGCCGGCCTCCTCGGCTTCCTTCTGTCCGTCGGGACCGGCGATGACCAGCACCCGCTTGCTGCGTCCGAGCCCGTGCGGCAGCACCACGGTGCCGCGCACCATCTGGTCGGCGTGCCGCGGGTTGACGCCGAGGCGCATGGCCATCTCAATCGATTCGTCGAACTTTGCGAACCGGATGCTCTGGACCAGCGGAATGGCGTCTTCCAGGGAATAGAGCCGGGACTCCACCCTGGCCCGCGCCGCATCGAACTGCTTGCCGTTTCTTCCCATGACCTCGCCCGGCGGGGGATCGGACCCCTCTTATGACTCGACCTCGATACCCATTGACCGCGCCGTGCCCGCCACGGTATTGACGGCCATCTCCAGGCTGCCGCAGTTCAGGTCCGGCATCTTCGTCCTGGCGATCTCCTCGACCTGCTGCCGCGTAACCGTGCCCACCTTGGAGCGGTTCGGCTCCCCGGAACCCTTGGCGATGTTCGCCGCGCGCTTGAGCAGCACGGCCGCCGGCGGCGTCTTGGTGATGAAGCTGTACGACCGGTCCTGGTAGACGGTCACGACCGCCGGAATGATCAACCCGTCCTGCGCTGCCGTCTTGGCGTTGAACGCCTTGCAGAAGTCCATGATGTTGACGCCGTGCGGGCCGAGCGCCGTGCCGACCGGCGGCGCCGGCGTAGCCTTGCCGGCGGCAATCTGCAGCTTTACCTGACCGATGACCTTCTTCACTAGATCTTCTCCACCTGCAGGAAATCGAGCTCGACAGGTGTCGAGCGGCCGAAGATCGTGACCATGACCTTCACGGTGTTGCGATCGATGTTCACCTCATCGACCACGCCGTTGAAGCTGGTGAACGGCCCCTCGTTGATCCGCACCTGGTCGCCGCGGTCGAAGGAGTACTTCGGCTTCGGCTTCTCGGCGGCCACCGTGACCTGATGCAGGATCTGGTCGACCTCCTCCCGGGTCAGCGGCGTCGGCTGCGCTCCCGCGCCCACGAAACCGGTGACCTTGGGCGTGTTCTTGACGACATGCCAGGCGTCGTCCGACATCTGCATCTCGATCAGGATGTAGCCGGGAAAGAAGCGCTTCGAGCTGACCACCTTCTTGCCGCCGCGCATCTCCACCACGTCCTCGGTCGGAATCAGAATCTCGCCGATATCGTTCTGCAGATCGTAGGCCTGCACGCGCTGCTGCAGGGAGTCGGCGACCTTCTTCTCGAAGCCCGAGTAGGTGTGCACGATGTACCACTGCTTCGTACTGACGTCCGTCATGACGCACCGAATGTCGTGAAGATCAGTCGCGCCACCCTGTCGAGCACCAGATCCGCGCCCCACAGGTAGACGCCGAACAGGATCGAGGTCAGGATCACGACGAGCGTGGTAGCCTGAACCTCTTTCCAGGTAGGCCACGTGACGCGCGCGACCTCGTTCTGCACCTGGGCCAGGAATACGCGCGCCCGGCCGAACCATCCGGTCGGACTCTTTTCGCGCACCCGGTCCAGCATCGCCGATTTCACCATTGTCGTCGCCCGCTGCGGAACCGCGTCTCCCCGCTCCACGCGTCGTTGGCAGGCCAGGAGGGACTCGAACCCCCAGCCCCCGGTTTTGGAGACCGGTGCTCTACCAGTTGAGCTACTGGCCTGTATCCACGCGGCCTACTTCGTCTCCCGATGGTCGACATGCCGGCGGCACCAGCGGCAGTACTTCTTCATCTGGAGGCGTTCCGTCGTCTTCCGCTTGTTCTTCGTCGTGTTGTACGTGCGCCGTTTGCACTCGGTGCACGCGAGGATGATGATGTCGCGCACTGGCTTCTTCTACCTCTCGGGGCTGCGCCCCGAACCCCCGGCGGCCACTAGCGGGGACCCCGTAGCCCCGCGCCGTGGCCGCCGAGGCCCGCTGTGCGGGCCTTCGCCGCTACTCCACGATGTCGGTGATGGTCCCCGAGCCGACCGTCCGCCCGCCTTCACGTATCGCGAACCGCAGACCCTTCTCCAGCGCCACCGGCGTGATCAGCTCCACGCTGATCGTCACGTTGTCGCCCGGCATCACCATCTCCACGCCCTCGGGCAGATTCGCCACCCCCGTCACGTCCGTCGTCCGCAGGTAGAACTGCGGCCGGTAGCCGTTGAAAAACGGCGTGTGCCGGCCGCCCTCGTCCTTCGTCAGCACATATACCTCGCCGCGGAACTTCGTGTGCGGCGTGATCGACTTCGGCTTCGCCAATACCTGCCCGCGCTCCACGTCGTCCTTCTCCGTACCCCGCAGCAACACCCCGATGTTGTCTCCGGCCTCCCCCGCATCCAGTAGCTTCCGGAACATCTCCACGCCCGTCACCACCTTCTTCTGCGTCGGGCTGAAGCCCACGATCTCGATCTCCTCGCTGACCGTCACCTTCCCGCGCTCCACGCGGCCCGTCACCACCGTCCCGCGGCCCACAATCGAGAACACGTCCTCGATCGGCATCAGAAACGGCTTGTCCACGTCCCGCTCGGGCAACGGAACATACGAGTCCACCGCCGCCATCAGCTCCCGGATCGAATCCTCCGCCGCAGAGTCCCCTTCCAGAGCCTGCAGCGCAGAACCCTGGATCACCGGCAGGTCGTCGCCAGGGAACTCATACGAGCTCAGCAGCTCCCGAACCTCCAGCTCCACCAACTCCAGAAGCTCCGGGTCGTCCACCGCGTCGCACTTGTTGAGGAACACCACCAGCGACGGAACCCCGACCTGGCGCGCCAGCAAGATGTGCTCCCGCGTCTGCGGCATCGGGCCGTCGGTCGCCGCAACCACCAGGATCGCCCCGTCCATCTGCGCCGCGCCCGTGATCATGTTCTTGATGTAGTCCGCGTGGCCCGGGCAGTCCACGTGCGCGTAGTGCCGGTTGTCGGTCTGATACTCCACGTGCGCCGTCGCGATCGTGATCCCGCGCTCGCGCTCCTCCGGCGCGTTGTCGATCGAGTCGAAGCTCCGGATCTCGTTCTTCGCGTCCTTCTTCGCCAACACCGACGTGATCGCCGCCGTCAACGTCGTCTTGCCGTGGTCAATGTGGCCGATCGTGCCGATGTTCACGTGCGGCTTCGACCGATCGAATTTCTCTTTCGCCATCTGTCCACTCTCCGCGTATCCCTGCCAACCCGCCTGGCTGCGCGCGGCGCGGCGCCAGGATGTCTGGAGCCGATGACCGGGATTGAACCGGTGACCTCGTCCTTACCAAGGACGCGCTCTGCCAACTGAGCTACATCGGCGTGCTCGTCCACGCACGTCATGAATACTGGAGCGGGAGACGGGGATCGAACCCGCGACCAACAGCTTGGAAGGCTGTGACTCTACCACTGAGTTACTCCCGCCTTCTCGTCTAGCCGTCATGAAAACTGGTGGCGAGGGGAGGATTCGAACCTCCGAAGCCACTTGGGCGACAGATTTACAGTCTGTTGCGTTTGACCGCTCCGCAACCTCGCCGACCTCCGCACACCGCTGGCCGCCGGGCGCGTTCGCCAAGTTCTCTGGAGCTGGCGAAGGGATTCGAACCCCCGACCCGCTGATTACAAATCAGCTGCTCTACCGGACTGAGCTACGCCAGCGGCGCAAACTCGTTACTATAGCACAGGAAAAGACGAGCGAACTCAAGAAGTTGCCTCCGCCCGCTGGCGCGCCGCCTCGAACAGCGCCACGCCGGCCGCGACCGACACGTTGAGGCTGGCCACGCGCCCCCGCATCGGAATCGCCGCCAGCCAGTCGCAGCGCTCACGCACCAGCCGGCGCAGTCCGCGCCCCTCGGCCCCCAGCACCAGCGCGATGCTCCCGGTCAGGTCCAGGCGGTGATACGGTTGGGGCGCGTCCTGGTCCAGTCCGACGGTCCACACCCCCGCGGCGCGCAGCTCGTCGAGCGCCCGGGAGATGTTGACGACCGCCGCACATGGCAGGTGCGCCAACGCGCCGGCCGCTGCTTTCTGCGCCGTGGCGCCCATGGGCGCGGAGCGCCGCGTCTGGTGAATCAGGCCGTCCGCGCCCGCCGCTTCGGCCGCGCGCGCCACCGCGCCGAAATTGCGGGGGTCCTCGATCCCGTCGAGCACGACGACGAGCGGCGCCGCAACGTCCCGTATGAGATCCTGGACCGTCCGCGGCGCCGGATCGACGACGTCGGCCGCCACCCCCTGGTGCGCCGCGCCCGGCGCCAGACGCTCCAGTTCCGCCGCGTCGAGATGCTGCACCGTTACGCCGGCGCGGCGCGCGCGGTCGACCAGCCGCGCCACGCGCGGTCCGCCGGCGCTCGTCCAGATACGCGACACGGCGCCGGCGCGCAGCGCTTCCGTGACGGGATTGATCCCGTATACGAGCATCACATCTTGTCGGCCGGGCGGGTGAGCATCGCGATGGCGTGCACTACGAGCGCCTCGCCGCGGCCTACTTCGCCTATCCCCTCGCCGGTCTTGCCCTTGATGGACACCCGCTCCGGCGCGACGTGCAGCGCCTCCGCCAGACGCCGCCGCATCTCCGCCGCGAACGCGCGGATCTTCGGCTGCTCGGTGACCACGACCACGTCCACGTTGCCGACCGCGAACCCCAGGTCGCGGACGGCCCCCGCTGCATCGCGCAGCAGCTCGATGCTGGCCGCCCCGCGCCACCGTTCGTCGTCGTCGGGGAATCGCTGGCCGATGTCGCCGGCGCCCGCGGCGCCGAGCACGGCGTCCGTCACCGCGTGACAGACCGCATCCGCATCCGAATGGCCCAGCAGGCCGTGCGCGCCTGGAATGGAGACACCGCCGAGCACCAGCGGCCGCCCCTCCACGAACCGGTGCAGGTCGTATCCGAGGCCGACACGTGTTTCGAGCGGCCCGGCCGCCGCAATCCGCCCGGCAAGCGCCAGGTCGTCCGCGCTCGTCACCTTGAAGTTGCGCACGTCGCCCTGCACCAGACGGACGGGGTGGCCGGCGCGCTCGACGAGCGTGGTTTCATCGGTCGCCTCCGCTCCGCCGCTGGCTCGCTCCACCGCATCGCGCAGCAGGTCCACGCGGAACGCCTGCGGCGTCTGCACCAGATAGATGCTCTCCCTGGGCAACGTTGCGCCGACCACCGCCACGCCCTCTGCGACGCGGCCCTCCTTCACCGTATCGAACGCGGGCAGCGCCGCCGTGGCCGCGCCCGACTCGACCGCCGCCGCGATCGTCCGGTCGATCAGGTCCGGCGTGCAGAACGGCCGGGCCGCGTCGTGAATCACTACAATCTCGCTCGCCGGCGCAACGGCGGCCAGCCCCGCGGCCACGGAGTCCTGGCGGCGGGCGCCGCCCGCGACCAACCGTACCGGCGTCCGGATCCGGCCTATCAGGTCAGGCGGAGACGCCAGCAGCTCCGGCGGCAGCACGAGAACGATCTCGCCTATCCGCTCACTGGCGTCGAACGGCGCGACGCTGCGCTCCAGCAGCGTGCGCCCGCCAATGGTGCGCAACTGCTTGTGGATCGGACCGCCGAGCCTTGCGCCCCGTCCGCCCGCGGCAATGATGGCTGCAATCAACATCAGGCGGCCTTCCGCTCCACGATGTCGCGGGCCCGATCCGCGAGGCCGCGCGCTCCGGCGCGGCTCATGCCCTGCGTCTGGATGGGTTCGTGCACGACCACGTCCACGTCCCCGGGACAGGTCATCAGGCGCCCCTTCAGCATCACGTGCCGGCTGCCGGCGACCGATACCGGCACGACCGGCAGACCGGCTTCAATCGCCATCAGGAACAGTCCCCGCTTGAACGGCCCCACGCGGCCGTCACGGCTCCGCGTGCCCTCCGGAAAGACGATGAGCGACTGGCCGCCGGCCGTCATCGCCGCCACGTGCTTCAGCGTTGCCGCGCCGGTGCGCTCCCGCTCCACCAGCAGGTGCCCGGTGCAGCGCAGATGCCAGCCCAGCACGGGGAAGCGGCCGAGCGACGCCTTGGCGATGATGCGCAACTGCAACGGCAGCGCCCAGAACAGAATCGGGATGTCGTAGATGCTCTGGTGGTTCGAAACGAAGATGCAGGCGCCCTCGCGCGGCAGCGATTCGAGCCCCTCCACCCGCAGGCGGACGCCCGTCGTCAGCAGGATCAGCCGCGACCAGGCGCGGGCGCAGCGGTGGGCTGCGTTGCCGCTGCGGTCGACCAGGCTCGATGCGAGCGACAGGCCACCGAGCACGACGGTGTACACGCTGATCGCCGGTATCAGCCAGAACACGGTGCGCCACCAGTGAAAGGGCGGAAGCATTACTCGATCAGCGCCTCGAGCGCCTCCGCGACGGAGGCAACCCCCACCTGCTCGCAACTGCCTGCGCCCGGTGCGGGCGCGCAGTTGCCGGCGGGCATGACGCAGCGCGTGAAGCCGAGCTGCGCCGCCTCGCGGAGCCGCAGCGGCGCGCGCGGCGTTCCGCGCACCTCCCCCGCCAGACCGACCTCGCCGAAGACGGCGGTGCCGGATCGCACCGGCCGGTTCCGCAGGCTGGAGGCCACGGCGGCAATCACCCCGAGGTCGGCCGCGGGCTCGTTGACCGTCAGCCCGCCGGCCATGTTGAGGAATACGTCCTCCCCGGCCAGGCTGAGGCCGGCGCGCTTCTCCAGCACCGCGAGCAGCAGCGACAGGCGGTTCTGGTCGAGCCCGCTGGCGGTGCGCCGGGCGGTGCCGTAGGCGCCGCTGCTCACGAGCGCCTGCACCTCGACGAGGATCGGCCGCGAGCCTTCGATGGAGCATAGCACCGCCGAACCCGGGACGTTCGAGACGCGCTCGGCAAGGAACAGCTCGGACGGGTTGGGCACGCCGCGCAGGCCGGAACCCGTCATGTCGAAAACGCCCAGCTCGCTGACCGCGCCGAAGCGGTTCTTGACCGCGCGGATCACCCTGTGGGAGTGATGCCGCTCGCCTTCGAAATACAGCACCGTATCGACCACGTGCTCCAGCACCTTCGGTCCGGCCAGGCTGCCGTCCTTCGTCACGTGGCCCACGAGGAACGTCGGCAGATCCCGGCCCTTGGCCGTGAACAGCAGCTCTGCCGCCGCCGCGCGCACCTGGCCGATGCTGCCGGGCGCCGACTGCAGCTTGAGCGAGAAGACCGTCTGGATCGAATCGACGATCAGCGCGACCGGCTTGACGCGCGCCGCCTCGTCGAGAATGCGTTCGAGACAGGTTTCCGCCAGCAGGTACAGCGGCGGTGCGTCCAGCCCCAGCCGATCGCCGCGCATCTTCAGTTGCTGCACCGACTCTTCGCCCGAGGCGTACAGCACCGGGCCGAGCGTACGCGCGACGGCCGCCGCCATCTGCAGCAGCAGCGTCGACTTGCCGATGCCCGGCTCGCCACCCAGCAGCACGGCCGAGCCCGGGACGATCCCGCCGCCGAGCACGCGGTCGAGCTCACTGATGCCGCTCGCCAGGCGCTCGGCCCCGGCCGTCTCGATCTGGTCGTAGCGCTGGGCGGTTGCGCTCCCGGCCGCGCTCGCGCCCCCCCCCGCCCCGCCCGGACCGGCGGGAACCGCTTCTTCCACCAGCGTGTTCCAAGCGCTGCATTCGGGACACTGCCCGAACCACTTGCGCGCCTGCGCGCCGCATGCCTGACAGACGAATACGGTCCTCGGCTCCTTCATCGCGCCGCCGGCTCCCCGGCTTTCGCCGCCGTGGCGTCCGCGCCGGAATAGACACGCTCGATCCGGCTGCCGGTGCGGCACAGGATCTCATGCGGCACCGTGCCGATCCACCGCGCCACTTCCCCGACGCCGATGCTGTCGTCGCCTTGCGCGCCTACCAGCACGACTTCGTCGCCGGGGCTGACGTCCATCGCGCTGACGTCGATCGTGATCGAATCCATGCATACCGACCCTACGATGGGCGCCCGCTGCCCCCGCACGAGCACGGCGCCGGTCCCCGCCATCCGCACGTCCAGCCCGTCCGCGTAGCCGGCCGGAACCACGGCAATGCGCATTGGCCCCGGGGCGGTGAACCGCGCCCCGTAGCCGCAGGACTCGCCCGACCGCATCCCCTTGACCGCCACGATCCGGCTGTGCAGCGACATGACGGGCCGGAGACGGAGCGCGTCCGGCTCCGGCGCACCGGCCGGCAGCGCGCCGTACAGCAACAGGCCGGGCCGCACGGCGTCCAGCCAGGTTCGCCGGTCGCCCAGCAACGCGGCGCTGTTGGCGGCGTGACGCCGCCGGACGGCGAGACCGATCTCCGGCAGCGCCGCTGCCGCCGCCTCGAACCGCCGCTGCTGCTGCTCGAACAGCGGCGACGCGGCCTCCTCGGCGGTGGCGAAGTGCGTGTAGACGGCGTCGAAGGCAAGATTGCGACTGGCGAGCACGGCGGGCAGCGTCGACCGCAGGTTGTCGTACCGGAAACCGAACCGGTTCATGCCGGTATCGATCTTCAAGTGGCAGCGGATCCGGACGCCGCGGCGCTCCGCTACGGTGTGCAGCGCCCGCGCCGCCGACGGCGACGACACCGTCGGCGTGAGGTGGTGCTCGAACACGCCGCCGAGGTCGCTGACGCTGAGCGCACCGAATACGAGAATCGGTATCCGCACGCCGGCGCGGCGGAGCTGTACGCCTTCCTCGATATCCGCGCAGGCCAGCATTGCGGCGCCGGCCTCCTCCAGGGCGCGGGCGACGACGGCCGCGCCGTGGCCGTACGCATTGGCCTTGACGACGGCGATGACCGCCGGTGGTTGTACGCCGCCGGCAGGGGGGGCAACGAAAGCGCGCACGGCGCGATAGTTGGCCTGTAGCGCCGCGAGGTCGATCCGGGCGAAGGTCGGTCGGATCACTGGACGAGGATCCGGATCACGGCGCTTCGGGACTGAGGTTGGCGAAGCGCGTGTACTGCTTGAGGAAAGCCAGCTTCACCGTCCCGGTCGGTCCGTTGCGCTGCTTGCCGATGATGACCTCCGCCAGGCCGGAGTTTTCAGGCTTTTCGTCGTACATCTCCTCGCGAAAGATGAACATGACGACGTCGGCGTCCTGCTCCAGCGCGCCCGATTCCCGCAGGTCCGACAGTTGCGGCCGGCGGTCCGCGCGCGATTCCGGCGCGCGGCTGAGCTGGGAAAGCGCCACGACCGGCACGTTGAGCTCCTTGGCAAGCCCTTTCAGGCTGCGCGAGATCGCGGCGAGCTCCTGTGTGCGGTTCTCGAACCGGCCGCGGCCCTGCATCAACTGGATGTAGTCGATGATGACCAGATCGAGACCGTGCGTTTCCTTGAGCAGACGACTCTTCGCGCGCATCTCGAGCACGCCGATCGCCGGCGTGTCGTCGACGAACACGCGGGCCTGTCCCAGCCTGCCCAGTGCGGCGGAAAGACCGCTCCAGTCGCTGTCGCTGAGCATGCCGGTGCGCAGCCGGTGGGCGTCGACGTCCGCCTCGGCCGTCAGCATCCGCAAAAAGATCTGTTCCTTGGCCATCTCGAGGCTGAAGATGCCGACCGTCCGCTCCCCCCGTGTCCCGACGTGCAGGCCGACATTGAGGGCGAAGGCCGTCTTGCCCATCGACGGCCGCGCGGCAACGATGACGAGGTCGGCCGGCTGCAGCCCGGCCGTCAGGTCATCGATGTCGGCGAAGCCCGTGGGTACGCCGGTTACGAGACCCTTCTGCGCCTGAATCCGTTCGACGGTCTCGAAGCCGTCCTTGACGAGCTGCTCCATCGACACGAAGCCGCTGTGGATGCGGTCTTCGGCGATGGCGAAGATTTCCTGCTGCGCCCGGTCGAGCACGGCGTCAGCGTCGTCATCGGTGGCGTAGGCGCTGGAGACGATCTTGTTGGCCGAATGGATCAGATTGCGCAGCGTCGCCTTTTCCTTGACGATCTGTGCGTAGTGCGCGACGTTGGTCGAGCGCGGGACGCCGTCGGCCAGCGCGCTGATGTAGGCGGGGCCGCCGATCTTCTCCAGATCGCCCGCGCGGTCCAGGGCGTCCCGCAACGTGACGAGGTCGATCGCCTGGCCCCGCTCGCTGAGGCCGGCGATCCTGTCGAAGACACGGCGGTGGGCGTCGCGGTAGAAGTCGTCAGCCTTGACGAGCTCCGCCGCGACGTTGAACGCCGAGTTGTTGATCAGAATCGAGCCGAGGACGCAGCGCTCCGCCTCCAGGTTGTGCGGCAGGGCCCGCTCCCCCGCAGGGGTCGACGCGAAGTCATCCATCCGACAGACACGGGCGCCGCGAGGCGCCTAATCGGACGCGCCGGCGTCGTCCCCTTCCCGTACTACGCGCACGCGGACGCTCGCCTCGACGTCGCGATGAATCCTGACCGGCACGGTGTACTCGCCGAGCTGCTTGATCGGCTCTTCCAACTGAACCTGGCGCTTGTCGATCTCCAGCGCGTGCGCCGCGAGGTGTTCGGCGATATCGGCATTGGTCACCGAGCCGTACAGCGTGTCGTGCTCCCCGACCCGCCGCGCGATCTCGCACTCCACCGCCGCCACGCGGTCGGCCAGGGCCTGCGCGGTCTGCCGCTCCTCCGCCTCGCGCTGCTCGGCCAGCGCACGCTCCCGCTCCACCTGCCGGCGGTTCGCCGCGGTGACCGGCAGCGCCAGCTTGCGCGGCAGCAGGTAGTTGCGCGCGTAGCCTCCAGCCACCTTCACGATATCGCCGCGGCGGCCCAGATGGTCGATGTGTTCCCGGAGGATGAGCTCTTCCACCGCAACCTCCGCTAGTCGGTGATGTACGGAATCAGCGCCAACTGGCGCGCCCGCTTGATGGCCGTGGTCAGCTTGCGCTGGTGCTTGGCGCAGGTTCCGGAAATGCGGCGCGGCTGAATCTTGCCGCGCTCCGGAATCGAGAGCATCAGCACCCGCACGTCCTTGTAGTCGATGTAGTCGATCTTCTCGACGCAGAAGCGGCAGGCGCGGCGGCGCCTGAAGCCGCCCCTCCGCGGACCGCCGCCGGAAGCGCCGCGCGACCCTCGTTCCTTCGTCATTCCTTCACCTCCGCTGCTGCCGGCGCATCCTCGGGCTTGTCCGCTGCCGCAGGGGCATCCGCCGGCTCGTCCGCCGCTGCCGGGGCCTCGGCAGTCTTCTCGTCCGGCTTCTCCCCGTCCGGCTGTGCAGCCGCCTCCGCTTCTGCCGGCTGCGCGGCCGCCTCGGCTTCGCCGGCGCCCCGCCGCTGCTGGCGCTTGGCCTGCCGGCGCGCCCGCTCGCGCTCCGCCTTGCGGAGATCCTCGTCCACGCGGACGACCAGGTACCTCAGGACATTGTCGGTCACCTTCAGCCGGCGGTCCAGCTCGCCGACGATCGCGCCCGAGCCGGTGAACAGCTCCAGCACGTAGGTGCCTTCCTTGTGGCGGTTGATCTCGTAGGCCAGCCGGCGCCGGCCCCAGTTGTCGGTCTTGTCGATCGTCCCGCCGCCGGCGGTGACGATCTCTTCGACGCGGGCGTGCAACTCGGCGACCCCCGCGTCATCCACGTCCGGTGCGATGACGTAGATCAATTCATACTGTCGTGGTTCGGACATCGAACTCCTCTCGGTCGAATGCGGCCGCCGTTCGCCGGCGGCAAGGAGCATTGCTTGAGCACTAGTTGAAACGGTTCATCATCACATCGATGCCGCTGGCGGCGAATTCCTCCACCGCATCGCCGGCTTCCGTTATCGCTTCCCTGATCGTCTCCTGCTCCGACGGCTCGAATCCCGCCAGCACGTGGCTGGCGAGGTCCCGCCGCTGGTCGCCGCGGTCGACGCCCACGCGCAGCCGCGCGAAACGCTCCGTCCCCAGCAGCTCGATCACCGACTGCAGACCGTTGTGCCCGCCGGCCGAGCCGCCGCGCCGCGCGCGCAGCCGGCCGAGCGGCAGGTTCACGTCGTCGGCCACCACCAGCACGTCGTCCAGCGCGAAACGGTAATACCGGACCAGCTCCCCGACCGCGCTGCCGCTCAGGTTCATGAACGTGCACGGCTTGGCCAGCATGATCCGCGCGTCCGGCCCGCGCTCCCGCGCCATGAGCGCAGCGGCCGGGCTGGATTCGAACACCAGGCCGCGCCGCCGCGCGAGCTCGTCGACAACCTCGAAGCCGACGTTATGGCGCGTGCCGCGGTATCTCGGACCGGGATTGCCAAGCCCGACGATCAACTTCATTGCATGGGGCTGCTATTCGCTCGGCTCTGGCTTGGCGCCCTCCTCCTCGGCGGCAGCTTCGGCGGCCGCGGCTTCCTCCTCCTCCTCGGCAGCTTCCTCGGCCTCCGCTTCCACCTTCGGCGCCACCACGTGCACCAGCAGCGTGTCAGGATCGCTCACCGGCTTCCACGAGACGCCTTCCAGCAGCTCGCGCAGGCGCACGCCCTGTCCGATCATGAGCGCGCTGATGTCCACCTCGAGATGTTCCGGAATCTCGGTCGGGAGGCACTCGACCTGCACGTCGCGCTGCACGAAATCGACCAGTCCGCCCTGCTGCTTGACGCCGGCCGCCTCGCCGCTGAGCGCCACCGGCACGCTGACGGTAATCGGCTTGTCGAGCGGCGGCTGGTAGAAGTCGACGTGCAGCAGCTCGTTGCTGACGGGATCGACCTGGTAGTCCTTCACCAGCACCTGGCTCGCGCTCCCGCCGTCGACGCTGAGCCCGAGCAACGTGTTGATGCCCGACTCGGAATGCATCACCTCGAGCAGCGGCTTGGGAGCCATCTTGATCGCCTGCGCTCCGCCTTCCTTGCCCCCGTAGAGCACCGCCGGCAGCAATCCGGCCTGGCGCAGCCGCCGGGCCTCGTTCTTCCCCCGCTCATCCCGCGTCGCCGCGGCCAACGTGATATCCATCGTCCTGCCTGTCTTCCCCCACCATCCGCTGCCCTCCCGTTCAGACGAACAGGGAGGAAACGGATGTTTCCTGATGAATGCTCTGAATCGCCTTTCCGAGCAGTTGCGCCACGGACAGTACCTGAATCTTCGACGAAGCGGCCAGCTCGGGACGGAGCGGAATGGTGTCGGTCACGATCAGCCGCTCGAGCCCGGAGTCCTCGATGCGCTGCAGGGCCGGACCGGACAGCACGCCGTGCACGGCGCACGCCAGCACCCGCGCCGCGCCGTTGTCGCTCAACGCCAGCGACGCCTGGCGCAACGTCCCGGCGGTGTCCACGATGTCGTCCTGAATGATGCAGACGCGGTCACTGACCTCGCCCACGACGTTCATCACCTCCGCGTGGCCGTCGGACGACCGGCGCTTGTCGATTATCGCCAGCTCCACGTCGACGCCGAGGCGTTTCGCATACGCCCGGGCGCGCTCCACGCCGCCGGCGTCCGGCGACACGATGGTGAGAGGCCGCTCGTGCTGCAGCTTCGCGAGGTAGTCGATGAACACCGGAGCCGCGAACAGGTGATCCACCGGAATGTCGAAGAAACCCTGGATCTGCGCCTTGTGCAAATCCATCGTCAACACGCGGTTGGCGCCTGCCGCCCCGAGCAGGTTGGCGACCAGCTTGGCCGAGATCGGCACGCGCGGCTTGTCCTTGCGATCCTGCCGCGCATAGCCGTAGTACGGCATCACCGCGGTGATGCGCGATGCGGACGACCGGCGAAACGCGTCGATCATCACGCACAACTCGATCAGGTGCTGGTCGACCGGCGTGCAGGTGGGCTGGACGACGAAGACGTCGGCGCCGCGGATGTTCTCGTCGATCTGGAAGGAAACCTCGCCGTCGGAGAAGCGCCGCAGGCAGGCGCGCCCCAGCGGCACGTCCACGATGCCCGCGATCCGACTCGCGAGATCGGGGTGCGCGCTACCCGCAAACAGCTTCAGTTCCCTGCTATGCATTGGCTCCTGGAAGTCACACGCATGCAACGTACGGGCGTTGGCTGGGGCGGAAGGATTCGAACCTTCGATACGGGATCCAAAGTCCCGCGCCTTACCGCTTGGCGACGCCCCAACATGAACGGCCTGAGGCTCGCAGGAGGCCCGGCTGGTGCAATCTCCCCGCTCGCGCCCGCCGCGGCGGGCGCGAGCGGGTGTGTACTGTAGCGGATGCGGAGGACGCGGGCAAGAGGCGGGGTTATTGCGGCACCGCCGCCGTCATGCGGGCGTATTCGGCGCGCCCGATAGTCCGGGTCAACGTGGTGCGCCAGCCGCGGCGGCGCACGGCCCGGCGGGCTGCCTCCGCTGCCGGGCGCCAGCGGTACAGGCCGTAGACCACGGAGCCGCTCCCGGTCATGGCCGACAGGAGTGCGCCGCTGCGCTGCAGCCGCTGCACCATCGCCGCGATTTCGGGATGTCGGCTGGCGACGGCCGGCTCGAGGTCGTTCACCAGTCCACGCCAGGTCTGCCGCCAGCCGGCCGGCATGCCCGCCGAACGTCGTGGAGGCCCCGGGCGCGCACCCTCCGCATCGAACCAGCGGTAGGCATCGGCCGTGGCGACGCCGAACCCCGGCCGCGCCAGCACTACCCACAGCGGCTCGATGTCGGGCACGCGGCGAATCCGCTCACCGCGGCCCGCGGCCATGGCAGCGCCGCCGGCGAGGAAATACGGCACGTCGGATCCGATTGCGGATGCCACGGCGCGCAGCCTGCGCGCGCCTGCCTGCACGCCCCAGGCGGCGCACAGCCCGCGCAGCGCCGCGGCGGCATCGCTGCTGCCGCCGGCGAGTCCGGCCGCGGACGGGATGCGCTTCCGGATCGTGACGGCGGCGCCTTCGGGTTCCCCGCGCCTCCCGAGCTCCTCCCATAACGCACAGGCCGCGCTCCACACCAGGTTGGCGCGCCCCGTCGGGACCTCTGCGGTACGGCAGGCGACCGTCAGCGGTCCGGGACGGCGGCGAATCGCGAGGGAGTCGTGCAGGTCAATCGACTGCAGCAGGGTTTGCACCTCGTGAAATCCATCCTGTCGAAGTCCCAGGATCCGCAGGTGCAGGTTGATCTTCGCGGGCGCGCGGATGGTAACGGTAAAGGTCACGGGGTCGCGGCGAGCGGACCGGCTTCGGGCCGCAGGGTGTCGATGGACGTCGGGGTGAAGTCCCGGGGCACGACGCGGGCGAACGCCCGCGCGTCGATCTCGACGTTGATGCTCACCTGCGAGAGCGTTGCCGTCAAGTCGGTGGCCACGCCGCCTGGCGGCGCGCTGCGCACGTGGACCAGGCGGGGCATTCCGCGCACGTGGTCGCCGTAGGCGACGACCAGTCCCCTCCGCCGGCCGGCAACGATGACGGGCGCGCCGCCGGCGCGGTCCACGTACAGCGTCGCCTCCCCCTCGAGCTGCACGCCCACCCAACCGTTGCTGTACGTCCGGGCCGCGACCGGTGTGGGATGCGGCACCAGGCAGCCGGTCAAAACGGCCCGCAGGTCGGCCGGCTCCAGCGGCAGGCCGGCGAGCAACTGCAGCAGATCGCGGCCGGTGGCGTCGGTCACGACGCGCCGCTCGCGCGGCAGGACCAGCACGGCCGGCGACTCGCCCGCGACCAGTATGAACGCGGGGGCCCCGAACGGTGCGACGCCCTCCAGTCGCAGCGACGCCGGCCGCGCGAGCGCGCCGCGTACGCGCCCCCTCAGGCGCGTGTCGCCCGTCTCTCCCTCGATGGCGAGCACGAGCTCGAGCGTCCGGACGCCGCGGCACGGGTCGGCGGCGGCGTCAAACAGCTCCGCGTAGTCGGCTAGCGGGGTCCCGGCCCCTTCCGGCAGGATGATGCGAGGCGCTGCGCAACCCGCGAATACCAGCGCGGCCGCGCCTGCGACCGCGGCGCGGGCAACCCGCGGCACAGTATTACTGGCGCTCCAACTGGCGTCGGGCGTCGCCGATCTTCTGTTCGATCGCGGCACGCTCGACCTCGTGCCCGTCACCGGCAAGTGCGCGTTCCCAGGCGGCAATCGCGTCCGCGTAGCGCCCGAGCCGCAGCATCAGGTCTCCCAGGTGATCCTGGATCACGGAGTTCCATGCCATCTGCTCGCTTGCCTGCTGCAGCAGCGGCTCGGCGCGATCGAGGCGGTCGAGCTTGAAGTACGCCCAACCGAGACTGTCGAGATAGGCGCCGTTGTACGGATCGGCCTCGATCGCCCGCTCCAGCAGCATGACCGATTCGTCCAGCCGCTCGCCGCGGTCGGCCAGCATGTACCCGAGGTAGTTCAACGTCGCGGCGTGCTCCGGGTTCAGGTCGAGGATGCGCCGGAAGCGGCTCTCCGCTTCCATGTGACGGCCGCTCTGCTCCAGGACCGCCCCCAGCCGGAACAGGATCGAGGTGTCGTCGGTGAACCGGTTCGCGGCCGACTCCAGCAACTCTATGGCTGCATCGAACCGCTCGTAATGGCCGTAGTACGCGGCCAGCACCAGGTAGGCCCGGGGCCGCTCGGTCCGGGACTGCAGCGCCTCGCGGAGCAGGGCGACCCCGGCGTCGATGTCCCCTTCGTCTCCCAGCACGCGTGCTTCCAGACGCGTGACCGTCAGACTCCCGCGATGCTGCTCCTGCATGCCGCCGAGCACGCGCCGCGCGTCTGCCGGCCTGCCGGCGTCGATGTACGCCTGCGCCAGTCGGCCGCCGAACGCCAGACTGTTCGGCATCAGCTCGACGCCCCGCTCGTACACCCTGCTCGCCGCCTCGTATTCCTGCAACTGCTCGTGGGCGAACCCCACGCGCCCGAGGATCCCGGCGACCTGCTCGGGACGCAGGCCGCGGTCGGCCGCGTTCTCCAGGAGCGGCGCGAGCACCTCCACGACGCGACGGTGCTCCCGCTTCTGGCTGTACACCTCCGCCAGCGCCAGCGCGCCCCGCAGACCTCCCGGCTCGACCTCGATCAGCCGCCGCGCGGCGTCTTCGGCGGCATCGAAGTTCCGCATCTCGAGCTCGACCTCCGACAGCAGGTACAGCCCGTAGACGTCGTTCGGCCGCAGCGTGACGAGCTCGTCGAGCACCTCCCGCGCGCGCGCCGGACGGTCGGCGCGCAGCAGCGCATTTGCCAGCTCGCGCTTGGTGCGCGCGCTCCGCGGGTTGAGCTCGACGGCGCGCTCGTACACTTCGACGGCATCGCTCCAGCGTCCATCCTTGCCGTACAGCTCGGCCAGCCGCCGCAGCACGCGCGAGGACGGGCGCCCCCCGGCCACCACCTGTTCCAGTGTCGTCACGGCGTCGCCGACCCGCCCGACATGCTCGTACGCCCGCGCCAGCAGCATGCCGGTCTCCGAGAGGCCGGGGGCGTCCTTCTGCAGCTCTTCGAGCAGGTCGACCGCGCTCTGCGCCGCGTCCGTCTGGAGGTACAGGCGCGCCAGCGTCAGCTCGACGTTGTAGTCGGACAGCAGCGTCTCGCGCGCCTGCTCCAGGTGCCGGACCGCCAGCCGGGCATCCTCCGCGGTGCCCGAGCGCTCGCTGGCGCGCGCTGCGAAAAGGAGCCCCAGGATACGGTGTGCGCTCTGGTTCTCCGGATCGCGCTCCAGCGCCTCGCGCGCGGCCGCCACGGCCTCGTCGTTGCGGTTGCGGCGCGCATAGACAGACGAAAGCTCGGCCAGCAGCTCGCCCGATTCCGGATCCAGCCTGGCGGCGTCCTGGTAGGCGCGCACCGCACCTTCGATGTCGCCCTGGTTTTCGAGATGGCGCCCCTGCAGGAAGAGGCGGTACGCCTCGGCGCGTCCGGCGGCGGCTTCCTCGGACTGGGACTGGCCAACGGCAGCGCCGGCCGGCGCCGTCCAGAGACCAGACGCCAGCGACCAGACAAGTACGCCGGTGAGCAACCGGACATGCATGGCAGCCTCGATTGTTCCACAGGACGCGGCCCGCGACAAGCCGGACCGTTTTGGTATAGTGGCGGCAGCGTTCCCGCGGAGGCTTCTGTCGTGGTTGACCCCGAGTTGTTGGAAATACTTGCGTGCCCCGAGTGCAAGACGCCCGTCGCCCCGGTGCACGACGGCAGGGGTCTGAAGTGCGAGCAGTGTCGCCGTGTCTATCCGATCGAGGATGACATCCCGGTGATGTTGATCGACGAAGCCACGATCGACGCGTAAGAGCCCGTGGCCGGAGCCCAGCTGCAGCCAGGCGGCAACAGCCCCGTGCAACCCGGCCGCTCGGCGCTGGAGCGCGTGGCGCTGGTGGTGGCGCTGTTGTTCATGGCGGCGCTGCCGGTATCCATCGCGGCGTCGCAGATACTGCTCACTCTCGCCATAGGCTGCTGGATCGGCATCCTCTACGCGAACGGGGAGCGACCCCGCGCCCCCCGCTTCTTCCAGCCGCTGCTCGCGTATGCGCTGCTGACCATGGTATCGGTGGCGGCGTCGCTGGATCCGTCCGCCAGCCTCGTCGATTCGAAGGAAGTGCTGCTGTTTCTGGTGGTGCCGGTCGTCTACCGGCTGGTGCGCGGACCGGCGGGCGCAACGGCCGCCACCGTGATCATCAGCGCCGGCGCGGCCAGCGCCGTGTTCGGCGTCGTACAGTACGGCATCTTCGGCTACGACGATCTCCAGCAGCGCCCACCCGGTTTCATGGGGCACTACATGACCTACTCGGGTCTGCTGATGCTGATGGTCGTGCTGGCGACCGCCCGACTGCTGTTCGACGCGCGCGACCGGGCCTGGACCGGTCTGGTCCTGCCGGCGCTGGCCGTCGCCCTGGTCACCACGTTCACGCGCGGCGCCTGGATCGGCGCCTGCGCGGGAGTCGGCCTGTTGCTCGCCGTAAAGAACGTGCGGCTGCTTGCCGTCCTGCCCATCCTGGTGATCATCGTGGTCGCCGCGGCGCCAGCCAGCATTGCCGACCGCATCGACTCGATATTCGATCGGCGCGATCCCACCAGCCGGGACCGGCTGGCGATGGCGCGCGCGGGAGTCATGATCATCGCCGACCATCCGCTCACCGGCGTCGGGCCGGACATGGTCCAGCGCGTCTACCCGGAGTACCGCGGGCCGGACGCCGTCAACGACAACAACCCGCATCTGCACAACGTGCCGCTGCAGATCGCGGCGGAGCGGGGTCTGCCGGCGCTCGCGGCATGGCTCTGGTTCGTCGCGGCCGTGCTGCGCGAACTGGCGGCGAGGTTCCGGCAACCCGAGTCGCGGGCGGCGGCGGCGGCCGGTCTCGGGGCCATGGCCAGCATGCTGACCGCCGGCCTGTTCGAGTACAACTTCGGCGACTCGGAGTTTCTGATGCTGCTGCTGGTACTACTCACCCTACCCGCCGCCGCCTCTAATGCCGGAAGTGACGGCGGCCGGTGAACACCATCGCCATGCCGTGCTCGTCGGCCGCGGCAATCACCTCTTCGTCGCGCCGCGAGCCGCCCGGCTGCACGACCGCCGTTGCTCCCGCCTCCGCAATGGCGTCGAGGCCGTCCCGGAACGGGAAGAACGCGTCGGACGCGGCGACCGTGCCTCCCAGCGCGCCGGTCTTGAGCCGGGCGACCTTGACGGCGTCGACCCGGCTCATCTGGCCCGCCCCCACGGCCGCCGCGCGGTCCGCGTGCGCGAACAGGATGGTGTTCGACTTCACGTGCGCGCAAACGCGCCAGGCGAACCGCAAGGCGGTCCACTCATCCGCGGTCGGCGCGCGCCTGGTGACGACCCGCAGCGTCGCACCCGGCGCAATCTCCGCACCGTCGCGCCAGTCGGCGGCAGCCTCCGTGACGCGGTCGCGATCCTGCACCAGCAGGGCGCCCATGATCGACCGCACCTCGCGCCGGGTGTCCGCGTTCCCCGCCAGTGGCGCGCAGTCGGCCAGCACGAGCCGCAGGTTCTTCTTGGCCGCCAGCACCGCTCGCGCCTCCGCGTCGGCGTCCGGCGCCACCACGGCCTCGATGAAGGTGCTCGCGATCTCGCGCGCCGTCCCGCCGTCCAGGCTGCGGTTCAGCCCGACGATGCCCCCGAACGCCGACAGTGGATCGACCTCGCGCGCCGTGACGTACGCCTCCTCGAGCGTTGCCGCGGTTGCGACGCCGCACGGGTTCGTATGCTTGACCACGACCGCGGCGGGCTCGGTGAACTCGAGCGCAAGCCGGGCCGCGGCGTCGAGGTCGAGCAGGTTCGTGAACGAGAGTCCCTTGCCCTGGACCACCTGCGCCGTGCCGAAGCCCCATCCCGGCTCCACGCCGTAGAGCGCGGCCTGCTGGTGCGGATTCTCGCCGTACCGCAGATCCTGGAGCTTGCGCGCCGACAGCGCGAGGTGGTCGGGCGCGAGGCCGTCCAGCACGAGCGGCGCGTGCGTGAACTGCGCGCCGTCGGCCTCGACGGCCGCCAGGGCCGCCGCAATGGTCCCGTCGTAGGCGGCGGTGTGCGCGAACGCCTTGCGCGCGAGCTCGAAGCGGAAGCCCGGGTCGGCGCCGCCCGCGTCGTCGAGCGCCGCCAGCACGCGGGGATAGTCATCCGGATCGACCACGATCAGCACATCGCGGAAATTCTTGGCCGCCGCCCGCACCATGCTGGGCCCGCCGATGTCGATCTGCTCGATCAACCCGTCGAACGTAGTGTCCGCACTGGCTGCCGCCGCCGCGAACGGATACAGGTTGACCACCACCAGGTCGATGGGCCGGATTCCCTGGCCTTCGATGGCTGCAAGATCGTCCGCGCGGTCGCGGCGCGCGAGAATCCCGCCGTGCACGGCCGGATGCAGCGTCTTGACGCGTCCGTCCATCATTTCCGGAAAGCCCGTGACCTCCGACACGCCGGTAACGGTCAATCCGGCCGCCTGCAGGGCGCGCGCGGTGCCGCCGGTGGAGATCAGCTCGACCCCCCGCTCCGAGAGTCCTCTCGCCAGGTCGACGAGACCCGTCTTGTCCGACACGCTCAACAACGCACGACTCATGCTCCGCGCCTCCAGAAAGATCGCTGCGTGAAAGGTGAAACTGGCAGGAAGCCCGATGGTATCCTGAACCCCCGACCGCCGGCAACACCGCTGGCCGTCGGGCCCAAGCCGCGCACAGCGCGGCCCGGCGGCGCGGCGCGGGGCCATGGGGTCCCCGCTAGCAGCCGCCGGGGGGTTTGGGGCGCAGCCCCAAGTAAATGATGGCCGGCGCGTCGCACGTCATCCCCTCCATCGACCGGTTGCGCCGGCGTGCGGCCGTGCGGCTGCTCGAGGAGCGCTTCGGCCGGCAGGCCGTCGTCGCCGCCCTCCGCGAGGAAGCCGCCATCGTGCGCGCGGGACTGGCGGACTCCCCGACGGCACGCCCGAGCGGCGAGTCGGTGGTGCGGAAGATCGAGGCCGGCCTGACGCAGCGTCTCGGCGCGGCGCTCTCACCGTCGCTGCGGCGGGTCATCAACGCCACCGGCGTCATCGTGCATACGAACCTCGGCCGGGCGCCGCTGGCCAGCCCCGCCGTCGACCGGATAGCCGCCGCGGCGGGCTATTCCAACCTCGAGTACGACCTCGCCCGTGGATCGCGCGGGTCGCGCTCGATCCACGCGCGGGCGCTGCTGCAGTATCTGACCGGCGCGGAGGACGCCGCCGTCGTCAACAACAATGCGGCTGCCGTACTGCTGACGCTGGCGGCGCTCGCCGCCGGCCGGGAGGTGATCGTCTCGCGCGGCGAGCTGGTGGAGATCGGGGGCGGGTTCCGCATCCCGGACGTGCTCCGGCAGTCGGGCGCGCTCCTGCGCGAGGTCGGCACGACGAACCGGACGCGGGCGGCGGACTACGCCGCCGCCGTCAGCGACCGTACTGCTCTCATCCTGCGCGTGCATCCGTCCAACTTCCACATCGAGGGCTTCGCGGAGCGGCCCCCGCTCGCGGCGCTGGTCGACGTCGGGCGGCGCTTCGACCTGCCCGTTGTGGAAGACCTGGGCAGCGGCAACCTTTTCGATCGACCCGGGTGGGCCGGTGCAGGGGCGCCGGGGTGGAACGAGCCGACCGTCGGCGCGAGCGTGCGCGCCGGTTGCGCGGTCTGCTGCTTCAGCGGCGACAAGCTGCTCGGGGGACCGCAGGCCGGAATCATCGTGGGGCGCGCCGAGCAACTCCAACCGATACGCCGGCATCCGTTGATGCGCGCCGTGCGCGCGGACAAGCTGGCGTACGCCGCTCTCGAAGGCACGTTGCTGGAATACGCGACCGGCCGGGCCGGACGCACCGTTCCGGTGGCGGCGATGATCGGCGCGGGCGTGGAGTCGCTGCGGTCGCGCGCCCGGCAGATCGCGGAGCGGCTGGCGCCGGTTGCCGGCCTCACGGTTGCCGCCACCGAGGGCGACTCCGTGATTGGCGGCGGCTCGGCCCCCGGACTGGCCATCCCGACCTGCCTGCTCGACGTGCGCGTGGAGGGTTGCAGCCCGGACGAGCTGGAAACGCTGCTGCGACAGGCCGAGCCACCCGTCATCGGCCGCATCGAGCAGGATCGGCTGCTGCTGGATCTCCGCACCGTGCAGCCGGACGAAGACGGCGCTTTGGGGAACGTGCTGGCGCGGCTGCCGGCAGACCGGAAAGGCTAGACCGGAGCTTTCCGTTTCGGACAGGCGGCGCAGCGCAGCGAATCCCCGTCGGGCCCGGACAGCTCGGGCCCTCCGCAGGAACCCCGCAGGCAGGTCTGGTTGAACAGCAGGCCGACCGCCATCACCAGCATTGCCGCGGCGATTACGCCCAGCGAGAGCAGGAACAGCGCCACCGTCTCATAATCTTAGCGCGGATTCAGGCGGACTGCGACGGCGGCTCCACCCGCACCGTCACGACGTCCGTATCGTGATACTGCTGGTGGCGCACCGACGAGGCGTAGTGCCGCAGCAGGCGTAGCGAGACCTCCAGGTCGACCGGCTCGCCGGCGGTGCGTTCTCCCAGCAGCGCCATCTGGTCCTCGATGTTCGACTCGGCGGCTGCCGCGACGAACTCCAGCTCCGCCGCGCGGCCGTCGCTGCGGGCGACCAGATGGACATGCCGCTCGGGCTGCCCCGCCGCCTCCTCCTCGTCCTTGCGGATGAGGGCAAGCAGGGTCTCCTCACCGACCGCGCGCAGCCGCTCCGACATCGCCTTGCCCCACCCGCGGCTGGCGGCGAACTTTCCGAGGAACGCGTCGATGGCCGGGTACGCGTCGACGCTCAGAGGGGTCCGGACGCGCTGCCGCCGTGGTCTGGACAGCTCCAGGAACAGCGTCATGAGAATCGCCGCCAGACCGCCGGAGGTCATGCCGTTGCCCAGCAGGCCGCCGAATACGCCGAGCGAATCGGCAAAGACCAACTCGTTCTGGAACCCGAGACCGATCCAGAACCCGACCCCGGCCACGATACCCTTGCGGTAGTCGACGCCGTCCTCCACGATCACCTTCATGCCCAGCACGAACAGGGTCGCCATCAACACGATGGTGTACGCGCCGGCCACGGGGCCGGGAATGGCGAGAATCAGCGCCATGAACTTCGGCAGGAACGCCAGCCCGACGAACAGCACGCCGATGCATACCCCGACGCTGCGGGCGGCCACGCCGGTGATTTCCGTCACCGAGACGCTCGACGAGTAGGTCGTGTTCGGCACCGTCCCTGCCAGACCCGACAGCAGGTTCCCGACGCCGTCGGCGGCCACCGCGCCCTGCACGACGCGAAAGTCGATCGCCCGCGCCTTGCGGCGGGAGACGCGCTGAATGGCGACGCTGTCGCCGATGGTCTCGATGGCGCCGATGAGGGTCACGAAGACGAACGCCGGCAGCAGCGACCAGAACGCGATTCCGAAGTCGAGATTGAATCCCGGCCACCCGCCGGCCGGTAGTCCCACCCAACTCGCCGCGGCGATGCGCTGGACGTCGTAGAGGCCGAATGCCGAGGCGACGGCGCAGCCGGTGCCGATCCCGATGACCGGCGCCCAGAGCCTCCATACGCCGACGGCGCGGAGCGTGACCAGTACCGTGACCACCAGCGTCGCGGTCGCGCTGACGGGCGCGGCGGCCGGCGCCGAGCCCGCCGGCACGTCCGTCAGCAGGCCGAACATGATCGGCATGAGCGTCACGGGGATCAGCATGATCACCGTGCCGCACACCGTCGGCGTGAGCAGCCTGCGCAACAGCGACAAGCGCGCCGAGAGGGCGAACTGGAACAGCGCCGAGACGGTGACGAGGGTCGCGAGGAGCCCCGGTCCGCCCTCCGTGATCGCCGTCACGCAGACGGCGATGAAGGCGGCCGACGTGCCCATCAGCAGGACATGCCCGGATCCGACGCGGCCGACACGCACGGCCTGCAGCACCGTCGTGACGCCGCTGATCGCCAGCGCCGCGAACGTGGCCCACGACAGGAACGCGTCGCCGCCGCCGGCCGCCCGCACGACGATGGCGGGCGTCAGCACGATGCCCGCGACCGTGAGCATGGCGAACTGGAAGCCCAGTCCGAGGGCGAGCGCCGCGGGCGGCTGCTCGTTCGGCTCGTAGCGAACGTCCCGCAAGACTCCCTGGTCCGTCTCGGCCATGGCGCGATTCTTCTGCAGGCGGCGTGCCGTCAATCCTCCGCGGTCAACGCGGTGAACGCCGGCGTCTCGCGTTCGTAGAGCGCCCCGTCCGGCTGCCGGCCGACCAGCAGCGCGGCCCAGCCGTGCTCCGTGGCGAGCGCGAACCCGTCCTCCGGCCCCAACACCTCCAGGGCCGTTGCCAGCGCGTCCGCGCGGACGCAGAGCGGGTCGATCACGCTGGCCGACGCCAATCGGTGCGCCACGGGTTCACCCGTGCGCGGGTCGATCGTATGCGACAGACGCCTACCCTCCAACTCGTAATAGTTGCGGTAGTCGCCCGACGTCGCCAGCGCGCGGTCGCGGAGCGGGAACTGCCGCTGAAGCGCCGGCGGTCCCGGCGCCGGGCGCTCTATCCCGACGCGCCAAACGTCGCCGCGCTCGCTGTGTCCGCGCGCGCGGACCTCCCCGCCCACCTCGACCAGGTACGACTCGAGCCCTTCGGCGCGCAAGAACTCGGCCACCTGATCGACCGCGTAGCCCTTTGCCAAAGCCGACAGGTCGGCCGACACCGATGCGTGCGACTTGCGGATGGTCGACGCCTTTGCATCGATCGCCAACTGCCGGTAGCCGACGCGCGCGCGCAGCCGCTCGACTTCCGTGCTGTCCGGGAACGCCGCCGGGCGGCCTGCCGGGCCGAACCCCCAGGCGTCGACCAGGGGCGCGACGGTGACGTCGAAGGCCCCGCCGGTCAGCTCGCTGATCTCAAGGGCGTGCCGGAATACCGCCAGCGTGTCCGCCGACACCGGGAAGGGCTCGGTCGACCGGTGCCGGTTGAAGCGGCTGAGCTCGGACTCCGGACGCCAGGTCGACATCCGTTCGTCGATGCGCGCTAGCACCCGCCCGACCGCCTCCCGCAGCGCCGCGAGGCGCGCTTCGCCCAGATCTTCCGCTATGACGCGGACCGCGAAAGTGGTCCCCATGGTCGAGCCCTCGAACACATGGAGCGCCGGACGATCGGCGGCGGGCGCACAGGCGACGGCCCATGCGGTGAGCAAAGCCGCCGGCGCGGTTCGTCTCACGGGTGGCACGCTGCGGGCCGGTTATCCGAAGTCGTCGAACAGGATGTTGCGCGGCTCGACGCCCAGCCCGTCCAGCATCTCCATGCACGCCTTGAGCATGAGCGGCGGGCCGCATAGGTAGTACTCCACGTCCTCGGGCGCCGGGTGGTCCTTAAGGTAGTTGTCGTAGACGACCTGGTGGATGAAGCCGGTGTGTCCGCTCCAGTCGTCCTCGGGCAACGGCTCGGACAGGGCGAGATGCCACTTGAAGTTGTCGTGCTCGGCCTGAATGGTGTTGAAGTCGTCGATGTAGAACGCCTCGCGCAGGCTGCGCGCCCCGTACCAGAAGCTCACCTTCCGTTGCGTGCTCAGGCGCCGGAACTGGTCGAAGATGTGCGAGCGCATCGGCGCCATGCCCGCGCCGCCGCCGATGAAGAGCATCTCCGCGTCGGTCTCCCTGGCGAAGAACTCGCCGAACGGCCCGGAGATCGTCACGTCGTCCCCAGGCTGGAGCCCGAACAGGTACGCCGTCATCTTGCCCGGCGGCGTGCCTTCCGGCGCGCGCGGCGGCGGCGACGCGATGCGCACGTTGAGCATGATCACGCCGGTCTCTTCCGGGTAGTTGGCCATCGAGTAGGCGCGGGTCACCGGCTCGTCGAGCTCCGCCGTGTAGCGCCACAGGTTGAACCGGTCCCAGTCGGCGCGGTACTCCTCCTCGACTTCGATGCCCTGGTAGGGATAGCTGCCCGTGGGCGCCTCGATCTGGATGTATCCGCCGGCCCGGAAAGGCACGACCTCGCCGGCCGGCAGGTCGAGCACCAGCTCCTTGATGAACGTGGCGACGTTCGCGTTCGAGCGCACCTTGCACTGCCAGCGGCGGATGTCGAACACCTCGGGCGGGATCTCGATCCGCATGTCCTGCTTCACCTTCACCTGGCAGGACAGCCGCACCCCGCCCCGGACCTCGCCGCGGTCCAGGTGGCTCAGCTCGGTCGGCAGCACGGCGCCGCCGCCGTCCAGCACCGTGACCTTGCAGACACCGCAGCTCCCCTTGCCCCCGCAGGCGGACGGCACGAACAGGCTGTTGGCGGCCAGCGTGCCGAGCAGCGTGCCGCCGGTGTGCGTGCACAGCGCGCGTTGCGGGTCGTCGTTGATGGTGATGTCCACCTCGCCCGTCGACACGAGCCGGCTCCGGGCGGCCATCAGCAGGCCGACCAGCGACACGATCGTGAACGTGAACATCAGCACGCCGAGGGTGACCGTCAACATCCGCGAGCTCCTACAACTGCACGCCGCCGAAGGCCATGAAGCCGAGCGCCATCAGCCCGACCAGAATGAATGTGAGGCCCAGTCCGCGCAGCGCCGGCGGCGGGTTGCTGTACCGCAGCCGCTCGCGGATGCCCGCCAGCGCGATGATGGCCAGCGCCCAGCCGATGCCGGAGCCGAGCCCGAAGACGACGCTCTCGGCCAGCGTGTAGCTGCGCTCGACCATGAACAGCGACGCCCCCAGGATCGCGCAGTTGACGGCTATGAGCGGCAGAAAGATCCCCAGCGCCGCGTGCAGCGGCGGGGCGAACCGATCGAGCGTCATCTCCACGATCTGCACCATGGCGGCGATGGTGCCGATGTAGGTCAGGAAACCCAGGAACGACAGGTCCTGTCCGGCCAGCCCGGGGTGCAGCCACGCCAGCGCCCCGGGCTGCAGCAGCCAGGTGTAGATCAGGTTGTTCATCGGGACGGTGATGGTGAGCACGAAGATCACCGCCACCCCCAGGCCGAACGCCGTCTTGACCTGCCGCGACACCGCCAGGAAGGAGCACATGCCGAGGAAGAACGCCAGCGCCATGTTCTCCACGAACACGGCCTTCACCGCCAGGTTGATGTAGTGCTCCATCAGTCGCTCTCCACCTGCTCCGGCTTCCACGCGCGCAGCGCCCAGATGAAGAAGCCGATGATGAAGAAGGCGCTCGGCGACAGCACCATCAGGCCGTTCGGCGAGTACCAACCGCCTTCGCTCGCCAGCGGCAGCAATTGCGTCCCGAACAGCGAGCCGAATCCGAACAGCTCGCGCAGCGCGGCCGTGCCCATCAGGATGGCGCCGTAGCCGAGCCCGTTGCCGAGGCCGTCGACGAGGCTCATGGCCGGCGGGTTCTGCATGGCGTACGCCTCGGCGCGGCCCATGATGATGCAGTTCGTGATGATGAGCCCGACGAACACCGAGAGCTGCTGCGAGATCTCGAACAGGTACGCCTTGAGCACCTGGTCGACGACGATCACCAGCGAGGCGATGATCGTCAACTGCACGATGATGCGGATGTTGGTCGGGATGTGGTGCCGCAGGACGCTGACGAAGAAGTTCGACGACATCGTCACGCCCACGACCGCCACGCTCATGACGAGGGCCGTGTCCATGCGCGTCGTCACGGCCAGCGCCGAGCAGATGCCGAGCACCTGCAGGGCGATTGGATTGTTGTTGAATATCGGGTCGATCAGTGCGTCCCGCGCCGGGTTGCGCCGAGCCATCACGCCCCCTCCCTGCTGCGCAGCCGATCCAGGTACGGACGAAAGCCGTGCTCGCCCAGCCAGAGCTGCAGCATGTTGGTCACGCCGCGGCTGGTCATGGTCGCCCCGGCGAGACCATCCACGCGGTGCGGATCGTCCTCCGGCGCGCCCGCCCGGCCGCGGATCACCTCGATGCTCACGGTCTCATCGTCGTCGAACGCCTTGCGGCCCGGCCACAGCGCCTTCCAGCGGGAATTGTCCACCTCGCCGCCGAGACCGGGCGTCTCGAGGTGCTCGTAGTAGGTGATCCCGCGGATGGTCTCCAGGTCGGCGTCGAGTGCGATGAACCCGTACAGCGTCGACCAGAGACCCATGCCGCTGATGGGCAGGATGACGAGATCGAGCTGTCCGGCGGCGTTGCGCAGCTCGTAGACGAGCGCCTGCCGCGGCAGGCGCTGCACGCCCGCCATGTTCTCGGGCGCCGGCCGGCCGGTCTCCGCACCCGCCGCGGCGGCGCGCTGGTCGAACAGGCCGGGATCGACGCCCTCGACCTCCGCGCCGGTGTCGAGATCGATGACCACCTGGCGGATCGACTCGAAGCGGACGGCGATCTCGTCCGGCGCCGGCCGCTCGTCGCTGGTCGCCAGGCCGGCGGCCACCAGCACGTTGCGCTGCTTCTCCAGGGCCTCGTTGGCGGCCTGCCGGTCGCGCAGCGAAACGGCCGACGACGAGACGAACACCGCGCACACCACGCAGACCGCGGCGGCGAAACCCAGGTTGTAGAGAGCGCTAGCGTGCATGGCGCGTCCTCCGCCGGCGGATGTTCGCCTGCGCCGCTGCGTAGTCGATCAACGGGGCGAACAGGTTCATGAACAGGATGGCCAGCATCATACCTTCGGGATACGCCGGATTGACGACCCGGATCAGCACCGCCAGCATCCCGATCAGCAGACCGTAGACGTAGTGCCCGCCCGGCGCCGCCGGCGCCGAGACCGGGTCGGTCGCCATGTACACCGTGCCGAACGCCCAGCCTCCCAGCAGGAAGTGCCACGCCGGCGAAACGTCGAAGAACGGGTTCGTGGCGGAGCCGATCTGGTTCAGCAGCAGCGCCATCGCGCCCGTGCCGACCGCGACGCTCACCATGATGCGCCAGGAACCCACCCCTGAGACTATCAGCACCAGGGCCCCGGCGAGGCAGGCGATCACGGAGGTCTCGCCCATCGAGCCGGGGATCAGACCGATGAAGGCGTCCCAGGTATTCGCCGTCTCGGTGACCGCCGAGCTCCCGCCCAGCGTGGCGCGCGCCAGCAGCGTCGCGCCGCTCACGCCGTCGGGCGACGTCTGGGCCGCCACCCACACCGTATCGCCGGAATGCTCGGCCGGATAGGCGAAGAACAGGAACGCCCGGCCGACCAGCGCCGGGTTCATGACGTTCATGCCCGTGCCGCCGAAGATCTCCTTGCCCACGACGACGCCGAACGTCACCCCCAGCGCCACCTGCCACAGCGGCACCGTCGGCGGCATGATCAGCGGAAACAACATGCCGGTGACGAGGAAGCCCTCGCTCACCTCGTGCCGCCGGATCGAGGCGAACAGCACCTCCCAGAAGCCACCCACCGCGAACGTCACCGCCAGCACCGGCAGGTAGTACAGCCCGCCGTGCACCATGCACGCCAGCCAGTCGTCGGGCGCGAACCCGAGCCCGAGCGCCTCCATGACGCCGGTCTGCCAGGTGTCGAGCAGCGGGGCGCCCGCGGCGATCGCCAGGTTGGCCTGGTAGCCGGTGTTGTAGAGCGCCATGTACACGCAGCCGGCCAGCGCGATGACCACCGTCATCATCATGCGCTTCAGGTCGAGGCCGTCGCGGACGTGGGACGCCCCGGAGGTGACCTGGCCGGGCGTATAGAGAAACGTGTCCTGGGCATCCCAGAGCGCGTACAGCTTCTCCAGGCGCCCCCCGGGCTCGAAGTGGTGCGCCTGGCGGTCGAGCAGGCGGCGCAGCAGCTTCATCCCTCACGCTCCAGCGTGTCGAGCACCTGGCGCAGGTGCGGGCCGTAGTCGTTCTTGCCGGCGCAGACGAACGTGCACAGCGCCAGGTCCTCCTCGTCGAGCTCCAGGCAGCCGAGCTCCTCGGCGCGGTCCACGTCACCCATGAGCAGGGCGCGCAGCAGGGCGGTCGCCATCAGGTCGAGCGGCATCACGCGCTCGAACGTCCCGATCGGCACGATGGCACGCCGCCCGCCGTGCGTGGAGGTCGTCATGCGGAACTGGCGGCCCGGCAGCCACCCCGCTACGAACGTGCGGACAGCGGAAAACTTGCGCAGCCCCGGCGCCAACCAGCCGAGGAACTCCCGCTCGCGGCCCTCGGCCAGGACGGCGACCTGCTGGTGGTAGCGGCCCAGGTAGCCGTGCACCGGACCGGCGGCGGTGCGCCCGGACAGCACCGATCCCGAGATGACGCGCGCTTCGCCGTCGTGCAGCTCGCCGCGGACCAGATCGTCGAGCGCTGCGCCCAGCCGCGTCCGCAGCAGCCGCGGCCGGCGCACGAGGGGGCCGGCCAACGCGGCGACGCGCGAGACGTCGAGCGTCCCGGTACGGAACAACGCGCCGATGGCGGCCACGTCCTGCGCACCGGCGTGCCACACCGTCTTGCGCCGGTGCACCGGATCCAGCGTATGGATGTGCAGGCCTACCGTGCCGGCCGGGTGCGGGCCGCTGAACTGCTCGTGCCGCACCTGGTCGTTGGCGGGAAGCTGCACGTCGGTATGCGGGTCCGTGCATACGAAGACCGGCCCGTCCGTCAACCGGCACAGCGCCGCCACGCCGCGTTCGAACGACTCCCCGCGTCCGATGCAGGCGGCCGGTGACGGGGCGTGCGGCTGCGTATCGGTGGCCGTGACGAAAATCGAGTGCGGGCGGGCGGCCGGATCCGCGACGCGACCGAACGGACGGGCCCGGATGGCGGTCCACAGTCCCGACTCCACGAGCAGCGCGCGTACGTCATCGGAGGCCAGTCCGCTGGGATGTCTGCCGGTGAAGGCGCGGTACGCCGTCTCGTCGGGGCCGCGGCCTTCGCGCTCGTCGCGGCTCAGCTCGATGACGACCGACTGCAGCGCGCGCCGGGCGCCGCGGTTGACGGCGGCCACCCGGCCCGCGGCCGGCGCCGTGTAGCGCACGCCCGGAATCGTCTTGTCCTCGAACAGCAACTGCCCGCGCCGGACGTCGTCCCCCACGGCGACGTGCATGGCGGGGCGCAGCCCCACCGCATCGGCGGCCACCAGGGCGGCGTGGCGCGGTTCGGGGGCCGCCTCGATCTCCTGTACCGGCGCACCGGCGAGCGGCAGCCGGAGACCCTTCCTGAAGGTGTGGAGACCCATCTGCGAAGAACCGCGGGACGTTGCGCTGGTGAGTTGTGAATAATTTCTCAAGGCCCGACGAAAAAATACGGGGCAAGCGCCCCGCACGTCAGTCCCGCTGGAAAGTCAATCGTACCGCCGCTTCAGCGCCAAGTCAATGAAACCCACGGAAAGCCGCCCGCCGCGGGTCTATACTGAGCGCCGTCCACCATGCAGCGGCTCGCCTGGTTCGCGCCGGTTGGGCTCGACGGATCCGAGGAGGGCCGTTCGAGCATTCATCTGCTGCCATTGCTGGCGGCGGGTCGCGCGATCGACCGGTTTCTGACAGCTTCCGGGAACGGCTCCCACCCAGTCGCCGGTGCGCCGTGTCCGCCGGGCGTGGCGGCGGTGTTCGGCGCGGCCGAGTTCGAGAGCCGGCATGCGGCGGCGCCGTACGACCTGATCGTGTACGAGCTGGGGGCCGCACGGTGTTACGACGACGTCTGGCCGTTTCTGCGGCGCCATCCGGGCCTCGTCGTGCTGCATGAAGACAACTTCCATGCCGCGCGAGCGCGCATGCTGCTGGCAGAAGGACGTGGCGACGCCTATCGCGCGGAGCTCGCCTACAACCATCCCGGCGTCCCGGCCGCGGTGGGGAGCCTCGGCGTGTCCGGGCTGCTCGGTGGACTGAAGCGCCTGTGGCCGATGCGCCGGATAGTGCTCGACGCGGCGCGCGCTGTGCTCGTTCACAACGCCTGGCTGGCCGCACGCATTCGGGAGGAAGCGCCGGCGGTTCCCGTGTACTCGGTAGAGCCGGGCGTGGCGGACGTTCGCGGCGCGGCCGCCGGGGGCGCGGCGGTCAGAAAGAGGTACGGCGTACCGGAGGATGCCGTCTTGTTCGCCTCCGCCGGCGCTCTGACTCCCGCGCGGCGGCTTGCCAGCCTGCTGCGGGCGCTTGCCGCGTTGCCGGAGGGTACGCGCGCGTGGCGTCTGCTGCTGTGCGGTGACCCCGCGGACGCCGAGCCACTGCTGGCGGAAGCGGAGGCGCTCGGCGTCGGCGGGCGCCTCGCAGTCGCCGGGCGGCTGACGGAGGACGAGCTGCCGGCGCACCTCGCCGCGGCAGACGTCGGCGTCAGCCTCGGCTGGCCGCCGTCCCGCGCGGTTTCGGCGTCGTGGCTCCGCTGGCTCGCCGCCGGCAAGCCGACCATCGTGACCGACGTGGTGCACGCGAGCGACGTGCCGGCGCTCGATCCGCGCGACTGGACGATTGCCGGCCGGGCCGCGGCGCGGGATGCCGCCGGGCGGGCGGTCGACCCGGTGGCCGTCGCCATCGACATCCTGGACGAAGACCATTCCCTCGGGCTTGCCGTGGCCCGGCTGGCGGCCAACCCGGAGCTCCGGACCGAGCTCGGCCGGGCCGCACGCCGCCTCTGGGAGACCAGGTTCACCCTCGAACGCATGACCGCAGGCTATTCGCAGTCCATCGACGACGTTTGTCGTTGACTCGTCACGTCTTGTCAGCCGGGGGTCTGCGCGGGTACGCTGAGGCGCTTGAAGATCACGCTCAACGGCGACCCGCTGGAGATCGACGGACCGTTGGCCGTGGACCGGCTGCTCGCCGCGCTTGAGATCGATCAGCGGCGCGTGGCGGTCGAGCACAACCTCCGCATCCTGAAGCGCGCGGCGTACGGCTCCACGGTGGTTCACGACGGCGACCGGATCGAGGTGGTCCACGCCGTCGGCGGCGGGGCGCCGCGCATCCATGCAGCCGATGACCGATGATCTGCTGACGCTGGCCGGCAAGACATTCCGCTCCCGGCTCATTGTCGGTACGGGCAAGTACCCCTCGAACACCGTCATGGTCCAGGCCCACGAGGCATCCGGCGCCGAAATGGTGACCGTGGCCGTGCGGCGCGTGAATATTTCCGACCGCTCGAAGGAATCGCTGCTCGACCACATCGATCCCGGCAAGTACATGCTGCTGCCGAACACGGCGGGGTGCTACACGGCCGACGACGCCGTGCGCACGGCCTGCCTGGCGCGTGAGGCCGGGCTGTCGAACTGGATCAAGCTCGAGGTGATCGGCGACGAGCGCACGCTGTTTCCCGACAACGAGGCGCTGATCGCAGCGACACGCAGGCTGGTCAGGGACGATTTCGTGGTTCTGCCCTACACCAACGACGATCCGGTCACCTGCCGCAAGCTCGAGGACGCGGGCGCGGCCGCCGTGATGCCGCTCGGCGCCCCGATCGGTTCCGGGCTAGGCATCCAGAACGCCAACAACTTGCGGATCATCAAGGAATTCGCGCAAGTGCCGGTGATTGTCGACGCCGGCGTCGGCACGCCGTCGGATGCTGCGATAGCGATGGAGCTCGGCGCGGATGCCGTGCTGATGAACACGGGCATCGCCGGCGCGCGGAATCCGGTCGCCATGGCCCGCGCGATGCGCCTGGCCGTCGAGGCCGGGCGCGCCGGATTGCTGGCCGGACGCATCGCACGGACGCGCTACGCCAACGCCAGCAGTCCCCTGGAAGGCGTCGTCGGGAGCTAGTCCGTCCAGCATGTCCAGGCCGAGCGACACGCCAGCGGACACCGCCGGTTCGCGGGCGGACCCGCCCGACGCCCAGCGCGCCTACCACGAGGCGCTGGCCGCGCTCGTCGAGGCGCTCCGGCAGCTCGCCAACACTCCGTTCGCCGGCGAATTCCAGGCGCCCGAACCGGGGGCGCCGCGCGGCTGGCGGCAGCGGCTGTCCTCTTTCGCGTGGCGGCGGGCGCCGCTCCTCAGGCAGCAGCGGGCGTTCAACACGGCACTCGTCGATGCACTGGCCCGTTTTGCCAGACAGATCACTCCTTACGTGGACGCTCGTGACCGCGAGCTCTCGGGCGCCATTGTCAAGCTGGCCGAGGATGCGGCCGGCGCACGCCAGGAACTCGCCCGGGACCTCTCGGGCGCGCTCGGCGGAGCTGTCGACGAAATGCTCAAGCGCTGGGAATCGATGGCGGCCAGGGAGCAGCGGCGGCAGTCGCGCATGGACGAGATCGGCCAGGCGGCCGCGGCCTGGCGGCAGGTGACGGGCGGGCTGCAGCAGGAGCTCGAGCGGCTGCGCGCGCAGCCCACGCCACCTGCCGCGACCGTCGGCGGCGACTCGGCACACGACCCGGGGACGCAGCTTGCCGCGCCGCGCGACAGCTACAAGTATGTCGGGTTCGAGGATCGCTTCCGCGGCGCCGGCGTCGACATTCGCGCCCGCTACGCCGACTACGCCGACCAGTTCGAGGGCGCGGCCGACGTGCTGGACGCCGGCTGCGGCCGTGGGGAATTCCTCGAGATCCTGCGCGACCGGGGGATTGGCGCCGCCGGCGTCGACGTCAATCCCCAGATGGTCGCCGAGTGCCGTGAGCGTGGGCTGCAGGTCACCGAAGGCGACCTGCTCTCCCACCTGGCGTCGCTGCCCGACGGCGCGCTCGGAGGGTTGTTCGCGGCGCAGGTCGTGGAGCACCTGGAACCGGCCTACCTGCTCAAGTTCATCGACACCGCCTTTCTCAAGCTGCGGCCCGGCTCGCGGATCGTGCTGGAGACCATCAACGTCGCGTCCTGGTCCGCGTTCTTCCAGAGCTACGTCCGCGACATCACGCACGTCCGCCCGCTCCATCCCGAGACGCTGGCGTACCTGGTCGGCGCCGGCGGCTTCCAGAACGTGGCCATCAACTATCGGTCTCCCATCCCGCCCGAACACCTGCTCACGCGGGCGCCGGAGCCGGCGGACCAGGCAGATGAACGGCTCGCCACGCTGGCGGCGGCGTTCAACCGCAACGTGGACGAGCTCAACCGCCTGCTGTTCGCGGACCAGGACTACGCTGTGGTCGCCGAGCGCGGCTGACGGCGCGGCCGGCGCCGGCAAGCACCATGGAACATGTGGATGTTGCAATCGTGGGCGGGGGTGTCGTCGGCCTGGCGGCCGCCTGCGCCGTCACCGGCCGCGGCCGCTCCGCCTGCGTGCTGGAACGGCAGCCGCGGCCCGGAATGGAGTCGAGCACCCACAACAGCGGCGTGATCCACGCCGGAATCTACTACCCGCACGGCTCGCTCAAGGCCCGCCTGTGCGTCGAGGGGCGCGACGCGCTCTATCGGTTCTGCGACCGGCACGGCGTGCCGCATGGGCGGTGCGGCAAGCTGATCGCCTGCAGCCGGCCGGACGAGGTCCCGCAGCTCGAGGCGCTGGCCGCGCGCGGACGCGCCAACGGCGCCGGCGATCTCGAAGTCGTCGACCGTGAGTTCATCAGGCGCCGGGAGCCGTCGATCGACGCGCCGGCCGCGCTCTGGTCACCGTTGACCGGGATCGTCGAGGCCGAGGCGCTGGTGCGGACGCTGGCCGCTCTGGCCCGCGACCGCGAGGCGTACCTGCTGCCGGGCACCCCCGTCACCGGCGGCGCGGCCAACGCGGAGGGCATCGAGCTGCAGACTCCCCGCGAGCGGATCGGCGCCCGTGCGGTGGTGAACGCCGCGGGCCTGTACGCCGACGACCTGTCGGCGCTGCTGGGCGGCGAGAAGTTCACCATCCATCCCGTGCGCGGCGAGTACGCGGAGCTGACGCCGCGTGCGCGGGGCCTGGTCAACGGCCTCGTCTATCCACTGCCCGAGCGTTCCGGCCATGGACTGGGCGTGCACTTCACGAAGACCACCCGGGGCACGGTGACCCTGGGACCGACCGCGCGCTACCAGGCGTCCAAGGAGGACTACGAGGGCGACCGCCTGCCGCTGGAGAGCTTCCACCGCTCCGCCCGCCGGCTGCTGCCGGCCCTGGCCCTCGACGATCTCCGGCCGGGCGGCAGCGGCATCCGCGCCCGTGCGTGCCCGCCGGATCAGCCGTTCGCCGACTTCATCGTCCGCCGCGACCGGCATGTCCCGGCGCTCGTACACGCCGCGGGCATCGACTCGCCCGGCCTGACCGCGTGCCTGGCGATCGGGCGGCTGGTTGCGGACCTCGTGGAGGAAGCGCTCGGCTGAAGCGGATCGCAGCGGCCGGCGACGCAATGCGTCAGCGGGCGCGCGCCTTCACCGCTGCGCGCGTCTCGCGATCGATCTCGCGCCGCCGGATAGTCTCGCGCTTGTCGTGCGTCTTCTTGCCCTTCGCCACGCTGACCGTCACCTTGACCAGGCCGTTCCGGAAGTACATCCGGACCGGGACGAGCGTGAAGCCGCGTTCCACGAGCTTGCCGATCAGCTTGCGGATCTCGCCCTTGTGCAACAGGAGCTTGCGGCGCCGCAACGGCTCGTGCTCCGCATAGCCGCGGTGGCTGTAAGGACTGATGTGAATGTTGTGGAGGAAGATTTCGCCGGCTTCGACGCGGCCGTAGCTGTCCTTGAGGTTCACGCGCCCCTCGCGGATCGCCTTCACCTCGGTGCCGAGCAGCGCGATGCCCGCCTCGAACGTCTCGAAGAGGTGATAGTCGTGGCGGGCCTTGCGGTTGTCCGCCACCAGGCGTTCCGCCGCGCGGTCCGTCATGGCGCCACCTCGGCGCGCGCCGCCGCGAGCTTCGCCGCCAGACGCACCGCTGCCACCATGCTGGACGGATCGGCGATCCCCTGTCCGGCAATGTCGTAGGCCGTGCCGTGGTCCACGGAGGTCCGCACGATCGGCAGCCCGAGCGTGACGTTGACCGCGTTGCCGAACGCGAGCAGCTTCACGGGTATCAACCCCTGATCGTGATAGCACGCCACGACCGCGTCGAACTCGCCGTTGACGGCGCGCACGAACACCGTATCGCCCGGCAGCGGACCCGCGACGTCGATGCCGCGCGCGCGTTGCGCATCGATCGCCGGGCGCAGCACCTGCTCGTCCTCCCGCCCCATGATGCCCTGCTCGCCGGCGTGGGGGTTCAGCCCCGCAACGGCGAGGCGCGGATCGGGATAGCCGAAGCGCGGCAGCTCGGCCGCCGCCAACTCGATCGTCCGTTCCACGCGCTGCCGCGTAAGCTGCGCGGGGACTTCGGCCAGCGGGATATGCACGGTCGCCAGGACGACGCGCAGGCGGTCCGCGTGAAACATCATCGCGACGTCGGCGGCGCCGGTCAGGTGCGCGAGCAGATCGGTGTGGCCGCGCCAGGGCAGGCCGGCCAAGCGGAACGCCGTCTTGTTGATCGGGCCGGTTGCAAAAGCATCGATCCGTCCGGCCTGCGCGTCGGCTGCGGCGCGGCACACAACATCAAAGGCGGCCCGTCCCCCGGCTGCGCTCGCAACGCCGGGCTGGATGGCGCCGGCAGCCACATCCGCCTCCGGCCCGTACACCACCGGCTCGCATACTTCCGTAACGCGCGGATCCCGGGCGGCCCGCTCCGCGATTTCCGGACCGATGCCCGCGGGATCGCCGCTGGTCAGACCAATGCGGGGCAGCAGCGGCGGCCCGTGGCCGAACGCCACCGCCTTCGACCGGCCCGGCATCGCGCCCGAACCGCGCCGGTCTCCGCCAGATTCGCTCATGGTATCCACGACAAGTGCGCCCGCCCGCCGTTCGCGTCGCACGCGATCGCCATCCTCCGACTATCGTGAGCCAGTGTAGCGCGGCGCCGGTACTGGGGTCCCGGCGTCCGTGTGGCCCGCGGTGCCGGTAGAATGCACGGCTGCCCCTGCCACGGGGCTGCCGGAACGGAAGGAATACAGCATGCAATTTCTCAAGCCGGCCGCAAGAACCTGCATTGTCGCGGTCTCGGCGATTCTCGCAGTGGCGGCGCCTGCGCCGGGCGCGGCCGCCGCCCAGGATGCATCCGTCAGCGGCACGGTCACGGATGCCACGGGCCTTCCGCTACCCGGCGTCACCGTGCAGGCGCGCGGCCCGGGAGGCGCGGCGTTCGCGGTCACCGACGGCATGGGCCGGTTCACGTTCAGCGGCCTCGCAACCGGCACCTACGAGATTACGTTCGCCCTTTCCGGATTCAGCGCGCCGGCGCAGGTTGTGGAAGCGGACGGCGGGCTCACGGTGACCGTCGACGTCGAGATGACGTTCGGCCTGCAGGAACAGGTGGTGGTGGTGGGCACGCGGGCGCAGCCGCGGTCGGTGATCGAGTCGACCGTGCCGGTCGACGTCATCGCCGCCGACGCGTTCGCCAGTCAGGGTGACACCGACCTGACCAATCAGTTGCGGACGCTCGTCCCGTCGTTCAGCGTCACCACCCAACCGATCGCCGACGCGGCGACCATCGTCCGGCCGATCAGTCTGCGCAATCTCGCTCCCGACCACACGCTGGTCCTGGTGAACGGCAAGCGGCGGCATCGCGCGGCGGTCATCACGTGGCTCGGCAACGGCCTCGCGGACGGATCTCAAGGACCCGACATCTCGGTGATTCCGTCGATCGCGCTGCGGCAGGCAGAGGTGCTGCGCGACGGCGCCTCGGCGCAGTACGGCTCGGATGCGATCGCCGGCGTGCTCAACTTCCAGATGAAGGACGCCTCGTCGGGCGGCAGCATGGAGTTCCAGACCGGCGCCTACCTCGACGCGAACGACGGATCCGGGCGGTCGCGCGGCGGCGTCCATGCCCCCGGCAGCCACGCCGGCGCGTACACCTTCGCCGGCAACGTCGGCCTGCCGCTCGGCGCAACCGGTTTCGCCAACCTCAGTCTGGAATACGGCAATACCGGGCCCACCAGCCGCAGTGCGCAACGCGCCGACGCGCTCGCCCTCATCGCCGCGGGCAATACCGGCATCCGCGATCCGGCGCAGATCTGGGGCTCGCCGAGAGTGGAGGACGACCTGAAGCTGTTCGGCAACCTCGGGCATCTCTTCGCCAACGGCGTGCAGTGGTACGGCCACGCCAACTACGCCAGCCGCAAGACGACCGGCGGCTTCTTCTTCCGCAATCCGAACACGCGCGGCGGCGTCTTCAGCATCGACGGCGGCCGGACGCTCCTGGTCGGAGACCGGACATGGGCCGCTACCGGCGTGCCGCACGCGGGCGACTGCCCGGTCGTGCCCGTCGTCGGCGACGTCCCCGATTCGGCGGCGCTCGCGGCCGTCGAGGCCGACCCGAACTGCTTTACGCTCCGGACGAGGTTTCCCGGCGGATTCACGCCCCACTTCGGCGGCAACCTGAAGGACTACTCCGTCGTCACCGGCGTCAGGGGACTCGCCACGCCGCGGCTCACGTGGGATGCGAGCGCCAGCATCGGCACGAGCGACGTCGACCAGTTCATCTACGACACGGTCAACGCCTCGCTCGGCTACGACACGCCGACGGCGTTCAGCCCCGGCGCCTACCGCCAGCAGGACATCGGGTTCAACGTCGACATCTCGTACGCCGCGAGCGACAGGCTCAACGTCGCCGCCGGCGCCGAGTGGCGCCAGGAAGCGTTCACGATCCGCGCGGGCGACCGGCCGTCGTGGGAGATTGGTCCCTACGCAACGACCGGCCAGGGGTTCAGCTCCGGATCGAACGGCTTCAACGGGTATCGGCCCGAGAATTCCGGGACGTGGAAGCGGAGCAACGTGGCCGTCTACGGCGACCTCGAGCTGACCGCGCCGGACGGCCGCTGGACGCTCGGCGGCGCGGTCCGGGCGGAACGCTACGCGGACTTCGGCGGGACGCTGAACGGCAAGGTGTCGGCGCGCGTCGAGCTGGCTGAGCCGTTCGCGCTGCGCGGCGCCGTCAGCACCGGGTTCCGGGCGCCGACGCCCGGCCAGCAGAACGCGTTCAACGTCTCCACCGCGTTCGCGCCGTCTCTCGGCGACCTCGTCAACGAGGGTACGGTGCCGCCCACGTTCCGGGCGGCCGAGCTGCGGGGCGGCGAGCAACTCCGACCCGAGACGTCGCGCAACTACACGTTCGGAGCGGTCGTCGACGCGGGCCGTCTGACGCTGACCGCCGACTACTTCCTGATCTACGTCAGGGACCGTCTCGCCCTGACGCGCGTGTTCGAGCTCACGGCCGGCGAGATCGACAGTCTCGTGGCGGAGGGCGTGCAGGAAGCGCGGAACCTGCAGCGGTTCCGGTTCTTCGCCAACGACTTCTCGACCCGCTCGCGGGGCATCGACCTGGTCTCCACGCTGGCGCTCCGTGACGCCAGCACGATCAGCGTCGTGTACAACCACACGGCGACCGAGGTTACGGAGTGGACGCTCGACACGATCGACGCGTTCCGGCGGCAGGCGCTGGAGGCCGGGCTGCCGGAGAACCGCTGGAGCGTCCTGTTCACCGAGCGCGGCCGGAGCCTCATCTTCATGGCCCGGCTGTACTACTTCGGCGCGTTCTGGGACCGGCGCGACTCGCAGGCCGCCGGCGGCGGCCGGAACCTGGCGGCCGCCATGTGGCCGCTCTCCGGCGGCAAGCCCCTGCTCGACCTGGAAGTCGGCTTCCCGTTCGGCGACGCGCTGACGCTGTCGGTCGGCGCGCAGAACGTGCTGAACACCTATCCGGACGAGACCCGGGTGGTGGGCGGACCGGGCAACCTGTATCCGCAGGGAGCGCCGTTCGGGTTCAACGGCGCCTACTACTACGCTCGCGTCAACTACGGCTGGGGCGGCGCCTTCTGACCGCACCCGCCGCACGCTCCGGAGGCGCACCCGCCACCCCCGCAGCCGCCGCCGGCGCTCCGGCTGCATGAACCTTCGTGGGCGCAACCCGCGAACTGTTCTCCGGCCGCGTTGGGCAACTCGTACCGCAGGCAGCATTTCAGCCGGCCGCACAGGCCGGACAGGCGCGACGGATTGAGGCTGAGATTCTGCCGCTTGGCCATCTTGATGGACACCGGCTCGAACCCCTTCAGCCAGGTCGTGCAGCACAGCGGCCGGCCGCACGTCCCGTAGCCGCCGAGCAGCTTGGCCTCGTCGCGGGCGCCGATCTGGCGCATCTCTATCCGGCACCGGAACTCGGACGCCAACTCGCGGACGAGGCTGCGGAAATCGACGCGCTCGTCTGCCGTGAAGTAGAACGTGAGCCGCGCTCCGTCGTAGGCCTGCTCGACGCGGACCAGCTTCATCGGCAGTCCGCTCTCCTTGATCTTCAGCGTCGCGATCTGCCGCACTTCCCGCTCGCGGCGCTGCTGCGCGAGCCGCGTCGCGCTGTCCTCCTCCGATGCGCGGCGCAGCACCACGTTGGACGGCGGCGGCGGCGCGGCGCGCTCCGCCAACGCGGGCACCGACCGGGCGACCCTGCCGAACGCCTCGCGCCCGTTGCGCGCAACGACCACCGGGTCGCCCGACCGCAACGGCGGCTTGAAGCCCACCTCGGGCAGCAGGAAACGCTGGACCCTGCCGACCGGGTCGAACTTGATGCTGACGATCGGCGGTTGCCCGGATTGCGACATGTCTACAACCGGCACGCGATCCAGTCGGCAACGACCTTCGGACTGGCGTTGCGCTCCGTCGCCTCCAGCGCCTCGTCGACTGCCGCAAAGGCGGTTACGCCCCACTTCGCCGCGGCAGGCCTTGCCAGCGGGGCGAACCGGTCGTGCAGGTCCGGATTGGCGAGCGCCGCGCGATCCGCGCCACTGGCCAGCAGCGTGACGTCACGCAGCAGCGACGCGAGCGCCCGCAGGCGGTGGGCCAGCTCGGCACGGCGCGCCTTGCCGCCCGCGGCGCCGCCGGACTTGCCGTCCAGCAATCCCCTGGCGGAGTTGAGGCGCGCATTCGCAGCGCGGCTGCTCGCCACGGCGTCGAGCAGCGCCAGCGCCGCGTCGCGGGCGGCTGTCAGCTCGCCCGACGCCAGTTGCAGGGCGCGTCCGGCGCTGCCGCCTGCCGCCGCGGCGGCGGCCCGCGCGGTCGCTTCTTCGTATCCGTGGCGCCGCATCAGCAAGTCCGCCAGCTCCCGCGTACCGAGATAGCCGAAGCTGATGCGCTGGCAACGGGACCGCACGGTCGCGAGCAACCTGTCCGAACGCGCTGTAACGAGCAGGAACTGCGCGGCGGCGGGCGGCTCCTCCAGCGTCTTGAGCAGGGCGTTCTGGGCCTGCGGGACGAGCCGGTCCGCGTCGTTGATTACAAGGACACGGCGGCGGCCTTCGAAAGGACGGTAGCGCGTCTCGCCGACCGCGCTGCGCACCTCGTCCACGGTAATCGCGACGTCGTTCTCGGCGCCGAGGACCAGGACGTCGGGATGCGCTTCGCGGGCGATGCGCTCGCAGGCGCGGCACCGGCCGCACGCATCGATCGGCAGGCTGCCGGCGGCGTCTCCGGGGGCGCCCTCAGGTGCGTCGCCGCGCACCGGTTCCTCACAGTTGAGCGCCTGCGCCAGCGCGGCGGCGACCAGCCGCTTCCCGACTCCGTCGGGCCCCGCCAGAATCAGGCTCGGCGGCAGCGAGCCGCGGGCGACGGCCCGCGCCATCAGCCGGATGAGCGCACGATGCCCCGAGACATCGCGAAAGGCCATGGTTCAACGGCATCGTAACAGGATCCAGCCGGCGGCTTCCAGCAGGTTCGCGACCACCGGGGGCGGGGCCAAATCGGGCGGCGGTTCGGCGGCCTGGCTCGCCCCATATCCCGTGCGGACGAGAATTCCCGTGCAGCCGGCGGCCGCGGCGAGCTGGATGTCGCTCCAGCGGTCGCCGACGACGTACGACCGGGCGAGGTCGAGGTTCAGCTCGGCGGCGGCGCGCAGGACCATGCCGGGAGCCGGCTTGTGGCACTCGCAGCGGGCGCGGTACGCGGCCACCGCGGCGTCGTGCAGGTGCGGGCAGTGGTAGTGGCCGTCGAGCCGCTCGCCAACCTGCCCCAGCGCGTCCTGGATGTGATCGCGAGCGTCGAGCACGATCTGCTCGGCGATCATCCCGCGCGCCACGCCGGCCTGGTTGGTGACGATGACGGCTGCGTATCCCGCCCGCCTGAGGAGGCGTACGGCTTCGATGCTCCAGGGATAGAGGCGCAGGCGGTCCAGGCGGTCGACGTACCCGACGTCCTCGATCAGCGTTCCGTCGCGGTCGAGGAAGACCGCGGGCGCCGGGCGCCCGCGGCGCGCTTTAGCCTCCACGTGGCAGCAGGAAATGGCGGGGCCGACGAGACTCGAACTCGCGACCTCCGGCGTGACAGGCCGGCGTTCTAACCAGCTGAACTACGACCCCGCATCAGAGTCGACCGAGCCTGCGGCCACCCGCCGGCCCGGCAGCGAACCGGGGCTGGTGGGCGGTACAGGACTCGAACCTGTGACAACCGGTGTGTAAGACCGGCGCTCTACCACTGAGCTAACCGCCCCTTGGGGCGCTCACCGCTCCGGCTGTCAACGAAGCAAGGCATTATAACGTGATCCGCGATCGTCATGAGAGAAGCCACGCCTTCAGTCCCAGCAGGCCGAGCGCCGCGGCAAATCCCGCCAGCGCCCGCAGCTCGCCGTTGGCGGCCATGCGCCGCGCGCTGAATCGCCGCTCCGATTGCCGGCCGGCGCCGCGCAGGTACTCGTCGAACTCGGTGCCGAACGCCTCCCGCAGCGTGGCTTCCTCCAACCGGGCGGCCGCCAGCAGCGTCACTGCCAGGTAGGCGATCACCAGGCCCGCCGCGAGCGGCTCGGCCGCCGCGGCCGCGAACCCCAGGCCCATCAGGAACGACCCCCAGTAGAGCGGATGGCGCATGCGGCAGTACGGGCCGGAACGCGTAACCTCCACGCCCTTGCGGAGATGTCCCGCCGCCCACACCCGCAGCAGCGCGCCGGCGCCCGCGAGCGGCGCGCCGACCGCGAGCGAGATCCACGTCGGGCGCGCCAGCCAGAATGCGGCCGCGCCCACCACGAAGCCGGCGGCCACGCGCGCGCGGGCTATGAGGAACAGCCGCCGCAGGCCGGGGTTGGCAGCGAGGTCAAGCATCGCGCGTTCCGCCAATCCGGCGTGATACCGCCGCGGCGACCTCTTCCACGGGAATGGCCGCCACGCAGGATTCCGCCCGCGCGCAGCGGCGCACCGCCACGCCGGACGCTGTCGGCCGGTCCTGCCGGCAGCGGCACCCGCCGCTCGGCGACACGACGGCGTCGGCGGCCGACCAGGGCCCGTTCCGGCACGGATCGGTGGGTCCGTAGATTCCGACGACCGGCGTGCCGACCGCGGCGGCGACATGAAGCGGACCCGTGTCGCCCGCCACCATCACCGCGGCCGCCCTTGCCAGCGCCACGAGATCAGCAATGCGCGTCGGGGGCGCCGCTGCCGCCGCCGCGTCAGAGGCGGCCACCACCCGCTCGGCCAGCGCGCGCTCGCCGGGTCCCCACGCGACGACGGACGGCAGGCCGTGCTCCCGCCACAGGCCGCGCGCCAGCGCTCCGAACCGCTCCGCCGGCCAGCACTTGCTCGGCCAGGCCGCGCCGGGGTTGAGCAGTGCAAACTCGCGGCTTTCCGGCCGCCCGAGCGCTGCCCGCGCACGCTCGACCGCGGCCGACCGCGGACTGGCGATGGGAAACTCCGCCGGCCCGCGCGGCGCGCCGAGCGCCGCGCCGAGGGCGAGGTTCCTGTCGATGACGTGCGCCGGACTGCCGATGTCCGGGGTCTCCGTATAGAACAGCCGCGCCGCGCGTTCGCGCACCTGTCCGCGCCCGAAGCCGATCACGCGGCCGGCGCCCGATCCGCGCGCCAGCACGGCCGACTTCAGCAACCCCTGGAAGTCGATTGCCGCGTCGTAGCGCGCGGCGCGCAGCGTACGCAGCAGGCGTGGGAAGGCCGCCGGGAACCGCGGAGTCGCCAGGCAACGGTCGATGACCGGCACGAGCTCGACGAGCTCGCGGCAGCGATCGCCCACCAGCCAGTCGATGTGCGCCGCGGGAAATGCGCGCCGCAGCGCCGCTACGGCCGGGACCGCGTGCACCACGTCGCCCAGCGAGGTAAGCCGCACGACGAGCAGGCGCATCACCGGGAGTCCGGAGTGGAACCGCGCCGCGGATCGAGGCTGCGGGCCGCCATGCGGATCAGGTCGCGCGTCGAGTGGTCCTTGGGGTCCCCGACGATGGCTGTCCGGCCGCCGTACGCCCGCACCACCGCCCGCTCGGGCACCGTGTCCACGGTGTAGTCGGTGCCCTTGCAGTGCACGTCCGGTTGCAGGGCCTCCAGCAGCTCCGCGACGGTCGGTGCGGAGAAGACAACGACGTAGTCGACCATGCCGAACGCCGCCACCACTTCCGCGCGTTCGCCCGCGGTGAGGATGGGGCGCCCCTCCCCCTTGAGCGCCGCCACAGCGAGATCGTCGTTGACGGCCACGACGAGGCGGTCGGCCTCGGCAGCGGCGCCGGCCAGGTAGCGGACGTGGCCGACGTGGATCAGATCGAAGCAGCCGTTGGCGAGCGCCACCGTCAACCCGCGGGCGCGGTCCGCGGCGACCAGCTCCAGCAGCTCCTTCCGGCCGACGACCCGGCCCACGTTCAGCGTCCCCGCTCCGCGCCGTCGGCCTGCACCGCCCGGCGCAGCTCGGCGGCCGACACGGTGGCGGTGCCGCGCTTCATGACGACAACGCCGCCCGCGTAGTTGGCGAGCCGCGCCGCGTCCTCCAGCGACGCACCGCCGGCGAGCGCCAGCGCGACGGCGGCGATCACGGTGTCGCCCGCGCCGGTCACGTCCGCGACCTCGTCGGTTCCGAACACCGGGATGTGCACCGTCGGCCGGCCCGGAGCGAACACCGCCATGCCGCGGCTGCCGCGGGTCAGCACCAACCCCCCGGCCTGCAGCCGCTCCAGCAGCTCGCGGCCGGCGCGTTCCAGGCGTTGCGGATCGTCGCCGATCGTGAACCCGAGCGCCTCCTCCGCCTCCGGCTCGTTCGGCGTCGCCGCCGCCACGCCGGCATAGCGGAGCAGGGCGCGCCGCGAGTCGACCACCACCGGAATCGGGCGCGGCGGATTCGCTTGTGCGACCGCATCCATGATCCGGGCGACGAGTTCGGGCATCACCAGGCCGGCGCCGTAGTCCGAGACGAGCACGGCGTCGGCAGTGTCGAGCTCCCGCAGCACCGCGCTCTCGATAGCGGCTCGCACGCCCGCCTCGCGCGGCACGCGCGCCGCGCGATCGATCCTTACAACCTGCTGGCTCGTCGCATGCAGCCCCCCCGCCAGGATGCGCGTCTTCAGCGGCGCGCGGTAACCCGCAGCGCGGACCAGACCCCCGAGGTCCACACCCTCCAGCGCCTCCGCGACGCGCGCGTCGCGGTCGGTGTCGCCGATGAGCGCGACCAGGCTCGTGCTCCCGCCCAGGGCCGCAACGTTCGCGGCGGCATTCCCGGCACCGCCCGGCAGGACGGCGGTGTCGGCGTGCTGGAGGATCAGTACCGGCGCCTCGCGCGACATCCGCTCCGGGCGGCCGCGGATGAACTCGTCGATTATCAGATCGCCGACGACCAGCACGCGGCGGCCCGCGGCGCTGTCGATGAGACCCAGCAGGCGATCGGTCACCGCGGCAACTCCTCCCGCGCCGACAGCGGCTGGCCGGCCACCGCGCTGGCCGGCAGCACGGCAGGCGCGCGCCAGCGCCGGTGCATCCACAGCCACAGCTCGGGATGCCGGCGCACGTACGCTTCCAGCACGTCCGTGCAGCGCTGCGTCCAGGTCCGGACAGGGTCGGCGTCGCCGGCAGGCGGCGGCGGGACCGGCGGGCCGTACGCCACGCGGTAGCGTCCGTCCGCCAGCGGCATGGTGAACACGGGCAGGACCGGGGCGCCGGTGCGCAACGCCAGCGCCGCCAGCGCCGAGGTCGTCGCCGACGGACGGCCGAAGAACTCCACGGTCACCGCGCTGCGGTCGTGCATGTGCTGATCGATCATCAGCCCGACGGACGCCTGCTCGCGCAGCGCGCGCAGCAGGCCGCGCACCGCGCCCTTCCGCGTAACGCAACGGGTGCCCACGCGGGTCCGGACGCGCTCCAGCAGGCGCTCGAGCCGCGGATTGTCGAGCGGCCGCACCACCAGCACCATCGGCGTGAAGCGGATGGCGTGCGCCATGACCTGCAGCTCCCAGTAGCCGAAGTGTCCCGAGAAGAACATCACACCCTTGCCGCCCGCCATCGCCCGCTCGACATGCTCGCCGCCTTCCACCTCCACGAGGCGGGTGATCTCGTCCGGGCGCAGCGCCTCGAAGTTCAGCATGTCGATGACGTGGCGGCCGGCGTGCTCGAACGCGGATCGCAGGATCGCGCGGCACTCCGCTTCCGTACGCGACGGCAACGCCATGCGCATGTTCTTCACGGCCAACTCGCGCCGCGCGCCGTACAGTCCGTGGAACAGCCGGCCCAGCAGCGCGCCGGCCGCCAGGCTGATCCGCCGCGGCAGCAGGCGCACGACCGCGCGGGCGGCAAGGGCCACCCCGTACTCCAACCCGTGCCGCGCCCGCCTCATTGCGTCCGCACCTGCGCCTGCCTCACCCGCTCGCCCAGCCAGGCGCGAAACGCCTCGCGCGGCTCGATCTCCACTTGCAGCGGCAGCGACAGCAGGCTGAAGGGGAACGGGGCAAGCGGCAGCAGGCGCACAAGATCCTTCTCGGTCGTCACCACATGCGCGGCGCCGTGCGCAGCGGCCAGCCGGCCGATGCGGGCGACGTCCCGCGGCGTATACGAACAATGGTCGCGGAATGCGGCGGTGGCGGCAAGCGCGTGACCGGCGCGCCGCAGCCCGTCGAAGAACTGCTGCGGGCGCGCGATGCCGGCAACGGCGACGAGCGGGTCGTCCGGAGACAACGACACCCGCTCCCCGGACCCGGCATCGCGCGCCGGCTGGAGCGTGCGCGTGAAGCGGAAGGCGTGATCGATGCCGACACGGCCGGCAAGCTCGTCCGCCGCCGCGGGGTCCGGCGTCTCGACAAGCACCGCGTGCGCCGCACGCGCCGCCTCCAGCGGCTCGCGCAGCCGGCCACCGGGAAGCGTGCGCGGGTCCGCTGCGTCCCGCTCGGACAGCAGCAGCAGATCGACGTCCCGCCGCAGGCCCAGGTGCTGGAAGCCGTCGTCGAGCACGTGCACGGTCGCCCCCAGGATCGCCTCGGCGAACCGGCCGGCCACGTAGCGGTCCTCGGCCACCAGCACGGCGGCAGCCGGCAGGCTGTGCGCCAGCAGCAGCGGCTCGTCGCCGGCTTCGTCGAGACCGGCGCGGACCGCGTGCCAGTCGCGCACCACGACCACGCCGTCCCGCGGCCGGCGGCGGGCGTAGCCGCGGCTGAGCAGCGCGGGACGTTCGCCGGCCGCGGCGAGCAGCGCCGCGACGTGCGCGGCCAGCGGTGTCTTGCCGCTACCGCCCGCCGCCAGTGCGCCGACACTAACCACCGGCCGGTCGAGCCGGCGGCGCGCCGCCGGACGACGGGCGTACCAGCGGCGTCGGCCGAGGGCCGCCCTTCCATAGATCCGGCTCAGCATGCGGCCGCCCCCGCGGCGGACTCCGGGCGTGCGGTGGCGGGAGGCAGCAGCTTGCGGATGGCGGCCAGCGTCTCGCGCCGGGCGCCGCGATTGGCGTCGACCAGCGCCCGGGCCGCCGCGCCCAGTGCGTCCCGGCGGGTCCGATCCGCCAGCAACGCCTCGACCGCCTCCCCGAGCTCACGCTCCGAGCGGATCTGCCACGCGGCGTTGCGCGCGACGAACAGGTCGGCCACGCCGGCGAAGTTCTCCATGTGCGGACCGAACAGGATCGGCTTGCCGAACACGGCCGGCTCCAGGATGTTGTGGCCGCCTGCGGGCACCAGGCTGCCGCCCACGAAAACGACCGTCGCCAGCCGGAACAGCCGCGCCAGCTCGCCGATGGTATCGAGAACGATCACGTCGGCTTCCGGCGGGGAATCCGGGGTCAGGCTGGTACGCCGGGCCACGGCGAATCCCTGCCCGGCCGCGGCCTCCACGGCCTCCGCGAACCGCTCCGGATGGCGGGGCGCGATGATCAGCAGCGCGTCGGCGAACGTCCGCCTGATGCTGCCGAACGCGCGCAGCACGGGCTGCTCCTCGCCGCGCAGCGTGCTTGCGGCGACGATTACGCGGCGCCCGGCGGCGAATGCGAACGTGTGCAGCAGCGCATCCGCGTCACCGTCAGCGGCGGCATCGTCCGCGGCGTCGAACTTGAGGCTGCCGGTGACGGTCAGGCGCTCGCGCGGCACGCCGAGCACCTGGAACCGCCCGCCCCAGAGGCCGTTCTGGGCGCAGACCCGGTCGACGCCGCCGAGCGCGCGCCGCATGAATCCGCGCACGAGCCGGTAGCCGCGGTACGAGCGGTCCGATATGCGGCCGTTCACGATGAGCGTCCTCACGCCGCGCCGGCGGCAGGCGCGCAACAGGTTCGGCCAGACTTCCGTATCTACCAGCACCAGCAGCTCCGGTGCGACGCGGTCGAGCGTCCCGGCCACGCATGGCGGGAAATCCAGCGGCGCGTAGAACACGGCGTCAACGGCCGGCCCCAGTTGCCGCGCCACGTGCTGGCCGGTGGTGGTGGTGGTGGAAACCAGCAGCCGGTGCGCGGGATAGGTCTCCTTGAGCAGCCCCACCAGCGCCCTGGCCGCCAGCACCTCGCCCACCGATACGGCGTGAATCCAGATGGACGGTCGGCGGTCCGGGTTGACGTCCGCCGGCGGCCGTCCCAGCCGGTCTCCGATACGTCCCACCGGCTTGCCGCGCCGCCAGGCGCGGTAGCCGACGAGCGGCGCGCAGGCCGCGAAGTACGCCAGCAGCGCGAGGTTGTAGAGCAAATACATAGCTTCCATCAATGTTACTTGCGGCTGCGCGGGGTGTTTGACCGGCTGTGAACGGGGTCACTACAATTAATCGTTTGTGCGGGCGCAGGCGAGTCCGCCTATCCGGCAGCAACCCCACTGGAGGCACCGAGGATGAGCATCAGGGTCGGGATCAACGGGTTCGGCCGCATCGGCCGCAACGTGCTGCGGGCGGCGCTCGACGACGGCGACATCGAGTTCGCGGCGGTCAACGACATCACCAGCCCCGATACGCTGGCCCATCTGCTGCAGTACGACTCGGTCCTCGGCAATCTCTCCGAGCCTGTGTCGGTAGAGGGCGACCGCCTGCACGTCGGCGGGCGCTCGTTCACGGTCCTGTCGGAACGCGACCCGAGTGCGCTCCCCTGGGGCGACCTCGGCGTGGACGTGGTCGTCGAGTCGACCGGACTGTTCACGAAGCGCGACGACGCCGCCAGGCATCTGGCCGCCGGCGCGAAGCGGGTAATCATCACCGCGCCCGCGAAGGGACCCGACCTGACCCTGGTGCTCGGGGTCAACGACGAGAACTACGATCCCGCCGCGCACCGCATCATCTCCAACGCGTCGTGCACGACCAACTGCCTTGCGCCCGTGGCCAAGGTGCTGCACGACAGCTTCGGGTTCCGCCGCGGCTGGATGACCACGGTCCACGCGTATACCAACGACCAGCGGCTGCTCGACCTGCCCCACAAGGATCTGCGCCGGGCGCGCGCGGCCGGGGTGTCCATGATCCCCACCACGACCGGCGCCGCCGTCGCGGTCGGCGAGGTGCTGCCCGCGCTGAAGGGCAAGCTCGACGGCATCGCCATGCGCGTTCCGACCCCGAACGTGTCGGTCGTGGACCTCGTCGCCGAGGTGGAGCAGCCGGCGACCGCGGAGGCGGTGAACGAGGCGTTTGCGGCGGCCGAGGCGGGCCGGCTGAACGGCATCCTGCACCTCTCGTCGGCGCCGCTCGTCTCGATCGACTTCCGCGGCAATCCCCACTCGTCGATCGTGGACGCGGCGTACACGAGCGTGATGGACGGCAACTTCGTCAAGATCCTCTCGTGGTACGACAATGAATGGGGCTATTCGTCCCGCTGCGTCGACCTGATCAAGCTGCTGGGGCAGAAGGGCCTGTAGCACCCCGATCCCACGCGCTGCGCCGTGTCCAAGCGGTCGATCCGGAATCTGGAGCTGGCGGGCAGGCGGGTCCTGATCCGCGTCGATTTCAACGTACCGCTTGCCGGCGGCGCGGTCGGCGACGACACCCGCATCAGGGCCGCCCTGCCGACCGTCCGCTACGCGCTGGAGCGCGGCGCGACAGTCGTGCTCGCGTCCCACCTCGGCCGTCCGAAGGGAACGCCGCGGCCGGACCTCAGCCTGCGCCCGGTGGCGCGGCGCCTGTCGGAGCTGCTGGGCCGGCCCGTGCATTTCGGCGCCGACTGCACGGGGGAGCCGGCCCGTGACGCGGTCGCCGAGGCGCATCCCGGCGGAGTCGCGCTGCTCGAGAACCTGCGCTTCCACGCGGGTGAAGAGCGCAACGACGTGGCGCTGGCCGCGGAGCTGGGGTCGCTCGCGGACGTGTTCGTCAACGACGCGTTCGGTGCGGCGCATCGGGCGCACGCCTCCACCGCCGGCATCGTCCTCCACGTCCGCGACGCCGGCGCCGGCCTGCTGATGGACGCCGAACTGGAGCACCTCGGCGCGCTGCTGGGCAGCCCGCGGCGGCCGTTCGTCGCGGTGCTCGGCGGCGCCAAGGTGTCGGGCAAGCTCGATGTCATCGAGAACCTGCTGGGCCGCGTCGACGCGCTGCTCATCGGCGGCGCCATGGCCTACACCTTCTTCGAGCGGCGCGGCCTGCCGGTCGGGCGCTCCCTGGTGGAGCCGGATCTCCTCGACGCCGCGGCCGGCGTGGAGCGGGACGCGCGCGGCGCGGGAGTGGATCTCCGGTTGCCCGCGGACCATGTGGTGACCGATCGGATCGAGGTAGGGGCGGCAACCGCTACGCTCGGCGTGGATGACGCCGCCATCGGGGACCGGATCGGCGTGGACATCGGGCCGCGCACGCGGCAGGCGTACGCGGAGATTGTCGGCCGGGCCGGCACGGTCGTCTGGAACGGGCCGCTGGGGGTGTTCGAAATCGATGCCTTCGCCGCGGGCACGTTGGCCATGGCCCGCGCAGTCGCCGGTACGGCCGCCACGACCGTGGTAGGGGGCGGCGATTCGGTCGCCGCGGTCGGCAAGGCGGGCGTGCGCGACCGCATCACGCACATTTCAACCGGCGGCGGCGCGTCGCTGGAGTTCCTGGCCGGCCGGACGCTGCCCGGAGTCAGCGCCCTGCCGGACGCCTAGCAGTCCTTGAGGTAAGTCATGAGAACGCCTTTCGTCGCCGCCAACTGGAAGATGCACAAGACCGTAGCCGAGGCGACGGCGTACGCAGCGGCCTTTCGAGCCCGCATGGAAACGATGCGCGGGGCCGAGGTGGTCGTCGCGCCGCCGTTCACGGCGCTGCACGCCGTCGCCGCGGCGCTCGACGGCAGCCAGGTCGGCGTGGCCGGACAGAATCTGCACGCCGCGCCCCTGGGGGCGTACACCGGCGAGGTGAGCGCCGGCATGCTGCAGGAGGCGGGAGCCGGTTACGTGATCATCGGCCATTCCGAGCGGCGGCAGTTGTTCGGCGAGACGGATGCGACCGTCAACGCCAAGCTGCACGCCGCGCTCGGCGCCGGGCTCGTGCCGATAGTATGCGTCGGCGAAACGCTCGACGAACGCGACTCGGGGCAGATGTTCCCGGTGCTCAACCGGCAGATCGCAGGCGCTCTGGCCGACATCGATTCCAGGGGAGCCGGATCGGTCGTGGTGGCCTACGAGCCGGTCTGGGCAATCGGCACCGGCCGCAACGCCCTGCCCGCGCAGGCGCAGGAAGCCCACGCGCATATCCGCCAGCGCATCGCGCGCGCGCTGGATGCGGATAGCGCGGCCGGTTGCCGCATCATCTACGGCGGCAGCGTCAAGCCGGGCAACGCCGGCGCGCTGGCCGCGGAGCCGGACGTCGACGGCGCGCTGGTCGGCGGGGCCGGCCTCGACCCCGACAGTTTCGCGGAAATCGTGGCGCAGAACGCGGCGGCGGCAGTATAATCGGCGGCTCATGTTCAGCATCCTGATGTCCGGCGTATACGTGCTCGTCTGCTTCCTCCTGCTGCTGGTCGTCCTGCTGCAGCAGGGCAAGGGCGGCGACATCGCCGCCGCATTCGGCGGCAGCGGCAGTCAAGCGGCATTCGGCGCCCGCGCCGGAGCGACGCTGCTGACGCGCGCCACCACCGTGCTCGGCACCCTGTTCATGGTGGGCGCCATGGTGCTCGCGATCATGGGCCAGCGGGAGCCGGGGTCGGTGCTCAGCGGCCTCGGCGAACCGGGCGCACCTGTCGAGAACGCCGCGCCGGTCGAGCCCGCGGCGCCCGCAGCGGACGATGCAGACGCCGGCGGAGACACGCCGGACGAGTCCCGGTAGCGCGGTACCCTCCAACACGCAACACGCGTGCGGAAGTGGCGGAACTGGCAGACGCACCAGCTTGAGGGGCTGGCGGTGGCAACATCGTGGGGGTTCAAATCCCCCCTTCCGCACCACCAACAACCGGACACCCGCCGGTACAGCTCCGCCGGCACCGCGGGCCGCGTGGATTTGCGGTCAGAAGCGGAAGAGGCGGGTGACCTTGACGATGAACGCGCGGGTCTCTAGCAGCGGCGCGGGACGCAGCGCCGTGTCCCGCTGGTCGTTGTAGACGACGAACAGCTCGCTGCCGGGCTGGTACTCCCAGCGGAAGCGCAGGTTCGTGCCCAGCGCGGCCGCGGTGGAGTTGTACTGCACCAGCCCCGAGAAGAACATCCGCGGCGTGAACGTGTGGGTAACGCGCGTCGACGCCAGCGTCGCGGTGAAGGGACCGTTCGGCAACTCGACCCGGTTGATCTGGACGGCAGGCTCGATCGTCAGCTTCCGCGTCACCTCCAGCCGCGCCTGCCGGTACCCGAACGCGGTAAGCTCACCGTCGTAGAATCCGCCGCGCTGGACGAAGACCGTCCCGGACAGCCGGCGCTGCGGCCCCATCAGGTACGACAGGAAGATGTCCCGGAAGCCGTACCCGCCGACCGGGATGGTCACGTCCGGCGTGATGTCGAACGGCTCGACAATCAGCTCGTAGCTGCGCAGGAAGTCGACGTTGATCTCGTCGCTGCTTTCGAACTCGGTCTTGAACCGGAGCTGCGCCGCGCGCGTCTCGAGCTGTCCGGCGCCGTTCTCGATGTAATCCAGACTGCCGCCCCAGGTGAACTGCCGCACCGCCTCCATGGCTGGCCGCGGGCTGTACTGTGCGGACGCGAAGGTGCGCCGGAAGTCGTCGCGGCGCATGAACCCCACCTCGGGATTGAAGTTGTCGCCGACCAGCAGGTGATCCACCTGCACCGCGTACAGGTCGCCTTCATAGGTGAAAGCGGCCTGGTAGCTCGCATCGTCGCCGACGAGCCCCGGCGTGCGGGTGCGCGCGTAGTAGCCGTTGAAGGTGACGTTGTCGTGGAACGAGAACGCCGCGTCGAGGCCGTAGGCCTCGTTCGCGCCGTCACCGGCGCGCGATACGGACCGGCGCGTGTACATCCCGCCGACCCGGCTGCGGCGCAGGATGTCGCGCTTCAGTCGCACTACGGTGAAGTTGGTGGCCCGCGCGCCGACGCTGGCCGCGTCACCCGCCTGCATGTTCAGCGCGCCGACGGTGAACGCGCCGACCTTGCCGGTCAGCCGGCCTCCGCCCCGGATCGGCACGGTCTGGCCGCCCTCGAGGCCGATGCGCCGGCTGAAGAAGAGCGTCGGCACGTCGGCCGGCCGCTCGCTCCCGGGGCCCGAGACGCGTCCCCCGCCCTCGTCGTTGCCGCCCAGCACGTTCGCGCCGCTGCCGAAGTCGAAGATTCCCCGGCCCTCCAGAAAGAACTCCCGCTTCTCGGGAAAGAACAGGTTGAACCGCGTCAGGTTCACCTGCTGCTCGTCCACCTCGACCTGCGCGAAGTCTGTGTTGTACGTGAGGTCCGCCGTCAGGTTCTGCGTCACGCCCCACTTGGCGTCCAATCCCCAGTCCCCGCCGAGACGGTTCGCATAGGCCGGGTCCGCGGTCAGGTCCGTCGCCGACGTGCCGATCCCGTACGGCTTGAGGTCGAGCCGCGTGATGCTCGGCGGCACCTCGATGCCGACCAGCGTAGCGGCATAGGACAACCGGAACATGCCGGCCCCGACGGAAATCGGGACCGCCGTCAGATGCGAGGCCTCGTTGAGGCGCCGGATGCGCCGGCCCATTTGCAGGCCCCAGATCTGCTCCCCGCCGGGGCGGTAGCGCAGGGACTTGAACGGGATGCGCATCTCGGCCGTCCAGCCCCCGTCGAACCGGCCGACCGCGACGTCCCATACCGGGTTCCAGTCCCGGTTCGGGCTCCCCTCGTCGCTGATCTCGTAGTCGAAGAATCCGCCGATCGGGGTCACCATGAACGACACCCCGTTGCGGCGGTCGTAGAACGTGTCGAACGCCACCTGCAAACGGTCGTTGTCGAGGATCTGGGAAGAATCGCGGCGCAGCGTATTGGCGATCCACTGCGCCTCGGGCACCGACTCCCACATCCGGGCGGCGACGTAGACGTGCTCGCCGTCGTAGAAGACCCACGCCTCGGTCCGCTCGCTCGCCGGCTCGCCTTCGTCGGGAAGCTGCTGGATGAAGCCGCTGAACGGCGGGACCTCGGCGTAGACCGCCTCGTCGAGCCGTCCGTCGACCACGAGGGGCCGGGCGAGCTCAACGGCCCGAACAGTCGCCCGGCCGGCCGCGTCCCGACGGATGACCTCGGGGGGAGCCGGCGGCGGCGGACCCTGGATGGTCCGTCCCCCGACCAGGACGGCGGGCTGCGGGCCGGCGCCCGGCGGCGGCTGCGCGTGCACCGTCCCTGCCGCGACCGTCCCGGCCAGGACGGCCGCCAGCCCCAGCCCGCTGCGCCGCATCAATCAGACGGGGCTGCGCCCCGAACTCCCGCCGAGGCGCGCTGTGCGCGCCTGTCTACCGGCCGGCGTTCTCGTACCACTTCAGGTTGGCCGTGCGGCTGCCGGCGCAGATGACGTCCGGCCGACCGTCGAGGTTCAGATCGGCGATCGCGCACCCGCCCGCGCCCATGTCGCCGTCGTCGAGCACCTGCCGCGACCAGCCCGCCTGGTCCGCGCCCATGCGGTACAGGTAAACGCTCTGCCGGCCGCGTCGCTCGCCGGCGACGATCTCGTCGCGCCCGTCGCCATCGAGGTCGCCCACCACCACGGTATGGCCATCCTCGATCGACGGGTCGAGGACGTGGCGCGACCACGCCCCGCCGCCGGAGTCCGACGCCTGCCGATAGACGACCACCTGGTGCCCGTGCCACGGCTCGATCGTCGCCACGAAGCGCTCCGCCCCGAGCCGGCCTGCCTGCGCCTCGCTGGCGCCGCTCGCGGGCCAGTCGCTCGGATCGCCCGCGGTCACGTGCGTTCGGGTCCAGCCGCCGTCCGCGAACTCGTGAACGTGGACGCCCAGGAAGCTCGCGCTCAGCACGGCGTCGTGGCCGGGCTCGCCCCAGGGGCCGACGCCGATCCCGTGCACGACGCCCCGCTCGGCGTCCGTCATCGTCCGCCGTTCCCAGTCGTCCGGCCGGTACCACAGGAGCGACAGGGTGTCGTGGAACTCGGGCCGCAGCGACTCGTCCCCGATCAGCGGTGCGCTGACGAGCACCTTCGCGCCGCTGCCGTCGGCGTCGGCCCACCGCAGCCGATGGGTCGTGGGCACGCGGTCGATCTCGCGCATCGACCACATCTCCCGCGGGTCGCCGCGGTGGGTGAGCAGCGAGACGATCCCCACGCTGTCGGCGTACGTGCTCGAGAACTCGTGCGCGAGCGCCAGCTCCGGGATGCCGTCATCGTCGATGTCGTGGGCTGCCACGTTGATCATCCGCGTCAGCCCGCCGGCGATCACGTGCCGCTCCCAGCCGGGGTTCTCGTACCAGACCAGCTCCGGCAGCCGGGTGGAGAGCGCGATGACGTCCGGCCGGCCGTCGGCGTTCAGGTCGGCCGCGACGGCCTGGTACGCACCCCCCAGCCCGGTGGCGATCGTGTGCGGGACGAACGGCAGGGGCTCGGCCACCGCGGGCGGCTGCGCCCGGGTGGCCGGAGCAGCCGCCAGCAGCACCGCAGCGGCGACCGCACCGGCGCGCAACGACTCGACCGCCGCAGCGCGCGTCACTTCCCTCCCGCCGCGGCTGCGGCCGCCGCTTCGTCCGCGCGTGCGCCGCTGAGCATGTTGCGCAGCGCGTAGTTGCCCTCGTGGCAGGCGTACTCGAACAACGGTCCCTCGATCGCGACCATCGGTATCGCCGCCGTCCACTCCGACTGGTAGACCGTCGGATCCACGACCGTGATCCGGTAGTCGATCGTCTGCGCGTCGACGCGCGTGAAGCGCTCGACGATGCGCGCGTGCTCGCTGATCCCGAAGACGACGTTCGCCATCTCCACCCGCTGCTCGTCGGCCTTGGCGCTCAGGTTGGTCGTCTCCACCACCAGCGTGTCGCCCTCCCACCGGCCGCGGGAGCTGCCGAGCCACTGCTGGATCGACGGGTCCGGGGGCGGGCGGCCGTCCAGCGGGATGATGCGCGAGTCGTGGATCATCTCCACCTGGATGACGACGTGGTCCGGCGTCTGCATGATGTTGTAGTTGTGGTTGTAGAAGCCCGGCATCATGCCGCCGGGCAGCCCGCGCGTGAGGCACCGATCATAGAGATGGAAGTCGGTCGTCCAGTCGCGCTGGTCGCTGTAGCGCACGGCGTAAATGGCGTCGGCGCGCGCCGCTGCCGGCGGCGTCAGCGGCGGCAGCAGCCCGCTCGGCGGGTCGACGACGAGCGAGGTCTGCTCCCCCATGAAGCCCCGCTCGAACCAGAAGCTGTTGTAGGCGCCCGTCTGTCCCGGCGGCGGCGGCCGGTCGGCGTTGCGGGCACGCTCCGCGTCGCGCTCGGCGCGCTCCTCGTCGGTCAGCGTCGTCCGCCCCGCCAGCTCCTCGGGCCGCTGGAGCGGCGTCGTGGTCGTGTTCGACCAGATGCCCTGCAGATCCGGGTCTCCCCACGGCGTGCGCGGCAGGTCCTGACCCGCCGCTGACGCCGGCAGCGTCAATACCACTGCCAGGATCGCTGCGACCGCCGGCACCGCGCCACAAGCATGTTGCGTCACTGTTTGCCTCCCCCGAACAGCGGGCGGGCCGAGCGCGCCTGCGCCTCCAGCTCGTCCATGTGCTCCTCGACCAGGTAGCCGGCAGCCACGAGCTTTTCCGCCGCGGCCATGTACTGCTCCAGGTAATCCTCGAAGCTGCCGTAGCGCTCCGTCACCGCACGCCGCGGGTCGCCGTTGCGCTCGCGGTCCGCGGCGGTGCGCGGGAACGGGATGCGGCCGCCGGTGAGCCGCACCAGCGCGTCGGGCGCGCCGCTGGCGGGGTTGCGCAGGTTCCAACCCGTGAAGGTGGCCAGCGGGACCGCCACCGACGGCATCTGCAACGCGCCCCGCTCGTTGTTGTCCGCGTCGAGCGCCGGCACCCGCACGCCGTACTGCTTGCCGGTGCGCAGCGGCGGCTGCCGCTCGATCCGGCGGTGCTTCGCGAAGTCCTTACCGTAGTCCAGCAGCTCAGGCTGCTGGATGACCGTGGGATAGCGCACGTTCGGCAGCGGGATCCAGCCTGACGGCTCCTCCTGCCACGCCACCAGCGTGCCGTCGGCGATCCGCGGATGGACGCTCGGCGGCGGCGGCGTCCCGTCCGTAATCCAACGATCCATGGCCAGGAACAGCGCCTGCTGGAACGGCCGGAACGGCGTCGGGCTCGGCGGCAGTTGACCGCGGTCGTGCGGGCGCGCGGCCGGGCCGTGCTGCGTGCCGCCGAAGACGTACACGCGCGCCTCCGGCGGTATCTCGCTGTCCCGCTCTCCGGCCGGGTCGGTCACCACCAGCGAGCCGCTCCGGTGCCAGTACTCCGACGCGCTGTCGAGGTGCATGACCCTGGGCAGGGTCCCCGAGGCCCGCGCGCGGCGCAGGAGGCCGTCGCTGCGGCCGGTGAAGGGATCGGTCTCGTCGCCGTACGTGAACGGGAATACGTCGGCGGGGTACAGGTGTCCGGTGTGTTGCGAATTCGTACGCGTGGGAGATGCGAAGCGGTGGTTGAAGAACCCCTGCCCGCCCCCGGCGATGACAGGCATCACGCCGTCGAACACCTGCCGGCCCTGCTCGTCCGCGTTGAACCCTTCGTGGAGGAACATCCGCAGCGCCCGACCGCTCTGCGACAGGCCCGCACCGATCACCCGCCTGGCCAGCGGTTGTCCGTCGGCGCCGCGCAACGGGTTGAGCGCCGAGGTGTCGTGCTTCAGCAGCGACACCAGGTCGCGGATGGCCGCGAAGCCGGTGCCCTGCACGACGGAGCCGCGCGCCTCGTATATCACCTCGTAGATGAAGCCGGGCTCGAAGCCGCCATCGAGCTCGACCTGCAGCTCCACCAGGCCGCTGCCCTCCTCGCGCGGCGGCTCAGTCACCAGCAGCCGCCAGCGGTCGCGCGCAATCGGCTCCGGCGCGTCTCTCTCTCTCAGTCGGCGGGTGAGCGTCGCCTCCGGCACGCTGGCGGCGACCGGCTCGTAGCTGAGCTGGTTGGACACCCGCAGGCGCTCGGCCGGCGCGTCGGTGACGAATTCGGCGCGCACCGCGCCGACGACGTTCACGCCGTTGTCGTCGTTGGCGACGGGCGCCTCGAGCCGCAGCAGGTCGCGCGACACCGGCACCTCGGCGATCCATCCACTCGCGACCGCTACGTATCCCCTGCTCAGCAGGAAGGGATCGGCGCCCCAGAGCCACCGCCCGCGGTTGTTGACCTCGTACAGCAGGGTCGGCCGGGCTCGGCTGCGATCCACGGGCGCGAGGATCTCGATGTCGGCGTAGAACTCGACGCGCCCGTCCTCGTTCGGCGCGGCCGCGGCGAGATCGACGATGCGCGCGTTCGCCTCCAGATCGGGATCGAGCGCGTACACCACCCGGCCGCGCAGGCGTTCGTACGGGCCGACGCCGCCCGGCACGTCGACGTCGAGCATCTGGCGCGACGTGATGTCGAGGCGGATGACCTCCGCGGCGGCAGGCGTCGCCGCCAGCGCCGCGAGCAGTGCGAGAATGAAGACCCGGCGGATCGCTGGCATGGCTCACGCCTCCCTGTTCAACGCGTGCAACAAGCGATTCTACGCCGAGGACGGCGTTGCCGTCAGCCGCCGAAGCGGTAGGTCAGCGCCACCTTGAAGCGGCGACCCTTCGCGTCATGCGTGAAGCCATCGTACGCCTGCTCGACGTTGACCCACGGCGGCACGACGCCGGTCAGGTTCATCCCGTAGAGCGTGACGTCGATCCCGCTGGCCGGAAAGCGCCACAGGAAGCTCGCGTCCCAGGTGTGGAACGGGTCGATACGGGGCACGGTGGTGCCGAGGCCCCTGTCCTCGTAGGCAGAGATGTAGCTCACGTAGTTCGCGAGGGTGAACGTATTCCACGTGTAGTTGACCGACCAGCGGCTCTTCCAGCGAGGGAGCGGCACCGCGATCGGGTGGGCGAAGTTGAGGTAGCCGGCCGTGCTCCGCTCGGCGTAGAGCGTCAGGTCCGTTCCCTCGAGCAGCAGGGCTTTCGTGTCGTACTCCAGCGTGCCGGTGGCGTCCCAGGCGAGCGAAAACTGTCCCGGCCCGGCGTCGAACCGCGTGGCGAAATGCGTGTCGATCCCGGAGGTCTTGAGCCCCGGCCAGTTCACGAGGTCGATCTGGACGCGCTCCAGATTCACGGCGGGGCAGCGATCCTCCGGCGCCAGGTCCGACGCCCGGCCGCCCGGACAGACGATGAACGGCGACAGGGCCTGCCGGGTCGCCGGATCGTCGCTGTTGTAGAGGCTGGTGACCGCATCGTAGGGCATCGAGCCAATCACGTTGTCGAAGTCGTAGCTCCAGTAGTCCACCGTCGCCTCGACGCCGCCCTCAAGGAACAGCACGGCCCCGAGGTTGTAGGTGAATGCCTGTTCGGGCAGCAGGTCGGGGCGTCCGAAACGGTCCACCGCCTGGTAGGCGCCCGTCTCCGAGATCCACTCGAGCGTCGTCAGCGGGCTCGGGTTCAGATCGTCGAGCGACGGCGTCCGGAACGTGGTCTGCACCGATCCGCGCAGGGCCAGGGAATAGTGCAGGTTCTCGGCGATCTGCAGGCGTCCGCCGAACTTCGGGTCGAAGCTGCTGACGTGGCGGCCGGCGACGTTGTAGAACTCGTAGTTCGCGGCGATCTGCGTCTGGACCCGGGGGCCGATGCTCAGCGCCAGCTCGCCGAAGAACCGCTGCACCTGCTGGTCCGCGGCATAGGGGCGGTGGACATTGGTAAACAGATAGGGGCCGAAGCGGTCGCCCGCCGAGCAGCCCAAGTCGCCCGCCACCGGGCACGGGTTTACCGTCACGTCGCCGGGATCGTTCGGATTGCCGTCGGCGCGCATGGAGCGGAACTGGTAGCCCACGGCGAAGTCGGCCACGTTCTCGACCAGGTTGCCGCTGACCGTGGCGTCCGCCACGAGCAGGTCGGTCGTGCTGACCAGGTCCACTTCCTCGTTGAGCCACATCCTCAACTGGTCCTGGTTCGCCAGGCCGGGGACGAAGTCGGGGTTGGCCGCGTTCTCGAACGCCGAGCCCGGTTGATCCGAGTATTGGATCGCGTTGCTGAACGGGTTGTAGTACATGCAGCCGCCCTGGCCGGCCACCGCGCCGCCAAGCGGCCCGAGCGCCATGCCCGCGGGCGAGGTTCGATCAGCCACCACGCCGACGCCGCAGTCCGGCCCGCCGAAGCCGCGGAAGGCGCGGAATACCCGATCGGTGTAGACCGCCGGCAGATTCAGGTTGCCCCGCGCCCGGGAGTAGGAGAGGCCGACGTCCCAGTGCGCATCCCGGCTCCCGATCATGAAGTCGCCGTCCACCGAACCCGCCAGTCGCGCCGTCCGGGACTCCCGCCGCAGTCTGCGTCCGGGGCCCGAGTTCCCGTACGGCCGGCCGTTGAAGTACCAGGGATCGCCACCGGCGCAGGCGCCGCCGGGGTCCGCCTTGCCGTCACCCGCGTAGTTGCCGCAGAACGCCTGCCGTCCCGGGTGGCCGGGCGCCACTTCCATGATGGTGGTGCTGGTCAGCGGGAAGGGCGGGTACGAAGGCGTCGTGTACCAGTTCGGAATCACGGCGTCCGCGAAAAGGCCCTCGATGTGGTAGTTGGTCCGCTCGTTCACGGGGCCGTTGAGCTCGACGAAGGCGCGGGTCTGCCGCTGCTCGTCGATCAGGTTGTCGTACGGCGCGTAGCGGAAGCGGCACGTCCAGCCTTCGTCCTGGCCGCCGAACTCCGTGCAGCGGGGATCGAAGACGTCGGCAGTCCAGGGCACCGGGGCCCCGACGGCAAATGTCCCGGGATTACCGAGGCTCGACCAGCCGGCGCGGTTCCCGCCGACGTGCGTGCTCAGCCGGTCGAGGCTCCAGGGCCGATCCGCCATCTGCAGCTCCTGGCGGCCGACCGTTTCCGCGGCGACCACCAGGCTGGAGGCGCCGATCCGGCCGCCCCAGATGCCGGCGACGGTGGTGTCGCCCGCGCTGTCGAAGTAGTCGTGCGAGACGTTGAACTCGAAGCCCCGGAAATCGTGGCGCGTCACGAAGTTGGCGACGCCGCCCACCGCGTCCGAGCCGTAGATCGCCGCGGAGCCCTCTTTCAACACCTCGAGCCGGCCGACCGCGATGGCCGGGATCGTGTTCACGTCGACGAACCGCCCGCCGATGAGACGCGCGGGAACCGGCACGTGGCGGCGGCCGTTGATCAGCACGAGCGTCCGCGACGCGCCGAGGCCGCGCAGGTTGACGTTGGCCACGTTCTCGGTGAGCGTCGAGGGCTGGTTGGAGTTATACCAACTGTTCCGCTCGCCGACCACGCCGTGGCTGACGCTGAGGTTCTTGAAGAGATCCACGAGCTGGGTGGACCCCTGCTGCTCGATGGTGGCGCGGCTGACCACCGCCACCGCGTGGGGCATGTTGATCGCGGGCGCTTCGATGGCGGTCCCCGTCACCGCCACCGTGACTTCCTCGAACAGCCCGCCCAGGCGCAGCCTGACGTCGACCGTCGGCGCGGACCCGGGCGCCAGCTCGACGGTGCGCTCCAATTCCTCGAAGCCCGGCAGCGTGAACGTGAGCGTGTACCCGCCCGGCGGCAACGCCTCGAATACGTAACCCCCGTCACCGCCGGTCACCGCCACGCGTATGTCGCCGGCCAGCACGGGGCTCGCGGCCGCAACGGTCACGCCGGGCAGCACGCCGCCGGTCTCGTCGGCGACCGTTCCGGCGATCCGGCCGTCCTGCGCGGCAGCGGCAAGGGGGAACAGCAGCAGGAACACTGCCGCGTTAGCAATACGCGAGAGCGTACGCGGCACTCTCCGGCAGCAAGTTTGTGCAGACATGCCGGGGATAGTACCACCTTGTGGTACCAGCTTCAAAAACGTGGGAAATCGCACTACGCCCGGAGCCGGCCTCACCAACCGCCGCGGCCAATGAGCGGCGACGTGTCGGCAGCTACTGCTGCTGATTGGTGGTGGCTTCCTGGCGGGCCTTCCGGGCGGCGAGCTCCGCTTCATACTCTTCGTCGGTCAGGTCGTACCACCCGATCCAGGCGAACCCCATCTCGTCGATGGTGCGGCCGCCGTCGCCGGTCCAGTTCCGCGGGTCCGGGTTGCCGCGGTTGCCTTCGGTGTTGTCGTGCCAACTGATGATGTGCAGGATAGTGCCGGCCGGCACGATCGGCGCCACGTCGTCCTCGTAGTTGTAGACGAGGTGCCAGTTGTAGTCGAAGTTGGCGCAGCTCACCGTCTCGGTCTGCGCCGTCCAACCGGGCCAGGGGTAGATGAGCTCCAGGCACTGGTAGGTGCCCAGCATGTGCATGTGCGGCTGGAACGCCGTGAGGCGCGCCGCCTTCGCCAGCACCGCGTAGCTGTCGGTGCGCACGACCTTGCCGGGCGGGATGTCCAGCAAACGGTTGTTGATCCCGAGCTGCTTGGACCAGCGGACGTGCTCGGGCACGTGTCCCTTCGGGTGGAACACCAGGCCGAGCTCGACCACCGCGTCGACCTCCTCCCCGATCGAGTGGAGGTGGTAATCGAGGCGCAGTTTGCGCCCGGCCTCCAGCAACAGGCCGGAATCGTCGGGATAGACCTCCCCGTTCTTGCCGGACGCGTATTCCACGAGGAACTGCGCCGCCGGCACGTCGTCGTCGCCCGCGATGCGCATCTGCTCCTCGTCCGGATGCACGGCGAACGAGAGGGCATGGTGCACCACCCGGCGGGACGGATCGTCCGCCGGCCGGGTTTGAATGGCGCGGATGTAGCGGTCCTCGTCGAGATCCAACTCGGTGTACATGGCGCCGAACAGGTCGGGCCCTTCCGCGGGCATCTCGTAGGTGGGATACTGCACGACCAGGTCCGGCTCGCCGATCTGCCACTCCGACGCATCCGGGAAGTCCACCGGCGGCGGCATGTCGGCGGGGTCGCCCAGCGGCGCGCCGTTGTCGACCCACGCCGCCACCATCGCGATCTCCTCATCACTCAGAGACGGATCGTCCTTGAAATTCTGGATGCCGATGTTCTTGTCGATGTGCCAGGGCGGCATCTCGCGGTTCACCACCCGGTTCTTGATCGACCGCGCCCAGGGACGCACCTCCTGGTAGGTGACCAGCGACATCGGGGCCATCTCGCTCTGGCGGTGGCACACCTGGCAGGAACGCTGGAAAATCGGGACGATGTCCTTCGTGAACGTGACCTCGGCGCCGCCGGCTTCCGCCTGCGCGGCGGCCGCCGCAGGCGCGCCGGCCAGCAGCGCGGCTAGTACGGCAACGACGGGCACACTACGCTCGATCATCCTGCTTCCTCCTCGTGGGCTTAGCAGCCCGCATCAAACTTTGTCAGAATTCACTTGTACGGTCAACGCCGGGAGGCTCGGCAGCGGGGCTTTCATCACGGGCTGCCAGGGTATTGGAGATGGGCATGAAGCGCAGACGGCGGGCAGCGGGAAACGGACGGAGGTTGATTGCGGGCGCGGCGCTGGCGGCGGCGTGCGTGATCACGGGTATTGGCGCCAGGGACATGGCAGCGTCGGACGACGGGTGGCCGCAGTGGCGCGGGCCGCTCGCCACGGGCGCAGCGCCGGCGGCCGACCCGCCGGTGGAATGGAGCGAGACGCGGAACGTCCGCTGGAAGATCGAGATCCCCGGCAACGGCTCCGCGACGCCGATCGTCTGGGGCGACCACGTATTCGTGTCGACGGCCGTCCCGGCCGGCGACAGCGGGGCGCGGGAAGGCCTGTTCACGCGGCTGACCCGGCGCATCGTGGGCACCGAGGGCGCCACGCAGACGCTGCGCTACACCGTGCTTGCCGTCGAACGGCGCACGGGCGAAATCGCCTGGGAACGCGTCGTGAGCGAAGGGACGCCGCACGAGGGCAGGCACCAGACCGGAAGCTGGGCCTCGCCGTCGGCGGTGACCGACGGAGAGGTGCTGTGCGCCTTCTTCGGCTCGGCCGGACTGTACTGCCTGGACATGGACGGACAGCCGCTGTGGGACCGCGACTTCGGCGACATGGAAATCCGGATGGGGTTCGGAGAGGGCGCGTCGCCGACTCTCCACGACGACACGATCGTCGTCAACTGGGATCACCAGGGACAGTCGTTCATCGCCGCGCTCGACAAGCGCACCGGCCGCGAGCGGTGGCGCACCGACCGCGACGAGATGACCTCTTGGGCGACACCGCTGGTGGTGGAGAACGGCGGCCGCAAGCAGGTAGTCACCAACGCCACCGACCGCGTCCGGAGCTATGACTTCGAGACCGGCGAGCTGCTCTGGGACGGCGAGGGCGCCACGACCAACGCCATTCCCAGCCCGGTTGCCGCAGAGGGCATGGTCTACTTGATGAGCGGCTTCCGCGGGAACCGGCTCGAGGCCGTACGCTTCGACGAGGCGGCGGGCGACATCACGGGAAGCGGCGCGGTGGCCTGGTCGCTGGATCGCGACACGCCCTACGTGCCGTCGCCGCTGCTGCATGACGGCATCCTGTACTTCACCAAGGGCAACAACGGCATCCTGTCGGCGTACGACGCGCGGAGCGGCCGGCTGCTGTACGGGCCGGAGCGGCTGTCCGGCATCCGGAGTCTTTACGCTTCACCGGTTGCCGCGGGCGGGCGGATCTATATCCCCAGCCGCGACGGCACCACCGTCGTGGTCGCGGCCGGCCCCGAGTTCGAGCTGCTGGCGGTCAACATGCTTGACGACGGCTTCGACGCCTCCCCGGCCGCCGTGGACGGCGAGCTGTACCTGCGCGGCGGGCAGTATCTCTACTGCATCGCCGCCAACTAGCGCTCGCCAGGGGTTTGCCGCACAACCCCATCCAAGGCTACTGAATGGGAACCGTCGCGCGGGCTCCTGCAAGCGTCCTCCCGCTGGCGTTCACCGCGGCGCTCGGTGCGCTGAGCCTGCTGCCGGATGTCGCGGGCAATCCTGCGCTGCGCTGGACCCTCCTGGCGGCGGCGCTGGCGCTGGCCGGATGGAACGCGCTGCTGGCCCGGCTCCGGCCGGCGGTCAAGCTACAGGTGGCGCTCCGCCCGCAGCACTACGTGCAGGCGTGCGCGCAGGGGTCGATCCTCCTTTACTGGGGCTGGTACTGGCGCGAGGTGTACGACTCCGCGCACCTGCTGCTGGCCCAGTTGCTGTTCGCCTATGCGTTCGACCTGCTGCTGTCGTGGACGCGGCGGGGCTCCTGCACGCTGGGTTTCGGACCGGTACCGGTCATCTTCAGCATCAACCTGTTCCTCTGGTTCAAGCCGGACTGGTTCTACTTCCAGTTCCTGCTGATCGCGCTGGGGTTCGCGGCGAAGGACCTGATCCGCTGGGAGAAGGACGGCCGCAGGGTCCACATCTTCAATCCGTCGTCGTTCCCGCTGGGGCTGTTCTCGCTGGGGCTGATCCTGACCGGCGCCACCGATCTCACCTGGGGCCAGGAGATCGCCACCACGCTCAACCGCGCGCCGCAGATCTACCTGTTCATCTTCCTGGTCAGCCTGCCCGGCCAGGTCCTGTTCGGCGTGGCCGGGATGACCCTGGCGGCGGTGGCGACGGTGTACGTGTTCGGCCTGCTCTACTTCGCCGCGGCCGGCACGTACTACTTCATCGACGCCTACATCCCGATCGCCGTCTTCCTCGGCATGCACCTGCTGTTCACCGATCCGTCGACCGCCCCGCGCAGCGAGCTCGGGCGGCTTGCATTCGGCGTGCTGTACGGGCTGGGAGTAATCGTGCTGTACGGCGTGCTCGGCGCCTACGGGCACCCGCGGTTCTACGACAAGCTGCTGGCCGTGCCGGTGATGAACCTGCTCATTCAGCTCATCGACCGCGCATGCCGCTCGGCCCCGGCGCGGCGCATCGATCCGGGAGCGCTTCTGCGCGGCCTGGTCGGACGGACGCGCAACCTGGCGTACGTCGGCGCATGGACCGTCGTATTCATCCTGCTGAGCGCGGCCGGCGGCGTGGGCGACGCGCACCGCGGCGCCGAAGTGACGTTCTGGCAGCGGGCGTGCGCCGACGACCTGCCGAACGGCTGCCGGCATTACGCCGTGCTCGTTTCCGGCTTCTGCAACAACGGCTCCGGCTGGGCGTGCAACGAGTACGGCGTCCTGCTGCAGCCGGAGCGCCGGCCGGAGCAGGCGGACAGGGCGTTCCGGCGCGGCTGCGACAACGGCTTCGAACCGGCCTGTGCGAACCTGGATGAAATCGGACCGGACGGTCCCGCGCGCACGGCGCCCACGCTGGCCGACTACCGGATCGTGGTCAGGGACGGACGCCGGCCGCTGCCCCCCGGCCTGCCGCCGCCGCAGCTCTACCAGCGCGCGTGCGAGCAGGGCTTCGCGGACGCCTGCCGGCGGGCTGTCGACTAGATGGGGCGCAGCACCAAACGGTTAACATACTGCGTGGACCCACGAGGAGGAGCGTTGCGAGCACAGCGAGCGGGAAGTTATGTCGGGGCGCTGGCAGCCGTCATCGCCGCGGCCGGATTGCTGGCGGCGCCGGCGCACGCACAGCGCGGCACGCACGATGGCGAATGGCCGAACTATGCGGGCAACCGCGAGGGCATGAAGTACTCGCCGCTAGACCAGATCACGAAGGACAACGTCGGCGATCTGGAGGTGGCGTGGCGCTGGCCGACCGCCGACCAGGAGCTGCAGGCGTCCAACCCGGCCTGGCGCGGCGGGCGCTACGAGGACACGCCGCTCCTGATCGACGGTCTGCTCTACACGGTGACGCCGCTCGGGCTGGTTTCCGCGCTGGATCCCGCGACCGGCGAAACGCAATGGGTGCACGACCCCAAGGCGTACACCGCGGGACGGCCGGCGAATGTCGGCTTCCTCCACCGCGGTCTGGCCTACTGGACCGACGGCACCGAGCAGCGCCTGCTGCTGGGCACGAACGATGCGCGCCTGGTGTCGATCGATCTGCAGACGGGCGAACCGGATCCGGACTTCGGCGTCGACGGCAGTGTGGACATCATGGTCGGCATTCGCGATGCGGTGCGGGGCACGAACTTCGCGGCGCGGCGCGCCTTGATAGCCGGCGACGTGGTCGTCGTCGGCAACGCCATTGCCGACGGCTTTCGCACGAAGGAGATGCCGCCGGGCGACGTGCAGGCGTACGACGTGCGCACGGGCAGGAAGCTCTGGACGTTCCACACGATCCCGAAGGAGTACGAAGCGGGCTACGAGACCTGGCTGAACGGCTCGGCGGAGTACACGGGCAACGCCAACGTCTGGAACGGGATGGCGTACGACCCGGAGCTCGACTACGTGTACCTGCCGACCTCCACGCCGACCCACAACGAGTACGGCGGCAACCGGCCTGGCGACAACCTGTATGCGGAAAGTCTGGTGTGCGTCGATGCGAAGACCGGCGAGCGGATCTGGCACTTCCAGGCGGTGCACCACGGCATCTGGGACTACGACTTCGCCCAGCGGCCGATCCTGGCCGACATCACCGTGGACGGCAGGCCGATCAAGGCGGTCATCCAGGTGAGCAAGCAGGCGTTCACCTATGTCTTCGACCGCGCGACGGGCGAGCCGGTATGGCCGATCGAGGAGCGCCCGGTGCCCCAGTCGACCGTACCGGGTGAACGGACCGCGCCGACGCAGCCCTTCCCCACCAAACCGCCGCCGTTCGACATCCAGGGGACCACCGAGGACACGCTGCTGGACTTCACGCCGGCATTGCGCGAGATGGCCCTGGAGCGGCTGCAGCAGTTCGAGTACGGGCCGCTGTTCACGCCGCCGTCGGAGAAGGGAACCATCTTTCTGCCCGGCTTGCTGGGCGGCAACAACTGGGGCGGCGCCGGCTTCGATCCCGAGACGTCGATGTTGTACGTGCCGTCGCGGACGGGCGCGACGATGTACCGCCTGCTACCCGGCAATCCGGCCCAGACCAACCTGGGCTACGTGCAGGACCGCCAGCGCGGCATCGCCGAGTCGATGACGCTGGAGGGCCTGCCGCTGTTCAAGCCGCCGTACTCGCGCATGACGGCCATCGACATGAGCCGCGGCGACATCGTGTGGCAATCCGCCATGGGGAACGGCCCGCGCAACCATCCGCTGCTGCAGGGCCTCGACCTGCCACCGCTCGGCAACGAGTCGATGACCACGAGCGTCCTCGTCACGAAGTCGCTGGTCTTCGGCACGATGACGAAGGGCCGCACCCCCGACCGCTGGGGCGACGAGGAAGCGGACCGGCAGTTGCTGTACGCCTTCGACAAGGAGGACGGCTCGCACCTGCGCACCTTCCTGCTCGACGGGCGTTCTGCCGCGGCGCCGATGACGTACATGCACGAGGGCAAGCAGTACGTCGTCGTGGCGACCGGCTCCGCCAACACGGCCGAGCTGGTGGCGCTCAGCCTGCCCTGACGTGCCGGCGGCATATGAGGGTCTACAGCGCGCCGGTGCTGGCCCAGGTCGCGAACTTCAAGCACATCCTGGAGATGCACGGCATCGAGTGCCGCATCCAGGGTGAGTTCCGCTCCGGGGCAGCCGGGGAGCTTCCGCCGACCGAGGCGTGGCCCGAGCTGTGGGTGGACGATCCTGCGCGGCTCGCGGAAGCACAGCGGTTGGTTGACGAGGCAATTCAGTCCGCGGACACGCCACAGCCAGGCTGGACGTGTCCGCGTTGCCGGGAAGTCAACGAGGGACAGTTCGGCGCGTGCTGGAGCTGCGGGACCGACTGCCCCGACGGTCCGGACGCCTGAGAAGCCCGCGGTTTACGATCAGCGCATGGAACATCCGACTGCAATCCGTCCGCAGGACCATGCCGTGTACCGCGCGGACAAGATGGGCAAGGCCACGCTGTTCCGCTCCGAGCGGATGCTGGTCGGGCTGAACGCGTTCGAGCCGGGACAGGAGCATGCGCTGCACGCGCACGCGGGCATGGACAAGCTGTATCAGGTAATCGAGGGCGCCGGGCTCTTCCTGCTCGACGGCGACACGGTGCCGATGCAGGCAGGCATGCTGCTCGTTGCCCCGGACGGCGTGCCCCACGGCATCCGGAACACCGGCGCCGGACGCCTGCTGGTGCTGGCCATCCTGGCCCCCGCGCCATGAAGCAGGCGTGCTGGCGGCACGGGGACATCTTGAAATCAGGGGAAGGTGATGCGACAGTTCGGACGTGTCTTCTGTTGCCTGGCGCTGCTGGCGCTGGCTGGGGGGTTCGCCGCGCATCCGGCGGCGGGACAGATATCGGAGATCCGGTTCGACCCGGCTCGCGACGGAGCCACGTGGCACCGCGGCGACGTGATACGCGCCCGGATCGTTCCCACCATGCGGGTTCCGCCCGGAGGCGGCAATCCGGTGCTGGAGCTGGTCCTCGGCGAGAGCACCCGGCAGGTCGAAGGCCGCATCTACCAGAACGGCAGCCGCGCCCAGTTCTTCTACACGGTGCGCAGCGGCGACGCCGCAGCCGCCTCCGAAGTGCGCATGGCAAGGGTGTCGCTGGCCGGCAGCGAAATCGACCTGCGCGGGTTCGCGCCCACCACCTATGCCGTCGACGGCCGCTCCGCCGGCGCGGCGCCGGTCATCGACGGCATCGGGCTCAGCTCGTTCTTCGTGCCGGACGGGGGCGTCTACCGTCCCGGCGACGAGATCTACTGGTACGCCCGGTTCCACAAGGCCGTCGCCGTGAGCGGGTCGCCCGTGTTGACGCACCGCATCGGCGAAGAGATGCGGGAGGCGCGGTATCGTCCCGACGTCCAGGCGCTCGACGGCGTGATCTACTTCACATACACGGTGCAGGACGGCGACTGTGACGTGGACGGGGTCGGCATTCCCGCCAACGCGATCAGCGGCGGCACCATTCGCGAGGCCGACGGCCCGCGCGCGGCAGATACGTCGCACGACGCCCGGGATCCGGCGGTAGACCTGCAGGCCGACGCCAGCCGGACGGTGGCCTGCGCGACGGTTCCCGCTGCCCCGTCTCCGGTGCTGGTCCTGCTCGCGTCGCTCCTGCTGGCCGCGGGCGCGCACCTGGTCAGGCAGCGCCGCGCTGCCTGAACGCGGGCGCCGCCAGTCGGCTAGTCGTTCCCCAGGGCGGAGCCGGGCAGCAGGTGCTGGCTGAGGTCGCCGATCTGGTCCACGAAGAACTTCTTTTCGGTATAGCGCCACTTGCCGTCGACGCGTTCGAACCTGTCCTCGTAGCGCCCGGTGATGATCGGCTGCAGCGGCAGCGCCTCGGTGGCCTGGAACACCGTGTAGTAAGCGTTGCACGTGGCGGTGCCGGCGTCCTCGTCGACCTCGATGATGGTGTTGGTCATCACGTGCTTGGTCTTCGGGTTGCGCGTGTCGGGGTACAGCCGCGTCGTCCGCCCGTAGTGGGCCGCGATGTCCGCCTCGCCCCGCACGTCCATGTCGCTGTGCTCGGCGGTGAGCCGGGCGTGCGCGAACAGCCTGCCGATGCCGGCGTAGTCTCCGCTGTCGACCAGGCGCGCGTAGGTGTAGAGGAGGTTGGCGATCTCCGTGGGTGCGTTGCTCATGGCATCAGCCTACTACGACCGCCCGAAAGGTCCAATGCCCACGTGTTACGCGGCGGTCAGCGCCCCTCGCGCTCCTGCACGCGGGCGCCGCCGAGCGAGTTCTGCACGGCGTAGTTCCCCTCGTGGCAGGCGTACTCGTACTGCCGGTACTCGTTGTCGCGCCGCCACGGGAACGCGATGGTCCAGGGGGCCGTCCAGACCTCCGGATCGTCCACGTGGACCGAGTACTTCAGCGTGTCGGGGTCGACTGGCGTGAACCGTTCGACGATGCGCCGCCGCGGGGTCTGGCGCGCCAGCTCCCAGTGGGACCATTCGCTGCGCCGCTGCCCGCCAGGGGCCCGCATGTTGTCCACCCGCCTGAAGTTCGTCGATTCGACGACGAGCGTGTTGCCCTCCCAGCGGCCGCGCGGGCTGCCTTCCCAGAGGTGGATCCGCTCGTCGATGGGCGGGGCGGGGTCGATCGGGATGATGCGCGCGTTGTGGATCATCTCGCTGTGCAGCACCACGTAACCCGGCGTCTGGACGATCAGCGTGCCGTTGTTGTACGCGGTCGGCAGCATCATCCCCAGCACCCCGCGGGAGATGCAGCGGTCGCCCGGCTCCATGTTGGCGTAGGTGTCGTGCAGGTGCTCGCGCATGTAGGCCGCGATGTCGCGCGACTGCTCGGTCTGCGGCGGCATCTTGCCGGTATTCGGCTCGATCACGAGCGCAGGCCAGTCGCCGGCGACCGGATCGCTAAAGTACCAGTCCCACCAGTACAGGGCGTAGAAGCCGACGGTGCCCTCCGTATGGGTCTCCCCGGCCGCGATCTTGCCCTCGTAGCGCGCCTGTGCCATGGCCTGCAGCTCTTCCCGCGTGAAGCTGTCGCGTCCGGCCAACTCGTCCGGCATCTCCAGCGGCGTGTGGTTGGCGTCCGCGTTGTTCCACATCCCCTGGATGTCGGGCTGTCCGTCCGGCAGGCGCGGCGGCTCCCATTCCGGCGCGCCGGCCTGCCCGGCCTGCCCGCCGGCCGCCAGCGCGACTCCGAGGGCGCATACCATCGCCGCGGACACCGCGACCGTCAGGACGAAATGTAGATATCTCATGCGAACCCTGCGCTCCCCCGCACGATTGTCCGCCCGCAGTTCGCGCACGTCAACGTGCCCCAGGAAGTTACCTGCATTTCTCAACGGCCTTTCGCTGCGGCCGCCGGTGAGAAATGCGGGACAATAGACTCCGTAGACGGTGCCTTTGCTAACGACGCGGCGCGGGACGAACATGGAATGAATGTCGGGAGACGGACGGATGAGTGAAACCGGACTCGGAGCCATTGTCGTCGGGACGCAGTTCGGCGTCCTTACCCACCTGCGTGCGTTGCGTGCTGCGGGCATCGAGGTGCGGGCACTGGTCGGGCGCGACACCGACAAGACCGTCCGGCGGGCGGCCCGCATGGGTGTGGAGGGTGCGTATACGTCACTGACCGAGGCGTTGGCGCAGCCCGACATCGATATCGTCTCCGTCGCCACGCCGCCGCACACGCACGCCGGCTTCGTGCTCGAGGCCGTCGCGGCCGGCAAGCACGTGCTGTGCGAGAAGCCGTTCGCGCGCAACGCCGGCGAGGCCCGTGCGATGCTCGCGGCCGCGGAGGCGGCCGATGTGGTGCACATGCTCGGCACCGAGTTCCGCTTTGCGACCGGACAGGCGCTGGCCGCGCGCGCGATGCGGCAGGACCTCATCGGCGAGCCGCGCATGGCCACGATGGTCCTCAACCTGCCGATCCTCGCCGACCCCGCAGGTGAGGTGCCGGACTGGTGGAGCGACGCCGCGGAAGGCGGCGGCTGGCTGGGCGCGCTCGCCTCGCACAACGTCGATCAGCTCCGCACACTGCTGGGTGAGTTCGCCGGCGTCAGCGCCTCGCTGTCGCTGGTGGCCGACCGCGACTGGACCGCTGAAGACTCTTACACCGTCCACTTCCGCACCGTGTCCGGCGTGGCGGGCATTCTCCAGAGCACGGCCGGGGGCTGGGGTCCGCCGGTGGCGTGCACGCGCATCTACGGGTCGCGCGGCACGCTCTGCATCGAAGGCGACGCGGTGCAGATCGCCGACCGGTCCGGCGTGCGCACGCTTGACATCCCCGAGGAATTGAAGAATCCGCCGCCGGATCCGGCCCCAGCGGATCTCATGGTCACGGCATACGACCACCTGCACGGCGCCGGCACCGACCTCGGGCCGTACACGAAGCTGTTCGCGGCGATGCGCGACCGCATTCTTGGCCGGGAGACGGCGTCCGACCCGGCACCGGCAACGTTCGCCGACGGCGTGGCAGGTCAGGCGGTGCTGGACGCGATCCGGCAGTCGGCGCGGGAGCAGCGCTGGGTCGACGTGCCGGCGCACGCGCCGGCCAGCACCGCTCCGGTCGTGGCGTAGCCCGCGCCGGCCGCCGAAAACGACCAGGACCGCCGTTGAGGCGGCAGGCGCCTTCGGATCGAGCTCAGAAGATGGCGAGCGGGTCGAACGGGGAGCCGGTATTGCCCGGCAACTGCAGGGGCGCCGCCACGAACAGGAACTCCCAGCGGCCCAGCTCGGCAGCGGTCTCGGCGACGGCCGTCAGGTCGGCCGCGTCGATCACGTGCACGCCCAGCGCGACGAGCGCCGGCATGTGCACCGAAAACGGGAAGTCGTCGTACACGACGGCGTCCTGGCTGCCGTCGCTGCCCATGACGGCGACGTCGCGCTCCTTGAACCAGGGCGAGACGGCCGGGTGCCAGCCCGCGGTCGGGTCCTCGTCGCCGGGCGGCGGCCGCAACCAGCGGCCGGTATGGAGCAGGACCACGTCGCCCGGGCCGACCCGGACGCCGGCCTGCTCTTCCCACGCAAGGATCTCCTCCGGCGTCACCGCGTAACCCGGCTCCAGGTACGGGACGCCCTTCAGCCGCGGGATATCCAGCAGCACGCCGCGGCTGATGATCCCCTCCTTGAGGTTGTCGATCCCCATCCTGGTGCAGCCGGTCTCGGTATTCACGACCTCCTCGAACGAGACCCCGTTATAGAGCTGCCCCTCGTAGCCGAAGTGGCAGAGCGCATCGAGGTGCGTGTGCACCACGCCGTGCTGGAAGATCGAGATGTTCTCGATGGCGATCCCGTTCCGCGGGATCTGGAAGTCGCGGTGCCAGAACGCGCTGTCGGGCCGCTCGCCCTCCGGGGTGGCCGAGGTGGGTATGACCCGCGGCTGCCGCGACATGGACACGACGATGCCCTCCGTCGCCAGCCTGAGCGCCGCCACCCGTTTCTCGGGCGTGATCAGGTTGAGCGCACCGAGCTGATCGTCCTCACCCCAGCGGCCCCAGTTCGACAGCTCGTCCATCCACCGCCGTACGTCCGCGGAGGTCACGTCCTCCGGCTGCAGGCCGCTCGCGCCCTGCCGGCCGCACGCCGTCCAGATCGGCAGCGTCGCCATGATCGCGAGAGCGAACAGGCCGCCGGCCAACAATCTGTGTCTTTGCATTGTCATCGTGAACCGCCTCCGCCGCCGGATGGGCGTCTACCCCACGGTAATCCCGCGCTCGCGCATCAACTCACGCAGCAGCCGCGCCGAGCTTTCGCGGATGTAGACGCTGATGTACAGGACGTGTCCCTCGGCGAGATCGAGCGGAGTCCGTCCCCGCTGATCCCGCGCGTCGAGTTGCGCACCCTGTTCGACGAGATAGCTGATGATGGAATCGGCGCCCCGGGATGCCGCGCCGTGCAACGGCGTCCACCCGCAGCACAGCCCGCGATAGGCCGAGGCGTTGGCGACGGTGTCTTGCTCGCACTCGCTCCCGGCGTTGATGTCCGCGCCGAGATCGAGAATCATGCGCACCGCCTCGAGCGCATCTTCCTCGGAGCCGGGCGTCTGGCCGTCGAGATACCCCACGCCGGCGGCCATCGCCAGCGGGGTTACGTTATCGACCGTCGCCAACAGCGGGTCGGCGCCGTGCTCCAGGAGCAGCCGCATCGCGGGCAGGTCGGCTGAGCGCGCCGCCCACCAGAACGGCGTGGCGCCGATGACGTTGACGGCGAACGACTGGCCGCTGGCCGTCACCCCCTCGGGAAACCGCACTTCGAGGTCGCGGGTCATGCCGGCGTTCGGGTCGCCCCCGTGGTCCAGCAGCTTCTCCATGAGGCCGAGATAGCCGATCTCGCCGCGCTCGATGACGCCCGCCTTGTCGAGACCGTCCCAGTTGTGGGTCTGGACGAGGATGTGCAGCGCGGTCCGCCCCGCGTCGATCGCGTTCGGATGCGCCCCCTCGTCGAGCAGGTACGCCGCGAGGTCGTAGTGCCCGTTGACGATCGCCAGCATCAGCATGCTGGTGCCGTCGCGCAGCATGTCGTTGACGTCGGCGCCCGACTCCAGCAGCGCCCGCACCGCGTCGTGGCCGCCGGCGCGCGCGGCGAACGCCAGCGCGCTGAAGCCGCCCTTCGAATGCAGGTTCACCTCGGCGCCGCGATCGGTGAGCAGCCGGACCATACCCGCGTGCCGTCCGGCGGCAGCGGACATCAGGGCCGTCTGACCGCGGAGCTCCTCCGTCGCGTGGGGGTTCGCGCCATGCTCAAGGAGCAGCCGGGCCGCAGTAACGCTGCCGGTGCGCGCCGCCGTCATCAGCGCCGTTTCGCCCGCCGCGAACCGGTTGGGGTCTGCGCCGGCCTGCAACAGGGTTTCCACTACCGGCGCGCTGCCGTTGGTGCAGGCGAGCAGCAGCGCGGTGGCGCCGTAGCGGTTGGCCGCGTTGACGTCCGCGCCGGCGTCGACCAGCGCGCGCACCATGTCGAGATCATCGTGGTGCGCCGCCCAGTGGAGCGCCGTCGTGCCGTCGGGCGCCGGGGCGTCGACAGCGGCGCCGTCAGCCAGCAGCGCGTAGACGGCGCTGGCGTCCCGCAGCTCGGCGGCCGCGGCCAGCGCTCCGTCCTCGTTGGCCGCCGCGGCCACGCCGGCGGCGGCCAGCCATGCCGCCGCCAACAGCGCTCCGAATGTTCCGCCGCGCACGCGTTGCCGTTCCGCCATGACCGGAGATTGCACGAGGTTCCTAGATGCCGGCGAGCCGATCGTTCACGCCCGTGGCTTCGCTGAACCCGTCCGCGTGCACGTCCAGCAGGTCGAGCACGTTGAGCAGCGCCCGGGTCATCGCCGGCCCGCCCTCGTAGCGCAGGTGCCGCCCGCCCTCCAGCCGGCCCGCCGCGCCGCCCGCGAGCAGGCACGGCAACGGGTAGTGGCTGTGGTCGTTGCCGTCGCTCATGCTGCCGCCGTACACCAGCAGCGAGTTGTCGAGCAGGTTGCCCTCGCCGTCCGACGTCGCCTTCAGCTTCTCCAGGAAGTAGGCGAGCATCTCCACGTGATAGGTGTTGATCTTGACCAGCTTCGCGATGTTCTCCTCGTTCTGCGCATGATGCGAGAGCGAGTGGTGCGAGTTGGCCACGCCGACCTGGGGATAGGTGCGCGAGCTGGTCTCGTAGGAGATCTGGAATGAGCCGACGCGCGTGATGTCGGCCTGGTACGCCAGCACCAGCAGGTCGTACATCAGCTTGATGTGGTCCTCGAAGCTGTCAGGGATGCCCATCGGCTGCGGCGGCAGCTCTAGCGAGAGGGTGTCGCCCTCCGATTCGCTCATCTGGATGCGGCGCTCCACCTCGCGGACGCTGTCGAGGTACTCGGCGACGCGCTGTTGGTCGGAGGCTCCGAGCTGCCGCCGCAGGTCCGCGATGTCGCCGGTCACCCAGTCGAGGATGCTGCGGTCCCGCTGGCGCTCGGCCAGCCGCTCGGCGGCCGTGCCGCCCTCGCCGAACAGCCGCTCGAACACCACCCGCGGGTTGTTCTCCATCGGCAGCGGCGTCGTCGGCGTGCGCCAGGAGATGGTGTACAGATACTGGCAGCTGTAGCCGACCTCGCAGTTGCCGACCCGCTCCGGAGACTCCAGCGCGACTTCCAGCGACGGCAGGCGCGTCTCGTTGCCGTAGTCCGCCGCGATGATCTGGTCGACGGTGGTGCCGGCGCGCACGTCGATGCCCTCGGTCTTCTTCGGGTGCACGCCGGTCAGCCAGGTCGCCGTCCCGCGCGCGTGGTCGCCGGCGCCGTCGCCCATCGACCGCGCCATCGGGTGGTCGAGTCCCGAGAGCACGACCAGCCGGTCGCGCACGTTCTCCAGCGGCTTCAGGATGGTGGACAGCTCGAAGTTCCTGCCCTCGCCGATCGGCGACCAGGCGTCGAAGCCGTGCGCCGCCACATCGATCACCGCGCCGTTGGGGATGTAGACGAACCCGGCGCGGCGCACCGGCCGCACGGCGGCCCTGGCGGCTGCCGACAGCGCCGGCACCATCGCATCGAGCAGGGGCAGCGCGAGCGTGGCGCCCATCCCCCGCAGGACCGTTCGCCGCGGCAACGACTTCTGCGTGATGAACATGATTCGGTTCTTTCTCAACTCACCGGCGGGCCGCCACCGGAGTATCCGGCGCCGCGTCCGACGGCATGCGCATGCGGAACGGCACGCTGCGCACGACGCCGAGCACGATCGACGAGAAGGCGTAGTCCTCGCGCGCAGCGTCGCGGAGGATAGCACGCACCGCCGGCGCGTCGTAGTGCTCCAGGCCGCGGCCCAGCGCATACGTGAGCAGCTTCTCGATTGCGGTGTGCACGAACCGCTCGGAATCGGCCACCAGCAGGCTCCGCAGCCCGGACGGACCGTCGAACGCCGTGCCGTCCGGCATGACCCCCGAGGCGTCGATCGGGCCGTCCGACTCGCTGCGCGTGCGGGGTTCGCCCACGGCGTTGAACGGCTCCAGCGCCAGGCCCAAGGGATCCATCTGCGCGTGGCAACTGGCGCAGACAGGGCTCGCCCGGTGCTGCTCCATGCGCTCGCGCATCGACAGCACGCGCCCGTCCTCGTTCTTCTCCTGGAGGTCCGGGACGTCGGGCGGCGGCGCGGGCGGCGGCGTGCCCAGGATGTTCTCGAGGATCCACTTGCCGCGCAGCACGGGCGCCGTCCGCGTCGGATGGGACGTGACCGTCAGTACGCTCCCGTGCGCGATCAGCCCGCGCCGCGTCTGATCCTCGAGCTGGACGCGCCGGAAGTGGCTGCCATGCACGCCCGGAACGCCGTAGTGCCGCGCCAGTCGCTCGTTGAGGAACGTGTAGTCGGCCGTGAGCAACTCGGCGACGTTGCGGTCCTCCCGCATGATGGTCTCGAACAGCAGCTCCGTCTCGCGCCGCATGGCCTGCCGGATGTTGTCGTCGAAATCCGGATACGAGAGCGGATGCGGCTGGGCGAACTGCAGGTTGCGCAGGTGCAGCCACTGTCCCGCGAAGTTCTCGACCAGCGCCCGGGCGCGGCCGTCCGCCAGCATGCGGCGCACCTGGCGTTCGAGCTCGCCCGGCTCGAGCAGCGTGCCGTCCTCCGCACGCGCGAGCAGCTCGTCGTCCGGAATGCTGCTCCACAGGAAGAACGACAGGCGCGACGCGAGCTCCCGGGCGCCGAGCCGGTACGGCGTGCCGGGCGCGGCGCCTTCCGGCTCCCGCTCCACGCGGAAGAGGAACTCGCGGCTCACGAGGAGCGCGCGCACGACCATGCGAACGCCGGCTTCGAAACCGCCTCCCCGCCGCCGCTCCTCGTCGTAGAACCGCAGCAGCCCGTCCACGTCGCCGCCGTCCACCGGCCGGCGCCAGGCGCGGCGGGCGAGCGACGCCGTGATCTCGCGGGCGCAGGACAGCTCCTCGGCCGGCCGCGCCGGATAGCAGACGAAGATGCGGCGGCGGCTCTCGGTGTCGCCGAGCCCCGTCACGTCGTGCGGACCCTCGATGTCGATGCGGATGATGTACGGCAGTCCGTCCTCGAAATAGTGGATGTACGCCTTCTGGAACGGCTGCCGCAACGCCGGTCCCTGCAGCGGAACCCCCACCAGCGTCGGCGGCCGGTCCTCGATCTGGGCGGCGCTGGTCTTCAGGAATGTCGCGACCACCTCGCGCAGGCCGGCCTTGACCGGCACGCGCACCTCGAAGTCGGCTAGCCGGTAGGCGCCGTGGCGCTTGCTGTCATAGTCCGGGCGCTCGCCGGTGCCGGCGCCGAGACCGCCTATCGGAAACAGCCCGACCCGCCTGCCGTCAATGCTGAACTCCACCGTATGGTGGTCGTTCAGGCCGCGGATCAGCTCGTGCACGTTGCGGCCGAGCTTGGCCGTGATGACATATTCGCCGTCGACCGGAAAGTGGTGGCGCGCGCGCATGCCGCCGCGCGTGCCGAACGGCATGCCGTCAAGATGCTCGTTCTGGGTCAGGTCAGCGGGCGCGCGGTAGGTCGCCGGCACCGGCCGTACGGCAGTGTCGCCGACCGCCAGGGCGCTGACCTTGCGCGCCGCCGACAGGTAGCGCTCGATCAGCGTCGGGTCGACGCCGAGCACCGCCGCCACGTTGTCGAAGCCGTGGGTCGACGCGTTCGGCGGCACCAGCGAGGCCGCGTGCGCGCTGTCGATGCCCAGCAGATCCCGCACGGCGTTCCCGTACTGGGCACGGTTCAGGCGGTGGAACACCGGGCGCCCCGGATTGGGCGCTTCCGCGCTCGCCCTGTCCAGCTCGGTTTCCAGCCACGACGCGAAGCGGACATAGGTGTCCTTGTCCGGCCGCGGCCGGCCGGCCGGCGGCATCAGCCCGCCCTGGAGCTTGCGGACCACCTTTTCCCAGACGTCCGCGCGCTCGCCAACCGCACCGAGGTCCAGACTGTCCAGCGCGAGGCCGGCGGTCAACTGGCGCGTGTTGTGGCAGGCCACGCAGTAGCGGTCGACGACCGCGCGATACTCGGCGGCCGCGCCGTTGTCCTGCGCAGACAGGGCAACCTGTGGCGCAGCGCAAAGCGCAGCGACCACCCCCCACCCGGCGATAATTCGTCCTGTGCCCATCCGGTGCTGTATCGTCGCACGCTATAGTTCGTGACGCAACCGGCCGGAAACCTGGAGGTACTGCGTTGGAACGAGGAATCATCGCGGCTGCGGGAATCGTCATCGGCCTGTCCCTGGCGGCGCCGTCCGTGCTGGCGCAGGGGCAACCGCTGGCCGGCTCCGTGCTGGACGGCGTGTTCACGGCCGCGCAGGCCGACCGGGGCGAAGCCACCTGGCGCGAAGCGTGCGTCAGCTGCCATGAAACCACCGAGTTCTCGGGCGCGCGGTTCCGCCTGAGCTGGGTCGGCCGCACCGCGGGTGACCTGTTCGACACGATCTCGACGCTCATGCCGGAAGGCAATCCGGGCAGCCTGAGCCCTGACGAGTACGCGTCCGTCGTCGCCTATCTCTTCCGCCTGAACGGCTATTCGGCCGGCGAGGTGGAGCTGCCCGCCGACCTGGACGCGCTGCGCGACGTCGATATCGACGACCTGGACGGGAGCGTCGCCGTCGAGCGCGCGGACGCGCCGCGGCGTCCCTGGGAACCGATCACCGCGGAGCGGTTGCTGAATCCCCGCGACGGCGACTGGATGACCCACCGCCGCACGTACGACGTGCACGGGTTCAGCCCGCTGGACCAGATCGACCGCACGAACGTCGGCGAACTGCGCATGGTCTGGGCCTATTCGATGCGCGACAACAGCCGCTGGGTGCCGACGCCGATCGTCGCCAACGGCCTGATGTTCGTCGCCGAGGGGAGCGGCCGGGTCACCGCGTTCGACGCCGTGTCAGGGGACGTCGCCTGGATGCATCAGCGCAGCTATCCGGAGGACATCCAGAAGTCGCAGGCCTACGGCCGCCACCGCGGCGTGTCGGTGTACGGCGACACCATCTACTGGGGCACCGCCGACGCCGCGCTGGTGGCGCTGGACGCCGTGACCGGCGAGCAGCGCTGGGAGGTGAGCACCGGCGACTACGAGCTCGGCCTGGGCCACAGCCATCCCGCGCTGATCGCCGACGGCAAGGTGATCCTGGGATTTGCCGGCGGCGACCGCAGCGCGCGCGGCGCGATCACCGCGCACGACGCCGAGACCGGTGAGCGGCTCTGGATCACGTACACGGTGCCGGCGCGGGGAGAGCCCGGTTACGAGACGTGGGGGGACAACGAGATCCCGCCGCTCGGCGGGCTGACGTGGAACACCATCAGCTACGACCCCGAGCTGAACTTCATGTTCATAGGCACCGGCCAGCCGACCCCCTGGGCGGCCACGCTGCGCGGGCCGGGCGACGCGCTGTACACGAACTCCGTGCTGGCGCTCGACATCGACACGGGCGAGCTGCAGTGGCACTTCCAGGTGGTGCCGGCCGACAACTGGGACCTCGACTCGCCGTACGAGAGCATGCTGGTCGATCGGGTCATAGGCGGCGTGACGGTCAAGGCGCTCATCCACACCAGCAAGATCGGCTGGGGGGTGGTCCTCGAACGCGAGACCGGCCGCTTCCTCGACGCATTCCGCACCGGCTACGACAACCTGATCGAGGGCTGGACGGACTCGGGGAGCCCCATCTTCAACCAGGCGCTGATTCCCACGCTCGACGACGTCGACTCCGACCGGGTGTTCGAGGTGTGCCCGCACTATCACGGCGCGCGCAACCTGAACTCGCCCAGCTACAGCGCCGCGACCGGCCTGTACTACGTCGGCATCAACAACAGTTGCATGGACGTCACGTTCGTGTCGCAGGAGTACACTCCGGGGCGGCTCTACAGCGGCGTCGCCGCCAGCGTGAAGGGGGTGCCGGGTTACGACTACGTCGGCGAGTTCGTGGCGTTCGATCCGATCACCGGCCAGCGGGCGTGGGAGCACCGCTCGCCGAACGGCGCGGCCATGACCGCCGCTGCGCTGGCGACCGGCGGCGGCATCGTCTTCGGCGGCGACGCCGACCGCCGCTTCTTCGCGCTCGACTCCGACACCGGAGAGCTGCTGTGGCAACGGCGCCTGAACGGCGACATCTCGGGCGCGCCGGTCACCTTCGAGGTGGACGGCCGGCAGTACATCGCCGTCGGCGCGGGCGGCCGCATCGGCCAGACCACGTCGTACGCGCGCCTGACGAACACCACCATCGCGCCCGGCAGCGGCGTGATGTGGGTGTTTGCACTGCCCGACTGACCGCCGCTCGGCGACGGGAAGCCGACCCGGCGACGCAACATCCAGAAAGAGGAGACGAATGCGCTACAAGCTGCTGGGAAGGAGCGGCCTCCGTGTGTCGGAGGTCTGCCTGGGCACGATGATGATGTCGACGGATTCCCCCACCTCCGCCGGACCCGAGGAAAGTCGCCGGATCCTGGAGGTGTTCGCAGACAGGGGCGGCAACTACTTCGACACGGCCAACGAGGTGTACAACGGCGGCCTCAGCGAGCAGATCCTGGGTGAGTTCGTTGCTGCGGATCGCCACCGCTACGTCGTAACCACGAAGTACACCAACACGCTCTACAGCGGCATGGACCCGAGCATTCGGGACCATCCCAACGCGGGGGGCAACCACAAGAAGAGCATGGTGAATTCGGTCGAGGGAAGCCTGAAGCGTCTCGGCATCGATTACATCGACCTGTTGTGGATTCACTTCTGGGAGTACAGCACCGACATCGCGGACGTGATGCGCAACGTGAACGACCTGGTGCAGCAGGGCAAGATCCTGCACTTCGGCCTGTGCAACGCGCCGGCCTGGGTGGTGGCGCGGGGCCAGACCGTGGCCGAGCAGAGAGGCTGGGAGCCCATCTCGGCGTTGCAGTACCAGTACAACCTGGTCTCGAGGGACCTGGAGTTCGAGATCATCCCCTGTGCTCGAGCGCTCGGCATCAGCGTGAATGCCTACTCGCCGCTCGCCGGCGGTTTCCTGACGGGTAAATACACGCGGGGCGACAACGCCGAGGGCCGCCGGTACGACAGCGAGTTCTGGAGCCAGGTCGCCTCTCAGTTCGACGAGAAGGCGTACGAGACCGCCCGCCGGGTGGATCAGATCGCCGACCGCCTCGGAACCAGCTCGGCCGCCGTGGCGCTGGCCTGGGTGCGGGACCGTGGCGTGATCCCGATGGTCGGAGCCCGGAAAGTCTCCCAGATCGAGAACAGCCTGCAATACCTGTCGCTCACTCTGCCGGTGGAGGACATGCAGGCGCTGAACGAGGCGAGCGCCCCCGTGCTGCCCTGGACGTACTCCCTCCTCCACGGCGACAAGACCGTCGTACGCCAGATGGCCGCCGGCGGCATGCTGGATGCGATCGACAACGAGCACTTCCCTGCCTGACATCCGGCCCTGGCCGGCGGGGGAACGAGTCATGGGGCGAATGAGAACCCATCCGGGTGTAATACTGCGTGCAGAGCTCGATGCGAGGGGCATGAGCGCCCATCGGTTGGCGCTCGCCATTCGTGTTCCCGCGAACCGGATCACGGCAATCGTGCGGGGTGACCGTGCGGTGACGGCCGAGACGGCAGTGCGACTCGGGCGCTACCTCGGGACTGGTCCTGAATTCTGGATGACTCTGCAGGTCGCCTACGATATCGCCACGGTCGATCGCGAGAAAGGGCGCCTGATTGAACACGAAGTACCCGTGGACGCGCGCATGTCGTGAGCATGCGGCGCCGGCCCGCGAGAGCGCTACTCCTCGTCCACGTCTGGCGGGGCGTGGGCTGTGTCCCACGCGGCCGCTGCTGCGGCCTTGAGCGCTTCGCCGTCGGCGGGCAGCAGGTAGCGCTCGGCCACCAGCGCGTCCGCCGCCTCACCGTAGCGCTCCACGTACTCCGCCTGGCCGCCGGGATAGCGCTCCTCCAGCGAGAGGCGCGAATCGCCCAGCTCCATCCGCTCTGCCGCCGTCCGCGGAAACGCGATCGTGGAGCCGTTCACGCCGCACAGGTCGCCTTCGGCGAAGCCCTCCGCACGCACGGCCTTGCCCATCGTGGAGAGCGGCGCCGCCACCTCCGGCACGATCACCCCGGATACCGAATTGCCGTCGCGGTCGAGGCTCGGCACGAACAGCGGGTATTTCTCCTCGCTCTCGCTTGGCGGCCAGGCAGAGAAGTCGCGCACGCCGAGGTCGCTGATCACGTTGTTGAACGGCCGTTCCGGGATGGTCGGATACTGCTGACCCTGCCGGACCACCGTCACCGCCGTGCCGTCGGTCACCGACGGCGCGCGGGTCGGCGGCGGCTCGACGCCGTCCCGCACCCACTGCACCATCGCGTCGAACGAAGCGCGGTAGTACGGCCACGGCGAAGTGGGATTGGCGGGGTCGCGGCAGCCGGCGTTGCCCTGCAGATGCGCGGTGGTCAGCATCCAGTAGCGCACGTTCGGCGGCAGCTCCACCGGCTGGCCGGTCGTGTCGGTCACGATGAGCGAGGCGTGGGCGCCGTAGTACTCCGAGTCGGCGTCGACCTGGATGAGGTTGGGGCAGGTGTCCGTCGCGGTGCACGCGGCCAGCAGCCCGTCGGTCTCACCCGTCAGCGGATCGGCGGTGGTCGCGAACGTGAACGGGAACTCGTCCATCGGGTAGTTGTGGTCCTCGTGCTGGCGCGTATACCGTCCCGGCTGGGCGAAACGGGCGTTGACGTACGTGCGCCGCGCGCCGGCCACGTAGGGCGTCATGCCGTCGAACACGCGACGGCCTTCGACGTCCTCGTTGAAGCCCTGGTAGACGAAGTCCCGGATCATCCGGCCGCTCTGCGAGGAACCCACCGCCACGACGTGGTCGAGCACCGGCGAGCCGTCCACGAAGAGCGGATTCGCGGCGCCCTGCTCGTCCGCGGGGGTGTTCCGCACGAACGACATGAAATCCCGGATCGCGCTGAAGCCGAGCCCCAGGACGATCGGGTCCTGCACCTGGTACACGAACTCGTAGATGGTCCCCGCGTCCGTGCCCTCCGGCGGCGTGATCGCGACGGTCATGTCGTCGACGTAGTACCACTGCTCTTCCGGCACCGGCTGCCGCGGGTCGTCCTGGAGCTGGCGGTGCGTCAGCGTCGCCTTCGACTTCTCGAGGGTGACGGCCGGATAGGTGAGCCGCCCGAACAGCGTGCTGTCCGGATCCTGCCACTCCTCCATGGACATGCCGGTGATCGCGCGGTCGTTCTCCATGGCGTGCGGCAGCGACGCCAGCACCGGACGCGGGCTGCCGCTGCCGGGCGCACCGTGCAGCCAGCCGCTCGACACGTAGGTGTAGCCCTCGTTCATGAGGAAAGCGTTGCCGGCGTTCTCCGCCGCATAGCCCCGCCCCGCTTCGTGGAAGTAGCCGAAGACGATGTTGCGCCCACGGTTGTTGACCTCGTAGACCAGCATCCCGTTGGCCCGGCCCATGTCGACCGGCTTCAGGATGTCGAACTCGACGGTGTACTCGACCAGCCCGTCGGCGTTACGCGGGGCAAGCCCCAGGTCGACGATGCCGGCGTTCAGGGCCGCGTCGGGATCGGCAACGGCCGTGGCCGTGCCCATCAGAATCTCGTAGGCGCCGACGTCGCCGAACTCGCGGCCGCCGAACGCCGGCTCGCGGCTCGTGAGGTCGAGCCGCGTGATCCGCGAATGCGGCAGCGGTTCCGCGGCGGATTCCTCCGGAACCGGCTCACCGGCGCCCTGGCATCCGCTCAGCCCGATCCCGAGAACGACCGTCAACAACCAGCTTCGGAACCGCATCGCACACCTCCGGGCCGCATCATATCAGCCGGCCGCTACGGTTTCACCACGGGCTGGTAGAATACTGGGCACAGCAGTTCCCGCCCTAGCAGCCCGTGGCAAAAGCCCCGCTGCATTCGAGCGCCGATGCATCACGCCTGACTGTGTTGCTCGTCGCTCACATATAGTTGAATATGCTCGCTCCTCGCGCCTTGTCAGCCGCGCGCCTCGGCGCTCTCGGTGCGACGCGGGGTTTCACCACGGACTGCTAGGCGAGCTCGCTTTCTGCAGAGGCTGTTTGCATGGTCTGCGAAGGAGGGTGAACCGTGAGAATCCACTTCAATCTCGCTGTGCGCGTGCGGGCCGCCGTCACCGCGGGCCTGGTGCTACTGGTCGGTGCGTTAGGCGCCGCCGCGCAGGAAGCCGGAGGCGGATCCGTCCCCGAGACGTTCACTGCCACGACGGCGCACATGGACCCGGAGGGCACCGATCTGCGGATCAACGTGCTGCGGTGGTCCGGGGACGACGACCGCCGGGCAGTCCTGGACGTGCTGACGGATCCCGAGAACGCGGCCACCGACGACGGTGATCTCGATGCGCTCATCGAGCTGCCCACGCTGGGCTACGTCTGGCCCGACGGCAGCGCCCTGGGCTACTCGCTCAAGTACGCCGTGCGCGAGGCCGCGTCCGGCGGGGGTGAGCGCCTGACGTTCGTCACCGGCCGGCGCCTCGGGAGGTTCGCGCGCGAACCGTGGGCGCCGGCGGGCACGCCGGACGGCGCGCTGCAGCCGTTCACGGTCATCGAGCTGCGCCTGGACGCGGATGGCGACGGCGCGGGCACGCTGTCCCCCGCCGCCGACGTGGCATTCGACGAGGCGAATCAGACCGTGGCGCTGGTGAACTACGATGCCGCGCCGACCCTCCTGGCGGAGGCGAAGCGCCAACCGCCGCCGTACTGGGCGCGCTAGCGGCAGTCCGGCAACACTTCGGCGCCGGCGGCAGGTCGGGAAGCAGCGCTACCTGGCGCGCGTCCGGGGCATGCCCGGCTTCCACTCCTCGTAGGCAGGATGATCGGGTGTGTACGCGAAGGCGCCCCGGCTCGGCATCCGGACCTGCGGCAGGCTCGCGGCGTCGAGGACGTCGTCCTCCTCGATGATGCCGTTGCGGTGCAGCAGGTACGCCGTCAGGGCGTACACCTCGTCGGCCGTCAGGAAGCCCTGCTGGTTGAGCGGCATACCCTGGTTGATCCAGCTCCAGATCTGCGTTGCGAACATGAAGTTGCGGATGCCCCGCCCCTGCCAGTTGCCGCCCTCGTAGAACGCGTCGTATTCCGGGTTGCCCGCGCCCCGCTCCCCCACCAGGTGCGGGCCTGGACCCTCGACCCCGGTCGGCCCGTGGCACTGGCTGCAGCCCCGGGCGACGTACAGCAGCGCACCCTCGGCCGCGGTGCCGCTGCCGGCCGGGAGCCCCTGCCCGTCGGGCCCGATCGCCGCGCCGGCGGGGTTCAACTCGTCCCCGGTCGGCGCCCGGCCCAAGTTGTAGGTGGTCCCCTGCGCCGCCGCCGCGCCGGCGCACGCCAGGACGATCGCGGCCGCGATCCAGCTACAACGCATTGACCACCCGCCCGACGCTCGTGATCCGCCAGGGCTGGATCACGTTCCCGTGGGGCGCCGCGTACTCGCCCCAGAACGCACCGTATTCCTCCGGCGTGGGCTGCACGTCGCCGCGCTCGTCGATGCAGCGGGACTGCAGCACGGCCTCGCTGCCGTCCCACGTCCAGGGGAGCTTGAAGCGGGTCATGGCCATCGGCAGGGCCGGCCCTTCGATCTCGGCGTTCTGCCAGGTGCGCCCGCCGTCGGTCGAGACCTCGACCGCCCTGACGGCGCCGGTGCCGGTCCACGCGAACCCGACGATGGTGTAGTACCCGTGGTCGGGCAGGCGCTGGCCGCCGGCCGGGTGCGTGATAACCGATTTCGGCCCCTGCTCCCAGTAGGCGCCCAGCGGTGAGCGCTCCCGCCGCGTGAACGAGCTGTGCTCCCAGTACGTCACGTAGGGCTCCTCGGTCACCTTGATCCCACGCAGCCACTTGAGCTGGAACTTGCCCTCGAAGCCGGGGATCACCAGGCGCAGCGGATAGCCGTTGTGCGGCTGCACCGGCTCGCCGTTCTGGCCGTACGCCACCAGCGTGTCGTCCATCATGGCCTTGCCGAGCGGAAAGCTCCGGGCCTGCTGCGTGCGCCCGAGGCTCTCGCCGATGACCCACCTGGCCCCGGGCTTCACGCCCGCTTCCTTGAGCAACAGGGAGAGCGGCACGCCGGTCCACTCGCTGCAACCGACCAGCCCGTGGTTCTGGTCGAGCGTCCGCTCCTCGCCGGGCTGCGGCCGGTTGGCCAGGCACTCGATGAAGTGAATCCGGGAGACCGACGGCAGGCGCTTCAGCTCCTCGAGGGTGAATACGAGCGGCCGCTCCACCATGCCGTGAATCATCAGGCGGTGCTTCGCGGGGTCGATGTCCGGAGGCGGGTCGCCGTGGGACGAGATGAAGTGCAGCGGCGCCGGCGTGATGATGCCCAACTGCTCGCCCAGCGGCGTCAGGGCATCGAAGCCGTTGGGGTCGCCATGCATCTGCATGTTGACCTTGTTGTCCAGCGTGATGCGCCCCGTCTTGACGAAACGCGACCGCCGGCCGTACGCCATCAGCTCGCGCGCCAGGTCCTCCGGCGTCACCGACCGCAGTGTCTGCGCGCCGGCGGACCCGGCTCCCGCCGCCAGGCCGACGAGAGCGGCCCCGCCGCCCTTGAGCACCTGCCGTCTCGTGGCCGACTTTTTCTCGTGCATCGCTCTCCCCCTCATGACACTGTTCGGAGTACCACCCCGCGGCATCCATGTCAAGCCAATTGCCCGCGCCTACCCCGCCAGGCTCGTGATCAACACCCACAACGGTGCGTTTCCGCCCTCGTACACCTCCAGGGGCGTTAGCGTCCCGTCGTCCTGATCGACCCGGTAGGACGCAATGCGGCCCGACTCCCGGCCCGCGGCGAACAGGAAGTCGCCGCCCGGATCGAGGCTGAACACCCTGGGCCGCGGCTCCGTGGGCACCCAGCCGGTCGCCGTGAGCCGGCCGCTGGACGCATCGACCGTGAAGCTGGCCACGCTGTCGTGGCCGCGGTTGGGAACGTACAGGAATCTCCCCGACGGGTGGATCTGAATCTGGGAGCACGTGTTGCGATCGCGCCTTGCGCCTCCGGGCAGCGACGAGATGGTCTGGAACGGCGCGAGCGTTCCCGTGGCCGGATCCAGCGCATACGCCGTGACGCTGCTGCCCTGCTCGTCCGAGGAGTAGACGAAGTCCCGCGCGGGATGAAAGCAGATGTGCCGCGGTCCCAGGGTCGCCTGCAGCTCGCACAGCGGCGGATCGTTGGGCGTGAGGCGTCCGGTCGCCGCGTCGAACCGGAACTGGAAGATCCCGTTCGGCTGGCCGGGACGTGCGGTATGCGGCACGAACACGAAGCGGTTGGACGGGTCGCTCTGGATGGCGTGCGCGCCTGGCGACGTGTAGCGCCATTCGATGGGCGGGAACATCGCCACGCCGTTGTCGTCGATGGCGTGCACCCCGACCGTGCTCTGGTGCCAGTAGGCCGACAGCATGTAGCGGCCGGTCCGGTCGGTGGCGATGTGCACCGGCTCGCCCTGCAGCGGCACCGTTCCGACGAACGACAGCCCGCCCGTCCGCCGGTCGATGCGGTAACTCGCAATCTCGTCGCTCACGCGCTTGCCCACGTAGAGCGTGTTCCCGGCGGGGTCGATGGCCAGCGGCGCCGGCCCGCCGTCGACGGCGACGTCCTCCTGCCAGGCAAACTTGCCGGCCGCCGGATCGAAGGTGAATATGGAGATCCTGTTGTCGTCCTGGAAGGAAACGTATCCGTGGTACGTCGCCGCCCCTGACCTCGCGGACTGCGACGAGCCTCGGGCCAGCGCCGGCGCGTGCGACCCGGCCACGATACCGGCGCCGGTGACCAGGGCGCCCTGCAGGAACGCGCGCCGGCTCGGCTGGCCGGCCGCCCGCCGCTGTCGCCGACTGCGGCTGTCCTGCATACCGTCTCTCCCGGCGGCAACCGCGCAGTTACCGCCGACCGCCGTCAGCCGCTTCCGGCCTGCCGGGCGAGATCGAGCCGGAGCGGCCTACTGCTGGTCCTGCGACGTGGCGAAGGCCGGCGTGACGCCGCGCGCGGCCACCTCGGCCTGGAACTCTTCCTCGGTCAACTCGATCGTGCGCGTGATGCTGAAGAACATGTCGTCGATCGAGCGGTTGCCGTAGCCCTTCCAGTTGCGCGGGTCGACCACATTCTTGTTGGTCGGCGAGTTGTCGTACCACGCCATGACGTGGATCAGCGTGTCGGCCGGCAACAGCGGCGCGACGTCGTCCTCGTAGGTATAGACCTTCACCCAGTTGTGGTCGTAGTCGGCGCAGCTCAGCATCTCGCGTACGTTGTTCGGATAGATCGCCTCGACGCACATCCGCTTGCCGCTCGAATGCAGGTGCGGCTCGAACATCAGCATCTTGGTCGGCTTCTCCACCCGGTGGAACCCGTCGCGCATCACGTTGTCGTCGTTGGACGGGATGTCGAACTCGTAGTCGAACATGTTGACGCTGCCGAAACCGCCGGTGCTCTGCGTGAAGCGCGGCTCGTAATCTTCAGGATGCAGCGTGAGGCCGACGTCGACCCGTGCGCGCACCTCGCGCCCGATGGAGTGCAGGTGCATGGAATTGAAGGTCAGCACCGAGTCGGCCGGCAGCTTCACCCCCACTTCGTCGGGGAAGATGGTCGGGTTCTGGCCCAGCTCGTACGTTATCCAGAGCTGGTCGTCGTTGGCGTCGCAGGAGGTCTCGTTGCCGCAGTCGAACGGCTCCAGCACGTTCTGCGGCATGTCCGAGGAGATGACCGCGTGATGCACGACGAACAGGCTCAGGTCAGCGCGTCCGGCGTCGTCCGCCTTGGTCTCCGTGATCGGACCCTCTTCCAGCCTGACCTCCTTCACCTCGATCGCCTTGACGTAACGATCCGCGGTAAGCCCCGTGGCCGTCTCGCCCCATTCGCCGAACCAGTCGGCGGCGTCGGCCTCCACTACGCCCTCCGGCGACGGCACGATCAGGTCCGGCGTGCCGTACGTCCAGCCGTCGGCGGGCCACTCCAGCGGCGGCGGAAGGTCGGCCGGATTGCCGCGCGGCGCGCCGTTGTCCACCCACGCGGCGATCGTCTCGATCTCCTCGACGCTGAGCGACGGGTCGTCCTTGTAGCGCTGGATGCCGATGTTCTTGTCGATGAACCAGGGCGGCATCTCGCGGGCCGACGTGCGGTTCCGGATGGCGCGCGCCCACGGCCGGACGTCCTCGTAGCTCACCAGCGCCATCGGCGCCGCGCCCTGCGCGCGGTGGCAGTTCTCGCACGAGCGCTGCAGGATCGGCGCGATGTGCTTGCTGAAGGTAACGTCGGATTCCCGTTCCGCGGCCGCTGCCGGCGCCGCGAGCAGGCCGGCGAACAGGATGCCGGCCAACATCAGACTTCCGTGTCTCATGAGTTTTTCCCTTTGGGCTGCGTCACGACCGCTCGCGGGCTAACCGCCGCCCACGACCACGGTGACGTCGCTCTCCCCGGGCAGCCCGCCGTCGTGCGCGTAGGCGCGCAGCACGTAGGTGCCCGGCTCGTGAAAGATCGCCGCCACGTTGAACCGGTTGCCCGGCGGCACCGGCGGAGGCTCCCACCCCGGGGACCAGGGCGAGTTGCCGTCATAGTTCGGATGGATGTCGAACTGCTCGGGATCGAAAGTGACCTGGTTGCCGTCGCCGCGCCACACGATCCACGCCAGCCGCAGGCCCCACGCGTTGTAGTTCACCGGCACGCGCGCCGACGCCGCCCGGCGGGGCGGAATGCCGTCGTCGGTCGCGAGGGCGGTCAGGTTCAGCGGCTCGCCGACCGCCACCCGCACGCTGTCGGACCCTTCGATGTCCACCATCGGCGCCTTGTTGAGCTCCCGCTCGGCGCGCAGCCCGCCGACGTCCTTCTGCATCAGCGGCGAGTCGTTCACGTAATCCGGCTTGAGGCTGCCGAACGCCTGCTCGGTCTTGCCGCGCGCAATCAGCGTCCAGGCTATCTCCTGGGTGCCGAAGTCGGCCGGAACGGTGATGCGGAACACGTAGCGGTTGCGGCGCGGCTGGAAGAAGGTCGGCTGGCCCTGGTCCTCCGGTCCCGGCGAGAGGTAGTTGTTCGGCCCAACCGGAATGTGCACCTTCTCCTGCGAGTTGCGGTTCATGTAGCCGAAGATGAGGTCGAACGTGCCGTCCGGATTCTGCTCCCAACCTTCGAACGCCGGCACGACATTCTGGCCGCGCTCGAAGATGATGGTCTGTCCATTGGTCGCGGTGAGCGACGAGAGCGTCACGGCCGCCGTAAGGAGAATCACGGTCCGCGCGCTCACCCGCCACCGGGTGCTGGAAGTCGTCATTGCGCTTGCGCTCCTGGTTGCTACTGCTGATCCTGCGACGTGGCGAACGCCGGCGTGCCGCCGCGCGCGGCCACCTCGGCCTGGAATTCTTCCTCGGTCATCTCGATCGTGCGCGTGATGCTGACGAACATGTCGTCGATCGACCGGTTGCCCCACCCCTTCCAGTTGCGGGGGTCGACCACGTTCTTGTTGCTCGGCGAGTTGTCGTACCACGCCATGACGTGGATCAGCGTGCCGGTCGGCAGCAGCGGCGCCACGTCGTCCTCGTACGTATAGACCTTCACCCAGTTGTGGTCGTAGTCCGAGCAGCTCAGCATCTCGCGCACGTTGTTCGGATAGATGGCCTCGACGCACATCCGCTTGCCGCTCGAATGCAGGTGCGGCTCGAACATCAGCATCTTGGTCGGCTTCGTGATGTAGTGGAACCCGTCCCGCATCACGTTGTCGTCGTTGGACGGGATGTCGAACTCGTAGTCGTACTGGGTGGAGCGGCGGAAGCTGGTGGTGCTCTGCACGTAGCGCGGCTCGTACCCCTCGGGGTGCAGCGTCAGGCCGACGTCCACCCGCGCGCGCACTTCCCGGCCGATGGAATGCAGGTGCATGGAGTTGAACGTGAGCACCGATCCGGCCGGCAGCTTGACGCCCATTTCGTCCGGAAAGATCGTCGGGTTCTGGCCCAGCTCGTACGTCAGCCGGAGCTGGCCGTCGTGACCGCCGCACGAGGTCTCGTTCCCGCAATCGAGGGGCTCGACCACGTTCGCCGGCGCATCCGACGTGATGACGGCGTGGTGCACCACGAAGAGGCTGAGATCCGCGCGGCCGGTGTCGTCCACCTTGGTCTGCGGCCCTTCCTCGAGCCTGACCTCCTTCACCTCTACGGCCTTGATGTAGCGGTCGGTGTTCAGCTCAACGGCCGTCTCGCCCCACTCACCGAACCAGTCGGCGGCGTCGGCCTCGACGATGCCCTCGGGCGACGGCACGATCACGTCCGGCGTGCCGTAGGTCCAGCCGTCGGCCGGCCATTCGATAGGCGGCGGCAGGTCGGCGGGATTGCCGCGCAGCGCGCCGTTGTCCACCCACGCCGCGATCAGCGCGATCTCGTCGTCGCTCAACGACGGGTCGTCCTTGAAGCGCTGGATGCCGATGTTCCTGTCGATGAACCAGGGCGGCATCTCGCGGGCCTCCGTGCGGTTCCTGATGGCCCGCGCCCACGGGCGGACATCCTCGTAGCTGACCAGCGGCATCGGCGCCGCGCCCTGCGGGCGGTGGCAGTTCTCGCACGAGCGCTGCAGGATCGGCGCGACGTGCTTGCTGAAAGTAACTTCCGATTCCCGTTCCGCGGCCGCCGCTGGCGCCGCGAGCAGGCCGGCGAAGAGCATGCCGGCCGCCATCAGACTCACGCTTCTCATGCCATGTCTCCTGTTGGACTGCAGTGCTGCTACTGCTGATCCTGGGAGGCCGCGAACATCTGGGCGCCGCCGCGCGCGGCGACCTCCTCCTCGAACTGCTCCTCGGTCAGGTAGACGAGCCGGGGCAGGTTGTAGAACATGTCGTCGATCGACCGGTTGCCCCAGCCCTTCCAGTTGCGCGGATCGACGACGTTCTTGTTGGATGTCGAGTTGTCGTACCACGCCATCAGGTGGATGACGGTGCCGGCCGGCAGCAGCGGCGCAACGTCTTCCTCGTAGACGTACACCTTCACCCAGTTGTGGTCGTAGTCCGCGCAGTTGAGCATCTCGCGGGCGTTGTTGGGATAGAGCGCCTCGATGCACATCCGCGTCCCGCTGGAATGCAGGTGCGGCTCGAAGGTGATGAGGCGGGCCGGCTGGTCCAGCCGGTAGAACCCGTCGCGGTAGACGCTGTCGTCGTTGGACGGGATGTCGAGCGCGAAGTCGAACGACCCGGACATGGCCTGCGTCCGCTGGCGGTACTTGGGCTCGTAGCCTTCCGGGTGCAGGTCGAATGCGACGTCGACGCGGGCCTGCACCTCCTCGCCGATGGAATGCAGGTGCATCGAGTCGAAGGTGATCACCGACTCGGCCGGCAGCGCGACACCGATTCCCTCGGGATAGGTCAACGCGTTCTGCCCCAGCTCCCACGTGAGCCGGAACGCGTCATCGCTGGCCGCCACGGGACCGTTCGATTCCGCCGCCTGCTCGGCCGTCGCGGCCGTGACGACCGCGTGGTGCACCACCCACAGGTTCAAATCGGCCCGTCCGGCCCCCTTGGCCCCCGGCGTGCTCTTGGTCACGCTGGTGTCGCCCGCGACGCGCACTTCCTTCACCTCTACCGACTTGATGTAGCGGTCGGTGGTGAGGCCGGTGGGCGCCGGCGGATCCCATTCCCCGAACCAGTCCGCGGCGTTGGCCGGAATCGTGCCTACGCGGGACGAGACGACGAGGTCGGGCTCGCCGATCGACCACCCGGATTCAGGCCATTCGAGCGGCGGCGGCAGGTCGGCCGGGTTGCCCTGGGGGGCGCCGGCGTCGACCCACGCGGCGAGGGTCTCGATCTCCGCGTCGCTCAGCGAGGGGTCGTCCTTGAAGTGCTGGATGCCGATGTTCTTGTCGATGAACCAGGGCGGCATCTCGCGGGAGGTCGTGCGGTTGCGGATCGAGCGCGCCCAGGGCCGCACGTCCGAGTAGCTGATGAGCGCCATCGGCGCCCCGCCGCCCGGCCGGTGGCAGCTCTCGCACGAGCGCTGCAGAATGGGCGCGACATCCTTGCTGAACGTGACCTCGGCGGCGCGCTCCGCGGCCAGCGCGGGCGCCGCGACGGCAAGCCCCGCGACGACGAGCGCGACGATTGACCAACCCCGATATCCAGCGGTCTTCATCGTGTGCCCTCCAACTGCTTCTACCACTTGGGGCTGCGCCCCGAAAACCCTCTGTCTGCCAATTATGGGCAGGTAGCACTATACCGCATCCGGGCGAAAAACGGACCCGGTAAAGCGTCCGGGGGCGCTGGCCGGCTATGCGGGGGGCAGGGCGAACGCCACGAGGGCGGCGTCCGGTCCGGCGCCGGTGGCGATGACGACGAACTGGCGGCCCGATCGCGCGCGGTAGGTCATCGGGTTGGCGCTGGTGCGGTGGGGCGTCGCGCCGCGCCAGATCTCCTCACCAGTCGCCTTGTCGAACGCGTACAGGTACGGGGCGCCGCCGCCCAGCAGCACCAGGCCGCCGCCGGTTACCAGCGGCCCCGGGTTGCCCCGCGTGCCCAGCCGCGCCGGCAGCTCGACGCCGCGCAGCAGGGGATGGCTGCGCATGATGCGGCTGCCTTCGCCGAACGGCACCTTCCACGAGATCTCGCCCGCGTTGAGGTCGATCGCGACCAGCCAGGCGTACGGCGGCTTGATCAGCGGGATCGGCCCCAGCCGGCTCCGCGCCGGCTCGGCCGCGCCGGGGCGGTTGCGGAACATGATGGCGTAGGAGCCGCGCGGGCAGTTGTTGGAGTATTCGACGTCGACGTTCGGATCGGCGCCCTGATTCCTGCAGACCTGGTTGGGAGTCGTGTCCTCGTTCGTGCGCACGTAGAGCAGGCCGGTCTGCGGGTCGAACGCCGCGCCGCCCCAGTCCGCGCCGCCCTGCGCGCCGGGCCGCATCAGCGTGCCGTGCAGGCTCGGCGGCGTGAACAGCGGCCCCAGCCGGAACTCCTTCATCTCCTCCAGCGCCAGCGCGTGGATCTCCGGCGTCAGGTCGTTCGCGTCGTCCAGCGACACGCCCTGGCCGCTGAAGGGCGGCGGTTTCGTGGGAAACGGCTGCGTCGGATACAACACCTCGCCGGGAACGTCCGTGTCCGTGTCGACCGGACGCTCCTCGATAGGCCACACCGGCTCGCCCGTCACCCGGTCGAACACGTACGTGAACCCCTGCTTCGACACCTCCGCCACGGCGTCGATCTCACGTCCATCCACGTTGATGGTGACCAGGTTCGGCGCCGCGTTGAAGTCGTAGTCCCACACGCCGTGGTGCACGGCCTGGAAGTGCCACTGCCGCTCGCCCGTGCGCGCGTCGAGACAGACCAGCGACTCGGCGAAGAGGTTGGCCCCCAGCCGGTGTCCGCCCCAGTAGTCGCCGCTCGGCGTGCTGGTCGGCACGTAGAGCAGACCGCGCTCCTCGTCCACGGACATCAGGCCCCAGACGTTGGCGTGGCCGGTGTGGCGCCAGGATTCGTTCTCCCAGGTGTCCGCGCCGAAGTCGTCGTTCGACTGCGGGATGGTGAAGAACACCCAGCGGCGCTCGCCGGTACGCGCGTCGAACGCCTGCACCGCGCCGGGCGCGTCGAACCTGCGCTGCACCTGGTCGGGCGTGCGGCTGCCCACGATCACGAGGTCTTCGAATACGACCGGCGGCGACGTCTGGTCGAACTCGGACGGGGACACCGGACGGCCGAGATCTTCGATGAGCGAGACGCTGCCGTCCTCACCGAAAGTCGTCACCGCCTGACCGGTGTCGCCGTCGACGGCGAACAGCCGGTCGCGGCTGTTGATGAAGACGCGGAAGTCGCCGCCGCCGCGCCAGACGGCTATGCCCCGATGCTTGAAGCCGTGGTTCGGATCGGCGCGCTCGTACGCCTGCGGATCGAAGATCCACAGCTCTTCGCCCGTCTCCGCGTCCAGCGCCGCCACGCGGTTGTACATCGTCGGGAGGTACAACACGTTGTCGATCATCACCGGCGTGGCCTGGAACGGTCCCGGACGCGCCCCCAGGTCCGGCAGCGGCATCTCGTTGGGATCCCACTGCCACGCGATCTCCAGCCGGTCCACGTTCGCGGCGGTTATTTCGTCGGCCCTGGAGTACTTCGTGTGCGCCTGGTCGCCACCGACGTAGCGCCACTCGATCGGCTCAGGGGGTTGCTGCCCGCCGAGCGGCGCGGCGCAGGCAAACAAGGCGGCGGCAAGGACCAGCCGCATCCGAAGCCCCGTGGACGAGCCCGCAGCCATGGTTGGTTAAGATATCAGGCCAAGGAGGTAGTGAATGCGTGAAGTAGTGGTGCTGAGCGGCGTGCGCACGCCGATGGGCGGGTACGGCGGCAGCCTGAAGGACATTCCCAACACCGACCTGGGGGCGCAGTGCGTCCGCGAGGCGGTCAGCCGGGCCGGCATAGAGCCGGCCGACGTCGGCCACGTCGTGTTCGGCAACGTCATTCACACCGACGCGCGGGACCACTACCTGGCGCGCGTCGCCGCCATCAGGGGCGGCCTGCCGCACGAAACACCGGCCGTGACGGTGAACCGGCTGTGCGGCAGCGGGCTGCAGGCCGTTGTCACCGCCGCGCAGACCATCATGCTCGGCGACGCGGACTCGGCCGTGGCCGGCGGCGCCGAGAGCATGAGCCGCAGCCCGTACCTCGCCCCCTCCCTGCGCTGGGGGGCGCGCATGAACGACACGGCGCTCGTCGACATGATGGTCGGGGCGCTGAGCGACCCGTTCGAGGACTGCCACATGGGCATCACCGCCGAGAACGTGGCCGGCCGCTACGGCGTGTCGCGCGAGGACCAGGACGCGCTGGCCGTCCAGAGCCACCAGCGCGCGGGCCGCGCCATCGCGGAAGGACGCTTCAAGGAGCAGATCACGCCGGTCGAGGTGCGCGTGAAGCGCGACACCGTGCTGTTCGACACGGATGAGACGGTGCGTCCCGACAGCTCGGTCGAGAAGCTCGGCAGGCTGCGGCCGGTGTTCCAGAAGGACGGCAGCGTCACCGCCGGCAACGCCTCCAGCATCAACGACGGCGCGGCGGCGGTCGTGCTGATGGAGCGGGAGCTCGCGGAGCGGCGGGGCCTGAAGCCGTTTGCCCGCCTGGTGGGCTACAGCTTCGCGGGCGTCGACCCGCGCTACATGGGCATCGGCCCGATCCCGGCCGTGCGGCAACTGCTCGACAAGACCGGCCTCGGCGTGGACGACTTCGACGTGTTCGAGGTGAACGAGGCGTTCGCGGCGCAGGCGCTGGCCGTGTGCCGCGACCTGGGCCTGCCGCCGGAGCGCACGAACCCGAACGGCAGCGGCATCTCTCTGGGGCACCCGGTCGGCGCGACCGGAACGGTGCTGACCGTAAAGGCGCTGTACGAGTTGCAGCGTACGGGCGGCTCCCGTGCGCTAGTGACGATGTGCATCGGCGGCGGCCAGGGCATCGCCGCCGCCTTCGAGCGCGCCGCCTAGACGGAGAGGTTCTTCAGCATTCCGGTGCTGTCGCCGAACTTCTCCAGCGGGAAACCCATCTTCTCCAGGATGGTGATGTACAGATTGGCGATCGGCGTCCCCCGCGGATAGCGGACGTAGCGGCCGCCCGTCACGCCCGTAGCCTTCCCCGCAATCAGCGCGACCGGCAGGTCGTCGTGGAAGTGCGTGTTGCTGTCGCTGATGCCGGTGCCGTAGAGCAGCAGCGTGGAGTCGAGCATCGTGCCGTCGCCCTCGGGGGTCGCGGCGAGCTTCCTGACCAGGTGCGCGAACTGCCGGAAGTGGTACTCGTTGATCTTGTGCAGCCGCTCCAGGTTGGCCGGCTTGTCCTGGTGGTGCGAAATCGGGTGGTGTGAATCCGAGACGCCGATCTCGGGATACGCGCGGGCGCTCACCTCGCGCGCCAGCATGAACGTGCTGATGCGCGTCAGGTCGGTCTGATACGCCAGCGCCAGCAGATCCATCATCAGCTTCGCGTGCTCGGCGTAGTCGCTCGGCGTCCCGATGGGCTGGTCGAAGACCGGCAGCTCGCGGGTGTTCTGACGCTCGGCCATCTCGATGCGCCGCTCCGCATCCCGCACGGCGGACAGGTACTCGTCGAGCTTCAGCCGGTCGCCCGGTCCGATCTCCCGCTCCAGGTCGCTGAGCTCCTCGTTGACGGCGTCCAGTACGCTGCGGTCCTTCCGCATCCGCGCCAGCCGCGCCGCGGGGTCGGTGCTGCCGCTCGTGCCGAACAGGCGCTCGAACACGGCGCGCGGGTCGTTCTCGACCGGCAGCGGCGTGGTCGGCGTGCGCCACGCCACCGTGTTGGTGTACGCGCAGCTCGCGCCGGCGTCGCACGAGCCGAGCATGGCGTTCGACTCGATGCCGAGCTCGATCGAGGCGAGCTGCGTCTCCTTCGCCAGCTCCCGGGCGGCGATCTGGTCCATGGACACCGACGCGTACACGTCGGCGCCGGTGGTCAGCTTGAACGGGACGCACGTGAGGAACGTGCCGGCCGAGCGCGCGTGATCGCCCCCGCCGGTCACCAGGTTGGCGGCTTCGTCGTCGAGCGCGCCGCACATCAGGACGCGCTCCTCCAGCCCGGCCAGCGACCGCAGCGTCGGCGGAAGCTCGGTGAGCGGACCCACTTGCGGCGGCGACCAGTACGGCATCGACATGCCGTTCGGGACGTAGAACACGCCCAGCCGCCGGATCGGCGCGGCCGCCGTCCTGGAGAGCGCCGTCAGCGCCGGCACCATGCTGTCGAGCAGCGGCAGCGCCAGCGTGGCGCCCAGCCCGCGCAGCACGGTCCGCCGCGGCAGATGCACCTTGCGAATGAACATGGCCGAGTTCCCTTCAGTACGAAAGCCGGTCCCGTTGCGCGATTATGCCCCGCCCCCGCCCGTACCGCAACCGATACCGCTGCCGGCAAGCCGCGCACGGCGCGGCCCGGCGGCGCGGCGCGGGGCGACGGGGTCCCCGCTAGCAGCCGCCGGGGGTTTGGGGCGCAGCCCCATCTAACGATGCGATAGATTGCTCCGGCACGTGCCCTCGCCGCATCTGGAACGGCATGCTGTCGACGATGCCGTGGATGAGCGACGTCCAGCGGTAGCCGTCGCGCTCCAGGTCCCGCACGAGCTGCCGCACCACCGGCGCGTCGTAGTAGTTCACGCCGCGGCCGAGCGCGTAGGTCAGCAGCTTCTCGGTGACGGTCTGCACGAACTGCGTCCCGCGGCCGGCCAGCGCCTCGCGGAACGCCCGCGGCGTGGCGATGGTCTGGTCGGCCCAATCGATAGTGGCGTCTATGGCCGCGCCGCCGTCGTTCTCCCGCCAGCGCCCGATGCCGTCGAAGTGCTCGAGCGCGAAGCCGAGCTGGTCCATCTCCGTATGGCAGCTCGCGCAGACCGGATTGCTCCGGTGCTGCTCCATCTTCTCGCGCAGCGACGTCGGCGTTCCGCTGCCGTCGTTCTCCGCCAGCGGCGGCACGTTCGGCGGCGGCGCGGGCGGCGGCGTGCCCAGCAGGTTCTCCAGCACCCACTTGCCCCGCAACACCACCGACGTGCGGTTGGCGTACGACGTGATCGTCAGCAGGCTGCCGTGTCCGAGCAACCCGTGGCGCCGGTCGTCCTCCCACGCGATGCGTCGGAAGCGGCTGCCGTAGACATCCTCGACCCCGTAGTGCCGGGCCAGGTGCTCGTTCAGGTACGTGTAGTCGGCCCGCAGCAGCTCCGGAATCGGCCGGTCCTCGCGCACCTGGCTCTCGAAGAACAGCTCGGTCTCGGTCACCATCGCCCGCCGCAGCGTGTCGTTGAACGCGCCGTACAGGCCGCTGTCGGGCACGTGCTCGTTGATGTTGCGCACCTGCAGCCACTGGCCGACGAAGTCGTTCATGAAGCGCGTCGCGCGCCGGTCGGCCAGCATCCGATCGACCTGCGCCCGCAGCACCGCCGGCTGGCGCAGCCGGCCGGCTGCCGCCAGATCGACCAGCTCGTCATCGGGGACGCTGCGCCACAGGAAGAAGGACAGCCGCGAGGCCAGCTCCAGGTCGCTGAGCCGGTACGCCGCCGCGGGCACGGCGCCCGGCGGCTGGCGTTCGATGCGCAGCAGGAACTCCGGCATCGAGAGCAGCGCTTCGAGGGCCCGCTCGACGCCGCCGTCGAAGTCGCGCGCGGCGCGGCCTTCCCGGTAGAAGTCGAGGAGCGGCGCCAGGTCGTCGTCCGCAACCGGCCGCCGGTACGCCCGCCGCGCCAGATTCGTGAGGATCTCGCGGGCGCAGCCCTCCTCGTCCGCGGTTGCGGAGCTCGCCGGACGACAGATGAAGATCCGCCGGCGGCTGGGGGTATCGTCCGGCGCCTTGCCGTCGAACGGCCCGGAGATGAACAACCGATCGATGCCCGGCCGCCCGTAGGCGCCGGCGAAGGGCGTGGGGTTCGAATCCGTGAACGCCACGGTCACGAGCCGCTGCCCCGCCTCGATCGGCACCCGCACCTGGAGGCCCCGGTCGGCGTTCAGGCGGTACTCGTGCAGCCGGATGCCTTCAATGTCGTCGTCCGCGATCGGAATGAGGATGCCGGGATCCGGCCCCGGGAACTCCCCGCCCACGTTCCAGCGTTCGACGAGCGCGTGATCGACGCGCAGCTCGATCTCGTGGTCGTCCTCGCCGATGCCGATGACCCCGCTGCCCCCGCTGTTGTTGCCGCCGCCCTTCATCTGGATGGCGAACTCGTACTCGCCGTCGAGTGGAAAGACGTGGCGCGCGGCGAGACCGCCGTGCGTGCCGAACGGCATGTCCTCGCTCATTCGCGCTTCCTGGGTCTCGAAGCCGAGGGCGTAGACCTGGCGGATGGGACGGTTATCGGGACCGCCCACGGCGGCGCGGCTGATCTTGGTGGCAGCGGCCGTGTAGCGCGCCATCAGGGCCGGCGTCATCGAGAGCACGTCGGCGTTGTTGTCGAATCCGAGGCCGGCCATGTCGCTCGGCAGCAGCTCGGCTCCGTTGACTTCGAGATCCAGCAGGTCCCGGATGGCGTTGACGTACTCCAAGCGGTTCATCCGGCGCGAGGCGACGCGGCCGGGGTCCGGGTCCGTCGCGGCGGCGCGGTCGAGCGCCGACTCCAGCGCGGTGGTGAAAGTCTCCACGGCGTCGCGCTCGGGGCGCGGCCGCCCGGCCGGCGGCATCTGTCCGGCGCGCAGCTTGCGGACCACCTTCTCCAGCGTCTCCGCATGGACGCCGACGCGGTCGAGGTCCACCTGGTCGAGCAGCAGGTCGGCGGTGCGCAGCCGCTCGTTGTGGCAGGTGACGCAGTAGCGGTCGAGCAGCGCGCGCGACGGCGCGTCGGAAGGCGCGGACGCCGCGCTCTGCGCCGCGGCAGCGGGAGACCAGGCCAGCCAGGCTACCGCCGCCGTGAGAGCGGTGCGTCGAATCGGCTGATCCATCATGCTACCGGCCGCTTACGGCCCCCCTGCTTCCGTACGCTGCGCATTCTCTTCGACCACCGCGCGGTCCGCGCGCTCGTGGACGTCGCCGGGGATGCCCAGGCGGGTGTTGGCGCCGAGCTGCCGCAGAAACTCCGCCGTCTCCGGAAACGCCTGGAACTGGAACGACTGCTTGGCGCCTTCGGCCATGCGGAAGGCGGTGCGGCCCCGGAAATCGCGCGCGTCGATGTCGGCGCCCTGCTCCACGAGGTACTCGATCACCTCGTTCAGTCCGCGGAACGTGGCGGCGTGCAACGCCGTGAAGTCGGCCTCGTTGCGTGCGTTCACGTCCGCGCCGCCTTCCACCAGCACCCTGACCGCCTCCTCGACCGGCGGCGCGGGACGTCCCCGAGGTGTATGAGGCTGGTACGACCGATAGCCGAGGCCGGCCGCCATCATCAGCGGCGTCGTGCCGTCGGCAGTGCGCGCGTTCGGGTCGGCCCCCGCCGCCAGCAACTCGCCCAGAACGTCCGGGTTGCTCTCGTACTGATACCTGGAATCGTCGCCGAACAACCCGCCGCCGTTTGCGGAGTAGGCGGCCACCCAGAGCGGCGTGGCGCCGCGCACGTCGCCGGTGCCGACGGAGTTCTGCTCGAACGCGCCGCGCCGGGGGCTTGCAAGGTAGTTCAGGATGACTGCGGAGGTGTCGATGCGCGCATTCGGATCCGCGCCGCGCGCCAGCAACTCCCTGACCAGCGGCGTCCGCGCCGCGAGACTCATGCCCTGCCGCCCGCCGCCGCTCACCGAGCCCGCGCGCATGCCGCGTTCTCGATACCAGTCGGCCAGCCAGGTGCCGACGCGGCCCGCCGCGGCGTGCAGCGCGGACACGCCGTGAATCCTGCCGTTCGGGTCGGCTCCCTGCTCCAGCAGGAAGTGCGCCATGGCGGCCTGCCGGCTGACGATCGCGAGCGGGAGCGGATGCGTGCCGTCGGAACCCGTCCCGTTGATGTCGGCGCCGGCCGCGAGCAGCGCCTGCGCCTGCTCGACGTCGCCATTGAGCACCGCGAAGAGCAGCGGCGTGAACCCCTTGGCCGACGATGCCTCGACGTCGGCGCCGGTCTCCAGCAACACGTGGACGATGTCGGGGTGGGGCGCCGCGACAGCCCACATCAGCGCCGAGACCCCGGTTTCGTGCGTCACGGCGTTTACGTCGGCGCCGTGCGCCAGCAGCGCGCGCACGACATCCCGGTTGCCGGTCCGCGCGGCGATCATCAGCGACGTCAGGCCGCTCGTCTGAATCGTGTCGGGGTCGGCTCCAGCGTCCAGCAACGCCTCCACGACGACCGGGCTGGCGTTCTCGCCGGCGCGCATCAGCGGCGTCACGCCGTGGTCGTCGGCCGCGTTCGGATCGGCGCCGGCGCGGAGCAGCAGCTCCACCATCTCCAGGTCGTCCCAATGGGCCGCCCACAGCAGCGCCGTCGCGCCGTCGGCGCGCGGCGTATTGACATCGGCGCCCGCGTCGAGCAGCGCGCGGACGGCCGCGGCGTCCTGCCCGGCGGCGGCGTCGACCAGAGGCGCGTCGGAGGCCTGCACCGACACGCACACCGCCAGGGTGAACCCCGGCACCAGGAGCGGCAGCACGCGCCGTCGCATGAACATGCTCATGGGTCGCATTTCCTCACGCAAACCGTAACACAGCGCGCCACGGCGCGGATCGAATTTCAGTGGCCGACCGGCATCCGGGCGGATCGGCGGCCGCAGCAGAAGGCCGGTGAGCAATGCGCGATATAGTCAGGAGATGAAGAGTTGGTTTGGGAGGATGCCGATGCGGCCCTACGGATTGCTTGCCTGTCTCCTGCCGCTGATGCTGGCAGCGCCGGGCCTGGCCGCGGCGCAGGGAGACACCTTCGAGGAGACCGCCGCGCTTCAACCGGGCGGCAGCCTGGCGATCGAGGCGTCCGGCGGCAGCGTGCTGCTGCTGGCCTGGGACCAGCCGCAGGTCGAGATCCAGGCGCGCGTCGAGGCGCCGGCCGACGTGGACGGCGCCTACGCGCGGGAAATCGTCACGGCGACCCGCATCGATGTGCGCGCAACCGCCGGCGAGGTCCGCATCCGCAGCGACTTCAGCGACGTGGAGCGACGCGGGTTCTTCGACCGGCGCCGCACGCTGCCCGACGTGCACTACGAAATCAACGCGCCGCGCGAGGTGAATCTCGACATCGAGCTCACGCGGGGGGCCGGCACGACGTTGCGCGGCTTCGAGGGCCAGGTCACCATCAACTCCGACCGCAGCGACCTGAACCTGGTGGAGTTGAGCGGCACGCTCAGGATTGAACTCGAGCGCGGCCAGATGCAGGCCAGCGACTTCAACGGCTCGCTGACGCTCAACGTGGAGCGCGGCACGCGCGCGTTGTTGACGCGCCTGAGCGGATCGGTGCTGATCGATGCCGTGCGGACCAACGTGGTGCTCAGCGACGCCCGCATCGACGGCGACTCCGACATAGCGCTGGAACGCGGCGATCTGGACCTGGAGCTCGCCGGATCGCAACCGCTGACCATCGACGCCGAGGTGTCGTCGCGCGCCATCCTCCGCAACGATCTGCCGGTGACGCTGCAGCAGAGCGGCGCCCGCTACCAGGCCACGCTGGAGGGCGGCGGGCCGGCGCTGCGCATCCAGGCAGACGACGGCGAGGTCCGCCTACGATCAGCTGACGCCGCCCCCCGCTAGAACACGACCTGCCGGCTCACGCCGCCGCGTCGGGAACGGTGCCGAAGAGGTCCTGCAGGATGTTGCGGCGGTATTCGAAGACGCGCTGCAGGTCGCGGCGCACCAGCAGGCGGTCGGCGAGCCAGCCGCCCGGCACGGCGTAGCGCACGTGGTCGTGCGCACGCGTCCGCCCCTCGTCCTCTTCGAACCTGTGCTCGTGGATCCAGAGCCGGTACGGGCCGCGCCGCTGCTCGTCGACGAAGCGGAACGGCGGTTCCCAGACGGTGATCTCGCTGCGCCAGCGTAGCGGCACGCCGCGCAGGCGCAGGCGGTAGTCGATGGTAGCGCCGGGCCGCATCTCGATCGGCCCGGGCGTGAGCACTGCAAAGCGCAGCCAGGGCGGCGTGAGGCGCTCCAGGTTCCGGGCGTCGGCAAAGAACGGGAAAACTTCGTCCAGCGGCTGCGGCAGCGTCACGCTGCTGTGCAGCTCGAACGTGCGCACGCCTACTCGAACTCGACCCCGGTCATCATCCGCAGGTTGCGGGCGTTCCCCTCGTGGCAGGCGTATTCGTACAGGATGTGGCCTTCGGGCGCCCGGTTGAACGCGTCGTAGGAGATGGTCCACGGCTGCGTGAACACCTGCGGATCGGTGATCGTCGCCTCGTAGTGAATGGTGTCGGCGTCCTTCAGCGTGTAGCGCTCCACCACGTGCAGGTCGGTGCTGTGGAACACGCCGTGCCCGGTGTTGATGGCAGTGCCGGGCGCGCCCTCGGGGGCCGCCCCGTGGCCGGTTACCCAGGTGTTGTCCGTGAAGTTCGTGACGTCGACCACCAGCGTGTCGCCCTCCCAGCGGCCGCGCGAGTCACCCATGCCGAGCTGGATGGGCGCTGCGACGTGGTCGCTGCCGTCGAGCGGGATGTAGCGCGTGTGGTGGTTCCACTCGTACAGCAGGATCACGGCGCCGGGCACCTGCAGGAACTGGTACGAGTTGTAGCCGACCGGCAGGTTGCCGCGCGGCAGGGCCGCCGGCAGGCACTTGACGCGCGGATCGAGGAACTCCAGCTTGTCCTGGTTGGCCATGATCTCGACCCGCTTCTCGATGGCCCAGTCCTGCAGGGGAATCCGCCCGTCGGGCGGGTCGATGACCATCGGCTGCTCCTGGCGCTGCATGCCGGGCGCGGCCTGGTGGTCGGGAAAGAACTGGGCCGTCGGGTAGCGCCTGAATTCTTCCTCGGTCAGTTGCCAGGCATCCTGGATGGGGTTCTCCATGGGCGCCGAGGTGCCGGCCACCCAGTGGCCGCGGAAATCGGGATCGCCCCACGGCGTGCGCGGGATATCCTGCGCGGCGAGCGGCAGCGGCGCGAGCCAGACGAGCGCGAGCGCCAGTGCGATCAGAGTCCGCATCTTCATCCTCCTGACTACCGAATCCTTCCGATCTTACCGGTCCCGACCGCCCGCGGACGGCGCCCGAGGCTCAGAATATGGCGACCGGGTTGACGGGCGAACCCGCGCCGCGCTCCACGCGCAGCGGCTCGACCGTCAGCATGAACTCGTAACGGTCATGGCGCTGAGCGGCATCCGCCAGCTCGTGCAGCGCCAGGTTGTCGAGCAGGTTCATGCCGAGCGCCACGATCGTGAACGTGTGAATCGGAATGAACAGGCCGGGGATGGCGCCGCCCTCCTGCGGGATGTCCGCACCCAGCAGGGCGATGTCGCGCTCCCTGAAGAACGGGATGAGCGCAGGATCGTAGCCCGCGGCGCCGAAGTCCGCCGGATCCGGCTCCATGCCCGGCCGCTTGGTCCGCAGCAGCAGCGCGTCACCCGAGCTGATGGTGATGCCCGTCTCCGCTTCCCAAGCCTCGATGTGCGCCGGCGTCACGCGCGTCTCCGGCAGGTCGAGCAGGACGCCGCGCGTCACGATGCCGCCTTCTGCCGAGGTGACGGACAGTTTCTCGCAGCCGCCGTCTTCGGTCACGACCTCGGCAAAGTCGAAGCCGTTGTACAGCTTGCCTTCGTGCGACACGTGGCACAACGCGTCGAAGTGCGACAGGGCCAGGCCGTGATATGCAATCTCCTGTCGCTCGAACAGGAAGTCACCCTGCACCAGGAAGCGGTTGGTCAGCGCTCCGTTGGTGTTGATCGGCCGCGCGGCATCACCCGGCTCACGCCGAATCGGGTGCGCCAGCGACACGGTTTCGCCGGTCTCCACGAGCGCCGCCGCCTGCGCTGCCTTCTCCGCGGTGATCAGGTTCAGCACGCCGCGCTCGTCATCCGGGCCCCAGCGGCCCCAGTTCGACAGCTCCGTCATCCACTCGTCGAACTGCTCCTTCGTGACTTCGCTCAGGTTGGCCTGCGCGCCCGCTTCCTGGCTGTCGCCTCCGCAGCCGACCCACAGCAGGACGACCGCGAGGCACGCGGCGAGGGCATACGTAGTCTTCATGGCGTTTTCTCCGTTTCCCGTTCGGCGGCACGAACGATAGCACGTTTGGAAGCGTTTCCTAGCGCGGCTCGTCCCAGTTGAGGGTGCGGCTCTCGAAGCGCCACCCCTCTGCCGTCTTCACGTAGACATCCTCGTAGTAGCCCGTGCTGCGGAACCTTGGACCCCGGTGCCCATCCACCGGCAGGTTGGGCACGGGATCGCCTGTCCCCACCTCCAGCGCGACCCAGTACACGCGGCCGCGCGCGCCCTCCGGCGTGGGCGTGATGCGCCAGGCGTTCTGCCAGTGCCGCCGCCCGGAATCCGGGCCGCGGCCCGCGAACCCTCTGCCGAGAGACTCGGCGATGGCGGCCCTGCCCTCCACCGCTCGGCCGGGACTCGACCGAAAGACGCCGTCCATCGCGAAGGCCGACGCCACTAGCTCCGCATCCCGGAAGTCGTGGCCCTGGGCGTAGCGCCAGTAGAGTTCCTGGATGTCCAGGCGATCCTCGGCGGTGAGCTTGCCGGTCCCCCGGCGGTCCTGGGCGTAGAGGTATCCGATACCGGCGCCAAGCGCCACCAGGGCCACCACTGCCAGCGCGCGTCTCAGGAACATGACCTTCCTCCTTTTTTGTTCTGTGGTTGTGCCACGGACTTCCGGCAGAAGCAAGCGGGCGGGTGGTGTGGGGGGTGGGGAAGTTGGCTCCTCAGGTTGGACTCGAACCAACAACCCTCCGGTTAACAGCCGGATGCTCTGCCAATTGAGCTACTGAGGAACGTGGGCAACGCTCGCGGCGTAAACACGAAATGCTAACGAACGGCGACTGGCCGGTCAAATCCGCTTGTGGCGCGAGCGGAACTGCACCACCAGCGCCACGGCGGCCAGGACGAACCACGCGACGGCAAATCCCACCTGCGTGTCCACGGGCGCCAGAGGGTACATCTGCCGCACGTCGCCGGTCGTCACGGCGGCGGCCGCGCTGTTGCCGGCCAGCGCCAGGCCGCCCACCAGCGCCGCCCACGATCCGGTGAAGGAAGTGCCGATGATGATTACGTAGCGCCGCACCACGAGCGCCGCGAGCGCGCCTGCGAGGCAGACGCCCAGCAGCACCCAGAGACCGGGCTCGCCGGTCTCCGAAGTCCAGAAGGCGTTCACCGCCAGCGCGCCGGCCGCCGCGCCCAGCAGCGCCACGCCCGCGAGATACGCCACGATAGCCAGCGCCGCCCCGGCCACGCCCGCGCCGATCGTCAGCAGCGCCGTGGCCCACAGCTCCAGTTCGCCGCCGAACTGCACGGCCAGCACGATCCCGCCGATGAAGCCGTACACGGCCAGCAGCACGCGCAGCAGCCGGTAGCCGAAGAAACAGGAAACGATACCGCCCGCCAGTAGAATGATGGCGACCGGAACATGGAGGGAAACCGAGGCCATGCCCCGCCGATTATGAATGCTGCGGCGCCGGGGCGTCCAACGGCCGGCGGCGTGCTGGCCGCCGTCGCCGGTTTCCTTCTGCTCGTCTACTTCGTCCGCCGCGCCGGCGCCGGCGCCGTCGCCGACGGCATCGCGCGCCTGGGCTGGGCGTTTCTCGCCGTGGTCGCCCTCGGTGGGTTGCGCTTCCTTGTCAGGGCGGCCGCCTGGATGCGCTGCCTGGACGGCAGCCACCGCCTCCGGCTGCGCGATACGTTCCAGGCCGTCATCGCCGGCGACGCGGTCGGTAACCTCACGCCGCTCAGCCTGCTCGCCGGCGAGCCCGCCAAGGCCCTCATGCTCCGCCACCGCGAGCCGGTCGGCAGAACGCTGCCTGCCCTGGTGGTCGAGAACCTCTTCTATACGTTGAGCGTGGCGATCGTCATCGCGAGCGGGCTGGCGGTGCTGCCGCTTGCGCTCCAGGCTCCCGGACCGCCCTGGCTGGCCGGGGCTTTCCTGCTGGCCGTGCTGTCAGGGCTCGTGGCCGCCGCGCACTGGGTGGTGCACGGCCGGCTGCGCGTCGCCAGCCGCGCGCTGGAATGGCTGCAGCAGCGCGGGGTCCGGCCGGCCTGGATGGTTCGCGCCGCCGCCGGGGCGCGCGCCGTGGAGGACGACCTGTTCGCCGCCTATCCGCGCAGGTGGTCGCGGCTGCTGCCGGTGGCCGCGCTCGAGCTGGTGTTCCACGTCCTGGCAATCACCGAGGTATTCCTGGTGCTGTCGCTGATCAGCGGCCGGCCGCCATCGCTGCTGGAGGCGTTCCTGTTCGAATCGACCAACCGCGTCATCGGCGCGGCGTTCAAGTTCGTCCCGCTCAGGATCGGCGTCGACGAGGCCGGCAGCGGCCTGCTCGCCGGCCTGCTGGCGTTCGGCACCGCGACGGGCGTGACCCTGGCGCTCGTCCGCAAGGGGCGGATGCTGGTGTGGACGACGCTCGGCATCGCGGCCCTCGCCGGACGCGGCCTGACGGTCCGCGGCGAAACCGGCGAGGTAACCGGCTAACTAGGCGTGACCAGCGAGCACACCGCCGTTGTCGTCATGGCGCGCTCGCCGGCCGGCGGGCCGGCGCCGAAGACGCGGCTGGCGGACGCCGTGGGCTGCGAAGCGGATCGGCGGCGGCTGTACGCCGCGTTCCTGCAGGACACGATTGACGGCTGCCGGTCCGTAACGGAGGCCGCGCTGCGGGTGGCCTACACGCCGGAGGGAGGCGCCGCCGGGCTGGATGCGCTGGGCGTCCCGCGCGCCGCGCTGTTGCCGCAACGGGGCGCGGACCTCGGCGAGCGCGAGCGCGCCGCCTTCGCCGACCTGTTCGCCGCCGGCTTCCGCAAGGTGGTGATGGTCGGCTCCGACCTGCCGACGCTGCCGGCCCGCCATATCCGGCAGGCGCTTGAGCAGGTGGCGCCCGGCACGGCCGTGCTGGGGCCGTCGGAGGACGGCGGATACTACCTGCTCGCGCTGGCCGCGCCCGCGCCGGGCGCGCCGCTGCCGGATCTGTTCACCGGCATCCGCTGGAGCACGGCGGCAGCGCTGGACGATACGCTCGCGGCGGCCCGCAGGGCCGGCCTGCGCGTGACGCTCGTCCCGCGCTGGCGCGACGTCGACGACGCCGCGGGGCTGGCCCGGCTGCGGGCCGATCTCGAAGCGCCCGCGAGCCGTGCGCGCGCTCCAGAAACCGCGCGCGTGCTGGACGAGCTTTTCTGCTAGACCTCGCGGCGGCCTTCGAGCGCCTTGTGCATGGTGACCTCGTCGGCGTAGTCGAGGTCGCTGCCGACCGGCAGCCCCATCGCAATCCGCGTCACGCTCACGCCCAGCGGCTTGAGCAGCTTGGCCAGATAGATGGCCGTGGCCTCGCCCTCGACGTTCGGGTTGGTGGCCAGGATCACTTCCCGCACCTCCGCCTTCCCGATCCGGCCGAGCAGGCTCTTGATCTTCAGGTCGTCGGGACCGATGCCCTGGAGCGGCGACAGCGCGCCCATCAGCACGTGATAGACGCCGCCGAACTGCCCGGTCTTCTCGATTACCGTGACGTTGTGCGGATCCTCGACAACGCAGATGACCTGCTGGTCGCGGCTCGGGTGCGTGCAGTAGTAGCAGGGGTCCGCGTCCGTGATGTTCGAGCAGATCGAGCAGTACGTAATCTGCTCCTTCACGTCCCGGACCGCGTCGACCAGCCGTTCCACGTCCTCCCGGGGCTGGCGCAGCAGGTGGAACGCCAGGCGCTGCGCGCTCTTGGCGCCGATGCCCGGAAGCTGCTGCAGTTGCTCGATCAGCCGCGCGAGGGCGCCGATCTCCGTCATCCCGTGAGTCCGGGAATGCGCAGGCCGCCCATCATGCCGCCCATCTTTCCGGCCACGGTCTCGTCGACCTTCCGCTGCGCATCGTTCACGGCCGCCACGATCAGGTCCTGCAGCATCTCGATGTCGTCGCCGGACACCACCTCCGGATCGATCGCGATCCGCCGCAACTGCTTGCGGCCGTTCATGACCACGGTGACCATGCCGCCGCCCGCGGTCGCCTCGACCTCGGTCGCGTCGAGCTCCCGCTGCAGGCGCTCCTGCATCTCCTGCGCCTGTTTCATCATCTGTTGAATGTTCATGGCTCCATCTTCTCGACGTCGCGGATCTCCGCGCCCAGCACGTCCAGCATCGCCTGCACCACCTGGTCGCCCAGCACGCCTTCCTTCAGATCTTCCGCCGCCGCGGGGGGAGGCGTGGGGGGCGCGGGAGCGGACGGCCGTGCGTCCTCGCCGTCCCGCTCCGCCACCACGACCACCTTGCGCCCGGCGACCTGCGCGGCAATCTCCTCAAGCCACTTCCGGCCCTGCTCCACCTGTTCGGCCAGCGTCCGCTGCGCGGGAGCGAACGTGAAGACCAGCCGGTCGCCGGTCAGCTCGATGCGCTGCGCCTGGGCCACCACCGTACCGTGGAAGAACTTCTTGCGGCGCTTGATCTCCGCGAGGATCGCGGCCTTGCCGTCGGCCTCCGCCGGCGGTTCCGCAGCAGCCGGCGGCGGCTCGGGGGCGCTCGAGCGCGAAGCCGGGGAAGCGGCCTGGCCCGCGGCGGCGGCGGCGGGCGCCGAGCGCGCGCTGCCGCCAGGGGCCGCTGCCGGCCGCGGACTCGACGGCGGCGGCGCCGAGCGCGGCTGCGGGCGGGCCGGTGACGGCTCCAGCCGCGCCGCGCCTCCAGCTAGCAGCTCGGTCAGCGGCACCAGCTTGCCGAGGTGCATCCACTTGAGCAGCGCCATCTCGAAGTGATGCCGCGGCTGCGCCGCGCCGCGGATCTCGAACTCTGCGCGCGACAGGACGTCGAACGCCCGCATCAGGTCCTCGCGCGAGAAGCGGCGCGCCAGCGCCACCAGCCGTTCGCGGTCGGCGTCGGTCGCCACGTCCTGGTCCTGCGCGCGCGACGGGTCGATGGAGATCACGAGCATGTCGCGCAGCGCGCGGCTCAGCTCGCGGCATACGAGGCGCAGGTCGTAGCCCGCCTCCACGAACCGGCCGGCCAGCTCGAACACGGCCGGGGCGTTCTCGTCCGCCACCACCTCCACCGCGTCGAGCACCGGGTCGCGGCCGATGAGGCCGAGCACGGTGGACACCTCTTCGGCCGTGATCCGGTCGTCCGCGAACGCCAGCACCTGGTCGAGCGCGCTCTGGGCGTCGCGCATGCTGCCGTCGGCGGCGCGCGCGATGAGCAGGACCGCGGCGTCGTCGATGGCGATCGACTCCTTGGCCGCAATCGCCCGCAACTGCTCCCCGATCGCCTGCGTGCCGATGGTCCGCAGCTCGAACACCTGCGAGCGTGACAGGATCGTCTCGGGGATCTTCTGCAGCTCGGT
>CBDBMV010000002.1:0-945000 GCA_965207665.1 Vicinamibacterales bacterium
TCTATCACCGGCCGCGCCACGGGCTGCTAAACTGCTGATGCGAAGAATGAGGGAGACAACTATGAACGGTCGACACACCGTGACGCTGGTTGCGGCGGGCTTGGCATTCGCAGTCCTGGTACCGGGCGTCGCCGGAGCCCAGGAATCCGACGCGCCGCGCACGCCGTGGGGGGCGCCCGACCTGCAGGGCGTCTGGGACCGCCAGACGCTGACGCCGTTCCAGCGGCCGCGCGAGCTGGGGGACAAGGCCGTGTTCACTGCCGAGGAAGCGGCCGTGTTCGAGTCACAGGCTTCCGCGGCGCTGGACGCGCTGGACGTGCGCGTGGCGCCGCGCGGCACCGCGGAGAACAACGAGACGGCCCAGACCATCGGGAACTACAACGATTTCTGGTTCGACGCCGGCGCCACGGCAGTCGAGACCCTGCGGACGTCGCTGGTGATCGACCCGCCCGACGGGCGCGTGCCGGCGCTGACGGCGGAGGCGGCGGACAAGCGGGCCGCGCTCGTCAGGTCGCGGGAGGGTGTCAACCGCCACGAGCCTACGCCCGGCGGGTTCGTCGACGACCTCGGACCCGGCCGCTACGCCGTCCGCTGCCTGGTCGGCTTCAACACCGGGCCGCCGCTGGTCCCCGGCGGCTACAACCAGAACATGCAGGTGTTCCAGACCGAGGACACCGTCGTGCTGTTCAACGAGATGATCCACGACGCCCGCGTCGTTCCCATCGACGGTCCCGGCCGTCTCGACGACGGCATCCGGCAGTGGCTCGGCAGCTCGCGCGCCCGCTGGGAGGGCGACACCCTGGTGATCGAGACCACCAACTTCCGCGGCGAGACGAGCTTCATGAACGGCCTGTCGGACGCCAACCTGCACCTCACGGAGCGCCTCACGCGGGCCTCGGAGTCGACGCTGCTGTACGAGGTGACCGTGGACGATCCCACGGTATGGACGCAGCCGTGGCGCTACGAGCTGCCGATGAAGCAGATCGACGGCCCGCTCTACGAGTACGCCTGCCACGAGGGGAACTACGGCCTGCCCAACATCCTCGCCGGCGCGGCGGAACAGTAGGGCGAGCGCGAGCGGCTAGACTATCCGCAGCTTCCCGGACCGGAGAGATGTCCGAGTGGTTGAAGGAGCACGCTTGGAAAGCGTGTGTAGGGGTGAACCTCCTACCGTGGGTTCGAATCCCACTCTCTCCGCCACATTCCCCGGTTGCGACGTGGCGGGCGCCGGGTTCCGCTACGGGGTCTCGTCGGCTTCGGCGGTCTCGTCAGCTTCGGCGATCGCGGTGGACTCGGCCGTCTCGCGGGTAATCAGCGCGAGGATTTCCTCCTCGCTGGCCATTCCGTCGCCGTCGGTGTCCGCGCGGGCTATCAGACTCTGCAAGTGCGACGACAGCTCATCGGCCTCCAGCATGCCGTCGGCGTTGGCGTCGAACTCCATGAACACCGCCGTCGCCTCGGCAGGGCTCCGCTCAACGCCGGCGATGGCCTCTATGCCCCTGGAGATCGCCAGTTCTTCTTCGGACAGACCGGCAACACCGCTCTCCGATGACGACTCGGACTCCGGCGGGGAACCGCAGCCCGGCCCCGCGGCGAGCGCCGCCGCCAGGAGGCCAACAGACACCGACGCCCGCGATAACTCCACCGTCAGCCCAGGTCGAGCGGAGCGCCCAGGCCCCAGCCCAGCGATCCGTCCTCCAGCTCCTCCACCGTCTGTCCGAGCACGATGTCGAAGTTGGCGGTCAGCTCGCCGATCCTGGAACCGGGCAGCGGCTTGAAGTCGACCATGATGGTCTCCTTCGCCACCGGGTCCTTGATCATGCTCGTGAGCGCGTCCCGCGCGTTCCCCGGGTGACCGTTGACGAATATCTGCGACGTGAAGATCCGCTGCCCCCGCCGGCTGACCGCGATGTGAATGTGCGGCGTGCGGCCGACACCGCCCAACCTGTACGGCACCGGCTTGATCGTGCGGAAGTAGTACTCACCCCGGACGTTCGTCAGGAAGCGGCCGTAGCCCTGGAAGTTGCTGTCCGGCTCCACGCCGTCGTAGACGCCGTTCGTGTGGCGGTACGACTGGTTCGCGTCGACCTGCCAGATCTCGACGAATGCGTTGCGCAGCGGCGCGCCGCTGGTCGTGGTCACCGTGCCGTGGAGGTGCGTGATCTCCCCCACCGCCGGCGTGATCTCGTCATTGATGATGAGCAGATCGTTGTCGGTGTCGAGCGGCATCACGTCCGGGTAGAACGGCCCGTCGAGCACGCGGCTGTTCAGCGTCGCCGTCAGCTCGTCGGCCAGGACGCCCGGCGTCCACAGCGCCACGGCGCCGAGGGCGCCGGCGCGCGCTGTCCGTTCAAGGAAGGTGCGCCGCGGCAGCCGGTGTTCGAACGGCGAGTAGCCCCGAAGAACCGGATTTCGGCGAATTGATCGGGTCATGTCGTTTCCTCCAGGCGATCCGCTACACCGGCCGCGGGTCCCGCTCGCCCGCAACGCTACCCTACATACTATAATTGCATGGTACTAATATTCAACTATTTTCTCTCTACATCGCGACCGCGCGGTCTTTCGCTCGTGCATCGCAGTCGTCTCCTGCGGTTCGACGGGTGGGCGGCCAGGCAGTTGGCCCCCGCTACGGGGTCTCGTCGGCTTCGGCGATCTCCGCGGACTCGGCCGTCTCGCGGGTGATCAGCGCGAGGATTTCCTCCTCGCTGGCCATGCCGTCGCCATCGGCGTCCGCGCGGGCGATCAGACTCTGCATCTGCGACGACAGCTCCGCCGGTTCCAGCAGGCCATCGGCGTTGACGTCGAATTCCATGAACACCGCCGTCGCCTCGGCAGGGCTGCGTTCGTCGCCGGCGATGGAGTCCATGCTCCTGAAGAGCGCCAGGTCTTCTTCGGAAAGGCCGGCAAAGCCGCTCTCCGACGACGACTCCGACTCCGGCGGGGAACCGCAGCCCGGCCCCGCGGCGAGCACCGCCGCCAGCAGGCCAACAGACACCGACGCCCGCGACAAGTCCATCGTCAGCCCAGGTCGAGCGGAGCCCCCAGGCCCCAGCCCAGCGATCCATCCTCCAGCTCCTGCACCGTCTGTCCGAGCACGATGTCGAAGTTGGCGGTCAGCTCGCCGATCCTGGAGCCGGGCAGCGGCTTGAAGTCGACCATGATGGTCTCCTTCGCCACCGGGTCCTTGATCCTGCTCGTGAGCCGGTCCCGCATGTTCCCCGGGTGACCGTTGATGAGTATCTGCGACGTGAAGATCCGCTGCCCCCGCCGGCTGACCGCGATGTGGATGTGCGGTGTGCGGCCCACGCCGCCCAACGTGTACGGCACCGGCTTGATCGTGCGGAAGTAGTACTCGCCCCGGACGTTCGTCAGGAAGCGGCCGTAGCCCTGGAAGTTGCTGTCCGGCGGCACGCCGTCGTAGACGCCATTGGTGTGGCGGTACGACTGGTTCGTGTCGCACTGCCAGATCTCGACGAACGCGTTGCGCAGCGGCGCGCCGCTCGTCGTGGTCACCGTGCCGTGGAGATGCGTGATCTCCCCCACCGCCGGCGTGATCGCGTCGTTGATGATGAGCAGGTCGTTGTCGGTGTCGAGCGGCATCACGTCCGGGTAGAACGGCCCGTCGAGCACGCGGCTGTTCGGCGTCGGTGTCAACTCGTCGGCCAGGAGGCCCGGCGTCCACAGCGCCACGGCGCCGAGGGCGCCGGCGCGCGCTGTCCGTTCGAGGAAGGTGCGCCGCGGCAGCCGGTGGCCGAATGCCGGGTCGCTCCACGCGAACCCACGAGGACGAATGGACTGACTCATCGTTGTCTCCTCCTGGCGGACCTGCAGGGCGACCGCGGCTCCAGTTCGGTCCCTACTCTACTCCCACCGGCAGCCTGACTCGAAGCTTTTTCCGCCTCACCGGCCGCCGCGGCCGGTTTCCGGCGCGTCCACGCGCACGGTCACGATGTCCGTGTCGTGAAACTGCTGGTGGCGCACCGAGGAAGCGATGTGGCGCAACAGCCGCAGCGACACCTCGCGCTCCAACCGCGCGTCTTCAGGCCGCTCCACCAGCAGTCCGATGCGATCCTGGATGTTCTCGCGGCCGGCCGCGGCGACGAACTCCAGGACCGCGGCGTCCGCTTCCTTGCGCGCCGACAGATACAGACGACGGCGCTCACTCTGCCCGCCATCGTGATCCTCGCCGACCAGCGTCAACAGCGTTTCCTCGCTGGCGGCGTCGAGGCGATCCACCATTTTCGAGTCCCAGCCGCTGCGCGCGGCGAACTTGCCGATGAACTCGCGGATCTTCGGCAGGACGGACATGTCGGCCTCCACCTCGAGCCGATCCACGCGCGGCGCGGTGACCTCCAGGAACAGGGTTATCAGGATGGCTACGAGGCCCCCGGCCGTGATGCCGTTCGCCAGCAAGCCGCCGGCGAAGTTGGAAATGTACTCGGGGAATATCAAGCCGTTCTGACAGCCGACGCCGACCCAGAACCCGAATCCTGCGATCAGTCCCTTGTGGTGGTCGATCCCCCCCTGGACGACCTCGGACATGCCCCGCACGAAGATCAGGGCCATCAGCACAACCAGGTAGGCGGCATACACCGGTCCGGGAATCGCCAGCACCACGGCCAGCGCCTTGGGCAGGAACGCCAGCACGATCATCACCACTCCGGCAGCGATCCCGACGCTGCGGGCGCCGACCCCCGTGATCTCGATCGTCGGGACGCTGATCGCCGTCGTGGTCTGGGTCGGCATGATCCCGCCGGCGCCGCACAGCAGCTTGCCGATCCCGTCCGCGGCAATCGCACCTTCCACGACCCGGTAGTCCACTGCCCGGGGCCGCCGCCACGAGACGCGCTGAACGGCGACGCCGGCGGTGATCGTCTGGATGGACCCGATGAGCGCCACCAGCAGGAAGGCCGGCAGCAGGCCCACGAACGCCGGTCCGACGTCGAGATCGATGCCCGGCCATGCGCCCTGCGGCAGCCCCACCCAGGCTGCCCGGGCCACGCGGTCGACGTCGTAGAGCCCGAGGGCGCCCGCGACGAGCGAGCCGGCGACGACGCCCAGCAGCGGGGCCCACAGACGCAGCCTTGGCGCGGCCTTGAGATAGACCACGCTGATGACTACCACCGTCGCGGCGGCGGCTATCGGCGCCGCGAGCTCCGGTACGTCTTCCGGCGAGTCAGTCAATCGGCCGAACACGACGGGCAGCACCGTAGCCGGTATCAGCATGTTCACCGTGCCGACGATGGTGGGGGTCAGGAACCGCCGAAACAGCGACAGCCGTGCGGATATGGCAAGTGGGAGCAGGGACGAGACGATGACCAGGACGGCGAGCAGGCCCGGTCCGCCCGCGGCGAGGGCGGTCACGCAGATCCCGATGTAGGCGGCCGCCGGACCGGTCAACATGACGTACCCCGCGCCGAGCCGGCCGATCCGCCACGCCTGCAGCATCGTGGCGATGCCGCTGACGGCCACCGTGCAGAACACGGCCCAGGACAGGTAGGCCTCGGTTTCGCCCGCGGCGCGGATCACGATGGTCGGGATCGCAACGAGTCCGATGATGCCGAGCACGACGAGCTGCACGCCGCTGCCGAGGACCACGCCGCCGGGTGGACGCTCGTCGGGCTGGTAACGAACGTTCCGTTCGGGCCCCCGGCTCCCGTTGCTCATCGTGAGGAGGTCGTCGACTCCGTGGAAATGGCGGGCAGCACCAAGACGCTGCCGGTCATGCCGGTGTGCGTGGCACGCGCTACTGGGTCGCGAGCAGGCCCCGCAGGCGTTCGTGGATGGTGCCCGGGATGCCGAGGCTCGTATCGGCTCCGAGCTCCGCGAGCAGGAGTGCGACGGCGGGCCATTCCTGGTAGTGGAACGACTGCTTGGCGCCCTCGGCCAGGCGGTACGCCGTCCGGCCCCGCCAGTCGCGCGCGTCGATGTCGGCGCCGTGGTCGACGAGCTGCCGCACCACCTCGTTCAGCCCGCCGAAGGCCGCGCAGTGCAACGCCGTGTAGTCGCCCTCGTTGGCCGTGTTCACGCCGACGCCGGCCTCGATGAGGATGTCGACTGCCGCTTCCGCCGTCGGCAGGCGCGGCGCCCGCGGTACGTTGGTCAGGTGCGCCGCGCGCCCGCAGCCCGCAGCCGCCATGAGCGTGGTGGTGCCGTCGACCGTGGTGATGCCGGGACTGGCGCCCGCCGCGAGCAGGCTGCGCAGGATCTCGCCGTTCGAGCTCGGCTGGGGTCGGCGCCCCCGGAACGAGGCGCTGCCCGGGCCGGGGTTCATCGCAAAGGCCGCGACCCACAGCGGCGTCGCGCCCGCGATGTCTCCGGTGCCGGTCGCGAACGTGTCGTACGCGCCGTTCCGCACGAAACCCTGGTGCGTCACGCCGGAGGCGGTCATCCGGGCGTTGGGGTCCGCGCCGCGGGCCAGCAGGGCGTTCACCAGGGCCAGACGTTCGTCCGGCTTCAACCGGCCACCGCTCCCGCGCGCGCCGCCGTGCTTGCGGTTCCACGCCTTCAGCCAGGTGTCGACGGACCCGGCGGCCGCATGCAGCGCGGTTACGCCGTCGACGGCCCCGTTCGGATCGGCGCCCTGCTCCAGCAGGAAGTGGGCGAACGCGCCCTGCCCGGCGATGACCGCATAGGCCAGCGGATGCGCGCCGTCGATCCCGGTGTCATCGACGCGCGCGCCGGCGGCGAACAGGACCTTCGCCGTGTCGATGTCGCCGTTGCGGGCCGCGGCGATCAGCGGCGAGAACGCCTGCCGGCGGCGGGGATGCACGTCGGCGCCGTGATCCACCAGCGTCCGGACCACATCGAGGCGCCGCTCGGCGACAGCCCACATGAGCGCCGTCTCCCGTGTGGCGGCGGTGGCGGCGTCGACGTCCGCGCCGTGGGCGAGCAGGGCGTCGACCACCTCGAGGCTGCCGGTGCGCGCGGCGGTCATGAGCGGCGCGAGGCCGTTCGTCTGCGCCGCGTTCGGATCCGCCCCGGCGTCGAGGAGCCGGCGGACCACCCCGGCGCTTGCGTTCTCGCACGCGCGGGCGAGCGGCGTCACGCCGTGATCGTCGGCGGCGTTCACGTCGGCGCCGGCCCGCAGCAGCAGCTCGACCGCTTCGGCGTCGTCCCGGTGCGCGGCCCAGAGCAGCGCGGTCGCGCCGTCGGCCCGCGCGGCGTCTACGTCGACCCCCTCGTCCAGCAACGCGCGCACGCGCGCCGTATCGCGGGCCGCCGCCGCATCCACGAGACGCAGATCCGCCGCGGCGGCCGCGACTCCGACTGTCAATGCGGCGGGCAGGAGCAACAGGCCGGCGAGATGCTTCGTTCGGATGCCCATGATCAGATTCTAGGGAAGTTGAATCTTCGGGCGGTAGCCGGTTTCGGCGTCACCTTCACGATAGTCGGCGTGACACGCGTCGCATGCGCGCGTGACATTCTGTAGCGACGCGGATGCATCCGCCGCATCGACGGTGGTCGCGGACAGCACCTTGTCGAGCGCGTCGAGCGCCGCCACCGCCTCGCGCGTCATCCGCACCGCATCGGCCCGCTCTGCGGTTTCCCACACCGGCCGGGTGGATGCCAGGACCTGGCGCGCCAGCGCCAGCGGCGTCTTGGCCGGCTCGAACGAGTCCGACGCGACGGCTTCGTCAACGGCGTCCATGGATGCGCCGATGGTCTTCATCGCCCGGTCGAACTCTTCGGGACCCACGACCTTCTGCGCGGCCCCGAGGGTCGCAATGCCGGCCGCGCACACCGCCGCCCATGCTGCCGGTTGATGTTTCATGGGATGCGGCGGCGCTACTGCGTCGCCAACAGGCCCCGCAAGCGCTCGTGGATGGTGCCCGGGATGCCGAGGCTCGTATCGGCTCCCAGCTCCGCGAGCAGGGCCGCCACCTCGGGCCACGCCTGGTAGTGGAACGACTGCTTGGCGCCCTCGGCCAGGCGGAACGCCGTCCGCCCGCGCCAGTCGCGCGCGTCGATGTCGGCGCCGAGCTGCACGAGCTGCCGCACCACCTCGTTGAGCCCGCTGAACGCGGCGCAGTGCAGCGCCGTGTAGTCGCCTTCGTTGGCGGCGTTCACGTCCATGCCGGCCTCGACGAGGATGTCGACGGCCGCTTCGGCCTGCGGCTGGCGCGCCGCCCGCGGCGTGTTCGTCCAGTGTCCCGTGCGCCCGCATCCGGCCGCCGCCATCAGCGCCGTCGAGCCGTCGACGTTGGTGATGTCGGTACGCGCACCGCCCGCCAGAAGACTGCGCACGATCTCGCCGGTCGATTCGTGCGTGCCCCACCCGTTCCGCGGCCGGCCCGGCCCGGGGTTCGTCGCGAACGCCGCAACCCACAGCGGCGTCGCGCCGGCGATATCTCCGGTGCCGGTCGCGAACGTGTCGTACGCGCCGTTGCGCACGAAACCCTGGTGCATCACGCCGGAAGCGGTCATCCGGGCGTTCGGATCCGCGCCGTGCGCCAGCAGGGCGTTCACCAGCGGCAACCGCTCGTTCAGCTTCAGCCGGGCGCCGCTGCCGCGCGCGCCGCCGTGGTTGCGGCGCCACGCCCGCAGCCACTCCGTGACGGGACCGGCGGCCGCGTGCAGGGCGGTGACGCCGTCGACGGCTCCGTTCGGGTCGGCGCCCTGCTCCAGCAGGAAATGGGCGAACGCGCTCTGTCCCGCGATGACCGCGTAGGCCAGTGGATGCCCACCGTCGATGCCGGTGTCGTCAACACGTGCTCCCGCGGCGAGCAGGGCCTCCGCCATCTCGATGTCGCCGTTGCGGGCAGCGGCGATCAGCGGGGAAAACCGCTGTCGCGGCCGGGGATGCACGTCGGCGCCATGCGCGACGAGCGCACGCACGACGTCGTGGTGGCGCTCGGCGACGGCCCACATCAGCGCCGTTTCCCGCGTCGCTGCAGTGGCGGCGTCGACGTCCGCGCCGCGGGCAAGGAGGGCATCGACCACTGCGAGGCTGCCCGTGCGCGCCGCCGTCATCAGCGGCGTCAACCCATTGGTCTGCGCCGCGTTCGGATCCGCACCGGCGTCGAGGAGCCGTCCGACCAGCGCGGCGCTGGCGTTCTCGCACGCCCGGGCGAGCGGAGTCACGCCGTGATCGTCGGCGGCGTCCACGTCGGCGCCGGCCTGCAGCAGCAGCTCGACCGTCGCGGCGTCGTCCCGGTGCGCGGCCCAGAGCAGCGCCGTCGCGCCGTCGGCCCGCGCGGCGTCGACGTCGACGCCCTCGTCCAGCAGCGCGCGCACGAGCGCGGTATCCCGCGCTGCAGCCGCATCCACCAGCCGCAGGTCCGGCGTGGCGGCCGCCGCACCGACCGTCAGTGCGGCAGGCAGGAGCAACAGGGCGGTGCGATGCCTCATCCGGATGCGCATGGCGGTTTTCCTTCTGTTCAGCGCATTGCCGCTGCCGTTCCGTGGGATTCAGGAGTCCCGATTCTAACGGAACAGGATGCCGCGCTTGTCAAAAAATGGCGCCAAGTATGATAAGTTGCCCGCATCAAGAGGTTTTCATGCCCCTCCTGAGAGCGCTCGGCGCCGTACTCGCGGCCGGCGTGGTCCTGCAGCCGGCGGCAGCCGCAGGTCAGGCTGACCTTCCCTCGCGCGCGCTACTCGATCGCTACTGCGTAACCTGCCACAACGAACGGCTGAAGACGGCCGGGGTGATGTTCGACCAGGTCGACATCAGCCGGATCGCCGACCACCGGGAGTTGCTCGAGAAGGTCGTCCGGAAGCTGCGCAGCGGACAGATGCCGCCGGACGGCCGTCCGCGGCCCGGGCGGCCGGAGGCAACCGCGTTCGTGACGGCACTCGAGGCGGAGCTCGACAAGGTGGGCGCCGCGGCGCCAAATCCCGGCCGCGTAGCGTCGCACCGCCTGAACCGAACCCAGTACGTGAACGCCGTGCGCGATCTCCTGGATCTGGAAATCGATGGAGAGGCGCTGCTCCCGAGCGACATGGCCGGATTCGGCTTCGACAACAACGCCGACGTGCTGGCGATGACCCCGGCCCTGATGGATCGCTACATCACCGCGGCGACCAAGGTCAGCCGCCTCGCGGTCGGCACGCTAGAGAATCGCCCCGCGATCCAGACGTACAGGCTTCCGACCGCCACGCGGCAGGACGCCCGGATGGGCGAAGACCTGCCGTTCGCGACGCACGGCGGTCTGGCGGCCCGCCACACGTTTCCGCTCGACGGCGATTATCTATTCAAGATCCGGCTGGAGCGCGGCGACGTGGGCGGGACGATCCGCGGCAACATCGCGGAGCGCGTGTACCACATCGAGCTGCGCATCGACCACGCGCTGATGGAGCGTCTGACGGTGGGCGGCGAGTTCGAAGGGCAGGTCAAGTACACCCTCACGGGCGGCGGCATCGCGCCCCCGGACGACGATCTCGTGCACCAGCAGATCGCGCTCTACAACCAGACGGCCGACCAGGATCTCGAAGTGCGCTTCCCGGTCAAGGCCGGCACGCGGCTCGTTTCGGCGGCTTTCACCAATGTAGCCCCATCCGCATCGCAGGGCGTGGGCGACAACATGGTGGCCGGCATCGCGTCACTGGAGATCCACGGACCGTACGGTGGCAAGGTCCCCGCGGCGACATCTAGCCGCGAGCGTATTTTCGTCTGCCGGCCGAGCGGCCCCCAGGACGAGGAGCCGTGCGCCAGAACGATCGTCAGCACGCTGGCCCGCCGCGCGTACCGGCGGCCGGTCACGGACGCCGACCTGCGTCCGTTGATGGAAATCTACGCCATCGGGCGCGCCGCCGGGGATTTCGAGACCGGCGTGGCGCGGGCGCTGGAAGCGCTGCTCAGCATGCCCGCGTTCCTCATGCGCGCGGAGGCCGATCCGGCCGACGCCCCGGCCGGGACCATCTACCGGATCAGCGACCTGGAGCTGGCGTCGCGCCTGGCCGCCTTCCTGTGGAAGAGCATTCCGGACGAAGAGCTGCTGGACGCGGCCACGCGTGGCGAGCTGCGCGATCCGGCCGTGCTGGCGCGGCAGACGCGCCGGATGCTCGCCGACAGGCGGGCGGTGCGCTGGATGAACGACTTCCTCGGGCAGTGGCTGCAGACGCGCAACCTGGAAACCATTCTGCCGGACCCGTTGCGCTTCCCCGGCTACGACAGCACGTTGCGCGAAGGTCTGATCAGGGAAACCGAGCTGTTCTTCGAAAGCCAGGTGCGCGAGGACCGCAGCGTGCTCGACCTGTTGCGCGCGGACTACACGTACCTGAACGCCCGTCTTGCCGAGCACTACGGGGTCGCGGATGTGTACGGCAGCCATTTCCGGCGCGTCCCGGTGACCGAGCCGGCGCGGCAGGGGCTGCTGGGCCATGGGAGCGTGCTGACGGTTACCTCCTACGCGGACCGGACCTCGGTGGTGCTCAGGGGCAAGTGGGTGCTCGAGACGCTGCTCGGCGCACCGCCGCCGCCGCCGCCGGCCAACGTGCCGCCGCTTCCGGAGAACGACGGACAGAGCGAGCCTGCTTCGCTGCGGGAGCGGATGGAGCAGCATCGCTCGAACCCGGTGTGCGCGAGCTGCCACGCCACCATGGATCAGTTGGGCTTCGCGCTGGAGAACTTCGACGCGATCGGGAGATGGCGCGTGGAGGATGAGGGCGCACCAATCGACTCTGCAATTATGTGGAGGGAAACGGACATCGACAGCCCTGCGGCGTTCCGGGAAGCGCTGCTGCGCCAGGCCGAAGGCGAGTTGGTCCACACGATCACGGAGAAGCTGCTGACGTATGCGCTGGGCCGCGGCGTCGACTATCTGGATGCGCCCGCCGTGCGGCAGATCGTGCGCGACGCGGCGCGCGACGACTACCGCTGGTCGTCGCTCGTTCTCGGCATCGTCGAGAGCGCGCCGTTCCAGCAGCGGATAGTGCGGGAGTCCGGGCAGCAAGCGGAGCAATAGCCATGTTCATAACAAAGAAGCACTTGTCGCGGCGGACGGTGTTGCGCGGCGCCGGCGCCACCCTGGCGCTGCCGCTGCTCGACAGCATGGTGCCCGCCCTCACGGCAATGAGCCGGACGGCGGCGGCCCCGGCGCGGTTGCGCCGGATGGGCGTCTTCTACGTGCCCAACGGCATGTCCATGGGCTACTGGTGGCCCAGGGCGGAAGGACCGCTGCAGGAGCTGCCGCCGACGCTCCGCTCGCTGGAGGCGCACAAGGACCGCGTCCTGCTTATGGGCGGCCTCGCCGACAAGCCCGCGGATCTCATGGAAGGGGGCGGTGACCACGCGCGCTCGGCCGGCACGTTCCTGACGGCCACCACGTTCAAGCTGACCACGGGCGCCGACGTGTACGCGGCGGTGTCCATGGACCAGGTGGCCGCGCGCGAGCTCAGCAAGGAGACGCAGCTCACGTCGCTGGAGCTCGGCATCGAGTCGAACGCCATGGTGGGCACCTGCGACGGCGGCTCGAGCTGCGCCTACACCAACACCATCGCGTGGCGGACTCCCACCACGCCGCTGCCCGTCGAGCGCGACCCGCGGGCCGTCTTCGAGCGCCTCTTCGGCACCAGCGGCAGCACGGATCCGGCGGCGCGGCTGGCGCGGCTCGAGCGCGACCGGACCATCATCGACGCCGTCTCGTCCGAGTTGAACCGCCTGCAACGGATTCTCGGAGTGGGCGACCGGATCAAGGTGTCCGAGTACGTCGACTCGGTGCGGGACGTCGAGCGGCGCATCCGGACCGCGGAGCAGCAGAGCTCGCGCGAGCTGCCGCTGGTGAACGAGCCCGCGGGCATCCCTGACGACTACGCCACGCACGCGAAGCTGCAGATGGACCTGCTGGCGCTCGCGTTCCAGACGGATCTGACGCGCGTCAGCACGTTCATGCTGGCGCGGGAAGTCAGCGGCCGGGCCTATCCCGAGATCGGGGTCTCGGACTCGCACCACCCGCTGTCGCATCACCAGGACGAGGTCGGCAAACTCCACCGCCTGCACCTGATCAACGAGTACCACTTCCAGCAGTTCGCGCACCTGGCGACCCGGCTGGCCGAGACGCCCGAGGGGGACGGCACGCTGCTGGACCATACGGCGCTGCTCTACGGGACCGGCATCAGCGACAGCAACACGCACTTCCACGACGACCTGCCAGTTGCCGTGGTCGGCGGGCAGGCTGCAGGGATCCGGGGCGGCCGCTACGTCCGGCACCCGGACGGGACGCCGATCGCCAACCTGTACGTATCGCTGCTGGACAGGCTCGGCGTGCACGTCGACAGCTTCGGCGACAGCACGGACAGGATCGGGACGCTGACCTGACGCGGCACGGCGGGCGCCTTGCTGCTTGCACTCGGCCGCGTCCGGGTCCATCATCTTGGGTGTCCGTCAGGCAGGCAGGTCGAATAATCAGGAGAGTGAGATGAGGTTCCCAACCCTTACCGTGGCATGTATCGCAATTGCAGCGCTGGCGTTGACGTCCGCGCCCGCCGGGGCTCAGTCGTCCGGCGAATTCCGCACGCCCTGGGGCGTTCCGGACATTCAGGGCGTCTGGCACTCCTCCGGAAACGTGCCGATGGAGCGACCGGACGAGTACCAGGGACGCACCACGCTGAGCGACGAGGAAGCCGACGCGCGCCGTGCGCAAGTGGCCGCGCGCGACGAGGAACTGCTGCTGGCCGAACGCCGTGAAACGGTGGCCGGCGGGAACGTCGGCGCGTACAACAACTTCTGGATGGAGCGCGGCGCGCCGACCGACCGGACGTCGCTGCTCGTCGATCCGCCGGACGGCAGGTTCCCGCCGCTTACGCCCGCGGGCGAGTACGCGAAGGAGAACAAGCCGCGCGGCGACGACACCTGGGAGGACCGGCACATCTGGGAGCGCTGCGTGACGCGCGGCGGCATGCCCAACGCCATGTTCCCGCGCTCCTACAACAACAACTTCCAGATCCTCCAGTCGCCCGGCTGGGTCGCCATTCTCCACGAGCAGGTGCACGAGACGCGGCTCATCCCGCTGGCGGACATGCCGCCCGTCGCCGACGCAATCGGCGAGTGGAACGGCGTGCCCCGGGGGCGCTGGGAGGGTGACACGCTGGTGGTAACCACGACCAACATCCACCCCGACGTGAGCGCGCTCCAGCCCTGGTCGGCCTTCAACTCGCACAGTGGCTCCGGCGAGGGCATGGTGCTCGTCGAGCGCTTCACCCGCACGGCCGGGGACACCCTCGAGTACGAGATCGAGGTCAACGATCCGCAGATGTACACGCGGCCCTGGACGGTCGCGTATCCGTTCACGGACCTCGGGCAGCCGATCTACGAGTATGCCTGCCACGAGGGGAACTACGGCATGGAGGGCATCCTGACCGGCGGGCGCGCCGAGGACGCGGAAGAGGCCGCGATGAAGAAGTCGGAGTAGGCATGGGTGAGAATCTGTCGCGGCGGGGGTTCCTCTTCAACGCCGCCGGCGGCGTCAGCGCGCTGGGCATCATGCGCCTGCTGGGCGAGGCCGGGTTGCTGGCCCAGGGGCGCAGCGGCGCCGGGGTCGATCCGCAACGGATCTTCCAGGCCGCCGTGGACGCGGCCATCGACGCCGGCGAGGTCGGCATCCAGTTCGCCGTCTACAAGGACGAGGACCTGGTAGTCGACGTCTGGGGCGGCGTGGCCGACCGGGCCGCGGGCCGTCAGGTCGACCGGGAGACGCTGTTCAACGTGTTCTCGGTGACCAAGGCGATCACCGCCGTGGCGGTCCACATCCAGGCCGAGCGCGGGCTGATCTCCTACGACGCGCCGATCGCGCAGTACTGGCCGGAGTTCGCTGCGCACGGCAAGGACCGGACCACCGTGCGCGACGGCCTCAGCCACCGCACGGGCATCCCGGCCATGCCCGAAGGCGTGACGCCCGAGCAGATGGCCGACTACGACTGGATGGTGAACGCGCTGGCCAACCTGGAGCCGGTGTTCGAGCCGGGCACCACCAACGCGTACCACAGCTACACCTGGGGCTGGATCAACTCCGAGGTCGTGGTGCGGACCGACCCGCAGCGGCGGCCCTTCAGGCAGTTCGTGGACGAGGAGATCGCCCAGCCGCTCGGCATCAGGGACTTGTGGATGGGCCTACCGCCGGAGGACGAGCCGCGGGTCGCGCACATGTACAACAGCGAGACTTCGATCGCGGATCAGAGCACGGCCCGCGGGCGGTCGATGCCGATCCAGGTGGCCGGCACGCAGGACGTGTTCGGACGCTCCATCGTAAGGCAGGCGGTGATTCCCGGCGCCGGCGGCATCTACAACGCCATCAGCTCGGCGCGCTTCTTCGCCCTGCTGGCCAACGAGGGCCAGCTCGACGGCGTGCGCCTGCTCTCGCCCGAGCGCGTGCGCCGCTGCCTGGAGCCGCGCCCCGACACCGACAAGCTCGACGTCGGCCGCGGCACCGTCACGCGCGTCTCGAACGGCGGCTTCTGGCTGGAGGCGCCGGGCGTGTTCGGCAGCGGGCGCATCCTGAGCCATCCCGGGCTGGGCGGCTCCATCGGCTGGGCCGACCTCGACAACCGCCTGGCGGTGTCGATGTGCCACAACCGGCACGGGGTGGCGTACGCCGAGCCGCTGGCCGACGCGCTGGGCCAGGCGTTCGGCGTTACGTAGGCGCCCCTATAGCGCCCGCTGACCGCTACTCGCGTACGCCAGATACGCGGCCACGATCAGATCGAACGGCAGGCACAGCAGCGGCAGCCAGGGTCCAATCACCGGCTGCTCGAGCGCGAGGTGCAATCCGCCGTCCCAGCCCACGTGCAGGAACCACCCGAGCGCCAGCAACGCCGGCCGCCGCAGGCCGGCCCAGGCCAGCAGGGAGAACAGCACGAAGCCCGCCCCTTCCAGTGCGATCCAGCGCGGCCCGTGGAACGCGCCGAACGCCAGGTAGATCGCACCGGCAAGAAAGAGGTAGACCGCGAACAAGCGAACCTGGTTGCGCCAACTCAGGCGCCGCGCGAAGCCGATGGTCAGGCCGCCGAACAGCGCCCCGGCCAGCAGCCAGCCGAGCGTGCCTGCCGAAGCGACCATCAGCGCTGCTGCTGCTCTTCCGCGGCCCTGTCCTCCGCGCGCGCCGCCTCCAGCATGAAGGTCATGTTGTAGTTCGCCTCGTGGCAGGCGTACTCGAAGATCTGCCAGTAGGACGGATCGCTCTTGCCCTCGATGACCGCCGTCCAGGGCTGCGTCCAGGTCGACGGGTCGTTGACGGTTATCTCCACCCGCACCGTCTCGGCGTCCACCCGGCTGTATCGCTCGGTCAGGCGCAGCCCGGCCCCGGCCCCCCGGTAGTTGGTCTGGTCGCCGAAGTTCGTCACCTCGACGACCAGCGTGTCGCCCTCCCAGCGCCCCCGCGAATCGCCGAACCAGGTGCGGATGTTCGCGTCCAGGGGCGCGCGGCCGTCCAGCGGGATGATCCGGTGCTCGTGCAGCCGCTCGTACAGGATGACCACATAGTCGCGGTTCTGCACGATCTGGAAGCCGTTGTTGTAGAGGCTGGGGAACCAGGTGTTCGGCAGCCCGCGGGTGATGCAGCGGTCGATCGGGTTGAAGTCGTCCGCCCCGTTGAACGGCCCGTCCCCGAAACTGCCGCCGGCAAAGCCGATGACGGTCGACGGATCGATCTGCCGGTGCTGCGCGGCGAGGGTCAACGGAGGAATGCGTCCATCGGGTGGATCCACGATGAGGGACGTGCGGGGCGAGGGACTGTCCGACCACTCGTCCCAGTGCACGGGCGTCCGCAGGTTCTCGCGATCGCCGTCAGGACGCACCGAGGGGTCGTCCACCGCGCGGAGCTGTTCGCGGGCAACCCTGGCGGCGAGCTCCTCGTCGGTAATGACCGCGCGCGCGCCGTACTCGGGATCCCGCTCCAACGGCACGCTGCGCAGCGCGTCGGTGTCCCAGATTCCCTGCAGGTCCGGATCGCCCCAGGGTGTCCGGAACTGCGCGCCCGCCTCCTGCCCCGCCGCCGGCGCCGGCAGCAGCAACGCGGCTGCCGCCGTACCGAGAAGCCACCCGCCCAGCAGACGTCGCATCTCGCCTCCCTCATCTCCCCCGGCCAACTGCCGCTGGCCGGAGCGAATGAATTGTACGCCGATCCCGGCGCCCCGCCGCAGCGCTCCCGAGCGGGCGCACTACTGCTGCTCGGCGGCGACCTGTTCGAGATAGAGCTGCTCCAGGCGCTCCACCTCCGCGCGGAATCCTTCGGGATCGTAGAACGCATCGGGGTGGTAACGCTGCCCGGGCTCGTACTTGTCGTGCAGGTTGTACTGCCCGCCGTGCGACGCGACCCAGACGTCGATGCTCAACGCCTTCTGCCTGCGGAACGTCTCCGCGAAGTCGTCGGCCACGCCCGGATAGGTCGGCTCGACCACCAGCCGCTTGCCCTCGTTGATGGTGGCCATGTTGGCGACGATGACGTCGTAGTCCACGCCGTTCTCGTACAGCGCCATGGTGTAGCTCACGCTGCCGGCGGTGTGGCCCGGGCTCAGGAGCACCGTCAGCCGCGTATTGCCCAGCTCGAGCACCTCGCCGTCCTCGATGATGCGGTCGACGGCCACCGGCGGGAACGACTGCCGGCCGCCGAAGTGCGGGTCGCTGAACCCGCCGTCCTCCAGCACGGGCGCGTCTCCGGCCGTCGCCCACATCTCGGCGCCGGTGAGCTCCTTGATCTCCGCCAGCGCGGCCGTGTGGTCCCAGTGGGCCTGCGTGGTCAGCAGCACCTTGACGTCCTCCAGCCGGAACCCGACCGACTCGATGTTCTCGCGGATCAGCGGGACGGAGTCCTCCAGCCCCGTGTTGATCAGGAAGTGGCCGTCGTTCGAGGTGACCAGAAAGACCCCGAGGTCGTAGGTGCCGACGGCGTACAGATTACCGATGACGCGGTGTCCGGGAAACGGAGTTGTCCAACCCTCCCGCTGAGCGGCGGCGGTGCCGGCCAGGGAAACGGCCATGGCGACGGTCAGGCAGCAGGTCACGGCGATGCGTTGCATGATGGCTCTCTCCGGTTGCGTGCGGCGATTCGTGTGAACGCCCCGATGTTACGCAATCGCAGTTCACTAAGATCACCCGCATGTTTCGCGTGAGAGCTTGCTGTCTCCTGATTGCCGCCGCCTTGATCCCGCTGCCCGCAGCCGCCCAGAACCGGGCGACCACGGCCGAGATCACCGGCCGGCTCGAGGACACGACCGGCGGCGTGCTGCCGGGCGCCACCATAACGGTAGTGAACCTGGACGACGGCCTGGTGCGATCCAGCGTCTCCGACGGCGCCGGGCGCTACGACGTCATGCTCCTGCCGCCGGGCCGTTACGACGTGCGCGCCGAGCTCCCCGGCTTCGGCGCGGTCGAGCTCGACGCCGTGACGCTCACCGTCGGGGCCAGCCGGACCATCAACTTCACCCTTGCTCCGGCGGGCGTGGCGGAACAGGTCACCGTGACCGCCGAGACTTCCGTCGTCGAAACGACCACGGACACGTCCGACGTGACGCTCGACAGCCAGGCGATCGCGAACCTACCCATCAACGGCCGGCGGTTCCACGACTTCGTGTCGCTGACGCCGACCGCGCAGGTCGAGCCCCAACGCGGGCAGATATCGCTTGCGGGCCAGCGCGGCATCAATGGCAACATCAGCATCGACGGGGCCGACTACAACCAGCCTTTCTTCGGCGGCATCCGCGGCGGCGAGCGGTCCCGGTTCACCTTCACGATCCCGCAGGAGGCTATCCGCGAGTTCCGCGTCGTCAAGGCCGGCTACTCTCCCGAGTTCGGCCGCTCGACCGGCGGGCTGGTCAACGCCATCACCCGGTCGGGCGCCAACGACACGAGCGGGTCAGCCCTCTACCTGCTGCGGCCGGAGCAGCTTGCGGCGCGCAACGCGTTCGGGCAGGAGGCGGCGCCAACGCAGCACCAGTTCGGCGGGTCGATCGGCGGCGCGCTCCAGCGCAACCGCGCGTTCTACTTCGTCGCCTACGAGCAGCAGGAGTTCAGGGCGCCGCGCGAGGTGCGCTTCACCCGGCTCGATGGCTTCACGCCTACCGCGGCCAGCCGCGAAGGCTACGACCATTTCCGGAGCTACGAGACGCCGTTCGAAGTGACCAACGACGCCCGCGCGTGGCTGGCGCGCTTCGACTTCAATCTGCCGCGCGGGAACCGCTTCAACGTCCGCTACAACGGCAGCACGAACAAGGCCCTGAACTCCGACGGCGTCGGGGGCGTCATCGTTCCCACCACCAACCGCTCGCTGGAGACGAACGGCACGGAGGAGGACTCCACGCAGACGGTGGTCGGCCAGTTCACCAGCGTGCCGTCGTCCGACCTGGTGTTCGAGCTGCGCGGGCAGTACTCGCGCGAGGATCGGCCGCGCTCGGCAAACGCCCTGAAGCCGCTCGTCGACCTGTCGCTCGGCGAGTTCGGGACGCGCAGCTTCCGCCCCACCTGGCAGTACGACTGGCGGGCGCAGGCAGGCGGCAACGTGACGTGGCTGGCCGGCGGCCACAGCGTCAAGGCGGGCTTCGACTACAACCACGTCTTCATCGACCAGGAGTTCGGGTTCTTCCAGAACGGCGGCTACCTGGTGTTCGGATCGGATGTCGAGACCACGCTCGACATCATCGGCGTGGGCGGCGCCATACCGAACCGCTTCGGCTCCAGTGCGCTGATCTACCTGCAGCAGATCGGCAACCTGAAGGCGTCGTTCGCCACCGACGAGGTCGGCCTGTTCATCCAGGACGAATGGCGCGTGACGCCGACCCTCACCGTCAACTACGGCCTGCGCTGGGACGGCCAGTTCAACCCCACGCCGGACGCCGGCAACGCCGTCCTGCTCGATCAGTTGCGCGGCGTGACGTTCCCGATCGGCCGCACGGTCGATCCCACGCGGATCCCGAGCAGCGCACTGCAGTTCGGCCCGCGCGCCGGCTTCGCCTGGGATCCCACGGGCGCGGCGAAGACCGTCGTGCGCGGGTTCGCCGGCGTCTACTACGCGCGGACGCCCCTGCTGCTCATGGCCGGCCCCGTGAACAATTTCCGCGTGCCGCCCGGCGACGTGACTGTGGCACTCCCGTTCGGCGCGCCGCCGGGCAGTCCGCACGTCACGCTGTACGACCAGATGAAGCTGATCGGGATCGACCTGAACGAGCGGACGCTCGACAACCTGCCGACGCTGACGCCGGGCCAGTTGACGGCCATCGCCACCGCCCTCGGAATCGAGGACAACCCGTTCGCCGGCGCGCGCGTGACCGCGATGGACGAGAACTTCAGGAACCCGCTGGCGCGGCAGGTCGGCGGCGGCGTGCAGCACGAGCTCAGGCCCGGCTGGTCGCTCGGCGCCGACGTGCTCGTCGTCGACACGATCCGCCTGGAGCGCAACCGCGACCTCAACGTGCCGCCGCCCGCCACGCGGCCCGACGACCCGGCGCAGCGTCCGTTCTTCGGCCTGCGCAGCGGCACGGCGCGGCCGCTTCCGGGGCTCGACAGCGTCACGGTGCGCGAGTCGACAGCCTCGGCGCTCTACCGCGCGCTGACGATCAGCTCCGAGGTCCGCCGCTCCTGGGGGCAGCTCAATGCCTACTACGTGCTGTCGAAGAACGAATCCAGCGACGACAACGAGCGCTCGGCGGGCGGGGTGGCCTACGAGAACGCGTACGACCTGTCCTCGGAATACGGCCCGAACGTGCTCGACCGCCGGCACCAGTTCCACCTGCACGGCGTGGTAACGCTGCCCGGCGCCGTGGACCTCTCCACCGGGATGTACGTGCTGTCGGGCGCCCCTTTCGACGCGCGCATGGGCACCGATTCCAACCAGGACCGGGGCGGGGCCGACCGTCCGTACAGCGCGCCCGGGGTGCCGTTCACGCGCAACGCCTTCCGCGACAAGCCGATCTCCGACATCAACCTCCGCGTCCAGAAGCGGTTCTCGCTCGGCGGGACGCGCCAGGCGCTCGTGTCGCTGGAACTCTTCAACCTGTTCAACCTCGACAACGTGACGCTCGACCAGGGCTATTCCACGGTCGCCAACTACTGCGCCAGCTCGCGCGACGCGGCGTGCGGGCTGAGCGGACAACCGACCAACCCCGACTTCGCGCGGACGCGGGGCGCGGACGGCGAGTACCTGACCGGCAACATCCCCGGGCCGCCGTTCCAGATGCAGATCGGCTTCCGGCTGCTGTTTTAGCGTGGCATTGCCACTCGGGGCTGCGCCCCGAACCCCCGGCAGGCACTAGCGGGGACCCCGTTGCCCCGCGCCGTGCCTGCCGAGGCGCACCGTGTGCGCCTTGGGGACGACGGCTTCAGCGTTCGTCATCCCCCTTCCTCAATTGCGAGGTTGCTGCCTTGTCAGCCGAGCGGGTGCGGCGGTGCGTGCGGGGCGTACGGCGTGTAGAATACGCGCGGCCGAGGTTGAGGCCGGTTCTCACTACGAAATCGACAGATGGCGATGTTCGACCGCATGAAGGCGCGTTGGGGGGTGGGGCCCGTCGGGGTCGTGGCCATTCTGCTGGCCTTCTCGCTGGCCGGCCTGACGACCGCCGGACTGAAGGATCCCGTCGTCGGGTTCCTGCTGCCCGCAACCACGCCGGGCTGGCTGCAGTGGACGATCTACCTGGTCATCATGCTGCCGGTCTACCAACTGCTGCTGCTGGCGTACGGCACGCTGCTCGGACAGTTCGACTTCTTCTGGACCAAGTTCAAGGCTGTAGGCCGCTTTGTCACCCGCCGCACCGCGGGTGCGGCGGGCTGATCTCCGCGGCACGGACCGCCCGCGCCGTCAGAGCCCCAGCGCGCGTTCCACCGCCCACGCCAGGCCGACCAGGGCGATCACCAGGGAGGCCGGCACCGCGAGCCGCGCGCGGTACCACGGCTTCGACCGGAACCAGCCGAACGTCAGCGCGGCTCCCAGGATGACCGCCAACTGGCCCAGCTCGATGCCGGCGTTGAAGGTCACCAGCGCCAGGAGGCGTTCCTGTTCCGGCAGGCCGAGCTCGCCCAGAACTCCGGCGAACCCCAGCCCGTGCAGCAGGCCGAACCCGAAGACGACCGCGGGCCGCCAGCGGGTCAGCCGGTCGACCAGCACGTTCTCTATGCCGACGTACGCGATCGACAACGCAATGAGCGATTCGACCAGCCCGGCCGGCAGTGACACGTAGCCGAGCGCGGCCAGCGTAAGCGTGACCGCGTGGGCCACGGTGAACGCCGTCACCTGCCACACCAGCGGCCGCAGGCGCGCGCTCAGCAGGAACAGGCCGAGCACGAACAGGATGTGGTCGGCCCCCTCCGGCACGATGTGCACGAACCCCAGCCACAGGTAGAGCCGCGCCACCGCGCCGGGACCGGGAGGCTCGACCGGGCCGGCCAGCTCCAGCGGCTCGCTGCGCGCCCCCGGCTCCAGGATGGACCGCACCTCCAGCCCGCGGGCCGGGTCGTTGACGGTCAGGTGCACCTCGCCGAACGCGCGGGACGCGAAGAATCCGACGTCCGCTGCGCCGTCCGGGATCGCGCCGGTCAGCCGGGCGTTCAACCCGAGCACCGTCGGAATCTCGGCCTCGGTCGCCAGCGGCGTGCCGTAGTCGGGGAAATCGACCGCGAACGGCTGCGGATCCCCGTCGAACCGCACCCGCACGCGGCGCTCGAACATCCGCCGCAGCCGCGCGACCAGCGTTTCGAACTCTTCGCCGGAGAGACCCTCCAGCACCGCAACGATCTCGGCGTCGTCAGAATCGAGCGGCGCGCCGAGGGCGAGCGCGTCGAGGTCGCACACCAGGTTCGCCTCGAACGTCCCGTCCGGCTGCAGCGTCAGCGTGGCGGCGGTGAACTCCAGCGGATGGGCGTGGGCAGGAGGCGGGCCCGCCAGTAGCAGGAAGACGGCCACGAACGCGAAGATCGCGGCAGGAACGGGCGAGGCTTGGCGGCGGCGCACGACGGAAAGGATAGCGGTCAGAGCGGGCCGTCGGCCCAGGGGCCGGTCACGGCGAACGTGATGCCGGGGGTCTGGATGTTGAAGAAGAGCCAGCGGCCGTCGGGGCTGTAGGTAGCGCCGGCGAATTCCCTGTGGCGGTAGTCGCCGGAGAAGCCGTTGCGCTCGCCGTCGAGCACGACCGCGTTCCTCGCCAGATCGAAAATCTTGCCGTCGGTCGTCAGCCCCCGCACGTAGTTGTCGGTCTCGCCGTCCTCGCACAGCACGAGGGCGCCGCGCGGGCTGACGCACAGGTTGTCGGGCATGTCGAGCACGTCGCGGGCCGGGGACTGGAACACCATCCGCAGCCGTTCGCCCGTGGGATCGTACTCCCAGACCTGGCCGGCTTCCGCCTCGCCGCCGCTCGTCGAGACGATGTAGATGCTGCCGCCGCCGTGCCAGACGCCCTCCAGCCGTGCGAACGTCGCGCCGCCGCCGGCCGCGCCCTGGGCGAAGATGCTGCCCTCGTGGATGCCTTCCGGATCCGGATCCTCGACCGGCGTCCACGTCACCGGCAGCCACACGTCGCGTGTCTGCCCCGTGCGCAGGTCCGCCTGTGGAAGATCGGCGATCGCCAGCATTTCGAGCCGCCCGCCCGCTGCCAGGTTGCCCGGCTCCGCGGGGATGAAGCGGTAGAAGCCGGAACCGGCATAGCGATCCTCCGTCTCGTAGACGATGCCGGTATCGGGATCGACGGCAGCCGCTTCGTGGATGAAGCGGCCCATCTCCCGCAGCGGCTCCGCGGACGCCGCGCCGTCGGCCGGCACCTCGAAGACGTAGCCGTGCGGGCGGCGATACTCGTGCTCCCTGCCCGGCATCCGCGATGTGCCGGTGAAATCGGGGCCGAAGACGGTCTCCTCGCAGGTCAGCCACGAACCCCACGGCGTCGGGCCGCCCGCGCAGTTGATCGCGGTGCCCGCCAAGCTCGCCCATGCCTCTCCGACGGCGCCGCTAGCCGTATCGAACTCGATGGTCGTCGTGCCGCCGCCGCCGTCGGCGTCGTATACGGGACTCTCGGCGAACGCTGCGCCGTCACGGACTTCGTGGTTGCGCACGAGGCGGATGCGGCTGCCCTCTCCCGCGAACGCCGCCATCCCGTCGTGCGCGCGCGGCGTGACCAGGCCGCCGGCCAGCGGATCCCCGGTCCAGCCGAATGACAGATAGCGGAAACCCGCGGGCAGTTCCAGCAGCGGCAGCCCGGTCGTCTCGTCGCGCACCGGCTGGAGCGGACCGTAACCGGCATCGACGGCAGGCGCGGCGCCAGCGGCGGCAGCCTGCTGCCCGCGGTTAGCCTCGACGCACCCCGCCAGCGCGTGGAACGGCGCCGCGCCGAGCGCCGCGCCGGTGACGGAAAGGAACCTGCGCCGGTTGAGATGGGGACCCGTGATGCGCATGCCGCAGTCTAGCAGTCCGTGGCGAAACCCCGCGTCGCACCGAGACCGGTCAGGCGCCCGGCTGGCAAGGCGTGACGAGCGAGCATACTTGAGAGTATGTGAGCGAGGAACAACACAGCCAGGCGGGATGCATGGCCGGTCGAATGCAGCGGGGCTTTCGGCACGGGCTGCTGGCAACTCAGTGTGACGGGCGCGTGACGGTTGTGCTTGTTGTGCTAAGGTGCCGCGTCGTACCGGCAGCGGGGCCGCGGCGCATGGCGCACGCATCGATGACTGCGAAACCATCCTACCCGGCAGCGGCGCGGCTGGGCGTACTCGCCGTTGCGCTCCTCGCTGCTGCGCCGGCCGCGGCGCAGGTAGCGCCTGCCGATCTCCCGGATCGGGCCGTCGAGTGGCTGCGGGAGTACATCCGTATCGACACGGTCAACCCGCCCGGCAACGAGACGGCCGGCGCCAGGTTCCTCGCGGCGATCCTCGACGCGGAGGGCATCTCGTACGAGCTGGAGGAGTCGGCCCCCGGACGCGGCAACCTCTGGGCCCGGCTGCCCGGCGGCGACGCGCCGGGCCTCGTGCTGCTGCACCACATCGACGTCGTGCCGGCGGACCCCAACTACTGGACGGTGGAACCGCTGTCGGGCGCGGTCCGCGACGGCGTGATCTACGGACGCGGGGCCATCGACACCAAGGGACTGGGCATCGTCCACCTCGCGGCATTCCTGGAACTGCATCGGTCCGGCGCGACGCTGGATCGCGACGTCATCTTCATGGCCACCGCCGACGAGGAGGCCGGCGGCTACTTCGGGGTCGGCTGGCTCGTGGAGCAGCGCCCGGAGCTGTTCGCCGACGTGGGCTGGGTGCTCAACGAAGGCGGGGGCAGCACCGTGCTCGACGGGCACGTGCAGGTGGCGGTCGAGGTGACGCAGAAGGTGCCGTACTGGCTGCGCCTCACGACGCTGGGACAACCGGGCCACGGCTCGCGGCCGCGCGAGGCAACGGCCGTGACGCGTCTCGTGTCCGCGCTGGATCGGCTGCGGGCCCACGAGTTCGAAGCGCGGATCGTTCCGGCGGTTGACACCTACTTCCGCGGACTCGCGCCGACCATGCCGGCGGAATGGCGCAGCCGCTACGCCGCCATGGGGGCCGCGCTGCGCGAGCCCGGGGTCGCGAGGGACATGCTGCGCGAGTTTCCGGGCCACTATGGACTGACCCGCAACACCTGCAACATCACGCGCCTGGGCGCGAGCGACAAGATCAACGTCGTGCCTACCGAGGCCTGGGCTGAGCTCGACTGCCGGCTGCTGCCCGACCAGGATCCACAGGAATTCCTCGCCGAGCTGGGCAGCATACTCGGCGGCGACGTGGCCGTCGAGACGCAGATGGGCTTCACGCCGGCCGTCTCGTCGTCGGAAACCGGCCTGTTCCGCCTGATCGAGGACGTGACCCGCAAGCACTTCCCGGACGCGACCATCGTGCCGTCCGTGATATCCGGCTTCACCGACAGCCACTTCCTCCGCGACCTGGGCATCACTGCCTACGGCTACAGCCCGTTCGCCATTCCCCTGGAGGACCGCGCCGGCGTGCACGGCAACGACGAACGGCTGTCGATCGAGAACGTCCGCCGGGGCGTGCGGGTGATGTCGGACGTGATTCGGGGGTGGGCTGTTGAGTAGACGTGCCACGTCGGCCCGGGCACTCCTGGTCGCCCTGCTAGCGGCCGCGGCAGGCGCCTCCGCTCAGGAGCCGTCCGGCGGCGCGGCCGAGGTGCTGGAGCTGGAGCGCCGGATCGAGGCGGCGGTGCTGCATGCCGACACCGCCTTTCTCGACGGGGTCCTGGCGAGCGACTTCACCTACACGCACGGCGACGGATGGATCACGGGTGGCGCGGTTCTCGGCGTCGACCACCGGGCGGAATGGCTCGCGTCTCTGGACGGCCGCTACAGCCGGCGCGAGGTGGATTCGCAGCAGGTGGAGCTGCACGGCGACGTCGCCATCACGATGGGGCGCGTGCGGGCGCGCTCCGGCCCGTCAGCCGGCGCGCCGCGGTCGTTCAGCTTCTGGTACGTCCGCGTCTACGCGCTGCGCGACGGCCGGTGGCAGTACCTCTCGCACCGCACCGTGCACGGTCCCGTGTATGAAGATTGATGTCGCCTCGGCGCGATATACTGCATTAAGCGGACATCGACGTCCGGCTCCCGGATCAAGGAGTCTCAGCATGAAGCTCTCGAAGACAATCGGCCTGTTCGGACTGGCTGCGTTGCTGGCGGCAGCGCCACCGCTGCCGGCGGCTGCGGAAGCGGTTCCGGAGGAGCCGACCTTCAGCAAGGACATCGCGCCCATCCTGCAGCGGAGCTGCCAGAAGTGCCACCGGCCGGACGCCCTGGCGCCGATGTCGCTCCTCACCTACCAGGAGGTGCGGCCCTGGGCGCGCGCCATCAAGAACCGCACGGGGCTGCGCGACAAGCCGGGCGTCATGCCGCCGTGGTACATCGAGCGCAACATCGGCATCCAGGCGTTCAAGGACGACTGGTCACTGAGCGACGACGAGATTGCAACCATCGCCCGCTGGGTCGACCAGGGCGCGCCGCAGGGCGATCCCGCCGACATGCCGCCGCCGCGGGAGTTCCTCGGCGAGCACGAGTGGGAGATCGGCGAACCGGATCTGATCATCTCGTCGCCGGAGTTCGAGATGAAGGGAAGCGCGCCGGACTGGTGGGGCAGCCTGGGTCAATCGGAGAGCGGCCTGACCGAGGACCGCTACGTGGCCGCCATCGAGTACAAGGAGCGCAACGACCTGGAGCGCGGGGTGCGCTCCGACACCGTGGGCGGCCTGTTCGTCGTGCACCATTCGACGCTCTACTCGATGGTGGAGGGCGACGATCCGGGGGACGCCCTGCTCTGGCCCGTGCACGAGGTGGGCCGCAACGCGGACGTCTTCGACGCGAACGCCGGGCGGATCCTGAAAGCTGACTCGATCCTGCTGTTCCCCTCGACGCACCTCCACGCGAACGGCACCGATACGCGCGCACACATCGACGTCGCGTTCAAGTTCCATCCGAAGGGGTACCAGCCGGAGAAGGAGATGCAGATGCTCTTCTTCGGCAACGGGCCGGATCTGGACATCCGCCCGATGGATGCCAACCAGCGGGCCGACGCCTACTTCACGCTGCCCGAGAACGCGAAGCTGAGCGTGTTCGAGCCGCACATGCACGCACCGGGCGTGCGCATGTGCATGGAGGCGGTCTGGGGCACCTCCGTCCAGACGCTCAACTGCGCCGGCTACGACCACAACTGGGTACGCGTCTACAAGTACGCGGACGACGCCGCGCCGTTGCTGCCGAAGGGCACCATCCTGCACCTGACCGGCTACTTCGACAACTCGCCGACCAACCCCAACGTTGTCGATCCGCGCAACTGGTCCGGATCGGGCCACCGCTCGGTCGACAACATGTTCATCAACCTGATTCAGGCGATCTACCTGAACGACGAGGAGTTCGCCGCCGAGGTCGCGGAGCGTGAGGCGGCCATGGCGGCCGGCGGCAGTCCCGATATCGGCTGCCTGCTGTGCGGCGCCGCAGACGAGCCGGAGGCCGAGGCGGCCGCGGGCGGCGACAACTGAAGGGCGCGGCATGAGCGGCACAGTCGCACGGTTCGGGACCGCGCTGGCGACGCTGGCGGCGCTCGCCGCGCCGCCGGCCGCGCTCGCCCAGCAGGGATTCTCGTCCGGGCAGACCATTGCGCCCGCCTATGAAGGCTGGGAACAGAACGCGGACGGCTCGTTCAACCTGGTGTTCGGCTACATGAACCGGAACTGGGAGGAAATGATCGACGTCCCCGTCGGCCCCGATAACAGCATCGAGCCGGGCGGGCCCGACCAGGGCCAGCCGACCCACTTCTACCCGCGGCGGAACCGGTTCGTGTTCCGCATCCGCGTGCCGGCCGACTTCGGCGACAAGGAGCTCGTCTGGACGCTCAAGACCCAGGGCCAGACCGAGCGCGCCTACGCCACGCTCAAGCGCGACTACTTCATCGACGACCTGGTGATCCAGGCCAACTTCGGCGCGGGCGGCGGCGGCGGAACGACACCCGAGCTGCCGGAAAACCAGGCGCCGACGCTGCACATCGAGGGCGGCGGCGAGCGCACGGTGCGCGCGGGCGAGCCGCTGGAGCTGGTGGCGGTATCCGCGGATGACGGCAAGCCGCGCGCGCGGTCCATGCCCGCTTCCAGCCCACGCCACCCGGGGCGCTTCACCACCGACACGGCCACCGGCCACCGCCTGTCGTGGTTCGTGTACCGCGGTGCGGGCAAGGTGGCGTTCGATCCGCCGCAGATCAAGGTCTGGGAGGACACTCGGGATACCGGAGAGTCGCCCTGGTCGCCCGGATGGACGACGCCGCCCGCACCCCAGGACGGAAGGTGGCTCGCCACGGCAACGTTCGCCGAGCCCGGCAACTACGTGTTGCGCGCCATCGCGCACGACGGCGGGCTGGCCACGGCGGCCGACGTCGCCGTCACCGTCACCCCCTGACGCCCGGGCGCGGCTTCAGGCCCCCTCCAGCGCCAGATCCGGAGACGGCCCGCCCTGCGCGGGCGGCCGCCGGAGCATCCGCAGGCCGTTGAAGGTGACCAGCAGCGTCGCGCCCATGTCGGCCGCCACCGCCATCCACAGCGTCGCCGCGCCGAAGAACATGAAGCCGAGGAACAACGCCTTGGAGCCAAGCGCCAGCGCGATGTTTTCAATGATGAGCGACCTGGCCCGCCGGGCGTGGTCCACCAGGAACGGTATGCGCCGCATGTCGGCCTGCAGCATCACGACGTCGGCCGATTCCACCGCCACGTCCGTGGCGTTGCCGCCGAGCGCGATGCCGACCTGCGCCGCCAGCAGCGCCTGACTGTCGTTGATGCCGTCGCCGACCATGCCGGTTGGGCCGTAGCGCGCGCCCAGATCCCGTACGGCCGCCACCTTGTCCTCGGGCAGCAGCTCCGCGCGGACGTCCGACACGCCCACGCGCCCCGCCACGGTGGCGGCGGTCTCGCTGTTGTCGCCGGTGAGCAGCGCGGACCGCAGCCCGAGGGCGTGCAGCCGCGACACGCTTTCGCGCGCCTCCGACCGCACCTGGTCGGTGATGGCGATGAGCGCCCAGACGTCATCTCCCGCGCCGCAGACGACGACCGTCTCGCCCGGACGCTGCATGTCGGCCAGCTCCTGCCGCAGCGGGTCGCGCCCCGTCTTTTCCCGGGCGTAGCGCGCGCTGCCGACCCAGAAGGTGTCGCCGTCCACGACCGCCTCGGCGCCGCGCCCCTCCACGGCCTGGAATTCGGCGACCGCCGCCGGCTCGACGCCGCGCCCCCGCGCGTAGCGCACGATGGCGCGCGACAGCGGATGCTCGCTGCGCATCTCGATCGCCAGCAGCCGCGCCAGCACCTCGGACTCGGTCCTGCCGCCGAGCGGCCGGATGACCCGGACGTCCGGCTCGCCGCGCGTGACGACGCCGGTCTTGTCCAGCGCGACCGCGCGCAGGCGCGCCAGTCCCTCCAGGTGTGCGCCGCCCTTGATCAGCACACCCTGCCGCGCCGCGGACGTGATGGCGGCGGCAATGGTCACCGGCGTGGAGATCACGAGCGCGCACGGGCAGGAAATCAGGAGGATGAGCATCCCCTGGTAGAACCAGTATTCCCAACCCGCACCTGTGAGGAGCGGCGGCAGGAGCGCCACGGCGGCGGCCACCGCGAACATCAGCGGCGTGTAGTACAGGGCGAAGCGGTCGATGAAGCGCTCGGTCGGCGCGCGGTGGTGGTGGCTCTCGCCGACCATGCGGATGATGCGCGCCAGCGTCGTGTCCGAGGCGGGCCGCGTCGTCCGCAGCTCGATCACGCCGTGGCCGTTCACGGTCCCCGCGAACACCGCGTCGCCGGGACTCTTCCACGCGGGCACCGACTCGCCGGTGACCAGCGCCTGATCGACATGGGAGCTGCCGTCCGTCACCTCGCCGTCGCACGGGATCCGCTCGCCCGGCCGCACGCGCACCCGCGAGCCGACGGCCACCTGGTCGACAGGCATCCGGTGCTCGTGGTCGCCGTGCACCACCGCCGCGGTCGCCGGAGAGATGCGCAGCAGCGAGCCGATGGCGTTGCGCGCCCGGCGGGCGCTCCAGTTCTCGACCAGGCCCGAGAGCCCGTACAGAAAGGCCAGGACGCCCGCTTCCGCCCACTCCTCCAGAAACACGGCGCCGATCGCCGACACCAGCACCAGCGCGTTCATGTCCGGCCGAAGGCGCCGGAGCGAAGCGAGGGCCTTGGGAACGGAATGGAAGAGGCCGGCAACGATGGCGAGGACGAGCAGCGCCACAACGGGATAGTCCACGCCGTGCTCGCCGTGGCTGTGCGACAGAATCAACCCGACGATTCCGCCTTCGACCATGGCCGCGTGCAGCGCGAACCCGGCAAGCAGGGCCAGGCCGCTCAGCGTGACCAGCGCGCGGCGGCCGTTCCGTTCCCACCACGATTCGGAAGGGGCGGCTGCATGCTCCAGCGGCTCGGCGCGCATCCCCAGGCTGGCGATGGTCGAGGCCACCTGCTCGGGACCGAACGTGTCGGTGTCGGCGTCCACGGTCATCCGGCCTTCGACGACGTGGAACGACACGTCGAAGACACCGTCGCGGCCGTCCAGCTCGCGCCGGATGAGCGACGCCTCCTCCGTACAGTCCAGCCCTGCTACGCGGTATTCCCTCTGCTCGCGGATGGCTCGGCCCTCGCGCCGGGGCAGAATCGCCCGGTCATTTCATCATACGCGACGGCGCAGCGGCGGCAGGCCGGCGGTTAGCGAGACGCCTCCGCCTCCCGTTCTTCCGCACGCGTGCCGGCCAGGATGCCCTCAAGGCCGTAGTTGCCCTCGTGACACGCGTACTCGAAGGTCGGGTTGGGCGAGAGCGCGACCGGCACCTCGGCGGTCCAGGGCCGTTCGAACGTCCGGGGGTCGTTGATCGTGAACCGGTAGAGGAGCGTATCGGCGTCGGCGCGCGTGAAGCGCTCCTCCAGCCGCAGGTCGCGCGTCACCCCGCGGAAGTTCGTCTCGTCCCGGAAGTTGGCAGTCTCGACCACCAGGGTGTCGCCGTCCCAGTAGCCGCGCGAGCTGCCGAGCCACTGCCGGACGTCAGGGTCGAGGGGGCCGCGGTCGTCCAGCGGCACGATGCGGGCGTCGTGCACCATCTCGTTGAGGATGACGACGTAGTCCTCGGTCTGGAAGAGCTGGAAGATGTTGTTGTAGGCGCTCGGCGCCATGGGCGGGCCGCTGTTGAAGCCCACCAGGCAGCGCTCGGCCAGGTTGCGGTCCTCCCACGAATCGGCCGGGTGCTCCGCCAGGTAGGAGCGCCGCGCGGCCTGGCGCTCGCGCGCCACCGGCGTCAGGTCGGGGATCCTGCCGTTCGGCGGATCCATGACGAGCGAGGTGCGCCGGTCGTCCGAGACGTCCGACCCGAAGTCGAACCAGAACTCGTCGTACGTGCCGGTGCGCGTGTCGGCGGACCCCGTGCCGCTCTCGGAGAGGAACTCGGTGAACTGCGCGGAGCGGGCCACGATGGCCGCGACGTCCTCGTCGGTCAGCGTCGCCTTGTCGGCGAACTCGGCGGGACGTTCCATCGGCGTGAGGGTCGCGTAGTCCCATACGCCTTGCAGGTCGGGCTTGCCCCACGGCGTGCGCGGCACGTCGCCGGACTGGGCGTAGCCGGGCAGCGGCGCCAGCGCGACGGCGACCGCCGCGGTGAACAGCAGTGCGCGCAGTAGATGTCTCACGTCAAACCCCCTTGAAGGCCACCTGACGGCAGCGAACCGGATGCATCGGAATATTTCAGTCTAGCACCGTACCCGCCGGCAGGCCGTACCCGGTTCGGGTAATTGACCCGCCTCGCCATAGTGGGGGAACCTAGGCGCATGGCAACGGGAGAGAACATGTCCACGAGCAACCGAAGACCGGGCCGGCCGGTTCGCGCGACGCGGCGACTGCTCGTGCTGCTCGCCGCCGGCATCGTCATGACAGCCGGCGCGCCTGCGGCAGCGCAGCAGACGACGGGGGCCGACGCACGGCGCGTATTCGCCCCTGTGCCGGTCAGCCTGCGAGTGCTGGCCGACAACGTGTACCAGGCCGCCGGGAACGGGAACAGCCACCTGATCCATACGTCCGAGGGCAACGTGGTCTTCGACACCGGCAACGCGTTCGCGGGACAGGCCGACGACCACTACCGCCTGCTGCGGGACGCCGTGTCGGGACCGATCCGCTACGTCATCTACAGCCACTCCCACCCCGACCATACCGGTGGTCATCCGTACTGGATCGACGAGGGCCCCGAGATCATCGTCCACCGCGAGTTCGAGGAAGAGCGCCGGTACACGAGGGCGCTGTCGGGATTCGGAAGCCGGCGCCTGCGGCGGCTGCGCCCGAACCCGCCTGCGCGGCCCGGCGGCAACGAGCCGCCTCCGCGGCGCGCCCCGCTCACGCCGGACATCCTGGTCGGCGACCAGGACTACGCGTTCGACCTGGGCGGGGTCCGGTTCGAGGTGTTGAACACGCCGGGCGCCGAAGGAGCCGACAACGCCTCGCTGTGGCTGCCCGGACAGCGGATCCTGTTCACCGGCGATACCCTCGGCTTCCTGTGGGACGGGTTCCCCAACGTCTTCACCATGCGCGGCGAGAAGATCCGCCGGCCGATCGAATACATCCGTACGCTCGAGCGGTTCATCGCACTCGAGCCGGACATGGTGGTTCCCAGCCACCACGATCCAATCAGGGGCCGAGACAACATTCTGGCGGGCCTGCGCAGGATGCGCGACGGCGTTCAGCATGTGCACGATGCGGTGATAGCCGGCATGAACGAAGGCAAGACGGTCCACCAGTTGATGGAGGAAGTGACCCTGCCGCCGGAGCTGGATCTGCACCAGGGGCACGGCCGGGTGTCGTGGGCCGTGAAGAGCATCTGGGAGTACTACGGCACCTGGTTCCACTACGACACCACCACGGAGCTGTATCACGTGCCGGCGCGAGACATCTACGCGGAGCTGGCCGAGCTGGCCGGGACCGACGCCCTGCTGGCGCGGGCCCGGCAGCACCTGGACGGCGGCCGACCGTTGCACGCACTGCACTTCATAGAGGTGGCGCTCGGCGCCGCGCCGGAGGACGCCGCGGCGCTGCGGCTGTATCGGGAAGCGCACGAACGTCTGCTGGCCGAGTCCGTGGACGTGGACAACGCCTACGAGCAGAACTACCTGCAGTCGGTGATCGACGAGACCGAAGAGGCGCTGCAGAACCTGCAGTCGGGAAGGTGAACCGGCGCGCCGCGGCGGGACCAGTGCCGCCGAGAGGAGGACCGCAATGTTGCGTTCGATGACAATCGCCCTGCTGGCCGTGTGGTGCGGAGCCGTGCTTGCCCTCGCCCAGGCCGATGTATCCGGCAACTGGTCGTTCACGATTGAGAATCCCCAGGGAGTCAACGAGCGTTCGATGGTGCTGGAGCAGGACGGCAACGCGCTCACCGGCACCACGACCAGCGACAACGGCGTAACGGGGAGTGTCAGCGGCAGCGTTGACGGCAACGAGGTGGAGTTGACGTTCGACGTGCCGGCAGGGTTTACGGTCACCATGACCGGAACGGTGGACGGCTCGACCATGAGCGGCTCGATGAACTACGGCGGGCAGGCCAGCGGAAGCTTCACGGGGAGCAAGGACGGATGAGCTCGCGACCGCTGATCTGGCTGATGGTGCTGGCAGGCATCGGCCTGCCTTGCGCCGCCGCCGGCCAGGGCTCCGCGTCCGACCCGCCGCGGACGCCGTGGGGCGACCCCGACCTGCAGGGCTTCTGGAACAACAACAGCGCCGTGCCGCTGGAACGGCCGGAGGATCTCGGCGAGCGGGATACGTTGACGGCCGAGGAGGTGGAGCAGCGCGCCGAGCGGCGGCACAACCTGCTGTTCGGCCGCAGGGAGGGCGACACCGGCTCCTACAACGAGTTCTGGTTCGAGCACGGGCAGGACAACAACCGCGCCTCGCTGATCGTCGACCCGCCGGACGGGCGGCTGCCGCTCACGCCGGAGGCACGGAAAGACCTGATGGCGAGCATGGGGCGCCTGTTCCGGGCGCTGGGCGGGCCGGCCAGCCACATGGACCTCAGTCTGTGGGATCGATGCCTTACCCGCAGCATGCCGGGCGCCATGATTCCGAGCTCGTACAACGCCAACATCCAGATTCTCCAGGCGCCCGGGCACGTCGCGCTGCTCGTGGAGATGATCCACGACGTGCGTATCATCCCGCTCGACGGCCGGCCGCGCCCGCCGGAGGGCCTCCGGCAGTGGCTGGGCAACTCGCGCGGTCATTGGGACGGGGACACGCTGGTGGTCGAGACCACCCACTTCACGGAGAAGGGCAAGCAGCGCGGCATCGGCCGCACGGTCTTCGGCATCGGCGCGAACCTGCGCCTCACCGAGCGGTTCACGCGCGTCAGCGAGGACAGCATCGACTACAGCTTCACCGTCGAGGACGATTCCATGTTCACGCAGCCGTGGACCGCTGCCATCCCGATGAACCGGGTCGCGGGGCCGCTGTTCGAGTACGCCTGCCACGAAGGCAACTACGCGATGGCCAACATGCTGCGCGGCGCGCGCCTGAACGAGCAGAGCGCGCCGTAGCCGCCGGCGCAACCCGCGACGCATGGGCTCGCGGCTATTCCATCTGGATGATGCCGCGGCGCACGGCGATGGCCACGGCGGAGGCGCGGTTCCGCGCACCCAGCTTGTGGAAGACGTGCTTGACGTGCGCGTGCACGGTCTCGCTGGAGATGCCGAGGCTGGCCGATATCTCCTTGTTGGTCAGGCCCTGGCCCATCAGGTCGACGACCTCGACCTCGCGCGACGTCAACTGGCCGCTGTCCGCCCGCCGCGCCAGGCGCGTCGCGACCTCTTTCGGCAGCGGGCTCCCGCCGGCGTGGACCTCGCGGATCACCCTGACCAGCTCCCTGGACAGGGTGTCCTTCAGCAGGTAGGACGCCGCGCCGGCCTGCATCGCGTTGAACACGACCTCTTCCTCGTCCCGCATCGTCAGGATGATGACGCGGGCCGCGGGATGCTCGGCCCTGATGCGCTGCAGGACTTCCACCCCGTCCATCCCGGGCAGCCGCAGGTCCAGCAGCGTGATGTCGGGCTGCTGGCGACGGAACTGATCGATGCCCTTTTCCCCGCTTCCCGCCGACGCCACGACGGTCATGTCCGGCTGCGACCCGACGATCAGCGCGATGCCCTCGCGCACCACGGCGTGATCGTCGATGCACAGGATGCGGATCGGGGCCTCGGCCGCGACGTCCGGATTCATTCCGCTTCGACCAGCGGCGCGACAATTTCGACGCGCGTGCCCGCGGCCGGCGCGCTGACCAGCTCGAGCGCCGCGCCGAGCTGCGCCGCGCGCTCGCGCATCCCGGCAACGCCCCAGTGGCGGACGGGCTCCCGCTCGACCTGCTCGACGTCGAACCCACGGCCGTCATCGCGCACGCAGACGCCTACAGAGTCATTCGTGTACGCCAGCTCCACCACGATCTCCGCCGGCCCGGCGTGCTGCACGGCGTTGCTGATCGCTTCGCCGCTGACGCGGAGCAACTGCTGCTTCAATTCCGGCGCGCACCGCCGCGGCGCGCCCCGCACCCGCAGCCCGAACCGGATCGCCGTGCCCGCGGTGAGCCGTTGGCCGAGCGCCTCGATCGCCGCCGGCAGGTCGAGCGATTCCAGCGCGGGGCCGCGCAGCTCCCAGATCGAGCGGCGCGCCTCGCGCATGTAGTGTTCGAGCGCGTCACGCGCCGTCTGCAGCGTGGCACGGATGCGCGGCTGAGAATTGTCCAGCGCTTCCGCGGCGGAGTGGACCTGCATGGCGACGCCGGCCATGCCCTGCAGCAGCGTGTCGTGAATCTCGCGCCCGACGCGGGCGCGTTCCCCGAGCACCAGGGCGAACTGCTTGCGCAGGCGCCGCACCCGCAGGCGCCACATGCCGACGATGATCAGCGCCAGCGCCAGGACCACACCGGCGCGGAACGCAGCCGTCTCGTAAACGGCCGGCAGCACGGAGACGTCCCAAGGGGACGCTTCGACCCAGCGCGTTCCGCTGGCGCTGGCGGCCACGCGGAATCGATATTCCCCCGGCGGAAGGTTCGTGTAGACGGCCTGCGCGTAGGCGCCGACCTCCACCCATTCCGTATCGAACCCCTCGAGCATGTAGCGGTACCTGGCAGGCGCATCGAACGCGGGCGCCGAATATTCGAACTCGAGCCGGTTCGCGCGCGCCGGCAGGCGCACGCCATCTCCCGGCGCCAGCACCTGCTGGCCCCTCCGGACGCGATCCACACGTACCGCCGGCGGCTCGCCGTAGCCCACGCGCCGGGGATCGACGACCACGGCGCCTGCGTTGGTGGCGAACCAGATCCGCCCGTCGGTCGTTCGCGCGGATGCCTGGTAGCTGGTCCACCAGTCGGTGCGTCTCGACCCGGGACCCAGTTCGTGCAGCACCGCGAGGCGATACGACGGATCGACGAGCGCCCGGCTGAACTCGCCCGGCGAGAAACGCAGGAGGTGCTCCGTGGTCGCGGCCCAGAGGAATCCCTCGTCGTCCTGGGAGATGCCGGTGAGGCCGTAGCCGCCGGGACGGTCTCTGCCGCTCAGGCCTTCGAAGCGGTTGCCGTCGAAGCGCGCCAGGCCGGTATGCGACGCCACCCAGAGCGTACCGTCCCTGTCTTCCAGGAACGCGCTGACGCTGCCCGCCGTAACCGCGTCGTCGCCGTGGAATTCGCGAGGCTGCCCCTTGTCGAATGCCACCACACCGCCGCCCAGGAAGCCGATCCAGACACGGCCCAGACTGTCGGTATACGCGACGACCGGCGTTCGCCCCCGCACCGCCGGCGTGTCGCCGTAGTCGGTGAGGACGCCGTCCTGCAGCCGATACAGTCCGGTGGCGTCGCACAGCCACAATCCGCCCTCGCCGTCGCCGGTCATGGCGGTGACCCTGAACAGATTCATGCCCTCGGGCAGCGCGACAGGAGCGAACCGTCCGTCGTCGAAACGGTGCAGGCGGCCAAGGGACGTCACCCACACGTTGCCGCGCTTGTCCCGGTGCACGACGCTGGCGGCATCCGCGGGCAGACCGTCCGCGGCGCCGTAGCGCGTCGTCTCGGCTTCCGACACGAGGTACAACCCGTCGAACGCGGCCGCCCACACCGCGCCGCCGTCTCCGGCCGCCAGACTGGCGATCCGCTTGTCGCTCAACGCGGGACGCATCACGTACGGACCCGGGCTGCTTGCCGCGAGATAGTCGAGCCCGGCGTTCGTGCCGATCCAGATGTTGCCGGTGCGGTCTTCGTGCAGCGCGAGTATCCGGTCTCCGGACAGGCCGTCGCGCGGGGTGATGCGCTCGACCGCGGCGGCGTCCGCCCACGCTCGATCACGTACGCGCGCGACCCCTCCGCCCGTCGTTCCGCCCCAGAGGTGTCCGCGCTCGTCCCGCAGCAGCGGAAAGCTGATGTCCGGGAGCCGGCGATCTGCCCCTGACGCGCGGCGCGGGCCGATCGCGCGCAGTCCATCCAGCTCGCCACCGACCCAGATGGAGCCGGCGGAGTCGCTCGTCACGGACCTCACGACCAGGCCCGCATCAACTATTCGCTCCAACCGATCCGCCGCGCGGTCGTGACGGTACAGGCCGGCGACGGTGGCCAGCAAGAGGTCTCCGGCCGCATCCTCGTGGAACCCAAACAGCATTACCTCGTCGCGGATGCCGTGGCCGGCGCCCACCCGCTCCCAGCGACCGTCCCTGAACCGGGACACGCCGAACGTGCCCCCGGCCCAGACGACGCCGTGCCGATCCTCGAACACCGCCCAGATCGGACCGCTCTGCAGGCCTTCCCCGGGGGGATAGCTCTGAACCCCACCGTCGCGGATCCGGCTGACCCCGCCCGTGTTGCCGAATCCGACCCACAGGCTGCCGTCCCGCGCCACGTGCAGCGCATGCACGTCGCGTTCCGGGAGCTGCGCCCCTGTCAACGCTTCCCAGCGGACGAAGCGCGCGCCGTCGAACCGCACGAGTCCGCCGTGGACGCCGAGCCAGATGTAGCCGTCGCGGTCCTGCGCTACGGCCCACACCGGCGACTCCGGCAAGCCGTCCACCGCGCTCCAGGACTTGTGGAGGTGGCTGTCGAGGCTCTGCGCCGCGTGCGCAGCGGAGGTGGGCAGCGCCGCCAGCGCAGCCATCGCGAACATATGTCCAAGAATTCTCGCGCCCACCCGAGATCGCTCCTATTTCCCTACGTGGGACTGAGGCCTCGACTCCCGGCAGTCTACTCCCCGCCGGGCGTGTACCAGATCGGCGAGCTCCAGGCCCGCTCCTTCGTCACCGCCGGCTCGGGCAGCGGCTCGCCCCTGGCCAGCGCGCGGTGACTCGTCCAGCGGCACGTCGGATTCTCCAGTACCCGCACGTAGTAGAACGCGCGCAGCGCGGGGTCGAACTCCGGGTCTGTCCACGTCGCGCTCAGCTCGCCGGCGCCCAGGTCGCCGGAGTAGCTGCAGTCGGACAGGTCCACCCGCGCCCCGTTGTCGGCGCAGCGCCCGGTGCCCTCAGTGGGCTCGATCCCGTCCGCGCAGGCCACGTCGAACACCTGCTCGTGCGTCTCGCCCTCCGCGTCGGCCCACCCCTTGATCACCTGCACCTTCTGCAGGTTCGCGCTGCGGGCCCCCTTGGTCGTCCATATGACGAAACGGGGCGCGGCGGCTGCCGCCGGCCGGGCCGGCAGGTCGGCCCCCATCGGGACGCCGCCGCGGTAGGCCGTCTCGACCAGGTCGCGCCGCGCGTGCAGGTCGGCCGGGTAGTCCCATCCGGCGAAGAAGCGCACGCGGATCCGCGGGCCGCTCGTGCCGAACGTCTCCTTGCGCTTGAGGGCGGCGAAGATCGAATCCCGCGTGTTCTCCTCCGCCCATACGCCCACCAGACCGCCGGGGTTGTCACGCGGCCCGCCGGCCCCGGTATTGAACGACGCCTCGGCACGCCGCACCGGCTTGTCCGTGAAATCGTCCTCTTCGGTCGCCCCCGGCAAGCCCTGGTGGTCGTCCGTGCTCGCGAGGAGGCCGAACTTGAACGGGTTCACGCCGTAGTCGGCCTCCAGCCGCAGCCCTGCCTTCAACGCGTTCCGGACGTAGTCGGATGCTTGCGCGCAGCCGGCTTCCCGCCCTCCCTCACAGATCGGCTGGAAGTTCTCGAAGTTGCATTCCTCGTCGGTCGTGCCCAACCCGCGGTAGCACTCCGAGTTGCCCTTGACCTGGTGAATCTCGATGAGAGGCTCCGCCCACGCGCGCAGGCGCAGCATGTCCGGCGTATGCGGCGTCCAGACCGTCTCGGAGAACGCCATCCCGCCGGCAAGGTTCGTGTTGTGGGGAATCGCCACCACCTGGCAGTCGCCCGTGCAGGCCCGCGCCAGCCAGTCCCACAGCCGCTCGGGCCGGTTCTGCATCTCCGCCGCCGAGCCGCCCCATTCCGGAACCGACCGCCCGTTGAAGATCACGTTGCGATGCATGTGGACCACCCCGCCGCGCCTGCGCGGCGTCGACGTCCACTCGTACGCCGGAAACGTGGTGAACCGGCCGGGCTCGTAGAATGCATCCGCGTCCTGCTGAATCTCCTGCCACAGATGCCGGGAGCGCTCGTAGCACCTGTTGCGCGGCGTCATCCCGCTCTCTCCGCAGATCTCCGGCGGGCGCCGGCCGCGGGCGGACGTCCGGCCGCGCATCAGGAACGTCGGCTCGCTGTTGCGGATGGCGCTGCACGCCGGTGTGTCGTAGGCGGGATCGTCGGCGTCGGTGCAAGCGTGGACCTCGCCGAGCCACACGTCATGGTCGGTAACGGCCATGAAGTCCAGCGGCACGGCCAACTGGTGCACCCTGCCGGTCGCCTTGGTAATGCGTTCCCCGCGTCCGAAGCGGTAGGCCAGCGACGGGTGGTCGCGGTCGCCGCCCAACTGGAAGGCGTCCAGCGACCAACTGCTGTGCACGTGCAGGTCGCCGAACCAGGCGTCGCGCAGCGGGTTGCCCGCAACCTGGCTCGCCTCCGGCGGCGCGGCGGTCAGCGGGGCAGGCTCGTCCTGCGGCGGGCCCGCGCACCCCGCCGCGACCGACAACAGCAGCAAACCGGCCGGAAATGCCGTTGCCGACCCCGCCGCAAACGGTCGTGTCATGCGGAGAGCATGCAAGAGCGCCGCCGAACCGTCAATCACCAGAACCGGGTACGCTCTCACGTCTGGAATAGACGGAGGCACGTCGCGGTCTGTACCTGCCTGAAGCGCGCCGCGCGGGCGCTGCTCCGCCGGTGCAGGGTACCCGTTTTGGGCGATTGACACCCGCCCGCGCTCTGGGTGACGATGGCCACTGGTTTCCCGTGCGCGGTCGGCCACTGTCACGGGGCACGGCAGCAACGCGGTTAGAGAAAAGGCAGATGACGACACAAAACTCCCGGCGGATTTCACCTGGAACTTGCACGTTGCTTGCCGCTGCGGCCCTGGCGGTCGTCGTGGTCCCAGCGCCGGCGCTGGCCCAGGCCGACGACGAGGTCACCTTCAGCAGGGACATCGCGCCGATCCTGCAGCGGAGCTGCCAGAAGTGCCACCGCCCGGACGCGCTGGCGCCGATGTCGCTGATCACCTACGACGAGGTGCGCCCCTGGGCCAGATCCATCAAGAACCGCACCGGGCTGCGCGACACGCCGGGCGTGATGCCGCCGTGGTTCATCGAGAAGGACGTCGGCATCCAGCGCTTCAAGGACGATCCCTCCCTGTCGGATGAGGAGATACGCCTGATCGCCGCGTGGGTCGACAACGGGGCCCCCGAGGGGAATCCCGCCGACCTGCCGCCGCCGCTCGAGTTCCTCGCGGCGGACGAATGGGAGATCGGCGAGCCGGACCTGATCGTCTCGTCGCCGCCCTTCGAAGTGGCGGGGACGGCGCCGGACTGGTGGGGCTCCGGAGGCTCGACGCCGACCGGACTGACCGAGGATCGCTACGTCGCCGCGCTCGAGTACAAGGAAGTGACCGAGTCCATCGAAGGCGAGCGCCGCGACACCGTGGGCAGCCTGTTCGTGGTGCATCACGCCGCGATCACGCCGATCGTGCCGGGCGGGTTCGGAGGCGCGGGCCAGCGTGGCGCAGCGGCTGCCGCGGGTGGCGGGCAGGCCGCCGCTCGGGCCGCCGCGGCGGCTGGCGCAGCGGCCGGTGGACAGGCTGCCGCCGGGGGCCAAGGCGAGGGTGAGCGGCGGCGTTTCAGATTCGACATGTGGCCGGTCCACGAGGTCGGCCGCAACGCGGACATCTTCGACCCGCGCGCGGGCAAGCTGCTGCAGGCCGAATCGGATCTCATGTTCAGCCAGTTGCACCTGCACGCGAACGGCGCCCACACACGCGCGCGCCTCGACGTCGGCTTCAAGTTCCACCCGCGGGGCTACGAGCCGACGTTGAAGAACCGGTTCATGCCCTTCGGCACCATCAATGACCTCGACATCGAGGCAATGGAATCCAATCAGATGGTGGAGGCGTTCCACACGCTGGAGGAGAACGCGAGGATCACCATCTACGAGCCGCACATGCACGGGCCCGGCGTGCGGATGTGCATCGACGCAATTCAGGGATCCCGGATCGAGACGCTGAACTGCTCGGGGTACGACCATAGCTGGGTGCGCGTATACACCTACGAGGACGACGCCGCGCCCCTGCTGCCGAAAGGCACCATCCTGCGGCTCACCGGCTACTTCAACAACTCGCCGTCGAACCCGAACGTGCCCGACCCGCGCAACTGGTCGGGCGGCGGACAGCGCTCGGTGGACCAGATGTTCCTCAACCTGATGCGCGGGATCGAGTTGACCGACGAGGAGTTCGCCGCCGAGATGGAAGAGCGGCGGCAGGCGCTCGGGCTCGGGCCGGGCGAAACGGTCATCGGCTGCCCGCTGTGCGGCGCGGCGGATGAGACGGCCGCAGACGGCGCCGCGGGAGATCAGCAGTGAGAGCGGGGCTTCGTCGCGGACTCCTGGCGCTGGCAGCCGCCGCGGCAGCGGGCGGCGTGGTCGTGCAGCAGACCGCCGCCGAACAGGTGCCGCCGCGCGGCGTGCACTACAGCGGGCAGGAAGTGGTGCCTGCTTACGAAGGGTGGGAACAGAACCCGGACGGGTCGTTCACGCTGGTGTTCGGCACGATGAACCGGAACTGGGAGCAGCAGCTCCACATCCCGGTCGGCCCGCACAACAACATCGAGCCGGGCGGCCCCGACCAGGGGCAGCCGACCTGGTTCCAGCCGCGGCGCAACCGCTTCCTGTTCGGCATCCGGGTGCCCGCCGACTTCGGAGACAAGGAGCTGGTCTGGACGCTTACGAGCCCGAACGGCGAGACGAAGCGGGCCTACGGCACCCTCAAGCCCGACTACTTCATCGACAACATCGTCAGGATGCAGAACAACGGGGCGACCGTCGTCCGCGATACGGGCAGGAACGTCGCCCCCGAGTTGAGCGTCGAGGGGCCGCTGGAGCGCAGCGCAGCAGTGCAACAGCCGGTCACGCTGGAGGCCGTCGCCGTCGACGAAGACGGTCTCCCGCGGTCGAACCGCTTCAGGTTGAGCCGGGCGGGTCGCGAGAGAGCGCGGACCGCGGCGATGGCCGGCATGGGCGGCAGCTCCCCGCCGGGGATGCGGCTGTCGTGGTTCGTCTACCGCGGCAACGGTGCGGCAGTCGCATTCGACCCGCCGCAGATCAAGACATGGGAGGACACGCGGCCGAACGCGGACTCGCCCTGGGGCCGCGGATTCACGCCGCCGCCGGTGCCGGAGGACAATCGCTGGGCGGCGCGGGTCACGTTCAGCGAGCCCGGCACCTACGTGCTGCGCTGCATCACCAGCGACGGCGCCCTGACGACCCATACTGACGTTACATTCGAAGTCGCCGGCTAGCCGCGTCAACCGCGCGCACGCAGCCGGCGAGGCGACGCACGGACAATGGAGGACAGGCAGATGGAGATGCGCTACTCCCGTCGGGTTGCGCTTGGCCGGCGGGCGCTGCCCGGAGCGCTGCTCCTGGTTGCGGTCGCGGTTCCCGCGGCGGCGCAGTCACACGAATCGGCGGTCGCGCCACTTCTGGAGACCTCCTGCCTCGCCTGCCACGGCGAGCGGACGGTGACCCCGCTCAACCTGGCGGGCCTGGGCTTCGATCTCACCGACCGCGAGACGTCCCGGACGTGGGAGCGGATCTACGAGCGCGTCGAGCGCGGCGAGATGCCGCCGGCAGACGCCCCGCGGCCCGACCCGGCGGTCGTCGAGACGGCGCTGGCGGGACTGAAGCGTTCGCTCACTGATGCGAATCTCGCCGCCCGCGACGGCGTGCGCACCCCGCTGCAGCGACTCACGCGCCTCGAGTACACGTACACCATCCAGGACCTGCTGCTGCTCGACGAAGAGGTCGCCGCGCGTGTGGGTGACACGCTGCCGGCGGAAGCCGACTCGGGGGGTTTCGACACGGTTGCAGCCACCCAGAGCATGTCGCCCCTGCACGTGCAGGCCTATCTCGACGCTGCGGACGCGGCCCTCGACGCGGCCCTCGTGCTCGGTCCGCGTCCACCGACTACGCGCCACACGATCGAGTACGGGAACTCCCGGATCCTCAACGGAGTCGCGAACGCGAAGGCCCTGGGCGCCGGGGTCGTAAAGATGCTGGACGACGCGGCGGTGCAGTTCTTCGCGGCCACCGCGACGTACCTGTTCCACAGCGCGGCACAGGGCTACCAGGTGCCCCATCCGGGCCGTTACCACCTCACCCTGGAAGCGTATGCGCACCAGGCGGACACCCCGGTCACGCTGACCCTGTATAGCGGGCGCATTGCGGGCCAGGTCGCGGCGCTGGACACGCTGATCGGTTCGTTCGACCTGATTAACGACAGCCCGCGGTCCGTCGAATTGACGACGTATCTGCGTCCCGGGGACGTGCTCAGCCCCTCGGTCGCCGATCTGAAGGTCCCGCCAGGCCCGCCGGTGAGCTACTACCAGCCGGACAAGAACGTGAGGGACTACACGGGCGAAGGCATCGCCATGAAGTCGCTGACGGTCGAAGGCCCGCTCTTCGATACGTGGCCGCCGGCGAGCACCCGGCAACTGCTGGCCGGCGTCGAGTTCGACGAGGCCGGGCAGATTCAGCTCACGAAAGCGCCCTACGAGCATGTCGTCGACATCGTCGCGGAGTTCGCCCCGCGCGCGTTCCGCCGGCCGCTGGAGCCGGGGGAGCTGGAAGCCTACGCCAGCCTCGCCGAGCCGCTGCTGGCGGAAGGCAGGCCGCTGCTCGAAGCCGTCCGCGTCCCTCTGCGCGCAATTCTCATCGCGCCGGCGTTCGTGTACCGGGCGGGTGATGCCGGAGAGCTCGACGACTACGCGCTGGCGACGCGGCTCTCCTACTTCCTGTGGCGGACCATGCCCGACGCGGAGCTGTTCACCCTGGCCGGGGACGGCCGGCTGGCGGATGCCGAGGAGCTGGCCCGGCAGGTCGACCGGATGCTCGACGACGACAGGGCAAACCGTTTCGTCCGCGACTTCGCGGGACAGGCGTACCGGCTCTACGAGCTGAAAGCGACCGCTCCGGACCCGGGGCTCTATCCCGAATACGACGACACCCTGGGTCAGGCGATGGCCCTGGAGACCGAGCTGTTCCTGGCCGAGTTGATCGCGGGGAACCACGGGGCCGGACACCTCGTCGATGCCGACTTCACGTTTCTGAACCGACGCCTGGCGCGACACTACGGCGTGCCGGGCGTCGACGGGCACGGGGAGAAAATGCGCAAGGTGGAGTTGCCGGCGGACAGCCCCCGCGGCGGCCTGCTGACGCACGCCAGCGTGCTCAAGGTAACGGCGAACGGGACCACGACCTCTCCGGTGCCGCGCGGCAACTTCGTGCTCGCCAACCTGCTGGGACGGCCGCCGGCGCCGCCGCCGCCCGGCGTCGGGAGCCTGGAACCCGACACGCGCGGCACGGAGACGGTTCGCGAGCAGTTGACCGCGCATCGCGCCAACCCGGTCTGCGCCAATTGCCACAGGCGGATCGATCCGCCCGGATTCGCGCTGGAGTCGTTCGATCCCATCGGCGGCTTCCGGACGAGCTACAGGGCGTCCGGCGGCGAAGTCATGGTGGGAGGTTTCCAGCGGCCGGTGCCCGCGCCGTACACCATCGGCCCGGAAGTCGATGCGAGCGGCGTCACCCCGGTAGGCGACGCGTTTGCGGGGTTCGCGGAGTACAAGAATCTCATGCTCCGGGACGACGTCGAGCAGGTGGCCCGCCATCTCGTCTCGCAACTGCTGACCTTCGCCACCGGCGCCGAGATCGAATTTGCGGACCGGGACGTGGTGGAAGGGATCGTCGCCCGGGGCCGCGCCGACGGCTATCCGATCAGAACCATGCTTCACGATGCGGTCCAGAGCGACCTTTTCCGGAGACGATGACCATGTCGATTACCCGGCAGCTTGACCGGCGCACGTTCCTGCGGGCTTCCGGCGTCGCGGTGGCGCTGCCGCTGCTCGAGTCGATGTCGCCGGCGCTGGCCCGCGCCGCTGCAGAGGCCCCGAAGCGGATGGTGACCATCTGCAACGCGCTCGGACTGTACTCGGCGTCGTGGTTTCCCGGGACGGCCGGCGCCGGCTACGAGGCGACCGAGTACCTGACGCACCTCGACGAGCACCGTTCACGGTACACGCTGTTCTCGGGGCTCTCGCACGAGGATCAGAACGGCCGCCAGCCCCACAACTCCGAGATCACCTGGCTGACGTCGGCGAAGCGTCCGGGGCTGGACGGGTTCCGGAACACGATCTCGCTCGACCAGGTCGCGGCGGGCCAGTTCGGGTACGTGACGCGGTTCCCATCGATAACCCTGGGAACGAAGAACACGCAGAGCCAGTCCTACACCACGAGCGGCGCGATGGTGCCGGCCGAGACCAGTCCGGCCGCGTTGTTCGCGAAGCTGTTCCTGCAGGGCACGCCGGAAGAGGTCGCGAGGGAAGCGCGGAGCCTCAACGAGGGCGCCAGCATACTCGACCGTGTCAAGTCGCAGGCGGCCGGGCTGCGCGGGCGCGTCAGCGGCGCGGACAGGCGCAAGCTGGACGCCTACTTCGACGCCGTGCGCACGACGGAGAAGGACCTCGGGGACGTCAAGGCCTGGCAGCAGAAGCCGAAGCCGGTCGTTGCTGAGGAACAGCCCACCGACATCCCGAGCGCCGCGGATCTCATCGGCCGCGTCAAGCTCATGTTCCGCATGATCCCGCTGATCCTGGAAACCGATTCGTCGCGGGTCGTCAGCATGCTGATCCAGGACCACGGCGTCGTGCCGCAGGTCCGGGGCGTGTCGGCCGATCATCACAGCCTGTCGCATCACGGGCAGGACGAGGTGAAGATCGGGCAGTTGAAGATGATCGAGACTGAAATCGTGCGGGCGTTCGGCGGCCTGCTGACCGAGCTCGTCGAGCGCCGCGATGCGGGCGGCTCACTGCTCGATCAGACGACGCTGCTGTTCGGCAGCAACCTCGGCAACGCCAACTCGCACGCGTCGGTCGACCTGCCGATTCTCCTCGCCGGCGGCGGCTTCTCCCACGGCACGCACGTCGTGCACGCGGGCGGGCACAACGCACCGCTGTGCAACCTGTTCGTCACGATGCTCCACAACATCGGCGTCGAGGCGGATTCCTTCGGGCAGAGCACCGGCACGCTCACGTGGTCGTAGCCTGTAAGTTCGTCAGAACACCGCGATCGGGTTGATGGGCGAGCCAGTGCCCCGCGGCACCCGCACGGGACTGGCCATCAGCAGAAACTCCCAACGTCCGAGCCGCGCGGCGGTCTCGGCCGCCGCTTCGAGGTCGAGGTTGTCGAGCAGGTTCATGCCCAGCGCGACGATCGCGAACTTGTGGATGACCGCGATCGGCAGGCCGGGAATGTTGTCCAGGCCGACCTCGTGGGCCGTATCGCTGCCGAAGAGCGCCACGTCCCGCTCCTTGAGCAGCGGCAGGAACGACGCGTCCATGCCGGCCCAGCCGAGATCGTTGCCCAGCTCGGCTCGGCGCGCCCAGCGGCCCGTCCGCACGAGCAGAACATCGCCCGCGCCGACCCGCGCGCCCGTTCGCTCTTCCCAGGCTTCGATGTCGTCGGGATAGATCCGGGTCCCCGGCTGGAGGTACGGCACGCCCTTGAGGCGCGGGACGTCGATCAGCACGGCGCGCGTGACGACGCCGTCCCGCAGCCCCTCGATGCCGTAGCGGCCGCACCCTCCCTCGGTAACGGTCTCCACGAAGTCGTGTCCGTTGTAGATCTTCCCGTCATGGACCATGTGGCAGATCGCGTCCAGGTGCGTGAAGAACACCCCGTGGTAGTCGAGGTTCAGCCGATCCCTGACCTGCGGCGGATCGCGGTTGACGACCATGTCGAGCGCGAACGGCGTTCCGAAGGGCGGGCCGCCCACCGCGTCGATCAGGTCGTGGCCAAGCGAGACGGCGGCGCCGGTCGCGGGCAGCGCGAGCGCCTCCAGGCGCTTTGCCGGCGTGATGAGGTTGGCGGTGCCCAGCGTATCATCCGCGCCCCAGCGGCCCCAGTTGGACAACTCGGTCATCCAGCGCTCGAACTGCTCGCGCGTGGCGCCCGGGCCGTTCTCGGCGGATCCCGTCTGCGCGCCGACAACAGGCCCCGCGACGCCGATGAGGGCAAGCAGGCCCGCGGCCGCTACGACCCTTGACACGGTGCGACGATTCACCACCAGCTACTCGTCCTTGCTCCCGGTGAAGCTGCCGCTAGTGCAACCGCGCCGACGTGGGCGAAACCACGTCGGCGTGCAGCTCTACCGGCGTGCGGTGACCGGAGACATCCGGGGCGCGCAGTTCCATACCCACTGCCCGCCGGTATACGGTACGAAACCTCTGGGCTCGAAACGGCACCGTTCCAGCGGCACGATGATTGAAGGATCCAGCGCGGGCGGTGACACGCCTTGTTGGAGTCGCAGGATCTGAACGTTCGCCACCACGCGGCGGATCGCACCCGGATCGTCTCCCGGCAGCGGCGCGAAGACCGCTCTGACAGCTTCAGGCACCTGTACCTCGGCCTCGTTCACCGCGAGCGTTGTCTTGGGTGGGTCGTACAGGTAGCTCACGGTTGCGCCGGGTGCGATCCTGGAAAAGTCCTTGATTTTCGCCGGTATTCCATCCCGGTCGTTGAAAAGCATCAACCTGACGCCGACGGGAGCCTCGGTGACGTTCGTGGCCTTGAAGAGCAGCACTTGACCGCCGACCGGCTGGACCGACGGCGACACGATGACCGGGACGAATAGCGCCTCGTCCCCGGCGCCCGCACCGCGTGCGCGAATGATCAGCAATACCAGCGCAATGGCCGCCAGCACCGATAGCAATACCAGGGCCTTTTTCATGGCGATGGTCCCCCAGTCACCCGCCAGCAGCAAGCGGTTCCACGCGCCAGAGGTGAAGGTACATGCCCGGGGCGAATACTCGCTGACCCCGCGCCCTGAGGACTTCTTCACGCTCCACAGGGTCGGTCAGATATACGAGGGTGCGATCGTACAGCTTGTCGCCAATCCTGATGCGCACGCGGGGATCGCTGACGACGTTCCGATTCCAGTGCCTGCCTTCCGGAAACGGAATGCCCGCCGGGTACATTGAGAAGAGATAGAGCTGCCCCCTGTGCACCTGGCGGACGGTGGTGACCGAGTGGGCCAGCACCGGCAGAAACCACTGGCGTGTCTGGATGGCGGTGAGCCCTCCGATCTCATCGGCAAACGACCAGTCGGTGACGGAGTCGGTTACCAGCTCGCCCGTAATCCACATTCCCGGCGACGTGAGTCCGGGGTTGAATCCAACGATGCGCAACACGACGAGGAGCGTGACGATCCCGCCGACTACACCGCCTGCAATCCAGGACAGCTTTCGCATGGTTCGTTCATGCGCTGGTGGGCAGCTTGACGGCTGCGTTAGCGGCGTACGTCCCCGGCGGCCGGCCCGAGGCCGTCGATGCGTGATCGCAACCAGCCCCTGAGCTGAAAATTCCGCTCGCCGCGCGTCTCGAGGATGCGCTCCAGCGCCTTGCGCCGCGCGGCGGTCGCCGCGAGGTGCTCCGGCTCTCCGGCGAGTGCGATCTCGCTCAGGTGGAGCGCCTTGAGCGGGCGGTCGGCCGCCAGGTGCTCCTCCGCGCGCGCCGCGAGCGCATCGCTGCCGGCGAGGGCGGCGACGTCGGGGTACACGTCACGCGGCGGCACCTCGAAGAGCTCCGTCGTCGACTCGTAGCGGAACCAGCCGGTGTAGTACTCGTAGACCGCGCGAACGCCCCACGGCACGCGGCCGTACACCTGGGAGATCGCAAGCTCGGGCGGCAGCTCGATCTCGCGCATCAGCGTCCACAAGTCCTTGCCCTCGTTCATGCCGGCGACGGTGGTGTCGTGCACGTAGCGGATCGCGTCGCGCGTGCGCGTGAGCGCGTCGCGAATGGCCTCCCGGCCGGACAACGGCTCGGCGGGACCGGCCTGCGCACGCCGGAACTGGCCATGGTGGCCGGTGAGCAGCACCTCGGGCTCGAGCGCGAGCACGCGGTCGATGGCCTCCGTCGTCGCGAACGCGTCGCGCAGGTTCTCGCCGCGCAGCGTGAAGAGGTTGGGGAACCAGCTCGGGCCGAACGCGTCGCCGATGAAGATGATCCTGCGCTCCGGCAGCCACACGCCGATGGCGTCCGGTCCCTCGGCGCCATTGAGCCAGATCACCTCGAACCGCACGCCGCCCAGAGTGAAGGTGTAGAAGTCGTCGACCACGATGTCGGGCTCGATGGGTTCGGACTCGATCACCGGTAAATCCCGGAGGCGCCGCCGCTGTCCCGCTGACGTCCCCGGCGATCTCCCGCCCGACATCACGTTCGACCACAGCACGGAGGCGCGCCGGCCGCGGTAGCGTCCGAGGCGGCGATGTTCGAGGTCTCGCAAGCGAAAGAAGCGACCGGCGATCACGGGGACGCCGTCGGCGATCCAGAGCGGTGCGCCGCCGACGTGATCGGAATGGGCGTGCGTCAGGATCAGGTACTTCACGGGCTGGTCGCTCACGCCGAGCAACAGCTCGCGCATCCTTGCCGCATGCGTGACGAGTCCCGTATCGATAATCACGGCGCCGTCGGGAGTATCGATGCGGAAGGAGCTCCCGTTGCCGGTGGCGACGTGGATGTCGGGCAGCACCTCGTAGAGCCCGACCGCACCCCTCTGTCCCAACCCTGATAGAACATCGGGGGTGTCACCGGCCGAGGCCGGGCCGGGCTGGCTGTCGCGCTGACCGGAGGCAGCGCGCGGGGCCAGCCACATGCCGGCGAGGGCGATCAGGACCAGGCAGGCCGGGCCGCCGATCCGGACGAGGGACCTGCGCATTTCCCTAGAAGTCCACCTGCAGGCTGATCTGCGTCACGCGGCCCTGGATCATCGATCGCGCGTCCATGAACTGGTCGCCGTTCGCCCCGTAGTCCTGGCTCAGCTCGAGAATGGCGTCGGTGTTCAAGGCGTTGTGCAGGTCCAGGTTGATCACGAAGCGCGCGCGGTCGAGATTGAAAACCTTTCCGATACGGAAGTCGAGCTGGTTGATCCGATCGCCGAACACGGTGCCCGGCGCGATCACGGGCACTTCGATCTGGCGGGCGTTGTTCGACAGCGGGCGGCCGATGAGCTGCGCGATCTGGGCGCTGCTGTACGGCACGTTGGCCAGCACCTCGGGCCCGGGCAGGCTCTGGACCGCCGCCGCCAGGTTCACGTCGATGACCGGGATCCTGTACGTCGCATATGCCTTGAAACGCGTCAGGAAAGCCTCGGTGTTGTCGCAGAAAAGCTGCGAATCGACGGCGCCGGGGGCGGCGGCCGCGAAGTCGCAGGCATTCGACGACGTGCGCCCCGTGCTGAGCCCGCCCGCCACGATCAGGCCGTTGTCGAGCCGGAGGTCCGTGGTCAAGTCGAATCCGTTCCAATGCCGGGTCTGCGTCCCGAACGTCGACGCGAACGTCGTCAGTCTGTCAACCGCCCGGCCCACGGCGTCAGGATTGATGTCGATCACCGGGCCGACCTCGTACCCGCCGCCGCCCGGCAGCCGCGAATCCGTGGGCGCGGTGACGTAGAACTGCGCGAAGTCGGACAGCGGCGTGGCGCGGTTCTGGGTGACCACGAAGTTCCCGAAGATCCGCCGGAAGTAGCCGAAGTTGATTCCGACGTTGTCGCGCAGCGCATGTTCGATGGATCCGGTGAACTCCCAGTTGTAGTTCGTGTTGTTCCAGCCCCGGTATGTACTCTCGTCGACGTCGGCGGCCGAGCCCGCCTGCCCGAAGTTCGCGGGGATCGCCCCGCAGATGTCGCGCGCGCCGGTGCGCGGATTCTGCGCGCGGGTGTTCGCCAGGTCGCAGTCCACGGTGAAGTTGCGGTTCAGGTCCACCCACTGGCGCCCCTGCGAGTTGAGCACGGTGGCCGCCGGATTGGAGGTATTCAGGAACACAGGGTTGGTCAACGCGCGCACCGCGCTGAACTTTACGGCCGTCCGCCCGTTGCCGAACAGGTCGTACGCCGCTCCCAGCTTCGGCGATATGTCGTTGAGGCCATGCCAGTCCCCGCCCGGCGTCGTGAAGTTGCGGTCGGGAAGCACCACCGATGGCCCGAACTGATGTTCGGGATAGCTGGTGCCGTAGCGGTCGAAGCGGATGCCGAGGTTCAGCGTCAGGCGGTCGATGGTCCAGGTGTCCTGCGCATAGAGGCCAAGCTGGAGGCCGCTCTGCTCCAGGGTCCACGGTGACGCGCGCTGGAAAAACCTGATCGGGAAACCGTTGAAGAACATGTAGGTCAGGTTGTAGTTGTTGTCGCGGTTCAACTGGTTGTAATAGGGGAAGACCAGGTTCGTGCCCACCCGGATCGAGTGGGACCCCGTGACGTACGAGGCCGAGAAGCGGGCCTGGTCGTTCCGGCTTTCCGTCGAGACGTACGGCCGGGCGAACACCCCGTTCATGCCGTGGTAGACCAGGCCCCGGCCGACGTCCCACACCGGAATCAGGTCCAGTCGCGGGTCGCCCTCGTCCGGACGACCTGGCAACTGGGTGAACTGCGTGCGGATCAGCATGCCCCCCTGGAGCAGCAGGCGGTTGGTGACCGGGGCCGTCCATGTGACCGCGTTCCAGCGGTACTCGGGCGAGTCGGTATCGGGCGCCGCCTCCGGTGTGGTCTGCCAGCCCGTATTGTTCGAGAACCCGGACAGGAGCCCGACCTGGCGGCACAGGCACACCTCCTGCGACTCGTGCCGGAACGTGAACTTGTTCCGCTCCGTCGCCTGCCACGTGAGACTCACCTGGTAGGCGCGGCTGAAGGTCACGTCCACGGCCGGCGAGCTCGAGTCTGCCACGTACCGCCAGTTGTCCCGGATGCCGGCGTTCTGGTTGGCGAAGACACCACCGGGCGCCCGCTGGGCGCCCAGGTGCCTCGCGGATGCGAAGAACCAGAGCCTGTCACGCACGATCGGACCGCCGTACGACAGGTTCAGGTCGAAGGAGTTGACCAGCGTGGTCGGGGTTTCCAGACCCAGGTCCTGTACGCGTTGCGTGAAATTGTCGCTCTGCCAGTCGTCCGTGGCGCCCGTACCGAAGAACGAGCCCGCGAAGCTGTTGCCGCCTTCCTGCGAGATCATGTTCAGCGACACGCCGTTCACCGGCGACTCCGCCGAGCCGGCCTGGTTGACGTTGATGTTCACCTCGGTGGAGGCCCCGAAGTTCGGGATCCACATGGCATGCCCGGGGCTGCTCGGTGAACCCGCGTGGAATCCATCGACCTGCACGCGATAGTCGTTGAGGGAGCTGCCGTGGGCCATCTGCCGCTGGCGGGCGCCGACCATGTTCGTCCCGCCGACGTTGGGCAGCGCGCTGGCGTCCGTCTCGACGGCAGGGACAAGGATCCCGAGGGCGCCGGCGACCCTGCCCGTCGGGAGCGCGTCGACCACCTCCCGCGTCAGCACCGCCTGGCGCTGGGTGGTCTGCACGTCCACCGTCGGCGTCGCGCCGACGACCGTGACCGTCTCTGCGATGTCCCCGACGGACAGCTCAATATCCACCGTGGCGGTGAACGTGCCCGTGAGCTCGATGCCTTCGCGCACGACGGTGCTGAATCCGTCGAGGCTGGCGGTGACGGAATAGGCGCCCGGCCGCAGCGCGATGTGACGGTATGTGCCGGAACCGTCCGTGACGACGGTCCGGGAACCTTCGATGAGCGCCGGGCTCGACGCCACGACGGTGGCGCCCGGAAGCACGGAGCCGGTGTTGTCGGTCACCACACCGGTGATGCTGCTCGTCTCCTGCGCGAAGACGGTTGCTACAGGCGCCAGAATCAGCGCCGCCGCGGCCAATCCGAGTTTGGACCAACCAAGTACAGATGAACTGCTCCCCTGGTTCATGATTCCTCCCCCCAACCGTGGACGCTTTCCGCGCAGTATGTTGCGCACCCCCCGAAGGGTCAATAACCAATATGGGGTACGCGCCCGGCCAAGGCGGCGCGATTACGCGGGAGGGGTTGGGGAGGTCCCAGCGAGAGGTCAGGCGAGAAGCTCGAGCAGCGCGTCCGACACGGCGTCGGGACGCTGCGGCGCGAGGTCGTGCCCCGCGCCCTCGACGATGCGCCGGGCAACGAGGTTGGTGAAGCGGGCCTGGTCCCCCGACGGATCAAGCGAGGGCGGGCCGAACCCGCTGTCGGCCCCTCGCAGCACGATGGCCGGCACGCCTATCGGCGGACGTTCGGCGAGCCGGCGCTCCACCGCCAGGAACCGCTCCTCCCCCGGCGCGTAGCCGTGCCGGTGGCAGTAGGAATGGATGACGATGTCGACGAAGTCGGGGTTGTCGAACGACGGCGCCGAAGCCTCGTACGCCGCGTCGGTGTATTCCCAGGTCGGCGACCACGTCTCCCACAAGTAGCGGCAGATGGAGTGGCGGTTCGCCTCCAGGCCGGCCCGGCCGCGCTCGGTGTTGAAGTACCACTGGTACCAGAGGCGCGCCTCGGTGAGGGCCGACGCGGCGGGCTGCGACGGGGAGATGGAGTCGAACACCGAATAGCCGCCGATGGCGACCTGCGCTCGCACGCGTTGCGGGTTCAGGATGGACGTGATGCACGCCGCGCGGTTGCCCCAGTCGAACCCGGCCAGCGCCGCCTGCTCGATGCCCAGCGCGTCGGCGAAGTCGACGACGTCCTGGGCGATCGCGGCCTGCTCGGCCATGCGCGGCGCGTCGGGATCGAGGAACCGCGTCGGGCCGTATCCGCGGAGGTACGGAACCAGCACGCGGTAGCCGGCGTCGGCCAGAGTCGGCGCCACACCGTCCCAGGCGCGGATGTCGTACGGAAAGCCGTGCAGGAGGATGATGGGGAATCCGGCGCGGTCGCCGCTCTCCTCGTAGCCTATCTCGAGTACCGGCGTACGCACGCTGCGGAGTTCTGCGCGCGCAGCGCCAGTCTGCGCCTTTGCGCCAGCTGCTGCACCGGAGCCGCCGGCAGTCAGCGCAACGGCGCCCGCAACGCCGGCGGTCCTCAAGAATTCGCGCCTGTTCGGTTCCATGTACCCGTATCCTACCGGCCCGCGGCGGCCGGCGGCGGGTCCGTGCCTGTGACGGCGGGCAGTCCGCGCGCGGTCATCAGCTCGCGCAGCAGGGCCACGGTCTCCGGCCGGCGCTGGAGTCCCGCGCTGGTGAACTCCTCGCCGTTTGCGACCTGCAGCGGGGTGAAGCCGTTGCGGTTGACGGCGTCGAGCCGCGCACCGCGGTCGACCAGCAACCGCACGATCTCGTTCGAGCCGCGCCAGGCCCCGCCGTGCAGCGGCGTGTCGCCCTTCTCGTCGACCGCGTTCACGTCCGCGCCGTGCTCCAGCGCCACCCGGACCGCCGCCAGCGCGTCCTCGTTCGTGCCGCTGTCCTCGTTGACGTAGAACATGCCGACCCCCGCGGCGGCCATCAGGGCGGTCGTGCCGTGCTCATTGGTCAGCGTCACGTCGGCGCCCGCATCCGCCAGCAACCGCAGCATCCCGTGATCGGCGCCCTTGCCCGCCAGCACATACGGCGTGGCGTCGATCTGGCTGAAGCGCGGCCCGCGGTAGCCGTCGTCGATCGATTTCGTGATGCGCGCGTCGAGGTCGGCGCCGGCGGCGATCAGCTTGCGCGCGAATTCCAGGCTGCTCAGCCGGCCGGTCGGCACGGGGTGCGGGTACTGGCCGATGTTGAGCGTCCGCGTGCGCACCACCTGGTGGAGCGCAGTCCACCCGGCCCCGGCGTGGTTCGGCTCCGCTCCGGCGTCGAGCAGCAGCGCGCCCAGCTCCCAGTGCGCGTTGACCGCCGCCACGACCAGGGCGCTGGCGCCGTTGGGCGCGGTGTCGTTCACGTGCGCGCCGCGCTCCAGCAGCGTGCGCACCGCATCGACATGGCCCGCCCGGACGGCGAACAGCAGCGGCGTGAAGGCGTCGATGCGCCCGCGGCGCGCGTAGTCGCGGAACACGGCCGCCTGCGAGCCGGCGGCGGTCGCGGCCGACGCCGGCGCGGCCGAACGGCCGTGGACGTCGGCGCCCGCGTCGGCCAGCAGGTCGATGACGTCAGCGTGCCCCTGCGCCGCGGCCCACATCAGGGCGGTCTGGCCGCGCGTCGTCTCCCGAGCCGTTGCGTCGGCGCCGCGCGCAAGCAGCAATTCGACAGCTTCTGACGATCCACTGCGCGCAGCCGTCATGAGCGCGGTCTCGCCACCCGGCAGCGCGGTGTTCGGGTCCGCGCCCGCGGCTAGCAGTCGTTCGATGACCGGCGCGCTTCCGTTCGTGCAGGCCAGGCTGAGTGGAGAGACGCCGTAGCGGTTGACGGCAGCAACGTCGGCGCCGGCCGCGAGCAACACCTCCAGGGTCTCAAGAGCGTCGCGGTGCGCCGCCCAATGCAGCGCGGTCGCCCCGTCCGGCGCCGCGGTGTTCACGTCCGCGCCTCCGTCGAGCAGCGCCCGCACGGTCGCCGCGTCGCCCGCTTTGACAGCCTCCACGAGCGGCGGGTCGCCGGCGGCCGCCAGACCCGTGATGGTCAGGGCGCCGAACAGCGCGAGCGCAACGACCATGCGGCCGGCGGAATTACGCATGCCTGGCTCGGGCTAGATGTCGGTCAGCCGGCCGGTGCTGTCGCCGATGCTGTCGAGCTCCACGCCGACCTTGTCGAGCAGGCTGAGCCCGAGGTTCATCATCGGCGTGTCGGTCTCGCAGACCACGTGCCGGCCGCCGCGGAGCTGCCCACAGCCGCCGCCGGCGAGCACCAGGGGCAGGTCGTGCGGATGGTGCAGGTCGCCGTCGCCCAGCCCGCCGCCGTACAGCAGCATCGAGTGGTCGAGCAGCGTGCCGTCGCCGTCGGGCGTCGCCCGCAGCTTCCCCAGGAACTCCGCGAATAGCCCGGTGTGGAACTGGTTGATCTTGGTGTTCTTGGCCATCCGCTCGGGATCGCTCTGGTGGTGCGAGATGTCGTGGTGCGACTCCAGCACCCCCAGCTCGGCGTACGAGCGCGTGCTCAGCTCCCGCCCGATCTGGAACGTGACTACGCGCGTGATGTCGGCCTGGTACGCCAGCACCTGCAGGTCGAACATCAGCCGCGCGTGCTCCGCGAACGTGTCCGGGATGCCGAGCGGCACGTCCACGGCCGGGGCCGGCGACGCATCTGCGCGCTGCAGCGTGTTCTGCAGCCGGCGCTCCACGTCGCGGACGGCGTCGAGGTAGCCGTCGACGGTGGCGCGGTCACGCGGGCCGAGCGCGCGCTGCAGCCGGCGCATGTCTTCCGACACCGCGTCGAGCAGGCTGCGGTCCCGGCGCATCTGCGCCATGCGCGCCTCGGGATCGCCGCCCGCGCCGAACAGGCGCTCGAACACGGCGTGCGGGTTGATCTCCATCGGCAGCGGCATGGTCGGCGTGCGCCAGGAGAAGGTGTTGATGTAGACGCAACTGTAGCCGCCCTCGCAGTTGCCGACCGTGAAGTTCGGTTCGAGCGCCAGCTCCAGCGAGCGCAGCGGCGTCTCCTCGCCCAGCGCGCGGGCGGCGAACTGGTCGATGGTGGTCCCCGCGCGGATGTCGGCGCCCTCGGTGCGCTTCGGCCGCACGCCGTTCAGCCAGACGGCGCTGGCGCGCGCGTGCGTGCCGCTGCCGACGTCCAGCGGATTCGCCAGGGCGTTGGCCAGGCCGCCCAGGACCGTCATCTGCTCGCGGTAGGGCTCCAGCGGCTGCAGGATCGGCGTCATCGCGTACCCGGCGCCCGCGGTCGCCGGGCGGAAGTTCTCCAACTGCACGCCGTTCGGCACGTAGACGAAGCCCATCCGCATGCGGGGCTGGGCCGCCGTGCGCGACAGCGCCGAGAGCGCCGGCACCATGGCGTCGAGCAGCGGCAGGGAGAGCGCGGCGCCCACCCCGCGCAGGAAGGTGCGCCGCGGCAGCGATCGCTTCGTGATGATCATTGCGCCTCCGCCTGCGGCGGCGCCGTGCGCCGCATCAGGAACGCCTCGTCGTGGATGATACCTTCGATCAGCGCCGACAGCCGATAGTCCTGCTCCCCGGCCTCCCGCACGATGCGGCGCACGCCCGGCATGTCGTACGGCTCGAGCCCGCGGCCGAGCGCGTACGTCAGCAGCTTCTCCGTCAGGGTCGTCACGAACTGCTGAGGACGCGCGAGCAGCAGCGCTCGGAATTCATCCAGACCGCTGAACGCCGACCCGTCCGGCAACTCCCCCGAGGCGTCGAGCGGCGCGAACGCCGCGTCGACCTCGCGCCAGCGGCCGAGCGCGTCGAAGTTCTCCAGCGCGAAACCCGGCGGGTCGATCATCGCGTGGCAGCCGGCGCAGGCCGGGTTCTCGCGGTGCGCCGCCATGCGCTCGCGCAGGGTCTGCCCCGCGGCCGCTACGCCCCCTTCGTCGCCCGGCAGCGGCGGCACGTTCGGCGGCGGCGCAGGGGGCGGAGCGCCCAGGATGTTCTCGAGAATCCACTTGCCTCGCAGCACCGGCGACGTGCGGTTGGGCCGCGACGTAACCGTCAGGATGCTGCCGTGTCCCAGCAGGCCCCGCCGCGCGGTGTTGCGCAAGTCGACGCGCCGGAAGTGGCTGCCGCGCACGTCCGGGATGCCGTAGTGCAGCGCCAGCCGCTCGTTCAGGAACGTGTAGTCCGCGGTGAGCAATTCCAGCGCGCTGCGGTCCTCCAGCAGAACGCTCTCGACGAACAGCTCCGTCTCGCGCCGGAACGCCTGCCGCAGGCTGTCGTCGAAGTCGGGGAACAGCGGCACCGCGGGGTGCGCGGCGTCCAGGTTCCGCAACTGCAGCCATTGCCCCGCGAAGTTGTCGACCAGCGCCCGCGCGCGCGGGTCGGCCAGCATGCGACGCACCTGCCGGCCGAGCACCGCCGGCTCGCGCAGCTCGCCGCGCGCGGCGAGGTCGAGCAGCTCGTCGTCCGGGATGCTGCTCCACAGGAAGAATGACAGGCGCGACGCCAGCTCCAGGTCGCTGACGCGGTAGCTCGTATCCGGATCGGCGCCGGGCGGGTCCATCTCCACCCGGAACAGGAATTCCGGGCTCGTCAGGACCCGGCTCAGCGCGACCTCGATGCCCCCTTCGAAACTCCCCTCTTCGCCGCGCCCGGTCTCGAAGAAGGCCAGCAGGCGGTCGACGTCGTCCGCGCCGACCGGCCGGCGGAACGCCCGGCGCGCCAGCGCCCCCAGGATCTCGCGCGCGCACGCGGCCTCGCCGACAGCGCCGCCGGGCTCGCACGTGAAGATCCGTGCGCGGCTCGGCGTCTCGCCCACGGCTCCGGAATCGAACGGCCCGGTGATCGTGACCCGGTCGACGAAGGGCTGGTAGATGGCCCAGCGCTGCTGCATCGAGTTGCCGTTGAGGTAGTAGGGCCGGAAGAACCGCTGCCGCAACGATTCCACCTCCACCGCGGACGGCAGCTTGAGGAAGGTGACGCCGACGTCCCGCGGCCCGGCTTCGACCGTGACGCGCGCCTGCAGCTCCGGCGGCGCGACGTCGATCCCCTCGTGCGGCTCCAGCGCGAACAGCGCCACGCGCTCGCCGTCCACGGTCACCTCCAGCTCATGCCGGTCGGCGAAGCCGGCGGAGCCGTCGCACTCGCCCGCGATGCGGCACAGCAGGTCGACGTCGATGACGTAGTCGCCGTCCTGCGGGAAGTTGTAGGTGATGAGCGCGCCGCCGCGCGTCCCGAACGGCAGGCCGTCCATCCGTTCGTACTGCCGCCGCTCCTCCGGGATGCGGAACTCGCGCGCAGTCGGCCCGGCGAGCGGCCGGCCCACCGCGGCGCGGCTGATTCGCGCCGCCGCCGCCAGGTAGCGCTCCATGAGCGACTCGTTCAGCCGCAGCACGCCGGCGATGTTGTCGAAGCCGTAGCTCGCATCGTCGGCAGGCAGCAGCGCCTCGACGTCCACGTCCAACGCCAGCAGGTCGCGGACGGCGTTGCGGTACTCCGCGCGGTTCAGGCGGTGGAAGGTTTCGGTACGTCCCGGGTTCGGCCGTTCATCGGCCGCGCGATCCAGCTCGGCCTCCAGCCACGCCACCAGCCCATCGTGCACCGCCGGCTCGGGCCGCGGGCGGCCCGCGGGCGGCATCATCCCGGCGCGCAGCTTGCGGACGACGCTTTCCCAGAGGCCGGCTTCCGCGTCAATCGCGGCGAGGTCGGCCGACTGCAGCGAGATGGGAACGCTTGCCCGCCGGCGCCCGGCGTCGTTGTGGCAGGTGACGCAGTACTGGTCGAGGAGGGTGCGCGCGGAAGCGGCCGAAACCGGCGCGGCTGCGGGTGCCGGAGGTGACTGGCCGGCGGCATGCAGACCGGCGGCAGCGATCGCGGTGATCGCCATCCAGCACGCGGCAACGGCGGCAGCCCGCAGCATGTAGGGATCCGAACCCGCATCGTATGTAACGCTCCCCGGAGTGTCAACGACGCCAGCCGAAGGCGCGTGGCGCGGGCTGCGCCGAAGGCTGGCGAGGAATGCGGGTTAACATGCGCAGATGGCTACCTTGGCTGACGCCGTGGAGTTGCTGGAAGCCGGCGACTGGCAGGCGGCCCACGTCATCGCTCAAGGTGACGGCTCGGCGCTGGGAAGCTGGGCGCACGGCATCGTGCACCTGATGGAAGGCGACGTCGCCAACGCCGGCTACTGGTACCGCCGCGCCGACCGCGACCTGCCGGACGTTTCCCGCGTTGCCGAGGAGATCGCCGCGTTGAAGGCGCAGGTCGAGGTTGGCGCCGGTTCCGAATAAGCGAGGTCAGCAGATGCGTTTCCGCCGATTCTTCCTTGCCGTCGTCCTCGGCGCCTGCGCCGCCGTCTTCCTGGCGGCGCCGGGCAGCGGCCAGTCCCCCGAGCCCGGCGTGCGGATGATTGCCGTCGAGGGCGAGGGCGCGTACTTCTGGCCGCGCTGGCGGGGGCCGTCCGGCCAGGGCATTGTCGACGGCTCCGGCTACACCGACCGCTGGACCGCCACCGAGAACGTCATCTGGCGCAGCACCGTTCCCGGCAGCGGCAACTCGTCGCCGATCGTCTGGGCCGACCGCGTCTTTCTGACCACGGCGCGCGAGGGCGGCCGCCGGCTGTACATGCTGGCCTACCGCATCAGCGACGGGTCTCTGCTGTGGGAGACCGAGGTGGCGCCGGGACCCGCGGAGCATGCGCACGGCAAGAACGGTCACGCCTCGGCCACGCCTGTCACGGACGGCGAGCGCGTGTACGCATCGCTCGGCGGGCGGGGCCTGGTGGCGCTCGACCTCGACGGCCAGGTGGTGTGGCATACCGAGATCGGCCCGGTCGGCAACTACCACGGCCCGGCGGGCTCGCCGCTGCTCTACGGCGACCGGCTCATCATCTACCAGGACCAGAAGGGCGGCGCATTCGTCGCCGCTTACGACACCGCGACCGGTGCTGAGGTCTGGCGCACGGACCGCGACGCCACGGTGGGTTGGGGTACGCCGGTGGTGATCCGCGTCGACGACCACGACGAGCTGATCGTCAGCAGCCAGCACACCGTCATCGCCTACAACCCCGACAGCGGCGGCGAGCTGTGGCGCTGCGGCGGCAACCGCTTCGAGGTGATCCCGACCCCGGTCGTGGCGGCCGGCCTCGTCTTCTGCACGTCGGGGCGCGCCGGCCCGACGCTGGCCATACGCCCAGGCGGAAGCGGGGACGTCACTGATACGCACGTCGCCTGGTCGACGCCGCGCGGGTCCCCGTTCGTTCCCTCTCCCATCGTGGTCGGCGACTACCTCTACACCATCAACGACATGTCGAGCGTCGTCACCTGCTTCGAGGCGACAACCGGTGAGGTGATGTGGCAGGAGCGGCTCGGCCGGCCGCTGCGTGAGGGGTTCTCGGCATCACCGGTGGCCGTGGACGGCAAGCTGTTCTTCACCAACGACAACGGCACCACGTTCGTGGTCCGCGCCGGACCGGAGTTCGAGCTGCTGCATACCAACGACATCGGCGCGCGCACCCTCGCCTCCCCCGCCCTGGTCGGCGGCCGCTGGTACATCCGCACCGAGGTCGAGCTGCTGGCTATCGGCTGAGCGGAACGTTGCGGCGACCCGCCTACTCCCCAGCGGGCGTATACCAGATGGGCGAGCTCCAGGCGCGTTCCTTGATAGTGGCCGGGTCGGGGATCGGAATGCCCCGCGCCAGCGCGCGCCAGCTCGTCCAGCGGCAGGTCGGGTTCTCCAGCACGCGCACGTAGTAGAACGCCCGTAGTGCGGGGTCGAATTCGGGGTCGGTCCAGGTGGTGCCCAGCTCGGCCGCGCCCAGCCCGGCGGAATAGCTGCAGTCGGACAGGTCCACCGTGGCGCCGTTGTCGGCGCAGCGGCGGGTTTCCGGGTCGGGATCGAGTCCGTCCGCGCAGACGACGTCGAACACCTGCTCGTGCGTCTCCCCTTCGGCGTCGGCCCAGCCCTTGACCACCTGGAGCTTCTGCAGGTTGGCGCTGCGGGGGGCCCTGGTGGCCCAGATCAGGAACCGCGGCTCCGCTCCCGCCGCCGGCGCGGCCGGCAGGTCGGCCCCCATCGCGACGCCCGTGCGGTAGGCCGCCTCGACCAGGTCCTGCCGGGTGTGCAGGTCGGCGAGATAATCCCACCCGGCGAAGAAGCGGACGCGGATGCGCGGCCCGCTGGTGCCGAACGTCTCCTTGCGCTTGAGCGCGGCGAAGATCGACTCGCGCGTGTTCGCCTCCGCCCACACGCCCACCAGGCCGCCGGGATTGCTGATGTTCCCGCCATCGCCCCGGTCGTCCCACCAGCGCTCGCCGCCGCTCAGCCCGCCCAGTCCGCCGCCGACGCCGAACTTTACGGGCCTTTCCGCGAAGTCGTCCTCGTCGGCCGCCCCGGGCAGCGCCTGGTGATCGTCCGGGCTGGCGATGAACCCGAACTTGTACGGGTTCACGCCGTAGTCGGCCTCCAGCCGCAGGCCGGCCTTCAGCGCGTTGCGCACCATGTCGGACGCATGGACGCAGTTCGCTCCCCCGCGCCCGGGCTCGCAGGCCGGGCGGTAGGTCTCGAAGCCGCATTCCTCGTCGGTCGTGCCCAGCCCGCGGAAGCACTCGGAGTTGCCCTTGATCTGGTGGATCTCGACCAGCGGCTCCGCCCAGGCGCGCAGCCGGAGGATGTCGGGGGTGTGCGGCCGCCAGCCGGATTCGGTGAAGGCGAGCCCGCCGGCCAGGTTGGTGTTGTGCGGAATCGCCACCACCTGGCATTCGCCCGTGCATGCCGACGCCAGCCACTCCCACAGCCGCTCGGGCCGGTTCTGCATCTCCACGGCCGAGCCGCCCCATTCCGGCACCGCCCGCCCGTTGAAGATCACGTTGCGGTGCAGGTGGATCGCCCCGCCGGCCACCCGCGGCGTCGCGGTCCACTCGTACGCCGGAAAGGTCGTGAAGCGCCCCGGCTCGTAGAACGCGTCGGCGTTCTCCTGAACCTCGTGCCACAGGTGCCGGGAGCGTTCGTAGCACCGGTTCTCCGCGCTCATGCCGCTCTCGCCGCAGATCTCCGGCGGGCGCCGGCCGCGCGCGGTGTACTGCTGACGCTGGCCGGTGAACGTCATCCGGTTGTCCCGGATCCCGCGGCAGGTCTCCGTGTCGTACGCCGGATCGGCGGCGTCCTCGCACAGGTGGACTTCGCCCAGGGTGTGGTCATGGTCGGTGACCGCCATGAAGTCCAGCGGCGTGCGCAACTGGTGCACGCTGCCGTCGGCCTTGGTGACCGACTCGCCGCGCCCGAAGCGGTAGGCCAGCGCCGGCGGATCCCGATCGCCGCCCAACTGGTAGGCATCCAGCGACCAACTGCTGTGCACGTGGAAGTCGCCGAAATATGCCTGCCGCAGCGGGTCGCCCGCCGGAGCCGCAGCCGTAGACGGTGCGGCGACGGCGGGGGACCGCTCCACGGGCGGCGGATCGCTGCCGCAGGACGCCGGCGCGATGCACGCGACCAGCACTGCGATCGGGAGAATCCCCCGCATCCTGGCGGAACGGTAACCACGAGCCACGAACACCGTCAATAGCCCGCACGGGGCATCAATGCCGCCGCGTTCGATCACCCGAACCGGGTATAGCGTCGCTGTAGACGCCTTGTTACACTTGGGATCTGCCTGTTGCGACAGGCTTGACGGGGAGAATCGGATGATCAACTCCATACCGCGCGGCCATGCCGGCTGCAGCGGACTGCTGCTGATAGCGGCGCTCGCGGCGCTGCCCGGGCCCGCGTCGGCGCAGCCCGCGAGCAGCGCGGCGCCGGTCACGTTCACGAAGGACATCGCGCCGATCTTCCAGCGCTCGTGCCAGGTCTGCCACCGGCAGGGCGAGATGGCGCCGATGTCGCTGGTGACCTACGAAGAGGTCCGTCCGTGGGCGCGCTCCATCCGCAGCCGCGTCGTCTCGCGGGAGATGCCACCCTGGCACATCGACCGCAACATCGGGATCCAGGAGTTCAAGGACAATCCCTCGCTGAGCGACGCCGAGATCGCCATGGTCGCGGCCTGGGTCGACAACGGCGCGCCGCGCGGAGATCCCGCCGACATGCCGCCGGCGCGGGTGTTCCCGGATGCCGCTTCGTGGCAGATCGGCGAGCCGGATCTGATCGTGCGCTACCCCACCGTGCCGGTGCCGGCCGAGGGTCCTGACATGTTCGGCTCGGTATACGCCCCACTGGAGATCGAAGCGGACCGCTACATCCAGGCCATCCAGCACCGCCCGGTGGGCGACGGCTCGCAGCGCGTCGTGCACCACGCGCTGTCGTTCGTCGTCGACCTGGAGGAGGACACCCAGATGCCGTCGGCGAGCGGACACTTCCTCGTCGAGTACGCCTCGGGCAAGGGGGCCGAGGAGTATCCCGAGGGCATCGGGGTGCTGCTGCAGGCCGGCAAGAAGCTGAAGCTGGACTATCACCTGCACCCGGTGGGCGAGCAGATCGACGCCGTGGTCGAGCTCGGCATCGTGCTGTTCCCCGAGGGCGAGCAGCCCGAGCACATCCGCTGGTCGAAGCAGCTCGGCCGGCACTCGGCGGACCTCGACATCCCGGCCGGCGAGATCGTGCGGCAGGACGGCTACACCATGCTGCAGAAGCCGGCCAAGATCCTGGCGTTCCAGCCGCACATGCACACGTTGGGCAAGTACCAGTGCCTGGAATTGATCTACCCGAACCCCGGCAACCAGATGCGCACCGAGACCGTCAACTGCGCGCGGTTCAACTACAACTGGCACCTCGTCTACCAGTACACCGACGAGGCCGCGCCGCTGGTGCCGGCCGGGACCATCCTGCACGTCATCAGCTGGCACGACAACTCGGAGACGAACCGGGTCAACCCGGATCCGAGCAACTGGGTCGGCAACGGCATCACGCGCACGATCGACGAGATGGCGTTCGCCTGGATCGGCTGGCATGACCTGACCCAGGAGCAGTACGAGCAGGCTATCGAGGAGCGGAAGGCGCGCCGCGGGCAGGCGCGGCCTACCGCCGACGGGCAGCAGTAGGAGGCGACGGCAAATGGCAGGTGCACGCACCGGCTGGCGGCGGCGGGTTTCCGCTGTAGCGCTCGGGTTGCTCGTGGCGGGAGCCGCGGGTTCCAGCGCGCAGATCCCCGAGCTCCCCAATCTGCCCTGGGTCCTGCGCTACAACGCGGGACAGAACCTGCAACCCATCTTCCACGGCTGGTCGCGGAACGCGGACGGCAGCTTCACCATGCACTTCGGGTACCTGAACCGCAACTACGTGGAGCAGCTCCACGTGCCGGTCGGCACCAACAACTCCATCGAGCCGGGCGGACCCGATCAGGGACAGCCAACCTTCTTCTATTCCCGGTTCCGCAACTACGCATTCAGCGTGCCGGTCCCGGGCGACTGGGGAGATCGGCGGCTCATCTGGGAGGTGACCGTCAACGGGCGCACGGACCAGGCGGTAGCCTGGCTGCAGCCCGAATGGGAGATCAATCCCCCGGGCATCGGCGGGCCGTCACCCGGCCTGTTCGACAGTCAGGCCGCGGACAATCAGCCGCCGGAGCTGAGCCTCGAGGCCGTCGCCCCGATGGCGTTGCCGGATGCGGCCACGCTGGTCGCCAACGTGCGCGACGACGGACTGCCCAAGGGTGCGCCAGACATCGACTTCTCCAACTTCCGGTTCGCTACCGGCCAGGAAACGCCCCCGACGCTGCAACCCGGTCCACTGTCTGCGGAGGCGCCCGTCAATGTCCCGCAGATCGCGGCGCCGGTCGGCTTTGCAGGCAGCATCGGCCGCCGGATGCAAGGTCTGCTGCACGAGGGCTTGAGCGTCACCTGGACGGTGTGGCGCGGCCCCGCCGACGTCGCATTCGAGCCGGCCCGCAGCCAGGCGGAAGACGGCCGCGCCGTCACGACGGCCACCTTCAGCGAGCCGGGCGAGTACGTGCTGCGCGCCACCGCCTCGGACCGCGCCGCCAGAACCACCGCCCTCCTGACCGTCAGCGTCAGCGCGCCGTAGTCGTCTCGGGATAGCGGGATCGTTCCTCCGTCCGGAGTGCCGGGTCACTCCAGCCGGGACAATTCCTCCGCCAGGCCGGTAACGCCAATCACTTCGACGCCGTCTCCCGCCGGATAGCGCTCCTCTCCGGAGTAGACGATGAACGCCCGCTCCGGCTGCAGGTCGGCAAGTGCGACCCGCAGGCCCCGGTCCACGCGCGGCGCAAGTCCCCGTTTGATCTCGATCGCCCACAAGCGGTTGCCGGGCAATTCCAGCGTCAGGTCGACCTCGACGCCGGTCGCGGTTCGGTAGAAGCCTGCCTGCGCCCGCTCCGGTGCTGCCCGGATCAGCGTTTCTACGACGAACCCTTCCCAGCTTCCACCCGCTGCCGGATGGCCGAGCACGCTGTCTTCGTCGTCGAGCCGCAGCAGCGTGTGCACGAGACCGCTGTCCCGGACGTAAGTCTTGGGCGCCTTGACCAGCCGCTTGCGCACGTTCGCGTGGAACGGCGCGAGGCGGCGGACCAGAAACAGGTCGACCAGCAGGTCGACGTAGCGGGCAACCGTCTTGCCGTCAACGGCGAGCGCGCGGGCGAAGCCGGCCGTGTTCAGGAGTCCTCCCTGGTTGTGCGCCAGCATCGTCCAGAGACGCCGCAGCGTTTCCGCAGGCACGCGCGGCCCGAGCTGCGGCACGTCCCGTTCGAGATACGTCCGGATGAAGTGCTCCCGCCACACCGCGCTGTGCTGCTCGCCGGCGGCCAGAAAACTGGGTGGAAAACCGCCCCGGATCCAGAGCCGCGACTGCTGGTCCGCACCAGTCTCCCGGATGTCCAGCGGCGCGAGCTCGAGGTACGCGATCCGCCCCGCGAGGCTCTCGCCCGACTGGCGCAGCAGATCCGGTGACGCCGAACCAAGCAGGAGGAACTGCCCGGCGGCCTCGCCGGCGCGGATACGCTCGTCGATCAACCCCCGCAGCAACTCGAACAGCCCGGGGGCGCGTTGCACTTCATCGAGCACGACCAGCTTGCCGCGCAAGGCGCGCAGATATCCGGCCGCGTCGGCCAGCTTCGCGGTGTCGGCGGGATTCTCGAGGTCGAGGTAGGCGCTGTCGGCGGCGCTTGCCAACTGGCGCGCCAGCGTCGTCTTGCCTGTCTGCCGCGCCCCGAGCAAGGCTACCGCGGGAAACTGCCGCAGGCGTTCGGTGATACGTGCCTGCTGCGCACGTGCGATCATCCTTGCAATATAGGAATTTTATTCCTGATTTGCAAGGTTTATTGCGGGAACCCGCGCTCGTCGCGAGGGCATCGAGGCGGCGTCTTCCTGCCCATTGACTTGCTGCACCGCTCCGCCATAATCACGGCAACAAGGGGGTGAACCATGGCTGCACGATTCTGGTTCTCGTTGAGCCTGGCGGCGCTGATCACGGGGTCTCCGGCGGCGCAGAGCGTGCAAAGCGTCCTGCAAACCACCGCGGTCGCGATGGGCATGGAGAACCTGACGTCGATTCGGTACTCCGGCACCGGCTGGCAGGGGTTCGTCGGACAGAACGTTTCACCCGACCGCGACTGGCCCCGGGTGCAGTTGACGAGCTACACGCGTACGATCGACTTCGTGACGATGTCGTCGAAGGAGGTGTTCGTCCGGGAGGGCGGCACGCGCGAGATCACGAATCTGGTCAGCGGCGAGCACGCCTGGACTCTCGATGCGCAGGGACAACCGGTCGCGCAGCCGGCCGCCGCCGAGCTGCGGCGGCTCGAGATTCTCCTGACGCCCTGGGGGTTCATCAGGGGGGCGATGGCGCCGGGGGCAAACCCCACCATGCTCACGCGGAACGAGTACGGCGGCCGGTCGACGGTGATCTCGTTTATCGCATTCGGGAAATACCGGATCAACGGCACGATCAATCCCGACAACCTGCTGGAGCGCACGCAGACGTGGGTGCCCAATCCGGTGGTCGGCGACCTGTACTACGAGAACGTCTATACCCGATACCAGGAGGTTGGCGGGGTGCAGATCCCGCGCTTTCACCAGCACCAGGACTATGACGATGGCGCGCACGAGCCGAACGTCAGCGGCGGCGACCATGCATTCGGCCTGGAAACGGTCTCGGACCTGCAGGCGAATGTGGCGAACGCGGCCCTGACGGTGCCGGACAGCGTGCAGCGCGCGCGGATAGAGCCGGTGCGCGTGGAGTCACAGCGGCTGGGCGACGGCGTCTGGCTGTTCGGGGGAGGCTCGCACCACAGCGTGGTCGTGGAGTTCGCCGACCACGTAGCGGTCATCGAGGCGCCGCTGAACGAAGAACGGTCGCTGGCGGTGATTGACGAAGTGTACCGAGTGATTCCGGACAAGCCGATCCGGTTCATCGTGACCACCCATCATCATTGGGACCATCTGGGCGGGGTCCGCACCTACGTTCACGAGGGCGCGACCGTTGTCACCCACGAAGGCAACAAGCCCTACTACCAGGAGATCCTGCGGGCGGGACCGTGGCTCCTGGAACCCGACCGGTTTTCGCTGCACCCGCCCGAGGAATGGTCGGAAGGCTACATCTTCGAGACCCTGAACCAGAAATACGTCCTCGCCGATAGCGACATGGCGGTGGAGCTCCACACCGTCCAGGGTCTCCGCCACGCGGCAGGCATGCTGATCGCGTACATCCCGAGCGAGAAAATGGTCGTGCAGGCCGACCTCTACAATCCCCGGGCGCAAACCCCCAACGCCAGTGCCCGCACGTTTCACGAGAACTTGCGGCGGCTGGATCTCGACGTGGAGACGATCGTGGGGATACACGGGAGCCCGGTTCCGATGTCGCAGTTCGTCGAGTTCGTCGGCGACGGGCAATGAAGCCGGCGCCTCGTGGATGTGTCGCGCGCGCTAGCGCGGCGGTCGGCGCTCGCCGGCGCGGTTGATCTGCTCGAAGGCGTACGCCAGGCGCAGGACGCCGAGGTCGTCGTGCTGGCGGCCGACGATCTGCACGCCGACCGGGAGGCCGTCGTCCGTGAACCCGCACGGGACCGAGATGGCCGGCAAGCCGAGCACCGAGATCCAGGCGCAGGAGCTCATCCAGTCGAGGTAGGTGTCCATCGGGACGCCGTTGATCTCGGTGACATACGGCTGGTCCACGTCGAACGGCGGCACCTGGCTGACCGGCAGCACCAGGTAGTCGTGGCGCGCCATGAAGCGGCCCACGCGGTCGAGCAGCGCCGACCACGCGCGCGCGGCCGAGCCGAGTTGCGGCCCGGTCAGCCGTTGGCCTTCCTCGATGTTCCAGACCACCGTGTCTTTCATTGCGCCGCGGTGCTTCGCGAGCAGCTCGCCGTAGTACAGCTCGAAGTACCAGGCGCGCCACACCTGGAACACCTCGGCGGCGCCGTCCATATTCGGCTCGGCATCCTCAACGACGCATCCCAGACGCTCGAACGTGCCGCGCTCGGCATCGATCACGGCCGTGACGCGCGGATCGACTGGCAACCCGCCCAGGTCGCGGCTCCAGGCGACGGCCTTGCCGGCCACGTCGCCGTCCAGCGGCGGCCGGAAGATCGTTCCCGGCTCGGATAGCGAGATCGGCGCGCGCGGGTCCGGACCCGCGATGGCGCTCAGCATCAGCGCCGTGTCGCTCACCGTGCGCCCCATGGGGCCAGGCACCGCCAGCGGGTACCAGTGGGCCAGGCTCGGCCAGTTGGGCACCCGTCCGGGCGAGGGCCGGAACCCGACCACGTTGCAGAAGCCGGCCGGGTTGCGCAGCGAGCCGCCCAGGTCGTTGCCGTCGGCGATGGGGACCATCCCGGTGGCGAGCGCCACCGCCGCGCCGCCGCTGCTCCCGCCGCAAGTCTTCGTGAGGTCGTACGGATTGCGCGTGGCGCCGAACAGGGTGTTGAAGGTCTGCGACCCGGCGCCGAACTCCGGCACGTTCGTCTTGCCGACGGTGATCGTCCCGGCCGCGCGCAGCCGCTCGACGATGATCGCGTCCGCGTCGGGCACGAAACGCTCGAACAGCGGCGACCCGAAGGTTGTCCGGATCCCCTTCGTCCAGGTGAGGTCCTTGTGCGCCACCGGCAGGCCGTGCAGCGGCCCCAGCGCGCGCCCGCGCGCCACCGCCGCGTCGGCCGCCTCCGCCCCTCGCCTCGCTTCAGTGGGCAGCAGCGTGACGATGGCGTTGACGGCGGGGTTGACCTCCTCGATCCGCGCGAGGTGCGCCTCCATCACCTCGACCGCGGAGACCTCGCGGGCCGCGATGGAGCGGGCCAGATCGGCGGCCGTCCGGAAGCAGAGATCGGAGGACGCTGGCATCGCCGTGCGCTACCCGAACTGGGTGGCCCCTTCGAGTGTCCGAACGGGCACCGTCTCTGCCTGCGGCGCCTCGGGAACGCCGTCGATCAGCTTGCGCACGATCAGGATGAACACGCCCGTCAGCGCCAGGTTGAGCGTGAGCGACAGCATGGCCACCGTGACTATGGGCCCGCCGATGCCGTAGCTCAGGCCGAGGACCAGTATTCCGGCGCCGACCTCGCCGCGCGGCCACATGCCGATGGCCACGGCCAGGCGCTGCCGCCAGTGCGCCTCGCGACGGTAGCAGAAGGCCGGGAACATCTTGCCGAGATTGCTCAGGAGCGTCAGCATCAGCACGTGCCACGCGATCATGCCCCAGCCGAGGCTCGGCTGGCTGGCCGTGACCGTGGTCGTGTACACCCCTTCCGGCACGCCGCCGTGCAGGGCCGGATCGTCCACGATGCTGCCGGGCGCAGCCAATTGCAGCGCCGCGGGGGAAGGGGCCGGATGTTCCGCGTCGGGACCTTCGAAGATCGCGGGCATGCTCAGGCCCACCAGCACCATGAAGGCGGCGGACACGATGGTCGCCGCGCGACGCTCCCCGGGTTGGCCGGCTATGGCGCGGAACGCATGCTCGAGGGATGCCGTGTCCGCGTCGCGCGCCGCGCCGGGCGGGTGCGCCAGGCAGCCGAGGACGAATGCCGGCAGCAGCACCTCGACGTGAATGGGCACCGACGGATCGAACACCGTGCTCCAGACGTGCAGCAGCTCGCTGGCGCCCACGATCAAGGCCGCGTAGATCAGGACCCAGCCCCAGGTAATGCGCATCGCGACCTGGTGCAGCCACCGGTAGGCCATGACCAGCATCACGGTCATCACCACCACGACCAGGCCCAGCTGCCAGGCGATGCCGACCATCAGCATCTTCAGGGGAATCATCAGGAGCACCGTGTCGAGGTCGTCGAATATCGCCAGAATGCGCGCCCTGCGAAACACCCAGGTCGTCCCCAGGCCGGCGGCGGCCAGCATGCTGAACAGGACGCCCGCGGAAGTAGGCGCGGCGAAGCGACCGGCCAGCAGCGTCTCCTTCCAGGCGTCGAGGTCGGCCCAGACCTCCGGCGGGAGCATCGCGAACACGAAGTAGCCGGTCGCGAACAGCCACGGGAACGACGCGGCAGTGAAGGCCACCACGTAGTCCCGGACGTACTTCTTCAGGTTGGACTTGTCCAAGTGAAACTCGAAGCCGACTTGGATCATGATGAAGGCCAGGCCGGTCATCGTCAGCAGGCGGATCGCGGTGGCGGCGGCGTCGCGCTCTTCTCCCATCAGCACCGGCAGGGCCTGCGAGAGCCCCAGGCCGATGAGGAGAAGAATCGAGTAGGCCAGTACCTTGCGCATCGGCTGAACCGTCCCGCCTGTACAGCAACTCTAGCGCGGCTGGCCGGCAACCAGGTTCACCGAGTATTCCCCCGTGTCCGGATCCTGCGCGCGGTAGACGGCGTGGCAGGTCTGGCAGGCGGTGTCGGCGCCGGTAGCCAGCTCGGCGGCGGCCGGCGCATCCACGGGCGGCCTGGAGAGCGCGGCGTCGAGCGCGTCGAGTCCGTCCAGCACGGCGCGGAGCATGCGGACGCCGTCGTCCCGCTCGTTGTGCCGCCAGAAGGTGATGGAGACGGCGACCTGCTCGCGGGTGCGCGTGAACAGCGCCTTGGCGGTGTCGAATTCGCCGCTGTCCAGCGCTTCCCGCGCGCCGGCGAAGTTACGGCCGACCAGCTTCATCGTGCGGTCGAGGTGGTACTCGTTGTAGACGGGGTACGGCCGGGGCTGGGCTGCCACCGCCGCGCCTGCAACCGCCAAGAGGGCCGCACCCGCCGCGGTCACGAACCGGCTAGAACGTCGCAATCGGATTCACCGCCGCACCGGTCCCGCCGCGCACGATGAGCGGCGCGAACGTCACCGCAAACTCCCAGCGGTTGCGCTCGGCCGCCGCTTCGCCCACGGCGGTCAGGTCCATGTTGTCCAGCACGTGCACGCCGAGGTAGACGAGCGCGAAGTTGTGCAGCACCAGGCGCCCGAGGTCGCCCGGCGGCGGCGCCACGTCCATGGACGACTCGCTGCCGAGGATCGCCACGTCCCGCTCGCGCAGCCAGGGAATCACCGACGGGTCGAGGCCGGCCACCTCCTGGTGCACCGACCACGGCCCCACCTCCGCGCGGCGCGCCCAGCGGCCGATGCGCACGAACAGCGCGTCGCCGGAGGAGACGCGCACGCCGGCCTGCGCCTCCCACGCCTCCAGGTCCTCCGGAAAGATGCGCGTGCCCAGCTCCAGGTACTCCACGCCCTTCAGCCGCGGGATGTCCATCAGGATGCCGCGCGTCATGACCCCGGTCCGCATCACGTCGACGCCGCCGCGCTCCGGGCCGGTCGACAGCATCACCTCGTCGGACGGCCGGTAGCCGTTGTAGGTCACCCCGTCGTCGAAGATGTGCGCGAGGGCGTCGACGTGCGTGATGCCGGCGCCGTGGAAGTGGATGGTCCACTCGTCGCCGCCCACGCGGTAGAACTCCTGCACGAACGGGATGGCGTTGTCGACTGTCTCGACTGGATCCATCTCCAGCGCCATCGACACCGGGTGGCCTTCCCGGATCAGGCCGGCCGCCTCGCGCCGCTTGGCGTTGGTGATGAGGTTCAGGGCGCCGAGCTCGTCGTCCGGACCCCAGCGCCCCCAGTTGGAGAGCTCGGTCTTCCAGCGCGCCAGGTCGTCAGGCGTGATGTCGCTGGCGGGCAACGACTCCCCGAACCCGAGCTGCAGCACCACGGCAAGGAGTACGACGAAGCCGATCCCCGCCAGAAGCGTTCTCGTGGGCATTGCCCGTCCCCCCTGCTCAGGAACCCGCGTACGTCTTGCTGAACCCGTTGCGGCCGTTCGTGACCGTGAAGCTGCCGTCGGCCGCCGCGGACACCTTGATCCAGTGCGCCGTGCAGCCCTCGCGCGACTCGTCGAAGTTGGCGATGAACTGCTCCGGCGCGTTGTGGTCGTCACCGACCTCCACCGTGTAGTGGCCTTGCCAGAAATCCTCGAGGCCGGGCGAGCTGCGGACAGTCCGCCACGCCTCGGGGTGGCCGCCCTTGTTCGGCCCGTTGTTCATCACGGCCACCCGTGGTCGCAGGGCGTGCACGATGGCCGGCGGGCCGGACATGCTGAGACCGTGGTGCGTCGTCAGGTACAGGTCGACGGTGCCGAGCAGGTTGTTCGGACAGACCAGCTCGTATTCCCGGTTCCACGTCAGGTCGCCGAGGGCGATGGTCCGGAAGTCACCGAAGCGGACCACCACGCCGACCGATCGGCCGTTCTCGCCGCCGGAGATGTAGGTTTCTTCCTTGCGCTCGAAACTGCCGCACAGCGGGTTCGGCTCGCCGGCGGCCCCCTCGAGCGGCGACGTGATGTACTGCTCGCCCGACGACACCACCCATACGTCGAGTCCCTCGATCGGAATGGTGTCTCCCGCCTTCACCGGCAGGTGCCGGCCGGACTTGCGGGTCTCGACGTAGGCGTCGTACAGCGGCTGGTTGCTGTCGAGCTCGGTGGTGGTCGGCAGGCCGTGGTCGACGAAGTTGCGCACGGGCAGGCGCGCCGCTACCTCGGGCGCGCCGCCGACGTGGTCGAGGTGGTAGTGCGTCGTGACGAGGTAGTCGATCCGCTCCAGGCCCGCGTCCGCGGCGGCGGCGGCGATCCGCTCGGCGTCCACCGTGCCCGGATGCCCGGTATCGAGGAGCATCGACTCACCGGACGGCGCAATCATCAGCGTGGCCGCGCCGCCCTCGACGTCGACGAAGTAGATGTCCAGCGTGCCGCCGTCCTGCGCGGCGGCCGGTGCGGTGAGGACGGCGGCCCCCAACAGGAACAGCCGGAGCCAGCGGGTGCGCATGGGGAGCCTCCTCTTTCTTCGGACTCCTTTACTTACCACGGCCAGGAGCCGTTTTCCAGCGTGCGCCGGGGCATGGGCTGCACTCGACGCGGCGACTGTCCTACACTATTGCGGGCGATCGACCATGGCTGAAGTATCGCTGGCGGACGTTGCGCGTGCGCTCGACGCGCTGATGAACGGTCAGATGACGGCGCAGGCACGCATCGCCGCGCATCTCGTGGCCGCGGCGGAGGCGGCCGGCCAGGAGCCGGCGCGCGTCATTCAGACCCTGGAAGCCGTCGCCGCCGGCACGGCGGTGGACGAGTTCTGGATCACCGACGAGCAGGGCGCCGCCTACCTGACCACCGTCCGGGACGAGAACGGCGCGCTGGTGCCGTTCCGCTTCGACCCCGATCCGGCCGTGCAACCGCAGGCATCGGTCTTTCACCCCCTGCTGGCGTCGCCGCTCGACAGCGACGACGTCGTGACGCAGGAAGCCCAGATACGCGAGATCGACCACGGCGTGTACAAGTACGTCGGCGTGTCCGGCATCGATCGGCACCGGATCGTGCAGGTGGGCAGTGCCCTCGCCTTCGAGGAGCAGGTGCTCCAGAGCCACACGTACACCTCGCCGGTCATGACCTCCGTGCTGGCGGCTTTCGAGGTGCCGGAGCTGCTGGAGGACACCCATACGAGCCAGTTCGACGAGATCCGGCCCGTCTTCGAAGAGATTCTCCGCCAGCAGATGATCGGGCAGGCCGCGCTGGCAGGCCATTTCGTCGCCGCCGCGGTAGAGGCCGGGTGGTCGACCGACGGGATCGACGGCAGGCTGCGGCGCATCGTGCGCTCCAGCCCCATCGGCGAGATTCACGTCGTGACCCGCGACCGCGACGTGCTGTACACCAGCCTGGAGCCTCACCCGGACGATCTGCCCGACGCCGGCGACCTGAGCCCGCTCGTGGACGGCTCGCAGCAGGTGCTGGACCACCCGACCGCGCCGCGCGCGTCCGACGGGGCCATGTACAAGTACGTCACCACCGCCGCCGCGGACTCGCCGCGGCTCGTGCAGGTGGGACTCCCCATCCCGGACAGCTCGCCCGTATCGTTACGCTTCGCTGGTTAGATGGGGCTGCGCCCCAAACCCCCGCCGGCCACTCGCGGGGCCCCTTCGCCCCACTCCGTGACCGGCGGGCCGCGCCGTGCGCGGCCTGGGAACGGCCGCGGTGCTGCTCGCCGTCCCCTTCGTACTTTACCTGCGGAGTTGTTGCGCTGGAATAGACAGAGGCAGGTCGCGGTCTGTACCTGACAGCAAGGAGGGTGTGGATGAATCGGAGCAACATGAGAGGAATCCTGATCGTGGCGATTGCGGGTCTCGTGGCAGCCGTCAGCCTGAGCTGGGCCGGGCCGGCCGGCACTGCTGCATCAGGTACCGAACAGGACGCGGAGCTCGTACTGGCGGGGACCTGGGTGCTCAACGAAGAGCTGAGCGATGAAGTCCAGGACCGGCGCGGCGAGCGGCGCGGCGGGGGCCGGAGGGGACTCGGCGGCAGGGGCGGCAGAGGGCCCGACCCGGAACAGATCGCACGTATACAGGAAACCGTACGCGAACTGGTCGGAGCGGCCCGGCGCATCACGATTGCCGGCGATGCAGGCGAGGTCGTGCTGACCTACGGCGACGGAAGGGAGGTGCGGCTGATCCCTGACGGCCGCGAACACGAAGGCGTCGCCGGGTCCGGCACGCAGGCCACACGCACCGCGCAATGGAACGACGATAACCTCGAGACCGCGGTCGAGCTGCCGCTGCCGACGCCAGTTCCGCGCAGCTTGACCGTGCACCAGACCTACGAGGTGCAGGACGGCGCTGACGGCGGCCGGCAACTCGTCGTGACCTCACGCATCGAGGGCCCCGCCCGCCGTCTCCGCGCCGGCGACCGCGAGGTCCGCCGCGTCTACGACGCCGAGTCGTAGACGACGGCGTCGCGTTCAGTCGCGTGGCAGCTGGTAGTCGATCATCCAGTTGATGCCGAACCGGTCGGTGCACATGCCGTAGTACGAGCCCCAGAACATGTCCTGCATCGGCATGGTCACCTTGCCGCCGGCGGACAGCTTCGCGAGCACCTCGTCGCAGTGCTCGCGGCTCTGCCCGGCGATGGAGATGGAAAAGTTGTTGCCGACGACCAGCTCCGCGCGGAATCCGGGACCGCGGTCGCTGCCCATCAGGACGCTCGCGCCGACCGGCAGCGAGACGTGCATCACCTGGTCCCTCATCTCGTCCGGCAGCGGCATGTCCGGCGGCCCGTCCGCGAACGTCTGGATCACGGAGAACTCGCCCCCGAAGACCGAGCGGTAGAACTCGAAAGCCTCGCGGCAGTTGCCGTCGAACGTCAGATACGTATCGAGCGCCATGCATTCTCTCCTTCGTTGTCAGGGAACGGACGCGGCGTCGGGGCCGCGTTCGATCAAGTCTGGATCAGCGAACAGGGTGAGCGCCACGCCGTCCCAGCGGCCGTCGCCGGACGGGCTGCCGTCCGCTTCGGGGCCGATCGGCATTGTACCGGTCAGCTCGGCCGCGCGCCGGAAGGTGCGGACCAGGTGGTCCTGGACCGCCGCGGCGCGCGCGTCGGCCTCGCGGTACTGCCGGCCCAGGCCGCCGGCGGTGGCGTAGCCCTCGACGACGAGCGGGCTGCTGCGCGGATACTGCAGCAGCTCGGACATCGCTTCCTCGATGCGGTCTTCCGCCCCGTCGGCCAGCGTCAACCCGCCGTCCTCGCCGGTCTCGAACAGCACGTCGGCGCGCAGCCAGATGCGCAGCGGCGTATAGCGGTCGTCCCGCAGCAGCTCGCGGTACTCGTCCACGGTCATCTCGTCGAGGTTGTAGAAGCCGCGCTCCGAGAAGAAGCCGCGCAGCAGCCAGTTGCGCTTCATGGCCTCGGTGTTCTCGGCGAGGTCCGACATGGCGTCGCGCGCGTAGGTCACGACGTCGCCGGCGTCCACCAGCAGGCGCTGCGCGGCGCTCTCCGGCCCCCGCAGGCCGCCCACGATCTGCTCGAACTCCTCCGCGCTGCCGCGCACCGACCGCATCGTCGCCTCGACCTCGCCGGCCATGCCGGTCACGTGCGTGTAGAGCGCGTCGTCGGTGAGAAACTTGCCGGCCGTGCCCTCGCCGGCGGAGACGCGCTGCACGATGTCGTGCGTGTCCTCCATGACGCCCCGGGCCGCGTCCATGAACAGCGCGCTGACGGTGGTGACCTCGCGGACGTCGTTGCCGACGTCGTTGATCATGAGGGTCGTGGTCTCGACCGTCTCGCCGAGGCCGGAGAACGTCTCCGTCATCTGCTCGCGGAGCCCCACGAACTCGTCGGCGACCAGCCGGAACGTCTCGCGCCCCTCCTCGATCAAGTCCGCCACCTGGATGGCGTCGGTCCCGGCCAGCGTGCCCCCGTCGGCGACTTCCGGCGCGGACTCGGTGCCGGCACGGATTTGGATGAACGCGGAGCCGAGCAGCCCGTCGGTCAGGACCGCCGCGACCGAGTCGGTCCGCACAAGGGAGTGCAGGTCCTCGCGGACGCGCATCCGCACCTGGAACCGTCCACCCGGCGCCGGCGGGATGACGATGTCGGTCACCTCGCCGGCCGGCAGTCCGGACAGCCGGACGTCGGTGCCTACCTGCACGCCGGTGACGTTGCCGAAGTCGGCCACCACTTCGAAATGCTCGGTGAACAGTTGCCGGCGATCGCCGATCATGAACAGCCCGACGGCGAACAGCAGCAGTCCGCCTCCCACGAACGCACCGACCAGCGCCAAGCGCGGGGAACCCATTGCTTACCTCCGTGTGTTGCGTGTTTGCGGGCTCAGCCGCCCGCCTCCGATTGCATGAACTGCCTGACCAGATCGTGCTCGCTGCGTTCCAGCTCCGCGGCCGTCCCGCGCGCGAGCACCTGGCCCTCGTGCAGGAACAGCAGCGTGTCGCCGATGCGCCGCGCGCTCGGGATGTTGTGGGTCACCACCACCAGGGTCGTGCCGCGGTCGCGCTTGACCCGCACGAGCAGGTCGTCGATCTCCTCCGAGGTGACCGGGTCGAGCCCGGCGCTCGGCTCGTCGACCAGCAGCACAGCGGGATCGAGCGCCATGGCCCGCGCCAGACCGGCGCGCTTCCGCATGCCGCCGGACAGCGCGGCCGGCATCCGGGCAACGGCGTGCTCCAGGCCGACGGCCGCCAGCTTCTCGTGCACGCGCGCGCGAATCTCCGTCTCCGGCAGGCGCGTGTGGCGGCGCAGCGGAAACGCCACGTTCTCGCCGACCGTGATCGAGTCGAACAGCGCCGAGTTCTGGAAGAGGAAGCCGATCTGCCGGCGCGCAACCGCCAGCGCCGCGGGCCCCAGCGCCGTGATGTCCTGGTCGCCCAGCAGCACCCGTCCCGCGTCGGGGTGCAGCAGCCCGACGATGTGCTTCAGCAGCACGCTCTTGCCCGTGCCGCTGCGGCCCAGCACCACCGTCGCCTCGCCCGCCGGCAGCTCCAGCGAGACGTCGTCGAGCACGCGCAGCGCCCCGAACGCCTTCGAGACGTGCTCCAGCCGCACCCCCGCGGCGCCGTTCGCGCCGGCGCTCACCCTACGCTCTCCGGGAACAGGAAGAAGATGAGCCGCACGAGCACGACGTTGGCCGTGATCAGCAGGATCGACGCGGTCACCACGCTGCGGGTCGCCGAGTAGCCGACGCCCTGCGTCCCGCCGCGCGTGTGGACGCCGAGATAGGACGCCGTGATGGCGATGATGAAGCCAAATACCACCGTCTTCACCGTGCCCGGGATGTAGTCGGCGAAGCCGACCACCGAGAAGGCGGACCGGAAGTAGGCCTCGAAGCTCATGCCCGAGATGGCGGTCTCCGCCGCCCAGCCGCCGATGATGCCGGTGAAGTTGGCCACCGTCGTGAGGACGGGCATCGCCAGCATGCAGGCGATGGTCCGCGTGACCACCAGGAACTTGAACGAGTCGACCGCCACCGCCTCCAGCGCGTCGATCTGCTCGGTCACCTTCATGGCGCCCAGCTCCGCGCCGAAGCCGGCGCCGACCCGGCCGGCCACCAGCAGTCCGACGATGAGCGGGCCGGTCTCGCGCACCAGCGCCAGCATCAGCGCCGCCGGGATCAGCGCCTCGGCGCCGAACCGCTCCAGCGACGAGCGCGTGTGCATCGACAGCACGATGCCGACGGCGAAGCCCGACACCGCGATCAGCGGCAGCGAGCGCCAACCCACTTCGTAAAGCTGCCGCGCGGTCTCCCTGAGCTCGAACGGCGGCCGGAACATCTCGCGGATGGCGCGTCCGGCGAACGCCACGGCGTAGCCGGCGCTCGCCAGCGGCGCCACGATGAACGTCTGCAGGAACCCGGACATCAGCGCCCCGCGCGGCCGTCTAGAAGATCCAATACGCCATCCCCACGCTGATGACGACGGAGTTGGCGCGCATGCGGTGCGTCTCGACCGACGTATCGGATACGAACGTCACCTTCGGGCGCGTGAACAGGTAGCCGCCGAACAGATTGATCCCGATGCGCGGCGTCACGTCGTACCAGAGCGTCGCGCCCGAGCGCCAGACGAAGCTGTTGGCGACGTCCACGGCGCGGCCGGGGCCGACCGCGGTCTCGTCGATATCCAGGTTGTTGAACGCGTAGCCCCCGACGACCGACACCCCGGCCCCCAGCCGCCCGCGCGTGTAGCCGTACTGCACGCCGGCCATCACCGGCCGGATCCGCACCCTGGCCAGCGCCGGCAGGCCGGTCGGGCTGGTCTCCATCGCGGCGTTGGTCCAGTTGAAGGCGATGGTCGGCGCGAGCCCGTTGCCCGTGCGCAGGCGCAGGATCGGCCCGACGTCCAGCTCGTCGGCCAGCGCGTCGCCGGACGGGTTGTTGAGCCGCACGGACGCGCCCGCGCCGATTAGCCGCAGCGGGCCCTCCCGCGGCCGCGGCGCCAGGGCCGGCAGCGGCGGCACGGGACGGGGCACCGGCGGATCGGGATCGCCGATGACCAGCGCCGACTGCACGCGGACGACCCCCGCGACGCGGCCCGCAACGGCGACGGCCCGGTCGATTTGCTCGGAGGTGCGGACGATCCCTTCCAGCGTGATCACGCCGCCCGCGGCCTCTACATCGATCGGCAGCGTCCCCAGCTCCACGTCGTTGACGATGGCCGTCTTCACGCGCACCGCGGTCTGCGCGTTCTCGACCGCCGTGCGGGAGCGCGCGGCGCAGCCGGAGGAGCCCGCGATGGCCGCCGCCAATACGAGCAGACTCAGACTGGCGGTCAGGCGGCACAGGAGCCGGCGAATGGCCCCGGGATTCGTTCGGCGGGCGAAAGGTCGCGTGCCAGACCCGGACACGGCCGTATCGTACACCGCGCGCCGCCGCGCATTGCGGGGTCTACAGCCACGCCATCAGCAGCGTCGCGATGCCAAGGAAGCTGAAGAAGCCGACGATGTCGGTCACGGTGGTGAGCACGATGGACGACGACTGGGCGGGATCCTGCCGGAGGGCGGTCAGGCCCATGGGGATGACCGCGCCGGCCAAGCCGGCCACCAACATCGAGAGCACCATGGAGATCGCGATCACGGCCGACAGACCCGGCGAGCGGCTCCAGAGGTAGACGCCGGCCGACGACGTCAGCGCGACGCCCAGGCCGTTGATTAGCCCGACCGCGCTTTCCTTCACCGCTACCCGGCGCCAGTGCCGCAGCCGCACCTCGCGCAGCGCAAGTCCGCGAATGGTCACGGCGAGCGCCTGCGACCCGGTATTGCCGGACTGCCCCGCAACCACCGGCAGCAATACCGCCAGCGCCGTCACCTGGGCGATGGTGGCCTCGAACACGCCCACGACCGCCGCCGCCAGGAAGGCCGTGAGCAGGTTGATCTGCAGCCACGGCAGCCGCTTGCGGACGGCGAAGCCGATCGGCGACAGCGCCCGCTCGTCCTCGCTGGCGCCGACCATCGTCTGTGCGCTGGCGGTGGCCTCGGCCTCGATTGCAGCGGCGCGCTCGTCGTGGCCCACGACGCCGAGCAGGCGCTGCTCGGCATCGACCACCGGCAGGGTGGCCACGTGCGTCCGCGCCATCAGGTCGACTACATCTTCGCGCGGCGTCATCGCCGGCACGCCGGCCTGCCCGGTGCGCGCCAGTTGCAGCGCGGGCGTACCGGAATCGGCCGCGGCGAGCGCCACCACCGGGACCATCCCGGCGAAGCGTCCGCCGCCGTCGACCAGCGCCACGTCGGTCACGCCCGCGGCGCGCTCGGCGCGCAGCCGTGCAAGGATTTCGGCGGCCGTCGCGGCAGGCCGGAACGTCGGGACGCGGGTAGTCATCAGAGCGGCGGCCGAGTCTGCGGGATACGTCATGAGCTCCCGCAGCTCGCGCGCCTCCGCCTCCGATATCCGGTCCAGCAGCCGGTCCTGGAGCTCCGCGGCGAGGCGGGCGCACAGCGCTGCCGCGTGCGCGGGATCCAGACCCCGCAGGAGCCCGACGGCGCGCTCGACAGGCAGCCGGGCCAGCAGATCGGATGCGGCGGCCGGCGTCAGCGCCGCGAACACAGGTGTCGCGGACTCCAGGGGCGTGCGCTCCAGGACGCCGCCGCCATCGGCGGGGCTCCACTTTTCCAGCAACGCGGCCACCTCGCCGGGGTGGCGCACGACGTAGTCACCCGCCAGCGCCGTTCGCACGGTCGCCGCGTCCGTCAACCGCCGACCGTCTCCTTCCCGCCGCGCGTAGCCGGCGCGATGAACGCGCCGGCAAGCTCTCCGGCCAGGTCGATGCCGGCCAGCCAGGCCAGCTCGCCGAATGCGAGCGCCGCGGCGGCGACAGGCGGTTCAGCCGGCCGCAAGGTTTCCGCCGCCAACGCGTCCAGCGCCGCGTGCCGTATTACGCCAAGCAGCCGCCCCGACGCATCAACCACCGGCGGCGTGTGCAGGTCGCGCCAGGCAGGATGCGTCAGGACGGCGTCGCGGCCGGCTGTCGCCTGCATGGTCTCGAATTCATGCCGGGCGACCGCGCCCATGCGTGCATCCCCTGCGGCGCTCAACAACTCGCCCAAACCGATGACGCCGGCGAGGACGCCGTCCGCATCCTCGACAAACAGATAGGAGTGGGCCCGCAGATCCGTACGCCGGAGGCGTTGCGTTACCTCGGCGACAGTCAGGTCCTGCGGCGCCGTCAGGACGCCCGGATCGAGCAGCGCACCGGCAGTGCCGGCCGGATACAGCAGCCGCCTGCGGATGCGCCCGGCAACGTCCGCCGGCATCCGATCCAGGATCACGCCGCGCAAGTCCACGCTGACACGCCGCAGCAGCACGCTGGCGGCAGCAGGCGGCAGCGCCGCTGCGATCCCCACTGCCTGGTCCACTTCGATCGCGCCCAGCGCCGCGGCGGCTACCATCGGATCCATCACCGCTACAACAGGCGCGAGCGCGTCCGGAGCGCAGTCCGACAGGAACCCGGCTACCTCCGCCGCGGTGTGGTGTTCGATTGCGCGCGCCGCCTCGGCCGGGTGATTGGCGAGGAACGCGTCCGCGAGGACACGGTCAGCCTCCAACCGATTCCTCCGAGGCGGGCAGCTCCGTGACCTGGTCGCTGAACATCCTGGCCGGTACGTGCGCCTGGCCGTCGCGTACGTCGACGACGACGGTTGTCTTAGTGAACGCCGCAATCCGGCCGTGGACGTCGCCAAGCCGAATGAGCTGCCCGGTGCGGTACGCCTGCCGGACGTAATACATGGCCACGATATTGCCGACCTCGGTGCGCGCGCCGAAGGCGAAGGCCAGCGCCATTCCACCGAGCGCCGCGCCCGCGATCACCACGATCATCGAGGTGAGAAAACTGCTGTCGACGCCGACCTGTTCAAGCCCCGCAACCACCGCCGTCACCACGACGGCGGCCTGCACGACGCGGCCAAGCAGATCCGCGCGATCGGCGCCGCCGGCGCGCGCGGCCGCCGCGGCCGCGTCGCGTGCGAGCGATCCGACGAACAAGCCGACCACAACGATGATCGCGCCGACGAACAGCCGCGGCAGCAGCGCGCCGAGCTGCCCGACCCAGGCCGCGAGCACGGGCAGGCCGAGCGTCTCGATCGCCGCGGCCGCGAATACGGCGAGGACGACCCAGAACACGAACCGGCCGACCAGCTCGGCGAGGCGGCGCTCGATGCCCAGCCGCCGCAGCGTCAGCCGGTTGGCCCGCTCTTCCAGGCCGGGCGCGAGCTTGTCGACCAGCTTCGTGACGCCCCGCGACAGGAGCCAGCCGGCCAGCCAGCCGGCCGCCAGGAGCCCGGCGGCGGCCAGCAGCGCCGGCGCGAACGCCGCCAACTGGTCCAGCATCTGCTGCGCTACGTCGAGCAACACACCAATCCCGTTTGCAGCGTCCATGTCGGAAATCGTTCGGCTAAGCTGAACCTGTCTGGTTCCCGGACATCCGCCCGTACAGCGGGGAAGGTATATGAAGTTCACCGTCGTCTACAACTGCAACGGCGGGAACGTCGTCAAGGGGGATTTCTGATGGTCCTGCTGGTTATTGCCGCCACCGTGACGGTGATGGTATCGAGCATGTGCTCGCTGTTCGAGTCGATCCTGTTCTCGACGCGCGTGGGAGCCCTGGAGGCCGAGCGGGCGGGCGGCAGGCATTCCCGGCTGGCCGCGCGCTTCATGGGCATGAAATCGAACATCGCCGAACCGACATCCGCCATCCTGGTGCTGAACACCGTGGCCAATACGGCCGGGGCGACGTTCTGCGGCATGTACGCCACGCAGGTCCTGGGGTCGGCGCTGGTGCCGGCCGTATCCGTGGTCCTTACGCTCGCCATTCTGTTCGTCGGCGAGATCCTGCCCAAGACCTACGGCGCCACCTATTGGCGCTCCTCATGGCGTTTCATCGTCTGGCCGCTCACGGTCATGCAGAGAGGACTGCGCCCGGTCATCAAGGTGACGCAGGGGTTCGCCGACTTCTTCACCGGCAGCCGCAGCGGCCCATCCATCACGGAGGATGAAATCCAGGCCAGCATCCGGCTCGGCCGCAAGGCGGGCGAGCTGTCGCGGACGGAACAGCAACTGCTGAACGCCGTCTTCCAGTTCGACGACCTGACGGTGCGCCAGATCATGGTGCCGCGCACCGACGTCGACTTTCTCGATGCAACCTGGCCGCTGGCGAAGTGCCTCGATGTCGCCAGGCAGACGCGGCACACGCGCTTTCCCCTGCGCCGCGGCACGCGCGACGACGTGCTCGGAATCATCCACGTGAAGGAGCTCATCGGATTGGGAAGCGGCGACGAAGTGGAGTTGAGCACCATCGTTCACCCCGCGTGGCACGTACCGGAGACCCTCCCCATCAGCCAACTGCTGCGCGAGATGCAGCGCAACCACCAGCACATGGCGCTCGTGGACGACGAATACGGCACCCTCGTTGGCATCGTCACCATGGAGAACGTGCTGGAACAGATCGTCGGCGCCGTGCAGGACGAGTTCGATTCCGAGGCGCCCGACATCACGCAGGAAGATCCGGTCACCTTCCGCGTCAGGGGGCAGGTGCTGATCGAGCGGGTGAACCGCGAGTGCGGCCTCGACCTTTACGCGGCGGACGTCGATACGCTCTCGGGCCTGCTCGTGAGCCACCTGGGCCGGCTCGCGGAAGCGGGCGACCGGGTGCGCCTCGCGGGCGCGACGGCCGAGATCGTCGACGTCAAGGACGGCCGCGCAGACGTGGTCCGCATTCGGCTCTCCAAGGAAGAGGAAGGTGAGGACTAGGCAGGCAATGGACCTCAAGCGCATTGTCGAAGAAACCGACACCACTGCCGGACGCTGGTTCGACAGAACCGTTCTCACGCTCATCGGCATATCGCTCGTCACGTTTTCCATCGAGACGCTGCCGAACCTGCAACCAGGCATCGCCGCAGTCCTCTGGTGGATCGAGGTGGTGACGGTCGGTCTCTTCAGCCTTGAATACGTCCTGCGCTTCTCGGTCGCCACGCACCGCCTCCGTTTCGCGCGGAGCTTCTTCAGCCTCGTCGATCTGGCGGCCATCCTGCCGTTCTACCTCTCGCTTGGCGCTGTCGATCTCCGATCTGTTCGGGTGTTCCGGCTACTGCGTCTGTTTCGAGTCCTCAAGCTGACGCGCTACGGCCGAGTGGTGCCCCGCCTGCGCCGGGCTCTGCTCATCATGCGCGAAGAGCTGATCCTGTTTCTCGGCGTGGCGCTCATCCTGATATTCCTTGCTGCGGTCGGCATCTACTACTTCGAGAGGGACAGCCAGCCGGAGCAGTTCGCGTCGGTGTTTCACAGCCTGTGGTGGGCATTCGTCACGTTGACGACCGTCGGCTACGGCGACATGTATCCGATTACGGCCGGCGGCCGGATCTTCACGGTGCTGATCCTGCTCGTGGGGCTCGGCCTGGTTGCCGCCCCTGCAGGCCTCTTCGCGTCCGCGCTTGCGCAGGCGCGCAAGGAGGAACAGGAGGAAGCGGACGGCAGCGAGCGCTGACCCCAGCGCCGGACCTCACGCGCTGCGCTCGCGCCTGAACAGGTCGCCGAGGTAGAGCGCCAGCGCCGACCAGATCAGCACGAACGTCAGCAGGTGCGCTGCCGTGAACGGCTCCCCGTACAACTGCGTCGCGAGCAGAAAGTGCGCGGTAGGCGTGAGGAACTGGAGCAGGCCGACGGTTGCCAGGAGAATCCGCCGTGCGCCGTACGCGAACAGGACGAGCGGGGTCACCGTGATCACGCCGGCGACGGGGACGAGCCACTGCGTGCCGCCGTCGGCGTTCACGAAAGTTGACACGGACCCCGAGATCGCCCACGCCATGTAGGCGAGCGCAATCGGCGCGACCAGGGACACCTCGGCAAAGAAGCCCGGCAACGCCGCTACGGCGATCGTCTTGCGCAGCAGGCCATACAGGCCGAACGTCCCTGCGAGGAACAGGGCGATCCACGGCAGTTCCCCCACCGCCAGGATCTGGTTGACGACTCCCGCCGCCGCCAGCGCCACGGCCACCCACTGCACCGTGCGCAGGCGCTCGCCCAGGAACAGGAAGCCCAGCACGATGCTGACGAGCGGGTTGATGAAGTAGCCCAGACTCGACTGCAGGATCTGGCCGTCCTGAACCGCGACAAGGAAGACGAGCCAGTTGCCGCCGATCAACGCGGCAGTGAGCAGCAGCGCCGACATCGTGCGCCGCGAGGTGAGGACGCGGCGCAGGTCGCCCCACGCGTGGAGCAGCGTGAGCAGCGCAGCGGCCAGCGGCACCGCCCACAGCACCCGGAGCGCCAGCAACTCCTGGGCCGAAACGGCCTCGACCGCCTTCCAGTAGATCGGCGTCAGGCCCCAGAACCCGAACGCCGCGGCCGTCGCCGCGAGCCCATTGCGACGGTCGCTGTCGCCACGCATCCGGAGAGCGTACTATCAGGACTGCCCGGCGGGGACGGCCGGCACAGACTCACCCCGCAGACCCGCCGCGACCAGTGCGCCCACAAATGCTGCAAACGGTCGGATGTCCTGCCTGACGCTCGCCGATTCCAGCGCGTTCATGTATTCGTCTCGCCGTTCCAGCGGAACGATCGTCCAGGGATACCCGCCCGACGCGAGCATGGCGTTCATGAGAAAACGTCCCATGCGACCGTTGCCATCCATGTATGGATGGACGTAGACGAACATGAAGTGCCCCAGCACGACGCGCACCGAAGGCTCCATTTCGTCCGCAAGCAGATCGAAGATCACCGGCATGCAGTCACGCACGGCTTCCTGCCGTGGCGGAACATGCATGGAACGACGGATATACACCGGGCCGTTTCTGTAGCCGGCCAGATCGACGGCCCGGATGATGCCCGCGGTCACGCTTGGTCCGAACAACCGCCGGTACCATTCAGCGTGGTCTTCACGGGCAACGCCACCGGCGTTGCGTCCGCGCAGAATCCGCTCAACGCTCGCCCTGACGGCGACGAACGCATCGTGGTAACCGCGCGCAGCAAGCGCGTTACGGATTTCACGGTCCTCAGCATCCCGGTCGGGGTTCCATGCGCCACCGCGCACCCGCTCGATGAGCTCGGGGCTGACCCTGTAGCCCTCGATCGACAACGAGTGGTACGCATCGTTCACATATGCGGCGTCCACGGCTCGCAGCCAGTCATCCGGCCGGTCGGGGATCCCCGGCGGCGCCGGGAACGCCTCCAGTACCGGCTGCCGCATCGCCTCCCACATGAGGCGGATGCGGTTGGCATAGGGCGACGCCTCGCGCGCGGCCAGTACGACGCCCGGTCTGGACTCGAACGGATCGGACTCCCGGATCGTGTAACCCGCGACTCCCATCGTTCGCACGATCTCGTCGGCCATGCGCGGATGCCCGGCATTGCGGAATGCGCCTGCCAGACGTCCCGCGATCGTGCTGTGGCCACCCTCCAGCAGGATGGCAAGAATGTCCGACGCGTCCTTGACCGCCGCCAGGACGGCCCGCGCGTCCGTCGCAGCGCGCCGGAAGTACGACTCCGAAACGGCCACGAGGGCGGCAGGCACCGAATACAGGTGCACGCCATCGCGCTCGACGACGTGCGTGCGGCTCGGAATCGCTGTGCGCACGTCAAGGAGAGACGTGTCATGCGGCAATGTTGTCGGCTTGTTGCCGCCCCTCGGCGTGCGGACGATCAATTGAACGGGCACGGACCGGTTGCCGGCATGCAGCGACAACGACTGTTCGGGAGACAGGCACCACTCCCTGCCGAAGCGCCTGGAGAGATAGGCGGCGCAGAAATCCCAGAACGCGGCATACCAGGCCGTGCTGTCGCCCGGCACCTCATCAGGACTCGACGCGATGTACCAACCCTTTATCACCTCCTTCAGGAAACCGCACCTGACGAGGCGCTCCCGATGGGTGCGGCTAAGGTCGCGCGACCTGATCGCGACGCGGTTCCGCTGCTGCAGCGTTCTCAGGACGTGAAGGGATGCGGCCAGTTGTTCCTGAGGTCTTGCCATGTCAGCCACTCACGCCAGCCGGTTCGCGAGCTGCGCCAGTTTTAGGGTTTAGCGCTGCGCGATTCATAGGTTATCAAGTTGTATCATTATTAGGTTTTTCTGTCGAGCGTTGGGCAGGTTCTTCTGCGTGGTGCACCGGTGCGATGAGCGTGACGCGGGCTGGCCTGGGGGCGAGCGCCGCAACCTGCGCTAGCGGCTGTCCGCGGGGAGCAGTTCCTCACGCAGGGCGCCGGCGAGGATGTTGTAGAGGCCGTAGTTGCCTTCGTGGCAGGCGAACTCGTAGAGCGGCTGGTCGGACCAGGCCATCTGCATCTGGGCGGTCCACGGCGCCGAGTACCATGCTGGATCGGTCATCGTGAATTCGTAGGTGAGGGTGTCGTCCGCGGCGCGCGTGAAGCGCTCCTCGAGGACGAGCCCCGAGCCGCCCGGGCGGTGGCCGCCTCCCACCCGATCCGGGTCGAACACCGTATCCCGGAAGTTGGTGGTTGTGACCACCAGCGTGTCGCCCTCCCAGCGGCCGCGCGAGCTGCCCAGCCACTGCTGGATGCCATCCGCCATCTCGGGGTTATCGCCCAGCGGGACGACCCGGGAGCTGTGCACCATCTCGTTGAGCAGCACCACGTGGTCCGGCGTCTGGAAGATCTGGAGGTTCTGGTTGTACGACTGCGGCTTCATGGGCGGACCGGAGTTGAATCCCATGAGGCAACGCACGAACAGCCCGCGCGGGCCGAGATCCTCCACGAAGCCGCCCGGCGTGGGCGCGTCGTCATCCACGCCGACCCGCGCCGCCGCCAGCTCGTCGAAGCGCCGCTGCGCCGCGGGCGTGAGCGGCGGCACCCGACCGTTCGGCGGATCGATGACGAGCGACGTCTGCAGCGTCTCGCGGGGATTGTCGGTCCAGAAGCGGTTGTAGGTGCCGGTGTCACCGGTCCGCGCCGGGTTGTTGTCCTGGCGGTCGCGCGCCGCGACCCTGTCCTGCTGCCGCGCGGCCGCTTCCTCGGCCGTAAGGAACAACCGATCGCCGAACTCCTCTGCCCGATTCAGCGGGGTGTTCGACGAGAAATCCCAGACGCCCTGCAGGTTCGGGTCACCCCATGCGGTGCGGGCCGTTCCGCCGGCAAGCTCGCCTGTCGACTGGGCCGCCGCCGCACCAGCGACCAGACTCGCCGCCCCGGTGAACAGAACGCACGCGCCGAGCCGATAGAATCCACGAAGTGCTCGCATCGCTTCCCCCTGCGTTGCCATGACATCGCGAGGATACCAAACGCGCCCCGCGCAACTCCGACTCCGGAAGCCATTCGCGTAGTGGCCCAGCGTCCGGAGTGTGCCAGAATGAGCGTAGGCAACTCCGGCGGACGTTTCGAGGAGGAACCGCATGGATCGTCGATACCCGGCTTGCCGGAAAGTGACCGTATTCGCCGCCGCGCTCGTGCTCCTGGCGCCGCTGGCCGCGGCGCCGGCGGCCCAGGGTCAGGCCGATCAGAGCGCGCCGCGCACGGCTTGGGGCGACCCCGACCTCCAGGGCATGTGGGACTTCCGCACGGTCACCCCGCTGGAACGGCCCGAGGAGTTCGCTGACAAGGAGTTCCTGACGGCCGAGGACGCGGTGGCGCTGCGCGAGAACGAGCTCGCCAGCCGCAACGCCGACCGCCGCGGGTCGAGCCAGGCCAGCGACCTGGAGCGGGGCTACAACGACTTCTGGTGGGACTACGGCTCCGAGCTGACCGAGGACCGCCGCACGTCGCTGATTGTCGACCCGCCGAACGGCCGGATGCCGCCCTTGACGGCCGCGGCGGCGGCGCTGGCCAATGAGCCTCGGCGCGGCTCTCCGAAGGAGCGGATCGTGCTGGGCGTGGTGCCGTCAGGCCCCGAAGACATCGGTCTGGCGGAGCGGTGCCTGGTGGGATTCAACTCCGGACCGCCGATCGTCCCGAGCTTCTACAACAACAACGTGCTGCTACTGCAAGGGCCCGGCTACGTCGTGCTGCACACCGAGATGATTCACGAGACGCGCGTCATTCCCCTCGACGGGCGCCCGCACCTGCCGGCTTCGATGCGCCAGTGGCTGGGCGACTCCCGCGGGCGCTGGGAAGGTGACACGCTGGTCGTGGAGACGAGGAACTTCACCGACAAGACCAGCTTCACCGGCCTGCCCTACCAACGCGGCGGCTCGACCGAGAACATGCACCTGGTGGAGCGGTTTCGGCGGGCAAGCGCCGGCGGGCTCGTTTACGAGTTCACGGTCACGGACCCCGCGGCATGGACGCAGCCGTGGACGGCCGTCGTGCCTATGAAGCTGACGGACAGCCCGATATTCGAATACGCGTGCCACGAGGGCAACTACGCGATGTTCAACATGCTCGCCGGGTCCCGGTCCCAGGAGCGTGAGGAGGAGGAGAAGAAGCAATGACAGCTCGATTTGCCTGGATAGCGTTCGTAGTGGCCGGCGCCGTCGCGCTCGGTCCCGCGGCAGCCGCGGGCCAGACCGCGGGCGGCAGCGGGGAGATGCCCCGGACCGGCTGGGGCGACCCCGACCTGCAGGGCGTGTGGGACTTCCGGACGCTCACGCCGCTGGAGCGGCCCGACGCGCTGGGCGACCAGCAGACCTTTGCGACGGAGGAGGCGGCCGCCGAGTTCGCGGCAGTAACCGCCCATGCGCTCGATGCGGATCGCCGGGACAACGCCGACCAGGCGTTCGGGTTCGGCAGCGATATCGAGCGCGCCTACAACCAGTTCTGGATGGACTACGGCAGCGACCTGACCGACGACCGGCGGACGTCGCTGATCGTCGATCCCCCCGACGGCAAGATCCCCTGGACCCCCGAAGGGCGCGAGCGTCCGGGCACGTTCGCCGGGGCATTCTCCGGCATGGTGACGGAAGGCCCCGAGGACCGGGCGCTCCCGGAGCGCTGCATCCTGGGCTTCAATGCCGGACCGCCGATGACGCCGAGCGCCTACAACAACAACGTGCAGTTGTTCCAGACGCCCGACACCGTGGTGATCTTCAACGAGATGGTCCACGACGCCCGCATCGTCCCGCTCGACGGGCGGCCGCACCTGGCGGATTCAGTCCGCCAGTGGATGGGCAACTCGCGGGGACGCTGGGAGGGCGACACGCTGGTTGTGGAGACCACCAACTTCCTGCGCGAGACGGCCTTCACCGGCTCCAGCGCCAACCTGCACCTCGTGGAGCGTTTCACGCGCGTCGCCGACGACGTGCTGCTGTACGAGTTCACGGCGTCGGATCCGACCACCTACACCCGGGCCTGGACCGCCCAGGTCCCGATGCGCCTGTCGGACGGTCATCTCTACGAGTACGCCTGCCACGAAGGCAACTACGGCATGTTCAACCTGCTGGCCGGCGCGCGGGCCGAGGAGCGGGAGGCGGCCGCGGGCGGGCGGTAGATCTCCGCGCTGCCGGCGCCAACCTATGCGTGCCACAGCGGCGGGAATGGCCGCCGCGCTGCTCCTGGCGTGCGGCTCGGGTGACGGACGCGCCGTTTCCGGCCAGCAGCAGGCGCCTGCGGACGGCGCGGACGACCCGATCGCGGTGCTCGTCGGCCGGCTCGACCTGGAACGCTACAAGGCCATCATCAAGGGCCTGACGCAGTTCGGCGACCGCCGGCAGGGCACGCAGCGCAACCGGGACGCCGTCGACTGGATCGAAGCGCAGCTCGAGGCGGCCGGCTGCCCCACCGAGCGGCATCATTACGTCTACGATCCGCCGCCGCGGCCGGCCGACGACCGTGCCAGACCGCGCCGCGTCGCGGACGCCCCTTTGAACCCGCCCGGTCCGACTCCGACTGGCGGCCGCATTGGACGCAATGGCAGCGGTCCAGGCGGCAGCTCCATCTTCGGCTACCGGCGGCCGACCGGCGTCGTCCGCGATCCGCTGGCCCAGCCCGACGAGGCGCTGCGTGCGCTGAACCTGGAGGAGCCGACCAACGGCGAGCGGTCGCAGGTGTACTGCACGAAGGTCGGCAGCACGCGCCCCAGCGAGATGTACATCCTGGGAGCGCACATGGACGGCCACGGCTTCGGCGAGGGCGCCGACGACGACGCCTCGGGCACCGCGCTGGTTATGGAGCTGGCGCGCATCCTCAGCGCGCCGGACGTCGAGACCGGCGTGTCCATCCGCTTCGCGCTGTGGAACAACGAGGAGACCGGGCTCAACGGAAGCCGCGCGTACGTCGAAGACCGCCGCGAGCAGCAGGGCATTGAAGACCCGCCCGGTTCCGGACGTTACCCCGAACCCCGCTGGCTGGGTATGATCCAGCACGACATGATGCTATTCGACCACGGCGCGCCGGGACCGGACGGCGAGGTCAGCCCCGTTCAGCGGCGCGAGGCCGACGTCAACATCGAGTTCCAGTCGAATTCGGACCTGGCCGACGCGTCACGCGACCTTGCCTTCCGCTTCAAGGCCGCCAACGACGCCTACGCCACCGACTATCCCGCGGCCGTCGGCCCCCACATGACCAACACGGACTCGACGCCGTTCATGAACCTCACGCCGTCGATCAGCCTGCGGGAGAACGAGCGCGGCATGCACATCGGCGCCGGCTGGAACCCCCACTGGCACCAACCCACCGACCTCTATCGGACGTACAACGACGACGACTTCCGTCTGGGACTGAACGCTGCGCAGACCACGCTGGCCGCGATAGCGGAGCTGGCCGAGGCGACGGTCGTCACACCTCGATAGCCGGGCCCGGACCGACTCAACCCGCCGGGCGTTGGTCAGCGGACGAAGAGCGAGCCGCCGCCGAGCTCGTAGAAGACGATGGGCACGAAGTCGTTCGCGGTCCACGTCGCCTCCTGGCCCCACTGGGCGTCGTAGGCGGCCGTCGGCCGCGCGGCCATCACCCCTTCCAGGCTGCGGCCCTCGGCGATCAGCGCCTGCACCCGGTCGCGGATATCCACGGTCATATCGAGGAACCCGACGAGGGCGTCGCGGCCCACCACCTCGAGGCCGTGGCCGGGAATCACGCGCGTCTGCGGTCCCGCCAGTGCCACCGCCGCCTCCAGCGCCTCGATGGTGCCCGCCACCGTCCCGCCGTTATAGACGTCGACAATCGGATAGCTCGTGGTGCGGAAGACATCGCCCAGGTGCAGCACGTCCGAGTCCGGGAAGTGGACGAAGGCGTCGCCGTCGGTGTGGGCCGCCGGCGCGAGAAAGGCCCGCACGTCCTCGCCGTTGAAGTGAAAGCTCAGCGCCGAGTCGAAGGTCACGACCGGCCGCGCCCCGGCCGCCGGTTGCGGCGAGAACCGCCCGCCCCGGCGCGGGGTCCGCAGCCGCTCCAGCGCCCGCACCCGGAGATTGTCGTGGGCGAAGATCAGCACGTCCCGCCTGGCGAGCGGCTCGTTGCCGCCGATGTGGTCCGGGTGCACGTGCGTGTTGATCAGGAAGCGGATGTCGCCGTCCGACACGCGCCGCACCGCGTCGACCAGCCGCTCGGCCAGCGGCTCGAACAGGGAATCGACGAGCAGCACGCCGTCCGGCCCGGCGAAAACGCCGACGTTGCCGCCTCCGCCCGGCCGCGAGACCATGTGGACCTGGCCCGCCACCGGCACGATGGTCAGCTCGACGCCCGCGAACCGGTCGGCCTGGTTCTGCCCGCCGGCGCTGACGGCGACGATGGCCATGCAGAGCGCGGCGAGCGCGAAGACGACGACGCGGGGTTGTCTGAGCATCGGACGGCTCCTTCCTACTGTCCCGCGCGGGCTGCCGCGTTGATGTCGTCGCTTTCCAGGATTGGCGACGACCAGCCGCGCCGCGCGACTCGAATCATGGCCCGTCCGAAGGCCTCGCCCGTGGTCACATGCCGCGGGAGCAATAGCCGCAGGAGGGGGTAGAGCGGCCGCAGGAAGAAGTACAACGCGCGGAGCCACCGTGACCGCGGGACGGCGCCCCTGGCCGCATGGACGTACGCGGGACGAAAAATATAGGCCCCCGCGAACGGCAGTTTCAACAGGTCGTTCTCGGTCTTGCCTCTCACCCTGGCCCACATCGAACGGCCCTGCTCGCTGCTGTCGGCGCCCGCGCCGGAGACGTAGCAGAAGACGAGGCCCTGATTGTTGGCCAGGAGCGCCTCGGCCGCCGCCAGGGTGAAGTCGTACGTGATGTGGCGATAGCGGTCCTCGTTCATCCCGAGCGAAGAGACGCCGAGACAATAGAAGCACGCGTCGAACCCGGTGAGGCGCTCGCCGATTCCGGAATAGTCGGCGAAGTCGTCGTGGACGATCTGCTCGAGTTTCCCGTGCTGCACGTCGGTCGCACGGCGGCCAATCGTGAGCACGCGGCTGACTTCCGGATCAGCGAGGCACTCCAGGAGAACGCCCCGGCCAATCATGCCGGTAGCGCCGAACAGGACAATCCTCATGCCCCTCCGTTGACCTCGAGATGGTCCGACACCTTGACGCCGGTAAACGACTCCGTGAATGCGACCAGCCGGCGGCATTTCTCGAGCGGATCGCCGCGCCCCAGCTTGACGGTTCGGGGTTTCTCCAGGTGGAACGCCCGGCCGGCCACGTCGGGAGCATCCGTCTGACGGATATGCGAGACCAGCCGCTTGCCGGCCTCGTCCGGCTCGATCATGCCGAACAGTCTGGAAAGCAGCCGGATCGGCCACGCCTGCTCCCGGATCTGCCGCGTGTTGACCACTCCGGGAGTCACCATCTCGTGCGGCACGGTCGTGAGCGCCAGCTCGTGCAGGTAGTGCACCAGATATGTATCCGCGGTATTGGCCAGCGACGTCGCCTTGAGGATGCCGAAGCGCGGATCGGAAAGGCTGTCGTAGGGAATGTCGGAAGCGAGCAGCGTCCCGCCGACATGCACGACGCGGGCCTGGTCTCCCGCGGCCAGCAAGGCATTCAGCTTCAGTGAAAAGAGATAGCGCGACATGTAACCGACGGCAAACGTCGTCTCGATGCCGTCCACCGTCAACGACACCTTCCTGGTCACCGCGTTGGCGTTCAGGATCAGCAAGTCCAGCGCCTGGTGGGCCGTCACGTACTCGTCCAGGAATCGCCGGGTCTCGGAAAGCACGGCCAGATCGGTCAGAAACAGCTCGTGCTGCGCGGAACTGATCGCCCGCAGCTCCGCCAGCGTCTCCTCGCCGCGTTGCGCGTTGCGGCCCAACGCGTGCACGGTATAGCCGCACCGCGCCAACTCCAGGGCTGTCGCCCTGCCAATGCCGTCCGTCGCTCCGGTCACCAACGCTGTACGAGGCATCGATTCGTCAGGGCGTGAGCCTATCAGACCCTCCGTGCATGCATGAGGGCAGCGGCGACCGGCGTGATACGCTGGCGCCGATCGATGCCTGCGATCAGCGGGCGGCCATGCCCGGGAGGACAACCATGTCGAGAACGTTGAAGATCGGCGGCTCGCTAGTTGTCGGTATCGTCGTGCTGGCGCTCATCACGTTGCGCCTGGTCGGTTTCGCGCCGCAATACCTGGATCCCCGCAGCGAGGAGTTCGAGCGCGCAAACCGCATCGCCCGGCCCGGCCTGTGGCTCACGGGAGAGGTGGTCCGCGAGGTGGTAACGGACTGGGACTTCGTCAACCACCTCGACGATCCCGAGCGCCGCGACACCGTCATGCTCGAGACCCGCACTTGGTACGGCATCCCCCACTCGGTCACCATCGGCATCGTCGGCCGCGGCGACAAGCTCTACATCCACGCCAATTCCAGCGGGTGGCGCATGCAGAGGCCCTTCCCGCACGACAAGTACTGGACCCAGAACGTGTCCCGCGACCCGCGGGTGCGCCTGAAGATAGAGGACAAGATCTACGAGGCGACCGTGGCGCTGATGACGGACCGCGACGAGGTCGCGGCCGTGCTGGGCAGGGACCCCGTAACGGTCGAAAGCGGGCCCGACGGACAGGAGCGCGTCACGGCCGTCATGCACTACTGGCGCGTGTTCCAGCGGAACGTGCCCGACTACTCTGCGGACTCGCAGGGGGTGGCGTTCTGAAGGTGCCGTTGGGTGACGCGCCGGATGTAGTACCGGTCAAACTCCCTGAAACCAATCGGACCGGATCCGCACCCTCTCGATCATCTCAGTCTCAACGCCAAGTTCGTTTTCCTTGAGCAGGTCGCAAAGGCGATCCCCGTCTATCAGGTCGATCGCGATCGCGCCATCCCGGGTGGCCTCATCAGAGGCCTGACTGGTGAAATTACCCGTTGTGATGAACAGGCCTTTGTCAGCACGCCCCTGCAACGCGCCGCGAAAATCCCTAATCTCCTTGGCGCCGACGCTCCCCTTCCAACGCTTGCACTGGAAATAGATCTGAAAAGAAACCAAGTTCACGCGCAGCACGCCCACACCGTCGATACCACCGTCACCGGACTTCCCACGCACTTCGACTTTGGTGAATCCCGCTTCGCGCAAGAGACGTTGTGACAGCCGCTCAAATGCATCGGGCGGCATCGCAACCAGCACTGCCACGAGCGACGACTTCCAGTCTTCAGCCTCCTCTGAGTCGCCATTCGTCGATCCAACAATAGCCGCATCAGCCGCCTTGGCTGCCTGACGCTTGGCACGTGCTCGTTCGCGCTCTTCTTTCGCAACCTGCGCATAGATCGCACCTGTTTCGTCGAGCTCCGTGATCGCTGCTCCGCTATCGGTCAGCGCCCAGACCCCACGCGAAGAGTTCACGAGTGCCTTGCCGCGTCTGAGGTATGTGCGCGCCCAGGCGAGGTAGTAACTCACCCGCGTCTGGTTTTCGTTTCGTGGCATCGTGAAGGTCTGCTCGGCTTCGGTCACGCCCTCTAAATCGACCACCTTCTCGTCAAGCTCTTGAATAGTGGCCGATCCGCCCAAGTCCTTGAGTGCTTCGATCGTAACTAGCATCATCCCGGGCAAATCCGGCAGGCTTTCCGCGTCGATCTCAAAACGTCTCTTTACCATTGCACTGTCCAAATCGTTGGAATCACATGCCTACGAACTTGTCACCATCGCATGTGGTCCCTACTATAACCGGACCTGTCGACCCTCGTGAACCGTGCTGGGTTTCCGGGAGGCTCCGCTTCTTCGATGCATGGAGTTCGAGGAAAGACCGAGTCGGTACACGCCGATGGAACGCGACAGGGCGGCTCGAATGGTACTGGAGTTGAGACGGACCGCTATCCGGTAGTGTGCCGCACCACCCCGGAGCCCCCCTGAAATCGAAGAAAATAGCGCATGGCCACGTCAAGCCTTGGCAGACTAGCAGTGGTGCTTCGTACGGGCGACGAACAGTTCCAAGGCATCGCTGACTCGCTGCGGTTGCTCGACTACTGGCGCTGGTCCGGCTCCAGTCTCATGGACAACACGGCTCGAGGGTTGCTTGCCGAGTTCCTAGTTGCGGCGGCCGTTGGCCTGCACAAAACACCCCGGACTGAATGGGATAGCTACGACGTGCGTGCGCCGAACGGCACCACGATCGAGGTCAAGAGCGCCGCCTCCATTCAGTCGTGGGAACAGGCCGCTCCGACCCCGATCCAGTTCGGGATCGCTCCTCGTTACGGCTGGGATCCAGAGACAGGGCAGTACGGCGAGCAGCCTCGGCGCTGGGCTGATCTCTACGTCTTCTGCGTCCTCAAGGGTACGGAGCCGCTCGACATCGACAAGTGGCAGTTCTACGTGGTTCAAACGACGGTGCTCAACGAAGTGTGCGGAGACCAGAGAACTATCCGCCTGGCGCCACTCCGTCGGCTTCCACACCGGCAATGTGGTTACCGGGACTTGAAGGACGTTATCGAGAACATGGACGGGTAGACAGCATCGTTGCGCGCACATCGGCGCGTACTCCGTTGCAACGATGTTGTGGCGGCGAACGTCGGATTCGAACCCGTCGCGATGTCAACTGACGGAGACTTCGCCAGATGCGAAGCGGTCAACCAACGACCACCGGCCTCTTGTAATCGGACACCGGTGGCGACGGACCGGTAGTCGTGCTACTTCACGGCGTGCTGATGAATGGCAGCCTGTGGAACGGCATCGTGGAGGGCTTGCGCGATCGCTATCGCTGCATCGTCCCGGAGCTGCCGTTCGGCGCACACAGCACGCCGATGCCGAAGGATGCCGACCTCAGCCTCGGATCGATAACCACCATGATTGCCGAGTTCCTCGTGGAGCTCGACCTGCACGACGTCACTCTGGTCTGCAACGATTGGGGCAGCGCACAGCTCGTCGTCAGCCCCGGAGGTTCGGATCGGGTCGCGAACCTCGTGCTCGTCTCCTGCACCAGCCGAACCGCACGCTCCCGTACCTCCGGTGAATACCGACTCGGTCTTCCCATCGACTCCATCCTCTTAAGAAACTCCAGGCTCCACGAGTTGGCCCGTTTCTAGATGGATCAGGCCGAGACCGAGTTGTTGGGCACGGTTACGGAGATTTCGTAGGGCGCGCGTACGGTGTTGCGCTTCGTAGGCGTCGACACCCGGATCGGCGTACTCGATGTCGCCGCGCAAAACCCGGTAGACAAGTATCGCGAGCTTACGAGCCGTCGCGGTGATGGCCTTGGCCTTCCCGACACGGTAGGCGAGACGGCGGTAGTACGCCCCGAGGGCGGTGGAGGTTCTCCCGACCGACATGGCGCACAAGCGGAGTATGGTGGCGGCACGGTTCGCAGATGGGACGGTCCGCGAGCTAATCACTCGCCCTCCGGTGATCTTGTTCTTGGGCGCGAGGGTCAGCCAGGACGTGAAGTGCTTTGCGCTGGGCCACCGCGTCATGTCGGTGCCGATCTCGGCGATGAGTCGTAGGGCCGTATACGGCCCGATGGAGTCGATCCGTGTGAGATCCGCGCCGCAGAGGCGGTGGAGGGGGCTGCGAATCTCGAAGCGCGGTTCGTTCTTGGTCCGCTGCCGCTGCCGCGCCGGAGAAAGCGCGTTCTCGGAAGACGCGTGCTCCGCGGCCAAGTCCCGCAGCAGGGATTCGATCGCCTCATCGCATCGGCCGATCTGATGCTGATAGCTCTCGTAGAGTTCGAGGTTTTGGCGCAGGGCAAAGACATGCTCTGGCCGATAGTTCCCGGTCAGTGCGGCGGCAATCTCGTCCTCAGACGCACGACAGCGGTAGTTGCGGTGAGCCGCGAGTGCGCCGGGGTCGGTCACGCCGCGGGCGATGTCGCGTACGATTCGTATCCCCGTCTCTCCGGTGATGTCGGTAATGACATGATGGAGCTGGACGTTCATCTGCACCAGGGCTTTCTGAATCCGACGGACGTGCGTGGCGGCATCCTGTATCAGCGTCTCCCGATGCCGGAGGTACGCGCGGAGTGAGACCAGATCCGCTGACGGTCGGAAACTCCCGCGCAGCAGGCCGACGCTGTGCAGTTCCTGCAGCCACTGGCAGTCGATCACATCCGTCTTCCGTCCCGGGACGTTCTTCACGTGTCGGGCGTTCACCAGCACTACCTCAAAGCCTTGTGCTTCGAGCATGTCATACAGCGGGATCCAGAACACGCCGGTGGCCTCCATAGCCACCGTGTCGATGCGGCATGCCTGCAACCACTCGACCAGTTTAGAAAGCTGTGGCGTCAGCGTCCTGAAGCGACGGACCGGCTCTCGGTCCCGATCGGCCGGTACCGCCACGTAGTGATGCTGAGCCCCGCAGTCGATCCCGGCGGCGTTGGGCTTGATCTCCGGTAGTGCCGCCGCCGGCTTCTTCGTCTTCTGTGCACGAACGCGCCTGTCTGCCATCGGATCCTCCTCCGCTCGGCGATTGGAGAGTCCGGGGGCAGGGTGCGGTTAGGAACAATCTCTTAAGCGGGATCACGCAAGCGTGTCACCAACGAGGTGGCCGCGACACATCCCTTGGACCACGCTCCCAAACGGGCTCGCCAAGCACCAGTGGAAGGGTCGGCCTCAGTCCCCGGACGCCGCCGCGACTCTACCCCAGCATGCCGCGAGAGAACCCCGGTTTCTTTGATTTCAGGTGTCGGGCGTCGCGCCCCGTACGGCGGCTCTTAAGAAACTCCAGGCTCCACGAGTTGGCCCGTTTCTAGATGGATCAGGCCGAGACCGAGTTGTTGGGCACGGTTACGGAGATTTCGTAGGGCGCGCGTACGGTGTTGCGCTTCGTAGGCGTCGACACCCGGATCGGCGTACTCGATGTCGCCGCGCAAAACCCGGTAGACAAGTATCGCGAGCTTACGAGCCGTCGCGGTGATGGCCTTGGCCTTCCCGACACGGTAGGCGAGACGGCGGTAGTACGCCCCGAGGGCGGTGGAGGTTCTCCCGACCGACATGGCGCACAAGCGGAGTATGGTGGCGGCACGGTTCGCAGATGGGACGGTCCGCGAGCTAATCACTCGCCCTCCGGTGATCTTGTTCTTGGGCGCGAGGGTCAGCCAGGACGTGAAGTGCTTTGCGCTGGGCCACCGCGTCATGTCGGTGCCGATCTCGGCGATGAGTCGTAGGGCCGTATACGGCCCGATGGAGTCGATCCGTGTGAGATCCGCGCCGCAGAGGCGGTGGAGGGGGCTGCGAATCTCGAAGCGCGGTTCGTTCTTGGTCCGCTGCCGCTGCCGCGCCGGAGAAAGCGCGTTCTCGGAAGACGCGTGCTCCGCGGCCAAGTCCCGCAGCAGGGATTCGATCGCCTCATCGCATCGGCCGATCTGATGCTGATAGCTCTCGTAGAGTTCGAGGTTTTGGCGCAGGGCAAAGACATGCTCTGGCCGATAGTTCCCGGTCAGTGCGGCGGCAATCTCGTCCTCAGACGCACGACAGCGGTAGTTGCGGTGAGCCGCGAGTGCGCCGGGGTCGGTCACGCCGCGGGCGATGTCGCGTACGATTCGTATCCCCGTCTCTCCGGTGATGTCGGTAATGACATGATGGAGCTGGACGTTCATCTGCACCAGGGCTTTCTGAATCCGACGGACGTGCGTGGCGGCATCCTGTATCAGCGTCTCCCGATGCCGGAGGTACGCGCGGAGTGAGACCAGATCCGCTGACGGTCGGAAACTCCCGCGCAGCAGGCCGACGCTGTGCAGTTCCTGCAGCCACTGGCAGTCGATCACATCCGTCTTCCGTCCCGGGACGTTCTTCACGTGTCGGGCGTTCACCAGCACTACCTCAAAGCCTTGTGCTTCGAGCATGTCATACAGCGGGATCCAGAACACGCCGGTGGCCTCCATAGCCACCGTGTCGATGCGGCATGCCTGCAACCACTCGACCAGTTTAGAAAGCTGTGGCGTCAGCGTCCTGAAGCGACGGACCGGCTCTCGGTCCCGATCGGCCGGTACCGCCACGTAGTGATGCTGAGCCCCGCAGTCGATCCCGGCGGCGTTGGGCTTGATCTCCGGTAGTGCCGCCGCCGGCTTCTTCGTCTTCTGTGCACGAACGCGCCTGTCTGCCATCGGATCCTCCTCCGCTCGGCGATTGGAGAGTCCGGGGGCAGGGTGCGGTTAGGAACAATCTCTTAAGCGGGATCACGCAAGCGTGTCACCAACGAGGTGGCCGCGACACATCCCTTGGACCACGCTCCCAAACGGGCTCGCCAAGCACCAGTGGAAGGGTCGGCCTCAGTCCCCGGACGCCGCCGCGACTCTACCCCAGCATGCCGCGAGAGAACCCCGGTTTCTTTGATTTCAGGTGTCGGGCGTCGCGCCCCGTACGGCGGCTCCCAAGAAATGGAGTCTCCAGGAAACCCGGTACGGTTCATACAAATGGTTGACGACATCTCTGTCCTCGACAATAGTGCTGCTCTTTGTCTGAGCGATGAGAACGAAAGTCAAATTATTCAATAGCCGTGCCTTCATCGCCATCTACAGGAGGCAGGGCGGCGCACTTAGGCCAACAATCCTATCATGGCATGAGCGCGACAAAATCTGCGTACGCTGTGCGCAACCTCGCTACGAAATGGTTTCTCTCCTGCGCCTGGACGTGTCGCGTCTGTACTGCGGTCTTCTTCTCGTACGGGTGTGATACTGGAACGTGGTTTCGCCGAGTGTTCATGTCCCGGAAGCAGCCACCTATTCTTGGACAATTCCTTGAAAACGGTCCGTTCGCGTCCAGCGTCACTCCGAAATCAACAAGGTTTCCATCCTTGCCCACCGTGGTACAAGCTGCGCGGTGACCCGCAGCCGCTAGGTGCCGCTGTAGCGCCAAGAACACAGTTTGATTAAACGAGTTCTGACATACCAACCAAAACGATCGCCTAGCAGCGAACGTCGCCTCCGCCAGCTTTAGCATGCCGAGTGCATGGACGTACTCAGCGCCCAACAGCGTGCGCCATGATTTACCCCGTGGCACGCTGTATCGAGCGTTGAGAATCTCCGCAACGGCATCAACTTTCGGGACCGGCGACGCGGTGACGCCCAGCTCACCTAGCGTGTTCGCTACCTGCGATGGCAGCGCCGCCGTCGTTAGGCCAAACGTCGACGGGGATAACCCTCGCTCTTGCAGTGCCGCACAAACTGAAAGGCCGGGTTCAGGACTGCTGCGCCTGAGAAATATATCTACCAGCTCGTCTTTGCGATAGCTTCCATCCGGAAGAACGGGAGCTAACACCGATTGCAGCAGCGGCACCTGGTACTTCAGCCACCGACTGAGACGACGCGACGTCACCTCCTCAGAGACGCACAGGAAGTGACACGCCCCCCATTTCTCCACGAAGTTCTCAAAGGATTTCTTTCTTGCAATACTCACGGCACGGTCGATGAAGTTGCGGAGTTCAGCCACGGTCTTCGAGGTTGGGGTCCGTACGTACCGGGCAAGCACGTGCCACGCCTCGCCACGAATGTACGGGTAGGGACTGCTTTGAACTAGATCGTGACAGAGTCGTTCGATCGGCCTGCGAAAGCCAAATCGTCCGATATAGGCAAAGAACGCATCAGCATGCTCAGGATGTCGTGTGATCAGGCGTAGGACGAATTTGAGTAGGTCCGTATCCGGATCTGCACGGTAGAGTACAAACCGAAGCCTTGTCTTGTCAGTAACACGGTTAGGTCTCCCTGCAATCGCAGAGCGAAAAGTGCTGCGAGCATACTGCCTGTCGAGCCTTTCGCTCCCTGAGCCTTCATGTTGCGGATCTGAAATGCTCGGCAACATCCCCATCGCGTCTTCCACGCTCTGTGCACGCTTTATGGAAAACTTTCCGGTCTGGGGAATAAGGCCTCGCTCCCTACAATGGCGCTCCAGTTCAATGAGACTTGCACGAACCTCGTCCTCAGTCGCACCGAAAAGCCTAACGTCGTCAACATATCGCGTATAGCCCCGACGCTTCTGTAGGGCGCGGTCGATGGGAAAGAGGAAGCATTCGGCAAGGAAATCAGATGCTAGCGGACCTTGCGGCAATCCATGACCGTGTCCAGACGACGCTCGGTCGGAACTCCAGACCTTTAGGCACTCTCCGAGCCATTCCAGGTCGGCACTCGACGTTCGGGGATAAATCGTCCTCAGTAGAAGCTCGTGAGAAATTGTCTCGTAAAATGCCGCCAGGTCGAAGTCGCCAACCCACCGGATACCGTCGGCGTAGTGCCTCTTAATCTGGCGCTGGAATGCCCTGTATGTGAACTGCCATTGGCGAAAGAAAAAGATGCTCTCGGGTTTCTCGAGTATGTTGCTGAACACGACCTTGAACTGGAGCGGTCGGCGTTTCTGCTGCATTCGCTTGGCCGCGAGATTGGCGAATGCCTGAAGGACGATCTGATCTTCGACTCGAAGTAGAGCAAGCGGTCGATGGAGGCCTGAGGCCTTTGGAACGTAAATGCGTTCTGGACGTTGCGGTTCAAAGGCCCGACCGATTAGGCGTTGCCGGAGGTCTGCTAGGTTCGCACTAAGCGCGACCTCGTATGCGTAGTATATGTCTCGATAGAAGCGCTTATACTGGTAATTGCTACCCGTTGTGATTCGTCGCCAAGCCAGCTCTAAATTGTTCTTGCTTGCGAGCTGGTTTATCCTCATCGAATTTGCCGATTAACGTCCGTTGCGCAGAGCGTCGTCACACAAGGTGGTCCGGGTGCGGTTGAGGAACTCGCGTATGCCTACGCCGGCTTAGTTCATCGGGTGCAAGAGAAAGACTACATCACGGCACCACTACTGCAGCTCAGATATTCGCTACGAATACCCCGACTACCGTCACCTCCCCGACAGTCATGTTCTCAACCTCGCCACCAACCTATTGCAGGCACCGAAACATCAACGGCCAACTGCGTAGGAACTCAAACCGAGGCTACACTGATCCGAAAAGTGCGGGATGTTCTGGATACAACCGGTGTCTAGCTATGTATATAAGCTCTCGAAAGAATATCACCGGCCAGATTCTTGCGACCGCCTCATGACCCCGTGCGATCGCGGTAGTGTTCCGACGACTCCTCGGGTCGAGATTATCTGCGCGGTCAACTCCTAGATGCAGCACTCGCTACGAGGAGAACCGAACCAGTGACTAGTAACGGAAGCCCCCACGAAAGCTGTACAGACTGCATCGCTATTTCGCCCAACGCTGCGAACGGATTGCCAGCGAGCTCGACTTCCATCTCAGTCCGAACGCTACTCAGCATCATCTGGAACTGAATAAACGTAAATCCAATAACAGCCAAGGAACCGAACCCGGCAATCCAGTTCCACGCATACCGTCCCATTAGCGTCGCGACAATTGCGGACACGCCGAGGATCAAGACGATTGTGCCATCACCTTGGCCGTTTTGGAAGTACGACTGACTACCCACGAACGGCAACGTCACGATGGGTGCGAACACGCCAACGGCACAAACGATTCCTCCCACTAGCCCCAACCAGTAACGTCTTGGCACGCCCATCGCCTCTGCCATACCATTTGCCTTTCGCTCTACGCCCGATACGCCATCAACATGCTATGTACGCCTGTCGGCACGTGCCTCACTAGGACCACTATCGACGGAATGCATGCCCCTCTTCGCGAGCGGCCTCCAGTATCGAACCATTTTTTATGTCACGATCCAATGAAGGAAAACCTCACTATCCATTGACTGCCCGCACCGAGGAATCGATCCGCAGGACGCGTGCGAAGTGGCCTTCGTTCTCCCGACCAACACACGACCTAAGTTGAGTGGCGGAGAGGGTGGGATTCGAACCCACGTGCCGGTTTCCCGACAAGACGCTTTCGAGGCGCCCCCGTTACGACCACTTCGGTACCTCTCCGCATATTTTGACGGCGGGGGTGCGGTGGTCTCGCTCTCCCCTGCCCTACTGTCCGGCGCCTGGCGCTACGTGCCGGCGGCCTCGGCCGCGCGCGGCTCCGTAGCGCGCCGGCGCCGGAAGAACGCCTGCATCAGCTCGCGGCACTCGGCTTCGAGCACGCCGCCGACCGCGCTCACGCGGTGGTTGAGCGCGGGGTTGTCGAGCGCCTGCGCTACCGACGCGACAGCGCCTGAACGCGGCTCCGGGGCGCCGTACACCAGCGTCGCGATCCGCGCGTGCACCAGCGCGCCGGCGCACATGAGGCACGGCTCGACGGTGACGTACAGCGCCGCGCCGGTGAGCCGGTAGTTGCCGAGTGCGCGTGCGGCCGACCGCAGTGCGACCATTTCGGCGTGCGCGGTCGGGTCGCTGGCACTGATCGGCTGATTGAAGCCGGCGCCGACCAACCGGCCCTCGTGCACGACCACGGCGCCGACCGGCACCTCATCCAATTCGAGGGCTTGCAGCGCCTGGTCGAGCGCGGCGCGCATCCAGCGCTCGTGCTCGCTCGCGGCTTCGCCGGCAGCCACGTTCCAGCCTCTAATCCTACTGTCCGGCTTCGTTGTCGATCCAGACGCGGATGTTGCGGCCGCCGCCGGTCACCCGGATGTCGTCGCCGGGCCGGCCGGCCAGGGCCTGCACGGCGCCCTGGATGTCCAGGCGGTCGCCGTCGGCCGCCAGCGCGGCGTCGAGCACGGCGGCGGGCAGCTCGGCCAGCATGGTCTCGCCGTCGCGCTCCGCGTTCACGGTGACCTGCTCGCCGGTCTTCTCCACGCGGACGACGGCGCCCTCGTGCTCGGCGGTGACGGGGCCCGACGCGGATTGCACCTCGGCCCACAGATCGCGCAGCGCGTCGACGGGCAGGACCTGCCCCGAGCCCAGGTTGATCTGCCCGTTCTCGGTGATGGCGTTGGGCGCCATGGCCAGCAGCGCGCCGACGGCGCCGACCGGCAGCGTGAGGCTGCCGGGCTCGGCGCCGGCCTCCTCCGTCTGGATGTGAAGATACGCCGGCGGGGCGCCGGGGTCCTGCGCGGACGGCGCCACCATGACGAACGCAACGGTCACTATCGCCGCGGCGGCGGCCAGGACGGCGAACAGGATGAGGGCGGCGAGGCGCATCGTGCGGCCGTTTCAGTCGCCGAGCGCGAAGGTGAAGATGGCCTGGCCGGCGGCGATGGTCACCTGCTGGCGGCCGTTCACCTGGTAGGTGATGGGCGCTGCAATCACGTTGCCGCCCAGGCGCCTGTGCCACAGGTCGTCGCCGGTCTCGGCGTCCAGCGCGATGAAGTTGCCGGTGACGGTCCCCGCAAAAGCCAGGCCTCCGGCGGTGGTCATCACGCCCGACATCGACTTGGGCTGCACGCGGTGCTCCCAGACCACGCGGGCGGTCTGCGGGTCGATCGCGCGCACGGCGCTGACCCGGTCGTTGCGCGACGTCTGCGGCGTGTGGCTGCCGCCAATGAACAGTTGGCCCGGCACGTACTCGGATTCCGCCTGGTAGTACATCGCGCTGCCGTCGTACGCCATCGTGTAGAACAGCCCGGTGTCGGGGCTGTAGGAGGGCGACCACCAGTTGGAGGCGCCGTTCACGTCGGGATACACCAGCCGGCCCTCGGGCGTCGGCTCCATGTTCGGCACGCGGATGGGCCGCCCGCTGTCGTCGAGGCCCTGCGCCCAGGTCTGCACGGCAAATTCCCGCCCCTGCACGAAGCGGCCGGTCTCGCGGTCGAGCACGTAGAAGAAGCCGTTGCGGTTGGCAAACAGCATCAGCTTCTGCGTGCGCCCGCCGACCTCCATGTCGACGAGCACCGGCACCTGGCAGGCGTCCCAGTCGTGGACGTCGTGCGGCGTGAACTGAAAGTGCCACTGGATCTCGCCGGTGTCAGCGTCGATGGCGATGACGCTGTCGGAGTAGAGATTGTCGCCCTCGCGCGCCTCGCCGTTCCAGTCGGGGCCGGGGTTGCCGACGCCCCAGTAGATGAGGTTGAGGTCCGGGTCGTACGAGCCGGTCATCCAGGTCGACGCGCCGCCGGTCTTCCAGGAATCGCCTTCCCACGTCTCGTTGCCGGGCTCGCCCGGACCGGGAATGGTGTAGGCCCGCCAGCGGCGCTCGCCCGTATCGGCGTCGTAGGCGTCCACCCAGCCGCGAATGCCGTACTCTCCTCCGCCGGTGCCGGTGACGATCATGTCCTTCACCACCAGCGGCGCGGCCGTCATGCTGTAGCCGGCGAGGTGGTCGGCAATCTTGCGGTCCCACAGCTCGGTGCCGGTGGCGGCGTCGAGCGCGATCAGGTGCGCGTCCATGGTGGTCAGGTAGAGCCGCTCGCCGAGCATGCCGACGCCGCGGCTCTGCTTGCTGCAGCAGAGCGCCAGCGTGTCGGACAGGTCGTGCTGGTAGGTCCAGAACACGTTGCCGGTGGCCGCGTCGAGGGCGTACACCTCGTTCTCCGGCGTGGTGAGGTACATGATGCCGTCCTTCACCAGCGGCGTGGTCTGCACCTGGCCGAGGACGGGCAGTTGCCGCACCCAGGCGAGCTCCAGCCGGTCGACGTTGGAGCGGTCGATCTGCGCCAAGCGGCTGTGGCGTTGTGCGTGGTACTGGCCGTGATAGGTGATCCAGTTCGCGGGATCGTCGCCGGCGCGCACGATCTGCTCGTACGTCACCCCGCCGCCCTGGGCGCCGAGCGCGGCGACTGCGCAGAGCGCGGCCAGGAGTCCGAGGCAGAGCGTTCGCCGGAAGGTCTGAGTTCGCATCGAATTGGTCATCTCTGTCGCAGGGAAGAGAGGTACGCCACGAGGTCGTCCAGCTCGGTGTCGTCGAGGCGCCCGGCGAAGCTGGGCATCAGCGAGACTTCCGGGCTCTCGATCTCCTCGAGGTCCGACTTCATGAACGAACGCAGGCGGCCGGCCATGTCGAGGAGCTGGACCGAATAGGAATCCTCGTTGAGCAGCACGCCCACCGTCGGCGCGCCGTCGGCGCCGACCACGCGCACCTGGCGGAATTCCTCCTCGATGTCGCCGCCCGGATCGACGATGGACGCCCGCAGGTGCACCGGCGAGCGGCTCCAGCCGATGGTGCTCAGCTCCGGCCCCAGCCGCCCGCCCTCGCCGCCGACGAAGTGGCAGCGCCCGCAGTCGTGGCGGACGTACAACTCCCGGCCGGCGTCGGGGTCGCCGGTCTCGGCCATCTCCGCCGGGGCGCGCAGCGAGCGGACGAAGGCGACGATCTGCCACATCTCCTGGTCCGACAGTCGGACCGACGGCATGCCGGTGTTCGGGATACCGCTCAGGATGTTCATGAAGATGGCGCGGTCGCTGTTGCCGTGGCGGTACACCTCGCGCGTCAGGTCCGGCCCGCGGTCGCCCTGGCCGTCGGCGCCGTGGCACACGGAGCAGCGCGACGCGAACAGCTCCCCGCCCACCCTGACATCCTCATCCGAGGTGTACGGATTCGCGTCGACCCCGCGCTGGGCGTCGATGGACGCCAGCGGGCGCTGCGCGGTGGCCGGCGGGGCCAGGACCAGCAGCGCCGCAACCAGCAACGCGAACACGGCGGCGGGACGCGTGAACATGCGCATCGGCACAGCGAAGCTTACCTTACGAGCATAATATCGGCATGCTCAGACCGGGTTCCCAACTAAGCCGTCTTCCAGGCGCGCCAGTCACCATGATCGCCGTCCCGCTCTTGACCGTCTTCCTCAGCTTCAGCGGCACCGCGCCCGCCGCTGCGCAGCCGTCAGGCCACGACGGCGAATGGCGCAGCTACGGCGGCGGGACCGGCGGGGCGAAGTACTCCCCGCTCGACCAGATCGACGCGGACAACGTGGACGACCTGCGCATCGCCTGGCGCTGGCGCTCGGTCGACTACGACCTGGTCGACGAGAACCCGGACCTGCGTTTCAACCACACCCTGCTCGGCACGCCGCTGTTGGTCGGCGACCGGTTGTACATGAGCACCAACCTGGGCCAGTCGGCGGCCATCGATCCGGCCACCGGCGAGACGCTCTGGGTGTACCGCGCGCTGGACGACGGCGCCGGCCGGCCGCGCGGCGGCTCCACCCGCGGCGTCGCGTATTGGCACGACCCGGGCCTGGACGACGAGCGGATCTTCGTCGTCAGCGGCGAGCACCTCGTGGCGCTCGACGCGAAGACCGGCAACCCGATCGGCGAGTTCGGCGAAGGCGGCAAGGCCGACCTGCGGGCGGGCATCCCGCGGCTGGAGGAGTACCAGTGGAACGCCCCGCCGCTGGTCTGCCGCGACACCGTCATCGTCGGCATCTACGTCAACGACGTGCCGATGAACAAGGAGCAGGCGCCCGGCTACATCCAGGGCTTCGATGCGGTGACCGGCCGGCTGAAGTGGCAGTTCAACCCGGTGCCGCAGCCGGGCGAGCCGGGCAACGAGACGTGGGAGGACGGCTCTTGGGAGTACACCGGATCGGCGACGGTCTGGTCGGTGATGACCGCCGACGAGGAGCTGGGCTACGCCTATCTCCCCACCGGCACGCCGACCCACAACTGGTACGGCGGCCACCGGCCCGGCGACAACCTGTTCGCCGAGAGCCTGCTCTGCCTCGACTGCGACACGGGGCGGCTGGTCTGGTACTTCCAGATGATCCACCACGGCGTGTGGGACTACGACATCGCCTCGCCGCCGATCCTGGCCGACATCACCGTCGACGGCCGGCCGATCAAGGCAGTGGCGCAGGTGAGCAAGCAGGCGTTCACCTACGTCTTCGACCGCGTCACCGGCGAGCCGGTCTGGCCGATCGAGGAGCGCCCCGTGCCGCCGTCGGACGTGCCGGGCGAGCAGCTCTCGCCGACGCAGCCCTTCCCGACGAAGCCCGCGCCGTTCGACCGGCAGGGCATCACCGAGGACGACCTGATCGACTTCACCCCGGAGCTGCGCGCCGAGGCGCTGGAGATCTTCAGGCAGTACCGCTCCGGGCCGATGTTCACGCCCCCGTCCGTGCGCGACGAGTCGCCGGGCGGCACGCTGGGCACGCTGCAGCTTCCGAGCTACGTGGGTGGCTCGAATTGGAACGGCGCGGCGTACGACCCCGACACGCAGATGCTCTACGTGCCGTCCATCACCGCTCCAATCCTGGTGTGGCTGCGGCAGCCCGACCCCACGGTGTCGAACTTCCGCTACATCCGCGGCAACCGCAACGTGTACATCGACGGCCCGCGCGGCCTGCCGCTGGTCAAGCCGCCGTGGGGCCGCATCACCGCCATCGACCTCAACACCGGCGAGCACGTCTGGATGACGCCGAACGGCCCCGGACCGCGGGACCACATCGCGCTGCAGGACCTGGCGCTGCCGTGGCTGGGGGCGCCCGGTCGCGCGGCGCCGCTGCTGACGAAGACGCTGCTGTTCCTGGGAGACGGATCGCCGTCGCTGGTAGTCATTCCGCCGCACGGCGGGGGCAAGATGTTCCGCGCCTACGACAAGGCGACCGGCGACGTGCTGTGGCAGACCGAGCTGCCGGCCGGCACGTCAGGCGCACCCATGACGTACCTGCACGAGGGGAAGCAGTACATCGCGGTGGCCATCAGCGACAACGAGCACGAGGGCGAGGTGATCACCCTCGCGCTGCCTTGACCCTGGTCCGCACCGCGCGCGCTTCCGACCCGCCGATGCCCCGCGGCGGCGAGACGTTTGTGATGAACCCGCAGAAGGTAGAGTGCCGTGTGAGACACGTGGTGCGGGAACCTTGCTGTTGATACACGATGGGAATCGATACAAAGCGGATCCGGGTCAACAAGGAGCGCGTGCTGAAGTCTGCTGCCGATATCGGCCGCGGGGTGGCGGAGTCCGTCTCAAGCGGGTCGAAGAAGGCGCTGGACGCTACGGCAAGCGGATCGAAACGGGCGATGGCATCGGCGGCTAGCGGATCCCGCAAGGCTCTGGATTCCACGACAGCCACATCGCGGAAGGCGCTGAAGTCTGCTGCCGATATCAGCCGTGAGGTGGCGGAGTCCGTCTCAAGCGGGTCGAAGAAGGCGCTGGATGCTGCGGCGGGCAGCTCGAAACGGGCGGTGGCATCGGCGGCTAGCGGATCCCGCAAGGCTCTGGATTCCACGACAGCCACATCGCGAAAGGCGATGAAGTCTGCTGCCGATTCCGGCCGCAAGGTCGCGGGGTCGGTCTCAAGCGGGTCCAAGAAGGCACTGGACGCTACGGCAAGCGGTTCAAAACGAGCGATCGCATCGGCGGCTAGCGGGTCCCGAAAGGCTCTGGAATCAACGACGGCCGTATCGCGAGAGGCATGGAATTCGGCGTCGGTGTCGGCGGCTCGCCTGATTGGTGTGACCCAGGCCGCCTTAGCGAGCAGGTTGTCAGTCGACCTAAATTCCATGCTCGCCGGCATCGCTGAAGGTCCGGCGACAATCTACGACAAGGCCATGGACGCGGGGTATCTTGAAACCAGCATCGGTGGCGCGTATCACCGTCTGTTCGACGGGGGGCACACGATCGCGGGAGCGGCGAAGGCGGTCCAGGGTGCCTCAACCCAGGACAGCCTCATCCATGAGGGCCTCGGCTTTGTCCAGGGGATGTTCCGGGACATGACGACGGCCAAAGGTCTGCCATTGGCGAATTGGGACAAGGCGACGTATGAACACGCCGCGAGCTTCCTGGAATCGCAGTTTCAAATCAGTCGCGAGTGGTTCTACAACCTGAACACCTACAACGCAGCTGATTTGGTGGGCGGTACGATCGGCATACTCGCGGTGGTGTTCTTGTGGAATCGGGCCGACACGGAGAGCTTCAGCAGGATGGTGGGCAGCATGGGCGTGGCGGCCGGTCTCAGCGCGAATCCGCTGCTACTGGTCATCACGGTAGTCGCCTTGGCGAGAGCCTTTCAGAGGGCCAGAACGGAGGGCAAATGGGGCGACTTCGTCGATGGATCGATACGCGGATCTGTGGTCGCAGCGCTCACGATCTTCGCAGTCGCACAGGTCACGACGCTTGGCGGCCCCGTGGGTCTGTCCTTCTTGGTAGGCCTCGTGGTCGGCATCCTCGCCAGCAAGGCCGTGTCTCACGTCAGCGTTGCCGAGATCAGCCGAGTCCTGGCTGAACGGGCCAAGGCAGCCGCAGTTGAGTTCAGGAGCCTCCGGGGCCTGACAATTCCAGCGCTACCAGCGCGATAGCGGTGCTCCTGTCCGGACTCAGCAACGAGCGGCCTCTCCCATTGCAACGCCGTCGCGGTGGCGATCAGCGACAACGAGCACGAGGGCGAGGTGATCGCCCTCGCGCTGCCGTAACAATGACCGTTCCGCCAAGACCGTTACCTGGCGGGGCCGTGGCCGACGCAGCGCCAGTCAGCGGTAGGCGTCACGGCGGCGAACGACGCGAGCGATTTCAACAACCCTGTCGTCGAAATGGTAGGAGTAGAGAACGCGCCAAGCACCTACGCGGAGGCGCCATCCCTTGCCAGGGCCCCGCAGGCGCTTGACGTCTCCAGCGCCAGTCTCTGCGTGTCGTTCGATTGCGTCAACGATGCGGGTGCGTGCCTGTCGATCCAGTTGCTTCAGGTCTTGAAGCGCTCGGGTCGATAGCGAAACCGTCCAACTCAAAGGTCAAGTTCCCGCTTGACCTCGTCAAGAGTGTGGGTTCGGCCGGCCGCGAAATCCTCGCGTCCCTCGTCCAGAAGACGGCGGCCTCGCTCGCTCAGTTCCTCGTCCTCTTCCTGCGCGGCTATCGCAACTCTCACCAGAGGGTCGCCATGCGCGGCCAGGTATTCAAGAAAACGCTCCGCAGCGTGGATCTCGGCTTCCGGCAGGCGATCCACGAGACGATACAGACGAGTTCTCAAATCAGCTTCCATGACTGCCATGGTATCTGTCCACTCCTCCGCACTTTACGGCTCGGGACTGATCGGGCCTTCCGCCGGGCGCTCGGTCGTGCCCAGCTCGTAGCCCCTGTCCTTCCAGTCGTTCAGTGCGCAGAATTCGCCGGCGTTGTAACCGTTCGATCTGAAGAGCTCCGCAGCACGGGAGCCCCGGCCTCCGCCGTTTCAAAAGAAGACGAGGCGGACGTCCTTGGGAATGTCGGACATCCGGTCCTCGAGCTCCCCTACCGGGATGTGGATGGCGCCGGGAATCGAGCCGCTGGCCACCTCGTGGTCCTCGCGCACGTCGATCATCAGCACCTCGGCGCCGGCGTCAAGCTGCTGCTTCAGCTCGTCGATTTCCATGCGCTCGGTCTGCGCCGCCGCGGGCAGCGCCACGGCCAGCAGGCCTGCCGCGCCCAGCAACGCGAACAGCCGGAATCGTAATGGATGAAGCATCATCGCGGGCCTCCTAGCGACTGCCGGTTTCCGCCGCCTCCAGCGCACGCGCGCCGAGCAGGATGTTCTCCAATCCGTAGTTGCCCTCGTGGCAGGCATACTCGTATATCCCGCCTTCGAGGGTTGTCATCGGGATCGACGCCGTCCACGGCCGCGTGTATTCCTTGGGATCGGTCAGCGTGTACTGGTAGTCGATCGAGTTCTCGCCGGTCCGCGTGAAGCGCTCCACCAGACTCGTGGTCTCGGTGCCGCCGAAGACCGTACGGGCGCGTCCGTTCACGGGGCTGAAGTTGGTGGTCTCGACCACCAGCGTATCCCCCTCCCAGCGGCCGCGCGAGTCGCCCATCCACTGCCCGATGCGGGGGTCGGGGTGCGGGCGCCCGTCCAGGGGAATGATGCGCGAGTCGTGGATCATCTCCACGTAGATCACCACGTATCCCGGCGTCTGGAAGATCTGGTAGTTGTGGTTGTAGAAGCCGGGCATCATGGCGCCGGGCATCCCGCGGGAGATGCAGCGCTCGTACTCGTTGCGGTCTTCCGGGCCGGCCGCTTCCCGGTCGCGGTACGACTCGCGGGTGGGCCGGTAGGCCGCCTCCGCGGCCGTCAGCGGCAGCTTGCCGTCCGGCGGGTCGACGATGAGCGACGTGCGCGCCATGTTCACGCCGCGCTCGACCCAGAAGTTGTTGTAGGAGCCGGTCTCGCCCGTGCCCGCCTCGATGCCACGCGCCTCGCGGGCGACGTCGGCCGCCGCGTCCCGGGATGCGCGCTCCTCGTCGGTAAGCAGCTCCCCGGCCTCCACGCTGTCCGGACGCTCCAGCGGGGTCTGCGTGGTGTTCGTCCAGAATCCCTGCAGGTCGGGGTCGCCCCACGGGGTGCGGGGCGCCGACCAGCTACCCGCCTGAGCGGCTGCAGCAACCGGCGCGAGCGCCACGACCGTCGCCGCGCACAACGCTACGAGAATTCGGCAGGTCATCTTTCCCTCCTCAACAGCCGGTATCACCGGGACTGGCTGGCCGCCTGGGCCTGCTCGATGGCGCGCGCGCCCAGCAGGATGTTTTCCAGCCCGTAGTTGCCCTCGTGACAGGCGTACTCGTATATCCCGCCTTCGAGGGTGATCATCGGGATCGACGCGGTCCACGGCCGCGAGTACTCCGTGGGGTCGGTCACCGTGAACTCGTAGTCGATCGAGTTCTCGCCGGTCCGCGTGAATCGCTCCACCAGGCGCGTGGTCGGGTTGCCGCCGAAGACGGTCAGGCCGCGCCCGGTTATCGGGGCGAAGTTGGTGGTCTCGACGACCAGCGTATCGCCCTCCCAGTGGCCGCGCGAGTCGCCCATCCACTGGCCGATGCTGGCGTCGGGATGCGGGCGGCCGTCCAGGGGAATGATGCGGGAATCGTGGACCATCTCGACGTAGATGACGACGTATCCCGGTATCTGGAGGATCTGGTAGTTGTGGTTGTAGAAGCCGGGCATCATGGAGCCCGGCATGCCGCGGCTGATGCAGCGCTCGTACAGGTTGCGGTCCTCCGGGCCGGCCGGCTCCCGGCTGCGGTACGAATTGCGGTCCGCGCGGCGGGCGATCTCCGCGGCCGTCAACGGGAGCTTGCCGTCAGGCGGGTCGATGATGAGCGACGTGCGCGCCATGCGCACCCCGCGCTCGACCCAGAAGTTGTTATAGGAACCCGTCTCGCCCGTGCCGGGCTCGATGCCGCGGGCCTCCCGGGCGACGTCCCCGGCCGCGTCGCGCGACGCGCGTTCCTCGTCGGACAGCACGTCGCCCGCCGCCATGTCGTCCGGACGTTCCAGCGGGGTCGTCGTGGTGTTCGTCCAGAATCCCTGCAGGTCCGGGTCGCCCCACGGCGTGCGGGGCGCCGACCAGTTGTCCGCCTGGGCGGCTGCAGCGGCCGGCGCGAGCGCCACGACCGCCGCCACCGCGAATAACGCTACGAGAATCCGGCAGGTCATCTTTCCCTCCTCCTCGCACGCGCGGATTGCCGCCCGGCCCGGGTCACCGGGACTGGTTGGCGGCCGCCTCCAGGGCGCGCGCGCCCAGCAGGATGTTCTCCAGCCCGTAGTTGCCCTCGTGGCAGGCGTACTCGTATATCCCGCCTTCGAGGGTGGTCATCGGGATCGACGCCGTCCACGGTCTCGTGTACTCCGCGGGGTCGGTCACCGTGAACTCGTAGTCGATCGAGTGCTCGCCGGTCCGCGTGAAGCGTTCCACCAGTCGCGCGCTCTCGTTGGCGCCGAAGATGCCAAGCGCCCGCTGGTTTACCTGAGTGACGTTGACGGTCTCGACCACCAGCGTGTCGCCCTCCCAGCGGCCGCGGGAATCCCCGAGCCACTGCCGAATCTGCGGGTCGACGTGCGGACGTCCGTCCAGGGGGATGATGCGGGCATCGTGGACCATCTCGACATAGATGGCGACGTACCCCGGCGCCTGGAGGATCTGATAGTTGTGGTTGTAGAAGCCGGGCATCATGGCGCCCGGCATGCCGCGCGAGATGCACCGCTCGAACGCGCTGCGGTCCTCGGGACCGGCCGGCAACTGGTTCCGATACGCTTCGCGGCCCGCACGGCGCGTGGCCTCCGCCGGCGTCAGCGGCAGCTTCCCGTCCGGCGGGTCGACGATGAGCGACGCGCGTGCCATGCGCACCCCGCGCTCGACCCAGAAGTTGTTGTAGGAGCCGGTTTCGCCGGTACCCGGCTCGATGCCCCGCGCCTCGCGGGCGACGTCACCGGCGGTGTCCCGGGACGCGCGTTCCTCGTCGGAAAGCACATCTCCCGCCGCCACGTCGTCCGGCCGTTCCAGCGGCGTTGTGGTGGTGTTGGTCCAGAAACCCTGCAGGTCGGGGTCGCCCCACGGCGTGCGCGGCGCCGACCAGTTGCCCGCCTGACCCGCGACGCTCACCGGCGCCAGCAACGCGACCGCCGCCGCCGCGCAGATCGCTACGAGAATCCGGCAGGTCATCATCCCCTCCTCACGCTTCCCGTACGCGGTTACTGGGCATGATGGATCAGGACCCAATCGCAAGCAAGGATTAGCGGCCGGTCGCCGGCAGAAATCCGGCGCTGGTCCGACGGGAACTCAAGCCGCCGCCCGCACCGGCAGGTTCTCCAGGCCGCGCAGGACGACGCTGGTGCGGTACGCGGGCCGGTCGGACACCAGGCCGAGCGACGGATAGCGCTCCAGCAGCACCTCGATGGCGACGCGCCCTTCGAGGCGCGCGAGCGGCGCGCCGAGGCAGAAGTGGATGCCGCGGCCGAACGCCACGTGGTTGTTCTCGCGGCGCCCGACGTCGAGCTGGTCGGGATGGTCGAACACGGCCGGATCGCGGTTGGCGGCGCCGTTCAGCAGCAGGACGTTGTCGTCGCGCCGCAGCGGGATGCCGTTCACCTCGGTGTCCTCGAGCACCAGCCGCAGCGTGGCCTGCACGGGCGAGTCGTAGCGCAGCAGCTCCTCCACCGCCACGGGAATCCCGGCGGGGTCCTCCCGCAGGGTCTGGAGCTGCTCCGGATGCTGCAGCAGCGCGAGCATGCCGTTGCCGATCAGGTTGGTGGTGGTCTCGTTGCCGGCCACCAGCAGCAGCCGCAGCATGGCGAGCATCTCGCGCTCGGTGAGCCGATCCCCCTCCTCCTCGACGTGGACGAGCGCACTGATGATGTCGTCGCGCGGCTCCCCGCGCCGCGCCTGGATGATCGACCGGAAGTACCCGTTGAGCGACTCGCTGGCCTCGTTGGCGATGCGCAGCGTCCGCGCGTCGATAAGCGGCTCGAGGATGCGGGCGCGCCGGTTCGACCATTCCCGGAACTGCGCGCGTTCTTCCGGCGGCACACCCAGCATCTCGGCGATGACCATGACCGGGAGCGGGTTGGCGAGCCCCTCCATCAGGTCGAAGCCGGCGGGGTCCTCGGCGGCGTCGAGCAGCTCGTGCGCCATCTCCCGGATGCGCGGCTCGAGCGCGGCCACAGCCTTCGGGGTGAACGCCTTGTTGACGAGCGTGCGCAGGCGGGTATGGTCCGGCGGGTCCAGGAACAGGATGGTCGGATCCGGCATCTGCGGCAGCGAGCTGCGGCGGCGGCGCGCCGGGTCGCGCTTGCGCTGGTCGCTCGAGAAGCGCCGGAAGTCGCGCAGCACGGCGTCCACCTCGGCGTGGCGGCTGAAGATCCACACGTCCATCAGCCGGCTGTGGTGCACGGGGTCCCGGGTGCGCAGCCGGTCGTAGAACGGATACGGGTTGCGCGCCATGTGGGCGGCCAGCGGGTTGTAGGCCACGCCGGTGCGCCAGCGCTCCGGCGCCAGCATGACGCTGGCGAGCACGGACTGCAGTCTGCGGCGGAGCAAGGCCGGCTCTCCCGTCAGCCCCCGACCCGGGTGAACTTCTGGTTGCGGCGGCCGCCGGCCGTCTCGGCCAGGTACAGGTCGCCGTGGGAGTCGGCCACGATGGTGTGCACGAAGGTGAACTCGCCGGCCATGTGGCCGGAGCGGCCGAAGCTGCCCACGATGTCGCCGCTCTCGCGCTCCAGGATCCAGATGCGGTTGCTGCCGAGGTCGACGACGAACATGTGCCGCTGCTCGGGGTCGCGCGACAGCTCGATGTCGGTGGCCCGCAGCGTTGCCTCGCCGTAGGCGGGCGGATCGATCGGGATGATCCGCTCCAGGTTGCCCACGCGGTCGAACACCTGGATGCGGTTCTGGCCGCGGTCGCAGGCATAGACCAAGCCGTCGTTGCCGAGCACGACGCAGTGCGGATGCCCGCCGCCGGTTTCGACGAACTGCCCCTCGCCGCTGCCAGCCGAGCCCCACTGGCGCAGGTAGTTGCCCTCGGCGTCGAACACCACCATGCGGTGGTTGCCGTAGCCGTCCGCCACGTAGACCGAGCCCCGCTGGCCGGTGACCGGGTCCGGCTCCGGGTCGACCGCGATGTCGGCCGGGGCGTTCAGCAGCGTGCGGCTCGTGTTATTGCCCGGCTCGCCGCAGGTGGGATACGGCGCGTTCGGACGCAGCGTGGGCGGGCCGTCGCACAGCCCCTTGGTGCCGATCTGCAGCAGCATCCGCGAGCCGTCGTTCGTCCACTTCTGGACCACGCCGTCGGAGTTGCCGGCGATCCAGATGTTGTCCATGTGGTCGACGAAGCAGCCGTGGATGCCGTGCGGCAGCGTCGCGGCCGCGCCGTCCTCGGTCAGCGTCGGGTCGCCCCAACTGTCGGACACATTCCCCTCGCGGTCGTAGATGACCACGGGCGGCGACGGGATCGACTGGTCGCCCTCCTGGGCCAGCAGGCCGTTGGGCAGGAAGCCGCGGTTGACGGTGACGATGCGGTCGCGCGAGTCCACGCAGCTCGCGCCCACCATGCCGGTCACCCACAGGCGCTCCAGCCCGTCGGCGCCCGTCTCGGTGGGCAGCGGCTTGGGCCAGAACGGGTCGACGCGGTAGCTGGGCGCCCCGCCGCTCTGCGCCGCCGGCAGCGCCAGCAGCAGCGCGCCGCCGACCAGGACCATGGACAGACCGACCGCAATTCGCGCCGATGTTCTCTTGGGCATCACGCCCGTATCTTACTCCCGTAGAATTCGGTGCGTGGAGGCCGCATGAAGATACCGTCGAGCGCCTGGACAGCCCTTATCCTCTGCGTCGCCGCCGCGGCAACGCTTGCGCAGGAGCAGCGCATCGCCAGCCCGGCGGGCCGCTCGGCCACCCAAGTGGGCGGCACGTACGACGAGCGCGCGGGATACGTCGGCGGACGGTGGATCGAGATCACCTACGGCCGGCCGATCCGGCGCGGCCGCGACCTGTTCGGCCCCGACGACTACCGCGAGTTCCTCAACGACGGCGCGCCCCTCTGGCGCGCGGGCGCCAACACGACGACCCAGCTCATCACCGAGGCGCCGCTGACCTTCGGCGGCCAGACGATCGAGCCCGGCACGTACACCGTCTTCATCGACCTGGCCACCGACCCGTGGACGTTTGTCGTCTCCACCTGGGCGGCGCAGCAGGAATACGACTTCGAGAACAAGGAGGCGCTCTTCGGCGCCTACTACTACACGCCGGACAAGGATGTGGTGCGGACGCCGATGCGGCAGGAGACGTCAACCTACACACACGACCAGCTCTCGTGGCAGTTCCTCGACGTGAGCGCCGGCGGCGGCCGGCTGGCGCTGTTCTGGGAAGAGGTGATCGCGTCCGTGGCGTTCACCGTCGGGGAGTGACCGCCGGCCTCAGGGCTCCCGCAGGATGAGCACGTCTTCGAGCGGCTTGCGGCGCAGGTCGGGCACCTGCGCGCCGGCCGCGGGATAGCCGACCGGCATCAGCAGGCACGCCGTCTCGTTGGCGGGTCGCTCCAGGATCTCCCGCAGGAAGCCCATCGGGCTGGGTGTGTGCGTCAGCGCCACCAGCCCGGCCTGGTGCACCGCGGTCAGGAACATGCCCGCCGCGATGCCGACCGACTCGGCCACGTAGTAGTGGCGGACGTGCTCGCCGTCCGGCCCCACGCCGTGGTTCTGACGGAACAGCACCACCAGCCAGGGCGCGATTTCGAGGAACGGCTTGTGCTCGTCCGTGCCCAGCGGCTCCAGCGCGCGCAACCATTCGTCGGGCATCCGCCCGCTGTAGTTTTCCTGCTCCTCGCGCTCGGCGGCGACGCGGATGCGGCGCTTGATCTCCGGGTCCGAGACCGCGACGAACGTCCACGGCTGGCGGTGCGCGCCGGAAGGCGCCGTGGACGCCGCACGCACGAGCTCCTCGATCACGTCGGCCGGCACCGGCTCGGGACTGAAGTCGCGCACCGTGCGGCGCCGGTTCATTTCCTCGTAGAAGCGGCGCGCCCGCGCGGCGACGTCCGCCTCCTCCGGCTTCTCGTACCGCAGCGGGATCATTCTGGGCTTCATGACAGGTTGCGCGCGCCGCCCTCGTGGGCGATCATCGTCCATACTCGCGTAGCGGGCAACGAACCGGGAGGACGGGATGCGCAGTCGAACACTCGCGGCGTTCGCGGCCGGGCTGATTGTCATCGGTTGGGGCGCGACGGCGGTCGCACAGGACACCGCGGCCGGCGCCTGGACGCCGCCCCGCACGCCGGACGGCCACCCCGACATCCAGGGCATCTGGACCAACTACGACAACACGCCGTTCGAGACGCCTGACGACGCGGACCTGGAACGCCTTGCGCCGCTCGCCTACTGGTTCCCGGGCACGAACGACCCGGACCGCCTGCGCGCGGCCGCGGCCCGCCCCAGGCAGGACGGCCAGCGGATCGGGTTCGCGGACGGCCCGTCCGCCGCGCTGCGCAATGCGCCGCGCCGGTCGATGGTGGTCGACCCGCCGAGCGGACGGGTGCCGGTGCGTCCGGAGGCCGAGGCGACACGCGACTACAACCTCGTCAACCTGACCGATTCCTGGCTGAACCACACGCCGTGGGAGCGCTGCATCACGCGCGGCGTGCCCGGCGGCATCTTCCCGGGCGGCTACGGCGCCGGCTACCAGATCCTGCAATCGTCCGCCTTCGTGGTGATCTACTACGAGATGATCCACGAGGCCCGCATCATCCCGCTCGACCGCCCGCACCTGCCGGGCGACATCCGGCAGTGGAACGGCGACCCGCGCGGCCGCTGGGAGGGCGACACGCTGGTGATCGAGACGATCAACTACAACGACAAGGGAACCATCGGCACGAACATCGCCACGCGCGCCATCCGCGGCCTCCCACAGACCGAGGCGCTGCACCTGGTGGAGCGCCTCACGCCGTCCGGGCCCGACACGATCGACTACGAAGTGACGATCGACGATCCCGGCTCGTTCACCCGCACCTGGACCGTGGCCATGCCGCTGAACCGGGACCCGACGTACCAGATATACGAGTACGCCTGCCACGAAGGGAACTACGGCCTGGTGAACAGCCTCAGCGCCGGGCGCGCCGAAGACGCGGCTGCACGCTAGTTTCCGGGCGCCGCCGGCTGCCAGGCGGGGGTGCCCTCTTCCCAGCGGTTGTCGGTCAGCGCGCGCTGGTCCGAGCCGTCGGCGTTCATGATGAACAGCTCGCCGTAGGGCTGCGGGATGTCCGACATCGGCGCCTCGTCCTTGAAGCCGTAGCGCGAGCTGCTGAACAGGATGTGCGCGCCGTCGGCCGACCACGCGGGGTGCGAGTCGTTGCCCGGCGAGGTGGTCAGCCGCCGCACGTCGCTGCCGTCGGGCCGCATGGTGTAAATGTCGAACTCGTCGTCCGCCAGCCGGCTGAAGACGATGCGGTCACCGCGCGGCGACCAGACTGGGAAATTGTCGTAGCCGGTCGTCAGCGTCCGCACCTTGCCGTCCTTCAGGCTGACGATGCGCAGGCCGCCCGCCGTGTCGCTCCAGTAGCGGTACACCACCTCGTCGCCGGCGGGCGAGAAGCTGGGGAACCCGGCGTTGCCCTCTCCCGTGGTGAGCACCCGGCCGTCGGAGCCGTCCGCGCGCACCATCATCAGGTGCGCCGGGCGCGTGCGCGCCAGGAAGTAGTTGCCGACGCCAAACACGATCCACTCCCCGTCGGCCGACCACTGCGGCGCGAGCGCCGAGCCCTCGGCGCGGAAGATGCGCCGCGGGTCCGTCCCGTCGGTATTCCAGACCGCCAGCCCGGTGCGGTCGTCCGGGCGCCCGCGCCCGGTCCGCTCGCTCACGACCAGGTGCCTGCCGTCGGGCGACACCGCCGGGAAGCCGCTGGCGTACACCAGCTCGTAGCCCGGCTCGGCGGCCGCGATCACCTCTCCGGGTGAGCGCGGCGCCGCGATGGTTTCGATCGGCCCCTGCTGGTACACGACACGGCGGCCGTCGTGCGACCACGACGGGTTGCCGATGTCGCCCTCGCTGCCGGTCTCGCCGGAGCTGAACGCGAGCGCGGCCTGCCTTCCCGACTTGGCGAGCCAGGCGATGCGGTTGCGGTCCAGGAACTGGGGCGACAGCTTCATGCCGCGGCCCGCGGCGTGCTCGGTGCGCTCGCCGGTGGCGACGTCGACGGACACGATGCGCGAGTGCACGCCGGCCTGCAAGGGCAGCCAGCGCGCGTTGAACGTGTCGGCCACGTCCAGCTCGTAGTAGACGATGCGGCGGCCGTCGTCCGACCACTTTGGAGAGCCGGCCAGGCGGCCCTGCGGCGAGATCCGGCGCACGTCCTTCCCGTCCGCGCCCATCACGTACACGGCCGCCGGGTGGACGTGCTCCCAGCGTCCCTCCGCCTTCGGGAAGCCGCCGCCGCGGTCTGACGAGAACGCCAGCATCTCGCCGTCGGGCGACCAGCTCGGCCGGAAGTCGCCGCCCGGCACGTCCGTTACGTTGCGCACCGTGCCGGTCGCCAGCTCCAGGACGTGGATGTCGGTGGAGCCGCGCGCGCGGGTGGAGACGAACGCCAGCCGTCCGCCGTCCGGAGACAGCGCCGCCTGGTCGTCGAAGGCCGGGTCGTCGGTCAGCCGCTCCATGCCGAGCCCGTCGGTGCGCACGCGGAAGATGTCGGCCGAGCCGTAGCGCTCGGACGTGAACACCACCCACTCGCCGTCGTGGGAGAACGACGCGTTGTAGTCGCGGTCTGTGCCGGCCAACAGCTTGCGGGGATCCGAGCCGTCCGCTTCCGCGATGTAGAGGACCGAGCGCGTCGGGCTCCACTGGTCGACGAAGATGCGGGCCTTCTCCTCCGCCGCGGCCGGGGCGGCGCAGGCCAGGAGCAGCAGCGCCGCCAGCTTGCTCGCGGATGTGCGGTTCATGTTCCAGAGTGTATTCGGTTTCCCGTGCCCATCGGGACAGTCTTTGATATGCTTCCGGCTACCAGTCCGCGGGGGCGTACGTACGGTTGCGCCGCGCGGCGAGGAGGTATCGCTCATGACCCTGCATCGTGTCGCTATTGCATGCCTGACGGCAGTCACGCTCATCGCGGCGCCCGCGCTGGCGGCCGCGGCCGACTACCACCACGTGCACATCAACGCGTCGAGCCCAGCGAAGGGTGTCGAGTGGTATTCCGAGCACATGGAGTGCCAGCCGATCGCCGACCGCGACGACGCCGCGAACTGCGGCGGCGTGGAGATCCTGTTCATGCCGCAGGCGACGACCGGCGGCAGCCAGGGCACCGGCATCAACCACATCGGATTCTCGTTCCCCGACCTCGACGCCAAGATGGCCGAGCTCGAGGCGGTCGGCGTGCGCGGCTCGGGCGTCAGGCTGCAGCGGTTCGAAGACGGCTCGATGGTGCGCGACATCCCGGGGCTCTTCAAGATCGCCTTCATCTTCGACCCCTGGGGCACCCGCATCGAGCTCGTCGAGGACAACGAGTACCTTGGCTTCCACCACATCCACCTGAGCGCCACGAATCCTGAGGAAACGCTGGCCTGGTACCGCGACGTGATGGGCGGCGAGCCGGCCTCGATGCGCGGCATGCTCGACGGCCTGCTGTTCGGCGACGTCTGGCTGATGGCGATGGAGCACCCCGAGGGAGCTGCGCCGGCCACCACACAGGGTCGCGCCATAGACCATGTCGCGTTCATGGTTGACGACCTCGACACGGCCGCGCCCGACATGCGTCAGCGCGGCGTGCGCTTCACGCAGGATCCGCTGGTCCCGGAGAACGCCCGCACCTCGGCCCGACAGGCGTATGTCGTCGGTCCCGACAACGTGCGCGTCGAGGTGATCGAGACCGGATTCGCCGGCGTGGAGGTCGACCTGGCGCCCGTGGTCGCGCTGGACCAGGGGCCGTACGACGCGCCGCAGACCTCCTGGGGCGAGCCCGACCTGCAGGGCGTGTGGCACAGCAACTCGTCGCACGGCATCCCGCTGGAGCGCCCGGAGGGCGTGGACGCGGCGGAGTTGACGCCCGAGGAAGCCGTGGCGCGGCGCGAGGGCGGCACGCTCGGCAGCATCTGGGGCTACGACCGGGAGTGGCGCGACACGACGCTGGGCTACGGCAACCAGTCCGTCTCCACGCAGGTAGCCATGGTCATCGACCCGCCCGACGGCCGCATCCCGCCGCTGACGCCGGAAGGCGAGGAGCTGGCGGCGCAGGCGCAACTGGACGCCCGGGCGTATGTACGCGGTCCGTCCGCCGGTCCAGAGGACCTGACGCCGTACGTGCGCTGCATCACGCGCGGCCTGCCGGGCATGATGTTCCCCTCGGTCTACAACAACGGCCTGCAGATCGTGCAGGGTCCCGGTTACGTCGCCATCACCAAGGAGATGATCCACGAGACGCGGGTCATTCCGACCACGCCGCAGCCGGAAGCGGGAGCGGGGCTGGAGCTCTGGCTCGGCGTACCGCAGGGCCGCTGGGACGGCGACACGCTGGTCATCGAGACGACCAACTTCAACGGCCGGTCGTCGTACCGGGGCTCCACCGGAGACCTGAAGCTGACCGAGCGCTACCGCCGCGTCGGCCCGGGCATGCTGGAGTACCAGTTCACGATCGACGATCCGCAGGTCTGGACCCGGCCGTGGACCGCGATGTTCCGGTTCGAGAAGGATGACGGGCAGTACGAGCTGGTCGAGTACGCCTGTCACGAAGGCAACTACGGCATGACCAACATCCTGAGCGGCTCCCGCGTCCGGGATGCCGCCGCGGAAGCCGGACGATAGCGCCGGGGCGCGCCGCGCGCCTCCCTTTGCGTTCAGCGTGCCGACCGGCGCGCATCTCCACCGAGGGCGGTGGCCGCCACCCGGCGGCCCCGCCCCGTAATACCTGCCCGTGAACAGGACCAACCGCCGTTACATCGTGACCCTGGCCGCCGTGGCCGCCGGGATTCTCGTTGTCGGCACCCTGCTGCGGCCAGGGGAACAGTCGTTCGACGATCCGCTGCCCGCGCCGTCCCAGGCGGAGCTCAGCCGCCTGGCCAGCCTGTCCCAACGCCGCTCGGTCGACGACATGGCCGAGTACTTCGCGACCGTGGCCGGCGACCTGGAAGCGAACGTCGTGGACGTGCCGGGCCTGGACCGCAGCGGCATCGTCTGGGAGGACGGCCTCGTCCTGACCACGCGCATCGAGCCACGCTTCCCCGACGCGGCGACGGTCGGCACGCCGTCCGGCGACGTGGGCGTGGTCACGGAAGTGACCGGACCCGACCTGCCGCTTGCCGCGCTGCGCATTTCGCCGGTGGCCGGGCTGACGCCGCCGCGGCGCGGCGCGACGCGGCTGCTGTCACGCGGCGAGTGGACCATCGCCCTGTGGTGGCGCGACCGCCGGGCCAGCTTCACGCCGGCGCACTACTTCGGCACGGCGCAGGTGCGCTGCGGCGGCCGGACGGTCGACGAGGTGCTGACCAACGTCGCCTGGTCCCGCGAGATGGCGGGGGGCGGGCTGTTCGACCTCGACGGGAACTTGCTTGCCGTCGTCACGCCTTGCGGGGAGCGCTTCACCGCCGTCGCCGCCGACGGCGTCGCCGAGATCCTGCGCGACGCGCAGTCCCTGGAGGGACAGTTGCTGCGGCACTACGGGTTGCGGCTCGAGTCGCTCACCGTGCCCGAGCAGGAGTACTTCGCGCTCCACGCCGGGCTACTCGTGCGCGAAGTCTGGGCCGGCTACCGGGCGGACGAGGCGGGGCTGGAACCGGGCGACGTGCTGGTGGCGTTCAACACGTTCCCCGCCGCGGACATCGAGCAACTGTGGCCGCTCGTGGACGAGGCCACCCGCGGCATCTTCCTCCTGACGGTGGACCGCCACGGCGAGGTCGTCAGCATCCTGCTGCCGGCGGCGGGCGCCGCGGGCGACGACGAGGGCGAGCCCGCGGGCGCGGCAGGCCTGGTCTGGCAACCGCCGGCGCAGGGGCTGACCGTGGACACCGTCGCCGCGGACAGCCGTGCGGCCGACGCGGGCATCCGCGCCGGCGACCGACTGCTGCGCATCGACGGCGTCGAGATCGTCGATGCGGACCAGGTGCGCGACGTCCTGGCGCCCGACCGCGGAACGGCCGCCTTCGTCGAGCTCGAACGCGCCGGCCGCCGATTTGGCCTCCTCCTGCGGTAGCGTCAGTTTATGGACGAACTGACGTCTCTCGGCCTGATCCTGCTGCTCGCGCTGCTGGCCGGGCACCTGGTCAAGGTCCTGCGGATACCGGAGGTCACCGGCTACATCCTGGCCGGCATCGCGCTTGGGCCGTCCATACTGGGCTGGGTCTCGGCCGAGAACCTGCTGGCGCTGGAGGTGCTGAGCGAGGTCGCGCTCGGCCTCATCCTCTTCTCCATCGGATCCGTCTTCGAGTTCTCGCGGTTCCGGCGCCTGGGCCGCCAGTTCCTGTACCTGACGCTCGTGGAGTCCGTGCTGGCGTCGGCGCTCGTCACCATCGGCGTCCTGGTGCTGGGTCAGCCGTGGCAGGTGGCGCTGCTGCTGGGCGCCGTCGCCATCGCCACCGCCCCCGCCTCCACGCTGATGGTCATCCGCGAGTGCGACAGCTCCGGCCCCCTGACGGACAACCTGCTCGGCATCATCGCGGTGAACAACCTTTTCTGCATCACCGCGTACGCCGGCGCGGCGGCGCTGATCGACCTCACCTCGGGCATCGGCGGGCGGTCGCTCTTCGACGCCTTGTACCTGGCGGTGTTCCCGCTGGTCTGGCAGCTCGTCGGATCCGCGGCGTGGGGCTACCTGGTGGGGATGCTGCTGGCCGGCTGGTCCACGCAGGTGAAGGAGACCGGCGAGATGCTGATCCTGCTGGCCGGCTCCATCCTGCTCTGCGTCGGCGTGTCGCGCCTGCTGGAGCTGTCGCCTCTGGTCGCCAGCCTGGCCGTGGGGGCGACCATGGTGAACCTGTCGCGCCGCAGCCGCCCCCTGTTCAGCACGCTGGCCGGCACCGACCCGCCGTTCTACGCGATCTTCTTCGTGCTGGCCGGCGCCGACCTGGACCTGGCGCTGGTGCCCGCGATGGGCGTGGTGGGGATGGTCTACGTGGGCGGCCGCTCGGTCGGCAAGTTCGTCGGCGCGGTGGCCGGCGCGCGCTGGCTGCGACTCGAGCCCAGCGTCCAGCGCTACCTGGGGTTCGGGCTGCTGGCCCAGGCCGGCCTGGCGGTCGGCCTGACGCTGGCCATCGAGGCGCGCTACGAGACGTTCGGTCCGGCGGTCTCGACGGTGGTGCTGGCGTCGGTCGCGATATTCGAGATGATCGGGCCGATCAGCGCCCGCTTCGCCCTCGTGCGCTCGGGCGAAGCTTTCACCGCGCCGGGGGAGCAGGCGCCCGCCTGAGGCGCCTCGCTGGAGGAAGTTCGGCCCGGCGGCGGCGGCGGGTGGGTATATACTGGGCCATCTGACAGTCCCGGGTTTTTTGCAAGGGGGCAGCCGTGTCGACAAGAAACGTTGCGCTCGCGTCCGTGCTTCTCGTTCTCCCCGCGGTTTCCGCCGCGCAGTCCGCCGCACCGGCCGGTGAAATCCCGCGCACCGCGTGGGGCGCGCCGGACCTGCAGGGGGTCTACGACTTCGGCAGCGCGATACCGCTGCAGCGGCCCGTCGAGCTGGGCGATCGGGCGGTGCTGACGGAGGAGGAGGCCGCCGTCCTGGAGCAGCGGGCCGCCGAGCTGTTCAACGACGAGGTCAACCGCGACAGCCTGACGCCGCCCAACTACAACCACTTCTGGTTCGAGTTCGGAACGACCGTGGCGGACACCCTCCAGTCGTCGCTCATCGTGGATCCGCCGGACGGCCGCATTCCGCCCGTCACCGCCGCGGAAGAGCAGCGGCGTGCGGCGCATGACGCCGCCGGCGGCTACCCGGTGCGGGTGCTGGGCGGCGGCATTGGCATGGCAGGGCCCGAGGACCGCGGCCTGGCCGAACGCTGCATCCTGGGCTTCAACGCGGGACCGCCGATCGTGCCGGCCTCCTACAACAACTACCTGCAGGTGTTCCAGACGCCCGACCATGTCGTGATCTTCACCGAGATGGTGCACGACGCGCGCATCATTCCGCTCGACGGCCGGCCGCACCTGCCGTCCCATATCCGGCAGTGGATGGGCGACTCGCGCGCGCGCTGGGAGGGCGACACGCTGGTCATCGAGAGCTCGAATTACACCCCCAAGCGCGGCTACAACATCAGTTGGATGAATGTGGTCGGCACGGGCGAGTCGATGCAGTTGACCGAGCGGCTGACCCGCGTGAACGCCGACATGCTGATCTACGAGTACACCTACGACAACCCGGCGATGTTCACGCAGCCGTTCAGCGCCTCGATTCCGTTGGCGCGGACCGACGAGGGCGCGGTCTTCGAGTATGCCTGCCACGAGGGCAACTACGGCATGATGAACATCCTGAGCGGCGCGCGCAGCGCCGGGGAGTGACGCGCCGGAGGACCAGGCGGCGGGCTAGGGCTCGACGATGAACGTCACGTCCTGGACGGTGTCGAGCCCGCCGTCGTGGGCTTCCGCCCGCAGCACGTAGGCGCCGGGCTCGGCAAAGGTCGCGTCGACCACCCAGCGGCCGTCCTCGGGCAGCGGCGGCGGCTCCCAGCCGCGCGACCACGGCGTGTTGGCGCCGGGCCGCGGATCCTCCCACACGTTGAACTGCGGCGGATCGAAGGTGACCTGTCCCTCGCCGCGGTAGACGAACCAGGCGAAGCGCAGCCCGCTCGCGCTGTCGGGCGTGCCCCCAACGCTGCCGCTGGCCGGCGGCGGCCGCATGGGCCGCCGCTTCGGCACGCCGTCGTCGCTCGCGTGGGCCGTCAACGTCACTGGCTGGCCGACCTTGACGCGGCGCGTCGTTTCACCGTCCACCGTCAGCTCGGGCGCGACGTTGCCGGCGATGTTGTAGGCGCCGCCGGCGGGTCCTCCCGCACCGTTGTTGTTCATGATGACGATGTCATCGATGAAGTAGTCCGGCCGCAGCGTGCCGTACGCGCGCTCGGTCTGGCCGGCGCTGGTCAGCGTCCACACCACTTCCTTGTCGCCGAAGTCGGCGGGAACGCGCACCCGGAACAGGAAGCGGCTGCGCCGCGGGAGGAAACGCGTCGGCTGGCCCTGATCCGGGCCGCCCGGCTCGACGTTGTTGTCCGGGCCGATCGGCACGTCGATCGCCTTGTCCCAGTTGCGGTTCATGTAGCCGAACACGAGGTTGAACGAGCCGTCCGGGTTCTGCTCCCAGCCTTCGTAGGCGGGCGCGATGTTCTCGTACGGCGCGGGCGACACCTGGGCTTCGGCCATGCCGCCGGCGAACAGGAACACCCCGAGCGCCAGTCCGATTCTCAGCGTGGACATCTGTGCTACTCGCCTGCTACTGCTGGTTGCCGTCAGCCTCGGCAGCATCCGACTCGTCGCTGGCGCCAGCCAGCGGACAGAGCGGACAGCCCGGGACGAGCTGCCCCGGCTGCAGGTCGAGCCGCTCGATCCGCTCGGCCATCGCCAGCTCGAACTCTTCGTCCGACAGCTCGATGCCGCGCCCCAGGTGCAGCAGCATCTGGTCCACCGAGCGGTGGCCCATGCCGGTCCAGTTGCGCGGGTCGGCGATGTTCTTGTTGGCCGGCGTCGTGTCGAACCAGGCCCTGGTGCGCAGGATCGTGCCCTTGGGCAGCAACGGGGCGGCATCGTCGTCGTAGGTGTAGACGGTCACCCAACTGTGGTTGTAGCCGGCGCAGTTCAGCGTCTCCACCTGCGAGCCGTAGACGGCCTCCAGGCACATCCGCACGCCCGCCGCGTGCAGGTGCGGCTCGAAGATGGTGAGCAGCGTGTTCTCCATCAGCGCCCCGAGGGCCTCGAACTCCTGGCCGGCCTCCATCCCCTTCAGGTCGATGTACGGCGTCGACGGGCCGATGCGCGTGAGCTCGAACTTCGGCTCGTAGCCCTTGGGGTGGAACTTCAGGCCGATGTCGAGGCGGGCGATGGTATGCCGGCCGTTGGAGTGCAGGTGCGTGGAGGGGAAGTAGAACTTCGAGCCGGCCTTCAGCAGCCGTCCCGCCTCCGGATGGAAGAAGTCCGCGTTGCGGCCGACCTCGTGCACCGGCCAGCCGGCGCTGGTCGCCGCGTCCTCCGTCGGCTTGCCGTCCGCGTCCAGCGCGGTCAGCACCATGTGGTGAATGACGTAGGTGCCGCCGACCGTCTGCTTGTTGGGGGTCGGCTCCGCGTTGTTGATCTCCTTCATCTCGATCGCGGCAACGTAGCGGTCCTCGGTCATCCCGGTCAGCACCTCGCCCGTCGGTCCCCACCAGTCGGGCGCCCGCGCGGCGACTTCGATGTCCGGCGAGGACAGGATCAGGTCGGGCTCGCCGATTTGCCATTCGCTGGCGCTGGTGAACTCCAGCGGCGGCGGCAGGTCGGCCGGGTTGCCGCGCGGCGCGCCGTTGTCCGCCCACCACGCGATCTTGGCGATCTCCTCTTCGGTCAGCGAGATATCGCCCTTGAAGCGCTGGATGCCGACGTCCTTCTCGATGTACCAGGGCGGCATGGCCTCGGGCTTGTCGCGCAGGCCGGTGCGGTGCTTGATCGACCGCGCCCACGGACGCACCTGCTCGTAGGTCAGCAGCGACATCGGCGCCACGGACTCGGGCCGGTGGCAGCGCTGGCAGCTCCGCTGCAGGATGGGTGCGATGTCCTTGTTGTAGGTGACGTCCATCGCCTCCGGTGTGGACTGGGCGGCCGCGGGCGCCGCGAACGCCAGCAGCGCCGCCGTTGCCAACACGCACAGGCTGCTCGAAACCGCAGCCGCTACGAGATGCCGATTGCGCTTCATCAGACAGACCTCCGTCGTCGGCGAGGGAATGGGTTCCCTTGATGTGCATCGAAACGATACATCGAAATGCGCAAATGGCCAAACGCGTCCGGCATGATCGCAACGCAACCGCGTCGCTCGGCGGCGGCGGGTGTATGATCGACCGCGTTCCAGGAGGTGCGGAATGCCGTATCGTTGCCTTGTTGCATCGTTGAGCGTCGTCGTGCTCGTCGTCCTGGCGCCGGTCGCCGCCGCGGGCCAGGAAGCGGACGGGTGGACCATGCCGAGGACGCCGTGGGGCGACCCGGACCTGATGGGCACCTACACGAACAAGACCATCACGCCGGTGCAACGTCCCGAGGAGCTGGCCGGACAGGAATTCCTCAGCGCCGAAGAAATAGAACGGCTGGAGCGCGAGCGCATCGAGCGCAACGACCGGCTGCTGCACGCGCCGCCGCAGACGACCGTGGCGGGCGGCGACGTGGGCGCCTACAACAATTTCTGGCTGGACTTCGGCACGCGGCCGACCGAGCGTACGTCCCTGATCGTCGACCCGCCCGACGGGCGCATCCCGCCGGTCACGCCGGAATATGAAGCGTACGCGAAGCGGCGCGCCGAGGAGCGCCTGACCCGCGGAGAGGCCGACTCCTACACGGACCTGCAGCTCAACGACCGCTGCATCGTCTGGTCGGCCGGCCCGCCGATGATGCCGGGGCCGTACAACAACACGTACATGATCTTCCAGACGCAGGACTTCATCGCCATCGAGGTGGAAATGATCCACGACACGCGGATCATCCCGCTGGACGGGCGGCCGCACCTGCCGTCGCACATCCGGCAGTACCTGGGCGACATGCGGGGCCGCTGGGAAGGCGACACGCTGGTCGTCGAAACGACGAACATCCAGCGCACCGAGGGCGAGCCCGGCGTGCAGGGCGCCGACGAGTTCGAGATCCGCGCCTCGAACGGCCGCACCGACGACACTATCCGCATCGTCGAGCGGTTCACGCGGGTCTCCGACGACACCATCAACTACCAGTTCACGGTCGAGGATCCCAGCCGCTGGACGCGGAGCTACTCGGGCGAATTTCCGTTCGTGATGACCGACGGCAACCTGTACGAATACGCCTGCCACGAGGGCAACTACAGCATGCCCAATATCCTGGGCGGCGAACGCGCCCTGGAAGCGGCCGGCCGGCGCTCGCGCTAGGCGCGGGTAGCCGATAACGGGGAGACACGATGCGGGCAATCGGTACGGCGCTCTGTCTGATGCTTGCGGCGGGGGTCGTCACGGCCCAGGCACCGGCCTCCGGGCCGCCGACCGCGAACCTGGCGCAGCTCATGCGCGCCATCATGTTTCCGAACTCGAACATCATCTTCAACGTTCAGGGGCAGGACCCGGCGGAGCCGAAGCCGATCTACGAGCCCGGGAGCGGCAGCTTCTCCTGGGTCGACTGGGGCGCCGGCATCTACACCGGGTGGGAGGTTGTGGAGAACGCCGGCATCGCGATCGAGGAGGCCACTGATCTCGTGATGAAACCCGGCCGCGTCTGCACCAACGGCCGGCCCGTGCCTCTGGAGCAGGCCGACTTCGTGACCGGCATCGGACGCCTGCGGGCGGTGGCGAGGGACGTGCAGGAAGCCGCCCGGGCGGAGGATCAGGAGCAGGTGATCGAGCTCACCACGCGCCTCGCCGAGGCGTGCTACGGTTGCCACCAAGTGCACCGCATCGCCCCGCCGGGCGGAGAGAACCGTTGCGTCCCGTAATAGGAGGAACCATGCGCGGAGAGAAAATTCTGTATCTGTTGACGGGGATCCTGATCGGCGCGGTCGGTTTCGGCTGCGTGAGCATGCAGGTGGAGCCCACGGCGGAGGCGGAGGATGCCGGCTCGGCCGAGCTGACCGGCGCGGACCTGGCCGAGATCCAGCAACTGGCCTCGCAGTACAGCCAGGGCAGCGACCTCGGCAACGCCGACATGTGGGTGAACGTCTTCGCCGACGACGGCATCTTCCGCATCGCCGACTACGGCGAGTGGGTCGGCCGCGAGGAGATCCGCCAGTACCGGACCGAGACGTTCGCGCCGCGTCCGGAAAATTACAACTACCGCCACTGGAACAGCAGTTGGGTGATCCTGCCCGACGGGAATGGCGGCGCCACGGGCAAGGTGTACTGGATGGGCTTCGACCCGACCGCCGAGCCGCTCGTCGTCACCGACACCGGCATCTACCACGACGAGTACGTCAAGACGCCGGACGGCTGGCGGATGGCGGTGCGGCACGCGATGCCCGACCCCGCCGTCGAGGGCGGCAGCGGCAGCCGGCCCGTCAGCCTGCAGAACCGGTAGCTGGCCGTTACGTTCGTCAGAGTGAACCAGGGGAGGTTGTAATGAATCTACGTACCATTGCTGCGCTGTTGGCGCTGTTAATCCCGCTGCTGCTCGCGCCCGCGCCCGCCGCGGCGCAGTCGGAGGCCGGCTGGAACGCGCCCAGGACGGACTGGGGCCATCCGGACCTGCAGGGAGTCTGGTCGAACAAGACCACGACGCCCCTGGAGCGTCCCGCGGACCTGGCCGGCAAGACGGAGCTGACGGACGAGGAGTGGGCGCTGCGCAACCCCGAGGCGGGCCTGAGCGACGACCGCCCGAGCGGCGACCCGGTCGGCTTCTACAACGATTACTGGCTGGAGCAGGGCGAGCTGTCGAAGGCGACCTCGCTCATCGTGGACCCGCCGGACGGCCGGCTGCCGGCGTCGACGCCCTCCGAGCAGGAGCTGCAACGCACCGCGAAGAGCTCCTACAGCTCCATCGGCGGCGCGAGCTTCGACACCTACCTCGAGTTCAACGCCTACGACCGCTGCATCACGCGCGGCATGCCGGGGGCGATGACGCCGGGGTTCTACAACCACAACTACCAGATCCTCCAGACGCCGGACCACGTCGTGATCATGGTCGAGATGATCCACGACGCGCGCATCATCCCGCTGGACGGCAGCCCGCATCCCGATCCTTCGATACGGCAGTGGATGGGCGACTCGCGCGGCTACTGGGACGGTGACACGCTGGTCGTCGAGAGCCGCAACTTCACCGGCAAGATCCCGCACCGCATCGGCACGGTGTCGGCCGGAAGCGAGCATCTCCACGTGGTGGAGCGGTTCACCCGCGTGGACGCTGACACCATCGACTACCAGGTGACCGTGACGGATCCCACCATCTGGACCAGCTCCTGGACGACGTCGATGCCGATGACGGTGCTGGACGGCTCGATCTACGAGTACGCGTGCCACGAAGGCAACTACTTCCTGCCGAACGCGCTGCGTGGTTCACGTGCGGAGGAAGCGGCCATGGAGTCCGCGTCGAAGTAAGTAGCCGCATCCTTGGAGCTGTACGACGAGCTGGCGGCCTGGTGGCCGCTGCTGGATGATCCGGCCGACTACGCCGAGGAGGCCGGCGTCTACAGCGATCTGCTCGCCGGCGCCTGCGACCGGCCCATCGAGTCGCTCCTGGAACTGGGCAGCGGCGGCGGCAACAACGCGTCGCACATGAAGCGGCGCTTTGCCCGGCTCGTCCTGAGCGATCTCTCCCCCGGCATGCTGGAGGTCAACCGCGCGCTCAACCCGGAGTGCGAGCACCACCGCGGCGACATGCGGACGCTGCGCCTGAACCGCACCTTCGACGCGGTCTTCGTCCACGATGCGGTCTGCTACATGACGACGGAGGCCGACCTGCGGCGCGCCATGGAGACGGCCTGGATCCACTGCCGGGCCGGCGGCGCGGCGCTCTTCGCGCCGGACTACGTGCGGGAGAACTTCCGGGCGGGCACGACCTCAGGCGGCTGCGACGAACGGCGCGCGCCGCATGCCGGCGAGGAATGCCCGCGCGGGTTGCGCTACCTGGAATGGGTGTGGGACCCGGATCCGTCCGACACGCAGTACCTGGCCGACTACGCCTTCCTGCTCAGGGAGCGCGACGGCAGCGTGCGCACCGTGCAGGACCGCCACGTCGAGGGGCTGTTCCCCCGCGAGCTGTGGCTGTCGCTGCTGGCGGAAGTCGGCTTCGAGGCGCGCAGCGTGCCGCTGGTCCTCTCTGACGTGGAGCCCGGCCGGCACGAGATGTTCGCGTGCCGGCGGCCGGGCTGACAACAACCGTTCGCGGGACGAACGGCAGCCGCGGGCTGGCTACTCCCCGCGGTACTCCTCTTCGGTCACCGGGCCGAACCAGGAGGTCGGTCTGTCGCCGGCGCCGCCGAGGACGGTGAGCTGCACCACGTGCTCGTCCGGCGAGGCCCCGTGCCAGTGCACGACGCCCGCGGCCGCGAAGACTGGACTCCCGCCGGGCACCAGCTCGATGATCTCGCCGCCGCGCACCTGCGTGCGGCCGCGACCCTCTTCGGCCGCCAGGATCTGCCAGCCGCCATGGCTGTGCCAGTTCGAGCGGACCCCGGCCTCGAAGCGCAGGCGGAGCGCCCGCATGTCGGACGAGTCCGGCCGGCTCGGCTCGCCGCCGGTGAAGTTGCTCTGGACAGCCGCCGTGGTCTCCGGCTGGCCGAACACGAGGATTGCGAACACGCCCGCCGCCACGATGGCGAGCAGGATGCTCACCCGGGATTGCGCCTGCCTCATCATGTCGCTTCTCCCTCTGTCCTGCTTCTGTCGTAAGCCTAACATCGCCGCAGGGATTGCATGGACAGGAAAATGGTTGACAGTCGATCCAGATAACTCTAGTTTATAAAGTAACTCTCGTTTTAAGAGTTTCTATGGTTGAGAGGACTCGCCGTGGCGCGCGACTCGGACGCATCCTGTGCTGGATGATTGTCGCGCTGCCGCTAACCGGCCAGGCCGCCGTGAGTGAGACAACCCACCAGCAGGAGACCGTAATTCGGGGCGTCGTGACGGACAGGGATGGGCGGCCGCTCGCCGGCGTGCAGGTCTACATGCAGGGCAGCCAGACCCTCGAGGCAACCGATGCGCAGGGCCGCTTCGTCCTGCGCACCGGGGAGACGGGATCCCGCGTGCTCGTCGCCTTCGCTCCCGGATACTGGTCGTCGGAAGTGCTGCTCGAGCTCGACGGCTCCGCACTGGACGTCGAGGTGTTGATGGAGCCTGCCGACCTGGCGGAGACGGTCGAGGTCGCGGCGCCCGCGCCCGAAGACGCGGCTCCCTCGGTGCAGGCGTTCGAAGCCCTCGACGTCGTGCGGCTTCCGGGCGCGCAGGCCGACGTGATGCTCTACGTCCAGAACCTGGCCGGGGTGAATCAACTCAACGACGAAGCCGGGTTGTTCGTGCGCGGCGGCGATTCGAACGAAGTGCTCACGATGCTCGACGAGGCCGTGCTGTACCACCCCTACCGCTACGAGACGGTAACCGGCGGTATCCGTGGAACCGTGGATCCGTTTCTGACGAGCGGAATCGCCTTCAGTTCCGGCGGCTTTCCGGCACGGTACGGGAACGCGCTGAGCGGCGTGCTGGAGATGAGCGGCCTGGGACGGCCGGCGGCGCCCGCGGCAGGGGCGACGCTGGCGCTGAGCGGCGTTTCCGGCAATGCATCCCTGCCTGTACGCGATCAGGGCGGCGTACGCGTCTCCGGTAACTGGTCGGAGACAGGCCCGATGTTCCGCTTGAACCGGTCGCCGCGGGCGTTCACCCGCCATCCGGATTCCCGGGATGTGAACGCCAGCGGCCACTACGAATCACCGGCGCTCGGATCGTTCAAGGTGTTCGGGATGTCGCTGCGGGAGAACGTCGGCATCGAGATCGAGCGGGAAGCGTTCCGGGGCTTCCTGGAATCGGCGAATGCGAACGACCTGGCGTACCTGCGCTGGGACAAGCTGTCCGCGGGCGGATGGCGCGCGGGCGCGACGTTGGCCGTGACCGAGTACCGCAGCGGCACACATGCCGGTGCGCTCGACATCCAGCAGGCCGATCGCCGGCAGTCCTGGCGCTTCGACGTGTCCCGCATCACCGCCGCCGGGACCGTTCGTTTCGGGACCGACGGGAGCAGGTCGCGCCACGCCTTCGCGGGACGTGCGCCGCACACGAGCGTCGACGTCGGTGGCGTGCGGGGTGTGTCGTCGTTCGACGTCGCGTTCGACGACTGGCACTCCGGCTCCTACGTCGAGTTCGAGGGCGCGCCGGGAGTGCTCGTGCCAAACCTCGGCGTGCGCATCGACCGGTTCGACCGCGCCGGCGCCACCAGGATTGACCCGCGGCTGGGCCTGCTCGTCAGAACCGGGGAACGCCAGCGGCTCCGCGTCGCCTGGGGCGTCTACCACCAGGCTCCCGGGACGGGCAGCTACTACGGCTCCTACCGCGGATCGGCTGCCCTGGAGCCGATGAAGGCGTACCACTGGGTGGGCGGCTACGAGTACGCGGCCCCGGACGAGTCGCTGCAGTTGCGTGTGGAGGCGTATTACAAGCGCTATCGTGATCTACCGCTCGAGTACCCGGCGAGGACGTTCTCGTCCACGGGGTACGGCGCTGCCCGCGGCGTCGACCTGTACGCACGGAAGGGCTGGCGGAACCTGAGTGTGGAAGCCGTCTACGGTTGGCTGCACACCCGGCGCAGATGGACGTCGACGGTAGAGGCGTCACGCGGCCTCGACGTCCCGGAAACGGGAACGTGGACGCCCCACTTCGCGATTCCCCACGGGCTGCGCGCGACGGCGACGGTCGCGGTGACAGACACCGTGACCGCCTCGGCGAGCTGGCGTACAGCGTCCGGACGGCCATTCACGCCCGTCGTGGCCGCGAGACCAGGCGAGCTGGGATACGTGCCGGTCTACGGCGCCATCAACTCGGACCGCGCGCCGCGCTACGAACGGCTCGACCTCGGCATGGACATCATTACGCCGTTCGGTCCGATCCTGTTCGCCGCGGTCACGAACGCGCTGGGCCGGGACAACGTGCTGGATTACGCCTACTCGCCCGACTACGCCGAACGCAGGCCCGTCGCGGTCGCGTTGCCGCGGGCCGTATATTTCGGAATGACGGTGTCGTTGCGCTAGCTACCAGAAGAAGAGGTATCTCATGCGGCGAACGGAAAGTGCGGTGTTTGCCTTCGGCATGGTCGCCCTGCTGGCGGCGCCGGCCACGGGGGCGGAGTTTGCGGAAGTCTGGCCCGGAGTCGTCGAGCGGATCGAGCGGGCGTACGTGCTGGGCGACGCCTCGGGAATGCGGTCCGCGCGAACGGCTGTCAAGGAGCTGCTGGGCTCCCAGCTGACGGACGACCAGCGATCGATCGCGCGCTACACCGTCGCCTACCTCAACTGGCGGCTGTTCTTCCTCACGGACAGCTCGGCCGACGATGAGCGGGAGGCGCTGCTCGACGAAGCATTGGAGCTGCTGGGCGCAGATGTCGCGGAAAACGACGCCAACGCGGAATCTCACGCGCTGATGGCCAGCGTCTACGGCCTGCAGATCAGCCAGTCCCGCCTGAGAGCGGCGTTCCTCGGCACGCGGGCGGGTCGCGCGTCCGCGCGCGCCGCGGAGCTCGAACCGAATAATCCCCGCGTGCTGCTGCTCGACGGCATCGGCAAGCTGAACACGCCCAGGGCGTTCGGCGGCGGCGAAGACCGGGCCGAGGCACTGCTGCTGCGGGCCGCCGCGGCGTTCCGCACGGAGCCGCCCGGTCGCCCGTGGCCGCGTTGGGGGCGCATCGATGCGTACGCGTGGCTGGGACAGGTTGCGGTCAGGCGTGGTGACGCGGACGCTGCACGGCGATACTACCTGCAGGCGCTCGATATCGAACCGGAGTTCGCCTGGGTGCGCCAGGTGCTGCTGCCGGCGCTGGAGCAGTGACCGCGCCAGGAGCAGGGCAGGCGCGAGAGGTATGCCGCCTATATGCTTATTGCGTCATCAAGGAGGAGCACGTGCGGCACGGGATAGCGCTGGCGCTCGGCGCCGGCCTGGTCGCCCTGACGGGCAGCGGACTGCACGCCGAGGACTGGCCGCAGTGGTGGGGGCCGGACCGCAGCGGCGTCTGGCGCGAGACGGGCATCGTCGAACGCTTTCCCGAAGACGGCCTCAAGGTAACCTGGAGCGTCCCGATCGGCAACGGCTTCGGCGGGCCGGCCGTGGCCGACGGCCGCGTGTTCGTCACCGACTGGCACGAGGACCCGGAGTCGCGCACGGTCGACGGCACCGAACGGGTGCTGGCGCTCGACGAGGAGACCGGCGAGATCCTCTGGACGTACTCCTGGGGCACGACCTACCGCACGCTCATGCTGTCGTACGCGGCCGGCCCGATGGCCACGCCGACGGTCGACGGGGACCGCGTCTACGTGCTCGGCGCCACCGGGCTGCTCTGGTGTCTCGACGTCGAGACCGGCGCCGTCATCTGGCACCGCAACTACCTCGCGGAATACGACGCCAGCATGCCGGAGACCGGCAGCTCCAGCGCGCCGCTCGTGGACGGGGACCAGCTCATTACGGTTGTCGGCGGGGAGCCGGATGCCCTCGTCGTCTCGTTCGACAAGTACACCGGCGCGGAGTTGTGGCGGTCCCTGGAAGTGACCGGCGGCAGCCGGGCGGCGCCGATCATCTACGAGGCGGGCGGCGTCCGCCAGTTGATCATCTGGCACCCGTCTGCACTGGTGTCTCTCAACCCCGAGAACGGAGAGGTCTACTGGGAGGAGCCCTGGCAGGTCGGCGGCATGAACGTGGTCACGCCGGTCAGGTCGGGCAACTACCTGCTGGTCAGCAACTTCTACAACGGCTCGATGATGATGCGGCTCAGCAACGACCGGCCGGCCGCGACGATGATGTGGAAGGGATCGAGCCGCAGCGAATTCCCGAACGAGACCGACGGACTGCACGCCGTCATCACGCCCCCGCAGATCATCGGCGACTACGTCTACGGCGTGGGGAGCTACGGCGAGCTGCGCGGTCTCGACGCGCTCACCGGCGAGCGGCTGTGGATGAGCGGGGAGATGACGCCCCAGTCGCGCTGGGGCGGCGCGTTCATCGTGCAACACGAAGACCGCTACTTCGTCAACAACGACGACGGCGACCTCATCATCGCGCAGTTCACGCCGGAGGGCTACGTCGAGCTCGATCGCACGAAGCTGATCGAGGCCACTACGAGCGCAGGTTACGGTCCGCGCAGGCGGCACGACCGGCTGGTCAACTGGTGCCACCCGGCCTACGCCAACCGCCACATCGTGCAACGCAACGCGCAGCGGATCCTGCGCGCGTCGCTCGCGGCCGAAGACTACTAATCGAGGGGAACACCGTGATGTGCAGCAGCAATATCCGTGCGGCGCGGTTCGTGATGGCGGCCGCAGTCCTGTTGTTGGGCGTGCAGGGAGCTGCCGCGCAAGTGACGGACGCGGTGGCCGCGGCCGTCGAGGGCGAAGCCTGGGTCCACCCGCGCACGCCGTGGGGCGACCCCGACCTGCAGGGCATCTGGAACAACACCGCGTGGAACGCGACGCCCCTCGAATTTCAGACCGAGGAAGACATCGCGGAGACGGAAAGAAGGCGCAGGAATCGTCCCAGGCTCCCCGGCGCCGCCAGTGTCGGCTACGACGGCGATATCTGGGGTGAGGGCGCCCGCGCGGGGCGGGCCACGCCGCCGATCGACCTGACGCACCTGATCGTCGAACCGGCCAACGGCAAGCTGCCGGCCCTGACGCCGGAAGCGCAGCAGAGATGGGATGCCCGGCGCGAGGCCCGCAGGGGCCTTTCGCAGGACGAGCCGCGGCCGGGCGCCTGGGTCGAGGACGTCACCGTGTGGATGCGCTGCATCTCGCGCGGCCTGCCGGACGCGATGTTTCCCCGGCTGTACAACAACGTCTACCACTTCCTCCAGATCCCGGGGTACGTCGTCATCGTCTACGAGATGATTCACGACGCCCGCATCATTCCCCTGGGCGGCGGTGCGCACCTGCCCGAGCACATGCGCCAATGGCTCGGCGACTCGCGCGGACGCTGGGAAGGCGACACGCTCGTGGTCGAGACGGAGAATTTCGTCGGCCATGAGTTCGGCCTGATTCCCCACGGCGGGGGCGGCGCCGGCACCTACCGCGGGGCGAGTAGGGCCCTGAAGCTCACCGAGCGCTTCACGCGCGTCTCGGACGAGTTCATCGACTACCGGTTCACGATCGACGATCCCTACCTCTATACGGCCCCCTGGACGGGTGCGGTTCCCCTGACGACGATCGAGAGTCCGGAGGGGATCCTGGAATACGCGTGCCACGAGGGGAACTACGCCATCGTCACCGCCCTCGGCGGCGCGCTCGCGCGCGACGCCGCTCCCGCGTCCAGGTAGATCCGGGGGCGGGCGAACGCCGCTTGACGGGTACGCCATCAGGTCCGAAATCGGCCAACGCGGCATCTGCTGCAACGCTATAGTGTCGGTGATGCTGGATGCCGCGGTATGCGAACGGGCCCGCCTGTCGCGCGATGCGAGGTTCGACGGCCGATTCTTCATCGGCGTCGTGACCACGGGCATCTACTGCCGGCCGACCTGCCCGGTCCAGCCGCCGGGGGCCGCCAACGTTCGCTTCTACGGCTCCGCGGCAGCCGCGGCCCAGGCGGGATTCCGTCCCTGCCTGCGATGCCGTCCCGAGACGGCGCCGGGGAGTCCGGCGTGGGCCGGATCGCCCACCACGGTGCGCCGCGCCTTGCGCCTGATAGAAGACGGGGCACTCGACGAGGGAGACGTGGGCGAGCTGGCGCTGCGGCTCGGTATCGGCGCGCGGCACCTGCGCCGGCTGTTCGACCGCCACGTGGGCGCGTCACCGCTGCAGATTGCCTCGACCTGCCGCCTTCACCGCGCGAAGCGGCTGATCGACGCTACCGACCTGCCGTTCGACGCGATCGCCCAAGCGGCCGGGTTCGGCAGCGTCCGGCGCTTCAACCAGGTGCTGCGCGGCGTCTACGGACGCACGCCGCGCGAGCTGCGCCGACGGCGCCGCGGTGCGTCGGCGTTCGCCGAGCGGCCGGGCGGCGGATTGCGTCTCCGCCTCTACTACCGGACCCCTTACGATGCTGGAGCGCTGCTGGGTTATCTGGCGCCACGCGCGGTTCCGGGAGTGGAAGTTGTCGATGCGGCGCGGGGAACCTACCGGCGTGCGTTCCGCCTCGCGGGATTGGAGAGTTGGAACGCCGGCACCGTCAGCGTCGAAACAGGCGGTGACGGATACCTCGCCGCCGAGGTCCGCCACGCGGACGCACGCGTGCTGTTGGACGTTGCGGCCCGACTGCGGCGGCTCTTCGACCTGGACGCCGACCCCTTGTGGCTCGGCCGCCATCTGGCTGGCGTTCCGCTTCCGGCCGCCCGCACCGAAGCGCTGTCCGGAATTCGTGTGCCCGGCGCCTGGGACGGCTTCGAGCTGGCCGTGCGTGCGGTGTTGGGCCAGCAGGTAACGGTGAAGGGCGCGACCACGCTCGCCGGCCGCCTCGTCGGCGAGCTCGGCGAAGCTCTGCCGGACCATCTGCGAGGGTCCGGCCTCGTCCGGTCGTTTCCGTCCCCCGGCGCGGTCGCCGGCTTCGACCTGTGCAGCATCGGTGTGCCGGCGGGCCGTGCGACCGCGCTGCGCAGACTGGCCGAGGCCGTCTCGGCCGGCGAGCTCGACCTCGACGCAGCAGCCGACCCTGAAGCGGCGAAAGCGCGGCTGACCGCTATCCCCGGCATCGGTTCCTGGACCGCGGAGTACATCGCGATGCGCGCGCTGCGCGACCCGGACGCGTTTCCCGCCGGCGATCTGCATCTGCGCAAGGCCGTGGGGTGCGGCGAGGCGGTCAACGCACGGGAGCTGCGGGCGATGGCCGAGGCGTGGCGCCCGTGGCGGGCCTACGCGGCGATGCTGCTCTGGCAAGACGGCAGCGCCCACCTGCCTGGAGGTTTGGATGCCCAAGTTTTTTCATGACTTCGATACACCCATCGGCATCCTGCGCCTGGTGGGCGACGAGCGGCATCTCGAACGCATCGACCTGCCGAACGCGGCGGCTCGCGCACCCGATGCCGAGTGGCGCGAAAAACCCGGCGCGCTGCCCGCGGCGCTGGACGCGGCGAAGCGCCAGCTTGCGGAGTACTTCGACGGGGACCGGCGCGACTTCGACCTGCCGCTCGCTCCGGACGGCACGCCGTTTCAGCTCCGGGTCTGGGAGGAGCTCCGCCGCATCGCGTACGCCGAAACCATCTCCTACGGCGAGCTGGCGCGCCGCATCGGCCAGCCGACGGCGTCACGCGCGGTGGGCGCGGCCAACGGCCGGAACCCGCTCTCCATCGTGGTGCCGTGCCACCGCGTGATAGGCGCCGACGGCACGCTCACCGGCTTTGGCGGCGGCCTGCCGGTCAAGCAGGCGCTCCTCGACCTCGAAAGCCGGGTGGCGGGCGCGCGCTTTTCGGGAGGAAATCTCCGATGACCAGCCTATCTGTCCGTTCGATTCCGGCGGCAGCCTGCTTTCTGCTGCTCGCGAGCACGTCCGGCTCGGCGCAAACCGCCGAGCACTTGGCCAACGTCCACGTGGTGTTGACGGAAGGGCCGGTGGCGCACCCGGACGGAACGGTCTACTTCACGGACCTTGCCAACGATCGGATTGTGAGGCTGGGCACGGACGGCCTGGTCTCGACGTATCGCCAGCCGGCCAACCGGCCGAACGGCCTGCGGCTCGACGCCCAGTTCAGGCTGCTCGCCGCCGAACGGGGCGACGCCGAGCGCGGCATGCCCGGCAGAATCACCCGGACCGATCTCGAGACGGGCGTCATCGAGGTGCTCGCGGACAGCTCCGGAGCGGTGGACTTCGGCGTACCGAACGATCTGACATTCGACGCCCGCGGGCGCATCTACTTCACCGGCTCGGGCGAGGTATATCGCCTCGACACGGACGGCGCCGTGACCAAGATCGCCGCGTCTCCGCTGGTTCAGGGATCAAATGGCCTGATCCTGTCGCTCGACGATCGCACGCTGTACCTGGTCGAGATCAATCGCGGCGCGGGCCTGCCGCGCCGGATTCGGGCATTCGACCTGAGCCCCGAAGGCACGCTGTCCAATCCGCGCGTCTTCCACGATTTCGCCCCGGGTCGCGGCGCGGACGGCATGGGGATCGACGTCGAAGGCAACATCTACGTCGCAGCCGGCATGAACCAGACGCGGGACACGAGCGAGACACTGGACAACCCGGCCGGCGTCTATGTCTTCTCCCCCGCCGGCGAGCTCATCAATCGGATTCCGATCCCGCAGGACACCATCACCAACCTCGCCTTCGGCGGACCGGACATGCAGACCATGTACGTGACGTCCGGCAACACCGTATTCCGGGTCGCCATGGACATCCCCGGGACCCGCCGCTGAGCTCGGTACGCCGCCGGCAAACCTTCGGCTAGAACTCCAGGCGGAGGCCCGCCCGGAAGACTCGCGGGTTCAGTATCGCGATGATCTCGTTGTAGCGAGGCCCTGAGATGGTGCGGAAGTTCAACACCGTGGCGTCGTTCAGCACGTTGAAGGCGTCGAGCAGAAGCGTGAGGCTGACGCCGCCCCGCAACATGAGCTGCTTCTCGGCCCGAAGGTCGAGGACGCCGACGCTCGGCGCGCGCTCGTCGTACGGGTTGGCCATCACCCGCTCCGTGCCGGCGTTCGGCAGCGGCACGTTGATCTGCCGGCCGACCTGGAAGCCGCTCTGCAACCGGTAGGCGGCCGCCAGCCCGATCTCGTACGGAAACACGTAGCGGCCGGCCAGCTTGTAGTTCCAGTAGCTCGTCGCGACCCGCCCGAACCGCGTCTGGTTGGCTTGCCATTCGTACGTCGTGCCTTCGACGAAGTCGAAGCGGGCCGCCGTCCGCACGCTCGTCGAGGACGTCGTCCGCAGCGGCGCTGCGGCCCAGGTGTGCAGAAACGACGTCAGCAGCATCCAGCGGTCCGAGAACCGGCGGTTCAGCGCCACTTCGACAGTGTGGTAGTCACCGTCGGGCGACGGCAGCCCGTGCCGGCCGGGGTTGACGTAGCGCCGGTCCTCGGGGACGTCCGGCGGCCGGTCGAAGAGCTGCAGCACCTGGTCGTCGGCGGTTCCCTCGATATCGTCTGCGCCACGGTCCGCATACGCGAAGGGGATCCCGTAGGCGAACGCCCGGTTCATGTCGACGATGCCGTAGAGGTTGCGGGCATTCTTGTACACGTACGAGCCGCGGAATGACATGCCGTCCGCAATCTGCTGTTCGAAGTGGGCGGAGATCTCGTGACCGTACGCGCTGGCGAGGTCCGGATCCACGGCGACCGTTCCGGCTCCGCCCAGGGTGCCGATGCGTCGTCCGAGCTCCGGCGAGTCGGCGAGGCCGCCGCTGGGCCCCGGGTCCAGCTCGCGGTTCCCGTTCAGGTCGCGGAACACGAACCGGGCCGCCGCCTGACCAACGGGGTTCTCGTCGTCCACGATGGTCGTGCTCGGGTTCCAGTAGAAGCGTCCCGCGAACAGCTTCACCACCGAGCGTCCCTCGCCCGTCAGGTCGAACGCGGCCCCTGCCCGTGGGCCGACGTTGGCCCAGGTCAGGACGTTGCGCGCCTCTACGTGCTGCGGCGCCCAGATGTCAGAGTGGTTCGGGGAGATGGACTGCTCCGGCCAGCCCATGACGTGGCGGTCGAAGCGCACACCGACGTTCAGCGTGAGCCGGTCGGTCACGGCCCAGGAATCCTGGGCGAAGCCGGAGAGGAGATGGACGGTGTTCACGCCGGTGTTGGGGGTGTTGTAGATGTCCACCTCGGCCGGCGCCCCGCCCAGATCCCGATAGAACAGGTCGCCGGGCTGCATGCGGAGGAAGCTGAGACGCTCGCGGTAGACCTCGAAGCCGACCTTCAGGGTGTGCTCGCCGCCGAAGTCGTCGGCGAAGAAGGTGGCGTTCCCGGACGCCTGCGGTTTCGTGATCGAGCGGAAGTGATAGTAGTCGAAGGCGTTCGTGTAGTCGCCGGTGGTGAGCTCCAGTCTTCCGGACGGAATCCCCTCCACGCTCGACGAGCGGGTCTGCGTCGGATACAGGGGCCAACGGTTGATCCAGTGGCTGACCTGGAGGTTCAGGAACAGCCGGTTGCTGACGGGGTTGCGGTATTCCAGCTTCATCGGCATGTTCGCCGACTGTTGGTACCACGCCGCCTCGAGCGGACGGTCGCCGCCAAGCCCCCGCTCGGCCTGCAGCTTGGTGCGCCGGTTGAAGAACCCGACGAGCTGGCTGGCGCCGCCGAGCTGATGCGTCACCTTGGCGGTCCAGTTCTCGAGCTGCGTCGTGGCCGGGTTCGGATTCCCGATTGTCAGCTCCTCCTGGTGATTCAGCCGGTACCCGGCGTAGAACCAGGTGCGGCCGGGTCGGAGCGGCCCGCCGAGCCCGACGTTCACGTCGCTCTGGAGCGTGACCGGGTTGCCCGCCAGCAGTCCTCCCGGCGGCGCGCGGTACGGGCCCACCGCGCCGCCGCCTGCGCGCAGCGCATCGGGGACGTTGTCCGCCACCGTGCGGTCGTTCAGGAAGTCGACGTGGACGTCGCCGGTGAAGCGGTCGCCGCCCGACTTCGTGGTCAGGTTCAGGAAGGCACCCAGACCGTGCGTTTCGCCCATGTTCCCGGCGCCGCCGAGCTGGAAGTCCTCCAGGCTGCCGTAGTCGAAGTAGCCGGCGTTCCAGGCGGTCCCCTCGGTGACGTTGATGCCTTCCAGCAGGGTGCGGTGCTGGTCGCCGAACCCGAAGGCCTGGTAGCCGGTCTGGGTGCCGGTGTTCGACCCGCCGACGTCGTAAGCCTCCATCTGGAAACCGGGCGCCTGCGCCATGGCAGCCCAGATGTCCCGCGCGTTGGGAACTTCCTCGAGTAGCTCCTCGGTGAAGTTGACGGCCGTGGTGGTAGTCCTGACGTCCACGAGCGGCGCGGCGGCGGCGATGGTAACCATCTCCTCGACGCCGCCGATCTCCAGCGTGGCATCCACGGTCAGCGTCGTGTTGAGCACGATCCGGAGATCGTCGCGCACGACGGTGCGGAATCCCGGAAGCGAAAAGGTGACCGCGTAGTCGCCGGTCGGCAGGGCGGGGAACACGTAGCCCCCCTGGCTCCCCGTCACCACGACGCGGTCCCGGATCAGCGACGCGCTCGAGGCCGTCACGGTGACGCCTGGAAGCACCGCGCCGGTGGCGTCGGTCACCGCGCCCACGAGGCGGCCGCGCAACTCCTGCGCGCCGGCCCCGACCACCGCGACCAGCACCGCCGTCGCGGTGAGCACTACAAGGCGGCCGATCATGAACCGGGGATCACTGCGCTCTGAACAAGGAGTGGCGCGCCCTGCAGGATTCGAACCTGCGGCCTCCTGGTTCGTAGCCAGACGCTCTATCCAGCTGAGCTAAGGGCGCGGGGACCGTTGATTATAGCAACAGCCCGTCTCTGACGCCCGAGCGCTGCGACCGGTCGGGAGCGGTACAATTTCTGGATCCCGATGCCCAGCCCCGCACCGCCGAACCCGGAAGTGGACCTGCGCGAGCCGCTCCTGACCTGGAACGAGGCGTTCGCGGCCGGCTCCGCCGTTGCCGGGGGCAAGGGCTGGAACCTCGCCCGCCTCGCACGCTACGGCTTCAGTGTTCCGCCCGGCGGCGTCGTTCCTGCCTCCGTCTACGCCGGGCTGTTCCGTACACCGGACATAGCCGCCCTGGCCGCCCCGCTCGCGGCGGTGACCCTGGACGAGATCGGCAGCGACGACCTGGAGGCGCGTCTCGCCGCGCTCCGCGACCTCGTCATCCGGACGGGCCTGCCGCCTGCCGCCCGCGCGGCGGTGGACCGGTTCCTGGATGAGAGCGGGTTGGATGCTAGGCCGGTCGCGGTCCGCTCCTCCGCCGTAGCGGAGGACGGCGCCGACACGGCTTTCGCCGGCATCCACGAGAGCTATCTGGGCGTCGTCGGGCTCGACGCCGTGTGTGCGGCGGTGTCGCGATGTTTCGCGTCGCTGTGGACCCCGCGCGCCGTCGCCTACCGGCGGCGGGCGGGCGTCGCCGACGACGCCACGCCGTGCGCCGTGGTGATCTGCGAGATGGTCGGCGACCCGCGCCACGGCCCGGCGGCGGCCGGCGTCGCCTTTTCGTGCGATCCCGTGACGGGCGAGCGGCAGGTCGTGACGATCGAGCTTGCCGCGGGGACGGGAGACGCCGTCGTCCGCGGGACCGTCGCGCCGCAGCAGTACGCGGTGCGACGGATCGATCTGGAAACCGAGGTAGCGCGGCTGGACGACACCGGAGACGCGGCGGTCCTCGCAGACCGCGAGATCGAGGCGCTGGCGCGCATCGTCGTGCGGGTCCACTGGGCGCTCGGCGACGGGGACGCGCCGCAGGACGTGGAGTGGGCCTGGGACGGCCGGACGTTCTGGATGCTCCAGTCGCGGCCGGTCACCCGGCTGCCGCGCTGGACCTTTCCCGGCATTCCGACCGAGACCCCGATCTGGTCGAACGCCAACATCCGCGACTCTCTCCCCCGGCCGCTGACCATGGCCACCTGGTCGCTGCTCGATACGTCCGTGCAGGCCGTCGTCCACGCCTCGACGCAGGCGGTGGACTATCCGTTGCCGCACGGCATGCAGGTGATGCGCCGGTTCGGCGGGCGGCCCTATTTCGATCTCGACAGCCTGCAATGGAGCCTCTACGACTCGGTCGGCATTCTGCCGGCCGACACAAACCACATCATGGGCGGATTTCAGCCCGAGATCGCGGTGCCGGACGGGCGCCCGCTCCGCGGCCGGGCCGGCCTCGCACGCATGTGGCGGCGGCTGCTGCTGGCCCGCCGGCTGCTGTGGTTCCATCGGGAAATCCCCCCGCAGATCGATGCGCTGGTCGCACGCGCCAGGGAGGGCCGCGCGGTCGACCTCTCGACCCTCAGCGACGAGGCGCTGCTGGCGCGCTTCCGGGATGTGCAAGCACTGGGCGTCGAGTACCAGCCGGTCCTGCAGCTCGCCGCCAGCTACTGCGCCGCCTGCATGAAGGTGGCGGAGGATTTCTTCGCGCTGGTTACCCGCCGTGACGCACAACCGCTGGTTGCTCGTCTCCTGGCGGCGTCGGGAGACGTGGCCAGCGCCGAGCATGGGTTTCGCATCCGGGAGCTCGCCGACAGCGCCGCCGGGGACGCCGCGGCGGAGGCCGCGCTGCGGGATCCCGACCCGTTCGCCTGGCGCGCGCTACCGGCGGACACCCCGTTCCGCGTCGCGATGGAGGACTACCTGGACCGCTACGGCCACCGGGCCGTCTACGAGATGGAGCTCGCCAGCGTCCGCTGGGCGGAGGATCCGCGCTACGTGCTCGAGCAGGTGCGTTTCCACCTCGGCCACCCACCCGCGCGTGACGCGCGGTCGCGCGCCGCCGACCTGCGGCGGCGGGCGGAAACGGAGCTGGCGGCGGTCCCTGCCTGGCTCCGGCCCATCGCGCGGCGGATTGTGGCCCGCGCCCGACTGGGCGCCGCGCTGCGGGAGAACGCCAAGTCGGGCTCGGCGGCGGCCCTCACCCTCGTCCGTCAGATATGCCTGGAGGTGGGACGACGCATGCAGACGGCCGGCCGCATCGGCGCCGCGCAAGACGTCTTTCACCTTAGTCTTCTCGACGTCGAAGCGTGGCTGACAGGAACCTGGGACGGGAGCGGCGCGGGCGCGCTGGCCGGCGACCGTCGGGCGCGCCTTGCGGCCCAGCAGGAGCTGGAACTCCCCGGCGTGATCATGGATTCGCCCACGGCGGCGCCAGGCGCAGACGCCCGGCGGGACGCGGCGGTCGCACCCGCGCCGGACGGTGACGCGTGGGACGGCGTGGCGGCGGCGCCGGGCGCGGCCGAAGGCGCCGCCTGCGTGCTGCGCACCCCGCATGACGGCGGCCGCATGCGCCGCAACGACGTGCTGGTGGCGCCCTCCACCGACCCCGGCTGGACGCCGCTGTTCCTGCGCGCCTCGGCGGTGGTGACGGAGACCGGCGGCTACCTGTCGCACGGCGCCGTCGTGGCCCGCGAGTTCGGGCTCCCCGCGGTGGTCAACGTGCGCGACGCCATGCACCTGATCGCCGACGGCGACCGGCTGCGTGTCGACGGCAACGCCGGCCGGGTCATCCGCATCGAACGCACCCAAGAGGTATGATTTGCCATTGGGCCGCCGAGATGTCCCGGCCCTCCGATGGCGCGTTTCAGGAGCTATCCATGCGTTTTCGAATTGCCTTGGTAACCGCGGTCATCGGCGTGGCCGGCCTGCCAGGTGCGGGCGCCGCGCAGCCGGCCGAGAGCCCGGTCACGTTCGCCGAGCACGTGGCGCCGATCTTCTACGAGCGCTGCACGACCTGCCATCGGCCCGGCCAGGTGGGTCCGATGTCGCTGCTGACCTATGCGGACGCCCGGCCGTGGGCGCGTTCCATCCGGCAGAAGGTCGTCGGGAGAGAGATGCCGCCGTGGGATGCCGATCCGGCCATCGGCGCCTGGGCCAACGACCGCAGCCTGAGCGACGAACAGATAGCCACCATCGTCGCCTGGGCCGACGGCGGAGCCCCGAGCGGGGACCTCGCCGCCATGCCGCCCGTGCCGGGCTACGCGGACAGCGAATGGAGCATCGGCAAGCCCGACGCGATCTTCAGCACTCCCCCGTTCGAAGTGCCGCTCGACGGCACGGTCGACTACACCTACTTCGAGGTGCCGACCAGTCTCACCGAGGACAAGTGGGTGAGCGCGCTCCAGGTGAGGCCGGGGGCGGCGGCGGCCGTGCACCACGTCATCGTCACTGCCAGAGCGCCGCGCCCGCCCGAGGCGCCCAGGGCGAGGCGGCGCGCCACACCGGGTATTCGCATCGACCGTGACATCCTGCCGGGGCGGGAGATCGAATGGAATCCGGGGGTGGCGCAACTCGGGGACCGCGGCAAGGGGACGTCGCTCGGCGGCACGACGGTCGGCAACGACGGCGTGACGATCTTCGAGCCGGGCACCGCGCGCCTGCTGAAGGCAGGCACCACGCTCGTGTTCGAGATGCACTACACGCCGACCGGCGAGCCGCATGTCGACGAGACCCGCCTCGGGCTGGTGTTCACGGACACGCCGCCGGACCGGCAGGTGTGGACCACCGCGATCGTGCACGGACAGTTCGTAATCCCGCCCGGCGCGCCCGACTACAAGGTCGAAGCGGATCTGACGTTCACCGAGGACGTGAAGCTGCTGAACCTGCTGCCGCATTCGCACCTGCGCGGCGTGCGCTGGGACTACGAGGCGGTGTACCCCGACGGCCGCCGGGAAGCCGTGCTCTCCGTGCCCAGCTACGACTTCAACTGGCAGATCGACTACATCTTCGACGAGCCGCTGGAGTTGCCGGCGGGGTCGAAGATCCACGCCGTGGCGCTCTACGACAACTCGGCGGCCAACCGGTCGAATCCGGACCCGACCGCCGAGGTGCGCTGGGGCGAGCAGACCGACGAGGAGATGATGTTCACCGCCCTGTCGTATCTGATCGACGACGAGGCGGAAGCGGGCACGACGCCGGAGCCCTGATCAGGAGCTCGTCTTGGCGCGCATGAGCAGCGCCGCGGCCACCGCCAGGCCGACCACGGCCGCGGTGACGGTGAACACGTCTCCCATCGCGCCGCCAAGCGCGGCGTTCAGCGCGGCGAGGAACGTATCCGCCAGCCGCCCGCCGTCCGCTCCAGCCTCCGCGAAGGCGGCCCGCAACCCCTCGGTCGCGGACGGGTCCAGCAGCACCCGCGGATTGTCCTTGATGGCGTCGAGCTCGCCAGCGGTGAGCACCCCACCCACGTTGCCGGGAACGGTCTGGTCGAACCTGGCCGAGAACCGCGTCGTCAACACGCCGCCCAGCACCGCGAGGCCCGCCGCACCGCTGACCAGACGGAAGAAGTGCAGCGTGGACGTGGCGATCCCCACCAGCGCGAACGGAACGGAGTTCTGCACCGCCACGCCCAGCGTCGCGAGTGTGCCGCCCATGCCCAGGCCCATGATCACGATGTAGCCGATGGCCTGGAGATAGCCCGTCTCCTGATCCATGGTGGAGAGCAGATACACGCCCGCCGTCATCAAGCCGGTATTGACGACCGCCTGCAGCCGGTAACGCGCACCCGTTCTGGAAAGCAACTGCCCCGAGACCACCGAGCCGGCCACCATGCCGAGCATGATGGGCGTCAGGAACGCGCCGCTCCCGGTCGCCGACGTTCCCTGCACGCCCTGGAAGAACAGCGGCGTGAACAGGATGGTCCCGTACAGCCCGAAGCAGGTCAGGAACGTGACGGCCACCGCCGCCGCGACCACGCGGTTGCGGTAGATCTCCAGCGGCATGATCGGACACGCGGAGCGCGACTCGATGGCGACGAACGCCGCGCTCATCGCCAGTCCGAACGCCAGCAGCCCGGCCACCTGCGGCGAGGCCCAGGCGTAGCGCTCGCCCGCCAGCGACAACGCGACCATCACGGCCACCACTGCGAGCGTCAGCGTGACGATGCCGGGATAGTCGAGCCCGCGGTTGCCAGCCGCGGGCGCAATGCGCGGGAAATACCGCATGAGCAGCAGCAGCACCGGGATTCCGAGGGGCACGTTGATCAGGAAAATCCAGTTCCAGGACGCGCTGTCGGTGATGACGCCGGCGAGCACGGGACCGGCGACCGCGGCCACCGCGTAGACGAGCCCCAGCAACCCTACGTACTTGCCGCGCTCCTCGGGCGCGTACAGGTCCGCCACGGCCACCGCGCTATTCGACATGATGATGCCGCCGCCGATGCCCTGCAGGGCGCGGAAGGCGATGAGCTGCGTCATGGTCTGGCTCAGCCCGGCCGGCACCGAGGCGGCGATGAAGATGGACAGGCCCAGGACGAAGAAGATCCGGCGGCCGTGGATGTCGGCCAGGCGGCCCGCAATCGGAATTGCGACCGTGGCCGCCACCAGGTAGGAGGTCGCCGCCCACGTGTAGCGGTCGAATCCTCCCAGGTCGGCAACGATGACCGGCATGGCCGTCGCCAGGCTCATCTGGCTCAGCGTGGCCAGGAACATCGCCAGCATGACCACGCCCATGGTCAGCGCGCGCTGCCGCCCGGAGAGCTGGCCGTAGGGTTGCGCCATCGATATCGGTTGTCCCCGACCGGCTACCTGAGCGCGCTGTATCCGCGATACGCCAGGCGGGACAGGCTCGAGAACATGTGCGACGGGCTCAGCACGGGCCGCGCGGGCAGGAACTCGGCAGCGTCAAGATCCTCCATGGCCGCCAGCGTGCGTTGTATGCCGGTCTCGACCAGCCGGCGCATACGCGCGTCGTCGAGATCCAGCCCACCGCTCACGATGATCATGATCAGAAAGCAGGCGAGCATGTTCTGCCGGTAGAGGCGCCAGCAGTCGTCGAACGTGAAGTCGCCAGCTCCCATGCTGCGCACGATGTCCGCGTACTCGGCCAGGAGATCCCGTTCAATCTCGCGGCGAGTCTCCGTCGGCACGCTGCCGCACATGAAGTACGCGACATCGTACAGGCCGCTGCCGAGCCCGCTGACCTGCCAGTCCACGACCGCGGTCTCGCACCCGTCACCGGCGTCGAAGAACATGTTGTCCAGCCGGTAGTCGCCATGAACGATCGTCTGGGGGGTGGCGCGGAGGTCGGCCAGATGGGCCGCCACCCGCGGCCCGTACGCTTCGACCAGGGCGCGCATCTCGTCCGAAAAGAAACTGCCGAAATGCTCGAGGGCGGGGGCGAGGTAGGCCAGGAAGATGATCTGCAGCACCGTCCGGTTCTTCGGGCTGCCGACATCGTGGAAGCCGGACAGCGGCGGTTGGCCGACCGCATTCCAGTTGCGTCCGTGCAGGCGCGCAATGGCCCGGATGGCGCCCCGGGCCTCGGCCGCCGTGGCGCCGGCGAGCTGGTCGCCGGTGTGCATGCCGCCGAGATCCTCCAGCACCAGGACGAAGCGGTCGCTCTTTTCCTCGTAGTCGCCGTACAGCAGGCGCGGGGAGCGCATCGCACCCTGCGGCGCGACGTGCCGGTAGTAGGCGTATTCGCGCTTGTAGAGCGCCTGCAACTTGCTCAGCCGGCGGCTCCTTTCCGCCGGGCTGGGGAGCTTGACGACAACGCTTTCCGGAACGGTGTCCGTGGGCTCGGAGCAGACCAGCCGGCAGCGCACGATTTCCGCCATCAGGCCGAGTCCGACGCCGATGTCTTCGACCACGACATCCTTGATGACGGGGTCATCCGACGCCCCGCCGGCGCGCAGCGCCCGCCGCATCCAGTCGGCCGTGATCGCCTTGCCGCTCGATGGGATGTCGGGTCTGGCCATGGCGGGATGCTTCCGCCAGATCAGGGAGCTGCGGGTGACCGGTCCAGGCCGTGGCCCAGGGGGAACGCGTCGCCGAGCGAGACGGGCAGACGGCCGCGGATCGGGATCTCCCCCGCTACCGCGCGCGCGGCGGACGCTTCCACCAGATCGTAGAAGCCGTAAGTCACGAGGATGGCCGGAAGATCCGCGAGGAAGGCGGCGGAGTACGGGTTGCCGAACAGGACCGTCACGAAAGGCTGGCCGGTCGTTTCCGTGTCACCGGCAAGCGCGATCAGGAGATCGGTAAGCGCGGGCGCCAGGTCCATGCGGCCGCTGAACGACGCGGTGCGCACGAACACGCCGGCGACCACGGCGTCGTAGCGCCGGGCGGTCTCGCGCACGAGCTCGATCTCCGAGAGCGGCGTCCGGTCCGAGAGCTCGATTGCGGTCACGTCCGGCCAGCGCGCCTCCAGCTCCGGAATGAACGTGCGGCTCGGCGAGCCGATCCCCCAGCCGGCCGGGTAGTCGAGCACGGACAGGTACAGGATGGACGCGTCCCGCGGCGCGGGCAGCGGCACGGTCGAGCGGTCGTCCTTGAGCAGTGTGAGCGCGCGCTCGCTGACCTCCCGCGCCACCTCGGCGTGCGCGCGGGTGCCGACCACGTCCGGCAGCGCAGCGAGGCTCACGGCCCGCTCCCGGTGGAGGCCCAGGCGCGCCTTGGCGCTCAGGATGCGCCGGACCGACCGGTCTATCCGTGCTTCCGTCAGGTCGCCGGCCGCGGCGGCGGCCCGGATTCCCGCCAGCGCCGCTACGTCATCCGGCGAGTGGAGCACCATGTCGTGGCCCGCAATCACCGCCTGCGCTGCTGCCACGTCCGGCGTCACGAGCTCGGACACCGCCCGCATCCGCATCGAGTCCGTGAACACCAGGCCGTCGAACGCCAGGTCGTCGCGCAGCAGGCCCTGGACGATCGGGCCGCTGAACGTGGCGGGGGTGGCCGGCGTCGGATCGAGCGCCGGCAGCTCGATGTGGGCTGTCATGACCGCGTCGGCCCCGGCGGCGATGCCGGCCCGGAACGGGACCAGCTCGATCCGGTCGAGACGCTCGCGCGGGTGGTGAATGATCGGCAGTCCCAGGTGGGAGTCCACGTCCGTGTCGCCGTGGCCCGGGAAGTGCTTCACCGTGGCGAGCATGCCGCCGGCGCGTAGCCCCTCGATGTATGCCGACGCCAGCGCGCCGACTCGTGCGGGGTCTTCGCCGAACGAGCGGATGTTGATGACCGGATTGCGCGGGTTGTTGTTTACGTCGACGACCGGCGCGAAGTTGACGTGCACCCCCATGGCCCGCGCTTCGGCGGCCGTGATGCGGCCCGCCTCCAACGCCAGTTGCGGGTCCCCCGCCGCGCCGAACGCCATGGCGGGCGGAAAGGTGGTGGTGCCCTTCAGCCGGAAGCCGGCGCCCGTCTCGAAGTCGGCCGCGACGAGCAGCGGCACGGGCGCGGCGGCCTGCAGGCGGTTGATGAGCGACGCGGCGTCGAGCGGATCGCCGAGGCCGCTGCGCGAATAGTTCGGATTGAGCAGGACTCGCGGCTGCGGCGTTCGCGAGCCGAACATGATCAGACCGCCGACCCCGTGGTCGCCCACCAGCGCCGCCAACTCTTCGTAGGTCTCGCTGTCGCTGCTGGTGTAGACGGCGCGGAACGACGGGACGAGCAACTGGCCGATCTTCTCGTCCAGCGTCAGGCGCTGCAGCGTGTCGTCCACCCAGCGTTGCGCAGCGGCGTCGAGACCGCCGTTGTCCTGCGCGGCAAGCCCCAACACCAACGGCGCGGCGAGCAGGCAGGCGAACGCCGCAACCGGGAAGCTCGGGGATGACGACCGGGTGCGATCCGCCGGCACGCGCCGATGGTACGAGCTTCGCCCGCGCCGGGCAACCACGGGCGATATAATCCGCCGCGTGAGCCATACCGCCCACCGCGCCGAGGCGCCGCGGACGATATGCTGCGCGGTCGTGACGGTGAGCGATACCCGGACCGAGGAAACCGACCGCGGCGGCGGCGCCATCGTGGAGTTGCTGTCCCAGGCGGGGCACGCCGTCGCGGCGAAGACTATCGTTCCGGACGATCCGGACCGCGTCCGCGGCGCCGTGCAGGCGGGAGTCGGCGCCGCGGACGTCGACGCCGTCATCACGACCGGCGGCACCGGCATCACGCGGCGGGACGGCACCTATGAGGTCGTGTCGGCGCTGCTCGACAAGCGCATCGACGGCTTCGGCGAGCTGTTCCGCGCGTTGAGCTTCCAGGAGATCGGACCGGCCGCCATGCTGAGCCGCGCCTGCGCCGGCCTCGCCGGCGGGACCATCGTGATCAGCCTGCCCGGCTCCGAGAACGCCGTCCGCCTGGCCATGACGAAGCTGATCCTTCCGGAGCTGGGCCACATGGTCCGCGAGGCCCGGCGATGACCGACGGCGCGACCATGCGTCCCATCCGGACGACCATTCCGCTCGACGAGGCGCTCGGCATCGTCACGAGCGCCGCACGGCCCATCGAGCGTACCGAGCGGGTCCCGCTGACGGCTGCGGACGGGCGCGTGCTGGCCGCTGACGTGGTGGCCGCTGCCGACGTGCCGCCGTTCGACCGCGCCGCCATGGACGGCTACGCGGTGATTGCCGAGGATACGTTCGGCGCCGGCCGCCAGGCGCCCCGCACGCTGCGCTGCATCGAGAGCGTGCACACGGGCAGCGTCCCCACGCGACGTGTCGAACGCGGCGACTGCACCCAGATTGCCACCGGCGCGCCGATGCCGCCGGGCGCCGATGCGGTGTTGATGGTGGAGCAGACGGAGCGGGATCCGGACGGCGGCGTCCGCATCTTCACGCCGGTACACCCGCGGCAGCACGTGGGACGCCGCGCCGCCGACATCGCGACCGGGCAGGCGCTGCTCGCGTGCGGCGACCTGCTGACGCCGAGCCGCCTGGGCTCCATCTCCGCCCTGGGTATTGCGGAGGTGGACGTGTTCGACCGGCCGGTCGCAGCCATGCTCTCGACCGGCAACGAGATCATCGAGCCGGGGCGGCCGCTCGGACCGGGACAGATCTACGACATCAACCGCTTCACGGTCGGCGCCGTGGTCGAGCGGCACGGCGGACGGGCGATCGGTTACCCCACGGCGGCCGACACGCTCGACGCGCTCGACGCCGCGCTCGACGCCTGCGCCGACGCGGACGTGCTCGTCTTCTCCGGCGGCAGCTCGGTCGGCGAGCGCGACCTGATGCTGGACCTGCTCGTCCGGCGGGGCGAGGTGCTGTTTCACGGCATCGCGGTCAAGCCCGGCAAGCCCACCGTGTTCGGGCATATCGGCGGCAAGCCGGTGTTCGGGATGCCCGGCTACCCCACCTCGTGCCTGTCGAACGCCTACATGCTGCTGGTGCCGCTGCTGCGGCGGATGGCGCACCTCCCGCCCCACCAGCCGCGCACGGTCTCCGTCCGGACTGCCCAGCGCATCGTCTCGACGACCGGCCGGCACCAGTTCTACACCGTGTGCGTCGTGGGCGACGAAGCCGTGCCGGCGTTCAAGGCCTCGGGCGACATCACGAGCATGTCGCAGGCCGACGGCTACATCGAGATCCCGGCCCAGACGGATATCGTCGAGAAGGGCGAGCTGGTCGAGGTGAAGCTGTTCTAACCATCCTTACGATCTGGACCGCGCTGTTGCTGTATACGGCTGGCGAATACGGCCGGACGCGGCACCCGCCGCGGCCGTGGGCCAGACCGGCGTGGCTGCTCGGCGCGGCCTGCTACCTGGCGCACGTCGCCGCCGCCTTCGACGCCCACCACGGCTGGAGTCACGCCGCGGCGTACGCCTACACGGCGGCCCAGACGGAAGCGCTCGTCGGCCTTGCCACGGGCGTCGGCCTCTGGGTGAACTACGCTTTCACCCTGCTCTGGGCCGGCGAAGCAGTCTGGTGGCAGGCGCTGCCGGAGAGTTACGCGCGCCGGGCGCCCGCGTGGACGCCGTCGGTGCGCGGTGCGTTCCTGTTCATGATTGTCAACGGCGCGGTCGTGTTCGTCAGTGGGCCGCGGCGGTTGCTCGGCCTCGCAGTCGTGGCAGCGTTGATCTGGATCTGGCGCCGCCCGCGCGTCTAGGTTCGGCCGTTACCGCTTGCCGATCCGGCGGGCCCACTCCAGCTCCAGCTCGTCCGCCGTATGGAGGTCGAAGATCGGCGCGGTGCGCCGGTACTCGCCGCGGAACTCGGCGTGGCAGCGGTAGCAGACCGACAGGTCGCCCAGCCGGCCGTACACGATCAGGTCGATCAGCGCCGCCAGCCCGAGCACGCCGTAGGCAATGAGGTCGAGCCCGAACCAGTAGAAGCCGGCGCTGATGAGCGCGCCCGTGACGATGACGGCCAGGCCGAGCTTGGGATCGAAGTCCTTGCGGATGTAGAAGTCGCCGCCTTCGCAGACCGGGCAGCGGTCGACCTCGGCGTCGTCGCGCACGTTGTCGCTCACCGCGAGTGGGATCTCGCGCTGGCAGCCGCCGCAGCGGACCGCGCCCGGCGCGGAGGCGGCATCTACGGGCAGGCGACCCCCGCAGTCGGGGCAAACCAAGGTGAGCTTCACAGCGGCACCCGCTGGGAGAGGAACAGGTACTTCGCCAGCACCTCGCCCACGATGACGGTGAAGAAATCAACGTACAGGATGCCGGTGGCCGACTGCGTGGAGCGGATCTTCGCGGTCTCCCAGGTCAGCCATGCGAGCACGGCCGGTCCCGCCAGGCCGAACAGCACGCGCTGCCACAGGAAGATCCCCTCGATCGACAGGACGTAGCGCTCGAAGCCGGCCCCGGACGGCGACTGCCACGTCACCAGCGCCGCCCAGACCACCGCCGCGACCACGGCGATGCGCAACACTGTGGACCAAATATGGAGCTTGACGATCGACTGCAGCAGGGAGACGTCCATCGACGGCAGGACCAGGTACCAGTGGCCGAGAATCATCGCCGTGCAACTGCTGCCGAGCAGCGCGGCCGACGAGAGGAAGCTGGCCGCGGTCAACCCGGCGGACGGCCCCATTTCGACGGCCGACCAGCTCAGCGCCTGGGCCAGGAGCGCTGCAACGCCGGCGCCGGCCGACGTCCATAGCAGCACGGGGCGCAGGCGCGCCAGCATCCGGCCGATGGTGGCCCAGTAGACGAGCAACGCGGCGGTGGACGCCACCAGCGCGGCGAAACCGAAGGCCGCTGCAGGCGTCTGTGAAGGCGGATCGGGACGGAACGCCAGCGCGATCAGCAGCAGGATCGCGCCCAGTCCGGCGTTGAAGCGGAAGAACTTGACGCCGGCTGCCTTCGACACCGCCAGCAGCGACGCGACGATGCCGACGCCGAGGTGCGCGAGGAACAGGAAGAGGACCGCGGACACGTACCCGCGCTCTCAGGAACCGACGGTAACGGCTACCCCAGCCGCCGGTTCACCTCGTCCCAGTTGACCGTGTTGAACCAGGCCGAGATGTAGTCGGGGCGCCGGTTCTGGTACTTCAGGTAGTAGGCGTGCTCCCAGACGTCGAGGCCGAGGATGGCGCTCTTGCCCTCCATCACCGGACCGTCCTGATTGGGCGAGCTCTCGATGCTGAGCGCGCCGCCCGAGTTGATCAGCCAGACCCAGCCGCTGCCGAAGCGGCCGGCGCCGGCGGCCGCGAACTGCGCCTTGAACGTATCGAACGAGCCGAACGCCGCGTCGATGGCGTTGGCCGCGTTGCCGGTCGGCGCGCCGCCGCCGCTGGGCCCCATCACCTGCCAGAACATGGTGTGGTTCGAATGCCCGCCGCCGTTGTTCCGCACCGCCGTCCGGATCCCTTCCGGCAGGCCCGCGAGGTCGGCGATCAGCTCGTCGACGCTCTTGCCGGCCAGCTCCGGATGCCCGTCGAGCGCGCCGTTGAGTTTGGTGACGTACGTCTGGTGATGCTTCGTATGGTGAATGCGCATCGTCTGCTCGTCGATGTGCGGCTCGAGCGCGTTGTAGTCGTACGGCAGCGGGGGCAGTTCATGGGCCATCAGGGAATCTCCTTCGATTCAAGTGGAACGGGAAAGTCTAGTGAATTTCCAGCATGCGGTCGAGCGCCACCCGGGTCCAGTGCTTCTCGCGGTCCGCGACCACGATCCGGTTGTGCACGACGCCGTCGAGCAGCCCCTCCAGCACCCACAGCAGGTGGTTCGGCGACACCCGGAACATCGTGGAGCACAGGCAGCCGATAGGGTCGAGCGTGAGCACCGTGCGCTCCGGCGCCAGCGTCTGCGCGAGGCGGTTGACCAAGTGCACCTCCGTGCCGACGGCCCACGTGGAGCCGGCCGGGCTGCCGGTCACCGTCTTGATGATGTACTCGGTCGAGCCGCTGTCGTCCGCCGCCTGCACCACGTCCCAGGTGCACTCCGGATGGACGATGACGCGCAGGCCGGGATGCTGCTTGCGCAGGAATTCGACCTGCTGAACGTTGAAGCGCGTGTGGACGGAGCAGTGCCCCTTCCAGAGGATCATCCGCGCGCGTTCGAGCTCGTCGGGAGACACGCCGCCGAGCGGCTGGTCCGGATCCCAGACCACCATTTCGTCGAGTGGCACGCCCATCTTGTAGGCGGTGTTGCGTCCCAGGTGCTGGTCCGGCAGGAACAGGATCTGCCGCCCGCGCCGCCACGCCCACTCCAGCGTCGGGCCGGCGTTGCTCGACGTGCAGGTGACGCCGCCGCGCTCACCGCAGAAGGCCTTGATGGCCGCCGCGGAGTTGATGTACGTGACCGGCACGACGTCCGTGGCGCCCAGCGCCTGCAGCTCTTCCCAGCACACCTCCAACTGGTCCGCCTCGGCCATGTCGGCCATCGAGCAGCCGGCGGCCAGGTCCGGGAGCACCACCTGCTGGTGCGGCGCGCTCAGCACGTCGGCGCTCTCGGCCATGAAGTGGACGCCGCAGAAGACGATGTAGTCGGCGTCGCGCCGCTCGGCCGCCTGCCGCGCGAGCTTGAACGAATCGCCCGTGCAGTCGGCGAAGCGGATCACCTCGTCGCGCTGGTAGTGGTGGCCGAGGATGAGCAGCCGCGAGCCGAGCGCCGCGCGCGCGCGCGCGATGCGCTCCTCCATCTCCTCGTCCGGCAGGCCCAGGTAGCGCTCGGGCAACGGCTGCCGCTCACCGATCTGCTCGTTCTCGAAACGGGTCAGGAGCTCGACGTCCATGCGCCTCCTCCTCCCTCCAACGGCCGGCGCTGTGAAACTTTTCGCAAGCGGTTCACAACAAAAAGCGCGGACCCGACCGCCAGGGTCCGCGCCATCACAAGCGTTCCGGCAACGCTACGACAGAGCCGTGTCCGGCTCCGAAACAACATTGTATAACGTGTCACGCTCAACCGGCAGCCTGCCCGCCGCCCGGATGAGGCCGCTGATCTCTTCTGTCGTCATCGCTTCCGGCGTCGGTGCGCCCGCCATGTGGTAGATCCGCTCCTCCTGTACCGTCCCGTCGAGGTCGTCCGCACCGTACCACAGCAGCGTCTGGGCGATGTCGACGCCGGTCGCGATCCAGAACGCCTTGATGTGCGGGATGTTGTCGATCACCAGCCGCGCGACGGCGTGGACGCGCAGGGTGTCGGCGGCCGTGGGCGCCGGCAGCTTCCGCATCTGGTTGTTGTCCGGATGGAACGCCAGCGGGATGAACGCCTGGAAGCCGCCAGTCTCATCCTGCAGCGCGCGGGCCTGCAGCATGTGGTCCACCCGCTCTGCCGGCGTCTCGATGTGGCCGTAGAGCATGGTCACGTTCGAGCGCATGCCCAGGCCGTGCGCCGTGCGGTGGATGTCGAGCCAGCGCGGCCCGTCGCACTTGTCGTGGCAGATCTTGCGGCGGACCCGCTCGGCGAAGACCTCCGCGCCGCCGCCGGGCAGCGAGTCGAGTCCGGCCTCCATCAACTCGCGCAGCACCTGCTCGTCGGTCTTGCCGTACAGCTCGGCGAAGAACGCGATCTCGACGGCCGTGAAGCATTTCAGGTGGATGTCCGGCCGGATCCGCTTGAAGCCGCGCAGCAGCTCCAGGTAGTAGTCCCAGGGAAGGTCCGGGTGCAACCCGTTCACCACGTGCACCTCGGTGAGCGACTCGCCGCCGCGGGAGCGCAGCTTGTCCCACGCCTGCTCCAGCGACATGGTGTACGCGCCGTCGTCGCCGGGCTGCAGCCGGGCGAAGGCGCAGAACAGGCAGCTCGCGACGCAGACGTTGGTCGCCTCCAGCCGGATGTTGTGGTTGAAGAACGTCCGCCCGCCGTGCCGCCGCTCCCGCTCGCGGTTGGCCAGCCAGCCGACGGCGTGCAGGTCGGGCGCCTCGAAGAGCCGGACACCGTCCTCCAGCTCCAGGCGAATGCCCGCGTCGAGCTTGTCGGCGACGTCCTGCAGGCCGCTGGCGGCGAGCCGGGTATGCATGCCCTACTCCACGAACTCGACCGCGACGGGGCGCGGAATGAGCCCGGCGTCGTACGCCTCGGCGAACAGCCGCTCCAGCGCGGCGCGGCCGCGCGGGCCGTAGTCGAGCGTCAGCTCGTTCACGTACATTCCGACGAAGCGGTCGGTGCGCTCGACGTCGAGCCCGCGCCCGAAGTCCAGCGCGTAGTCGACGGCGTCGGCGCGGTGCTCCAGCGCATGCGCGATGCTCGCGCGCAGCATGCGCGACACCTCGCGCATGGTGTCGGCGCCGAGGTCGCGCCGGATCACGTTGCACCCCAGCGGCAGCGGCAGCCCCCCGGTCCGGTCGGCCCACCAGACGCCCAGGTCCACCAGGCACCGCAACCCGTCGTCGCCGTACGTGAGCTGACCCTCGTGTATGAGGAGGCCGGCGTCCACGGCGCCGTCCACCACGGCAGGCTGGATTTCATCGAACGGCATCACCCGCCAGGCCACGCCGGGGCGGTAGAGCTGCAGCGCCAGGTACGCCGTGGTCAACTCCCCGGGGATGGCCACGGTGACGCCGGCGAGCGTTTCCGGCCCGTCCGCGCGGGTCACGACGATCGGACCGTAGCGGTCGCCCATGCTCGCGCCGTGCGGCAGGAGCGCGTAGCGGTCGACCAGGTGCGCGTAGGCGTGCACAGAGACCGCCGTCACCTCGTAGCGTCCCTCGAACGCGGCGCGGTTGAGGGTCTCGATGTCGGCCAGCACCTGCGCGATCTCGAAGCGGCCGGGCTCCACGGCCCCGCTGGCGAAGCCGTAGAACATGAAGGCGTCGTCCGAGTCCGGACTGTGGGCCACGGTGATGCGCGTGGTCGCGACGGTGTCAGACATCATCGTCCTCGGGCTCGGCGTACGGCTGCGCCGCGCGCCGCACGACGATGGTCAGGCCGAACAGGGTGATCACCCCGGCGGCCGCCAGGCCCACCCAGCTCCCCAACGCCATCGCCGGATCCGGGACCACGGCCGGCGCGTCGCCGCTGACGATGGCGCGCGCCTGCGACCTGGCCCACGCCTGCTGCGCCGCCGCCCGTTCCAGCAGGCGCTCGGCGGTCAGCAGGATCGCGAACGCGGCCAGCCCGACCAGCAGCAATGGATGCCGCGAGTTCTTGCGCGTGATCACGCTGAGCACCGCGAGGACGACCGCCAGCAGCCCGAGCCCCAGGATCCAGAAGCCGGCCGCGCTCGGCAGGCCGCCGATGCGCTGCTCGCCCATCATGATCCAGGGCATGAAGGCGCTCGTGGCGAGGGCGAACCCCGCCAGCAGCGGGAGGTAGTACGCCCGCATGCTGTGCCGCGCCGCGCCGCCCAGGACCCCCATCAGCGACATAGGCCGGCAGTCTAGCAGACTGCGGCAGACCTCGCGCAGCACCCGGCCCGCCTGGCGGGGGTCAGGATGCCGGCGGATTTCCCAGCGGGTTGCCGGGCCGGGAGCGGAACGCCTGGCGGCGGCGGATCGGCGGGCCGTGGACCGGCGCAGGCGGCAGCGCCGCCGGGTCCAGGTTGTCCAGCCCCTCGAGGATGTCGGAGGCCCAGTCGAACACGTCGCTGCCCGCCACGATGCGCCGCATTGCGGCCATGCGGCGGCGGCGCTCGTCGGCCGGCATGTCGATCGCATGCTCCAGCGCGTCGGCGAAGCCTTCCGCGTCGTACGGATTGATGGCCAGCGCGTCGTGCAGCTCCTGCGCCGCGCCCGCCATCTCGCTCAGCACGAGCACGCCGTCGAGGTCCTCGCGCGCGGCGACGAACTCCTTGGCCACCAGGTTCATCCCGTCGTGCAGCGAGCTGACGACGCAGAAGTTGGCGAGCCGGAACAGCGCCACGAGCCGCCTGATCTTCAGCGCGGATTTGCGGTAGCGGATCGGCCCGCCGGCCACCGGGTAGCGGCAGTTGATCTCGGCCACCTTGTTGTCGATGGCCCGCTCCACGGCCACGTAGCTGTCGATGGTCGACCGCGACGGAACGCCGATCTGCACGAACGTCAGGCGCCCGCGCAGGTCCGGCCGGCGCTTCAGCAGCAGGTCCAGCGCGTCGAGACGCTCCGGAATGCCCTTGGTGTAGTCGAGCCGGTCGACGCCGACACCCACGAGCGGCGTCTCGATCCTGAGCTCGGCGGCCAGCCGCTGCATGTCCGGGGCGAGCGTCGGCCCGCGCGCAATGCCCTGAATCCGGTCGTAGTCGACGCCGATCGGGACGGCCTGGACGGCCGTCACCCGGCCGCCGGCGCGGACCGCGCTGCGCGACACGTCCGCCCCGAGCTCGTCGCGCGCGGCGGCGATGAAGTTGCGGCGGTCGCGCTCCAACTGGAACGCCAGCAGGTCGTTGGCGAGCAGCCCGGCCAGCAGCTCGCGCCGCCACGGGCAGATGCGGAGCCGGTCCGGATGCGGCCACGGAATGTGCCAGAACAGCGCCGTCCTGGCCTCGGGGCAGCGCGCGCGCAAGGCCGGCGCCACCAGCGCCAGGTGGTAGTCCTGGATGAACACCGGCGCCGAGGCGTCGGGCAGCTCCTGCTCGATGACGGCGGCGAAGCGCTCGTTGACGCGCTGGTAGGCGGCCCAGTCGGCGGCGCGAAAATTCGGCCGGACATGGGCTTCGTGACACAGCGGCCAGAGCCCCTCGTTGGCGAACCCCTCGTAGTAGCGGTTCGCTTCCTCCGCCGTGAGCCAGAGCCGCCGCAGCGGGTACGTCGGGCTGTCGGGCGGCACGAGGACCCTGTCGCCGGCGTCCACGACCTCCCGGTCGGCATCGCCCGAGCCGTGCGCGATCCAGACGCCGCCGCGCTCGCGCATGAGGGCGTCGAGGGCGACGGCCACGCCGCCGGTGGTGGGCGACCACGCGATGCCCCCGCCCTCGATCCGGAAATGCTGGTACGGCTCCCGGTTGGAGACGACGACCAGGGGCGGGTGCTGGTCGGGTATGGTCCTACACCTGGAACGAAAGGCCGCAGCCGCAGGCGCTCTTCGCGTTCGGGTTGCGAAAGATCAGCGACTGGCCGAGCATCTCGGAGTCGCAGTCGAGAATCGTGCCGTCGAGGAACGTGTAGCTCTTGGGGTCCACGAAGATGCGCGTGCCGTCGGGACTCTCGAACACCTTGTCCGTCGGTTTCGGGGCCGGCGCCCACTTGAAGACATAGCTCAGACCCGAGCAGCCGCCCGCCTTCACCCCGATGCGCAGGCCGCCGGCGTCCTGGCCTTCGGTCGCCATCGCCTCGCGGATGCGGCGGGACGCCGCTGTTGTAACTTCAATCATTTCAGCCGATCCTGACCCTCGTAGTGTACCTGATCGTCGGCGGCACCGTCAGAGCGCACCGCTCACCGGGGACAGCTCCCGCAGCCGCGTCACGAGGCTGGCCACCTTGTCCGCGGCGTAGTCGATCTCTTCCGCCGTGGTCCACCGCCCCAGGCCGAAGCGGAGCGCTGCCCGGGCGAGCTCGTCCGGCAGGCCGATGGCGCGCAGGACGTGGGACGGCTCCAGACTCGGCGACGCCGTCGAGCAGGCGGCCCCGGACGACACCGCCACGTCGTCGAGGCCGACGAGCAGCGACTCGCCCTCGACGCCGGCGAAGCTCACGTTCAGGTTGTGCGGCAGCCGCTGCTCCAGCGACCCGTTCACGGTGGCGCCGTCGAGCCGCCCGGTGAGCGCTGCGAGCAGGCGGTCGCGCAGGCGGCCGATGCGCTCCCCTTCCGCCGCCAGCTCGGCAGTGCAAATCTCCGCCGCCGCGCCGAAGCCGACGATGCCCGGAACGTTGAGCGTGCCGGAGCGCAGGCCGCGCTCGTGCCCGCCGCCGTCGATGATCGGCGCCAGGTTCACCCGCGGCCGGCGGCGACGCACGTAGAGCGCGCCGACTCCCTTCGGGCCGTACAGCTTGTGCGCCGTCAGTGAGAGCAGATCGACGCCGAGGGCGCCGACGTCGACCGGCACGCGGCCCACGGCCTGCGCGGCGTCGCAGTGCAGCAGGATGCCGCGGGCGCTGGTGACCTCCGCAATCCCGGCGATCGGCTGCAGCACCCCGATCTCGTTGTTGGCCAGCATCACGCTGACCAGCACCGTGTCGTCCGTGAGCGCCCGCTCGATCGACTCCGGGCTTACGAGACCATCGCTGTTTGGCGCAACCTCGGTCACGCGGGCCCCGGCGGCGGCCAGCCGGCGGCACGGGTCGAGCACCGCCCGATGCTCCGTCGCCACGGTCACGATGTGCGGCGGGCGGCCCGCGGCAGCCGCCACCGCGCCCTTCAGCGCCAGGTTGTTCGACTCGGTCGCGCCGCTGGTGAAGCAGATTTCGCGCGGGTCGGCGCCAATCAGGCCCGCCACCTGCCGGCGCGCAGCCTCGGCGGCATCGCGCGCGGCCCAGCCGAACGCGTGGTGCCGGCTCGCGGCGTTGCCGAACCGCTCCGTGAAGTACGGCGCCATCGCCTCGACGACGCGCGGGTCCACCGGCGTGGTCGCGTGGTAGTCGAGGTAGATCGGCAGCTTGGGCACTTGCGGCAGAGAGGCCCGGAGCAGCGCTCCGGCGCAGTCACGGGAGACCGCTACCGGTCGGACGAAGCGGCCATTTGAGCAGCCGCGGACGGGCGCCGGAGCACCTCGACCGGCAGCAGCTCCTCATTTTCCTCGCGCGCGAGCTCGTCGATGGTGAACTCCGCGAGCGTGCGCACGATGCGGTCCTTCAGGCGCCACAGCGGATCCCGCACGTTGCACGTCGAGTACTGCTCGCAGGTCTCGTCGATGTCCGAGCAGGCGGTCACCGCCACCGGCCCGTCGACCGCCTGGATGACGTCCGCCACCGAGATCATGGCCGCCGGGCGCGCCAGGTCGTATCCGCCGCGCTTGCCGTGGTGGGAGGCGAGCAGGCCGCGCCTGGCCAGGCGCTGCAGCACCTTGGCCATCAACTCCACCGGAATGTTGTAGCGTGCGGCGATCTCGCGCGCGCTCGACGACGTCCCATCCGGGCTGGAAGCCAGATCCTTGAGGGCGATCAGCGCGTAGTCGGTCTTCTTGGACAGTCGGAGCATCAAGCCCTCCGCAGCAGGGGCCCGCGCCGACCATTCTATCGCGCGCGCCGGAGCGCTTCAAACGCGGGGCTTCAGTACTTCGGCAGCGTGGGATCGACGACGTCGATCCAGCGCAGGATGCCGCCGCGCAGGTTCTTGGCCTGCGCGAAGCCGGCCTCGCGGAGCAGCTTGACGGCCTTGGCGCTGCGGGCGCCCGACTTGCAGTGGACGATCATTTCACCGCGTCCTTCGAGCTCGTCCAGGCGGCTCGGTAACTCGCCCAGCGGGATGAGCGTGGAGCCGGGGATGTTGCAGATTTGGTACTCCTGCGGCTCGCGGACATCCAGGATGAACGGCGCGTCCTGGCCTTCGAGCCGGGCCTTGAGCTGCTCCACCGTGGCGTCGTCGCTCGGCGGCGGCGCGTCGGCAACGGCGGATGCCGCGGGGGCGACACCGCAGAACTGGTCGTAGTCGATCAACTCCGTGACCGTGCGGTTCTCACCGCACACCGGGCAGTCAGGATCGTTCCGGAGCTTCAGCTCGCGGAAGCGCATGCGCAACGCGTCGTAGATGAGGAAACGGCCGATCAGCGGCTCGCCGGCGCCGATGATCAGCTTGACCGCCTCGGTGGCCTGGATGGTGCCGACCACGCCCGGCAGGATCCCCAGCACGCCGCCCTCGGCGCAGCTCGGCACCAGGCCGGGCGGCGGCGGCTCCGGATAGAGGCAGCGGTAGCACGGACCGCCCGGGGCGCCGAACACCGACGCCTGGCCTTCGAAGCGGAAGATGCTGCCGTAGCAGTTCGGCTTGCCGAGCAGCACGCAGGCGTCGTTGACCAGATACCGCGTGGGAAAGTTGTCCGTGCCGTCGACGATGACGTCGTATTCGCGGAACACGTCGAGCGCGTTGGCCGACGAGAGCGCCAGGTCGTGGGTCTCGATGCTGACCTCGGGGTTGATGGATGCCAGGGAGTCGCGGGCCGACTCCAGCTTGGGGCGGCCGACGTCCGGCGTGCCGTGGATGATCTGCCGCTGCAGGTTGCTGTAGTCCACCACGTCGAAGTCGACGATGCCGATGCGGCCGACGCCGGCCGCGGCCAGGTACATGGCCACCGGCGAACCCAGACCGCCCGCGCCGATGCAGAGCACGCTCGCCGCCTTCAGCCTGAGCTGCCCGTCCATGCCCACCTCGGGCATGATCAGGTGCCGGCTGTAGCGCGCCACCTCTTCGTTGGTCAGCGCCGGCGTCGTCGTCGCAGTCGTCACAGTCCGCCTCCGCCCGCCACCGTCGGGATGATGCTGACGGTGTCGCCCTCCTTGACCGGGGTCGCTTCCTTGTCGAGGAACCGGATGTCGTCGTCGTTGAGGAAGATGGCCACGAACGCGCGCAGCCGGCCGTCCTCGTTGTACAGGTGCTTGCGCAGCTCGGTGTACTCGGCGGTCATGTTCGTCAGCAGCTCGCCGACGGTGCTGCCTTCAACTTCGATGACGTCCTGCTTGCCCGCGTAGACGCGCAACGGCGTCGGTATCAGAACCCTGGTTGGCATTGCGTTTCCTCGACCGTTACCGGCTCCTCGTCGAACGCCGAGCGATCCTCGCGCAAGCGCCACGAGGTGAGCGCGCCCGGCTGTCCATCCTCGACCGCCACGATCACATATGCGAACGCCGGCCACGCATGGTCGAGGTCGTATCTCGACGGGCGCGCCGGGTGGTCCGGATGCGAGTGATAGAAACCCAGCAGCTCGGCGCCCTGCTCCGCCGCGCACCGCTCGGCCGCCCGGTAGTCGTGCGGCGCAATCGTGAAGCGGCGCCGGGCCGTCTCCATCTCGGCGTTCGGCAGCGCCAGCGCCTCAGTCACCAGTCCGCCGCGGCCGACGAGCGCGCCGCAGCACTCGTCGGGATACGACTCCCGGCCATGCCGGCGGATGTCCGTATCGACTGTCGCGCTGAGCGTGAGCATCGGTGGTCCCAACTCGACTACTCGGCTACTCGATTCCCGATCCCGATTCGACGGGATAGCCCTTGTCCCGCCACGCAAGCGTGCCGCCGGTCATGCTGCGCACGTTGCGGTAGCCCAGCGACTTGAGATAGAGCAGCCCGGACAGCGACGCGTTGCCGCGCTGGCAGACGCTCAGGATGGGCGCGCCGCGGTCGGCCGGGAGCGCGGCCGCCGCCACGCCCTCGCGCAGCTCCTTGAGGGGCAGGTTTACGGCCCCCGGGAGGTGCGCCTCGCGGTACTGCTCGTAAGGCCGCACGTCCATGACGAACGGCTTGCCGTTCTGCAGCAGCGCGCGGGCCTCGTCGACGCTCACCGTCAGGTCCGCGTTGCCGCGCACGTTCTCGCGCATCGCCTCCAGCAGCGGGTCGCGGTCCGGCCTGGCCGCCGGCTGCGCCGTGAGCCCCGGCAGGTGCTTCACCACGGACGACGCGTACTTGAAGGCGTTGTCGGGAAAGATCACCACCACGAGGTTGCCCGGCTCGTCCGGCACCAGCTCGAACGCACCCTGCAACGCCATCGCCGAGCTGGGTCCCGCGACGATGCTCTCCTCGCGGTTCAGCCGCAGGCAGAGCTCGAACGCGGTCTGGTTCTGCACCTCGATCAGCCCGTCGTACTCGTCCGGGAAGAAAAGCTTCGTCTGCTGGAGCTGGCGCAGGCTGCGCACGCCGGGGATGTCGTGCCCCTCGTTCGGGTGCACGCCTAGCACCTTGACTGAAGAGCGCTGCGCCTTCAGGAACCGGCCGGTGCCGGTGATGGTGCCGCAGGTGCCGAGGCCGGCCACGAAGTGCGTCACCCGGCCTTCCGTCTGGCGCCAGATCTCGGGGCCGGTCGTCTTGTAGTGGGCCTCCGGATTCGCCTCGTTCGCATACTGGTTCAGCATGTGGAAGTCGGGGCTGTCGGCGATCTCCATCGCCTTGGCGATGGCGCCTTCCGGCGCGCCGGGCGCCGGGCACAGCGTGTCGTCCAGCTCCATCACGTCGGCGCCGAAGAACCGCAGCATGGTGCGCTTCTCGAGCGGAATCTCGTTCGACAGCGGCGTGGTGAGGGCATAACCCCTGGCGTTCGCGATCATCGCGAGCGCCATGCCGGTGTTGCCGGAGGTCGGCTCCACCAGCTTCTGCTCGGCCTGCACGGTGCGGCGGGCCTCGCCGTCGGCGACCAGGTTGGCGGCCACGCGGTCCTTCACCGCGCCGAACGGGTTGTACCATTCGAGCTTCGCGTAGACCTGCGTGTGGCGGAACGGCGTCACGCGGTTCAGGCGCACGAGGGGCGTGGGGTTGTCTGCGTCGGAAAGCAGGCCCAGAATCGACTCGTACACACGCAGCGCGTGATCGGCCATCAAGCTACGATCCTACCCCATGACAACCGCCGACAACCCGACTCCTGACAACGCCCGCGCGCTCGACGGCCTGACCGTGCTCGACCTCTCGCGCGTGCTCTCGGGACCCTACTGCACGATGATGCTCGCCGACATGGGTGCGCGAGTGATCAAGGTGGAGCAGCCCGGCCGCGGCGACGACACGCGCGGCTGGGGGCCGCCGTTTCAGAACGGCGAGAGCGCCTATTTCCTCAGTATCAACCGCAACAAGGAGAGCGTGACGCTCAACCTCAAGCACCCGGAGGGCAGGCGCGTGCTCGACGCGCTCATCGCGCGCGCCGACGTGCTGGTGGAGAACTTCCGGCCCGGCACGCTGGAGCGGATGGGGCTGGGCTACGCGGACCTGGCGCGGCAGCGCCCCGACCTCGTCTACTGCTCCGTCTCGGGGTTCGGCCAGACCGGCCCGCGGCGGCGCGAGCCGGGCTACGACGCGGTGATGCAGGGCGAGGGCGGCCTGATGAGCATCACGGGGCCGGCCGACGGCCCGGGCTACCGGCTGGGCATCGCCATCGTCGACATCGTCGCCGGCATGTTCTCGGCCTACGGCGTCGCCGTCGCCCTGCTGGCGCGCGAGCGCACCGGCCGCGGCCAGCTCGTCGACGTGGGCATGCTCGACGCCGCGGCGGCGCTGCTCACCTACCAGGCCGGCATCCACTTCACCACCGGCGAGGTGCCCGGCCGGCTCGGCAACCGGCACCCGTCGATCACGCCGTACGAAACGCTCGAAGCCGCGGACGGCGAGCTGGTGGTGGCGGTGGGCAACGACCAGCTCTGGCGCACGTTCTGCGGCGTGATCGGAACGGAGGAGCTGACCGACGACCCGCGTTTCCGCACCAACAAGGACCGCGTCGCGGCCCGCGACGCGTTGCGGCCGCTCCTCGTGGAGCGCATGCGGACGCGTCCGGCGGCGGAGTGGCTCGAACGGCTCAAGGCCGCCGGCATCCCGTGCGGCGCGGTGCGCGACCTGGCGCAGGTGTTCACCGATCCGCAGCTCCTTGAGCGGGCGATGGTAGTGGCCCTCGATCACCCGGTGGCGGGCGCCATCCGGCAGCTCGGCGTGCCCATCAAGATGAGCGGCACCCCGGGGGCGGTGCGCACCCCCCCGCCCGCGCTCGGCCAGCACACCGCGGCCGTCCTCGGCGAGCTGGGCTACGGCGACGCGGAGATTGCCGGCCTGCGGGCGGACGGCGCGATCTGACGGCAGATTCCGCTTGACAACACATGTCCCTTCTGTCAAGTTGAGCCGGCGGGGGGATTCATGGCGAGACGCACTTGGAGCGTGGCCGTTGCTGCCGCGCTGGTCCTCGGCGGCACTGCCTCGACCGCACAGGCCGCGCCGGTCGCCGAGGAGATCGAACGCTACTGCGTCCGGTGTCACAACGAGCGGCTGCAGACCGGCGGGCTGGTGCTCGAAACGCTCGATCCCGCGCAGCCAGGCGCGCACGTCGACGTCTGGGAACAGGTCATCCGCAAGCTGCGCGCGGGCGTGATGCCGCCCGCCGGGGCGCCGCGCCCCGACAATGCGACCTACGGGCGGATGATCTCCGAGCTGGAGACGGCGCTGGACGCGCATGCCGCGGCGGCGCCGGACCCGGGCCGCACGTCGGTCCACCGCCTGAACCGGACCGAGTACGCGAACGCCATCCGCGACCTGCTGGCGCTGGAGATCGACGGCGAGACGCTCCTGCCTGGCGACAACTCGCTGCAGGGCTTCGACAACATCGCCGAGGTGTTGACGATGTCGCCCGGGCTGCTGGAGCGCTACCTCCTGGCGGCGAAGAAGATCAGCCGCCTGGCGCTCGGCGACCCCTCGATCCGGCCCGAGACCACGGTGTACAGCCTGCCGTACCTCACGCTGGTGCAGAACGTGCGGATGAGCGAGGACCTGCCGTTCGGCTCGCGCGGCGGCGCCGCGGTGCGCCACCACTTTCCGGTGGACGGCGAATACGAGATCCGGCTGTTCCTGCAGCGCAACGCGCTCAACGTCGGCTACGCGGTGCGCGGACTCGACGCCCGCAACCTGCTGGATCTGAGGCTGGACGGCAAGCGCCTCGAGCGGTTCGACGTGCGGCCCGACGTGGGCGAGATCGGGCGCGGCGGCTACCCGGTCGACAGCACGGACGAGCAACTGCGGCTGCGGGTCACGACGACGGCCGGCGAGCACACGCTCGGCGTGGCGTTCAACCGCGACCACTGGTACGTCGAAGGGGTCGGCATGTCGGTGCTGCCGCCGGCCAGCGACGGCTACGGCGCCGGCACGCAGACCAACGTCAACTTCGGCCGCATCGACTCCGGCCTGGACCGCATCGAGATCACCGGTCCGTTCAACGCCGCGCGGCCGAGCGCCACGGCGTCCCGCGAACGGCTGTTCACCTGCCGGCCCGTAGATCCCGGCGATGAAGCGTGCGCGGCCGAGATCCTCGGCGCGGTGGCGCGCCGCGCCTGGCGGCGGCCGGTGGCGGCCGGCGAGCTCGACATGCTGCTCGGCTTCTTCCGTGCGGGGCGCGACGAGGTCGGCGCGTTCGACGACGGGATCGAGCAGGGGCTGGTGCGCGTGCTGACCGACCCGGCCTTCCTGTTTCGCGTGGAGCACGACCCGGCCGGCGCCGCGGCCGGAGCGCCATACCGCCTCGGCGGGCTCGACCTGGCGTCCCGGCTCTCGTTCTTCCTGTGGAGCAGCCTGCCGGACGACGCGCTGATCGACGCCGCGGCGGCGGGCGAGCTCGACGACCCGGCCGCGGTCGACGCCCAGGTCGACCGCCTGCTGGACGATCCGCGGTCGGACGCGCTGATCGACAATTTCTTCGGCCAGTGGCTGCTGCTGCGGAACATGGCGACCGCGCAACCCGACCCGCAGGCCTTCCCGGAATTCGACGAGAACCTGCGGGCGGCGTTCGAGCGCGAGTCGCGACTGCTGCTGCAGCACCAGCTCCGCGCGGACCGGCCGCTCACCGAGCTGCTGACCGCCGACTACACGTTCGTCAACCAGCGCCTCGCCCGCCACTACGGCATCCCCGGCGTGGTCGGCAGCCACTTCCGCCGCGTGCCGCTGCCCGCCGACAGCGGCCGCGCCGGGCTGCTGGGACACGGCAGCCTGCTGACGGTCACGTCGTACCCCGACCGTACATCCGTCGTGCTGCGCGGCAAGTTCGTCCTGGAGAACGTCCTGGGCACGCCGCCGCCCGCGCCGCCCGCCGAGGTGCCGCCGCTCGAAGCCACGGAAGTCCACGGCTCGCTGCGCCAGCGCATGGAGCAGCACCGGGCCAACCCGGTCTGCGCGACCTGCCACGCGCAGATCGACCCGCTGGGCTTCGCCCTGGAGAACTTCGACGGCATCGGGAAATGGCGCGCTGAGGACAGCGGGGTGGCGGTGGACGCATCGGGCGTGCTGCCCGACGGGACGTCCTTCGACGGGCCGTCCACCTTCCGTGGCGCGCTGCTGGGCCGGGTCGCCGCCTACAAGGCGACGCTGGCCGAGCGCCTGCTCACCTACGCCCTCGGCCGCACCCTGTCGCCCGCCGACATGCCGGCAGTGCGCGAGATCCTGCGCCGGACGACCGCCGAAGGCGACACCTGGCGCGCCCTGATTCGCAACGTCACCCGCTCGCTCCCGTTCCGCATGAGGATGGCCGCATCATGAGCAACATCAACACGGGAAAACACCTGCCGCGGCGCACCGTGCTGCGCGGCCTCGGCGCCGCCGTCGCGCTGCCGCTGCTGGACAGCATGATCCCGGCCCTGTCCGCGGCGCGCGCCGCGGCCGCCACGCCGGTGCGGCGGTTCGGGGCGGTCTACGTCGGCATGGGCATGAACATGCCGGTCTGGAACCAGCCGGAGGTCGGCAAGCCGCTCGCCTTCAACCCGATCCTGGCGCCCATCGAGACGTTCAAGGACCGCGTCCTCGTCGTCAGCGGGTGCCACAACGAGCGCGGCGAGGGGCTCGACGGCGGGGCGCATCCGCGCGTCCAGACCTACTGGATGACCGGCTGCCGCGCCAACCGCTCCGAAGGAGGCGACCTGCGCGCCGGAACCTCACTCGACCAGATCATCGCGCGCCAGTGGGAATCCGAGACGCAGCTCGCCTCGCTGGAGCTGGCGATCGAGCCGACCCACCTGGCCGGCGCCTGCGCCCTCGGCTATAGCTGCGCCTACAACAACACGATCGTCTGGCGCACGCCGACTACCCCGCTGCCGATGGAGAACAATCCGCGCAACGTGTTCGAGCGGCTGTTCGGCGCCAGCGACAGCACCGAGCGCGAAGTCCGGCTGCGGGACATCCAGACCGACCGCAGCGTGCTCGACTCGGTGACCGGCTCCGTGTCGGCCGTGCGCGCCAGCCTGGGCGCCGGCGACCGGGCCAAGCTGACCGAGTACCTGGACGCCGTGCGCGACGTCGAACGCCGCGTAACGATGGCCGAGCAGCAGGTCGACCGGGAATTGCCGGTCGTCGACCGCCCGATCGGCATCCCCGACACGTACGGCAAGCACGTCGAGCTGATGTTCGACCTGCAGACGCTGGCGTTCCAGACCGACCTGACGCGCGTCTTCACCTTCCTCATGGGGCGTGAAGCGTCGGTTCGCACCTATCCCGAGATCGACATCCGCGAGGCGCACCATTCGCTATCGCATCACTCCAACGCGCCCGAGCAACTGGCCAAGCAGGCGCGGCTCAACGCCTACCAGATGCAACTGCTGAGGCAGTTCGTCGAGAAGCTGGCGGCGACGCCCGACGGGGACGGCACGCTGCTCGACTCCACGCTGCTGCTCTACGGGTCGGGCATGAGCGACTCGCATCTGCACGTGGCCACGAACGTGCCGACCCTGCTGGTGCATGGATCGCAGTACGGCATCAAGGGCGACCGGCACTTGCGCGCGCCGGAGGGGACGCCGCTGGCCAACCTGCAGTTGACGCTGCTCGACAAGCTGGGTGTGGACGTGGAGCATTTCGGCGACAGCACGGGCGAGCTGCGGCTCGTCAGCGGTGTGTGAACCAGGAGGAATCGCGATGCGCCGGCATTTCATGGCTCGCATGCGGATAGCCGCGCGGTTGGGGGCCGCCGCGGCGGCACTCGTCGTCGCCGCAGGCGCCGCAGCCGAAGCAACGGACCTGATCGCCGCCGTCCGCAGCGGTGACCGCGCCGCCGTCGCGACGCTGCTGGACGCGGGCGCGGATGTCGACGCGCGGCAACCCGACGGCGCCACGGCGCTCCACTGGGCCGCCCACCACGACGACCTGGAAACGGTGCAACGCCTGCTCGCGGCCGGGGCCGACGCCCGCGCGGCCAACGACTACGGCGCGACGCCGGTCTGGCTGGCAGCGACCAACGGCAATGCCGCCATCGTCGCGGCGCTGCTCGATGCGGGCGCCGACCCGAACGCCGCCCTGGAGTCCGGCGAAACCGTGCTGATGGCCGCCGCGCGCACCGGGACGCCAGCGGCGATCGTGGCGCTGCTCGACGCGGGCGCCGACATCGAGGCCGCGCAGACCTCCCGGGGACAAACGGCGCTGATGTGGGCCGTGGCCGAGAACCGCCTCGAGGCGGCAAGCCTGCTGCTGGAGCGCGGCGCCGACGTGCACGCGCGCAGCCGTACCTCGGTCAAGGTTGATCCCCGGGGCGCAAGGAACCAGGTATCGGAAGAAGCTGCAGCGGCCGATCCCCCCGGCGCGGGAGAAGCCGCCGGGGAGACATCCGCGATCAAGGAGCAAACCACGCTCGGAGCATTGGAGCGGAAGAGCGGTGGGTTTACGCCGCTCATGTTCGCCGCGCGGCACGGTGACCTCGGCATGGCCCGGTTGCTGCTGGACCACGGCGCCGCAATCGACGACGTGGATGCCGAGGGCAGCACGCCGCTGCTGGTAGCCACCGTCCGCGGGCACGTGCCGTTCGCCCTGCTGCTGCTCGAACGCGGCGCCGCGCCGGATGGCGCTCCGGAAGTGGCCGGTTACACGCCCCTGCACTGGGCCGTGAATCGCTCCGAAGCGCTGACCTCTCACGACTATCCGCACGCGCCCGGCGAATGGGCCGCGCTGGCCGGCATTCCGGACCGGCGGCAGCAGTTGGCGCTGATCGAGGCGCTGCTCGATCACGGTGCGGACGTCAACGCGCAACTGACCAACGTCATGCCGCGTTACGGCTTCTCGCTCTATTTCCTAATCCTCCCGCCGAACACCATGGCGGGCTCCACGCCCTTTCTCCTGGCGGCCACGGCGGGCGACGCCGAGACGATGCAGTTGCTCGTCGACCGCGGCGCCGACCCGCTGCTGGCCGCGGCCGGCGGCATGACGCCGCTGATGATGGCGGCCGGCGCGGGCTGGGTGATCAACGAGAGCCTCGTCCCCGAGACGGATCGGCTGGCCGCGGTGAAGCTGGCGCACGCGCTGGGCAACGACGTCAACGCCACCGATCGGCGGGGGTTCAACGCCGTGCACTGCGCGGCCTACGCCGGCCTGGTGACCGTCATCGAGTTCCTGGCCGCGGCCGGGGCCGACATCAACCACGTGGGGAAGAACGGACAGTCGCCGCTGGGCGTCGCCGAAGGCCAGCACTTCGCCCAGTTCATCGGCAGCCAGTCAGCCTCCGCGGCAGCCTTGCGCAACCTGGGTGCGGTTTCGGTGGGGGCCGTCACGCTCGAAAGCGCGATCGACGAACAGGCGCGGCGCCGGGAGCTGCAGCAACGCTGAGCGCCCGGTAACGTCAGCGCGATGGCGCGCAGAGCCGCGTCACGGCAATCCGGAGCAGCTCGGCGTGGTCCCTTCTGGCGACGGGGTGTGCGGCCAGCGCCAGCCCGCGGGCCGTTCCATCGAGCAAGGCGGCGAGATCGCCGCACGAGGGGCCGCTTGGGCCGTCCGGCAGCGAGGCGGCGCCGTCCGATTCCAGCGCTCGCGTCAGCAGCGCGATGAACGACCTGTCGAAGCCGTCGCTCATCTCGACGATGCGGTCGATCACGGGGGCTTCGTAGCCCTGCCAGAAGCGCGCCGCGCGGCTGACATTCGCGCTGCGCGTCAGAGAGTGCTTCGCCGCCAGCGCACCGACCAGACGCTCCGTGAATGGCCGCCCGCTGGCCAGCATCTCCTGCGCCTTGGCATGCTGAACCTCGAACGCGTGGCGCGCGGCCGCGTACGTCAACTCGTCCTTGCTGCTGAAGTGAATGTACAGACCCTGCCGCGAAAGGCCGGCCCGGCGCGCAATCTCCGTCATCGACGCCTTGGCCGGCCCGTCCCGGCTGAGGATCTCGAGCGCGGCTTCCAGGATGCGTGTTCTGGTGGAACCGTTCCCGCCGGGTTGCGCTGCAGTTGGCCGCATGAGTCCGCGTGATCCTACCGGATGCGACCGCACTGGCTCGTGAGTCAGCCGGATTACCGCTGGTAGGTATCGACGATTGAGAGCTCGGGGACGGGGAGTCCCTGCGCCCTCATGGCCGCGGCGAGGGTCTCGCCCATCCGTTCGCGGACGACCCTGGACGTGCCCAGCCCGACGCCGTAGACCACCTCGATGGCGGTCTTCCCGAGTCCGTTCCGCTCGTCGAGCGGCGCCCCGTGCTCGATGAGCCAATCGAGCAGGTCCTGGGCCTCCCGCGTCACGGCCCCGTGCACGGCGCTCGACCCCGGCAGATCTCTCCCGAAGTAGCTGGCCATGCCGCCCGTTTCGCTCGGCTCGGATGCGGCCGGGACCACCGCTTCGACGTCCGCACCCAGCTCGTGCAATAGCTTGACCGCCTCCAGGGCTTCGGCATCGGTCTCGGGGCTCTCGCCCGTGGAGTAGCCGACGCCCGCGGCAGCCAGCAGCGGAGTCACGCCCTGCGCCGTCGCCAGCAGCGGATCCGCACCGTGCTCCAGGAGGAACGTCATCAGCTCGACATCGGCCCGCTTCGCGGCGAGAAAGAACGGCGTGGCGCCCACGTAGCTGAGCGTCGTGAACCACGGCATCGACACGTGCGGCGGCTGGTGGTACGGGTTCCGCCAATCGATCGGGTCGTTGACGACCGCGCCGTACTCGACCAGCACCCTTGCCAGCTCCAGCGAGCTCATGTCGCCCGTCTCCCGCCGGGGTATCACCGGAGACAGCCCCCGGTTCACGGCCCGGCGGACGAATGCCAGCGCCTGCAATGGCCGGCCGTGCGCCGAGTCGTTGCCGTTGGGATCGGCCCCGCGCTCCACCAGGTAGGCCGCGAGCTCCCAGTGGGCATTGATGATTGCCAGCGTCAGCGCCGTCGTCCCGTCAAGTGCAACCGCCGACGGGTCGTCGCCGCCGCGCAGCGCCCACCCGTCGAAGTGATGCTCCTGAACCGGCACCGTCGCGGTCGGGTCCGCTCCCGCGTCCAGGAGCGCTCCGGTCGTTGCGATGTCACCGGCGCGGACCGCGAAGAGCAGCGGCGTGATGCCCGTGCTCGACCGGGCTTCCAGATCGGCGCCGGCTTCGGCCAGCACCTGCGCGGCCTCGGGGTGCCGCTCGGCCGCCGCCCACATCAGCGCGCTCTGCCGCCGGACGGCCTCCTGGCGATTGACTTCGGCGCCGTGCGAAATCAGCTCTCGCAGCACGCCGGCGTGGCCGCCGCGCGCCGCGATCATCAGGACCGTCTCGCCGCTCTCGCCGCGTGCCGTGTTCGGATCGGCGCCGGCCTCCAACAATGCCGCGACGACGGAGGCATGCCCGTCCTCGGCGGCCAGCCACAGTGGGGCGATGCCGTAGCGACTCGTCGCCGCCACGTCCGCGCCGGCGCCGAGCAGGGCCCGCACGCTGCGGAGGTCGCCGCGGTGCGCCGCCCAGTGCAGCGCGGTCGTCCCGTCCGGCTGGGCGGCATCGACGTCGGCGCCCTGCGCGATGAGCGCGCCGATCGCCTCGTGGTCCCCCCGCTTCGCAGCCGCCAGCAGGGCCGAATCGTCGACCGCGGCCGCGGCCGGGTGGGCCGGGGCCACGATCAGACTCAGGCCGACGATCCACGCCGCGCCGGCGACTTCCCGCTGCAGCTTCATATCGCTCCTACACGACGGTCGGCGCCGTCTCCACCGGGGTGTCGAGGTCCAGCGGTCCGGTGCTGTCCCCGAGCATCTCCAGCGGCACGTCCATCTTGGTGAGGAGGCCGAGCAGCAGGTTCATCTGCGGCACGTTGTCGTTGACCGGGAAGGCGATGTGGTGTCCACCCTTCAGGCGGCCGGCGCCGCCGCCGATGACGAGATTCGGGAGATCCACCACGTAGTGGGGGTTCGGGTTCCCGAGGCCGCCGCCGTACAGCAGCACCAGGTTGTCCAGCAGGTTGCCGTCGCCGTCGGGCGTCCCCCGCAGCTTGTCGAGGTAGTAGGTGAGCAGCTCGACGTGGTAGGCGTCGATCTTCGCCACGTCGGCGATCCGCTCCGGGTTGTTGCCGTGATGCGACAGCGCATGATGCTGTCCACTCACGCCGAGATTGGGATAGGTGCGCGGGCTGAGCTCGCGGCAGAGCTGAAAGGCGATGACGCGCGTGATGTCGGCCTGGTAGGCCAGGACCTGCAGATCGAACATCAGCTTCGCGTGCTCTTCGAACGTCTGCGGGATGTCGGACGGCCGCGGCGGCAGCTCCAGCAACGGATCGGCCGTGTTCGCCTCGGCCCGCTGGATCCGGGACTCGACCTCCCGCACGGAATCGAAGTACTGGCCCAGCCGGTGCCGGTCCCCGGCGCCGAGGGTGCGTTCGAGCTGCGTGAGCCGGTCCGTGACCGAGTCGAGGATGCTGCCGGTCGTCTGCAGGTGCCGGCGGTTCTCCTCGGGCGATGCGCCGTCGCCGAACATGCGCTGGAAGACGACGCGCGGGTGGGTCTCCATCGGCATCGGCGTCGTGGGGTTCCGCCACGAGATGGTGTTCTGGTAGAGACAGCTGTACCCCGCCTCGCAGTTCCCCACCATCTGCTCGTTCTGCTCGGTGGCCAGCTCGAGCGACGGCAACACGGTATCCCGCCCCAGGACCTGCGCCGCGATCTGATCGGCGCTGCGGCCGGCCCGGACGTCGGCTCCCTCGGTGAACTTCGCGTGCGTGCCGGTCATCCAGGCGGCGCTGCCGCGGGAATGGGGGCCGGGCGGTGATCCCATCGGCTCCGCTTCGAGGTTGGCGAGACCGGAGACGATCACCATCTGTTCCCGAAACGGCTCCAGCGTCTCCAGGGAGGACTTGAGCTCGAACCCGGCGCCCACCAGGTCCGGTGTCCACTGTTCCTTGATGTAGCCGTTCGGCGTGTAGACGAAGCCCAGGCGACGCACCGGGGCCGCCGCCGAGCGGCCGACCGCCGTGAACGCCGGCACCATCGCGTCGAGCAGGGGCAGCGCCAGGGCGGCGCCGGCTCCGCGGAGGAACGTGCGCCGGGGCAGCGAGATCCTGGAAACGAACATGGGGGTTCTCCCTAGTCTGCAACGCGCATGCGGAACGGTGCGCTCGTAACGATACCCTCGATGAGCGCCGAGAACCGGTAGTCGCGTCGAGCCGCCTGCCGCCCGATGTCGCGCACGGTCGGCTTGTCGTAGTACTCGACGCCACGCCCCAGCGCGTAGATCAGTAACTTCTCGGTCAGCGTGGAGATGAACACGTCGGACTTGTCGAGCAACGCCTGCCGCAGTCCCGACACCCCCTCGAAGGTCGTGATGCCGTCCGGCATGGCGCCCCCCGCGTCGACCGGGAACCCGGCGTCGACGGTGCGCCACTCGCCAAGCGGGCTGAAGTTCTCGAGCGAGAACCCCAGCGGGTCCATGGCCTGATGACAGGACGCGCAGACCGGGTTGCGGCGGTGCTGGATCATCCGCTCGCGGAGCGTGCCCTCGAGCCTGGTTTCCTCCAGCCCCGGGACTTCGTCGGGCGGGGCCGGGGGCGGTGCGCCCAGGAGGTTCTCCAGGATCCACTTGCCTCGCGTGACGGGCGAGGTCCGGTTCGACTGCGAGGTGACCGTGAGAATGCTGGCATGACCCAGGATGCCCCGGCGATTGGGATCGGTCACCGGGACACGCCGGAAGTGGCTCCCCGCGACGTTGGGAATGCCGTAATGCCGGGCGAGACGCTCGTTGACGAAGGTGTAATCGGCCGCCAGGAGGTCCAGCATGCTGCGATCCTCGCGGGCGACGGTCTCCAGCAACAGCTCGGTCTCCCGTCGCATGGCGCGGCGCAGGTTGTCGTCGAAATCGGGAAACAGGTGCGCGTCGCGGTCGATGCCCGGCAGGTTGCGCAGCCGGAGCCACTGGCCGGCGAAGTTGGTGATCAGGGACGCGGACCGCGGGTCGGCGAGCATGCGCCGGGTCTGCTCGACCAGAACGGCTTCGTCCTGCAGCTCACCTCGGCTGGCGACCTCGAGGAGCTCGTCGTCCGGGATGCTGTTCCAGAGAAAGAACGACAATCGCGACGCCAGCTCCAGGTCGCTGATCGCATACACGGCGCCCGGCGCGCTGCCGGGCGGGTCTTCGACGATGCGGAAGAGGAAATCGGGGCTCGCCAGCAGCCGCTCCAGCGCCACCTGGACGCCGCGCTCGAAATCTCCGTCTCGGCGTCCTGCCCGATAGAACTCGAGGAGCGTTTCCAGGTCGGCGTCCGTCACCGGCCGTCGATACGCGCGGCGGGCCAGCTCCGACAGGATGTTGCGCGCGCACTGCTCCGCGCCGGGATCCGCCGGGCCCGACGGGCGGCAGGTGAAAATGCGGCGCCGGCTCGGCGTATCACCCGGCCCGGTGACGTCGAACGGTCCGGTAAACGACAGTTGACCGATGTACGGGCCGGAATAGCCGCCCATCCGCGTCAGGCGGAACGAGGAGATTCCGGGAGGGCGGAGAAACGGCTGCAGGAGATCCTCGAGCTGACCCGACGTCGTCTTGAGAAACGTCACGGCCACGTCACGCAGGCCGGCCTCGATCGGCACGCGGATCTCCCAGTCCGTGTTGGCCTGGATATCCTCGCCGCTAATCGTCCGGCGAATCGGCGTCTGCGCCATCTCCTCGAAGAACACGCGCTCGCCGTCGACGCTGAGCTCGATGAAGTTGGGTTCCGCTTCGGAGAGGCCGACGCCGGTGAACGCCTGGAAGCGGACGACGTAGTCGCCGTCCGCGGGGAAATACGAGCGGACCAGCGTTCCGCCGCGCGTCCCGAAGGGGAGCTGTTCGAAGCGGTCGTCCTGCGACAGATCCGGCGGCAGGATGAACGTCTCGCCGCTCGGCGGCAGCGACGTGTCGCCGACCGCGATGCGGCTGATCTGCCTGGCGGCGTCCAGATACCGCTCCAGGTGGGTCGGGGTCATGCCCAGCGCGCCGGCGACGTTGTCGAAGCCGTAGCTCCGATCGTCGGCCGGCAGCAGCGTGGCGAAGTTGAGCCCATCCAGATCGAGCAGATCGCGAATGACGTTGGCGTACTCGGTGCGGTTGAGACGATGCAGGCTCTCGGTGCGTCCCGGGGCCGGGCGCGCGGCGGCCTCGCGGTCGAGCTCGGCTTCCAGCCAGCCGGCGAGGGAGCTGTAGACGGCGGGCTCGGGCCGCGGCCGGCCGGCCGGCGGCATCGAGCCGAGGCGCAGCTTGACGATCGCCTTCTCGAGCGTCTCGGCGTGCGCGGCGGGGCTGGCCAAGTCGACCGCTTGCAGCGTCAGGCCGGCGGTTTGCAGGCGATCGCTGTGGCAACCAACGCAGTACCGGTCGAGGATCGCCCGGGCGTCATCCGCCGAGCCGACAGCGGACGTGGCCTGTCCCGCCAGCGGCAACTGCCAGGCGGTCAGTACCCACAGGATCGCCGCGCCCTTCCGCAGGGCGGTTTTCGGCCTGTTCATCGGCCCTTCCTGAAGCCGTAACTATGACAGCTTTCGGCCGGAACAGGAAGCCGGGCGCCCTGGTTACGGGACGGCCTTGTCCGCGGCCTCCTGCGCGCGGGCGCCGCGCAGGATGAGGGGCATGCTGTGGTTGCCCTCGTGGCAGGCGAATTCGTAGAGCGGCCCGGTTGCCCGCGTTATCGGGAACTGCACCGTCCAGGGCGCGGTGAACGACGTCGGATCGTGGACGGTGAATTCGTACTGCAGGGTGTCCGGATCCGAGAACGCCAGCCGCTCCACGAGGCGCACCTCAGGGCCGGCCCCGTGCAGCGTCCACTTGCCGTTGAAGTTGGTCGTCTCCCAGACCAGCGCGTCGCCGTCCCAGCGCCCGCGGGCTTCACCCTGCCACTCACGGATCGCGTCGGGCAGGGCCGGCTGCGCGGTGACGGGGATGATGCGGCGTTCGAAGTTCTGCTCGTTCAGGAAGATCACGAGGTCCGGGGTCTGAAAGACCTGGGCCAGCCGCGGCGCGGGCCGGGCCTCCATCGGTATCGAGCGGCCCATGATGCAGCGCTCGTAGCGCTCCCGGTCTTCCGGCCCGTCCGCCTTGCGCTGGCGGAGCGGCGGGGCCAGCGCCTTCACGCGCGCGGCTCCCGCGGCTGTCCGTTGCGGAATCCGGCCGTCCGGCGGATCGACGATCAGCGCCGTGCGTCCGTTCGTGAGATCGCCCGGCACCCACCAGTCGGCGTTGAGCTGCAGGTCGCGCTCGTGTCCGATGCTGGCGTAGCGGCCGACGAGGTACGCCCGCTCCTCTTCCGGAGTCAGCACCAGCTTGCCGGCCAACTCCGGCGGGCGCTGAAGGAGCGTCGCGGTGCCGTATTCCCAGTAGCCGCTGAAGTCCGGTGTGCCCCAGGCCGTGCGCGGCAGGGAACCGGACGCCGCCTCCTGGGCGGCGAGCGGAACCGAAAACATCGCTGCCGCGGCGAGCATGCCCGCCAGCAGCGTCAACGCGGCGAATGGACGTCTCATCGGCATCCTGCCGGCACCCGCCGGCCTACGGCGCGTGGGTCAGCCCGCATTGTATCCCCCGGAACCCCGCGCGGCGAAAACCCGTACATGCCTCGGCGGCGTGCGGGTAGACTGATGGCAATCAATCTCAAGGGGTAGGTATGAAACCCGGCCGGTCTCTTCTCGTCCCGGCAATCCTGCTGGCGGTCCTGGCCGCGCTGGCACTCGGCCAGCGCGCCGTAGAACGCGCGGCCGCCGCACAAAATCGCGGCGCGCGGGAGGTGCCGCGCTTCGAGGTCGACCCGCGCTGGCCCGACATTCCCGACTCCGTCACCATGGGTGAGGTCACGTCGGTGGCCGTGGACCGCAACGATCACGTCTGGATTCTCCACCGTCCCGAGACCGCCCCGGCGGTGCTCGAGTTCGACGGATCGGGGCGCTACCTGGGCGGCTGGGGCGGGCCCAGTGGCGCGTACGAATGGCCGGCCGTCGCGCACGGCATCTCCGTCGACTACAAGAACAACGTCTGGATCGGCGGCCGCTCCCCCGACCCGCCGACCGACGACATGCTGCTCAAGTTCACCGCCGCCGGAGATCTGCTGCTGCAGATCGGCCGTCGCGGCGCCAGCGGCGGCAACGTCGACACCATGAACCTGCGCCAGCCGGCGGACCAGTTCGTCCACGAGGGCACGAACGAGCTGCTCGTTGCCGACGGCTACGGCAACCGGCGCGTGATCGTGTTCGACGCCGACTCGGGCGCGTACAAGCGCATGTGGGGCGGCTTCGGCAACCCGCCGGTAGACGCGCCGGCGGGCCAGACGGAGTCCGAGCCGCTGGATGCGACCGGCCCGGGGCCCGATCAATTCACCAATCCGCCGCTGGAGGTCACCGCCGTCCACTGCGTGACGGTCGCCAACGACGGCCTGGTGTACGTGTGCGACCGGGACAACCGCCGTATCCAGGTGTTCGACCTGGACGGCACGTACCGCACGCAGATGTTCCTCAACCGCGCTGCCGAGTCGCGGCGGTCGGCCTCGCGCGTGGCGTTCTCGCCGGACCCCGGGCAGCGGTTCATGTACGTGGCCGACTTCAATTCGCGCGTCGTGATCGTCGAGCGCGAAACGCTGGAGATCCTCGACGCGTTCGGCAGCGAGGGCTCCGGTCCCGGCCAGTTCCAGGGCATCCACCACCTGGCCACCGATTCCGACGGCAACCTGTACGTGGCCGAATCGGCCCCCGGCAGCCGCGTGCAGAAGTTCGTCCTGCGGGGGATGGAGAGGTTGTGATGCGGCGGATGATTGTCCTGGGCGCGCTGCTGGCTGCCGGCGCCGCCGGCCTGGCGGCCGCCGGCGCGCTGCAGCAGGAAGAGCGGCGGGTGGCCGTGCAGTCGATGGGCGTCGCCGAGAACCTGTACGTGGTCAGCGGCGGCGGCGGGCATACGGCGCTGCTCATCACGCAGAACCACGGCGTGGTGCTGGTCGACACCAAGAACCCGGGCTGGGGCCCGCCCATCATGGGGGCGGTGCAGGCGCTCACCGACCAGCCGGTGACGACCATCATCAACACGCACGCGCACGGAGACCACGTGGGCAGCAACCCGCACTTCGCGGAAGTGGCCCGCGTGGTCGCGCACGAGAACGCGCGCGAGAGCATGGCCCGCTCCGAGGTGTTCGCCGGCGGCAACGACCGGTCCCTCCCCAATGAGACCTACGGAGACCGGCTGACGCTCTTCGAGGGACTGGACCAGATCGACCTGTACCACTTCGGTGCCGGGCATACGAACGGCGACACGATAGTGGTCTTCCGCGCGCTGGAGACCGCGCACACGGGCGACCTGTTCGCGCGCAAGGCGCCGCCGTTCATCGACCGCTCGAACGGCGGCAGCGGCATCGCCTACCCCGCTACGCTGGCGCGGGCGGTCGACGGGATCGAGGGCGTGACGCGGGTGATTCCGGGGCATGCGCCGCCTCCCGAGGGGAGTCCCGTCCGGGGCTGGATGACGTGGGACGACGTGCGGGAGTACGCGGCCTTCATGCAGGACCTGCTCGACGATGTGCGGGCGTCGTTCGAGGCCGGCCGGTCCGCGGAAGAGGCGGCTGCAAGCCTCGACCTGCAGGAGCAATACCCCGACTACGACCTGGAACGCGCCGGGCGCGCCGTGCAGGCGATCTACGACGAGCTGGGGCAGTGAGGGCGCGACGCATGCAGACGATCTCGAAATCCGCCGGGCGCACGGCGGTCTGCGCGGTGGCCGGCCTGCTGCTCGCCGCGTCCGGCGCCGCGGCGGAGGACTGGCCGGAGTTCCGCGGCAAGGGCCGGCACGGCGTCTGGAACGAGACCGGCATCCTGGAACGGTTTCCCGAGGAGGGTTTGGACGTCCTCTGGCGCACACCCATCAACCGCGGCTATTCAGGACCGGCCGTGGTGGACGGCCGGGTGTTCGTGAGCGACTTCGCGCGCAGCAGCCCGACGGCCGGCACCGAGCGCGCCGTCTGCCTCGACGAGCGGACGGGCGAGATTCTGTGGACCCACGAGTGGGAGGCGAACTACCTGGGCATCTCGTGGGACGAGGGGCCGCGCGCCACGCCGACCGTGGACGGCGACCGGGTGTACGTGCAGGGCGCGGCCGGCATGCTGGTGGCGCTCGACGCCGGGACGGGCGAGCCACTGTGGTCCCGCGACTTCCGCGAGGAGTACGGCGCCGACATGCCGATCTACGGCTTCGCCAGCTCCCCGCTCGTGGACGGCGAGCGGCTGATTACCCTGGTGGGCGGCGTGCCCGACGCCAAGGTGGTGGCGTTCGACAAGCTGACCGGCGAGGAGGTGTGGCGTGCGCTCTCCTCGGAGGAATCCGGACCGGGCGTGGCGCAGCCGATCATCATCGAGGCGAGCGGCGTCCGCCAGCTCATCATCTGGCACCCGGTCGCGCTCTCCTCCCTGGATCCGGAAACCGGCGAGGTGTTCTGGGAAGAACCGTTCAGGATCGACTACGACATCACCGTAGCCGTCCCCGTGCAGTCCGGCCGCGAGCTGTTCGTGACGACCTTCTACAACGGGCCGCTGATGATGACCCTGGACGCCGACCGGCCGGCGGCCGCGGTGCACTGGAAGGGCGAAAGCAACAGCGAGATCCTGACCGACGGCCTGCACTCGGTGATGGCGACGCCGTTCATCATCGACGGCTACATCTACGGCATCGACAGCTACGGACAACTGCGCTGCCTCGACGCCGCGACGGGTGAGCGCATCTGGGAGACGCAGGCCGTGACCGACGAGCGCGCCCGCTGGGCGAGCGCGTTCCTCGTGCGCCACGAGGACCGCTTCTTCATCAACAACGACCGCGGCGACCTGATCATCGCGCGGATGTCGCCTGACGGCTACGAGGAGATCAGCCGCACGCACCTGATCGCGCCGACGTCCGAGCCCGGCAACCGGCGCGAGCTGAAGACCGTCAACTGGTCGCACCCGGCCTACGCCAACCAGCGCATCTACGCCCGCAACGACGAGGAGATCATCGCCGCGTCTCTCGCGGTGCGGTAGCGGAGCACGCGGCAGTACCAAGAGGTGTGAGATGAGGAAACGCGCGATCGAGGTTGTCGGCGTCGTCGCGGTGCTTGCGGTCGTGGCGGTGCTGTTGCAGCTTGCGTCCGCACCCGCCGGAGGGCAGGAGCCGGAGGCCGCGCCGCCGACCCCCTGGGGCGAGCCCGACCTGCAGGGTATCTGGACGACCGACTACGACACGCCGCTGGAGCGGCCGGCGCGCTACGCGGACCGCGAGTTCTTCACGGACGAGGAACGGGCGGCGATCGACGCCGAACGCACGCGCCTGCTCGACACGCATCGCTCCGAGCGCGGCAGCGAGCAGGACGTCGGCGGCGCCTATGATGCGTCGATCTTCCTGACGCACAAGCACCTGGGGCGGCGCACGTCGCTGATCATCGACCCGCCGGACGGGCAACTGCCGCCGGTTGCCGCCGATCTCCAGCAGCGGCGGGACGAGTCGAACGCGTACCAGGCCGCCCTGCTGCAGTCCGCGGACGCCTGCCGGACCGAGCGGCCCGGCTGTCCCCCACCCGGCCCACGTTCGCCACGGTACGAAGAGGCGCCGCCGCGCTACCTGACGCGCTCCATAAACCGGGCGTACAACCCCGAGGACCGCAGCCTGTCCGAGCGCTGTCTGGGCGCCCGCCTGCCCGACTTCGGCAGCATCACCGGCTTCTTCCTGCAGATCGTGCAGTCGCCGGGGAGCATCGCGATCTTCTACGACACCGGCCAGGGCCAGGGCTGGCAGCGCGTCATTCCGGTGACGGACCGGCCGCATCTGACGCCGGGCGTGCGCCAGTGGCACGGGGACTCGCGTGCGCGCTGGGAAGGCGACACGCTGGTGGTGGACGTGACCAACTTCAGCCCCAAGACCGACTTCTACGGCTCCCGGGAGAACCTGCACCTGATCGAGCGCTGGACCCGCCTCGACGCCGAAACGCTCGAGTACACCGCCACGATGGAGGACCCGACGGCCTGGACGCGACCGTGGACCGTCACCTTCGAGCTGAGCCTGCAGAGCAACGAGGCGAACCGCATCTACAAGGAGCCCCGCTGCCACGAGGGCAACTACGGACTCCCCGCACTGCTCGCGGGGGCGCGCGCCGGCGAGCGGGCGTTCGCCGCGGGCGAGGGGCCTGACCCGGCCTCCCTCTGCATCGCGGGCGGCGCCGCGGCCTGCGGCGGGTTCGGCGGCGGGTTCGCCGAGACGGGCGACGAAGCCGACCCGCTGCTACGGTAGGACGCGGCAGCGAACGGCGAATCGCGCCGGTGCTGACGCAACTGACTTGGCGGATCAACTGTCCGGCGGTTCGCGGGACGGGAGTGAGATGACGCGGGATGACGTGAAGGGGTTCGCGACACGCGACTGGGCGGCAGTGCGGGATGCTGACGCCGCGTACTGGGCAGCCGAGTACGAGAGATGCGGTCCATCGGCCACCGTGAATGCCTCGCGAGCGTTGTGGGAGCACGCTCGGCGGATCCGGCCGGAGTGGCCTACGGCTGCCGATTCGGCGCGAGATCTAACGGAACTCCTGCGGTTAAAGCAGCAACTGGACCGCGCGGCCCATGCCTTCGCCCGTCGGTGAGGTGCTCGCCGCGCTCGCCGCCAGCTTCGACTCGCTCGGCGTCCGCTGGTATCTGTTCGGCGCGCAGGCAGCCATTATTCATGGCGTCGCACGATTGACGGCGGACGTCGATGTCACCATCCGCCCGGCGCCGCATTCCATCCCCACGCTGATCGCGGCGATGGAAGCGCACGGGTTCGTCTTGCGCGGGATTGCGTCTGACGATTTCGTTGCCCGGACCAGCGTGCTGCCACTCGTCCACTCCGCAACGAGGTTGCCTGTCGATGTAGTACTCGCGGGACCCGGGCTTGAGGAACAGATCCTCGATCGCGCCGAACCCAAAACACTCGATGGAGTGCGGGTCCCAGTCGCCGCCGTCGAAGACCTGGTGACGATGAAGGTCCTGGCCGGTCGGCCGACCGATCTGAACGACGTCGAGAGCATGCTCAGGGCGCGCCGGGACGAGATTGACATCGACGAGGTGCGGCGGACGCTCACGTTGCTGGAGGCCGCGCTGTCCCGCAGCGACCTGCTGCCCCGCTTCGAGCAGATACTCCAGGGGGTCCGGAGTTCGGCAGGTTGATTCAGGTTGGGAGCAGTGCGACCGCGCCGCGTTCTGCCCGCAACACGCCACTGCTCGGCTGTCCTGACTGCCGCCGGGTAGTAGAGTAGCCACCATGGCGGCGTCCGACTTCCTAAATTCCGTGTATGAGAAAGCAGAATCGCTCGGGCGCGACGTTTTCCTGTACGTCGTAACCGGATCGATGTTCGCAGCCGTCTCCAGCGTGCCGTGGCGATCCGATATTCCCTGGTGGTGGATTCGGGAATGGAATCAATTCACCCTTCTGCTCGTTGCGGCCATAGTGACGTTCTGCCTCGGACACGGCCTGCTCGCCATCGGGTTCTGGATTCGGAACAAGATTACCGTTTCGGGCGTCGGATCGCGGAGGCAGTGTTGGCGTTCAGCTTTGTTGTATCTCTTTTGCTGTCGACATCTAGTGCGCGAGCACAAATGCGCCGTAAGACAAGTGCGCGCGGCCTTGCCTCGTGACTTGCAAGACGTAATCACGCGGGATCAGGATGCGCACCTCGGCCTGGAGATGTCTGTACTCCTCAAGCAGCCGAGACTCCACGCTGTGTTTATTGAGCGGTACAACACCCTGTGGCATCTTCGCCTTGGCCTAGCCACCGCGTTCCTCTTGGCAAGTGTGGTCAATCTGGCCCACGCCAATTGCTCGCTACTCCACTCACTACTCCGCGCGATCGGCACACGGAACGCGTGCTGTCAGGATGTAGTAGGCCTCATCGTTGGGTCAATCGTCGGGTTAACCTCGCTCGCGCTCGGTTGGCAACTCATGCGCCAGCATCTGACGACAAATGCGAATTTCCTGCGGCGGGTCATCGTCGCGTTCAAGATCAGCAAGCGGACGATCGCATGAATTACTTCGCATACGGCTCAAACATGCTGACGCGACGCCTGAGAGATCCGTCGCGCGCGCCCTCGGCCCTCGCATGCGGGACGGCCACAGCGCCGGGGTTCGTTATGCGATTTCACAAGAGGGGAGCGGACGGCTCCGGGAAGTGCACGCTTGTTGCGTTAGCCGGCGAATCCGAGGCGGCGCAGGGTGTGCTCTACGACGTATCGGACGCTGACTGCGCCAAGCTAGACCGCGTCGAAGGGGTTCACACCGGTGGTTATGTTCGCCGGTCCGTTGAGCTTCGGCTCGCCAACGACCGCACCGTGACGGCCATGACGTACGTGGCCGGCGCACGATACGTCGACGCATCGCGGGTCCCCTTCGATTGGTACCGCGACCTGGTTGTCGCGGGCGCGATCGAGCACGGACTAGCGGCGAGCTACGTCGAAGAACTGATGCGGGCGGCTGTAGTTCCCGATCCGGACCCCGCCCGTGCGGCGCGCGCGTATCGGCTGCTCAACAGTGCATGAGGAGATAGCGAAAGTCAGTTGTCCTTATCCAAGTTCACTGAACCGCACAGCTCCAGCAGCTGCAACGACCTTACGAACAGCTCGGAAGTGTCCTTTACTTGACGCGCCCTCTCCCACAACGGCCGCAGGAACTCGTCCGAGAAGTCGTTGTTCGTCATCAACTGCCAGTCTATTGCGGGATATTGCCGTTCCAGCCAATCAAAGGCGTTCTCCAAGCGCTTCTGAGTCGTGAGGCCGACCTTGGGCGAGGCAAAACAAATATGTTTCCGAGTGTCCGCCGGATGATAAGCCCGTAGAATCAGCATGGTCCGCAACATCTTCTTCAGGACGTTCTTGTCAGCGCCGTCGCGGTAATTCAACCCACCGTCGTGAAAGGCGATATCGACGGCAAATAGGCCGCCATCCAACCCAATCCCGACAACGTCGATTTCAGCCTGTTTCAGAAATTGACTGCATTTAGCAGTTCTCTTGAAGGTTCCCCTAAAGTTGCTGTGTGACTCCAGCTTGTCCCGTATGGAGCTGAATTCTTGCTCTAGTTCAACGTCGGTCAGATGTTTTTTCCAATGCTCCGACGCTTTCCAGTTGGTCTGTACAAGCCAACACTGCTGGACATGGCGCAGGTAAGAGTATCCCAACGATTCCCCTACTTCTACTTTCATCCTGACCTCCGCGCAATGCCGTCGGGGTTCATGCGGTAGGCGACGCTCAGCGGTCGACGAACGGGGCTAGTTGCGCCAGGGAGAACTCGAGCAGGTCCTCCGCCGTCAGGCTGCCGATGTCGGCAGCTTCCCGCAGGATCGTTTCGTCGATCAGGACGCGGCGGCCCCAGGTGCGGCTGACGCGGGCGACCAGTCCCGGCGGCTCGCGCTGCGTGTCGAGCGACACCTCGATGAAGTCGTCGGCCGAAGACTCCGCGGACAGCCGGACCGCACCCGCAGGCGTCAGCACCTGGAAGCGGTATCCCTCGGCCTTGAGGGCCGCCGCCAACACGGTGAAGAGCGGCGCGACCACGTCCGACAGCACCCTGGCGCCGTCCTGCTCGGCTGCCGCGACCTGCGCACGCCGCTCGGCAGCGGCGCGCCGCGCGACGGCAATGGTGTGCCGGACGCGCTTGCGGATGTCGCCAACGTCCACGGCAGTCCCTACGCGCGCGACGGCGTGCCGGCCTCGTAGATCCGCACCAGCTCGATCAGCTTGTAGCCCCTGGTCTGGTACGGCGGCACGATCTTCTCCGTCCGCAGGTATTGGATCATCCCTTCGTCGGCATAGTCCGGCGGCCCGAACTCTTCCGTGCTCGTGAGATCGGATTCGATCGCGCCCAGCGTGGTCAGCTTGTCCTCCACCGTGCGGCTGACCGGGAGCACTTTCCACAGCCGGCCGCGCTCGACGCGCGAGCGGGTCTCGAACCGCAGGAAGATCTCGTTGCTCACGAAGTTGTACTCGACGTCCGAACGGGTGGCCGGCGCGTCCTCCACGCGTACTGCCGCGACCGCCGGCTGGTCCGCACACCAGTCCACGAGCTGCTGGGTGAAGTCGCCCTCGCCCGACCAGTTGGAAGCGTCCAGTTCCGCGGCCATCCGGCCGTATCGTACATTCAGGCCGCCAGGAGCCGCCACACCTGGGTGACCAGGAAGCAGACGGCGATGCCGATGGCAACAGGCAGCAACGCGGACAACGCCGTCCAGCCGGCGCTCCGTGTCTCCTTGTAGATCGTGTAGATGGTGGTGGAGCACGGGTTGTGCAGCAGGCTGAACAGCATCAGGTTGACGGCCGTCAGCAGCGTCCAGCCGCCGGCGCGCAGCAATCCGCCGGTGGCCTCCATGCTGTCGAGCTCGAACATCACGCCGGGGCCGGAGCCGGTCCCCGCCGCGCCCGCCGTCAGGACGGTGAGCATCAGCACGGTCGGGATGATGATCTCGTTGGCCGGGATGGCGACGATGTAGGCCAGCAGGATGACGCCGTTGAGGCCGATCAGCAGCCCGAACGGATTCAACCACGAGACGCTGTGCGCGGCCAGGCTGGCGCCGCCGACCTCGATGTTGGACACCAGCCAGATGACGGCGCCCGCCGGGATCGCGAAGACCACCGCGCGCCAGAGGACGATCAGCGTGCGGTCGATTATGGACGTGTACAGCGTCTGGAGCACGCGCGGCGGCCGGTACGGCGGCAGCTCCAGGCTGAAGCTCGTCGCCTCGCCCCGCAGCACCGTCCGCGACAGCAGCCACGACACGACGAACATGACCAGGATGCCGAGCACCGCGATGCCCACGACCGCGGCCGCCGACACCGCGCCCGCCAGGTGCGCCGGCGCAAGCGCTCCGATGAAGATCGTCGCGACGAGGATCTGTGTCGGCCAGCGGCCGTTGCAGAGCGAGAAGTTGTTGGTGATGATGGCGATCAGGCGCTCCCGCGGGCTGTCGATCACGCGCGTCGATACCACGCCGGCGGCGTTGCACCCGAACCCCATGCACATGGTGAGCGCCTGCTTGCCGTGGGCGCCGGCCGCCCGGAACAGCGAGTCGAGGTTGAAGGCGACCCGCGGCAGGTAGCCGAAATCCTCCAGCAGCGTGAAGAGCGGGAAGAAGATGGCCATCGGCGGCAGCATGACCGCCACCACCCAGGCGGTGGCCAGGTACACGCCGTCGAGCAGGAAGCCGCTCAGCCACCACGGCAAACCGGCGGCGGCGGCGAGGCCGTGCAGCCAGGGATGCGCCTGGTCGATCAGCAGCGTGGCCAGCATGCCCGACGGGACGTTTGCACCCTCGATCGTGATCCAGAAGACCACGGCGAGCACCGCCAGCATCAGGGGAAAACCGAAGGTGCGGCTCGTCAGGAGGCGGTCCAAGGTCCGGTCGAAGTCGAAGCGCGCCCGCTTGAGGCCCTGCATGCGCACCGCCTCCGCAAGCGACCGGGCGGCGGCGAAGATGCGCTCGCTGAGCGCGTCGTGGAAGTCGCGCGGCAACTCCCAGCGGAGGCGCCGGGCGGTCTCCAGCACGTGGTCGCGGACGCTCTCGGGCGGCGGCGGCGCATCCTCCTCGGGCGGCGGCTCGTCTCCCAACTGGCCCAGCTCCCCCGAGCGCACCGCCTCGACCACGGCGTCGTCCGCGTTGAGCAGCCGCAGCGCCACCCACCTGGCGTTGGGCACCCGCGGGAACGCCTGCGCCACCGTCCCGGCCAGCGCCGCCACCGTGTCCTCGACGCTGCCGGGTAGCTCCTCCAGGCGGTACGGGCGGGTCGCACGCTGCCCCGTGGCCACGCGCCAGGCGGCGTCGAGCAACTCGTCGATGCCCACCCGCTCCCGGGCCACGCCGCTCACCACGGGGACGCCCAGGCGCTGCTCCAGGCGCGCCGCGTCGACCGCGATGCCGTGCCGCCGCGCCTCGTCCACGAGGTTGAGGTACACGACGACGCGGTCCGTGATGTCGAGGATTTGCAGGACCAGGTTGAGGTTCCGCTCGAGCCGCGTCGCGTCGACCACCACCACGGTCACGTCCGGCCGGCCGAACAGGATGAAGTCGCGCGCCACCTCCTCGTCGGCGCTGCCCGCCTGCAGCGAATAGGTGCCCGGAAGGTCGACGACCTTCAGGCGCTGGTCCTCGTAGGCGAAGGCGCCCTCCGCCCGCACGATGGTCTTGCCGGGCCAGTTGCCGGTGTGCTGCCGCAGGCCGGTGAGGGCGTTGAAGACCGTGCTCTTGCCGACGTTGGGGTTGCCGGCCAGTGCTACCAGGATGTCCCACTTGTCGGGGTTCAGGCCGAGGCGCAGCAGGCTGTCGGTGCGGTGCTGCGCGCAGCCGCCGCAGGCGCCGGGAGCCAGCGACGGCATCAGGCGACCTCCGGCCGGGCGTGCGCACCGTTCCGGTCGACCCGGATCCAGGCCGCCTGCTGGCCGCGCAGGGCGACCAGCGCGCCCTGGATGCTGTAGGCGACGGGATCGCCGGCGGCGCTCACCAGCTCGGGCACGATTTCGGCGCCCTTCACCACCCCCAGGTCGAGCAGCCGGCGGCGCTGGGGTCCCTGGCAGGCGCGCGAGATCTCCACGACCCGCACGCGCTCGCCCGGCCGCGCGTCCCGCAGCGTCGCCGCCGGCGCCTCGCCCGGCGCGCCGGGCGCCAGCTCGCGGACGTTGATGTTGCGCGCCGCAACCGGATCGATCGTCCACTCGCGCCCGCCTGCGCGCACGCGGATTCCTGCGTCCGACCGCCCGACTATCTCCAGGCGGCCGCCGAGAACGAGCCCGTCCGCGAGCAGCGCGTCGTAGATCTGGGGAGGCTCGTCCTCCATGTGCACGATCTCCACCGCGCGGCCGGGCGTCGCCGTCGGCAACCCGATGCCGGGCGCGGGAGGCATGCCGCCGGCCGCATCCGGGATGGGGTCGCCGTGCGGGTCCCAGACGGGCCGTCCGAGCCGGGCGTCCAGCGCGTCGGCCTGCTCCGTGGACAGCGCGTGCTCCATCCGCTCCGCCTGGTCGTGCCATTTCGTGGCCGGCACGCCCGTGCGGTCGGCAAGGTAGCGTTCCCACAACCGGTGGATCCTCACGATCCGCACGGCCGAACGCGCACCCTCGGCGGTCAGCGCCGGTCCATCCGGATCCATCCGCAGCAGCCCCATGCGGGCGAGGCGGGTCAGCAGCGCCGCGGCCTCGCCGGACGGCACCGCGAGATGCCCGGCCAGGCTGTCGACCGTGCACGGCTGCTGCTCCTGCCGGCAGGCGAACACGTGCTTCAGCGCGTCCTCCAGCCGGACCCGCTCGTTCAGACGCGCGAACTGCAGCCAGCGCGGCAGCAGGCCGCGCTCCGGCCACAGCAGTGCGGCCAGCAGCAGGCACAGGCCGGCGAACACCGCCAGTGCGAATTCGGGTTCCACCATGAGAAAACGTTCAGCGAGACGAGTTCGAAGCTCAACAATTTGTTTTTTGATTATTCAAAACATGAGTATGTTGACGCGGAAAACGCGACAAGTCAAGCTGCAGTAAGTTGAAAATAGAAAGATGCCGTTGCCATCGAGTACGGTCGAGAACTACCTGAAGACTATCTACAAGGCGCAGGCCGCCCAGCGCGACCGCGGGCGGCTGGTGCCCATGGGACACCTGGCCCAGGCGCTCGCCGTGGTCCCGGGTACCGCCACGACCATGGTCAAGGCGCTGGCGGAGTCCGGGCTGGTCCACTACGAGCCGTACGCAGGCGTGCGGCTGACGCCGGCCGGCGAGAAGCTGGCGGCGCTGGTGCTCCGGCGGCACCGGCTGATCGAGCTGTTTCTCGTCAAGGTGCTCGGCATGAGCTGGGCCGAGGTGCACGACGAGGCCGAGCGCCTGGAGCACGCCGCCTCGGACAAGCTGATCGATCGGATCGACACGATGCTGGGGTGTCCGGCCACGGACCCCCACGGCGATCCGATACCGGACTCCAGCGGGTCGATGGTCGTCCGCGACTACCAGACGCTGCTGACCTGCCCGCTCGGCGCGCCGATCGTGCTGACGCGCGTGACCGATCAGGATGCGGCGTTCCTGCGTTTCCTCGAGGGGAACAACCTCAAGCCGGGCCAGAAGCTGCGCGTCGAGGTCCGCGACGACGCGGCCGATCAGGTTGTCGTCCGCGGCAGGCGCGACGCGAAGATCACCATCGGCATGCGCGCCGCGGCCAAGCTGCAGGTCGCGCCGGCGGAGCCGGAAGGCTAGCTGGAGGCAGGTTCGCCGACGTACGTGGCGAACGAGGCCGGCGTTTCCCAGACCGTCACGCGAACGACCGGAAACCCCAGCGTGCGGGTCTGCTCGAAGATCACCCGGGCGATATGCTCGACCGTCGGATTGCTGTCGACCACGAACACCGGCTCGCCGAGCGCCCGCAGCGCCTCCAGCAGCGGATCGTCCCGCCGCAGGATCATGCGGTGGTCGATCTCGCGGTCGATCCAGCCCTTGACCACGCGCTTGATGTCGCCGAAGTCGCAGACCATTCCGCGCGCGTCGAGCTCGGCGCTGCGCACCTCGATCTCGGCAACGGCGTTGTGCCCGTGGGGATGCTTGCACATGCCGTCGTACTCGAGCAGCCGGTGGCCGTAGCAGAATTCGATCCGTTTGGTGACCGAGTACATGGAATCCGTTATCGTGGGGCGGTTAGCGGCTCATGGTATTGAAGCGTTCGAACGACGGTCAAGGCAGCGTGACGGCGGTGCTCTGCTCCGGCGGACTCGACAGCGCCGTGCTCGTGGCGTACGAAGCGCGGTCCGGCGCGGTGCAGCCGGTATACGTCAGCGGCGGACTCGCGTGGGAGCGGGCGGAGGAGGCGCGCGTCGCCAGGCTGCTGGCCGCGTCCGCCTACGGCGCCGGCGTGAATCCGCTCGTCCGGGTCGAGCAGCCGGTGACCGACGTGTACGCCCCGACGCACTGGGCGGTGCGCGGCACGCCGCCGGCGTACAACACCCCCGACAGCGACGTCTATCTCGTCGGGCGGAACGTGCTGCTGCTGTCGAAGTCGGCAGTGTACTGCGCGCTGCACGGCATTTCGAAGATCGCGGTGGGACCGCTGGCCGGCAACCCGTTTCCCGACGCCACCCCGGAGTTCTTCGCGGCGCTGGGCCATGCGCTGTCGCTCGGCCTGGACCATGCGATCGAGGTCACGGCGCCGTTTGCGCAGCTCGACAAGCCGGACGTCATCCGGATCGGGGCGGAGCTCGGCGTCCCGTGGGAGCTGACGCTGTCGTGCATGAATCCGGCCGGCGTCGAGCATTGCGGGCGCTGCAGCAAGTGCCGCGAGCGGCTGCAGGCATTCGATGCGGCCGGCGTCGAGGACCCGGCGCCCTACGCCTGGCGGCCGGAGAACGTCGCGACCGGCCGATAGCAGCCCGCGATCAGGAGCGGGCGGCCTGCGCCTGGCGCTTCAGATCCGCAAGGAGATCGTCGAGGCGCCCCATCAGTCCCTTGCGCTCGCGGCGGCCGTGCGCGGCGCCGACGACGTACTCGCACAGCAGCGGAAACGCGATGGTGGAATCGCAGTAGGCAACCACCGTGTCCGGCAGCCGGCCGGGGTTGACCTTGCCCCAACTGACCGCTTCGGCCGGAGTGGCGCCCGACAGCCCGCCCCACACCGCCTGATCGGTCGTGAGCTGCACGAAGTAGTCGTTGCCGCCCTTGGGAATCCCGTACACCTCCCACAGGGTCGGCTGCCCCTGGAGATAGAAGTTCTTGGGCGAGCCGCCGCCCACGATCACGCAGCCGTTCTTCTCGCCCGCCAGCACGATCGCGCATACCTCGTTCACGTCACGGTTGGGATCCACCGTGCACCGCCCGTCGTCGAGCAGCGCGTGTGCCGCGAGGTTCATGCCGATCGAGCTGTCGCCCGGCGACGACGTGTAGATCGGCACGCCGGCGGCCGCCGCCTTGGCCAGCACCGAGTACTCCTCGCAGGCAGGCTGGCGCCGGAGCAGATCCTGCCCGAGCCGGTGGTGCAGCTCGGCGGAGGATACCGGCCCCTCGAAGCCCTCGCGCGCCAGGAAGTCCCGGATGTAGGCGTCGGTCTCGAGCAACACCTCGGCCGGAAACAGGACGTCGTAGATGCGGATGACCCCTTGCGCGTGCAGCTCCACGTCGTCCAGGAACGGCGAGCCGCGGTGCAGCGTGAAGTTCAGGGCGTAGTGCAGGTCGTGGTACAGGTTGGCGCCGGTGCTGATGACGAAGTCGACCAGCCCGCGCTCCATCAGCTCGATGACGCACCCTCCGAGGCCGGCGGGGGTCATCGCGCCGGCCATGGTCAGGCCGACGGTCGTGTCGTGCGCCGGGTCGAGCATCCGGTCGGCGTATACGCGGCATGCCTCCGACAGCCGGCCGGCGTTGAACGCCTGGAAGCCGTCGTCAATGAGCTGCCGCACCTCGGCGCTGCCGCGCGGCCGGTAGTAGCGGATCGGCGCTCCGCCCAGATACTCCTGCTGTTTCGGGCCCGCAGCGCCCGCTCCCCGGTGCGGCACGGCGGTAGTGTACTATTCGCCGTCCGATCCGCCGTCCGGCGGCCCGTCGGGATCGATCCAGTCGGGACGGCGGCCGGTTGCCGCGGCCAGCAGGAGCGCGGCGCCGGAAGCTCCGAGCACCAGCGCAATCCCGTCCGACACCCAGGACTCCCAACTGAAGTCGAAGTAGCGGAACACGCCGAACACGGCCAGCAGCACGACGCCGGCGGCCACCGCGGCGCGGCGGGCGAACGCCACGCGCAGCAGCAGACCGCGCGCGCGACGCAGGCCGGACATGGTTGACGGCTACATGCCGGTGGCGTGGTAGCCCGCGTCGACCATGAACACCTCACCGGTCACGGCGCGGCTCCCCGGCGAAAGCAGGAACGTCGCGGCGTCGGCCACCTCTCCGGCATCCACCGTCTTCCGTAGCGGCGCACGGTCACGGTAGTGCTGCAGGATGCTGCTGAAGCCGGAGATGCCGGCCGCGGCCAGCGTCTTGATCGGCCCGGCCGAGACCGCATTGACGCGGATGTTGCGCGGGCCGAGGTCGGCCGCCAGATAGCGGACCGACGCCTCCAGCGCCGCCTTCGCCACACCCATGACGTTGTAGTTCGGGAAGACGCGGTCGCTGCCGAGGTAGGTCAGCGTGACGATGCTGCCTCCACCGCGGCGCTCCATCAGCGGCGCGGCTCCGCGGGCCAGGGCCACCAGCGAGTAGGTGCTGATGTCGAGCGCCTGCAGGAAATCGGCGCGTGTGGTCTGCGAGAACGGCTCGGAGATGGCCTCGCGCGACGCGAAGGCGACGCCGTGCACAAGGAAGTCCAGCCCGCCGTGTTCAGCCTCGACGGCTTCGAACAGCGCGTCGATCTCTGCGTCCCGCGTCAGGTCGCAGCCGACCAGGTGCGCGGGCCGGCTCAGCGTCTCGGCCAGGGCCTCGGTCTTGGCGCCGAACCGCTCGTTCGCGTAGCTGAGCGTCAGGCGGGCGCCGGCCGCGTCGGCGGCCTGCGCGATGGCCCAGGCCAGCGAGCGCTTGTTGGCGATGCCGACGACGAGGCCGGTCTTGCCGTCGAGAGCGCCCATGGACGGGCTCAGCGTGAGCGGCCCCGGCCCCGGCGCGACGATGCAGATCGGGACGGCGATCCGTTGCGGGGCTGCCCGCCGCGGTCGTTGCGCCGGGACGAACGGGACGAGTTGCCCTTCTCGTTCACCCGGTTGGGATGGCCGTTGTCCCAGGCGGAACGGCTGTTGCGCACGTTGCCGTTGGCGCGGTTGCCCCCACCCCCGCCGCGCGTCTGCTGGTGCATGGTGAACACCGGCGGCTGGCGCTGCGCGGGCGGCGCTCCTTCCTGCGGCGAGAGCGTCGCCCGGATCAACGCCCGGCGCACCGGCCACTCTTCGGCCGGATCGGGCTGCTGCTCCGCAGCGGTCGACTCTTCGGGCGACTCGACAGCCGGATCGGGTTGGTCCGGCTGACGCGCCGAGCGGTCCTGCTCGCTCATATGGTCTGTTCGGTCACGGGCGCGGCCGCCGCGGCCACGGTTGCAACTGATAACACGGTGTTCCAGCGGGACGTGTGCGCTCCCGTACGAGCCAGGCGCTGATCAGTTGCCCGCAGGCCTGAGGCGGTAAAGGGAATGCCACCGCACGGGAAGGCATAGTCTAGCAGAGCGTGCAAATTCGAAGCAAACGGCAAGCGCTAGCGGTGAGCGGCCGCCCAGCGGCGGGTTTCGTCGAGCGCGGCCCGAACCGCATCCGGATGCGTGGACTGCGGCGTGGTGCGCGCCTCCACCGCGCCACGCGCGGTGATGCGCTCCACAACGTCCGCCTCGAACAGCTCGTGGTAGCGCCGCCACTCGGCCGGCGTCAGGGACGCGAAGTCGCGGTCCGCCGCTACGAGGTCCCGCACGATGCCGCCCACCACCTCGTGTGCGCGGCGGAACGGCAGGCCCCGGTGGACGAGATAGTCCGCCACGTCGGTGGCCAGCAGCATTCCGCCCGCCGCCGCCTCGTCGTCTGCCGGCCGTATCGCCAGGCCGGCGGTCACCGCCGTCAGTGCCTGGAGCGATCCGACCACCGTGTCCTCGACCTCGAACACGGCCTCCTTGTCCTCCTGGAGGTCCTTGTTGTAGCCGCTCGGCAGTCCCTTCATGGTCGTCAGCCACCCGGCGGCCCGCCCCACCACCCGGCCCGTCTTGCCGCGCACGAGCTCCAGCGGATCGGGATTCTTCTTCTGCGGCATCAGGCTGCTGCCGGTCGCAACGCTATCGGATATCTCGAAGAAGCCGAACTCGTCGCCCGTGAAGATGATCAGGTCCTCCGCCAGGCGGCTGAGGTGCACCATCACGAGCGCGCTGGCGTGCAGCATCGAGGAGACGAAGTCGCGGTCCGACGACGCGTCCAGGCTGTTGGCGGCCACGCGCGAGAACCCCAGCCGCCGCGCCAGCTCCTCGACGTCGACCGGATAGCTCGTGCCGGTGACCGCCCCGGAGCCGAGCGGCAGTGCGTCGGTCTCGTCCATGACGGCCCCGATGCGGGCATGGTCGCGCCGCAGCGCCGCGGCGTGCGCGAGGAAGAAATGCGCCGCCAGCACGGGCTGCGCGCGCCGCAGGTGCGTGTACGCCGGCATCAGCGTCGCACCGGCCGCGTCCGCGCGGCCGGCGAGCGCGTCGACCAGCCCTGCCACCTCGCGCTGGACCAGCGGCAGCCGCCGCCGCAAGTACAGCCGCAGGTCGAGCGACACCTGCTCGTTGCGGGAGCGGCCGGTATGGAGCCGGCGCCCCACGTCGCCCACGCGCTCGATCAGCTTGCGCTCGACGAACGCGTGCACGTCCTCGTCGGCGCCCTCGCAGAACGCGGGATCGCGCCGCCCAGCCTCGAGGATCGCGGACAGCCCGTCGCGGATGGCGTCCGCGTCCGCCGCGGACAGCACACCGGCCCGCGCCAGCGCCTCCGCCCACGCCAGGCTGCCCTCCACGTCATCCTCGAACAGGCGGCGGTCGAAGCCGAACGACGCCTGGAAGCGGAAGACGGCGGCGTCCGGCGCGGTTGCGAACCGGCCGGACCACAGATGTTGCTCGTCCGTCATGGAATCAGGATTTGGCCGCCGCCCGCCGCCGCGACTGGCGGGCCGTGGTCTCGAGGGGCAGGCCCCAGATCTTGATGAACCCTTCCGCGGCCGTGTGGTCGAACTGGTCCCCCTCGTCATAGGTGGCCAGGCCGGTCTCGTACAGCGCGTTCGGCGACTTGCGGCCCACCACGCGGCAGTCGCCGCGGTACAGCTTCAGCCGCGTGACGCCGTTGACCCGCTCCTGCACCTTGGCGACGAAGGCGTCGATCGCTTCGCGCGCCGGGGTGAACCACAGGCCGTTGTAGACCAGATCGGCATACGTGCGGCCCAGCTCGTGCTTGATCCGCTCCAGGTCCTTCGGAATGACGATCGCCTCCAGCTCGCGGTGCGCCGTGTGCAGCAGCGTGGCCGCGGGCGCCTCGTAGATCTCCCGCGACTTGATGCCGACCAGCCGGTTCTCCAGCATGTCGATGCGCCCGACGCCGTGGGCACCGGCGATCGTGTCCAGCGAGTTGATGAGCTCGGTCAGCGGCATCGCCACGCCGTTGACCTTCGTCGGCACGCCGGCCTCGAACTCCACCTCCACATAGGCGGGCGCGTCCGGGCATTCCTCGGGCGCCTTCGTCAGCAGGTAGATTTCTTCCGGCGGCTCCACCCAGGGATCCTCCAGGACGCCGCACTCGATGGAGCGTCCCCACAGATTGGCGTCGGTGCTGTACGGGTTGTCGACCGACGCGGGGATCGGGATGCCGTGCTCGCGGGCGTATTCGATCTCGTCAGGGCGGGTCATGCCCCACTCGCGGGCCGGCGCGACCACGCGGATGTCGGGATTCAGCGCGCGCGCCGACACGTCCATGCGTACCTGGTCGTTGCCCTTGCCGGTGCAGCCGTGGGCGATGATGCCGGCGTTCTCGAACTCGGCAATCTCGACCAGCTTCTGCGTGATGAGCGGGCGGCCGAGCGCCGTCGCCAGCGGATACTTGCCTTCGTAGACGGCCCCGGCCTGCAGCGCCGGCAGCACGTATTGCTGCGCGAATTCCTCGCGCACGTCCACGACGTGCGAGCGGACAGCCCCGACGCCCAGCGCGCGCTCGCGGATGTCGTCGAGCTCCTTGCCCTGCCCCAGGTCCATCGTGACAGCGACCACCTCGGCGTCGTACCGCTCGGCAAGCCAGCGGACAGCCACGGAGGTGTCCAGCCCGCCCGAGTACGCCAACACTATGCGTTCCATTCCAGCTCCTTCTTTACCTTGCTAACCGCGAGCCCAGCCTTCCAGCATGCGGCTGACCTCCCGGCCGGCCCTTGCATGCCGCGTGATTATCAGGATCGTGTCGTCGCCGGCGACCGTGCCGACGACCTCCGGCAGGGCCGCGCGATCGATGGCCACCGCCAGCGGCGGCGCCTGGCCCGGATCCGTCCGCAGGACCAGCAACTGCTGGACCTGATCCAGCCGGCGCAGATAGTCCGCGACCGCCTTCTGGAGGCCGTTGCCGCCGGCGTCGAGCCCCCCGGGCGGCACGCCCGGCTTCTGGTACGCGCCGTCCGCCGCCCGCTTGACGAGCTGCAGCTCCTTGATGTCCCTCGAAATCGTGGCCTGCGTGGCGTGGAAACCGCGGGCGCGCAGCCTGCGGCACAATTCCTCCTGGCTGCACACGGACTCGTGCGTGACGAGATCGAGGATCGCCGACTGCCTGTACCTTTTCATGTTTATTCCTGATGGCGCATCATTATACATAACGCAGCGCGCCGGTCAAACGGCGACAACGAACCGTATTCCGGCAGTTATCAACCTCTTCCTGTTCCCGGTCGGTTGATTCGCTGTCATGACTTGCGTATACTCTACCGCTTCAACGTATAGATACTCATGTCCGGCATACGTATCGGCATCGCGGGAGTCACCGGCTACGGCGGGCAGGAGCTGCTGCGCCTGGCGGCGCGGCACCCGGGGCTGGAGGTCACGGCCGCCATGGCGTCCAGCGCGCGCGACAGCGATCAGGCGTTGCCCGCGCTGACCGGCCTATGGGCGGGCGACGTGGCGCCGCTGTCCCCGAAGGACCTGGCGCGCGCCGCGGACGCCGTGTTCCTCGCGCTGCCCGAGGCGGCCAGCGCCGAGCTGGTGCCCGAGCTCGCCGCACGCGGCACGCGCGTCTTCGATCTGTCGGGCGCCTTCCGGCTGCGGAGCGCCGCGGCGCGGGAGCGCTGGTACCCCAGGACGCCGGACCTTGACCTGCCGGTCGTCTACGGCCTTACGGAGCGCTGCCGCGCGGCGCTCGCAGACGCGCGCGTCGTCACGTGTCCGGGATGCTATCCGACCGCGGCGCTCCTGGCCTTGCAGCCGCTCGCGGACGCCGGGGCCATCGAGGGGGACGTGGTGATCGACGCCAAGTCCGGCATCTCCGGCGCGGGCAAGACCCCCAGCGAGAAGACGCATTTCTCGGAGCGCCACGGCAGCGTCGCCGCCTACGGCGTGCTGGCGCACCGCCACTCTGCCGAGATCGAGCAGGAGCTGGACCGGGAGGTCACGTTCGTCCCGCACCTGGTGCCGCTGGATCGCGGCATCCTGGCGACGATCTATGCCCGCGTGCGCCGCGGCATCACCGAGGAAGAGGTTGCCGGGCTGCTGGAGCAGGCGTACGGCGACGCGCCGCTGGTCCGGCTGCGGCACGCCGCGCTGCCGGACATCAAGCAGGTGGCGTACACCAACTTCTGCGACATCGGGTGGAAGCTGGACGCCGGCAGCGGGCGCCTGGTGCTGGTCTCCTGCCTGGACAACCTCGGGAAGGGCGCGGCGGGCCAGGCCATCCAGAACCTCAACGTAGCGTTCGGCCTGGAAGAGCAGGCGGGGTTGCTCTGAAGAACTCTCTCCATGTCATCAAGTTCGGCGGCGAGCTGCTGGACGAGCCGCGCCAACGGCGGCGGATCGCGCGCGCGGTGTGCGCGGCCGCGGCCACGCGGCGCGTGGTGGTCGTGCACGGCGGCGGCCGGGAGGTCGATGCCGAGCTGGCGCGCTGCGGCATCCCGAAGCGGACCGTCGACGGCGTCAGGATCACGGACGCCGCCACGCTGGACATCGTGCTGGGCGTGCTGGCCGGCCGGGTGAATACGCGGCTGGTGGCCGCGCTCGGCGCCGCCGGGGCCAGCGCCGTCGGCCTGACCGGCGTCGACGCCGGCATGGCCATCGTAAAACCCGCGCGGAGCTACCGCGCGACCGACGGGAGCTCCGTCGACCTGGGGTTCGTCGGCCTGCCCGGGCGTGCCGGACGCCGGCCCGAGCTGCTGCACAGGTTGACGGACGCCGGTCACATACCGGTGGTGGCCAGCATCGGGACCGACGGCAAGGGCGGGCTGTTCAACGTCAACGCGGACACGCTGGCCGCCGACCTCGCGGCGCGCGCCGGCGCGGCGCGGCTGACGATAGCCGGCACGACGGCCGGCGTGCTGGACGCCTCCGGGGCGACCATTCCGGTCGTGGACGACGAACGGCTCGATCGGCTGATACAGGAGGGCCAGGCGAGCGCCGGCATGATCGCCAAGCTGCTGGCCTGCCGGGCCGCGGGCCGCGGGCGGGTGGACGAAATCCGCATCGTCGACGGGCGGCGGCGCGGCGCGCTGGACGACGACATGCAGGCATCTGCTACGCGCGTAACCGCGGGTGGGCGGAAGAGGAGCAGGCGATGACGACGGTGGCGAACGAAGTGCTCGGCGTCGAGGCGGCGCACATTCTGCAGGTGTACAAGCGCCTGCCGCTGGTGCTGGTGCGCGGCGCCGGAGCGCGCGTCACCGACTGCGACGGTCGCGAGTACATCGACCTGCTGTCGGGCATCGGGGTCGTGTCGTTGGGCCATGGGCACGCCGGACTGACGCGGGCCATCGCGGCGCAGGCGGAGGAACTGCTCCACACGTCGAACCTCTTTTTTCACCCGCTGCAGGGGGAACTCGCCGCACGGCTGGCGCGCCTGTCGGGGCTGCAGCGCGCCTTCTTCTGCAACAGCGGCACGGAAGCCGTGGAAGCCTGCCTCAAGTTCGCGCGGCGCTACTGGCACACGGCGGGCAGCCGCGAGCGCACGGAGATCGTGGCGTTCGAGCGATCGTTTCACGGCCGGACGTTCGGCTCCCTGTCGGTAACGTCCGGAGAGCCCTATCGGACACCCTTTGCGCCGCTCCTGCCCGGCGTGCGCTTCGTGCCGCCGGACGACCCGGAGGCGCTCCGCGGCGCCGTCACTTCTGCGACCGCCGCGGTCATCGTGGAGCCGATACAAGGGGAAGGGGGCGTGTGGCCGCTGTCACAGGCGATGGCCGACGCGCTGACCGTGGTGTGCGAAGAGACGGGAACATTGCTGATCGCCGATGAGATCCAATGCGGGCTGGGCCGCACCGGGCGGCCGTTCCACTCGGCGGCGCTCGGCCTGCGCCCCGACCTGATGGCCCTGGGCAAGGCGCTGGGCGGCGGCGTGCCGGTCGGCGCGGCGCTGCTGAGCGAACGGGTCGCCTCCGCGGTCCGCTTCGGCGACCACGGCAGCACCTACGGCGGCAACCTGCTCGCCTGCCGCGCGGCGCTGGTGTTCGTGGACGCGCTCGAGAGCGGTCTCACGGAGCGTGTGGCCGAGGCCGGCGCACACCTGGAGCGCGGGTTGCGGCGGCTGGCGGCTGAGCATGCGACGGTCGGCGAGATTCGCGGCGCCGGACTCATGCGGGGCTTCGAGGTCGCTCCCGAGGTTGCGGACGGGATCGTCGCGGCGGGCCTGGAGCGCGGCGTGATCGTCAATCGGACGGCCGGCACCGTGGTGCGGCTACTGCCGCCGCTGACGATCTCCGACACCGACATCGACGAGGGACTCGCGCGGCTGGGCGCGGCGCTCGGGGACATCTCATGAGCGGGACGGCAACGATGACGACACCCGCAGCAGCCTCCGGGACCGACGCGGTCACCATCCGGCCCGCCGGCGCCGACGAGGCGCAGATCCTCTTTCAGTTGATCGCGGACAACCTGGAAGTGGGGCACCTGCTGCCCCGGCCGCTCGGGGAAGTGGTGCTGCACGTCCCGCGCTTTCTCGTCGCGGCCGGTCCCGGCGGCGTCGCCGGCTGCGCGGAGCTGGCGCAGTTGGGGCCGCGCGTCGCGGAGGTGCGCTCGCTCGTCGTTGCGGCAGGGCACCGCCGGCACGGCATCGGCAGGCTGCTGCTGAACGCCATCGTGGCGCGCGCACGGGAGCAGGGCTATCCGCGGCTGTGCGCCTTCACGCACGACCCGCGCCCGTTCATCCGCATCGGTTTCTCCATCGTGCCGCACCAGTGGGTGCCCGAAAAGATCGCGACCGACTGCCACGACTGCGTCTGGTTCCGGCGCTGCCGGCAGTACGCCGTCATCCTCGACCTGCAGCCGAAGGCGGGCCGGTCATGACCGTCCCGATCGGCGGCGGCATCACGGCGGCGGCCGGCTTCCGGACGGCGGCCGTGGCGTGCGGCCTCAAGAAGGACATGCTCGACCTGGCGCTCATCGCCGCCGACGACGCGGCCAGCGCGGCGGCCGTGTTCACGACCAACCTGGTGGTGGCCGCGCCGGTGCTCGTCGCGCAGCGCCACCTGGCGGCTTCCGGCGGCGCGGTCCGCGCCATTGCCGTCAATAGCGGCTGCGCCAACGCCTGCACCGGCGCTCGAGGCATGGCCGCGGCGGACGCCATGGCCGAGGCGGTCGCGCGCGAGGTCGACTGTCCGCTCGAACAGGCGCTCATCGCCTCGACCGGCGTCATCGGCCAGCACCTCGACACGGCGAAAATCGCGCGCGGGATCGCGGCGGCGGTTCCGCTGCTCGGGCGCGACGCGCACGGCGCCGCGGCCGAGGCCATCATGACCACCGACGTCGCGCCCAAGGAAGCGGCGCTGCGCGTGGATACGCCCGCCGGCTCATTCACCATCGGCGGGATGGTCAAGGGCGCCGGCATGATCGAGCCGAACATGGCCACGATGCTCGGCTTCCTGACGACCGATGCCGCGGTCGATCCCGGCCGCCTGCAGCGCGCGCTGTCCGCGGCGGTCGCGGACACGTTCAACGCGATCACGGTGGACGGCGAAAGCTCAACGAACGACGCCGTTTTCCTCCTGGCCAGCGGCGCCAGCGGCGTTGCGATCGACGACGACGCGTACGCGGCCTTCGTGGATGCGCTGCGTGAGGTATGCGGCACGTTGGCGCGCGAGATTGTCCGCGGCGGCGAGGGCGCGACGAAGCTTGTTTCGGTCCGCGTGACCGGCGCGGCGTCGGACGCCGACGCGCGGCGCGCGGCGCGTGATATCGCCAACTCGCTGCTGGTCAAGACGGCGCTCAACGGCGGCGACCCGAACTGGGGGCGGCTGATTGCCGTGGCCGGACGCGCCGGCGTGGCGCTGGAGCCGGCCCGGGCGCAGGTGCGCATCGGACCGGCGGTGCTGTTCGCGGACGACACGGTGTTCGAGGACAGGGAGCCGGCCGCGGCGGAGCACCTCGCCGGCAGCGAGGTCGAAGTGGCTGTCGACCTCGGCACCGGCGGCGGCCATGACGCGACCGTCTGGACGTGCGATCTCAGCGCGGAATACGTCCGCATCAACGCCGACTACCGGACATGAGTACCTATCGCAAGGGAGGCACGGTGGCTGCGGGGAGCAGACAAGCTGCCGGACGGCGGGAACCGGCCGCGGCGGGCGCGCTCGCCGGCCGCTGCTTCCTCTCCGTGCTCGACTTCAATCCCGAAGACCTCGAGCACCACCTCGCGCTGGCCGCGACGCTCAAGCGGGACCGCCGTCTGGGCCGTGAGGCGGCCACTTCCGCCGCCCTGCAGGGCACCTACATCGCCATCCTGTTCGAGAAGCCGTCCCTGCGCACGCGATCGACCTTCGAGATCGCGATCCGGGAGCTCGGCGGCGATTTCATCGACCCGTCGGCCGACGTGGCCCTGGGCACGCGCGAGTCGCTGGCGGACGTGGGCCGCAGTCTCGAACGCTGGGTCGAAGGCGCGGTCGTGCGGACGTACGACCAGGCACGCATCGTCGATCTCGCCGTGGCCACGAGCGAGCTGCGCGTGATCAACGCGCTGAGCAACGACGAGCATCCCTGCCAGGCGCTCGCCGACTGCCTCACGCTGCAGGAGCGCTGGGGCACGCTGCGGGAGAGGCGCGTCGCATTCATCGGCGACGGCAACAACGTGGCGACCTCGTTCGTCCAAGCGGCGACGATGCTCGGCATCACGGTGCACGTCGCGACGCCGGAAGGGTGCAGGCTGCCGGCGCAGGTCGGCGCCGACGTCGAACGGATCGCGCAGCACGGCGCCGAGCTCGTGCAGTTCACGGATCCGGTTGCCGCGGTGCGCGGCGTCGACGCCGTCTACACCGATGTCTGGACGTCGATGGGCGACAATGCGGATGCTGCGGGACAGGCCGAGCGCAACCGGCTGTTCGCGCCGTACCAGGTCAACGAAACGTTGCTGGCGCACGCCAGCCCCGACGTCTGCTTCCTGCACTGCCTGCCGGCGCACCGCGGCGAGGAGGTCACCGATGCCGTCATCGACGGACCGGCTTCGGTCGTATTCGACCAGGCCGAGAACCGGCTGCACACCGGCAAGGCCCTCCTGGTGATGCTCTTCGAGGATTGAGCGGAATGCCCGTGAGCGAATCGGTCATTCGCAGAATGACGCGGCTCGCGGCTGAGCACGGCGCGATCAATCTCGCGCAGGGATTCACGGATGAGCCGCCGCCGTATGAGCTGGTCTGGGGCGCGATCGCGGCGCTGCTCGGCGGCAGCGACGCCGGCATCGAGCGCCTCGATCAATCCGCGGTGACCGATCCGGCCGGAGACCGCGGCCGCGGCGCGCCCGTGCTGTTGCGGGAAGCGCTCCGGAACCTGCAGGGCGCCCGCGACGAGCTGAACCAGTATTCCTACCCGTTCGGCCTGCCCGAGCTGCGCCGGGCCATTGCCGCCTACACCGCCCGCTGGAGCGGATTCGAGCCCGATCCGGAAACCGAGACCACCGTCGTGCTCGGCTCCACGGAGGGGCTCGCGGCGGTGCTTGGGGCCGCCGGCCGGCGCGGCGACGGCCTGGTCGTCGTCGAGCCGTTCCACGAAATGTACCCGGCGCAGGCGGCGGTATTCGGGCTGGCGCCCCGCTACGTGCGGCTGCGGGAGTCTGCACGCGACGGCGTCTGGCGGCTCGACGCCGAGGAGTTGCGCCGCGCGGCGGCCGGCGCCCGCCTGCTCATCCTGAACTCGCCGCACAACCCCACCGGCAAGGTTTTCGACACCGGCGAGTTGGAAATGATTGCCGAGGTCGCGCGGACGGAAGATCTCATCGTCGTCACGGACGAGATCTACGAGCACATAGTCTTCGACGGAGCGCGCCACCGCTCCATCGCCACCCTGCCGAGCATGCGGGAACGGACCGTCGTCGTGAACTCAATCTCCAAGACGGCCAACGCCACCGGCTGGCGGGTCGGCTGGGTGCTGGCGCCGCCGCACCTGACGCCGCGCATTCGCGCCGTGCACGACACGCTGGTGATTCAGGCGCCCACCCCGCTGCAGCGCGCGGCCGTCGAGCTGCTGGCGCTGCCCGACGCGTTCTTCTGCGGCCTCGCGCACGCGTACGCCGGCAAGCGCGGCCTGCTGGGCGGAGCACTGCGTGCCGCCGGCTTCCGCATCAGCGAGCCGCACGGCGCCTACTATTTCTTCGCGGACTACCGCGGCGTCCCCGAGATCGGACAACTGGAGCCGATGGCCGCCGCCCTCCACCTGATCGAGCACGCCGGCGTGGCGGCCGTGCCCGGCGACAACTTCTATGCCGGCGGCGACGCCGGCGTCCACTATATGCGCTTCGCCTTCTGCCGCAGCCGCGACGCCCTGGGCGCGGCGTCCGGTCGCCTCCGCGAGTTCGCCGGACGGCCGGCCGGGGCGGACGGTGTCACGTCCTCCAATCGAAGCCCACGATGAACGCGCGGCCCGGCATGCTGTTGCCGAGGCCGCCGTTGGACCGCGCCAAGTTGGCGAACAACGGCTCCCGGTTGATCGCGATGAACAACGGGTGGTTGTTCTTGTTCAACAGGTTGCGCACGGCGCCCGTGAGCCACACCCCGCCGCCCAACTCGTAGCGCCCGCGCAGGTTCCAGGTAGTGAACGGGCCCTTCCGGTGGATCGTTCCGCGCGCCGGCTCGGCGAACGGAATCAGCAGTCTCTCCTCCGTGTCGTACCAGACCGGCCCGTAGTACGTCCCGACCACCTGCACCATCCACGCCGGGTTGTGCACCCCGAGGAGCAGGGAGCCCTGCGTCTCGTAGACACGGATGATGCGGTCGGTGCTGAGGTTGCGCGCGGCCGCGTCGAGGTCGCGCATCCGGAAGTGGTGCGCCGCGTTGACCCCGAGATTCACGCTGGTGGCGTTGCCCACCCGGGCCAGGACGAAATTGCTCTGCAGCTCGAGCCCGACCAACTCCGACTCCGCACGGTTCTGGTAGATGCGGACGGGCGCATCGCGCGTATCCGCGACGGCCTGGATCCGGTTGGTGATGTCGTTGCGGAACAATGCCAGGTCGACCCACATCCGCGCGTTTTCATACGCGATACCGACCTCATAGCTCGTCGCCTGTTCCGGCTCGAGATCCGGGTTGCCGAGGATCAGGTTGCCGAGGACAGTCATGTAGTCGATGGCAAGCTCCGTCGCGTTCGGCGCCCGGTAACCGGTCTGGACATTGAACCGGATCGCGAGCTCCTCGATAGGCTTCACCGTCGCGCCGACGCGGTAGGTCACGGCGTCGTAGTTCGCGGCCCGCTCCACCAGGTTGGGACGATTCGGGGTTTCGCGGATTTGGTGCCGCCCGCCGTCGAAGCGTACGCCGCCGCGGAGAATGAGCCGGTCGTCCAGCACGCGCTGCACGTCCTCGACGAAGACGCCGAAATTGCGGCTGTCGGAGTTGTTGTCGAACGGGCCCACCTGCGACGCCGTTCTCCCCGGCAAAGGTTCGCGCATCCGGGTGCTGCGCAGTTGCCACCACTGCTGGTCGACGCCGACCTGGATGCTGTTCGCGCCGCCCAGCTCCACATTCGTCAGGCCGCGCAGGAAGAAACCGGTCTGCCGCCGGCGGTTGTGGTCGAGGTCGACGCCGGGTCTGCCGCTCCCGAAAATCTCGGCGCCCCAACGGAAGTCGTCGAGATCCCGGAAGTACGACGACTGGACTTCCCAGCTGGCGCGCCCGCTGCGGGTCTCGCCGCTGTAGATGAAGTCGAAGGACTGGTTGGTTCGGTCCTCGACATTGTCCCAGTCCCATGACGAGCCCCGGAAGCCGGCGTCGTACATGCCGTCCGTGCGCGCGGTGAACGTCACGCGCTGGAAGTCGTTTGGCGTGTAGCCCAGCGCGACCATGCCGCCGCCCTGCTGGTAGGCGGTGTTGCGCATGGGCGACTCGACCGCGCCGGCGCCGGCTTCGTAGTCGCCCCGCCGACCGCCGTGCGCGCTGACGAAGTAGTCGAATCTGCCGACCGACGCGCCGTACTGGGCCACGGTCTCGACCTGTCCCCACGACCCGCCACTGATGCGCACGTTGGCGCCCGGGCTCCGCAGGCCGTCCTTGGTGATGAGGTTGATGACGCCGCCAAGCGCCTGGCTGCCGTATACCAGCCCCCCGGGGCCGCGCAGCACCTCGATGCGCTCGACGTCGTGGAGACCGAGCTTCGAGATGTTGGCGGTGCCGGCGCGCCGGCCGTTGATCAGCACGACCACCTGGCTGCGGAAGTCGCGTCCCTGCCCGTCGCTGGCGCCGCCGCGGATGTTGATGGACGTCTGGGCCGGCGTCCACGTGCTGAAGAACGCCACGCCGCGCTCGCTGAGGAACTCGGTCACGGTCATGGCCCCGGATTCTTCGATCTCCTCCCGATCGAAGGTTTGCACGGTCACGGGCACGTCGCTGACGCGCTCGTCCTCCAGCGTGGCCGTGACGACGACCTCCTCGAAGCGTCGTTGCGGGTCGGCCGGATCATCCGGGTCGGCCGCGCCGCCCTGCTGGGCGGCCACCGGGACCGCCGCGGCCAGCCACGCCAGCAGCAGCACGCCCGGTACGAGGTGCATCCTGCGTGTTCGGAATCCGTTCTCAGTCATGCATTACCTCCGGCGCGGCCTCACTCGCCGCCAGCTCATGACCACCCCCGAGATACTCAGCACCAGTCCACCGAGGCTGAGGGTGATGATGGTGATGTCCCACGCGGGACGGTTGCGGATCAGGAAGGGGAAATCGAGAGTGTGCAGGCCGAAGACCATCCAGCGCATGACCATCGCGTGGGTGTCGTAGGCCCGCGCGATCGACCCGGTGTGCGGGTCGACGTACATCAGGCGCGTGTCGGCATCGTCGAAGGTAAGCCGCAGGACAGGCAGCCGGCGCTGCGCGCCCGGGCCCACCGAGTAGTAGTACGCGTCGTAGCTCTCGAGCAGCTCGGCGGACGCCAGCGGACCTTGCACGGCCTGCCGCGCCTGCGCCACGAGCGCCTCCGTCGGATAGCTGACGAACGGCGCTTCGCCCTCGCCGTCGGCCGCGACCGTGACGCTCTCGAAGGCGCCGAACTGGAATACGTAGTAAGGCCTCCCGGCAAAGCGCCGCAGCTCCACTTCCTTCGGCAGCCGATCCTGCCGCGCGGCCGTCTGCGCCGGAACCCGCGCCCAGGCGGAGGCCGGGGAGTCGGCCCAGAGCGACGCCACGAGCGGGCCGCCGCGCATCGCTTCCGCCTGCCCGGGCCGCGGGGATGTCGATGCCCGCACGCCGCCGACGCTGTACGGCGTCATCTGCGTGGTCGTCGACAGCGGCGCCTGGCGGCTTCCGCCAGGATTGAGATAGAGGCACCCGCTGGTGATCCAGGTCAGGCTGACGAGGCCGACGGCGAGGCCGGCCCAGTGGTGATAGCGCTTGACGCCGAGGTAGGGGCTTGCGAAACGGCGCGTCGCGTCGACGCCCTTCAACAGGTATCCGCGGCGCCGGTAGCGCAGCAACCCGACCACCAGGCCGGTGGCGGTCAACAGCATGCCCGCGCCCGACAGCCACAGCATCGTCTGCCGCCAGGCGCCGACACGCTCGCGCAGGATCTGGGGAGCACCCCAGTGGATGATGGTGCCCAGCCACGACCACATGCGCTCGCTGCGCGTCGTGCGCATCACCATCTCGCCGGTCTTCGCAGACACGTACAGCTCGGTGCCGCGGTCGTCCTGCAGGCTGAACCGGTAGAGGGGGCGGTGGAGGTTCAGGCTGTTGGTCAGCGTCCACTGGTCGATGGTCTCGACCAGCCCGAGCAGCGCCGGCTGCGCGGCGGCCGGTGCATGGCGGCGGGCCACGCGCGCGGCTGATTGCTCATCGATTGCGGTCAGCACCTGTCCGTCATCGGCGTACACCCCCAGCCAGGGCTCCGCGGACGGCAGGATGTAGTAGATCGGCCGGTCGAGCAGCATGCCCATCCGGATGCGCCGGGGCGGCGCCGACAGTCCGGCCGCGTCGACCGCGGCGGCGGGAGTGACGCTGAAGCGCCCGGGGTCCAGCTCCGGGAGGCCGGCGAGGCGTTCGGCGGGGGTAAGGATGGGGAACTGCGCGTAGAGCATCACCACGCCCGTGGCGAACCACAGGGCGAAAGCAAGGCTCAAACCGATACCGAGGTATCGGTGCCACAGATACAACTGACGCTTCATGCGTAGCGGCCGCGCGCCGTCACTGCCGGTGTTCTACGGCATGCTAGCGGCGCGGTTGGCTGCCAAGCTTGAAGGCTTCCTTACATTGATCTGAACTTCCGTTCAGAGTGAGATCGACCCGCGATCCGACACCGGGCGACTGGCCCGCGGACGGCCGATGCGCGCGGCAATCCGGGGCCGACGCGTACCGTCGCTAGGCGCCGGCCTCCTCGACGCGGGCGGCAGCCGCTTCGACCTTGCGGGCGAGCTTCTGCTTGTACTCGTCGAGCGCCGCGGCTATGCGCGGGTCGCCGACTGCCAGGATCTGGGCGGCCAGCACCGCCGCGTTCGTCGCACCGGCGGCGCCTACCGACACGGTGGCCACCGGCACGCCGGGGGGCATCTGCACGGTGGCGAGCAGCGCGTCCCACCCCTTGAGGGGCGAGGAGTCGATCGGCACGCCGATAACCGGCTGTGTGGCGTGGGCCGCCACGACGCCGGCCAGGTGAGCCGCGGCGCCGGCGCCGACGATGAACACGCCCACGCCCTCCTCGCGCGCCTCCTGCACGAGCCGGTGGACGCGGTCGGGCGAGCGGTGCGCCGAGGCCACCGTCATCCCGCATTCGATCCCGAACTCCTGCAACTGGTTGACCGCGCGCTGCATCACTGCCGCGTCGGAATCGGAACCCATCAGAATCTGCACCTGTCGCTTCGCCATTACTCTTCCTCGACCTCCGCCGTTGGTATGGCCTTCATGCCAATGTCCGTCCGGACGTGCTTGTCCGGAAAGGAAATGCACGCCGCGGCCTCGTACGCCCGGTCGCGCGCCTCGCTGAACGTGCCGCCCCGCGCGACCACCGTCAGCACCCTGCCGCCGCTCGTTACCGTACGGCCGTCCCGCACGCGCGTCCCGGCGTGGAAGACGACCACGCCGGGCACCGCGCCCGCCGCTTCCAGGCCGCCGATCTCATGGCCGGTCCGATAGGCGCCAGGATAGCCGCCGGACGCCACGACGACGCCGACGTGCGGGTCGCCCGAAGTGCGCCAGGACGCCCCTCCCAGGTCACCGGTTGCCGCCGCGTGCAGCACGGGCGCCAGATCCGTCTCGATCATCGGCAGCACGACCTGCGCTTCCGGGTCGCCGAAACGGACATTGAACTCGATGACCTGCGGGCCGTTGCGCGTCAGCATCAGACCGACGTAGAGCACGCCGCGGTACTCCTCGCCTTCCGCGCGCAGCCCGTCCAGGACCGGCTGGACGATCTCCCGCATCACGCGGCCGGCGAGCGCCTCCGAAACGAGCGGGCTGGGTGCGAAGGCGCCCATGCCGCCCGTATTCGGTCCCTGGTCGCCGTCGAACGCCCGCTTGTGGTCCTGGGCCGACGGCAGGGCCAACCCGCGCCGGCCGTCACAGAGCACGAAGAACGACGCCTCGTCGCCGGTGAGACATTCCTCGATCACCACCGTGGCTCCTGCCGCGCCGAAACGTCCGTCCACCATGGCCGCGCGCACCGCGGCCTCCGCGGCCGCGCGGTCCGGCGCAACGGTCACGCCCTTGCCCGCGGCCAGCCCGTCGGCCTTGACCACTACCGGAAACCCGAATTCGTCTCCGGCCACTGCGGCGAGCGCCGCGGCCGGCGTGTCGCAAACCCGAAAGCGGGCCGTGGGTATGCCGTGCCGGGCCATGAACTGCTTGGCGTATACCTTGCTGCTCTCGAGCCGCGCCGCGGCGCGGCGCGGTCCGAACAGCGGCCGGCCGGCGTCGGCGAATGCGTCCGCCACCCCGTTGGCGAGCGGCAGCTCGGGACCGACGACCGTGAAATCGACCTGCTCCCGCTCCGCGGCCGCGAGGATCGCCGCCGGATCGGCGACGTCCAGTGGCACGCAGCGGGCCAGGCCGGCGATGCCGGCGTTGCCGGGGCCGCATACCAGCTCGCGAACCGTTGTTTCACCGCACAGCTTCCACGCGAGGGCATGCTCGCGCGCCCCGCTTCCCACCAACAGCACTTTCATCCACTTACCCCTATATGCCCGTTCGCTTGCAACCGCCGCGGCTTTCCGCCTAACATCTGTGGTTCGGTTCGCGGTCCCGAACGGGAGCGTTCAACCGTCCGAGGGGGTGAAAACGGAGTTGGCGGAAGTCAGAATTCAGCAAGGCGAGTCAATCGAGGGCGCGCTTCGTCGTTTCAAGCGGAAAGTCCAGCAGGAAGATATCATCAAGGATATCAAGAAGCATTCCTACTACCTGAAACCGGGAGACAAGCGCCGCGCAAAGCAGGCCCTGGCCCGGAAACGCAGCCGCAAGAAGATGCGGCGCGAGTCCGACTAGCCGCGCACGAGGGCGGCTCGGACGTCGGAGGGTAATGCACAATGGAGATCGAACAGCGCCCCAGCGGCGATGTCATGATTCTGGATCTCAAGGGCAAGCTGACCATCGGCAGCGGTGACGAGCTCCTGAAGGACAAGATCAACAGCCTGATTCAGCAGGGCCACCGGAATCTCCTGCTGAACCTCGCCGCTGTGCCGTACGTGGACAGCGCCGGTCTCGGCGCGATCGTCAGCAGCTATACGACGGTCAGCCGGGAAGGCGGCAGCCTCAAGCTGCTGGGTCTGACCAGCCGCATCGAAGACCTGCTGGCCATCACCAAGCTGCTCACGGTGTTCGACACCTACGAGTCGGAGTCGGACGCGGTAGCCAGCTTCGGTGGCTGACGGCCGCTCTCCCGTTCCACGGGCGCGTCACTCCTGTCTCCCGGGCGGACGCGCCGGCCGGAGATGTTACCGCCGTACGGGCGGCGACCGGTTCTTCGAGGGTGCCTCATGTCCGAATTCTCCGTAGAGTCAGAAGGCGTTGACGTCGAGCGCATCATGGAGCAGATCCGCGCTCGCATCCGGGCCAACCGTGGTGCGGAAGCCTCGGACGCGCAGGTCCGGGAGCAGGCGGGCTCCAGGGCCGAGCAACTGGTCGATCCCGGCGGCGCCCGGTCGGCGCTCGCCGCGCGGCCGCGCCCCGAACGGGCAGAGCCCGCGCAGCGCCCGACCGAGTCGTTCGAGTTCGACCAGGACACGATCTACCGATCGTCGCGCGGCGCGATCGGACGCGTCCTGTACGGCGTCCGCAGGCTGCTCAGCCCGCTGGTGAAGTTCTTCTTCAACATCCAGCCGGTCGCGCACGCGCTCGCCGCGCAGTCCAGGATCAACAGGCAGCAGGCGGCGTTCGACGACCGCGTGGCGCGGCTGTTCGACACGAGCAGCGCGCGGCTGGAGGCGCGGGAAGAGATCGACAAGCTGAACCACCAGGTCATGCTCGACCTCGTCGCGGAGATGACGCGCCTGTCCGTCGAGATGAAGAATCACCGCGCGCTCGTGGAATCCGTGTCCGCGCGGCTGGACTTCTTCGAGCGGCAGGCGCGGGCGAGGGAGGCTGGCGCCCGGTCGCGCGCGGGCTCCCAGGCCGCGGAGCAACCGGGCGCGGAAGGCCGGACCGAGGGCGCGGAGCCGACGCGGCGGCGGCGGCGGCGCGGCCGGCGGCGCTCGGGCCGCGGGACCGCGGCGGGCGAGACCGCGACGGAGGCCACCGAGACGGCGGCCGACGCATCCGGGGCCGGATCGACGGAGGCGGCCGACAGCGCTCCGGAGGCGGTCGACGGTTCGGCGGCGGCGGCGGACGGCCCGTCCGACGCGCCCGAACCGACCCCGCAACCACCGGCCGGCGAGCCAGCGGCAACAGCACCTGACGCGGGCGCGACGGCAACGGCTGGCGAGACGGCCGCTGCAGCCCCGGCCAGCACCGAGGCGCCACCGGAACCCCCAGAACCTGCGGCCGGCGCCGAGTCGGAAAACTAGTAGCCCGTGGGTGGAATGAGGACGGGGACGGCAAGCGCGGACGCAGCCGTCCCCAAGCCGCGCACGGCGCGGCCCGGCGGCGCGGCGCGGGGCTACGGGGTCCCCGCTAGCAGCCGCCGGGGGTTTGGGGCGTAGCCCCATCTAACGATGCGCCTCGCAGTCGTCGTCCAGCGCTACGGCCTGGAGATCAATGGCGGCGCGGAGCTGCATGCGCGCTACATCGCCGAGCGGCTCGCGCGTCACGCCGAAATAGAGGTCCTCACTACCTGCGCGAAGGACTACGTCACCTGGCGCAACGAATACCAGCCTGGCACCGAGTCGATCCACGGACTGACGGTGCGCCGGTTCCCCGTCAGCAGGCCGCGCAGTCCGGTCGGCTTCGCACGCCGGTCGGACAAGGTGTTCACGCGCCGGCATTCGATCGAGGACGAGCTCCGCTGGTTGTCCAGCGAGGGCCCGACGAGCCCGGCCCTCCTGGCGCACCTCCGCGGCCACGCGCGCGAGTACGACTTCTGCCTGTTCTTCAGCTACCGCTACTACCACGCCTATCACGGCATCCGGACCGTACCCGGACGCGCCCTGCTCGTGCCGACCGCGGAGCGCGATCCGGCGCTCGGCCTGGCCATCTTCGGCCCGACGTTCCGGGGTGTGCGGGCGATCTTCTACAACTCGTTCGAGGAGCGTGCCCTCATACAGGAGATCTCGGGCAACGAGAAAGTGCCTGGGGTCGTGGTCGGCGTCGGATCCGAGGTGCCGTCCAGAGCGAGCGCGCGGCGGTTTCGCGAGCGGACCGGAATCAAACGCCGCTTCGCGCTGTACGTCGGGCGCATCGACAGGAACAAGGGGTGCGCCGACCTGTTCAGCCACTACGAGCGTTACGCGGAGGGCGGCGGGCGGCTCGACCTCGTGCTCTGCGGAGCAGCGATCATCCCGGTGCCCGACAGCCCGCGCATCCACCACCTCGGCTTCGTGCCGGAAGAGGAAAAGTACGACGCGCTGGCCGCAGCGGACCTGCTGATCATGCCCTCGCAATACGAGAGCCTGTCGATGGTGACGCTGGAGGCATGGGCCATGGGGCTGCCGGTGCTGGTCAACGGCCTGTGCGAGGTGCTCCACGGCCAGGCCGTTCGCAGCAACGCCGGTCTGTACTACGCCAGCCATGAGGAATTTGCCGAGGCGTTGCGCCTGCTTGAAAGCAATCGGCGGCTGCGCTCCGCGCTGGGCGCCAACGGCCGCCGCTACTTCCGCCAGCACTACGCGTGGCCCGTCATCGAGCAGAAATACCTGGAGTTGCTCCGGCAGCTTCAGGAAGACGAAGCCGAGGCGTCCGACAGGACGATCGAGCCGCTGCCCGGCTGGCTCGCGCGGCGCCGGCGCCAGTGCCCTCCCGCAAACGCCGTACTGGAGCGCGCTGCGCGCGGGCCGGTGATGCCGGACGGGAAGCGCCGCGCCCCCGCCGGGAGCGTGCAACTGCCGTGAGAATCGCCTGCATTGCTCCGCGCTACGGCGCGGAGATCCCCGGCGGTCCGGAGCTCTACTGCCGGCTGGTCGCCGAGCGCCTGTCGGCGGTCCACACGGTGGAGGTGCTGACCACGTGCGCGCGCGACGAGGCGACGTGGGCCAACGCCTACCCCGCGGGCACCGATCGAATCCGCGGCGTGACCGTGCGGCGCTTCGCCAACGCGGAGACCCGCGACGCCGCCGCGTTCAGCGCCTGCTCGGAGCGGGTATTCGGCACGCCGCACACCGCGCAGGACGAAGAGCTCTGGCTGCGGCAGCATGGCCCCTGGTGTCCGGCGCTCGTCGAGCACCTGGAGCAAGAGCACCGGAAGTACGACGCGCTGATCTTCTTCTCGTGCCTCCATGCTCCAACCGTCCTGGGCCTGCGCGTCGCCCCGCGGCGGAGCATCCTGGTGCCGGCGGTGTGCGAGCATCCCGCGCTCGGCCTCGAGCTCTACAAGGAAGTGTTCGGCCGGCCGGCCGCCATCGCCTATGCGTCGGCCGTTGAGAGCGGCGTCCTGCGGAGCCGCTTCGCGAGCCGGGCCCGGGTCGAGGAGGTGATCGGGTGCGGCGTCGACCTACCCCCCGGCGTGGACCCGGCGCAGCCGGATCCGCCGGACGACCAGGACGACGACGAAGACGCACCGGCTGTCGGAGCGGTCTGGAATGGCGGCGGCCGCGGCGCCGGCTTCCGGCGGCGCCACCGCCTGTTCGGACCGTTCGCGCTCTGCAGCGCCAGCGTCCGTTCGGGATGGGGCTGCGAGGAGCTGATCGAATACTTTGGACGTTACGCGGCGCACCACGGAGACGCCGACCTGGCGTTGATGGGCGTCAAGCTGATGGAGATCCCCGACGAACCGTTCATCCGCTTTGCCGGCACGCTGGCGGAGAGCGATCGGCTGGAGGCGTTCGCCGCCGCCAGCGTGGTGTTGGCCCCCGCCCCGGAGGAGAACATCTCGCTGCACGTGCTGGAAGCGTTTGCGGCGGGTACGCCGGTGCTGGCGAACGGACGCAGCGACGTGTTGACGCACCACTGCCAGCGCAGCAACGCGGGTCTGTACTATGCCGACGGGGACGAGTTCGTCGAGTGCCTGCGGCTGCTGATGAACAACGCCGAGTTGCGGGAAGCGATGGGCCGCAACGGCCGGCGCTACGTCGCGGAGCGGTATAGCTGGCCGGTTGTTCTGGAGAAGTACGACGAGCTGATCGCGGCGGTGGCCCCGCGGCGGGGCGCACGCGGCGGGACGGGGCGCTCGCGCGGCGGACAGGGCCGGCCGCGCCGTCGGCGTTAGCTACTTGGGGCTGCGCCCCAAACCCCCGGCGGCTGCTAGCGGGGTCCCCGTCGCCCCGCGCCGCGCCGCCGGGCCGCGCCGTGCGCGGCTTGGGGCGGCTGCTTCCATGCTCGCCGCCCCCTCTCTGTGCAGCCGTTGTCTTAGCTATGCGCCGTTCTCTGCATTGCCAACCTAACCGCGCGTCGAGAGCCGCCTCTCCAGCAGGTCGGCGGCAATCGATTCCGCATGGCCGTCGTGCCGCGCGCGCGCGGGCACCCTGCCCGGCGAGTCGTCCCGCGCCGCCGGCGCCTGGCCGTGGCTGCCGCGCGGATGGATCCCGTAACGCTTGATCATCTCGTTGAGCGTCGTCGGCTTCACCTGCAGCAGCTCCGCCGCCCGCTTCTGGACGCCCCCGGCCGCCTCGAGGGATCGCGATATCAGCATCGTCTCCATTTCTTCCATCACCTTGCGGAGCGGGACCCCGCCGGGCGGCATCTCGAAGGCGGGCGACTGCAGCCGCTGCGGGCTGCTGAGCGCGTCGGGCAGCAGATCGACGCCGATCGTCGTTCCGGTCGCGAATACGACCGCACGTTCGATCACGTTCTCGAGCTCTCTCACGTTGCCCGGCCAGTGGTATCGCTCCAGGAGGCGGATGGCTTCGGGGGACAGATCCAGGCCCGGCTTGTGGTTCTCCTTGCCGTACTTGACCAGGAAGTGCTGCGCAAGCAGCGGGATGTCCTCCGGCCGGTCGCGCAGCCCCGGGAGCTCGACGGTGATGACGTGCAGGCGGTAATACAGGTCTTCCCGGAACCGGCCGGCGTCGACCAGCTCCTTCAGGTCGATGTTGGTGGCCGCGATGATGCGCACATCCACCTTCAGCGTGTCGACGCCGCCCAGACGCATGAACTCGCGCTCCTGAATCACGCGGAGCAGCTTCGCCTGCGTCTCCAGCGGCACGATCCCGATCTCGTCGAAGAAGATGCTGCCGCGGTCGGCCAGCTCGAACAGCCCCTTCTTCGGCGCGACGGCGCCCGTGAACGCCCCCTTCACGTGGCCGAAGAGGTTGGATTCGAACAGGTCGGGCGGCAGACTGCCGGAATTGACCGTGATGAAGGGCCGATCGCTGCGCAGCGACTTGGCGTGGATCGCCCGCGCCGCCAGCTCCTTGCCGGTTCCGCTCTCGCCCTGGATCAGGATGGTCGTCCGGGTCGGCGCCGCCTGGGTGACGAGATCGAACACCCGCTGCATGCGCGAGCTGCGGCCCACCAGCTCGCTGAAGCGGTGGCCCTGCAGCTTCAGGCTCTGGCGCAACGTGCGGTTCTCGGTGACGAGGCGGTGCTGCTCGACCGCGTTGCGCAGCACCACGAGCACCTCGTCGTTCTTGAACGGCTTCTCGATGAAGTCGAACGCGCCGCGCTTGAACGCCTCGCGCGTGTTGGCCGCCGTGCCGAACGCCGTGATCATGACCACCGGCAGCTCGGGATCGATGCCCTTGAGCCGCTCCAGTACCTCGATGCCGTTGATGTCCGGCAGCATGACGTCGACGATCGCGACGTCGAGCGACTCGGCCTCCGCGGCCTCGATTGCCTCCTCGCCGGAGGCGGCCAGCCGGACGCGGCAGCCTTCGCGCACGAGCAGCGACTCGAGCACGTCGCGCATGACCTCTTCGTCGTCGACGATCAGCACGGAACAGTTGTGCAGCATGTCCGGATGCACGCGATCAGCCGGCGGCGGCGCTACGGTCGCGCGCCGCGGCCAGCGGGAGCGCCAGCGTGAACCGCGTGCCGCGATCGGGCTCGCTCTCGCACGTGATTACGCCCTGATGCTCCCGCACGACGCCGTACGTGACGGAAAGGCCCAGACCGGTGCCCTTCCCCATCGCCTTGGTGGTGAAGAACGGATCGTAGATGCGCGGCAGGATGTTCGGCGCAATCCCGGAGCCGGTATCGGCCACCTCGACGATGGCCTCGTTGCCGGGGACGCGCGTCAGCACGGTGAGCCAGCCGCCGTTCGGCATGGCGTCGCGCGCGTTGAGAAACAGGTTCAGGAACACCTGCTGCAGCTTGAACTCGACGCCCTGCACCATGACCGGGGCGCCGACCAGCTCCCGCCGAACCTTGACGTTGGCGGCCGCCAGTTGCGGTTCGATCTGCGCCAGCACCTCGTTCACGACGCCGTTGATGTCCACGCGGGCGGCGGTCTCCGAGCGTCCGGGACGCGAGAGGTTCAGGAGGCCGCTGACGATCTTGGCCGCCCGGAACGTCTGCCGCTCGATCTTCCTGAGCACGCCGGTGCGCGGGTCGTCCGGATCGGCTTCGTCCAGCAGCATCTGCGTATAGCTCGAAATGCCGGTCAGCGGCGTGTTCACCTCATGCGCCACGCCGGCGGCGAGCAGGCCGACGGAAGCCATCTTCTCCGACGTCTGCAACTGCTCCTCGAGCTGGACGCGTTCCGTGATGTCCTCGACGATGACTATCATGCCGCTGGTCTCGCCGCCCTGCGTCCGCAGCGGCGCGGCGGCCAGGTTGACCAGCAGGCGGCGGCGGCCGGCGGCATGCCTGGACAGCAGCGGGACGCGATAGCAGGTGGCCGGACTCCCGCCGCCGTCCTGCCGCAGCCGTTCGACCGTCGGCGCGTCGAAGAGCTCGTCCAGCGTGCGGCCGACCGCGTCGTCGTGCGCCACTCCGTAGATCCGTTCCAGCGCTGCGTTCCAGAAGTTGACGCGGCCGTTGAGGTCGACCGCCAGCAGGCCGTCGCTCAGCGACGTAATGATGTTCTGGCTGAACTGATGCATCTCGTCGAGCTCGGCCGCCTTGCGCTGCAGCCGGCCGTAGAGCCGGCCGTTCTCGATCGCCGTGGCGACCTGGCCGGCTACGGCTTCCAGCAACGCCATGTCCTCGCTGCTCAGCGGCTCCCCTGACTGCCGGCGCCCCAGGGCCATGACCGCAATCGTCTTCTCCTGTGCGACGCAGGGAACGAAGCAGTAGATCCCGTGCCGCCCCCAGAGGGCCGCCTCGTCAGGGTCGAGACGCTCCCGTACTGCCGGGTCGTCGAGTGCGACGGCGCGGTGCTTCCGCAGCAGGAGCTCCAGGCTGGCGCCGGTGTGCAGCGAGGGCGGCTCGCTCTCGAATCCCGACCAGCTCACCGGCCTGTACGCGTCGCGCGGCGTCTCGCCGTCGGCCGCTCCCTGCAGCAGCATCATCCGTTCGACGTCCAGCGTCTCGGAAACGCGCGCCACCAGGTTGTCGGCCAGCCGGCCGAGGTTGAGATCGCTGTTGAGGTCACGGGCGAAGTTGACCAGGGCGCGCCTGTAGTCGTAGCGGTCGCGGTAGTAGACGCGGTCGAGCGCGGTCTGGATGCCGTCGCGCACCGGCCGGGCGAGCAGCACGACTACCAGCGTGGCCAGCAGCGCGATGATCGAGCTGTGCTGGTCGGACCCGTCCAGGAACACGTCCGTGGCGAGCGTCTCGAGAATCAGGTAGATCGCCGCCATCGCCGCCACCGCGACCGTATACACGAGAGCGCGCTTGACGATCACCTCGACGTCGCGCAGGCGGTAGCGCACGATGGCCGAGGCGAACGCGAGCGGCATGAGCACCAGCGCGATCGCCGTCAACTGCAACTGCTCGGTGCCGAAGCCGAGCGACCAGGGCACGGCGTAGCCGAGCACGAACGGGCCCCCGCCCAGCACGGCGCCCGAGACAATCCAACGCAACTGGAGCCTGGCGCTGACGGTCGGCGCGCGGCGCAACGCGCGGATCACGATTGCAAGCCCGCCGATGACGCAGGCGGCGAGATAGGCGATCTCCAGTTGCCAGATCACCTCGACCACCCGCATCGACTGCCGCGTGGCCGTATTCCCCGCCAGGACGACGACCTCGGTCGCGCCGAGCACCAGCGACGGCGCGTACACCAGCGCGTACAGCCACTTCCCGAGCCGCCGCCGCGCCGCGCCCGGCGGGCGCTCGGGAAACACCAGTGCGAAGTGCATGAACAGCGGCGCCAGCAGCAGGATCGCCACTTCGTCCGCCCAGAAGAACACCCAGTCGAGCGTGTCCAGCCGGCCGCTGAACGAGAACGCGAAGACGCCGAAGAACGCGACGGTGAGCCAGAAGAAGTGCAGCGTCGCCTGATGATGGGGGCTCCCCAGCCTGACGGCCGCCCCGATCAGCAGCGTGAGGACCCCGATGGCGGCCAGCACCGGATACATCCGCGGCTTGCCGCCCGGAATCGGCCGCAGCGTCAGCTCGCGAAGTTGCTGCGCGTCGAGCCGCAGCAGCGTGTAGGTGAGCGCGGCCCCCTCGCTGCGGGCGTGCAGGATGCCGACCAGGTCATCCGCCGCTTCGACGGGCGCGCCGTCCACGGCCAGCAGCACGTCGCCCGCCGCGATCCCGGCGAGCGCGGCCGGAGAGCCGGGCGACACCTCGGCCGCCACCGGGCCGCCCGGGCGGTCGACCCACAGCACGCCGTCCTCGACCTCCGACCACCTGGCGCGCAGGACGTTGGCCGCCGCCAGTCCCAGCAGTACCGCGACCAGCACGACGGCGAGCAGCGCCTGACACCAGCCGAGGAGGCGGTGCGCCAGACTGACGGGCGGACGGGGCGAGCGGACAGGCCCAGACATGAGCGAAGCGCCGGAAGATAGCCGCTAGAAGTGCACGACGAGTCCGCCCACGACCTGCTTGGGCGGGTTCAGGACGAGCAACTCGTCGTAGATCGACGCACCGGCCACCTGCTCGTAGAACAGGTTCCGCACATCGACCAGCACTTCCCATTCGCTGCCGCTGAACGGGGTGAACGGCAACGCCTGCTTCACGCGGAACGCGAAGCGGGTATCCAGCCCGCTGCCGACCGATCCGGCATCGGCGCGGGTGAACGACGAGTTGACGCGGGCCAGGACGACGACGCGCGTGGCGGTCTCCGGAATCTCCGTCTCGACCGATGTGGTGATGTCGTGTATCCGTTCCGGAGCGTGACCGTCGATGCCGAGCGCGGCCGGCGCCCATTCCGCGGCCGCCCAGGGCGCCCACCGGGCGTGCGTCGTGCTGTAGTCGACCATCCCGTGGACCCGGCCCGGCAGCTCGTGCTCGAAACGGACGCCCCAGCCGTCGGCGCGGGCGCCCCCGGCGTTCGCCAGGTAGTAGTGGTCGGCGACCGCCGCGCCCGGCGGCAATCCGAAGAGGGTGACCATCTGGTCGCTGATGCTCTGGGAATAGCGGCGCACGCCGATGACGGATGCCGACCCGAGGTCGCGCTCCAGCCCCACCTCGACGTGGCGCGTGCGCTCCGCTTCGAGCAGCCCGGACGCGGACAGTGGCGCGAAGGTCCGCTCGGGCGGCAGCCAGGCCCCCGACACCGGCCGCAGGAATTCCTCGCCGCCAGGGGCCGATACGCTGCGGATGACTGCCGCCCGCACACGGGTACCCGCGACCGCTTCGACCGCCACCTCCAGGCGCGGGCTCAACAGTTGCGAGTCTTCCAGGTACCCGTAGTGGGCGACCGTCGCGCCGTAGTCGAGCGACACGCGCCGGGAGATCGCCCACCTGCCGTCCGCCGCGACGCTGCCGGCCTCGCGGCTGCGATGGAGGAGATCGGCGAGGGCCTCGCCGGCCGGGTCCTGCGCCGCCCCGTCCCGCGGCGACCGTTGCCGGCTGTACGACGCCTCGACGGCGATATCGTGAGCGGGGGACGGGCTGGTCGAATACGTGCCCGCAAGCACCCACGACCCGCTTGCGCCGGCGGTCACCGCGCCCCGGACGCCCCATCCGTCCTGACCGGTCCCGCCGGCAGCCGGCCCGATATCGAGATAGGTGACCTGTCCCGGCACCCGGTTGATGGACCACGGCGCGCCCGCGGCATCGATGTGCATCCGCGTCAGCAGGTGCACCTGCCCGGACAGCGGGAAAGCGCCCGCGATGTCGGACGCCGGCCCGCCCGGCAGTGTCCAGCGCGCGCGCTCGGAGTCGTCCCAGCGCTTCTCGCCGGCGCCGCCGGGCGGCTGCACGGCTGCCTGATCCTTCAGCACGCTCCGGCGGGCGCGGCGCAACCGCCACAGCTTCTCGGCGTGGCCGTGCGCAGGCGCGTCGTCCGCCGACCGCGCCGCGGCGGGCGCCGCCTCCCCCGCAGTCTCGTCCAGTCCGGGAATGAGATCCTGGTCGAGGCCCTCGCCGATGCCGGCCGCCAGCACGGTCCGTTCGCCGGCAAAGGCGCCGGAACTCTCCAGATTGAGCGTTTGGAAGGTCGACAGCCCGGGCTTGATGGCGACGACCGCGCGGCCGGCGGCGGCAGTCCCCGAGAGGTGCGCGCGCAGAAGATACACGCCCGCGGGCAGATCCGGAAACTCGAACCTGCCGGCAGTGTCACACGTGGCTACCGCCGTGCCGGCCGGACCCGACGCGGAAACCACGACCGTGCCGCCGCGGGCGCCGGCGGCGCGCGTCACCGTGCCCTGCAGCCGCCCTGTGGCGCCCGCGTCGGGCAGCGCCGCCATCGTGCGCGCCGCCGCCGCGGCCGGCCAGACCCGCTGCCCGGCCGCCTGCGCAGTTCCGGCCGTACTCACGACGCTCGCCATGACGACGACCGGCGCGACGACGAGACGGCGAATGCGCATGCGGCGTCCAGCCTCCCTCGAAACGGGGCTACGTCTCCGATATCGTGAAGTTTACGTCGCGGGTGAGGTTGGTGCCCGCCTCGTTGTCCGTAATCGAGATCTCCAGACGGTAGTCGCCGGCCGGAAACAGGCTCAGCGGCACCGACTGCCCGGCGACGATCTGGTGCCCCGCCTCCACGCTGAAACCGGGCGGCAGCGTCTGCGCGTTGAACTCCTGCGGGTTGGTCTTGTTGAAGAACTCCTCGCCCGCATCGGTCCGCGTGTGGAAGTTGTACTCCACCGTGATGTTCGGCATGTTGTCGGCGAGCCGCGGGTTGTACACCAGCATCAGGAGGTTGAGATCTTCCTGGTTGCCGAACACGCGGTCGAACTTGGGCACGATGCGCGTGGTGCCGAGCGTGTACGGATTCTCGATCTGCTCCTCCGGAGACAACGGTGCGGCGAGCGGCTCGACCGCCTGGGCGATCAGCACGGTGCTGGTCTGCAACTCCTCCGTCCACAGGTTGGGCACCGGCACCGACCGCTTGAGGAGCATTACCGGGAGCGCTTCGAGCTCGTCGTCATCGGAGTCCGCGCCGAGGCTCTTCCGCAGGGCAACGTACACGTCGTACTCGCCGCCGGGAGCCGAGAACGCGCGGTTGATGCGCAACGCGCCGTCCGCGCCCGGCTCGTCGAGCCGGATGAAGTACGCGTCCTCGAAGACGGCCTCCTGCTCGTTGTCGTCGGAGTCGTCGGCATCGGCATCGGCATCGGCAGCCGCGGCTGCCGCCGGATCGTCGACGTACAGGTAGACCGCCACGCTGGATCCGTCGATCTGCGCCGGGTCGATGGTCAACGTGAACGGCACGTACGTGTTGCCGTCGGTGCCCTTCAGGTAGCTGGGCGAGAGTTCGAACGGATCCTCGGCCTGCTCCAGCTCGCCGGTGCGCGCGGCGGTTACGACCTCTACCAGCGCCTGCAGCTCCCCGCGCTCCCAGTCCGCGAGCTCGCGCGGCTGGGGTACTGCTTCCTGTCCCGCTGCCGGCGCGGCGCATACGAGGGCGGCCACCGTCCAGCACGCGGCGGAAGCCAACTGTCGACGAAACATCTGGGTCATGGGAGTTGCTCTCCTGGGCTCAAGTCGGATCGTGGTTGCAGACACGTCGATCATAGGTGACCCCCGCGCGGCAAGTCAACCACCAGCGGTATCTACAACCTGTTGAAAACATTGGCTTTGCATCGACCGTCCGGTTGCGGCCATGTTAAGATGCGCTGCTTGGGTCCCATGCCGCAGCGTTCGCCGCCCCTCGTTCTGGTCGTGCTCGACGGCTGGGGCCTCGGCGAACCAGCCGGTGACAACGCGATCGCGCGGGCCGACACACCCACGTACACGGCGCTGCTCGACCAGTACCCGCACGCATCGCTGGTGACGAGCGGCGCGGCCGTCGGTCTGCCGGACGGCCAGATGGGCAATTCCGAGGTGGGCCACATGAACCTGGGCGCGGGACGGATCGTGTACCAGGATCTCACCCGGATCGACCGCAGCATCGGCGACGGGAGCTTCTTCGAGAACGCGGCGCTGGCGGCGGCGTTGGATCGCTGCGCGGGGGGCCGGCGCGCGCTCCACCTCGTCGGCCTGGTGTCGGACGGCGGCGTGCACAGCCATCAGCGCCACCTCCATGCGCTGGTCGAAATGGCGCGGCGGAAGCGCGTGGGGCGGCTGTTCGTGCATGTTGTGACCGACGGGCGCGACACCCCGCCGACCGGGGGCGCGGGGTACGTCGCCGAACTCGAACGCACGCTCGCGGCTGCCGGCAGCGGGCGCATCGCGACGGTAACCGGCCGCTACTACGCCATGGACCGCGACCGGCGCTGGCAGCGCACCGAGCGCGCCTACGACGCGCTGACCCGCGGCCGCGGGCGCACCGCCGCGACGGCCGGGTCGCTGCTCGAAGCGGCGTATGCGGCCGGTACGACCGACGAGTTCGTCGAGCCGGGCGTGGTCGTCGACGGCGGCGGCCAACCCGTGGGCGCCGTCGAGGACGGCGACTCGGTCGTGCTCTTCAACTTCCGGGCCGACCGCGTGCGGCAGGTGACGCGGGCGCTGGCGCACGAGCAGTTCGACGGCTTCGAGCGTGCACTATGGCCGCGCGTGCATTGCACGACGATGACCGAGTACGACGCCACGTTCGACTTGCCCACGGCGTTCCCGCCCGCCGTGATGTCCGCAAGCCTCGCCGAGGTGCTCGCCGGCCGTGGCCTGACCACGCTCCGCCTGGCGGAAACGGAGAAGTACGCGCACGTCACCTATTTCTTCAACTGCGGCGAGGAACGCCCGTACGGCGGCGAGGACCGGATCCTGGTGCCGTCGCAGAAGGTGCCCACCTACGACATGAAGCCCGAGATGAGCGCGCCGGGCATTACGGAGCAGCTCGTCGCCGACATTCGGGCGGCGCGCCACGATGTCGTCATCTGCAATTTCGCGAACGCCGACATGGTCGGCCACACCGGGCGCATCGAGGCGGCGGTCGAGGCCGTGTCCACCCTGGACCGTTGCCTGCGCAGGATCGTCGACACCGTGGAGAAGGCGGGCGGCGCGCTCGTCATCACCGCGGACCACGGCAACGCCGAGCAGATGTGGGACGCGGAGCGCCAGGAGCCGCATACCGCCCACACGACGAATCCGGTCCCGGTGCTGGTCGTGCAGCGCGACCTGCGCGGCCACGGCCACCGCCTGCGCGACGGATCGCTGCGCGACGTGGCGCCAACGATGCTGGGGATGCTGGGAATCGCGCCGCCGGACGCGATGACCGGCGTCGACCTCAGGACGTGGGACGGCTAGCCGGGGAAGCGCTATTCGACGTGCTGGCCGATCTCCCCGGTTGCGATGCGTAGCGAGCGCAGGAACCGCCGGTCGTCGGCCGTGATCTTCATCTGCTGCTCGGCGCCCTGCTCCGCGGCCGGCGCTTCCGCCTCGGCCGGCGCCTCGGACCTGGCGCGCAGGCCGAAACCGATGACCGCCTCGAGCGAGACCTGCATCTCGTAGCCCGCGGCCCGCGCCTTGTCACGGCAGGCCGCCACCCCCGCATCCCGCCCAACGGCGGCTCCCATGGCGGCAGCCAGCTCGCGCGCGAACTGATTCACGACATCGTCCATGCCGGAACCCCCCCTACCGGGATCTCCCCCTGCGCCCCTTGTCACGTCCGACCAGCGACGCGCGGAACTCTGGCAGCCCGCGGCAAAAGCCCCGCTGCATTCGAGCGACGATGCATCACGCCTGACTGTGTTGCTCGTCGCTCACATATCTTCGAATATGCTCGCTCCTCGCGCCTTGTCAGCCGCGCGCCTCGCCGCTCTCGGTGCGACGCGGGGTTTCACCACGAACTGCCTGGGAGAAATGGGCTGTTTGAGATGAATCGAGATTCTAGAAGGGCGGCCGGGAATGGTCAAGTACAATCCGGTGCGACATGGACTCCGTCACCCGCACGCCGTCGGATCTCGTCGGCTGGAGCCCCGAGTCCGAGCTCGGCGCCCCCGGCGAGTTTCCCTATACAAGGGGCATCTACCCTTCAATGTACCGCGGCCGGCTCTGGACGATGCGGCAGTACGCCGGATTCGGCACCGCCGCGGACTCCAACCGGCGCTACCGCTATTTGCTGGACCAGGGGGTCAGCGGCCTGAGCGTGGCGTTCGACCTGCCGACGCAGATCGGCTACGACTCCGACCATGCGCTCGCGGCCGGCGAGATAGGCCGCGTCGGCGTGGCGATCGACTCGATAGAGGACATGGCGGAGCTGTTCGACGGCATTCCGCTGGATCGCGTTTCCACGTCGATGACGATCAATGCCACCGCCGCCATACTGTTGGCGCTGTACGTGGCGGTGGCCAGGCGGCACGGCGTGGACCCGCGCAAGCTGGCGGGCACCGTGCAGAACGACATCCTCAAGGAGTACGCGGCCCGCGGCACGTACATCTATCCCCCGCGCCCCTCGCTGCGGATTGCCATCGACGTGTTCGGCTACTGCGACGCCGAGCTGCCGGGCTGGCACCCCATCTCGATCAGCGGCTATCACATCCGGGAGGCGGGCTCCACGGCGGCCCAGGAGGTAGCGTTCACGTTCGCGCACGCGATGGTGTACGTCCAGTCGGCGATCGACGCCGGCCTCGACGTGAACTCGTTCGGGCGGCGGTTGTCGTTCTTCTTCAACGCGCACAACGATTTCCTCGAGGAGATCGCGAAGTTTCGGGCGGCGCGGCGGCTGTGGGCGCGGATCATGCGCGACCGTTTCGGCGTGACGGAGCCGCGGGCGCTCCAGCTCCGCTTCCACGTGCAGACGGCCGGCAGCACGCTGACCGCGCAGCAGCCCGACAACAACATCGTGCGCGTCGCGCTGCAGGCGCTCGCGGCGGTCCTGGGCGGTACGCAGTCGCTGCACTGCAACGGGCGGGACGAGGCGCTCGGCCTGCCGACGGAGGACGCCGCGCAGCTCGCGCTGCGGACGCAGCAGATCATCGCGGCCGAGACGGGCGTGGCGCAGACGGTCGATCCGGCCGGCGGCGCGTGGGCCATCGAGGAGCTCACCAACCGGATCGAGAGCGAGGCGACCGCGTTGCTCGATCGCATCCACGAGCTGGGCGGAGGCCTCACAGCCGTGGAGACCGGGTTCATACAGCAGGAGATCCAGCGCTCGGCCTACCAGGCGCAGCAGGCGATCGACTCCGGCGCGGCGACCGTCGTCGGCGTCAACCGCTACGCCGCGGAAGAACCGCCGATCGAAGCCCAGCAGATCGATCCGCAGCTCGAGGCGGCGCAGATCGCGCGCGTCCGCGAGGTGCGGGCGTCGCGCGACCCGGTCCGCTGGCGGGCCGCCCTGGACCGGGTGGAGCGCGCGGCGCGCGGCGAGGCGAATCTCGTCCCGCCGATCATCGAGGCCGTCGAGAGCCGCGCCACCGTCGGCGAGATAGCCGACACCCTGCGCAACGCCTTCGGGGAGTACCAGGAGCAGAGCTAGCCAGTCACGCCTTGTCGGCCTGGCGGGTGTCGACCTCGATCTTGCCGTCGCGGATCTCCAGCACGCGGTCGGCGTGGGCCGCCACCGCCGCCTCGTGGGTCACCAGCAGCACGGTGTTGCCGGCCTTGTGCAGCACCTCGAACAGGGCGATGATCTCCTCGCCGGTCCGGCTGTCCAGATTGCCGGTGGGCTCATCGGCCAGCACGAGCGACGGTGAGTTGACGAGCGCCCGGGCGATCGCCACGCGCTGGCGCTGGCCGCCGGACAGCTCGTTGGGCCGGTGCATCATGCGGTCCTTCAGCTCGACCAGCTCCAACGCGCTCGCCGCCCGCCGCTCGCGCTCCCGGCGGCCCACCCCCGCGTACACGAGCGGCAGCTCGACGTTGTGCAGCGCGGTCGCGCGGGGCAGCAGGTTGAACGTCTGGAACACGAAGCCGACCTCCTGATTGCGCACGCGCGCCAGCTCGTCGTCGTTCATCTGGTCGACGTTGCGGCCGTTGAGGCGGTAGACGCCGCGCGTCGGCGTGTCCAGACAGCCGATCAGGTTCATGAGGGTCGACTTGCCCGAGCCCGACGGGCCCATGATGGCGACGTATTCGCCCCGCTCGATGGCGAGCGACACGCTCTGCAGCGCGTGGATCGTCTCTTCGCCGATCCTGTACGTCTTCCAGAGGTTGATCGTCTCGATCAACGCCATGGGGCTCCACCACTCCCTGCCGGGCTGGGGCGGCTGGGGAGACCTAGTCGTAGTACTCGAGGCCGAGGTGCGTGATCAGCTCCTCCCCGCGCAGGTAGCGCAGGGTGTTCTTGAGCTTCATCAACTGGATGAACAGGTCGTGCTCGGGATAGATGTCGGGCGCGTGGATGGGACTCTTGAAGTAGAACGACAGCCACTCCTGTATGCCGGACATCCCGGCCCGTTGCGCGAGGTCCAGCAGCAGCACCAGGTCCAGGACGATCGGCGCCGCCAGCACGCTGTCGCGGCACAGGAAGTTGATCTTGAGCTGCATCGGATATCCGAGCCATCCCACCAGATCGATGTTGTCCCAACCCTCCTTGTTGTCGCCGCGCGGGGGGTAGTAGTTGATCCGCACGACGTGATGGAGGTCGTCGTACAACGTCGGATACAGATCCGGTTGCAAGATGTAGTCCAGGACCGACTTCTTGCTCTCTTCCTTCGTCTTGAACGACTCGGGATCGTCGAGCACCTCGCCGTCGCGGTTGCCGAGGATGTTGGTCGAGTACCAGCCCGAGACGCCGAGCAGCCGGGCCTTGAGACCGGGCGCGACGATCGTCTTGATCAGCGTCTGCCCTGTCTTCAGGTCCTTGCCGGCCAGCGGCGCGCCGGTCCGCGCGGCAAGGGCGGTGAGCGCCGGCACGTCGGCGCTCAGGTTGGGGGCGGCGTTGGCGTACGGGATACCCTCCCTGATCGCCGCGTAGGCGTAGATCATGCTCGACGGAATGGCCGGGTCGGAGCGGTCGAGCCCGTCCTCGAACGCCTCCAGCGACTGGTGCACCGGCGACTCCTCCATGAACACCTCTGTGCTGCCACACCAGACCAGCACGAGGCGTTCGAGTCCGTTGTCCGCCTTGAAGCGGCGAATGTCGTCGATGACCTGGTCGGCCAGCTCCCGCTTGCCGGCCCCGTGCTTGACGTTCGAACCGCTCAACCGTTTGACGTACTGCTGGTCGAATACGGCCGTCCACGGGCGGATCGACTGCAGCTCGGGCCGAATCTGCTCCAGCAGCGCGGGATCGAGCACGCCGGCGGTGCGCGCCGCCTCGTAGCAGTCTTCCTCGAAGATGTCCCAGCCGCCGAAGACGAGATCGTCGAGCCCGGCGAGCGGCACGAAGTCGCGAATGAGCGGCGAGCGGCCCTCGGTCCGCTTGCCGAGGCGGATCGTGCCCATCTGCGTCAGCGAACCGGTGGGAGCGGCGATCTTCTTGCGGAGGGCGTGGACGCCGGCGATGAACGTCGTGCTAACCGCGCCGAGCCCGACGAGCAGCACACCGAGGCGGCCCGTTGCGGGCGCGATTTGCGGAGGGCGTTTCACCGCGGGAGACTATATCATGTGGCTTGTTCCGGGCATTGCGGTGCGGCCGGCGCCGCGCCGGACCCCATTCGAGCATGTCTCTCTTCAAACTGAGAAGGCTCGGTGGCCCCCGCGACCTGGAGGTCTCGATGGCCGGGCTGAAGCTCGGGTCGCGCGTGCTGCAGCTCGACGGCGGCGACGGCGAACTGATTGCCGCGATGGCGGGTGTGGTCGGCCTCAGCGGCCACGCGTGCGCCGTGGTCCAGGACTCGGGAGAGGTTGCCGCCTTCGAACGCGCGGCGGCCAGGGCCGGCGTGCTGGTCGAGGTCAAGGTGGCCCGCTTCGCGTCGCTGCCGTACGCGGCGGGGGCGTTCGACGTGGTCGTGATCAAGGAGGTGCTGGGCCAGTTGCCGCAGAACGACCGCGTCTTCTGCCTGCAGGAGGCCGGCCGGGTGCTGCGCTCCGGGGGACGCTGCCTGGTGATCGAACAGGCGCTTCGCGGCGGCCTCGGGGCGCTGTTCTCCCGGCGGTCCCTCGATAGCCGCTATGCCGCGGGCGGTGCGCGGGCGGCGCTGGCGGCCGAGGGCTTCGCCGGGACGCGGATCCTGGCCGACCGCGACGGCTACCGCTTCACCGAAGGCATCCGCGCATGACAGCGCCGGGCCGCCTACTGCTGCTTGACGGCAGCTCGCAGCTCTACCGCGCGTACCATGCGATTCGGCCGCTGACGGGACCCGACGGCAAGCCGACCCATGCCGTGTACGGCTTCGTCACCATGCTCAGGAAGCTGCTGGCCGATCAGCAGCCCGATCTGATCGCGGCGGCCTTCGACACGCGAGGGCCGACGTTCCGCACCGGTCTCGACGCGGAGTACAAGGCCAACCGTCCCTCCATGCCCGACGACCTCGCGGTGCAGGTGCCGGCGGTGCACGAGGCGTGCGAAGCGCTCGGCGTGCCGATCCTGACGCACGACGAATACGAGGCGGACGACGTGATCGGCACGCTGGCCGAGCAGGCGCGCGCGGCCGGCTGCGACGTGGGCATCGTCACCGGAGACAAGGACTTCTTCCAGCTCGTCCGCGACGGCATCCGGGTGTTCAATCCCCGCGACGAGGGCTCCTGGCTCGACGCAGGCGGGGTCGAGGCGAAGTTCGGCGTCGCCCCCGACAAGGTGGTGGACGTCCTGGCGCTCATGGGCGACGCCGTCGACAACGTGAAGGGCGTGCCGGGAATCGGCGAAAAGGGCGCGCGCGAGCTGATCACGGCCCACGGCAGCCTCGATGCGCTGCTGGCCGACCCGGCGCTGGTGGCGAGCAAGCGCTACCGCAAGGCCCTCGAGCAGCACGCCGACGAGGCGCGCCTCAGCCGCGAGCTGGTCCGCATCCGCACGAACGCCCCGGTGCAGTTCGACGCCGACGCGTTCCGCTACCGCGGCGCAGACGCCGAGCGCTGCTACCGGCTGTTTTCGGAGCTGGGGTTCCGCACCCTGGTGACGGAATACGCCCCGACGGTCGACGCCGTCGAGACCGACTACGCCAGCGTGGGCTCGGTCGAGGAGATCGAGGCCCTGGCGGGCGCGGCGCGCGCCGCGGGACGTTGCAGCCTGTTCGTGCTGGCCGACGGCGAGCGGCCGGCGCAGGAATCGCTCGTCGGCCTGGCGCTGTCGACCGCGCCCGGTAGCGGCCGGTACATCCCGCTCGGCCACGCCGCGCTCGGTGCGGAGACGGGCCTGGAGGCGAATGCGGCGCTCGACACCCTGCGCCCCCTGCTGGCCGACCCGGCCGTGCGGAAGATCGGGCACGACCTGAAGCGCAGCGCGATGGCGCTGGCGCGCGCCGGCGCACCCCTCGAAGGCCTCGACGCCGACACGATGATCAGCAGTTACCTGCTGGATGCCACCCGGCCGCCGCACCGGATCGAGGACCTCGCCCTGGAGCATCTCGGATACAAGGCGCTGGCCGACGAGGAACTGCGCGGACGCGGCGCCAAGGCGCTCAACTATTGCGACCTGCCGCCCGAGGCGGTTGTCAAATTCTGCAACGAACGGAGCGACCTGGCGCTCCAGCTCGCCGCCCCGCTGCAGCAGCGTATGGCGGACGACGGGCTGGACACGTTGTACCGCGAGCTGGAGCTGCCGCTGATCCCGGTGCTGGCGGCTATTGAACGCGAAGGCATTCGCGTCGACACGGAGCAGTTGAACCGCATGTCGGTGGAGCTCGACCGCGAGCTCACCGCGCTGCAGGCGAGCATACACGCGCTGGCCGGCGTCGAGTTCAACATCAATTCGCCGAAGCAGCTTGCCGAGGTGCTGTTCGAGAAGCTGCAGTTGCCGGCGTCACGCCGTACGGGCAAGACGCGCGTCCCGTCCACATCGGTGGCCGTGCTGGAGGAGCTGGCGCTGGTTCACGAGCTGCCGCGGAAGGTGCTCGAATGGCGCAGCCTGCAGAAGCTCAAGGGCACGTACGTGGACGCGCTGCCCCAGCTCGTCAACCCCGAGACCGGCCGGGTGCACACGTCGTTCAACCAGGCGGTGGCGGCCACCGGGCGGCTGAGCAGCAGCGACCCCAACCTGCAGAACATCCCCATCCGGACCGAGCTGGGCCGGCAGATCCGCGGTGCGTTCGTGGCGGCCGAGGGCTCCGTGCTGATTTCGGCGGACTACTCGCAGATCGAGCTGCGTGTGCTCGCGCACCTCGCGGGGGACGACAGCCTGGTCGCGGCGTTCGAACGCGGGGACGACATCCACGACCAGACGGCGCTCAAGGTGTTCGGCCCCGACAGCGGCCTCGACCCGCACGAGCTCCGGCGGCGGGCGAAGATCATCAACTACGCGCTCCTATTCGGCAAGACGGCGTTCACGCTGGCGCGCGACATCGGCGTCAGCCAGTCGGCGGCCCAGGAATTCATCGATGCCTACTTCGACGGCTTTCCCGGCGTGCGGCGCTACATCGACGAGACGATTGCCCGCGCCCGCGAATCCGGCTACGTGAGCACGATGTTCGAGCGTCGCCGCGCGGTGCCCGAGCTGACCAGCCGCAATGGGCAGATCCGGGCCGCCGCCGAGCGGGTGACGGTCAACCTGCCGATCCAGGGCACCGCGGCCGACATCCTCAAGCGCGCGATGATCGACATCCACGGCGAGCTGCCGGCCGGCGCGGCCATGATTCTGACCGTGCACGACGAGCTGCTGTTCGAGGTCCCCGAAGCGCTCGCCGAGACCGTCGCCGGGTTCGTGCGCGACCGCATGGAGCGCGCCGTGGCGTTGGCGGTGCCGCTGACCGTCGACGTCGGCATCGGCCGCAACTGGAAGGAGGCCAAGGGCTGACCGAGCCGCTCGTAGTTCCCCGGGCCGAGCACACCATCTCCCGCCGGCAGATCGATCCCGATGCGCTGAAGGTGCTGTACCGCCTGCGCACGTTCGACCACGAGGCATACCTTGTCGGCGGCGGCGTGCGCGACCTGCTGCTGAACCGGCGGCCCAAGGACTTCGACATCGGCACGTCGGCGCATCCCCAGCAGGTGAAGCGGATCTTCCGCAACTGCTGGATCATCGGCCGCCGCTTCCGGCTGGCCCACGTCAAGTTCGGACCGAAGACCATCGAGGTCGCCACGTTCCGGCGCCAGGTACCGCCGGAAGAGGCCGCGCCGGAAGAGGCCGCCGAGCGGCCGCCGGAAGGCGGCGGACGGCGCCCGCCGATCCGCCGGGACAACACGTTCGGCACCGCCGAGGAGGATGCCTTCCGGCGGGACTTCACCGTCAACGCGCTGTTCTACGACATCGCCACGTTCTCGGTCATCGACTACGTCGGCGGCCTGGAAGATCTCAGGAACGGCGTCATCCGGTCGATCGGCAACCCGCGCGAGCGGTTCGTGGAGGACCCCGTGCGGATGCTGCGCGCGGCTTCGTTCGCGGCGCGCCTGGACTTCCACCTCGATCCGCCGGTCGCGGACGCCATTGCGGAGCACAAGGCGGAGATCGCCAAGGCCTCGCCCGCGCGCATGATCGAAGAGCTCTACAAGATTCTGAGAAGCGGCGTGTCCGCCCGGATCTTCCGGTCCCTCGTGGACCTGGGGCTCATGGCCCACATCGCCCCGGAGATCGTGCGCGGCGCCGCGCCGGCGCTCTGGAAATCGCTGGCGGCGCTCGACGCCTACCGCGCGCGGTTCGACGCCGCGCCGTCCAGCCTGACCAACGCCGTGCTGTTGGGCAGCCTGGCGGCGCCGGTGCAGGACATCGATCTGACGCCGCGCCGCAGGGACGACCCGCGGCGGGCGGAAGGCGGCGTCACGCTAGGCAAGCTGCCGGTCGCGCGGCGCGACATGGACCGCCTGCGGCAGTTGCTCGCGCTGCAGTCGAAGCTGACCGAGCCGCGGCTGCCGCCCCGCCAGCAGCGGATGGTGCTCCACCGGGGCGCTTTCGCGGACGCGCTGACCTGGCTGGAGATCCACGGCGAGGCCGCGGAAGCGCTCGGCCGCTGGCGCGGGCTGGCTGCCGGCGGCGAAGCCGAGGACGCGGAGCGCGGGGGCCGGCGGCGCAGGCGGCGGCGGGGACGGCGGGGCGGGCGCCGGCGGCAGACCGATCCGGCGCCGCAGTAGCGGCTACTGTCCCAGCAGCGCCCCGGTCACCTTGACGAACGACAGCACGATGCCGGCGGCTGTCGCCGCGATCAGCAGCAGCGACGCGATGAGCATCGCCGAGCTCTCCCGCTGCTCGTCGATGAACCCCATGAGCTGCGCCGCGATCCACCCCCCGGCGAAGCCGGCGCCGTGCGCCCAGTTGTTGACGCCGCGCATGATGAAGCCGAAGACGAACAGCAGGATGGCCCACTGCCAGAGCTGCCGCTCCATCATGCTGCTGCCGCGCTTGCGCCCGTAGACGATCAGCGCCGCGAGCAGCCCGAAGATACCGCCCGAGGCGCCGATGGTCGGGGTGGCGAAGGCGAACGGGTCGCTCAACGACGTCATCACGTTGGAGACCAGGAACCCGCACACGCCCGCGACGTTGAACAGCACGAACGTGCGCGCCGGGCCGTACACCTCGGTCGCCGCCGGCCCGAGGTTCCGGATCCACATCATGTTGAACACGATGTGCAGCAGGCTGCCGTGCAGGTAGTTGGCGGTCAGCACCGTCCACCACCACCCCTGGTCCCAGGCGACCCCGCCGGTCATTCCCAGTTGATAGAGCGCCCGGCCGCCGGGCGAGAGGATGGAGAAGAAGCCGCCGCCCGAGAACGCGGCCTCGGGCTCCAGCAGCAGCGACACGGCGTACAGCGTGACGCACGCCATGAGGATCAGCGAGATCAGGTCGAGCCGGTTGCCGACGACACTCCGGATGGCCGGCGCCCAGCCGAACAGTCCCGGCCGCCACGCGCCGCAGAACGGACAGGTCTGCTCGTTGATGCCGACCAGCTTGCCGCAGTTGGCGCAGACGACCGACCCCTGCGTTTGCCTCACGGCCTACAGCAGGGAGTTACGACGCTTCCTGCGCCTCGGCGATGGTGCGGTAGGGCCTGGCGAGCTTCAGCTTCGTGAGTAGCCAGATGACCGGCCACGCCGGGTCGAACTCGCTGGCCCGGAAGCTGAACTTGGGGCTGCGCGGGAATCCGTGGTGGTTGTTGTGGAGTCCCTCGCCGCCGGTGATGAGCGCCAGCAGCCGGATGTTGGTGGCCGTGTTCTCGAAGTTCTTGTAGCCGTGGTAGTGGCACAGACCGTTGATGGAAGAGGAGAGGATGAAGACGTAGACGACGCCGTGAATCGCGGCGGCCAGGAGCCCCCACCCGATGCCGAGGATCGCGCACAACCCCGTCACACCCAGCGCCGGGCCGATCAGGTTGTGCCGGAACAGCGCGCGCTCCCACCAGTCGCTCTCGATGTCGCGGGCGTACTTTTCCTGCACTTCCTGCTTGCGCGCCTCGCGCACGTAGTGGAAGACGTTGCCGAGCTGGACCGACCAGAAGCCGGCCAGCAACGGGCTGTGCGGATCGCCTTCCTCATCGGTGAACTGGTGGTGCTTGCGGTGCACGGCCACCCATTCGCGCGTGTTGATGCCGGTGGTGAGCCACAGCATGGCGCGGAACATCACGGCCACGGCCGGATGCAGCACCAGTGCGCGGTGGGTCGCGGTGCGGTGGAGAAATATGGTCGTCGAGAAGACGGCCACCTGTATGAGCCCGGCAGCCACCAGCAACGTGATGACGAGGGAAGTGAGCACTCGATACCTCCACCTGGGCCACGAACGGACGCCGGCCTCGGGGGGTCCGTGCTGGATGGCCGAATAAAAACGTCACACTCTAACACGAAACGCGACCAGCCCGTATTGCCCACCGGCGTTCGTCGCGAGGGCGTCGAGGCGCCGGTGTGGTGGGTCGCACGGACTGAACGACGCTGCAGGCGTAGTCGTAACTACGTCGAAGCGGCGTGAGGGAGTACGGCCCGTCACAGCGAGCGGATCGGCGGCCGCAGCAGAAGGCCGGTGGGCAATGCGGGCTAGCCTTGGGTCCGTTCGAACTCGGCCATGAACGCCGCCAGCGCGCTGGCGGCCGTCTCCGGCAATGCGTTGTACAGCGACGCCCGGATGCCGCCCACGGCGCGGTGCCCCTTGAGACCCGCCAGGCCCGCTTCCTTCGCCGCGGCGACGAAGCGCCGCTCCAGCTCTGCATCCGGCAGTCTGAACGTGACGTTCATCAGCGACCGGCTGCCGGGCTCCGCCGTGCCGCGGTAGAAGCCGCTGCGGTCGATCGCCTCGTAGACGATGGCCGCCTTGCGTTCGTTGCGGCGCGCCAGCGCCTCCAGGCCGCCGGCGGCGAGCAGCCACTCGACGACCAGGCCGACCATGTAGATCGCGAAGACCGGCGGCGTGTTCGGCCGCGAGCCCTGGTCGGCATAGGTCGCGTAGCGCAGCATCGTGGGCACGGCCGCGCGGGGCTGCGCGCGCCGGATCAGGTCGTCGCGGACGATGACGAGCGTGACGCCGGCGGGGCCCAGGTTCTTCTGGGCGCCCGCGTACACCAGGCCCAGGCGGTCGAACGCCAGCGGCCGGCTGAAGATGTCGGATGACGCGTCGACCACCAGCGGCACCTCCCCGGCGTCCGGCAGGTCGCGCCACTGGGTGCCGCAGATCGTGTTGTTGGACGTCACGTGCAGGTACGCCGCCGCGTCGGAAATATCCAGCTCCGCAGCTTCCGGAATCCTCGCGTAGCGCTCGCCCTCCGTCGAGCCGGCCACGCGCGCGGCCCCGAGCGACTGCGCCTCCTCGTACGCCTTGACGGCCCAGACGCCGGTCAGGACATAGTCGGCCGAGCCGCCGGGCGGCACGAGGTTCAGCGGCGCCATGGCGAACTGCTGGGTCGCGCCGCCCTGCAGGAACAGCACGTGATGGTCGTCCGGCAGGCTGGCGAGCCGCCGTATCCCGGCGACGGCGGACTCGATGATTTCGTCCATCACCGCCGAGCGGTGGCTGACCTCCAGCACCGACATCCCGGCCCCCGGCAGCGCAAGCAGGTCGCGCCGCGCTTCCTCCAGGACCGTCTCGGGCAGCACCGCGGGGCCCGCGCCGAAGTTGAATACCCGATCGGCGGACATGTTTCAGATCAGATCCGGTGCAGCAGCAGGCCGTCCCGCAGCTTGGGCTCGAACCACGTGGACTTGGGCGGCATCATGCCGCCCGTATCGGACACGGCGAACAACTCCGCCGTGGTCACGGGCGCGAGGGAGAACGCCACGGCCGCCGCGCCCGAGTCGACCCGCCGCTCCAGCTCCGCCGTGCCGCGCGCGCCGCCGACGAACGCCACCCGCGGGTCGGTCCGGATATCGGCCACGCCGAGCAGCGGCGCGAGCAGGTGGTCCTGCAGCACGGCCACGTCGAGCCGGGCCGCCGGGCCGCCGTCCGTTCCCGCCGGCCGCGCCGCCGACAGGTCCGCCGAGTACCACGTTCCGCCGCCCAGGTAGACAGCCACCTCGCCCTTCGGCGGCTCAGGCGCGGCGCGCTGACGCAGCGGAAACCGTGCGCCGAGCGCAGCGAGGAACTGCTCCGGCGTACGTCCCGCCAGATCGGCGACGGTGCGGTTGTACGCCTGTATCCGCGCCGCGGTATCCGGGAAGGCCACGCCCAGGACGAAGCCCGCGGCGGCGTCCACCGTTGCGCGACCCGCCCGCAACAGCTCGTCGCGCGCGCGCGCGGCGCTCGCGACGCGGTGGTGTCCGTCGGCAATATAGAGCGCCGGCACCGCGGCGAACGCGCCTACTGCCGCGTCGCGGTCCTCGCGGTCCAGGCGCCAGACCGTATGGCGCACGCCGTCCGCCGCCTCCACGTCGAGCAGCGGCTCACGGGCCGACCCGCGGCCCAGCAACGCCGCCGTCTCCGGCGTCGCGCGGTAGGTCAGGAACACGATCCCGGTCTGGGCCCGCAGCGCCAGCATGTGGCGGGTCCGGTCGTTCTCCTTGTCCGGACGGGTCCGCTCGTGCTTGCGGATGACGCCGTTGTCGTACTCGTCGAGCGCAAAGCAGGCCGCGAGGCCGGTCTGCTCGTGCCCGCCCGCCCGCAACCGGTACACGTAAAGCGACGGCTCCTCCTCCATGACCAGCGGCGCGGCGCTGACGAGCTGTTCCAGGTTGCTCGCCGCCGCGTCGTACACACGGTCGTCGTACGGATCGGTATCCGCCGGCAGGTCGATCTCGGCCCGCGAGACATGCAGAAAGCTCAAGGGGTTGCCGGCCGCGAGCGCCCCGGCCTCGGCGCTGGAGACGACGTCGTACGGCACGGCGGCCACGGCGGCGGCCGCTTCCGGTACAGGACGCAGGGCGCGAAACGGGCGGACGAGAGCCACGCGGGGAAGTGCCTTGTACTGCCTACTGTGCCAACGCGCCGGAATGCGAAGCGAGGCCGAGCCTGACCAGCGCGTCGTCGCGGACCTGCTGGAACGTCTCCAGATGCTGCGCCGGGACGGGCTCTCCGGGCGGCAGCCGCCGGTGCTCGAGCAGCGGGTTCACGAAGGCGCCGTTCTTGCGCATGCGGTAGTCCAGGTGCGGCCCGGTCGACAGGCCGGTCGAGCCGACGCGGCCGATGATCTGCCCCTGCCTCACGCGGGCGCCCTTGCGGATGCCCGCTGCGAACTTCGACAGGTGCAGGTAGTACGTTTCGTAGCCGTTGTTGTGGCGCAGGCGCACCATGTTGCCCGAACCGCCGCTGCGCCCGGCCGACACCACGGTGCCGGTCGCCACTGCAATGACCGGCGTGCCGGTCGGCGCCCCGTAGTCGACGCCCAGGTGCGGGCGGTGCACGCCCAGCACCGGATGCAGCCGGCGGTGGGAGAAACGTGACGTGACGCGCGGCTCGAAGTTGAACGGCGAGCGGAGGAACTGCCGCTTGAGAGAGCGGCCCTGGTCGTCGAAGTACTGCGTCTCCGGCTCGCCGGGCACCGCAAAGCGGAACGCGCGCACCTGCCGGCCCTCGTTGACGAACTGCACGGCCACCACGTCGCCGTAGGCCGAGAACTCGCCTTCCCGGTACTGCTCCTCGAACAGCACGTCGAAGCGGTCGCCGCGCTGGACCTCGGTGTTGAAGTCGATCTCGCCGGCCAGCACCTCGGCCATCTTGATGGCGAGCATCACGCTCTCGCCGCTGCCGTTCAGCGCCGCGATGAGCGACGACTGCTCGCGATTGATGAATCCGCGCGCCACCGACTCGACCTGCTGTTTCTCGTACGGCACCAGCGCGGCGCGGTACTCCCCGCCGGCGGAGGCGCGCCTCACCTCCAGGAATCGATCCTCATCCACGTGGTACTCGAGTCGGCGCAGGGACCCGTCGCGGGCGACCTCGACCATGTATTCGTTGCCGGCGCGGAACCGGCGCGGGTCGAACACCGTACCGGCCGCCGCAATCACGTCGCGCGCCGCGGGGCCGTCCAGCTCGTGGGTGTCGAGGACCTGCGCCAGGGTGGACCGCCGCGGAAAGATCCCCTCGATGGTCCGGCCTTCGAACGGCAGGTGGATGTCGGCTCCGGGCGACACCGGCACGTCGGCGGGGAATGCCGCGGGCCGGACGCAGCCCGCGCCGAGGGCGATGCCCACCGCCGCCAGATGGAAGAACTTGAGCCGCGTGAGCATACGAATTGCGCAGTCTAGCACACGTTGGCGCGCCGTCATCCGGCGGGACGGAGCGCTTCGAGCCTCTCCCGCACCTTCGCGGCGTGGCCCGCGGCCCGCACGGTACGCCAGTGGTGGACCACCGTGCCGCTGTCGTCGATCAGCACGGTGGAGCGGATGACGCCGACCGTTGTCCGGCCGTACAGCTTCTTCTCGCCCCAGGCGCCGTACTCCTGCATCACCGTGCGCTCGGGATCCGCCAGCAACGTCAGGCGCAGCCCGTACTTCGCGATGAACGCGCGGTGCCGCTCGGGGCTATCGGGGCTGCAGCCCAGCACGACGGCGTCGAGCTCGTCGAAGCGCTGCAGGTCGGCGGAGAACTCGCAGGCCTCCTTGGTGCACCCCGGGGTGTCGTCCCGCGGGTAGAAATAGAGGACCACCCAGCGGCCGGCATATTGCGCCAGGTTCACCGCGTCGCCGTTCTGGTCCTGCAATTCGAAGGCCGGCGCCTTCTCCCCCACCGTCACCATCGACATTCTCCCTGCTGTACCGATCGTCGGTCGTTCACGGATCGACCTGCACCCGCCGGTCGTTTGGGCCGCGCGGTTCGACAGAGCCCACGTCGGACGCGTGATCGTATCCCAGGGCGCGCAGCTCCAGCACGCATGCCGCGGCACGCTCGCCGGGCACGCTCGCGAGCAACCCGCCCGCCGTCTGCGGGTCGAAGACGATCGGGTAGATCGGATTGTCGGCAACACCGTCGTTGGCGGCCGCGTCCGGTCCCAGCCGCGCGTTGTGCGGATGCAGCGAGCTCAGATAACCCTGCGCCAGCGTCTCGCGGGCGCCGTCGAGGATGGGAATGGCGGACAGCGTCAGGCGGGTGTCGACGTCCGACGCCCGCGCCATCTCCAGCAGGTGGCCCAGCAGCCCGAATCCGGTGACGTCGGTGCACGCCGTCGCGCCGTGCGCCGCCAGGCAGCCGGCGGCGGCCCTGCTCGATTGCAACATCGACTGCACGGCCCCCGCGATCCAGCGGCCCTTGCTCCTGCGTCGCATCCGCGCCGCGAACAGCGTCCCGGTCCCGACCGGGGCCGTGAGTATCAGCCGGTTCCCCGGCTGCATGCCGCGCTTGCGCAGCACGCGGGCCGGGTCGGCCACGCCGCTGAGCGCCAGCCCCAGCGTCAGCTCGGCGCCCTCGGTGGTATGTCCGCCGACGAGCGCGGTCTCCGCCTCGCGCAACGCCTCGACGACGCCTGCGAGCAGGTCCCGCAGCAGCGCTTCCGTCTTCTCCTCGGGACCGGCCGGAACGGTGACGATCGCCAGGGCCGAGCGCGGCTCCGCCCCCATGGCATGGATGTCGCCCAGGCAGTGGTTCGCCGTGATCCGCCCGAACAGGTACGGATCGTCGACGATCGCCGGAAACGCGTCGACGGTGCGCACGGCAAGCATGCCGTCGGGCACCTGCTCGATCGCGGCGTCGTCGAGCGCGTCCAGCCCGGCGACGACGTCGCTGCGTTGATATGGCGACAGCCGCGACAGCACGCGGTCGAGGATTGTCGCGCCCACCTTCGATCCGCACCCCGCGCAGCGCATGCCGGCGCCGGCGAGCTCCCGCACCTGCTCGGGCGGCGCCAGCCGCGCCAGCTCGGGGTCGGCCGCGTCGTCCGCGGGCATGTCCGGCAGGCGGCTGAAGCGATCCATGAAGCGCCGGTCGATCCAGTCCTTCCACTTCCAGACCCAGCGTCCCTCGACCGACCACGCGCCGCGCGACGCCACCGCGTAGCGATCGCCAGTGGTGATCAGGCTCAGGAAGGCCCGTTGCGGCCGGAACGGCGCGAGCGGCTCGCCCCGGACGGCGCGGCGGAGATTCGCGTGGAGAGGCCGGCCCTGCCGGACAGCGAACACGCCCGCCTTCTCGCGCGGATGGTTCACGACCGCCGCAACGTCGCCGGCGGCGAACACGCCCGGGTGCGACGTCGACTCGAGCGTATCCGCCACGGCGATGAAGCCGTCGCCGTCCACGGCAAGCCCCGCCGCGGCGGGCCAGGCGGGCGCGCCCGCCTCGGTCGCCCAGATCACCTCGTCCACCGCGCAGGTCCCGCCGCCCTCGATCCTGACCGCGCCCGGCGTCACCTCGCAGATCCGCGCGCCGGCATGCACCTCGATGCCGCGCTCGCGCAGCACCCGCGTGAACTTCGCGCCTACTCGCCGGTTGTGCGTCGGCAGGATGCGGACCGTCGCGCTGAACAGGTGGAACGCCGGCATGTCGTCCGCCCGGCCCGCCTCCGCCAGCAGCCGGCGCAGCGCGTGCTGCATGGCGAGGGTCAGCTCGATACCTGCCGCCCCGGCGCCCACGACGGCCACCTGCAGCGGGCGTGAAGCGGCGAGCACGCGCGCCTGCAGTCGGTCCCAGCGCTCCACCAGTGCGCCTATCGGCTTGACCGGCACGCCGTGGACCTGTGCTCCGTCGACCACGAGCGACGGCCGCGCGCCGACGTTGATGGACAGCACGTCGTACGGCACCGGCGGCCGGTTGCGGCACAGCACCGCGCGGCCGGCCAGGTCGAGCCCCACCGCTTCGTCGTGGAACAGGCGGGCGCCGGCGAACCCCGCCAGCGGCTCCAGGTCGATATGCGCGTCGTCGAAGCTGTAGTGCCCGGCAATCAGCCCCGGCAGCATGCCGGAGTACGGCGTATGAACGTCGCGGGCCACGACGGTCACGCGGAGGCCCGGTATCGGCTGCATTCCGAGCAGCTTGAGCACGATGGCGTGACTGTGCCCGCCGCCCAGCAGGACGAGATCCTTGAGCGCGGGCGCGGGCTGCCGGTTCATCGGCTGGTGACCAATCCTTCGTGTGCGGGCGCCGCGCGCGACAGCATGCGCGCGGCGCCCGCGCCGAACCGGCGCGGCTCGGGCAGCAGGCTCACGACCAGGAACGCCTCGCGGGAGAAGTCGTAGAAGTAGCCGGGGTGCACGAGCACCCGCTCGCTTTCGAGCAGGTCGAGCACCACGTCCTCCTCGGACCGGGTCGCCGGAATCTGCACGACAGCGTACCACCCTCCTTCCGCCGGCAGCAGCCGAACGGCCGGATGGCGCTCCACCAGCCGCTGCAACGCGGCGTGGTTGCCGCGCACGCGCTCCGCGATCATGGCCGTGACGGCCGCGCCCTCCGAGAGCAGCCGGCCGGCCGCCAACTGCACCGGCGTGGCCACCGACAGGTACGTGTCGCAGATGAGCTCCAGGCCCGCCAGCGCGCGGTCCACGGCCGGCCGGGGGCCGGCGGCGGCAATCCACCCGAGCTTGAGCTGCGGCAGGCCGACCGCCTTCGACAACCCGCCCAGGCAGAAGGCAAGCACGTCCCGGTCACCGCCGAGAACGCTCGGTCCGGCGGCGCCCGGCGCCAGCGGATACGGCGCGAACACCTCGTCCACGATCAGCGCCAGATCGTGCGCTGCGCACAGCGCCCCTACCGCGTCGAACTCGGTTTGCGTCAGGTACGAGCCGGTCGGGTTGTTCGGACTGACGAGCAGCACCGCGCGGGTGCGCCGGCTGACGCCCCGCCGCAGGCTGTCCAGATCGAGCTCCCAGCGCGCGTGGCACTCCAGTGCGTAAGGCACGGCGCGGACGCCTTCGAGCCGCGTGAGGTGCTCGAACAGCGGATAGCTCGGCCGCGGCGAGAGCACCTCGTCGCCCGGATCGCACAGCAGCTTGAACAGGTGCCCGTACGCCTCGCTCGTGCCGGCGGTCAGCACCACGCGCTCCGGCGGCACGACGCGGCCGCCGCGCGACAGGTAGCCGGCCACCGCCTGGCGCGCGGCCGGCAGGCCGAGCGGCCGCGGTTCGTACAACCGCGGCTCGATCGCCGCGGCGCCGCGCACCAGCCCCTCCGGCGCCGCGATCCCGACCCGCGTCGGGTTCGATTCCGTCAGGTCGACGAGGTCCGCGCCCTGGCTGCGGAGGCGGGCGATGGCGCGCCCAATCGGGTTCGGCGCGAGGTCTCGGGGCAGGCGGGACGAGAGCATGCTTACCGGGGTGATCCGTTCGAATCGTGTTACATTCTCTCCTCACCTGCGACGTTCTTGCAGGTGCAGCGCGAGGAAACGGCATGAAACGAGGCACCCGGATTGTACTGACGGCGCCATTCACCGAGATGATCGACCATGCCGGCTACTTCATCCAGATGGGCATGGCGTCCATCCCGATCTGGATGGAATGGGTCATGGACCGGAAATACCCGGAGTGGCGCAACGTCAAGCGTTTCGGGGACGGGTCGGCGCAGTCGGCGCCCGCCGGGCTGCGCGTGCTGGAGCGGGTCATGGCGGCGGAGTTCGGCCGCGAGAACGTCGTGGTCTGCTACCCGGACGACATCGACCAGTTCATAGGTCCCGACACGCGCGTGGTGGCGCTGTCCACGCACAACCCGCTGGGCGTGACGTTCGCGGCCGGCGTCTACACGTCCATCTTCGGCAGCTCGCGGGAGCCGATCAACTCGCACTACGCGAAGAAGCTGTTCGACGCGATCAAGGGCAATCCGCACCGGCAGTCGTTCCGCGTGCTCCTGGGCGGCTCCGGAAGCTGGCAGATTACCCAGACGAAGTCGATGGAGAGGCTCGGTATCGACTGCGTCATCGACGGCCGGAGCGAGTCGGCGGAGACGATCAGGCTGTTCCGGGAGGCGATGGAAGGCACCGAGCTGCCGCTGCACGTGGAGGTCGACCATCCCACGGACCCGCGAACGCTGCTGTTTCCGGATCGCCCAACGACCTTCGGCGTCGTCGAGATGACCACCGGCTGCGGCCGCCGCTGCCAGTTCTGCGTGCCCGATCTGAATCCGCAGATCGATCTGCCCAAGGACGGGATCCTCGACGCCGTGCGGGCCAACGTGGCGAACGGCAACAAGCAGATCTCGCTGGCCACCGAGGACATGTTCATCTGGGGCCAGGTGCGGACGAAGACGCCGTTCTTCTTTCCCAACCGGGAAGCGCTGGTGGACCTGTACCGCAGCATCGTCGAAACGCCGGGCGTGGAGCAGCACGTGCTGAGCCATTCGACGATGGCGCCGGCGGTCGTCGACCCGGTGCTGATCGAGCAGTTGACGGACGTCCTGCTCGAGCGCAGCCCCATCCACCTCAAGCGCCTGAGCTCGCATCCCGAAGGCAAGGCGCTCGTGCCGCTCATCGGCCTGGAGACCGGCTCGGTGCGCATGGCGAAGCAGGTGATGCCGAGCAAGGGCGTGCCGTTCAACATCGAGGATTGGCAGAGCGTGGTCATCCGCGGCCTCGAGGTGCTGAACCGCAACAACTGGTTCCCGATGCTGACGCTGATGGTCGGCAACCCGGGCGAGACCGACGAGGACGTGCAGGCAACGCTCGATCTGATCTACGAGATGGAGCGCCGCGGGTTGTTCGGCTTCCTGGTGCCGTCGGTGTTCACGCCGCTGGAAGGCACCCGCATGGAGCACGGCAAGGGCGTCACCGAGACGAGCAACCTCAGCAGGCTGCAGTGGCAGCTCATCCTCCGCTGCTGGAAGATGAACATGCGGCCGGGCCTCTACAGCTGGTGGGGGCCGGCCTCCTTCAAGATCGGCGGCGTGGGCCTGTGGGCGCTGCGCCTGCGCAAGACGAACGGTCCGAACTTCACGTGGCCGATGATGATGTTCTGCAGCGCGCTGCCGGAGCGCCTGCTGTACACCATCGGCAAGCTGTACAAGGGCCGGCCGATCAAGGTGAAGACACGGGCCGAGCTGCTCGCCTCGATCAAGCCCAACTACTGGAAGTACCTGCGCGAGGATGCCGGCGACATCCCCTCCGCTCCGCCGCCCCCGGCGCGGGCCAAGGCGGAGCCGCAGCTCCAGACCGCGTAGCCGGCCTTCGGACGGCTCGACGCGCCACACCATGCACCGCGTCTCCCGGCGCATACCGCTTGCCGTTTGGGCGGTGCTGCTGTCGTGCGCCGCGGCCGGCGCGCAGGATCGTGTGCGCGAGTCCGTCGCAGCGCTCGTCAGCGGCACCGGCAGCGCCGCGGCGTTCACCGAGCGTGCGCCGAGCCTGCCGAGCCCGCCCGAGGAGCGCCGCCGGGAGCTCGGCGGCATCGCGATCAACTCGCGCAACAACGCCCCCTGGCCGGCGCCCGACGTAGCCGCCATCACGGTTGTGCCGCTCGACGGGGCCGACGCTTCGGAGTTCCAGGTTCTCGCGCCGTTCGACACCACGCTGGGCTGGCTCCGCTTCTCGCCCGACGGCGCCTGGTTGTCGTACGTGGTCATACGCGACACGGGCGTCGAGCAGTGGGTGGCCGAGATCGCCAGCGGCATTCCGCGGCCGCTCACCTCCGCCTCGCTCAACGCCGCGTGGGGCGAGCCGTGCCGCTGGCTGGCCGACAGCAGCGGCATGCTGTGCCGCTTCGTGATGTCGGCGCGCGGATCGCCGCCCGACGACGAGGACGCCCTCGTCGACTACTACTTCACGAGCCAGCTCGGGACCGTCCAACTGGCCACCGGGCGCCGCAGCGATCTGGGCGCGCCCGGCCTGTTCGTCCACGCGGAGCCCGTTCCGGGCGGCGGACAACTGCTTGTCGTGCGGCTCGGGGAGCAGTCCGGCGGGGACGCCGCCGCCGGCCAGCTGCAGCGGTCGGTCGAGATCCTCGACATGGAAGGCAACCGGTCGCGCCGCCTCGCCGACCTGCCCGCCGGCGGCGCCGATGCGCGATGAACCTGCGGCGCGTGCCGTCGAGCGGACCCTCAAGTAGAATGGATCGAGAGCTCAAGAGTCAGGAGACCAGCGAGAACGGCCATGGGAGAACACACTCAGACGCTTAGCGACAGCAACTTCGACGAGTCGGTCATCAAGTCGGCGACGCCCGTGCTCGTGGATTTCTGGGCCGAGTGGTGCGGCCCCTGCCGCATGATCGCGCCGACCATAGACGCGCTCGCGGCGGACTACGCCGGCAAGGTAACGGTAGGCAAGGTGAACGTCGACGACAACCCGAACACGGCCATGCGGTTCGGGATCCGGTCGATACCGACGCTGCTGCTGTTCAAGGACGGCGAGGTGGTCGACTCCATCGTCGGCCTCGCCGACAAAGCGCGGCTGCAGGCCGTCATCGAGCAGCACCTGCCCGCCGCCGCCGGATCCGCGTAGCCGCCCGGCCGGCGGCTATCCTGCCAACGCCGCGAGGAGGGCGTCGATGCCGGCCTGGGCGACCACCTCGTCCTGATCCGGGTGTCCCGAGCTGCATCCGACGCCGCCGACTATCTGCTCGTCCACGAAGAGCGGCAACCCGCCGGCCACGATCATGAAGCGGCCCTGGTTGCTGACGTGTATCCCGAACGCCGGCCCGCCCGACTGGCTCACCTCTCCATACGACCGCGTGGAACGGCGCGCGGCGGCGGCGGTGAACGCCTTGCTGATGGCGACGTCGATGCTGGTGATGCGGGCGTTGTCCATGCGGTGGAACATCAGCAGGCTGCCGCTGTCGTCCGTGATGGCGATGTCCATGTCGACGCCGATCTCGCGCGCCTTCTCCTCGGCTGCTGCCATGATGATCCGGGCGTCGGAGAGCGTCAGTTTCGGAACTGTTCTCATTACCTGTAGTCCTCAGTAATCAGGGCTGGATGGCTTCGAACATGATCTGTTCCAGCATGTTCGTGCGGTCGGCCAGTTCGTGCTCCCCGGCCGGGAACTCGTTCACGTACAGCATGAACGCCAGGATGTCGGCCTTCTGCGCACGGGTGACGCGGGACGGGTTCTCCTGGGGCATCGATATCCGCAGGCGCTCGAAGAGTTGCCCGACGGTGATGCCGCTCCAGTTCCAGACGAACTCGCCGCCCACCAGCCCCGGCGCCAGGTCGCCGCCCGACAGGTCCGGCGCATGGCAACTGGCGCACCATTCCTGGTACAGCGGCTCGCCGCGCGCCGCCTGCTCCTCGGTATAGATGCCGTCCCAGGTGGTCCGCGCCTGACCGGCCGCCGCGAGACCGCCCGACCCGGTTGCCATGCCGGCCGCAAGCGCTGCGGCGGCAACCGCCGCTACGAAGCTGCTCTTCATCCGAATCTCGTATCCGACCCCGCGGCTCACTGCGACACGCCGAACACGCCGAGGTCGATCGACCGCCCCATGGCAGCATAGCCGAACACGTTCGGGTGAATGCCGTCGCAGTCGTACGGCGGGTAGATGAAGTCCGGATCGTCCGGATCCTGCGTGACGGCGTCGAAATCGATCAGCGCATCGAGCTCCGTGTTGTTGCGCGCCCACTCGTTGATCGCGTGCCGCCGGGCGTTGCGCTCGGGGCCGAACCCCAGCTCGGGAGGCAGCCCGCCGCGCGGCATGGGATTGCGCGGAATGATGGTGGTGCCGATCACCTTAAGACCCTGCGCCTTGATGCGGCCGACGATGTCCTCGAGGCCCGCGATGACCTGCTCCGCGGTCGCCTCCCGGCGCAGGTCGTTCGTGCCCAGGAAGATGATGACGTGGGTGATCCCGGCCAGGCTCAGCACGTCGCGATCCAGGCGCTCGACGCCCGGGACGCTGCCGACCGGCGGCACCCGTATCACGGTGTTGCCGCCGATCCCGGCGTTGATCATCCCCAGCCGCGCGCCCGCGGCGGCGAGGCGGTCGTAGAGCACGTCCTCCCAGCGATCATGGCCGTCCCGGGTCGCGCACGACCCGTCGGTGATGGAGTCGCCGAATGCGACGATAGCGCCGCGCGCCGTGGACGAATGGACCTCGACCGCCGACAGCCAGTGCATCCAGGGCGTCGTGGCGGTGAACGCATCGCCGGCGGCGTCCGTCGTCCGATCGCCCACGCCGGAATCGGTCAGGTACGAAGTGGTGAGCGCGTTGCGGTGGATGCTGCTGCGCACTTCCGCACCCGGAATGTACAGGCTGACCGCCAGCTCCTGCTCTGCCCGCACCGCCAGGTCGACCGGGTCGCTGACGACGTACTCGCCGGCCGGAACCGTCACGGCGGCCGCGCCGCCGAACTGCAGCACGCGGCTGGACCCGATCACGAGAGTCGGCCCGTTGTTCCGCAGGCCGACCGCCGCCGCGCCGATCGACAGCGGCTGCTCGCCGAAGGTGTTCTCCAGCCGCACGCGCACCCGGTCGCCGGCGATCGTGGACCGCGCGATCAGCCGGATCGAGGCGTTCGAGATCGTCCATTCCTCGGGCGCCGGCCCCTGCAGCGACGACCCCCACGACGCCACCCACTGCTGCGCGCCGGCGTTCGCCGCCAGGCCGGCCACCAGTGCGGCCTGCACGACGATCCCGACCAGCACATCCTTCCGGAGCCAGGCTCGCCGTCCCCTCGCTGGTTCAACCGTTGTCATGGTGCTCATTATCTCGCTTGTGCGCAGGGACGCGCGGGTTGCCGCCCCCCGGCCGGCGCGGCCTTGCGCGGCAGCCGTTCGTCGAGCATCGCCGTGTTGTAGGCGAAGACGGCCGCCACGACCGCCATCTGCGTCAGGTCCTCCGCCTGGAGCCGGTCCATGAAGTCCATGTTCGAATGGTGCGTGCGCGAGTTGTATTCCAGGCGGTCCTGCATGAACTGGAACGCGGGCAGGCCGACCTCGTCGAACGACACGTGATCCGTGCCGCGCGTCGAGCGCCTGCCGATCGTGGACACGCCCAGGTCGGCCAGGTCCTCGATCCACGGCTCGAAGATGGGCGCCGCGGCGTCGTTGCCCTGCAGCCAGATGCCGCGGATGCGCCCCGGGCCGTTGTCGAGATTGTAGTACGCCGAGAGCTTGTCGTATTCCGGTCCCGGCGCCAGCGTGCGCCGGTCGGCCAGATGCCGGCAGACATAGTCGCGCGAGCCGATCAGTCCCTGCTCCTCGGCTCCCCATAGCGCGATCCGGATCGTGCGGCGGGGCTCGGCGCCCACCGCCTGCAGGATGCGCAGCGCTTCCATCATGGCGGCCGTCCCGCCCGCGTTGTCCGTGGCCCCGGTGGCGGCGTGCGTCGAGTCGAAGTGCGCCCCGAGCATGACCACCTCGTCGCGCAGGTCGCTCCCCGGAATCTCGCCGAGGATGTTGAAGCCGTTGAGCTGCCCGTCCTCCGGATGAAAGCGGGTCCGGATGTCGATTTCCACGCGCACCGGGAGGCCGCGCTCCAGGAGCCGCACCATGCGGTTGTAGTGCTCGACGGCAATGGTGGCGGACGGCACCACGTCGCCGGCCCGCTCGTCCCATGGCCCGCCGCGGCCGAGGAAGATGGTGCCGCCGTCGGTCCGCTGCGCCGGCCACGTGAGACGGCTGCCGCTGGGCGCGGCATTCACCATGAAGGCGTCGCTGCCCCGGTCGAGCACGGCGGCCACACCTTCCTCGAGGAAGAACCGCTCCAGCGCCCCGGCGGGCATGCGGGCCTGGGTCGGCCGGCGGACCGGCGCGCGCGGCGGCGGGCCGGCCGCCTCCGCCAGCAGCGCAGCGTCCATGCGCAGCACCAGGTTGCCTTCGAGCATCCGCACGGGACGCGCCGGCTGCGGCAGGACGATGGCGCCGCGCAGCTTGCCGCGCCAGGCGTCGAAATCCGCCTCCGAGCGGATGTCGACGCGCACGACGTCGGCCGTCACGCGGCCGGGCGTGCTGCTGGTCCAGGCCTGCGGATAGCCGATGATGGGCATCACGCCGGGCTCGACCATCTGCGCGTGGAACCGCTCCAGCGACCATCCTGCTCCGAAGGGGAAGCGCTCGTCGCGGACGTTGGCGACGCCCCATTCGCGCAACTGCCGCATCGCCCAGCGCCCGGCCGCCTCGATCGTCGGCGACCCGGTCAGGCGCGGACCGTGGACGTCACCGAGCCAGCCCGCCAGCTCCATGACCTGCGAACGATGGAGCCCCTCGTCCCGGATGGCCGCCACGGTGGCTTGGTCGACCTCGCGCGCCGACACGGCGGCAACGCACGCGGCTAACGCGGCCGCGAGCAGGAGCGTGCGTGGCATGGGGAAAGGCCTATTGGGAAACGACGCCGTCCGTCCCGACAATCAGCAGCAACGCGTCGGCCCCGACCACGCGCGTGAGCGGCGTGCCGTTGGCGGAGACGCCGGTGGTCACGCGGCCGTCGGCGAGCCTGCCCGGCTCGTCCGCCGTGCCGGGAATCACCGGCCGCCGAAAGCACTCGTTCTCGTCGTGCACGGTCAGCGTGACCTGCGTATTCGCCGGCACGTCGTTGAACGACGCGGCGTAGCGGTTCGGCGCGGTCTGCGCGAGCGCCACGCGGGCCGGGTCGAACTGGGCCGTGAAGTAGTTGTCCCGCCAGCTTGGCCGGACGTGCTGGGCGACGGAGCCCAGCCGTTCGAGGCATGCATTGACGGCCGGGGTGCGCGCGCCCGATGCGGGTTGACTTTCCAGCGTGATCTCGACCGACGTGACCGTGGTGGGCGACGTCGCGCGCGATGCGTCCTGGCAGTCGGTCGCCACCGAGGCGAGGATGGGGAACAGTATCCAGCAGCGCTTCATGGCTGTCTCCCCTAGCTTACTGCGTTCCGGGCGCGGCCGGCGCCACGGCGCGGATCATCTTGACGACATCGAGGTAGACCGGCTCGACGGCCGCGACCTCGAAACCGGCGCGCGCCACGTTGGCCACCGTATCGCGGTTCATCTCCGGGCCGTATCGCCGCGACAGCGGCGTCATCAGGTTCAGCATCAGGTTGAACGGGAAGTAGCGGCTCCCCGTGTGCTCGAACATGAAGAGCTCCCCGCCCGGCTTCAGCACGCGGCGCAGCATCCGGAGCCCGTCGGCGGGCCGCGGGACGGAGCAGAACGTGCACGCCGTGAACGCCTGGTCGAACCAGCCGTCCGGATAGTCCAGCTCGTGCACGTCGATCTGCCGCAGCTCGAGCCGGCCCGGGTACGCCGCCGCGCGGGGCCGGGCGCGCTCCAGCATGCCGGCGCTGATGTCGATGCCGGTGATGTCGCGGTCGGGCGGAAAGAACCGGATGTCCTGCCCGGTGCCGATCGAGGCGAAGATGATCCGGCCGCGCATCCGGTCGAACAGCCGCCGCTTGGACGGCGCCCAGCGCCGCTCCTGTCCGTAGCCGTTCATCAGGTCGTAGCTGCGCGCGGCGCGGTCCCACTTGTGCCTGGTCAGTACGTCCACTTGCTTCCCCGGCGCTGGAGATACGCGTTCACGAGGTAGGTCGCCGCCAGCACGAGGACCCCGACGACCGCGCCGCGGGCGGCGGCGGCGCCCGCCGGCAGCGTTCCCGACGACGCCGACATGCCGGCCAGCATGCCGGCCGCCATCCCCGACATCATCATCGGCAGCATCACCTCGAGCACGCCGAACAGCAGTCCGGCTGCCGGTGCGAGCACCATGGCCGCCACTCCACCCACCGCCATCCCGGCGGCCATGCCGAGCGCCGGCGGCCAGCCGCCGCCCGCAACCAGGGCAACGGCGCCGCCCGCCGCGGCGCCCGCCGCCGCGTTGCACAGCAGGTCCCCCAGCACGAAATAGACGCGCCGCTCCATCGGTTCGCCCGCGCCCGGCCGCCGGACGCGAGAACCGAGCATATTCGAAATGCGCGGGCGGCGTGGAGCGGCCGATGTGATATGCTGCCGGCTTGACTCGCTGCGGGCCCGCCCACTTCACCAGCGTTCGAGAGCTGACGAGCAGTGCCTCGCTCCTCCATCCCATGCGGCAACGCAACACGGATAGCGGGCGTCCCGTCCAGCGACGTAATCCATAAGGAGTCTGTTCATGGGTCGGAGGTTGTACGTCGGAAACATCCCGTATTCTTCCGGGGAAGACGAACTGCGGGATCTGTTCGGCAAGATCGGACAAGTCGAGTCGATAAGCATACCCACGGACATGGCCACGGGCCGGCCGCGGGGATTCGCGTTCGTGGAGATGTCCAGTGACGACGACGCCGCCAAGGCGATCACGGAACTGAACCAGGCGGATTTCGAGGGCCGGCGGCTGACGGTGAACGAGGCCCGGCCCAGGGCTCCACGGGCCGGGCACGATCCGGGCTACGACGGCGGCCGGCGCGAGCCGCGCTGGTAGCAGGGCTCGCCGTTCCGATACGGCGGGGAGGTGCACCCTGTAACAAGGAGGTGTCCAGGACGTGGCCAATCGGGGACGACCAACCCAAACCAAGCGACAGCGCGAGCGCGCCCGCCTGGAACGCTCGAAGATGAAGGACGCGCGGCGCGCCGAGGCCCGCGCCCGGCGGGAGGCCGCACCGCCGCGGCCGACGGATCACGACCCGGACATCGCCGGCATCGTGGCGGGACCGCAGGAAATGCCGGACTGGCAGCGCGAGTTCTTCGAGGAAGAGCAGAAGGCCAAGGAAGCGGCCGAGCTCGAAGAAGGCAAGGCCGAATAGCCCCCCGCGCACTCCGTTTCCGGAGTTGCGCGCGATCACCAACCGTTCGCCGGCACGGCTGATCCGAATTCGTCGGCGACCGCCTCCAGCGTGTCCGCGATGGCGGAGCGCGACTCCCGGTTGACGATCGGCGCAACGAACCAGCGCATGAGGAAGGGAATGGATCGGCTCAGCGTCAGCGCCTCGCATTCGATCAGCACGCCGCCGTCGACCTGCACGTAACGCCAGTACAGGTTCATCCGCCAGAGGAAACCGCGGTCGTTGCCGATCGGCTTCTCGCGCTCGCGCGGGGAGCCGGCAGCGTCCAGCTCGGCAATCCTCGTCGCCGTGCTCCGGCTCCAGGCGCGGCCGCCGCCGGGACGCACGTATTCCACGGCGTGCTCGGTGTTGTACTGCGCCGACACCACCGCTACCTCGCGCTTTACCTTCAGATATAGCTGCAGCGTGTCGCCGTCGCGGGCGAGGACCCGCGAGTCCAGGACGTCCTCCTGCATCTCGTGCGGCAGGACGTCGTACTGCAGGCCATCGAGGACATCGTTCAGTGCTGCGTTCGACACCAGGACGGCGCCTACCCAGTGGTGGATGGCGCCCTTCGGCACCTCGAACCGCTCGCCCTGCGCGTCGAGCGTGCGCAACCGTTCGATGACCAGGCGGCCGGCCAGCGCCTCACGGCGGAGCCGTGCTCCCTCCTCGTGGAAATCCAGGACCAGGAAGCGTTCCCCGCCGTCGAGCTCCGCGGCGATCCGCTGCTCCGTGGCCGCGACGTACAAATCCCATGCCGCAACCGTTTCGTCGTGCAGCTCTGCAGCGGACAGACCCGCCACCGCGCCGGCGGCAGCCAGGGCGAATGCGAGCGCGGCGCGGCGCGGCACCGCGCTATCCTCGCGATATGCGCGGCGGTCCGCCATCATCGGGTAGACCTGCCGCGCGCGCCATCACACGGCGTCCGTCGGCGCGGGGGAACCGAGATGCTCCGCGATCGACCGCAGCGTCTTCTCCAGAGCGTCGCGCGGGGCCCCGTTGATGATCGGCGCAAGGAAGAAGCGGGCAAGGGCGGGAATGCCCCGGCTCAGCGTCAACTGCTCACATTCGACCAGCACGCCGCCGTCGACCTGCTCGTAACGCCAGAACAGGTTCATCCGCCACAAGTAGCCGCTGTCGTTGCCGATCGGCTTCTCGCGCTCGTTCGGCGAACCCGGCTCCTCGAGCTCGGCGATCCGCGTCGCTTCGATCCGGCTCCAGGCCCGGTCGCCTCCCGGACGCACGTATTCCACGTCCTGCTCGATGTTGAACTGGGCCGACGCCATCGGCGCATTGAGGTCTACCCTCACGTAGAGCTCGAACGCGTCGCCGTCGCGCGACAGGACGCGCGAGTCGAGGACATCCTCCTGCAGCTCGTGGGGCGGAATGTCGTGCAGGCCGTCGAGCATGTCGTTCAGCGCCGCGTTCGGCACCAGGATGAGGCCCACCAGGTGATTGATCGAGCCCTTCGGCACCCTGATCCGCTCGCCGCGCTCGTCGTGGGTCCGCATCCCTTCGATGACCACATCGCCGGCCAGCGCCTCCCGGCGGAACCGCGCGCCGTCCTCGTGGAAATCCACGGCCAGGAAGCGTTCGCCGTCGTCGAGCTCGGCGGCTACGCGCAGCTGCGTGGCCGCGAGATAGCGCTCCCATGCCGCGACCGTCTGCTCTTGCAGTTCTGCCGCGAGCAGACCTGCCCCGGCGCAGCCGATCACCAATGCGATCACCAGCGCTACGCGCCGCAACGCCAGTCTGCCGGTGAAGTGTGCGTGGCGGTCCGCCATCGTCCAGAGCCTCCTCGAACGGGTGTATTGTACGGCCCCTATGTTACTGCCTTCGTTCGGTATGCAGTCGGCCGGGAAGCCGGAGCGCAGCGCATGCCGGACGACGTGACGCTGCGTCCGCTCGCCTCGCGCGCCGACTACGACGCGTGCGTGCGGCTGCAGCGCGACATCTGGGGCATCGGCTTCGCGGACGTCGTCTCGCCGACCCTGCTCATGGTGAGCCAGCGCGTCGGCGGCGTCGCCGCCGGGGCATTCGGCGGCGACGGCCGGCTGCTCGGCTTCGTGTTCGGCATCAGCGGCGTGCGCGACGGGCGGCCCGTCCACTGGTCCGACATGCTCGCCGTGCGCCCCGAGGCCCGCCGGCGGGGGCTGGGCCGGCGGCTGAAGCTCTACCAGCGCGAGCGCCTGCTGGCGGACGGCATCGAGATTGCGTTCTGGAGCTTCGATCCGCTCGTGGCCACCAACGCCAACGTCAACGTCAACGCGCTCGGCGCGCTTCCCGTGGAGTACGTCGCCGACATGTACGGCGATACCGGCAGCACGCTCCACCGGGGTCTGGCGACGGACCGCCTGGTAGTCGAGTGGCGCCTGCGGGACGCACGGGTCGAACGGTTGCTGGGCGGGCGGGCGGACCCGTGGCCGGCGGCCGTGCGCACGGCGCCTGCCGTCGCCCCCGGCCGGGCGGACGCGACCGGCGCGCTGCCGGCCGATCCGTGGGTCCGCGTCGCCGCGCCGGCCGACATCGACGCGCTGAAGGCGACCGACCCGGACTGGGCGCGGCGCTGGCAGGAGACGCACCGCCGCGCGTTCGGCTGGTACCTGTCGCGCGGCTACCGCGTGGCCGGTTTCCGCCACGCGCCGCCGCCGGCCGACTCGCACTATCTGCTCACCAACGTCGCGGACGGCGCCCCATGAGCCTCCGCCTGGCGCGCATCACGCTGCGCGAGATCCGGATGCCGCTGCGCGAGCCGTTCGAGATCTCGTCGGGCCGTACGACCGGCCGGCGCATCCTGCTCCTCGAGCTCGCGGATACCGACGGCACGGCCGCCTGGAGCGAGTGCGTCGCCGGCGAGCAGCCGAGCTACTCGGCGGAGACGGTCGACACCGCGTGGCACGCCATCACCGAATGGATCGCGCCGCGCGTGCTGGCGGCCGGCATCAGTCACCCGCGGACGCTGGACGGCATGCTGCGGCGGGCCATCCGCGGCCACCCGATGGCGAAGGCGGCCGTGGAGATGGGCGCGTGGACGCTGCTGGCCGAGCGGGACGGCGTCAGCCTTGCGCGGCTGCTGGGCGGGACGCGCGCGGAAATAGCGACCGGCATCTCGATCGGCATTCAGGACGCCCCGGCCCGGCTCGCGGACAAGGCCGCCGCCGCGCTGGCGCAGGGCTACCGGCGCATCAAGATGAAGATCCGGCCCGGGGCGGACATCGAGTTCATTGCCGCCGTGCGCGAGGCGCTGGGTCCGGAGGCGCCGCTGACGGCGGACGCCAACAGCGCCTACACGCTCGCCCATGCGGACCACCTGGCCGATCTGGACGCCTACCGCCTGCAGATGCTCGAGCAGCCGCTCGCGCAGGACGACCTGCGCCGGCACGCGCAGCTCCAGGACCGCCTGGCGACGCCGATCTGCCTCGACGAATCGATCCCCCATGCCGACGCCGCCGAGGACATGCTCGCCCTGCGCGCCGGGCGGATCGTGAACGTCAAGGCCGGCCGCGTGGGCGGCTTCACGCAGGCCCTCGCCATCCACGACCTTTGCCGGCGGCACGCCGTGCCCGTCTGGTGCGGCGGGATGCTGGAGAGCGGCATCGGCCGCGCCTGCAACGTGGCGCTCGCCTCGCTCCCGAATTTCACGCTGCCGGGCGACGTCAGCCCGAGCGCCCGCTACTGGGAGCGCGACGTCGTGACGCCCGAGTGGACGATGGACCCCGCCGGCATGGTCGCCGTCCCGGCGGACCGTCCCGGTCTCGGCGTGACGGTGAACGTCGACCGTATCGACGACCTGACCGTGCGCAGGCGGTCACTCACCCGGCCCTGACGCGACGCGGGCACGCGTCTTGCTTCAGGTCTCCCCATCAAGGAGACCCTTCATGCGCCTGCTATTCGCACTTGTCCTGACGCTCGCGCCGGCACCGCTTGCCGACGCCGGTAAGCCGCAACCCCCGGAGCTGTCGCTCGCCGGCACCTACCGCGGGGACATCGATGTCGCGGAGTACTGGGTGAGCGAGAAGCTGGACGGCGTGCGCGCCCGCTGGAACGGCTCTGCACTCCTCTCGCGCAACGGCAACCGCTTCAACGCCCCGCCCTGGTTCGTCGCCGCATTCCCGCCGACACCGCTGGACGGCGAGCTGTGGACGGGCCGTGGGACGTTCGAGACGGTGTCGGGCATCGTGCGCCGCACCCGGCCGAGTGCGGACGACTGGCGGCGCGTCCGGTTCATGGTGTTCGACCTGCCGGCCGACCCCGCCGATTTCAGCGGTCGCCTGCGCCGGCTGCGCGCGATCCTCGCGGAGATCGAATCGCCCTACATCGCCCTGATCCATCAGTTCAGGCTGGCGAGCCACGACGATCTGATGGCCGAGCTCGACCGCATCGTGTCCGCCGGAGGTGAAGGCCTGATGCTGCACAGGGGCAGCGCGCGCTACCGCGCGGGGCGCACGAACGACCTGCTCAAGGTGAAGCGGCACGAGGATGCCGAAGCCGTGGTCGTCGGTCACCTGCCCGGCCGCGGCAGGTACGCCGGCATGCTCGGCGCCCTGCTGGTGGAGATGCCGGACGGCCGCCGTTTCCGCCTCGGCACCGGCTTCTCGGACGCGGAACGCCGTCGCCCGCCACCCGTCGGCGCGACAGTCACCTACCGCTATTACGGCACCACCCGCAACGGCATCCCGCGGTTCGCCAGCTTCCTGCGCGTGCGCCTACTGGAATGACGCATACCCGCTTGGGGCACACACAATCTCCGCGCGCCAGCATCCGCGGCGCAGCTACCGTCCGGCCGTCTTGAGCTCGTACCAGACCTGCAGGCCCTGGTCGCGGAGGCGGCCGAAGATCTCCTCGCGGTCGTTCCACACCTGCAGGCGCGTGACGTCGATGCCGGCGCGGTCGATGAACACCAGCGCGAATGCCGCGGCGTACTGCGCCGGGACGCGCGAGCCGCCGATGAGCGGCTCCAGCGCCGGGTAGGAAGCGTCGCGGTCCGCGATCCAGACCGCCGCCGCCTCGACGCCGGGAGTCCGCAGCGGATAGAGGGTCGGCGAGTTGGACACGGTATAGGTGCCGGCCTGCACCTGGTAGAGCACCGCCTCGATCTCCGGAATGGCCGACGGGGGTCGGAGTTGCAGCACCTGGTCCGGTCCGGGCGGCTCCCGGTCCGGCTGGCGTCCTACCGCGCGCAGGGTCCAATCGTGCCACGCCCCGTCGTCGAGAACGATCCAGCCGTCGCGGCGCGCGATCATGTCGCGTGCGCCGGCCGCCTCGAACCACGTCGCCACCGGCGAGGTGATCACGAGCGGCCGGCCGCCGGTCCGCCGGATCCGGAGCGTGACGGCGCCCGCGCCGGCCCCGCGCGCCTCCACCTCCACGAGCCCGGCTTCCAGCGCGGCGAACAGGTCGTGGTCGGCAAGCGTGTCGTCCGCGTCTCCGCCGCCCGCCGAACGGAAGAAGAAGAGGTGCTGGCTGGGCAGGAAGCCGTGCAGCGCGGCCAGCTCGAAGCCTGCCGCCCGCCACTCGAGCAGCACCTGCCGCACCGACATCGCGTGGTCGGCCAGGATGTGATCGCCCGTCCCGTCCTCGGCGCGGTATTCGAGCAACGCCACCCGGCCGCCGGACGCCAGCGCGCGGCGGATGCCGGCCAGCATCGCCTCCGGCTCGGACATCTCGTGGTAGACGTCGGTAATGATGATCCAGTCGACCGCGGCAGCCGGCAGGCGGGGATCGTCCGGCGCGCCCAGGACAGCCTCGATGCCGGTCACGCCCTCGGCCGCGGCGCGCTCGCGCATGATGTCGAGCATCTCCGGCTGGATGTCCTCGCAGTAGACCGTCCCGCCGGGCTGCACGCGGCGTGCGATGCGCCGGGCGTAGTAGCCCGACCCGCAGCCGACGTCGGCGACCACGTCCCCCGGCCGCAACCCCATCGCATCGAGCACCCGCTCCGGCTGCTCCTCGGTGATCCGCTCGCCCCGCTCGAGCCAGTCCGCGCCGAGGTAGCTCATGAAGTCGGCGGGGATGCGGTGGCGCTCGGCCGCCGCGTTCTGCGCGCGCGCCGGCACCGCCGCAGGCAGCGCGAACGCCCAGATAGCCAGCAACACGGCGCCCCCCTGCACGCGCGCATGCCGCCGCCGCACTCCGTCGGATGCCGTCATCTCGACCTCTCGGTGTATTCTGCAACAGAATTCGATGCGTTTCCGCCTGCCTCCCGGCTCCCGCCCGGACATGCCGCCAGGACGGCGGCTGCTTCCTGCCGTCCTCGCCGCCCTCGTGCTGTGGGCGGGTGCGGCGGGAGCGCAGTCCATCCGCACGCCGGCCGACTACTTCGGCTTCGAGATCGGCGCCGACGGCGAGCTTGCGCGCTATCCGGACGTGCTGGACTACCTGCAGCACGTGACGGAGCTCAGCGACCGGGTGCGGTTCGAGGAGCGCGGCACGACGACCAACGGCAATCGGTACGTGCTGCTCACGATCAGCGCGCCGGACAACCTGGACCGGCTCGAACGGCTGATTGCCATCAATCACCGCCTCGCCGACCCGCGCGGCCTGTCCGAGGAGGAAGCCGCCGGGCTCGCGCGGGAGGGCGTGCCGTTCTATTTCCTGTACGCCACCATCCATTCCAACGAGGTGGGCAACGGGCAGGCCATCATCGAGGTCGTGCACCGGCTGGCGACGGAGGACTCCCCCGAGATCCACGAGATCCTCGACAACACGGTGCTGCTGCTCGTTCCGTCCCAGAATCCGGACGGCCAGCTCCTGATGATCGACCACTGGTACGAGACGCGCGGCACCGGCTACGCGCGCATCTATCCGGACCTGTACCACCGCTACACCGGGCACGACGACAACCGCGACTGGTTCATGTTCACGCAGAAGGAGACGCGGCTCGCCATCGACATTCACCGCGAGTACAAGCCGCAGGTCACCCACGACATGCACCAGATGGGCTGGGACGGCGCGCGGATCTTCGTGCCGCCGTTCAAGGACCCGCATGACCCGAACATCCACCCCCTGCTGATCAAGGGGCAGGAGCAGATCGGGATGGCGATGGCGTCGGCGCTCACCGCGGCCGGCAAGAAGGGCGTGATCTACAACGACCAGTACGACCTGTGGTCGCCGGCGCGGCAGTACATGCTGTACCACGGACAGCCGCGCATCCTGACGGAGATCGCGAGCGCCAATCTCGCCGACCCGCTCTACAACCCCGCGGGCGCGTACCGGCCGCTCGGCCCGCAGCAGGCGCGCTCGAACTTTCCCGCCCCCTACGACCGGGGCATCTGGCGCCTGTCCGACATCGTCGAATACGGCCGCATCGCGGTGTTCGCCGGCCTGGAGCAGATGGCGAAGTACCGCGTCCGATGGCTCGAGAACTTCTACCGCGTGCACCGCGACTGGGTGCAGCGCAGCGAGCCGCCGCATGCGTTCGTGATCCCCGCGGACCAGCGCGATCCGTTCGAAACGTACCAGCTGCTGGAAATCCTGCACTTCGGCGAAGTCGAGATCCACCGTGCGCGGTCGCCGTTCACGGCCGGCCGCAGGAGCTGGCCGGCCGGATCGTGGGTGGTGCAGTTGGCGCAGCCGTACGGCGCCTTCGCCAAGACGATGCTGGAGCGGCAGGTGTACCCCGACCTGCGCTACTACCCTGGCGGACCGCCGATCCCGCCCTACGACGTCACGGGCCACACGCTCGGCCTGCTGATGGGGGTCGACGTCCACCAGATCGACGAGCCGATTCGCACGGCGGACCTGGAGCTCCTGGAGGAGATTGCGCCGCCGCGGACGCCGCTGCCGCCGCGGCCGGACTGGGCGTACACCATCTCGCCCGCATCCAATGCCGGATTCCGCGCCGCCGCCGCGCTGCAGGCGGCGGGCGTGCCGCTCTTCCGCACGGCAGCCGCGGCCGATCGCGCCGGCGGCGGCCGCCTCGAGCCGGGCACCTGGATCGTGCCGCCCACGGAGGACGCCGAGCGGATCCTGGACGGCGTCGCCGGCGAGACCGGGCTCGTCGTCTCCGCGGCGGCCGAGCCGCCGCCGGTCGAAGCCTTCCGCCTCGAGAATGCGACGCGCGTCGGCTTGTGGCGCATCCCGAACAACATGCCGGCCGGATGGCTGATGTGGACCCTGGAACACTACGGCATCGAGCACCGCGTGGTGGAATCGACCGACTTCCAGGGCGATCTGGCAGACCTGTACGACGTCATCGTGCTGCCGGCCGGAACCAGCAGGACGCGCATGGTGAACGGGCTCAGCCCCCGCCGCCACGATCGGTCCTGGCAGTGGGCGTACGGCATCGGCGAGCGCGGCTGGCGCAAGCTGCGGCAGTGGGTGCTGGACGGCGGCACGCTCGTGGCGCTGGGCAGCGCGTCGGAAACGGCACGCGCCCTGCTCGACCTGCCGATCGAGCCGGTGCTGCCGCGGCGCGGCGGGCGCGTGTACGTGACGGCAGCCGCAGCGAACGAGACCGCCGGCGCCACCGGCGACGCGGACCTCGGCGCCGCCTCGGTGCGCGATGTCAGCGACCCGACCACGGTGTTCTATTGCCCCGGCTCCCTGCTCAAGCAGGAGCACAACCCCAACCACCCGGTCGGCTTCGGCATGCCCGCCGAGTGGCCCGTGTTCTTCCGGCGGGACCAGGCCTACCGCCTGACGCCCAGCTTCGACATCACGGCCGAGGTGGTGTCCCGTTACCCGAACCGGACCGCCATGGTGGAGAGCGGCTGGCTGCTCGGGGACGCGTTCCTGTGGAACCAGGCGAACGTCGTCTCGTTCAACGTCGGCCGCGGCACCGCGATCACCATGGGCAGCCAGGTGGCGTTCCGCGCCCAAACGCGCGCCACCTTCAAGCTGCTGTTCAACGCCATCTTCCAGGGACCCGCAACGCGCATCGACGCCGCGCAACTGGCGCGGCTGGAGTGACCGATGCAGAATCCCCGCTCCAATCTGTCCCGGCGCACGTTTCTGGGTGCGGCCGCGGCAGCGGCGGCGCCCGTACTGGCCCGCGGTCAGCAGCGCGCCCTGCCGCCGTACGAGCCGCGCGACTGGTCGGGCAACACGCCCCTGCCGTATCCCGACCCCGACGTCATCGCCCTTGACGACCGCTTCCGCCGCTACATCCTGTTCAACACGCCGATCCGCCGCCACTACACCGGCACCCTGTGGGCGGAAGGACCGGCATGGAACGGCAGCGGCCGCTACCTGGTCTGGAGCGACATCCCCAACAACCGGCAGATGCGCTGGCTCGAGGAGGACGGCCACGTCAGTGTCTTCCGCAGCCCGTCGGGCCACAGCAACGGCAACACCTTCGACCACGAGGGCCGGCAGCTGTCATGTGAGCACGGCGGGCGGCGCGTCGCGCGCTACGAGCACAGCGGCGAGGTGACCGTCATTGCCGAGCGCTACGACGGCAGGCGGCTGAACTCGCCGAACGACGTCGTGGTGCACCCCGACCGCAGCATCTGGTTCACCGACCCGCCGTACGGCATCCGCGGCAACTACGAAGGGCACCGGGCCGAGTCGGAGCTGCCGGTCGCCGTGTACCGGGTCGACCCGCAGAGCGGCCAGGCGGCGAAGGTGACCGACGAGATCGGCGGCCCCAACGGGCTCTGCTTCGCGCCGGACTACAGCCGGCTGTACGTGGCCGATACCGGCAGCGGCAGGGAGATCAAGGCGTGGGACGTCGACGGCGCGCGGCTGCGCAACGGCCGGCGCCACGTGCAGCTGGCCGTGCCGGGCGACCCGGACGCCCGCGCTGTAGCCGACGGAGTGCGCTGCGACGCCGACGGCAACATCTGGACCGGCGCCGCGCCGGGGGTGCAGGTCATCACCCCGGACGGGGACGTCATCGGCGCCATCCGGCTGCCGGAGCGCTGCGCCAACGTCTGCTTCGGCGGGACACGGCGGAACCGCCTCTTCATGACCGCCAGCCAGTCGCTGTACTCGGTCTACGTCGGCACGCGCGGCGCGGGCATCGCCTGATCCTCTTCCGCGTCCAACGCTTCTCCGGCGCCTTCGACCAGGCTGGACGCGCCGACGGTCTCGCGCAGCGGGATCTCCTTGAGGAACCAAGCCAGGACGAAACCAAGCACCATGGGCGGAACGGACCAGACAAACACCGCGTGGACGGCGCTCTCGACAGACGCCGTCACGCCCGCGGCCACAGCCGGCGGCAGCGCCCGTATGGCGGCCGGGCTGGCGAGCAGGGCGCCGACCTCGCCGCCGACATCCGCCAGTGCCTGCGGCGGGACCCGCGCCGGCAGGTCGGCCAGCAGGCGGTAGTTCATGATGGCGCCGAAGGCCGCGACGCCGAACGCGCCGCCCATCTGCCGGAAGAACTGGACGGCTCCGGTCGCCACGCCCAGGTCGCGGTGGTCCACCGAATTCTGGACCACGAGCACCGTCACCTGCATGGTTGCCCCGACGCCCAGGCCGAGGATGACCATGAACAGCGAGCTCCATGCCAGCGGCGTCGCGCCGTTCATGAAGGTCAGCAGAACCATGCCGACCGACGCGAACGCCAATCCGCCGATGGGCCAGCCCCGGTAGCGTCCGGTGCGGCTGATGATGCGGCCGGAACCGACCGAGCCGGCCACGACGCCCGCCGTCAGCGGCAGGAGCAGCAGCCCGGAGTTCGTCGCCGAGACGCCGGTCACCACCTGCAGGAAGAGCGGCAGGAAGATGACGCTGCCGAACAGGCCGCACCCGGTCAGAAAGCCGAGCGCCGAGCTGACGGTGAAGATCGGGTCGGCGAACAGTCGCAGCGGGAGAATCGGCTCCGCGACCCGCGCCTCCCACGCCACGAATGCGCCGAGCAACAGGGTCCCGCCGGCGAACAGGCCGATGATGACCGGCGACGACCAGGGATACTCCGTGCCGCCCCAGACGAGCCCCAGCAGCAGGCAGCTCACGCTCGCGATCAGCAGGAACGCGCCCTGCACGTCGATGCGGTGCGAGCGGCGAACCACGGGCAGGCGCAGCGCGCTGGACGTGACGGCGAAGGCCACCGCGCCGACCGGCAGGTTGATCAGGAAAACCCAGCGCCACGACATGTTGTCGACGATGAAGCCCCCGATCAGCGGACCGATGACGCTGGCGAACGCCCAGACCCCCGCCAGCAGCCCGATGTAGCGCCCCCGCTCACGGGGCGATACGACGTCGCCCACCACCGCGAACGTGAGCGCCATCAGCCCGCCCGCCCCGATGCCCTGGATGGCCCGGAAGACGATGAGCTGGATCATCCCCTGGGCCAGACCCGCCAGCAGCGACCCCGCCAGGAAGATCAGGATCGCGATCTGGAACATGATGCGCCGCCCGTAGAGGTCGCTGATCTTGCCGTAGAGCGGCGTGCATACGGTCGAGCTGAGCAGGTACGCCGTGACCACCCAGGAGTAGTAGTCGAGGCCGCCCAGCTCGCCGACGATGCGCGGCAGCGCGGTGGCGACAATCGTCTGGTCGAGCGCCGCCAGCAGCAGCCCGGCCATCAGGCCGGAGAAGACGAGCAGGATCTGGCGGTGCGTGAAGGGCTGCCGGCTGCCGGCATCCGCGCGCTGGGCGGGCGGTGCGGAGCGGTCCTGCGGGGCGCCGCTCACGACGGGATCAGCACCGCGGGCTTCGCCGCCATCAACTGCGCGTAGAAGTCGTTGCCCTTGTCGTCGACGACGATGAACGCCGGGAAGTCCTCGACCTCGATCTTCCAGACCGCTTCCATCCCGAGCTCGGGGTACTCCAGAACCTCGACCTTGCGGATGCTGTGGTCCGCGAGCCGCGCCGCCGGGCCGCCGATGGAGCCGAGATAGAAGCCGCCGTGGCGCTTGCATGCCGCGGTGACCTGCGCCGAGCGGTTGCCCTTGGCCAGCATCACCCGGCTGCCGCCGTGCGACTGGAACAGGTCGACGTAGGAATCCATCCGCCCCGCCGTGGTCGGGCCGAACGATCCGGAAGCCCGTCCCTCGGGCCGCTTGGCCGGGCCGGCGTAGTAAACCATGTGGTCCTTGATGTACTGCGGCAGGCCCTCGCCGTTGTCGAGGCGCTCCTTCAGCTTCGCGTGCGCGATGTCGCGCGCCACCACCATCGGCCCGCTCAGCGACAGGCGCGTGGCGACCGGGTAGCGGCTCAGCTCCGCGAGGACCTCGCGCATCGGCCGGTTGAGGTCGATGCGGACCGTGTCGCCGTCCAGCTCGGTGTCGGTGACGTCGGGGAGGTACTGCGCCGGATTCTCCTCGAGCTGCTCCAGGAACACGCCCTCACGCGTGATCTTCGCCAGCGCCTGGCGATCGGCCGAGCACGAGACGCCGAGACCGACCGGGCACGACGCGCCGTGCCGCGGCAGGCGGATGACCCGCGCGTCGTGCGCGAAGTACTTCCCGCCGAACTGCGCGCCGACACCGATCCCCTGGGCAATCTGCAGCATCTGCTGCTCCAGGTCATGGTCCCGGAACGCGCGCCCCTGCTCGTTGCCGGTCGCCGGCAACGCGTCCAGGTAGTGCGTGCTGGCCAGCTTCAGCGTCTTCATCGTGAACTCGGCCGACGTCCCGCCCACCACGAGCGCGAGATGATACGGCGGGCAGGCCGACGTGCCGATGGTCTTCAGCTTCGCCTCGATGAAAGCCAGCAGCGACGCCGGATTGAGCAGCGCCTTGGTCTCCTGGTACAGGAACATCTTGTTCGCCGATCCGCCGCCCTTGGCGATGAACAACAGCTCGTACTCGTCCCCCGGCTCGGCGTAGATCTCGATCTGCGCCGGCAGGTTCGAGCCGGTGTTCTTCTCCGCGTACATGTCGAGCGGCGCGAGCTGGGAATAGCGCAGGTTGCGCTGCTCGTAGGCGTCGTAGACACCGCGCGACAGCGCTTCGGCGTCGCTGCCGCCCGTCAGCACGCGCTCGCCCTTGTGGGCCATGACGATCGCGGTGCCGGTGTCCTGGCAGCCCGGCAGCACGCGGCCCGCCGCAATGTTGGCGTTGCGCAGGAGCTCCAGGGCGACGAAGCGGTCGTTGGGAGACGCCTCCGGGTCGTCGAGGATGCGCCGCAACTGCGCGAGGTGGTCCGGCCGCAGCAGGTGCGACACGTCGTCGAACGCCTGGCGCGCCACCATCCGCAGCACGTCGGCGTCCACCTGGAGGAACTCGCGGCCGTCCAGCGTGACCGGCGCCACGCCGGCGCTCGTCAGCTTGCGGTACGGCGTCTCGTCCGGTCCGAGCTCGAACAGCTCCTGGTAGTGGAACTCTGCTCCCATCGTCGGTGCCAACTCCTCATGTGCCGCCGGGGCCCGCACGCCTTGACGAACGCCGCCCGGCACGCAAACGATCAGTATAGACGGATAGACTGGTAGCAACACCGCGCGCCATGAACGGATTCGCCATCCTCATCGTCGCCGTGCTCGTCGCCGAGTTCGTGCTGTCGGCGCTCTCGAGCATTCTCAACCTGCGCGCGCTGAGCCCGGCCCTGCCGGACGAGTTCGGCGGCGTGTTCGACGCCGACCGCTACGCGCGCAGCCAGGAATACACGCGCACGGGCACCCGGTTCGACATGCTCCGGAGCACGGTGAACCTGATAGCCGTGCTGGTGTTCTGGCAGGCGGGCGGGTTCGCGTGGCTGGACACGGCGCTGCGCGGCGCAGGCTTCGGCCCGATCGTCACCGGGCTGCTGTACGTCGGTACGCTCGCGCTGGGCTCGATGGTCATCGGGCTGCCGTTCCGCATCTACTCCACCTTCGTGATCGAGCAGCGCTTCGGCTTCAACCGCACGACCCTCGCGACGTTCGCCGCCGACCTTTTCAAGGGCATGGCGCTCATGGCCCTGCTCGGCGGAATCGTGCTGGGCGCCGTGCTCCTGTTCTTCGAGTGGACCGGCGCGCTGGCCTGGCTCTGGTGCTGGCTGGTGGTCACCGCATTCATCTTCGCCGTCCAGTTCGTGGCGCCGCAGTGGATCATGCCGCTGTTCAACACGTTCACGCCGCTGGAGCGCGGCGAGCTGCGGGAGGCGATCCTGGGCTACGCGCGGTCGGCGCAATTCCCGGTGAAGGACATCTTCGTGGTCGACGGCTCGCGGCGTTCATCGAAGGCGAACGCCTTCTTCGCCGGGTTCGGGCGCAACAAGCGGATCGGCCTGTACGACACGCTGGTGAAGGATTACACCGTGCCGGAGCTGACGGCGGTCGTGGCGCACGAGGTGGGCCATTACAAGAAGCGCCACATCCTGCAGGGCATGGTGATGCAGGTGGGCTACACCGGCATGCTCTTCTTCGTGATGTCGTTCGTGCTGCAGGAACGGGGCCTCTTCGATGCGTTCTACATGCAGGAGATGTCCACGTATGCCGGCCTCGTGTTCTTCGGCCTGCTGTTCACGCCGGTGGACATGGCGCTCTCGCTGCTGGTGAACGCCGTCTCCCGCCGCAACGAGTATGAGGCCGACGCATTCGCCGCCGGCACCACCGGCAGCAGCGACGCGCTGGTCACCGCGCTGAAGAAGCTGTCGGCCGACAGCCTCACGAACCTGACGCCGCATCCGCTGCACGTGTTCCTGCACTACTCGCATCCGCCGGTGCTGCGGCGGATCGAGGCGCTGCGGCATCTCCCGGATGGGGCTGCGCCCCAAACCCCCGCCCAGCGCTAGCAGTTGCGGTCATGGCAGCTTCGCCGTAAGCGCGACGAAGAACGTCCGGGCGCCGCCCCCGTTCCCGGTGCGCTCCAGGAAGCCGCCCGCGAAGAGGCGGCCGTACTGCACGTCCAGCGCCGCGGCGGGGAACATCTCCCACTGCACGCGGACGTCGAGCTCCTGGCCGACGAACGCGCCGCTGCGGCCGGTCGGGTCGCGGACACCGCCCCCCACGAACCCATCTCGCGCGCTGGCCAGCCAGACGAGCCGGTGCGCCAAGGCTACGTCCACGGCCGTGCGGGGGCGGAACGTGAAGCCGGCGGTAGGGGTGACGGTGTTCTCCCACGACAGCAGGTCCGTCAGCCCGAACAGGGCGTGGGACGCACCGAACAACGGGTCGAAGCGCCCGTGGCGGGCGTCGAGCGGATCGGCGTCACCCGACGCGTAGTTCAGCCACCCCGCCAGTCGGGGCGCCCAGGCGTGCTCCCAGCGGCGGCCGATCTCCGCATGCAGCGCCAGCGCCCGGTGGCGGCGGCCGTCCGTCGTCCCGAGCTGCGCCGACACGTGCACGTCGTGGTCCCAGCGGGCCGCGAGCGGGCCGAACAGGCGGACGCCGGTGGTGTGCAGCCGGCGCGGCCCGTCGCGCTCGGCGTCGAAATGCAGGTAGTACGGCTCCACGACGACACCGGGCCGGCGGATGCGGCCGATCATGCCGAGCAGCCGCTGGCCCGGTCCGACGGGATCGAGACGCTCTTCGCGCGGCTCGGTCGGCCACAGCACCAGCCCCTCCAGGCCGAAGGCCGCACGGTCGCCGCCGACGCGGATGCGCGCGCCGTCGAACGCGTTCGCCGTGTTGCGGTTGCGGTTGCGGGCAATGAGCCGCCGATCGATGCCGTCGAACGAGATCCGGCCGAGATCCACGGTGACCGGGACCGCGGCCAGCGCATCGAAGTCGACGGTGAGGCGCGCCTGCAGCAGGTCCGCCTCGTTGATCGTGAGCAGCTCGGGCGGGTCGCGCAAGCCGAGCTGGCGGGAGTCCTGCGCCTCGATGGCGAACCGGACCGGACCCTGCGCCCGGCCGAACCCGGCGAACAGCCGCGTCCTCGTGAGGCCGGCGCCCGTCCGCCCCGGCTCGATCGGATCCTGCTGCAGCCCGGCGCGATCCTCGAACCGCGCGCGCACCTCCGCGCCGATCCGGAGCCAGTCGGGGTCATCCGCGGCAACCGTCCGCGCGACGTACGCCGGCAGGTCGCCCGCGCGCTCCGTGCCGTTCGCGCGCGGCCGCGGCGGCTCGCGTTCCTGGCATAGCGCGGGGACCGACACCGCTATCCAGACGACCAGGAAAACGAAGAGGTTTCGGTTCACGAGCCGGCCGCGCGCGCCCGGGTTGCAACGTCACCCGGGTTCCTGGCTCCGATCCTACCGCGACGGCCGCACCCCGCGGCCCCCGTGCAGCCGCGCGGCGGTATGATGGCGGGCGACGGCTGCGCGCGGCCGTGAACCGCGCGGCATGGTCCGCGGCCTGGAGGACAGTGATGAGAACAGGCATGGATGCACGGCGGCTGGCGGCGGTCGTTCTCGTGCTCGCCGCGGCGGGCGCGTCGGGGGTGCTGGGATCGGGTGAGGCGGCTGCCCAGATTCCCGAAACCGCGTCGCTGTCCGGCACGGTCGCCGCGGATGCGCCGTTCACCGCCGCCCGGGTGTACATCCGCAACGTGGACCGGCGGATGCTGTACATGGTGTACACGCAGGCCGGCCGCTATCGGGCCGTGGCGCTGTTCCCGGGCAGCTACGAGGTTTCCGTCCGGGCGCCCGGACGCGCGTCGGACGTGCAACGCGTGGTCCTGAACGCGGGCGACAGCGCCAGCCTCGACCTTTCGCTGCGGGCCGCAAGCAACGTCGCCCCCGCCGCTGCCGGCGGCGGCGGCGAGCTGCCGGCGGTGCGCGCCGCCACGGAGTACCTCCCTTACGACGAGCTGTATCCACCGGGAGCGGGCCGGGACATCGCGGAGCGGACCTGCATGCCGTGCCACGGGGGCAACTTCCTCTCGTCCAGGCCGTCGCGCCCGGCGGCCTGGGAGGCGGGCATCGACAAGATGCTCGGCAAGGCGCTGCCGAACCGGCCGGCCCTCTCCTACGGCGACGGCATCATCTCGTACCGCGACGCCCAGCGCCGCTTCGCGCTGGACGACCGCCAGACCCTGCTCGACTACCTCGTGGAGCATTTCGGACCCGACGCGCCGCCCCGCCGCATCCGCGTCGAGCAGCAGATGCCGATCGACGAGCAGGCGCTCGGCAGGGCGATGTACATCGAGTACTACCTGCCGGAAGACGCGCCGGGCCAGGGCGTGAACGCGCCGGAGTTCGCCGGACTGCGCGCCAACTTCGTGGGACGCCGAGTGGGCCAGGACGTCCGCTTCGACCGCCACGGCAACGTGTGGCTGACCGACCGCGGCTATCCGCACCGGCTCGTGAAGCTGGACCCGCGCACGGGCGGGTTCACCGACTACGTCCTCCCGGACCCGAAGAACGGCATCCACGAGGTCAACGTCGACCCGGAGGGCATCATCTGGGTGCCCGAGCACCGCGGCGTGCAGTCCACGGAAGTGAAGCGGCTGCTGGGATTCGACCCCGCCACCGAGCGCTGGGAGCACCGGATCCCGATGGACCCGGACAACATCGTGCCCAACGCGCACAAGTGGATGCAGTCACTGGCAATTGACTCCAAGGGGAACGTCTACGTCGGCTGGATCATGGGCGGCGCGCTGAGCAAGTGGGAGCGCGCCTCCGGCAAGGTCTCCGTGTTTCCGATTCCGATGCCCGGCGCCGTGCCGTACGGCGTCGTCCCGGACCGCAACGACAACATCTGGATCGGATTGTGGAACGCCGGCAAGGTGGCGAAATTCGACACCGTGACCCACCAGTGGACCGAGTTCACGCCGCCCACCTACCCCGGACACGTGCGGCGCCCTAACGTCGACTCGCAGAACAACGTGTGGTTCGGCATCTACGCGGCCGGCCCGCGCCCCGGCAAGCTGGTGAAGCTGGACCAGTCGACCGGGCGCATGACCGAGCACGTCATCCCGCAGCAGGACGCCGCACCGTACGACGTGGCCATCGACGCCGGCGACAACATCTGGGCGGCCGACGTCGGGCAGGGCAATGACGGCGACCACGGCGCGTCGATCTGGAAGTTCGATCCCGGAAGCGAGACGTTCACGTTCTACCCGAAGCCCCAGCAGGGCGCCGACTCGCCGAAGATCCAGGTGACGCGGGAGGGCGCCGTCTGGTACTCGCCGCGCGGCAGCCGCGACGCGCCCGCCATCGGCGTGCTGTACCCCGACATGGACCGCATCACCACACTCGGCGCCTACTACCAGCACGGACCGCCCGGAAACGTGTTCGCGACCGGACAACAATAGGAGCCCCGCCCGTTGCCGCCGAATGGAAGTACGCGCAATAGCGGTGCCGGCATCCCGGTCATTCTGTTTGCCGTGCTGGTGGTCGGGCTTCTGACGCTTGCCGGCATTGGCGCCCGCTACTGCGTCCACGGGAACGTCAGCGCAATATACGTCCTGTTCAGCCTGTTCTTCTCAATCAATCTGCTGATTTGCTATTGGGAGATGTGCCTGTTCCTCCGCAGGGACCTTGTCGAGCAGCGCACTGCGTATTGGCGCGAATGGCAACAGCAAACCGGCCAATCGCCCGTCCGCGAGTTTCTTCTCGGGAAGGTGCCGTTCAGGAACCTGTTGTCCGCGACGACCTGGGCGGATGTCTGGGCGGTCTACGCGCAGATCGATGGGTCCTATGCGGATCGCAGCACGTACGGATTCAATGTCGATACCGCCAACGGTTTCGTTACGCTGGTACCAACTCTGCTCCTCTACGCGGCCTATACCGCCGCATCCCCGGCGGCGGTTGTTGCCGGCATTATCGGGGTCATGGTGTTCTGGCAGTGGACTTACGCGACGTCGGTCTACGTGTTCAGCTTCTTCGTGGCCCGGAGGCACAGCGGTCTCACCAGGCGCGAGCTGTACATCTATATCGGCGCCTTGAATTCCCCCTGGGTGCTGTGCGGCTTGGTCGGATTGTACGTCTCGGTGCGCCTCATACTGGACGGCAACTACAGCGTTCTGGGTCGTTGATCACGGCATGGCGTAGTTGCGGCGCCAGAAGTGCTGTGATAGAAACCGACTGATGGCAATCCGATCGCGAGTGCTCGCGGCGCTTGCCGCGCTATCCGTGGCGGCGCCGGTCTACGCGGGCGGCAACCAGGACGGACCCACGTATTACAGGGACGTCCTGCCGATCATGCAGGAGCACTGCCAGGGCTGCCATCGGCCTTCCGGGCAGAACCTGACCGGCCTGATCGCGCCGATGTCGTTCATGGACTACCAGGAAACGCGGCCCTGGGCCCGCGCGATCGCCAGCAAGGTGCAGGCGCGCGAGATGCCACCCTGGTTCGCCTCGGCGCCAACGGGGGTCTTCTCCAACGAGCGCGGGCTTACCGACGACGAGATCGACACGCTCGCAAGCTGGGTCGAGGCAGGCGCGCCCGGCGGGGACCCGGCCGACGCGCCGCCGGCCCGTGATTGGACCAACGAGACGAACGACGGCTGGATGCACGGGACGCCCGACTTCGTCGTGAAGATGCCCAGGCCGTATCTCGTCGAGGACGACGTCTACGACCTCAACATCTCGTTCTACACGAGGCTGTCCGAGGCCGACCTGCCGGACGACGTGTGGGTGCGGGGGACGGAGCTGCGGGTCGGCGACAACCGCATCACGCACCACATGTGCGTGTGGGTCTACCCTCCGGACGAGCAGGTGCGGGCCGACGGGAGCCGCGTCGAGGACGGGGCCGCCGTCGAGGGCGAGGGCGCGACTTCCGATGTGGACGGGAGCATCAGGCTGAGCTGCGCCGCCCAGGGCAGCGAGTCCGGCATGCTGCCGGACGGTTACGGCATACCGATCGAGAAGGGCTCGCTGATCGGCTTCCACATGCACTACTACAAGGAGCCCGGCCCGGGGACGGCCGTCACCAGCCAGGCCGAGATCGGGTTCTTCGTCTCCAGGGAACCGGCGCAATTCGCGGTCCGCACCGAAGAGATCTTCAACCGCGGGTTCCAGATCCCGCCCAACCACCCGCGCTACCGGGTCGGTTCGTCGCGCGTGCTGGAGCACGACACCCATGTCGTGTCGCTCTGGCCGCATACGCACAAGCGCGGCACCGCCGCCCGCTACACCGCGATCTACCCCGACGGCACGGAAGAGCTGCTGCTCGACGTGCCGAACTACGACCAGGGGTGGCAGGTCACCTACAAGTACGAGGAGCCCAAGGTGCTCCCCAGGGGGACCCGCATCGAATTCGACTCCTGGTACGACAACACGCCGGAGCGCGCGGCGCGCCAGGACTTCGACTCGAACCGGTTCGTCGGGCACGGGCCGAAGACCAACGACGAGATGTCGCTCGGGTTCTTCAGCTTTGCCGAGGCGGGTAGCCTCGCGCCTTGAACGAGCCGCAAGCAGTGTGGATTCGGGCGGCCGTCGTTGCCTTCGGGATTCTCCTGACGGGCGCGGCGGCCGGGGCGCAGGCGACGGCCGATGGCCGAGTGTACGTGTCGCTCGCGCTGTCTCACCCCCCGTCGTCGGCCTACCCGCCGTCGCTGGAGCCGCAGCAAATCGGCGTTGCCTACACCCCGGACCTGTCTGTTGACGCGCCGCGGCATCGGGAGTTGCTCGCTGGCACGGACGGATCGCGCGTGCGCGTCGGCACGCTCGAGTGCCACCGCACCCTGCGCCTGGGAGAGATTGCGCCGGAAGGCGGCGACGCGGCGCGATCGTTCGAGCTGTGGCTCACGAGCGAAACTGCCGGGTGGGCTCTGGAGGCCCACGCGGGCGACGGCGGCGGCGCGCGCCGGATTCCGCTGGCCCATCACGCCGCCGACGCCGCGTCGCCCGTGTTCACCGCGGCGGTGGCCGCCACCGCGGTGGCCGGCGGCCGTCTCCACATGCGCTGGGGGCGCCACGCCTGGAGCGCCGACTTCCGCTTCGAGACGCCTCCGCGGCCCGCGGGAGCGCTTGCGGGCGACCCTGATACGGACGCGGTGCAGTCCGACATCGCCTTCGACAACGAGAGCTCTCCACCGGAGGTCGCGCGGTACAACATGCTCGCCGAACGCAACGAGACCGCGGTCGTGCTGGCCGACGGGTCGCGGATCGGCGTGATGTTCTACAAGGGCCTCGACGTCGAGGACGAAGACTATGGACGCCTGGCCGGGACGGCCGAGGGCGCTGTCGTGCAGTGGGTTCGCGCGGCGCCGCCGCGCCTCCGGACCGATGTCAGCCTCGGCTTCGGCCGGACGGCGCTGCCCACCGGCAACCTCGCCGCCGGGTTTGCGGGGATGTACGCCGTATGGCTCCGCAAGGTCGACGGCGGATGGCGCCTGGTCTTCAACGACGAGGCGGATTCGTGGGGGACTCAATACGACGCGGCGTTCGACGCCGCCGAGGTTCCGGCCGAGTACTCGCGAACCGCCGGGGCATTCCGGCCGCTCGGCGTGACGCTCGTGCCGACCGGCGACTCCCGCGGCCGGCTGATGCTGCACTGGGGCCCGCATGAATGGGCCGCGGATTTCGTGGCCGGCTCGCCGGCGAGTTAGCCGGCACTCGTGAAATCGGCGCTCCAGTCGTGCGGGCCCCAGTGGATGAGCAGCCGCCCGCTACGCGGACCCGTCGGCACGACCGCCACGCCGAGGGTGCGCCCGGACTCCCCATCGGCCGAATACGCCACGTCGATCTCCGCGGCGTCGAAGTCCGGGTCGTGTTGCGTGCCCCAGACGTCGGGTTCGTTGTTGAACACGAGGCGCCAGCCTGAATTCACCCGCTTCAGCCACAATCCGTACGAACCGGGAAATCCCGGCGCCAGGTTCTCCGTGTCGATCTCGACGCCCCCGAACTGCAACGGCAGCAGCGTTCGGAGGCGCAACGCCGCGGCTTCGGTCAGCCTGATCACCTGGCCCTCGGCGACCGATGCAATCGCGGCGAAATCCGCGTGGTCGACGTTCTGGTCCTTCCAGTAGAGCACCGCGACGCGTGATGACGCGGCGTCGGGCAGCACGATGGCCGATTCGTTGCGCTCCGCGAGCGTCAATGTCCGGGCAATGCTGCTCGTGTCGTCGTCCTGACCCAGAAAGATGCCATCAGGATTGGTTTCTGCCGGCTGCGGCGACGCGGTGTCGGCAGGATCTGCAGGCGGATCGGCGAAGGTGAACCTGGCCGTCCACCGGTATTCGCCCCAGCGCAGCGACACCATTCCGGCGGTGTCCGCGGTCGGCACGACCGCGGCCGAGAGCGTCGGGGAAACGCTGGCCGCGGCCGCCGTGGCCAGCGGGATTTCCCACACGCCGCTCGCCGGCGCCGTCCCGTCGTCCGACGGCGTGCCCGCTTCGAGCGCCCAGCTCGCGCCGTCTCGCGCGAGCCACAGCTCGAAGCGCTGTGGACCCCCACGGCCATCGTCGAAGAACTTCACCAGGGCGGTGCCGGTAGGCGTGTTCGACGCACCGGGCGCAGTTACCTCGAGGGCGCCCATGCGGAACCGCGGCGAAGCCCAAAGCTCGCCGATGCGCACGCGGGCCTCCTGAGAGCTGCCCATGAGCAGCTCCCGATGCGCCGCTTCGTCCGCGCCGAGCGCTGGCGGGAATGCGACCGCCACGCTGCGCGCGATGGTCATGGTGAACTGCGAATGGACCAGGCCGTCACTGCTTCCGGGTTGCTGGGCGGCCGCGGGCGCCGCCAACCCGACACCGAGGACTATCGCCAGCGTCCCACGTCTGGATGCGCGCATGGATCACGACGATCCGGTCAATCGTCGCCGGGTTCCGCGTAGCTGATGAACCCGAACGCCATCTCGTCGTTCGTGCGCGCACCGTAGCCGGTGGCGCGATTCGCGTCGAAGCCGCGGCGAACGCCCCGCTCCTGGGTGTTGGTGAACCGGTACTCCGCCTCGATGCGGGTGCCCCGCGGCAGCAGCTTCGGCTCCGTGTAGTCGTACGTCAGTTGCCAGTCCTGGTCGTAGCGCGGCACGTCGAGGAGCAGCTCTTCGGTCCCGTCCGGATAGTAGGCGACATACTTCACCCCCGTCGCCCGCAGGTGCCCGTGCGGCCAGTAGCTCAACACCAGGATGTCCGTCTTCAGCGTCCTGGCCATGCCGACGCGGTAGTTCGCGACGTTCGGCGGAATCTCGAACCCGTTGTTGGCGAGCGTGTCGGTGATGACCTTGTATCTGACCGGCCGCTTCTCGACGAAGAAGCCGACCTCGGGCTGGCTGCTGAACGACGTCCCGGGGCCCGGCTCCTTGTTGAAGTGCATGTTGAAGTTGACCACCGACCCCTTCTCCAGCAGGCGGCCCCAGCCGTCGGGCAGCAGCCCCGACTCGGCGCCGCTGGCGACGCAGTTCAGCAGCCCGCCGAACGGGACGGCCGATTCGGTGGTGCCGGTCAGGACCCTGCCGTCCTCCGGCCGCACGTACGCGCACATGTGGTGCACGCCCGGTCCATCGGCGCCGGCCCGCAGCTCCCAGCCGCGCACCCAGGTATCTTCCGGAAGCAGTTCTTCCGGGATCCGCACGTCGACCGCGCGGTTGACGTTGAAGGCCTCATCCGGGACGACGTACGGCTGTTCCATCCGGACGACGAAGTCCGGCTCGCCGAGCGTCCAGCCGCCGGCCGCGGTTGCCGTGGAGGCCGGAGCGGGCGGCGCGTGGGCGGGGTTGCCGGCTGGCGCACCGGCCGCGACCCAATCCACGATGGTCGCGATCTCGGCCTCGGTCAGCCCGCGCTCGTTCCTGAACACGCCGCTGGGCGCATCCGCGAACCACGGAGGCATCTCCCGCGACCGGACCTTCGACGCGATGGCGCGCGCCCACGGCCGCGTGTCCTCGTACGACAGCAGCGGCATCGGCGCCAGCGGTGTGCCGAAGTTGGAAGCCGCCGACCGGTGACACGACTGGCAGTGGTTCCGGATGATGGGCGCGACGTCGCGGTAGTACGTCAATGCGGCCTGGGCTTCGGCCGCGGCCGCTGACGGCGTCAACCCGGCGCCGATGGCAATTGCGGTAACTACCGGCATCACGCGCGACGATGCGCCCATTCGCGCGCTCCTAGCGCCCCGCCGCCGCTTCAGCGGCCCTGCGTTCCTCAGCGCGGTGACCCGTCAGGATACCCTCCATGCCGACATTTCCTTCGTGGCACGCGTACTCGTAGAGCACGTCGCCGGAGCGCTTCAGCAGGATGACGGCGGTCCACGGCGCCGAGTACGTGCCGGGGTCGTCGACCGTGAACCTGTGCTCGATGGTCTCCCGATCCACGCGCGTGAAGCGCTCGACCAGCCGAAGCTGCCCGGCCGACCCCCGATGGCGCGTGAAGACCGCGGCCGGCGACTCGGCCTTGGGCGAGAAATTCGTGGTCTCGACCACCAGCGTGTCGCCGTCCCAGTAGCCCCGCGGGTCGCCGTGCCACTGCCGGATATCGTCGTCCACGTGCGGCGCGTCGCCGAGCGGGATGATGCGCGCGTCGTGCATCATCTCGTGCAGGAACGCCACGTGGTCGCGGGTCTGCAGGATGTGGAAGTTGGAGTTGTAACCGGGGAACAGGTTCGGCATGCCGACGGTGATGCAGCGCTCCTGGAGCCGCCGGTCGGTATAGGACGAACCGGGATTGGCCTCGAAGTGGTCCCGGCGCGCGTCGGCGCGGCGCCGCGCGTCGGGGGTAAACGGCGGCAGCCTGCCGGTCGGCGGGTCCACCACCAGCGACGTGCGGTTGTCGAAATCGCGGTCGACCATCCAGAACTGGTTGTAGTTTCCGGGCGAACCGTCTCCGTACTCGAACGCGCTCTCGTCGCCGATCGCCGTGGCGAAGACGCGGTCGCCGAACGCCGCGTCGCCGTCTCCCGAGCCGAAGATCTGCGCGTAGCGCTCCCGCGCCCGGGCCAGCTCCTCTTCCGTCAACTCGGCCTGCTCGCCCAGCGCCTCCGGACGCTCGAGCGGCGTTGCGGAGTTGTTCGACCAGATCCCCTGCAGGTCCGGCTGGCCGTCAGGCGTGCGGGGCAATACCCACGGTTCAGCCTCGGCGGACTGCGCGAGAGAGGCACCAGGCGCCGACAGGAGTCCGGCCGCCATGACGCCAATCACGAAAACCGCTGTTCGCAAGCTCATTGCACGCCTGCCGCTTCTCTTGCCCGCGCACCCGCGAGCATGTTCGGCAGGGCGTAGTTCCCCTCATGGCACGCGTATTCGAACAACGTGCCGCCGAACCTGTTCAGCGGGATCGCGGCGGTCCACGAGTCCGTGTATGTCCGCGGTTCCTCGACCGTGATGCGGTAATCGATCGTGTCCTCGTTCACGCGGGTGAACCGCTCGACCAGGCGCAGATCCGCCCCCTGCAGGTGAAAGTCGTAGGGGCGCACCAGGCCGCGCTGGCTGACCCAGTCCGGGAAGTGCGTCGTTTCCACGACCAGCGTGTCGCCATCCCAGTGGCCGCGCGAGTCACCCAGCCACTGGCGGATATCCGGCGGGAGGTGGGGGCGTCCGTCCAGCGGAATGATGCGCACGTCGTGAATCATCTCGACGGCGATGGCGACGTACTCGGGCGTCTGGACGATGTGGTAGTTGTGGTTGTAGAAGCCCGGCAGCATGGCGCCGGGAAGCCCGCGCGTGATGCAGCGCTCGTAGACGGTCAGGTCGCCGAGGCTGGCGGGAGCGCGCTGGACCGGCGGCGCCCCCGTCGCGCGGTCGCGCTCGCCTGCCGCGGTCAACGCCGGCAGCTTGCCGTCCGCCGGCTCGACGATGAGTGACGAGGTGTTGCCGTCGATGCCGTACTCGTTCCACAGGTGGTCGTAGAAGCCGGTACCCCCGACATCGACGCGGCGCTCGGCTGTCCCCCACGTCGCCTCGATGAGCGTTCGCCGGCGTTCGGCCACCTCGGCGTCGGTCAGCGTCTCCCGTCCCTCGAACTCTTCGGGCCGCTCCAGCGGCACGTTGGTGTTGTTGTTCCAGACGCCCTGAAGATCCGGATGGCCCCAGGCGGTCAGACGGGGCGTGTAACCCTCGGCGGGCGGCTGGCCGGAGACCTCGACGGCCAGCAGCGGCAGGAGCAGCGCCAACGCCAGCGGCGCTAACGACTTGGCGTCAGGTAACGGCATCGGTCATCCCCCGCGCCCCGCAACTATGCCGTACGCGCACGCGGAATACCAACAGGTGCTCGCGGTCCCGCCGGGGCGGCGTCAGGCCGGCTGCTCGGCCGCCGCGTGCGTACCCGCGACGTAGCCCTGGACGTGCCCCTTGCCCAGGCCGTGCTTGTTGATGCCGCCCGCCGCTTCGCCGCCCGCGTAGAGTCCCGGAATGACCATACCCTGCATGTCGACGACCTGCTGCCGGCCGTTGACGCGCAGGCCGCCGTAGGCTTCGTGCCAGATCACCATGATGGAGAGTGCGTGGAAGGGCGGCGCGGCGATGCGGTGCATGGGCGCCTCCGTCTCACGCTCGAATTCGGGATCGGCCCCAGCCTCCACGTAGCGATTCCAGGCCGCCACGGTGTCGGCCAAGTAGGTCAGCGGAACCCGCTGGAACTCGTGGCCGGCGGCGATCTTCTCCGCGAGCTCCTCGACGGTGTCGGCCTGGAAGTAATAACCGTTATCCGCCACATACGGGGCGCGGAGCTGCCAGCCCGTCCGCTCCACCGCCGCCTGGTCGAAGATCGCCCACAGCGGTCCGGAGTAGTAATGCGGAGGCTGGGATCCTTCGTTGATCGCCAGCGCCGCATCCAGCCCGTGGTCGTAGCCGTACATCTCCCGGACCCACTCCTTGCGGCAGTTCCGCCAGTCGCGCGGCGTGTGCTCCAGGCCCTGGTCCGGAGTGCCGCCGTCGCCCGCGTACTCGTACGAGCTGCGTCCGGGCCGGAGGGGCAGCCGGACCTCGTTGAAGAAGCGCTTGCCGACCTGGTTCACGGCAATGAACTCCCGGAAGCCCGCGTTGCCGACGTTGATGCCCGCGGATCCGCGGAAGCCGAACGTCGGATGACCCGGCTGCATGTTGGTGTACGCGTCGCGGGTCCCGAGGCGGGTCGAGATGTGGAACGTCGTGGGATAGCTGAGGTTCTGCTGCATGCCCGCCAGGTTGGCGCCAATCCGCAGCCCCGCCGTGAGCGCGCTGCCGTCCTGGCCGTGCGGGCCCTGATAGGCGTAGCCGCTGGTCGGGAAGGCCGGCTCCCGCAGCGCCGGATAGAACATGCCGCGGACCTCGGGATTGCCCGCGTGGCCCCCGCTGGCCAGGATGACGGCCCGGCGGGCCCTGATGGTGACCGTCTCCCGCTGCTCCTCGACGTTGCCGTTCCGCCAGTAGCTCTGCAGCAGCTCGCCGGTTTCGGGGTGGTGGCGCGGCGAGTGATGGGCCCGGATTCCGAGCACCCGGCCCGCGAATGGCTGCTCGCGGACGAGCTCGTCGAAACGCCGATGGAACATGAACTCGACGCCCTTTTCACGGGCCGAGAATTCCAGGGGCCGGGCCACGGCCACGCCGTTGCTGACGGCGGCCGACCCGACGTAGCGGCTCGAGTCGTACATCGGCACCGGCGCGAAGGGACTCGTGCGCTCGGGATCCGCGATGCCGGCGTCCTCCGGGGTGATCGTCCCCGCCTTGATGTCGGTCCTGTCGCCCAGCACCAGGAAGCAGCGCGCCGCTCGCGCGCGCGACAGGCCGCCGCCGTGGTGTCCCCCGCTGACCCGCGCGAAGCGGACGTAGTTGTCCATCAGGAACTGCCGGGTCGCCGGGGCGTTCTCGGCCCACGAGCGCGCGACGTCCCGCTCGTTGTAGCGGTACGGGCTCTGGGCCTTGGTGTCGAGCACCGACCAGTCGTTGAGGTCCCTGAACAGGATCTCGACGCTGTCGTCGAGCTCTTCCGGAGCCTCGGCCGGATCGGCCGTGACGTAGCCGTCGCGGTCGCTCTCGCCCTGCATGTCCCGCCGCTGGACCGCGTCGCCGCCGCCGAGCGAGACCACCGATCCGCTGAGCAGCATCCGGCCGCCGGCGTCGTAGTTGGAATCGACCACGAGCACGCTCGCCCCGAGGTCCCGCGCGCGGATGGCCGCGGTCAGCCCGGCGCAGCCGGCCCCCGCGACGACGACGTCCACCTCGTAGTCCCACGCCGTGTCGCCGGGGCTCGTGGAAGCGCGCTGCGTGTCAGTGCAGTTCGCCCCCAACAGGGCGCCGGCGCCCAGCCCGGCCGCGGCTCCCGTCTTCACGAAATCCCGGCGCGTGGGACGGTCAGCGGGCTTGCGGCGCCGATCTTCCGGCCGGGTGTCGTCAGCTCTTGCCATACCACGCTCCACCAGGCTACCGAGGAGTCCCCGCGACAGCATCTTCAGCCCGTGCCCCGGAGAGGATGCCTGCCATGCCCTGGTTCCCCTCGTGACAGGCGTACCCATAGAGCGGCGTGGCAACCCTGGTGAGGAATTGCTGTCCGGTCCAAGGCTGCCTCCACGTCGTCGCATCCTCCATCGTGTAGTCGTAACGCAGGGTATCGGCATCGATGCGCGTCAGGCGCTCGGTCAGGCGCGCGTGCAATCGGGATCCCCTGTAGTCCGTTTCGTCAGTGAAGCTGTCAGGATCGATGAAGTCGGCCGGGTCCTTGAAGTTAGTCGTTTCAACAACCAGGGTGTCGCCCTCCCATCTCCCTCGCGAGTCGCCGAGCAACTGGCGATTCGACGGGGTCAGGTGCGGACGGCCGTCCAGAGGAATGATCCGCGCGTCGTGAATCATCTCCATGAGGATCACCACGTGGTCCTGCGTCTGGAAGAGCTGGAGATAGTGGTTGTAGGCCCCCATCGGCGCCAGCGGCGGTCCTTCGCTATCCCACCAGATGCACCGCTCACGAAGCGGGCGCGTCCTCGGACCGTCGAGCGGACCTCGCACCCCCTGGCGCTGGTACGCAGCCAGGGCGTTCGCTCTCCTCTGCCCCGCTGGCGTCAGCGGCGGGAGTTTGCCATTGGGCGGATCGATGATGAGTGACGAGCGCCGGGTATCGACGATGGTCGTACCGCGGTCGTACCAGAAGTCGTTGTAGGCACGGGCAACGTCGTTGTCCTCGCCCGGCCGGCGCTCCGTGCCCTTGCCGTCCCGACGATCGGCATTCGCATTCCGGAGGCGTTGCTGGATGTACTCGGCAGCTTCGACCTCGGTCAAGAACGGCTTCCCAGCGAGCTCGTCGGGTCGTTCGAGGGGCGTCAACGTGGAAAAGTTCCAGACTCCCTGAAGATCCGGATGGCCGTCCGCGGTGGGCGGCACAGGTAAGGCCGACTGGGGCTGGCCCAACGCTGGAATCGGCCCAAGCCACGTCACAGCCAGGATGGCGCACGCGGGAATGACAAGTGCTTTCCGCAACGGCTCCCTCGCAGAAATCAGTTCGTCATGAGCACACGCCGCGCTCCCCAAGGCTAGCGGGACCCGGCGGCGGTCCCGCTCTCGAGGGTGCGCTGGATGCTGAGCATGTTGGGCAGCGCGTAGTTGCCCTCGTGGCAGGCGTATTCGTAGATCACGTAGCCGGGGAGCCGCGGCATCAGGCGCACGGCGGTCCAGGGCCGCGTGTAGACGGTGGCGTCCTCGATCGTGAACTCGTGCTCGATCGTGTCCGCAGTGATGCGCGCGAAGCGCTCGATTGCACGCGTATTCGGCGATGACGGGAAGCGGTGCTGCGTCTCGGGGCTGAAATTGGCGGTCTCGACCACCAGCGTATCGCCTTCCCAGCGGCCGCGGGAGCTGCCGTTCCACTGGCGGATGCGGTCGTCCAGCGGCGGGCGCCCGTCGAGCGGAATGATGCGCACGTCGTGGATGGCCTCCACGCGGATGAAGACGTAGCCGGGCGCCTGGAGGATCTGGTACGTGTTGTTGTAGCCGGTGGAAACGGGCGGCACGCCGTGGTAGGTGATGCAGCGGTCCCAGTTGGTCAGGTCCCGCCAGGAATCGGCCGGGTGCAGCCGCTGGTGCTCACGCTCCTCCGCCAGGCGCCGCTCGGTTTCCGCGCGCAGCGGGAGCCTGCCCTCGGCCGGATCAACGATCAGCGACGTGCGCCGGTCCGGACTCACCGTCCCGAAATCGAGCCAGGCGGCGTTGTAGGCGCCTACGCTCCCCGGCGGGGGCCGGGTCTCGAAACGCGTGACGTTCCAGTACTCGTTGCGGTCCGCCGCTTCCTCGGGGGTGAAAAACTCGCGGTCCGCGAGCTCGGCGGGCCGCTCCAGCGGCGTGAGCGAGGCGTACGACCACGTCCCCTGCAGGTCGGGGTCGCCCCAGGCGGTGCGCGGAGTGCCGCCGTCTGCCCCGGCTCGGGTCTGTCCGGCGCCGGGGAGCGGCGCCAGCAGGGCAACGGTGCACAAGATCACGAGGGCCGGCCGGCAACGCGTGCGCATGTGCGAGCCATCAGGCGGAGCGGTCAGCCGCCTGCCTCCCTTGAGCAAGTGGGCCATCCCCGCGGGGCCGGATGCCGGCTCGCGGGGATGGCCCTTCCCGAACGGTACTCTACGCCGCCCGCTAGAAGTCGAACTGAGCCGCGAACCGCAACAGCCGAGGCGGCATGAAGCCGAGGGGGCTCAGGTAGTTGGCCTGGGCGTACGACTCGCTGAAGACGGCGTTGTTGTTGAACACGTTGTAGATGTCGACCATCGCCCGCAGGCGGGTGTCGCCCATCGGGAAGATCTTCGTGAACCGCAGGTCGAACTGGTTGAAGCGCTCCCCGTATACCGTTCCCGGCTCCAGGGCGTTGACGGTTACCGCCCCGGGGGCTGCCTGAGGCCTGCCGAGCGCCGCGGCGATCTCCGCCGGTGTCACGGCGATGAGAGCCTGCCGTTCCGGGCCGGGAGCCGACTGGAGCGTGGCGGCGACCTGGATGTCGTAGGGCAGGGTGTACGACCCGAGCAGCTTGATCTGCGTCAGCCAGTTCGTGGAGCTATCGCAGAACTCCCGCGCGAACGTGTTGGCGCTCCGCACCAGATCTCCCCGGCGGGAGAGATGCTCCGGCGCAGCGTCATACGCGGGACAGAAGTTGTACGACGTGGTCCCGGTAGAGACCCCGCCCTGGAGGAGCAGATCCTCCAGCCGCGCGTTGAGCGTGATGTCGACGCCGTTGAACACCTGCTCTTCGCCGCCGAAATCATTCGCCGACGTGAACAGGACGTCGGGCTGGCGGCCGAACGCCTCCGGCTTGATCTCGGGGAAGGTGACCGTACCGACGCCGGGAATGCCGCGGGCGCTCAAATCCACGGTGGCCAGGTCATAGTCGCCCGCGGCCAGCGCCCGGTCGTCCTGCAATCCGAAGTTGACGAAGTTGCGGCGGAACCAGGTCACGTCGAGCGCCATGCCGGCGGTCAGCTCCTGCTGAATCCCGGCGGTCACTTCCCAGTTGGAGAAGCGCTGGCCCCATCCGCTCGCCCAGCCGGGGTCGAGGAACTGGAACGGCGCGGTGCTGCCCCAGGCCGCGTTGGCGAGTGGGAAGATCAGCTCTCCGTTCGGCGCGGGGTTGGCCGGGTCGCCCTGCACGAGGCCGTCGCCGGCGATGCACTCTACCGGCCCGATACAGGAGGGGAAGACGGGTGGTATGCGGGCGAACGGATGGCCTGGCGCCCCGTCGAGCCACACCCTGTCGTTTGCGCGGGCCGGCACAGCCGAGAACGGGTTCAGCAGGACCGCCCATTCGGAGTTCGACCGTGTGCCGTAGCGGTTGGCCGACGCCTTGAGCGCAGTCCGCCCGTCGCCGAACACGTCATACGCCACCCCAAGCCGCGGCTGCAGGTCGTTCCAGGCCACGATATCCGAGACGCCCGAGATCGACTGACCCTCCGGTTCCCAGGTCGACGGGGCGCGAGTCTGGTCCGGATACGAGTTCGTGAGACGGTCGAGGCGGAGGCCGGCGTTGACGGTGAGCCGACCGAGCGTTATCTGGTCCTGCGCATAGATCCCGTAGGCGATGCCCTCGTTGGTCGAATCGTGCGGCAGCCAGAAGCCTGCCTGCAGCGGGAGCCCGAGAATGGTAAGCGCGTTGGTGAAGTTCTGGTTGCTGAAGGTCTGGAACCTCTCGGAGGTCCGCGTGCCGCTGAACCCCACCTGCAGGTTGTGGGTGCCGGTCACGTAGGTCATGCTGCCGCGGAAGGAGTGGGTGGCGCGCCAACTGTCGTATCCGCTCCCCTGCGATATGAAGTGGTTGTTGCGGTGAATCGTCAGCGTGCTGGCCTCCAGGAGCCCGAGCACGTCGTTGGCGGCATCCGCGTTGGGACCGGCGTCAAACTGGGCCGGGGAACTCGAGAAACCGGCCTCGAATAGCAGGCGGTCGGTCGCCGGCCGGACCCAGTTGAACTGGGTCGTGTGGAGTCTGTAGTCCCCACTGACGGAGCCTTCCGGCGCGATGAACAAGCCAAAGAGCGGCCCAGCCAGGGCGTTCGGCTTTTCCCAGTCGGCGTAGCTGTAGAAGAACTTGAACTTGTCCTTCCGGGTCGCCTGGATGGTCAAGTTGAGAGTCGTGTCCTTGGAGCCATTGATGCTGGCCACCGGCCGCGTCGGGTCCGGCACGTACCTGATATTCGCCGGATCCACCGCCGCGAACACATTGGGAGTGAAGCTGTCGGCTACCTGATGCGTGAACTGCGCGTAGAACCAGACGCGGTCCCTGACGATCGGGCCGCCAACCGCCGGGTTGTACAACCAGGCTCTGTCGAGCTCCGCGAAATTCGGGGCGCCGGGCACCTCGTTCGTCCCCTGCAGCCCCGGGCCGGTGCCGCTCGCGAAAAAGGCTCCGCTGAACTGGTTGGCTCCCTCTCGAGGGACCAGGTTCACGCCGACGCCCCCCAATGCCGCCTCGGCGCCGTGCCCGGAGACCTCGACGGACATCTCCTCCATTGCGCCGTCCGAGACCGTGCCGAACATCTGGCCCCCGCCCCCGGAAAAGGCGTTGCTGACGTCCATGCCGTTGATGTTCGTCTGCCCGTCCTTCGGGCGGCTGCCGTGGATGTCGAGGGCCGCGACGGTCTGGACCGTGGTGCCGCCCGCGTCCTGGTTGAGGCTCGTGCCGAACGCCGACGACGAGTTCATCCCGGGCACCAGCAGCGCGTAGCTCTGATGCGACTTGCCTGTCGGGATCTCGTCGATGACCTCCCGATCGATGAGCGCCCGCTGCAAGGTGTTCTGGATGTCCACGACCGGGCTCGCGCCGGAAACCGTGACGGATTCCTGGACATCGCCCACCGACAGTTCCACGTCGACGCTCGCCGTGAACCCGGTGGTGAGCTCGATGCCCTCGCGGACCAGCGTGCTGAACCCGGGCAGCGTGTAGGTGACCGAGTAGGTGCCCGGCTCGAGCGCCACGACCAGGTATTGGCCGGCGCCGTCGGTCACGGCCGTGCGTACCTGCTCGATGATGTCGGGGCTCCTGACTTCGATGGTTACGCCGGGCAGCACGCCGCCCGTCGTATCCGTAACCGTGCCGCCGATCTGCTGCGCATTGGCCGCGCCGGCACCAAGAAGGACGCATGCGATGACCGTACACACGGTCAGCGCGGTTCTGAGATGACGCATCTGGATCCCCTCCCGAAAGGTGAGCGCGCCCAGGTTGGCCGCGAGATAAACCAGCGCAGTTTACAGTGATTTTGCGCGTCCGCGCAACGCCACGCTGGCCGGCGCCGGTGGGTATGGTAGTATTTCCGCGGTATGGTAAAGGTCACCTACTCGCTCGACGACGCCACGGTGCGCCGCATCCGCCGGGCGGCCGAGCGGCTCGGGAAACCGCAGAGCCGGGTGGTGCGCGAGGCGGTCGCGGAATACGACGCCCGGACGGACCGCCTGAGCGAAGCCGAGCGCCTGCGCATGCTCGACGTGCTCGACCGTTGGCGGAAAGAGCACACGCCGCGCTCCCCGGAAAGCGTCGAGGCCGAGCTGCGGGAGATACGCCAGTCACGGCGCGAAGGCTGGGACCGCCGTTCCAGGTATGACAATCCATCTTGACACTTCCGCGCTCGTGGGCGCACTGTCCGCGGAAAGCGACTCGTTCGACAAGCTGCGGAACTTTGCGGACGAAGGCCATCGCCTGCAGCTTTCCACGATCGTCCTGTACGAGTGGCTGCGCGGACCGCGGGGAGTCCACGAGCTTCGGATTCAGGAAGAGCTCTTTCCGCGCGAGCAGATCGTGCCGTTCGATGCACCCGCCGCGGCTACGGCTGCGAAGCTCTATTCGACGCTGGCGCATCCCCGCGGCCGCCCGGCGGATCTCGCCATCGCCGCCTGCGCTCTCGTACACGAGGCCGCCCTCTGGACGCTGAACCCCAGGGACTTCAGCGACGTGCCGGGCCTGAAGCTGATGTAGGCCGGGTGCGCCATGCTGAGACGCCTCGCCCACGCCGCGGCCATCATCGGCCTGTATCTCGCGTTCTCGTTCGCCCTGTTCCTGGGGCTGCAGGTCAATCCGACCTACGGCAATCTCGGCGTGCTGGCTGTGGGCGCGCTGGTTGCGCTCTACGTCTACCTGGGCTTCATCAGGAAGCGGCCCGGCGGGTAGCGGGCCGGCGTCAAGGCTCCGAACCTGTCCGCCGCGCACGCAGCAGCAGTCCGGCCAGCAACAGTGCGAGCCACGCGGCCGCGACGCCGGGCAGGACCGGCACCGCGGTCTTCGTGAAGACGTTGCTACGGTACAGTCCGCGCTCGCCGTCGATGGTCCCGTCGATGACCAGCCGGTAGTCGCCGGGTTCCTCCGGCGAGAGGGGGCATACCTGTCCCGTCTCCTCCGTTCCCGGCATGTCCTCCCACGCGGCGCTTGCCGTGGCCCGTCTCTGCCATTTCGACGTATGGATGGTGACCATCACGCCGCCGACATCGAGGTTCGTGGCCGGGAAGCATTCCGTCGTGGACAACCCGCCGAACGCAAGGCTGCCGTCGGATACGACGAGGCCCTGCAGAACCATCGGCTCTTCCTGGGCGCGTACTTCCGGCGCTGCGAGCCCGAACAGCAGGACCGCCAGCAGGGCGGCGGCCGGCACGCTGCCACAGCGCGGTGCGGTCATGGTGGTTGGCTGACGCGTGAGATTCCAAGCTGCCATCATGGCGGAGATTGTATGACATGAAGCGGTGCAGCCCGACCCGGCCGTTCTCATCAGAACGAGCGGGTGTAGCCCACCTGGACGCTGACCTCGCGCAGGCCGAACGTGTGGTCGATGCGCGGCATCCCGAACGCCGACCCGTCCCCTCCGGTGCGGAACTCCAGCTCGGCCGCGGAGTACCGGACCTCCAGCCCGACCCGGTTCGCCAGGCTGCCCCACTCCACGCCGGCCCCGGCAACCCACGGCCGCAACGTGTGATCGGCCACGACCCGGATGGACTCCCCGCCGATGTCGGAGCCGCGTCGCACGGTCGCTCCCAACCAGTGGACGCCGGCGACGAAATACACCGATCCGCCTTCGCCCAGCAGCCCGCCCGGCACGTACCCCAACCGGGCGTTCGCGCCGAATCCGCGGTTCTTCTCGACGCTCCAGGGACCCGGCCACACGTCTCGGTCCCCAACGCCGGTGCCCTCCTGCAGGTAGCCCGCCGGGCCGCTGCCTCCGTGGAATGCCGCCTCGAACTCCCCCGAGACGTACGCCCGGCCGGCAACGAAGGTACGGTAGCCCAGCGACGCCCGCACCGTGCCGAATCCGCCCGTCGCGTCGTTCGTCGCCGTCTCGTAGCTCGCGGGCGGCACGTCGAGGCCGATCCCCTTGGTGTAGTCGGCGCTCGCCCGGTCCCACCCGGCCGCAACTCCGGCGTACAGCCCTTCCTGCGCGCCCGCGTACCCCGCGCCGGAGAGCACCAGCACGCACGTCGCGAGCAGCATCCGTCCGTACCCGCACGTCCGACCTCCGAACAAGCTGTTCCGTCGCACCCGACCTCACCTCCCTGAATCGCATCGATCCTAGTCGGCAGCGCTACGGGACCGCCAGACCGACCACCGCGACGCCGGCCGGCGCTCAGTCCGGCAGCGCAAACACGAACAGGTTGTTGCCGAAGCTGGGGCGGAGCTCGGGGGTCAGTTCCAGGAAGCGGCCGTAGCCGGTGCTGACGGCTACGTACTGGCGGCCGTTGACGGCGTAGGTCATCGGGAAGCCGGATACGGGCGAGCCGAGGTTGATCTCCCACAGGATCTCGCCGGTCTCATGGTCGAAGGCCCGGAAGCGGCCGTTGACGTCGCCGCCAAACACGAGGCCGCCGCCCGTGGCGGCCAGCGACATGGTGGCAGAGCGCTGCTCGTGCTTCCAGACGGTCTCGCCCGTTTCCGCGGAGATGGCGTGGACGGCGCCGACCTGGTCGGTGCCCGGCGCGACCTGCACGCGCCACGCCAGGGTGTAGAGGCGGTTGGCCTCGTCGCCGTCCTCCAGGGTCTGGACCTGCATGCGCGCGCAGGTGTTGCGCAGCGGCATGTACATGACGTTCGTCAGCGGGCTGTAGGCGCCGGCCTCCCAGTCCTTGCCGCCGCTGGCGTGGGGGCAGGCCAGCACGGTCTGGCCGTAGGCGCTGAAGACGAGCTCGGCATTCTCGGTCACGGCGCCGGTCGCGCCGTCGATGCCGCTGATGACGTTCTGCGTGATGGTCGGCGTGGCCCACAGGAATTCGCCGGTCGCGCGATCCAGCGTGTAGACGACGCCGGTCTTGCCCGGAATGCCGGTCACCACGCGGCGCTCCTCCCCCGGCGTCAGCCCCGGGTTGATCCAGCTGACCGCGGCCGGGTCCGGCCGCACCGGCGTATCCACGAGCAGGCGTTCGAACGGGTGGTCGAGATCCCAGCTGTCGTTCAGGTGCTGGTAGTACCAGACGATCTCGCCCGTATCGGCGTTCAGCGCCAGGGTCGAGTTGTGGTACAGGTGGGCCAGGTCGGCGCCGCCGACCATGAACTTGGGCGCGGGCGAGGTCACCGACGTGCCCACGTACACGAGATTCAGCTGCGGATCGAAGCTCGGCACCATCCAGGCGCCGACATGCCCACGCTCCTCAAACGGCACGTCGCCCCACGATTCGTCCCCCGGCTCACCGGGCGCCGGGATCAGCCGCGTACGCCACAATTCCTCGCCGGTCGCCGGGTCGTGCGCCGTGATGACGCAGGCAAGCGGCCCGCCGCGCGGATCGCAGCTCCGGCCGGAGATCACCTTGCCGTCGGCGATGATCGGCCCCGAGGTCTGGTTGGCCGGGTTGACCTTGTAGTCGAGTATCTGCGTCTCCCAGACCATCTCGCCCGTTTCGGCGTGCAGGGCGAAGATGTAGTCGTCCATGCTGGTGTCGATAATCAGCTTGCCGTAGATGGCGACGTTGCGGTTGACGTCGAGCACCGTGCCGATCATGTAGTCGGCCAGGTCATCCGGCCGGTCGCGGTTGTACTGCCAGAACAGGTCACCGGTCACCGCATCGATCGCCTGGATGATGTCGCGCGGATTGGGCATGTACATGACGCCGCCGCGCACGAGGGGGGTGCCCTCCTCGCGGCCCGGCGCCAGCGCCCGCGACCAGACCAGCCGAAGCTGATCCACGTTGCTGCGGTCGATCTGGTCGAGCGGGCTGTAGCCCCAGCCGTCAAGCGTCCGGCGCCACATCAGCCACTCGTCCGGAGACGGATCCTGCAGCTCCGAGTCGGTGACCGGCTCGATGCGCGCGGTCTGTGCCTCGGCCGGTGGCGCCGCCGCAACAATGACGACTGCGAGCGCTGCCGCACGGGCGCTCGACACCGGCCAGCCGGATCCGCGCATCAACCCTCCAGTGTGTCGAGGCTACCCGCAGATTATGGCACCGACCGCGCACGCCGGCGAGTCAACCAAAAAATGCCTTGAAGTGACGCGGGCGCCGCGCCTACCATGCACGGTGGAGGGGCGTGCCATGAGGTACACGCTGCGTCGCGCTCTCGCTCCGTTTGCCGTACTCGCCATCGCGTCAGGCGCGTATCTGACCGGCGCCGTCCGCGCCGCGCCTGCGCAGAACCCTGCCCAGCCGCTCGAGTTCAACCGCGACATCCGGCCGATCCTGGCGGAGTCGTGCCTGGCCTGCCACGGCCCGAACGAGGTTGCGCGGCAGGCCGACCTGCGGCTGGACACGGACGACTTCATCGGAACCGCCGTCGTGCCGGGCGACGCGGAGGCGAGCCCGCTGTTCCAGCGGCTGACCAGCGGGGATCCGGTCGCGCGGATGCCGCCGGCCTCCTCCGGACGGCCGCTGTCCGACGCACAGATCGACGCCGTGCGGCGCTGGATCGACGGGGGCGCCCACTGGGGCGGCGCGGTCGCCGCCGCGGCCGATGCGCCGCCGGCCGCCGAGCGCGTGGTGGACTTCGCGCGCGAGGTGCGGCCGATCCTCTCCGAGAACTGCTTCACCTGCCACGGGCCGGATGAGGGCTCGCGCCAGCGCGGGCTGCGGCTGGACGTGCAGGAAGGGCCGTTCGCCGATCGCGGCGAGTTCGGCGGTCCGGTCATCGTTGCCGGCAACGCCGCGGACAGCCTGCTCATTCACAGGGTCACCCACAGCGACTTGACGCAGCGCATGCCCTACCGGCGCGGCTTCGAGAGCCCGGTGATGCCGGGACTGGAAGAAGACAGGCTGGCGGACGCGGAGATTGAAACCCTGCGGCTCTGGATCGATCAGGGGGCCGAGTGGCAGGCGCACTGGGCGTTCATTCCGCCGGAGCGTCCGCTGCTGCCGCCGGTCGGTGACGGCGACTGGGTCCGCAACCCGATCGACCGCTTCGTTCTCGCCCGCCTCGAAGCCGACGGGGCGGCGCCGTCGCCGGAGGCCGACCGCACGACGCTGCTGCGGCGCGTGACGCTCGACCTGACCGGCCTGCCGCCGACGCCGGGCGAGATCGCGGCGTTCCTGAACGACGATTCACCGGACGCCTACGAGGAGGCCGTCGACCGGCTGCTGGCGACGACGGCGTACGGCGAGCGGATGGCGGTGGAGTGGCTGGACGGCGCCCGCTACGCCGATTCGAGCGGCTACCAGACCGACGCCGAGCGGTCGATGTGGCGCTACCGCGACTGGGTCATCGACGCCTACAACGCCAACATGCCGTTCGACCAGTTCACCATCGAGCAGCTCGCCGGCGACATGCTGCCCGGCGCGACGCTCGATCAGCGCATCGCATCGGGCTTCAACCGGAACCACAGCCAGAACGGCGAGGGCGGCGTCGTCCCCGAGGAGTTCCTGGTGGAGAACGTGGTCGACCGCGTCTCGACCACGGGCACGGTCTGGCTCGGCCTGACCCTCGGCTGCGCGCGCTGCCACGACCACAAGTTCGACCCGATCTCGCAGCGCGAGTTCTACGAGGTGTTCGCACACTTCAACAACGTCCCCGAGCGCGGCAAGGCGTTCAAGTACGGCAACTCGCCGCCGATGATCACGGCCCCGACGGACGCGCAGTTCGCCGCCCTGGACGAGTTCGACGAGAAGCTCGCCGAGGCGCGCGAGGCGTTCGCGGAGCTCGAGCCGCAGGCGGAGGCCTTGCAGCGGGAGTGGGAAGAATCGCTCGCCGGGGCCGGGCGCGTCGACTGGGTGCTGCGCGACAAGCTCATGGTGCATCACCCGCTCGACGGCGACATCGCGGGCATCTACACCGGCGAGCCGATCGTCGTCTCTCCCCCGGTCACCGCCGGGGTCCGGGCGCCCCGGCAGGAACCGGAACCGGTGACGTTTCCCGTGGCCGTCAGCCTGCAGGACGGCCGTCCGCACTTCGTCCCCGGGCGGGTCGGCGGGGCGCTCGACTTCGACGGCCGGCGTTTCGTCGACGCGGGCGACATCGCGAACTTCACCTACGAGGACGCGTTCACGCTGGCGGCGTGGATCTACCCCACCGCCGCCGACGGCGTGATCTTGTCGCGAGCGTATGCCGGCGACCAGGGCGAGCGCGGCTGGGGGCTGTACCTCGTGGACGGCAAGCTGCGGATCAACCTGTCGCAGCGCTTTGCCGACGACGCGGTGCGCGTGCAAACGCTCGACGCATTGCCGCTCAACGCGTGGCGGCACGTGGTCGCCACCTACGACGGCAAGCGCCTGCCGTCCGGATTCCGCATCTACGTTGATGGCCAACCGCAAGAACTCGCGACGCTGGCCGACGGCATCAACAACCCGATGCGGACGAAGGAGCCGCTGCGCATCGGCGCCAGCGGCCCGCCTTCCGAGGAGTCCGGCGCCACCGAGTCGGCCGTGCGCTTCCAGGGCCGCATCGACGACGTACGCGTCTACACGGACGTCCTCACCCCGGCCGAGGCAGCCGCCGTGGCGACCGTGGAGTCGCTGGACGAGATCGCGGCGATGGCGCCCGGCAGCCGCACCGCCGGGCAGTCGGAGAAGCTCCGGCTGAGCTTCCTCGACCAGTACGCGCCGCAGGAGATCCAGGCGGCGTGGCGCCAGCTCAATGCGCTGGAGCGCGAGCGGGCCGAGCTGTGGGACAGCTTCCCCACCGTCATGGTGATGGAGGAGATGGAGACGCGGCGCGAGACGTTCGTGCTCGACCGCGGCGCGTACGACGCCCCCGCCGCGAAGGTGGAGCCCGGCGTGCCGGCGGTGCTGCCGCCGCTGCCCGACGACCAGGAGCAGAACCGCCTGGCGTTCGCCCGCTGGCTGGTCGATCCCGAGCACCCGCTCACCGCCCGGGTCACCGTGAACCGCTTCTGGCAGATGCTGTTCGGGACCGGCCTGGTCAAGACGGCGGAAAACTTCGGGCTGCAGGGTGAATTCCCGAGCCATCCCGAGCTGCTCGACTGGCTGGCGACGACCTTCATCGATTCGGGCTGGGACGTCAAGGCGCTGCAGCGGGAGATCGTGACCAGCGCCACCTACCGGCAGGCGTCGGCGGTGACGCCCGAGCTGCTCGACGAGGACCCCGAGAACCGCCTGCTGGCGCGCGGACCGCGCCTGCGCCTGCCGGCGCAGACCATCCGCGACCAGGCTCTCTCGGTCTCAGGGCTGCTCGTGGAGCGCATCGGCGGGCCGTCGGTCAAGCCGTACCAGCCGGAGGGCCTGTGGGACCAGGCCAGTCAGGACTACGTGCAGTCGTCCGGCGACGACCTGTACCGCCGCAGCCTGTACACCTACTGGAAGCGCACGCTCGCGCCGCCGTCGATGCTGGCGTTCGACTCATCGACGCGCGAGACGTGCATCGTCCGCCCGACGCGCACCAACACGCCGCTGCAGGCGCTGAACCTGATGAACGACGTCACCTACGTCGAGGCGGCGCGCCACCTGGCGGAACGCATGATCACCGAGGGCGGCGCCACGCCGGACGAGCGCGTCGCCTTTGCCTACCAGCTCGCGACGGCGCACCGGCCGCGGCCGGAGGTGCAGGAGGTCCTGATCGGCGGCTTCCGCGAGTACCTCGATCATTACCAGGCGGACCGCTCGGCGGCGCTCGAGCTCGTCAACGTGGGTGAGTCCGCGCGCGACGAGACGCTGGACATCGCGGAGCTCGCCTCCTACACGATGGTGGCGAGCATGGTTCTGAACCTCGACCGGACCATCACGAGGGATTGACCGATGGCACCGCAATCCGAACTGGAGAAGTTGCTCAGCCGGCGGCGGTTTCTGGAGCTCTCGAGCACGGGCATCGGCGCGGCCGCGCTGGCGACGCTGATGAGCGAGGACCTGCTGGCGCAGGCGCCGCTGTCGATCGGCGGGCTGCCCGGCCTGCCCCACATCGCGCCCAGGGCGAAGCGGGTGATCTACCTGTTCCAGGGCGGCGCGCCGTCGCAGCACGACCTGTGGGAGCACAAGCCGGGCCTGGAGAAGCTGCGCGGCACGGAGCTGCCCGATTCGGTGCGCCAGGGACAGCGCCTGACGCCCATGACGGCGTCGCAGACGGGCTTCCCCATCGTCCCGTCCATGTTCAAGTTCGCGCAGCACGGCCAGACGGGGACGTGGGTAAGCGAGCTGATGCCGCACACCGCGAAGATCGTGGACGACCTGTGCTTCATCAGGACGATGCACACCGAGGCGATCAACCACGACCCCGGCGTCACGTTCCTGCAGACGGGCGCCCAGCTCGCGGGCCGGCCGAGCATCGGCGCCTGGCTGGCGTACGGCCTGGGCAGCATGAACCGCGACCTGCCGACCTTCGTCGCCATGGTCTCGAACCGCGGCGGCAACCCGATCTACGACCGCCTGTGGGGCAGCGGGTTCCTGCCCTCCGAGTACCAGGGCGTCAAGTTCCTCTCGACCGGCGATCCGGTCCTGTACCTGTCGAATCCACCCGGCGTGGACCGCGGCACGCGGCGGCGCTTCCTCGACGACCTGGGAGCGCTCAATCAGCTGGATCTCGAGGATTCGGGCGACCCGGAGACGGGCACGCGCATCTCCCAGTACGAGATGGCCTACCGCATGCAGGCCTCGGTGCCGGAGTTGACCGACCTGTCGGACGAGCCCGACAGCGTGTTCGAGCGCTACGGGCCCGATTCCCGCAAGCCCGGGACGTTCGCCGCCAACTGCCTGCTCGCCCGGCGGCTGGCGGAACGCGACGTGCGCTTCATCCAGCTCTACCACCGCGGGTGGGACATGCACGACCGGCTGCCGCCGCGCATCAAGGTGCAGGCCAAGGACGTCGACCAGCCGCAGGCCGCGCTGATCCAGGAGCTGAAGGAACGCGGCATGCTGGACGACACGCTCGTCATCTGGGGCGGCGAGTTCGGCCGCACCATCTTCTGTCAGGGCCGGCTGACCGACGAGACCTACGGGCGCGACCATCACCCGCGGGCCTTCACGATCTGGATGACCGGCGGCGGCATCAAGCCCGGCGTGTCCTACGGCGAGACGGACGACTTCGCGTTCAACATCGTCAAGGACCCGGTGCACGTCCACGACCTGCACGCGACGCTGCTGCACCTGGTGGGCATCGACCACACGAAGCTGACCTACCAGTACCAGGGACGCAACTTCCGCCTGACGGACGTCCACGGGAAGATCATCGACCCCATCCTCGCGTGAGCCGGCGCTCGCTCAGAACGATACCGTCGCGGTCATGGAGACCGTCCGCGGTGCGCCGAGCCACGCCGCGTTCTCGGTGATGGCCGAGAGATACGCCTTGTCGAGCAGGTTGTTGGCCACGATCGAGAACTCCGTCGAGCGGAGCAGGTCGCTCAGCGCCTCGCCGGAAAAAGTGACGTAGGCATCCACCAGCCAGTAGGCGTCCGCGTACCAGTCCGACAGCAGGCTCACGCGCCGCGAAGACGTGTACTTGGCGGTCAACCCCGCGCCGATGGGGCCGCTACGGTCGAGCGAGACGACCCACAGGCGGTCCGGCACGCCGGTGACGTCGGTCCCCGCCACGATGCCCTGGCTTGCGTCCACCAGCGCATCACCCGTCCCGATGTACTTCGAGTCGTTGAACGTGAGGGCCGTGTAGAACGACGCCTGGCGCGGCAACTCCACCGCCGCCGACAGTTCCACGCCGCTCGTGTCGATGCCGCCGGCGTTGAAGTACGCCCCGCCGCCCGGGACGAGGTAATTTGGCCCGGCGGGTGTCGTCGAGCCGAGGTAGAAGATCCGGTTCCGGAAGTCGATGGTGTACCAGGTGGCGCTCAATGCCAGCCGCTCCCCCGCGTACTGCAGCCCGACGTCGATGTTCGAGGCGGTCTCGGGCTCCAGCAGGTCCAGGCTCCTTCCCGGCACCTCGAGCAGCGTGGCGCTGATGGCCTTGAAGTTCTCCGAGTATCCGGCGAACAGGTCCAGACCCGTGACTGGCGTCTCGTACGTGACGCCGCCCGAGAAGAGCAGGTCCGAGTCGGAGTCGACCTCCAGGTCCGGGTCGACGTTGAACTGGTCCTCCCTTGATACGCCGACCAGGAACTGCTTGACGCCGCCGCTCAGGGCGAACGGCCCGGCGAAGATCGTCTCCTCGACGTACCACTTGAAGATGTGCTGCGGGAAATCCCACTCGTATTGGCGCCAGTAGGGCTGCTCAGTCCAATCGAAGCTCAGCGTCGGATCCAGTATCTGGTGCCAGTCGCGGCCCAGGTCGCGCCGGGTGCTTTCGTACCAGACGCCGGCGCGCAGCGTGCTGCCCGCGGCGCCGATGGCGGCGGACCACTCCTCGTCGAGAGTGAGGCCGAAACGGTCCTTGCCGTAGTGGCTGTGGCGGTACGACTGCACCGCCGTGGCGCCGGGGTGGCACGCCGGGTCGACCTCCGGGCCGCCCGAGCCGTAGTAGTTGAAGATGTAGGACGACGTGCAGCCGGGCTGCGGGCCGACGGCCACGCCGTTCCGGTCCACGAAGCGGATCAGCCCGAGCTGTGAGCCGCCCCGCACCGGCAGGCCGCCCAGCAGCTCGGATTCCGGCCCGCCCGCGTCGTCCGTCACGTCGACGATGTATGGGGGCAGCCAGTCGCCGCGGCCGCGGTTGCGGTGGAAGTAGGTGCCCAGGCTGAGCGAGGTGACCTCGCTGAACGACCAGTCCGCCTTCAGGTAGGCGAACGTGTTGTTGCGCAGGGTCGACCAGCCGGGGCGGTAGAACTGGTTCAGGTACGGCACGCCGGGCCAGTCGCCGACCAGGCGGTCCCAGCGCGGGTTGGCCTCGAAGTCAGCCGCACTGTTCATACGCTGATAGTTGTCCTCGTGGATGCTGTCGTACGAGACGTAGCTCGTCAGGTCGAGGCGCCCGTGCGACGAGACGAGCTTGGCGGCGACGTGCTCCCGCTCGTTGCGCGCTGAGCCCTCGACCCAGTCGGTCGCCTCCTGGCGGACCGCGGCGATCCACGCCCGCGTCTCTCTGCCGAACAGCGGCCCCGTGTCGATCCGCATGGACAACCGCTGGCCCTCGTTCTCGCCGATCGTGGCCGACGCGGTGTAGGTCCGCTCCGCGGCGGGATCGTCGGTCAGGTAGTTGAAGGTGCCGCCGAGCGCCTCGACCGACCGGGAAGCGATGTCGGCCGTTCCCTGCGATACCTCGACGCCGCCGAGGTTCAGCGGATCGACGAATCGGTTGGCCTTCGACCCGCCCGAATACTGGGACGTGCCGTTGGGAAAGCCGTCGATCGTGGTGCCGATCTGCGCGTCGCTCTTGGTCACCTGGAAGCCGCGCACGACGACCTGGCTGGACCAGTCGTCGAATCCGTACGCGTCGCCCTCCTGGACCGACACCCCGGGGAGGTTGTCCACCACGGACGTCACCGCTGTGATGCTCGACTGCTGCAACAGCATCGGCTTGGCCACGACGTTGGTGGCGAAGATGCGGGGCTCCTCTGCGACGACGCTGACGGTTTCGAGCAGGCGCGCGATCTGCAGCACGATGCGGACCGCTGCGGTGGCGCCCGAACGGACGGAGACCGCCGCTTCCGCCGCCTCGAAACCTGACAGCACCGCCGTTACGCGGTATTCGCCCGCCGCCAGACCGGCGGCGGCAAAGGCGCCGGCGGCGGCCGTCACCCGCTCCGCGCGCGTGCCGGCCCCGGTCACCGTCACCACGACGCCGGGCAACGGATTGCCGTTCGCGTCGACGACCGCGCCTTCGATGGCTCCGGTCGGCTGGCCGGCGGCCGTCGCTGCCAGCGACAACGCCATGACGGCGAAGCCGAGTCGCACGACGCTGCGGGACGGAGGGGCGAGCACGTGGGACGGGCGGTCTACTGCGGCCGCTGCGCTTCGCGCACGGCGCGGAACTCGCTCGTCTCGCTCCACTCCGGCCAGTCGCTGCCGCCGGCCAGCCGCGCGCCCATGCGGTACATGAAGTTGAGGTCTTCCACGGCGCCGGACAGGTCCCAGTCGGGCTTCACCTCGTCCGACACGGCGTGGTAGTCATTGGCCGTGTACTCCGCCCGCTTCTCGATGCCGTATCCCGGCGGCTTGTCCAGATATTCGACGCCCGGGTCGGCATAGAACGCCGGGATGCCGGCCCTGGCGAACGAAAAGTGGTCCGAGCGGTAGTAGAACCCCTTCTCCGGCTCCGGGTCGGGGGCCAGGGTGCGTCCCAGCTCGGCCGCGGTTTCGGCCGCCACGGCGTCGAGGCCTGACTGGCCGATGCCGACGATGGTCAGGTCGCGCGTCCGCCCCCACTGGTTGAGCACGTCCATGTTGATCGCCGCGACGGTCTGCGCCGCCGGGTAGAGCGGGTTCTCGCCGTAGTGGCGCGACCCCAGCAGGCCCTGTTCCTCTGCTGTGACCGCCAGGAACAACACCGACCGGCGGGGCGGCTCGGGCGCCCACATGAACGCCCGCGCAATCTCGATGAGGCCGGCGGTGCCGGTGGCGTTGTCCGCGGCGCCGTTGAAGATCTGGTCGCCGTCCAGGCTCGGGTCGACGCCCATGTGGTCCCAGTGCGCGACGTACATCACGACTTCGTCGGGCGCCACGCTGCCCTCGATCTTCGCCACCACGTTCTGCGACTCGATGCGCCGCAGCGCGTTGCGGATGCTCAGCGACCCGGTCACGCCGAGCGGGATGGGCTCGAACGCGCGGTCGGCCGCCTGCTGCTTCGCCGCCTCGAAGTCGAGGCCGGCCATGCGGAACAGTCTCTCGGCCGTGGCCCGCTGCACCCAGCCCTCGAACGTGGCGCGGCTCAGGTTGTCGTCGGCGGCGACGAGATCGAACGATTCCGCGTAGGGCGTGCTCCCGACCACCTCCCACGGATAGCCCGCCGGCCCCGGCTCGTGGATGACCAGCGACCCGGCCGCGCCCAGCTCGGCCGCGATCTCGTGCTTGTAGGTCCAGCGGCCGTAGTAGGTCATCGCCGGCCCGCCGAACACGTCGTCGAGCGGCGGATCGTTGACCAGCGAGAGCAGGATCTTGCCGCGCAGGTCGGCGTCGCCGTAGTCGTCCCAGTCGTACTCCGGCGCGCGCGCGCCGTAACCGACGAACACGAACTCGGCGTACTCGACTGCGACCTCGTCGACCACGTGCTTGGTCCAGGCCACGTAGTCGGCGGCCGGCTCGAAGGTACGGGCGTCGCTGTCCCGCGTCACGAACAGGCCGTCGCCCGGCAGCGGCGTGATGCCCACGAGCGGCACGGACTGCACCCACGTGCCGTCCGGGTTGCCGGGCGTCAGCCCGAGCGCAGCGAACTGATCGGTCAGGTACTCGACCGTCTTCGTCTCCCCTTCCGACCCGGGCGCGCGGCCCTGGAACTCGTCGGATGCGAGCGTCGCCGTCGCCTCCAGCAGCGTCTCGGCGCTGATGCCCGGCGCGATGGCCGAGGCGGGAATGGGTTCGTGCAGCGCTTCGGCCTCCCGGTCCGCTTCCCCGCCGCACGCCGCTGCCGCGGCGCACCAGACCACCAGCAGCAGCGCAGATCGTGTCATTGCATCCTCCCGCATCGTTCTATTTCCGACCCACCTGCCAGAGCAGGAAGCTGACCGTGTCGACCATCTGGTCGATCTGCTGGCTGACGGGCTGGCCGCCGGAGTGGCCCGCCTGCGTGTGGTAGCGCAGCAGGATGGGGTCGTCCGAGCCGTTCTTCGCCTGCATCAGCGCCGCCATCTTGCGGGCGTGCAGCGGCGCCACGCGGGTGTCGCCGTCGCCCGAGATGTAGAGCGTCGCCGGGTAGTCGCCGCCGTCGATCACGTTGTGGTAGGGCGAGTAGGCGTGCAGCCAGCCGAACTGCTCGGGATCCTCGCTGGAGCCGTACTCGGGCACCCAGAAGCTGGCCACCAGGAACTGGTGGTAGCGCACCATGTCGAGCAGCGGATAGGTGCAGACGACCGCGCCGAACAGGCCCGGCCGCTGGTTCGACACCGCGCCGACGAGCAGACCGCCGTTGCTGCCGCCGCCAATCGCGAGATGCGGGCTGCTGGTGTAGCCGGCCGCGATCAGGTGCTCGGCCGCGGCGATGAAGTCGTCGAACACGTTCTGCTTGTTGCCGAGCATGCCGTCCTGGTGCCAGGCCTCGCCGAACTCGCCGCCGCCGCGCATGTTCGCGAGCGCGAACACCCCGCCCTCCTCCAGCCAGGTGGTCGCCAGCGCCGAGAACGCCGGTGTCAGGTTGAGGTTGAAGCCGCCGTAGCCGGTCAGGTACGTCGGGTTGGTCCCGTCGCGCGCCACGTCCGGCCGGTGGACGATGAACAGCGGCACGCGCGTGCCGTCCTTCGATTGGAACCACTCCTGCGTCACCGTGTACGCGCCGGCCGCCACCGGCAGCTCGGCCGCTGCCCACACCTCCTGATCCCCCGTGTCCAGGTCGTAGCGGTAGATGGTGCTGGGGACGTGGAACGTCTCGAACGTGAAGAACGCCTCGCCGCTGGTCCAGCGTCCTGCCCCGCCGCCGACCGAGCCGATGGTGTCGAAGCTGATGTCGCGCACGTGCGCGCCGTCCGGCTCGTGGATGGCGACGCGCGGCTGCACGTCCTGCAGGTACGACACGACGAGCTTCCCGCCCAGGCCGCTGGCCGACTGCACCACGACGTCATCGCGCTCCGCGATCACCTCCTGCCAGTGCTCGACCGCGGGGTCCGCCGGGTCCACCAGCACCACACGCTTGTTCGGCGCGTCGAGATTGGTGGTGATGACGAGCCGGTCGCCGGCGAACTCGGCCCACGACTCAGACACGCCGTCGGCGATCGCGGTCCTGAACGGCCCGTCGCCGGCGAGGTCCTTCACGTGGATCTCCGTCGGACCCGACGACCCCTCGATGACGTGCACCACCAGCCAGCGGCCGTCGTCCGACAGCAGGGTGACCGGAATCTGGTGGCGCTCGTAACCCTCGCCGAACAGTTGCCGGTCGGTTGCCGGATCGGCGTCCAGCTCGTGGTACATCACCCGCGGCGTGACGTCGCCGTAGCGCTCGTAGTAGAAGCCGCTGCCGTCCGGCGCCAGCGCCACCTGGCCGTAGCGCGCCGGCGGGAGCACATCGGGCAGGTCGTCGCCCGTGTCCACGTCGCGCAGCCGGATGGAGACCTCGTCGACGCCGCCTTCGCGCACGGCGTACGCCACCAACCGGCCGTCGTCGGAGATGTCGCGCAGCGCCACGCTCGTCGTGTGGTCCGGGCTGAGCGGGTGCGGATCGATCAGCACGCGGTCGTCGCCGTGCAGTCCCTCGCGCACGTAGACGACCGCCAGCTCCTGGTCGGCTTTGCGCCGGCTGTAGAAATAGCGCCCGCCGCGCTCGTTCGGCAGCCCGATGACGTCGCGCTCCAGCACGCCGGCGGCGACCTCGCGCAGCCGCTCCCGGCCGGGAAGCGCCCCCAGCACCGTATCGGTGTAGGCGTTCTGCGCGTCGATCCAGGCGCGCGTCGCGGGCGCCTCCTGGTCCTCCAGCCAGCGGTACGGGTCGGGCACCGCCACGCCGTGCAGCGTGTCGACGATGTCCTGAACCTCGGTAGCGGGCGGGGGCGGCACGATGATCTCCGGCTCGTCGGCGGCGCACGCCGCCAGCAGCGCCGCACCGGCAAGCGCCGCCATTCGTCGCGATCCGGCCATGGTGTCAGCGGCCATCATCGCCGTAGATGTATTCCCGTGTCCACCACCGGCCGGCGTGACGGAGGCGCAGCGGCGAACGCCCGCCTCAGCCTGCCGCCGCGGGCGCCAGCACGCCGGCCAGCCAGCGGCCGATGTCGCGCAGCTCCTCGCCGCAAATCTGGTGCTCCATTGGATACTCGCGCCAGTCGACCGCGTAGCCCGCCTCGACGAGCCGGTCGCGGCTCGCGCGGCCGCGCTCGATGCCCACCATTGGATCGGCCGTTCCGTGCGCCAGGAAGATGGGCACGCTGCGGTTCGCGGCGGACGCCTCCGTGGCGAGCGATTCCGGCAACAGCAGGTAGCCCGACATGCAGATGACGCCGGCCAGCGCCTCGCGGTAGCGCAGCCCCGTGAACAGCGACATCGCCCCGCCCTGCGAGAAGCCGCCCAGCACCACGCGGCCGGCCGGCACGCCGCGGTCGACCTCGCGCGCGATCAGCTCGTCGATCCAGGCGGCGGCGCGGCGGACGCTGGCGCCGTCCTCACCGCCGGGGCCGATGTAGCGGATGTCGTACCACGCCGGCATGGTCATGCCCATGTTCAGCGTCACGGGCATGCGCGGCGCGCCGGGGAACACGTAGCGGACGTGTAGGTCGGGCGGCAGCCCAAGCACCGGAGGCAGGGGGTACAGGTCGTGCGCGTCCGCTCCGAGGCCGTGCATCAGGATGACCGAGGCCGAGGCCGGGCCGGACGGCTCGGCCTCGATCACCTCGAGATGGGGAGCGGCGGGCACGGCGCGCGGGCGACTAATCCTCGCGCGACAGCGCCCGGTAGTACTCCTCGATCAGGTCGCGGAAGCCGGGAGGCACGTCGTCGGAGGCGGCCAGGAACAGCTCCTCGCTCTCCGCGTCGATCTCGCGCCGCAGGCGGTACTCGAAGCGCTTGAGCTCCTCGAGAATCTCCGTCTGCAGGCTGGCGAGCACGTCGATGGTCTGGTACACGCGCGTGTCGTCGAACTCGCGCATGCGCCGGATGATCTCGTCGAGCTCCTCGGCGGAGAAGCCTTCCTGCTGCAGCAGGCGGCGGATGTCCTGGGCGTCGGCGAGCCGTTCCTGGAACTCCCGCTGCCACTGGCGGATGTCGCCCGGATCGAACCAGGAGCCGGGACGCCGGTCGCCCCAGCCTCCCGCGCCGAGCGGGTTGCCGAACGTATCGCCGACGCCGGGCTGGCCGTCCGCAACGCCCGGCTGCTGGCCGGCCTGGGCGTTCTGCCCTTCGGACGGCTGGCCGCTCTGCTCCTCCTGGCCCTCGGACGGCTCGCCGGCTTCGGCCTGCTCGCCCTCCTGCCAGATGCGGTGCTCCAGCGACTCCAGGCCCCGCATCAGGTCGCGGGTCTGGTCGAGCGCCTCGGCCATGCTGTCGCCGCCCGCCTGTCCCACAGCCTGCTCCGCCGCCCGCAGCTTCTCCTGCAGGTCGCCGATGTCGCTGCCGATCTCGTCCTCGAACGCCTGGGCGGTCTCCGGCGCGCGGCTGCGGATCAACCCCTTCGAATAGCGGATCTTCTCCTTGAGCTTGTTGTCCCGGATGCTGTCGGCCGCTTCGGCCAGACGGCGGGAGGCGTCGCGCTGCTCGCGCCGGAACTCGGCCGACGTGGAGTCGATCTGCCGCTCCAGGTCTGCGACCTCCGCTTCCATGGCGTCCTTGCGCTCCATCAGCTCCTGCAGCTCCGACATCCGCTGCTCGTCGTCCGACATCGCCTCCAGGCCGTAGACCCCGGCGGATACCTCGCGCTCCTCGTCGGCAAGGCGGTTGGCGCGGCGCAGCGCCTCCTCGATGTCGCGCTCCAGGCGCCCGGCCTGCTCGTTCGACAGCCGGTCCTGCACGTCCCGCAGCCGGTCGAGCGCGGCGCCCGCTTCGGCAAACCCCAGGTTGTCGGAGTTGGCCGCCGCGCGCCGCATAGCGTCCGCCGCCTCCTGCAGCCGGCGCGCGGCGTCCATCATCTGCGGCGAGCTCATCTCGCGCGCAAGGCGCTCCAGCCGGCGCGCCGCCTCCTCGGCCTCCTCGGCCAACGCGCGCTGCCCGGCTCCGCCGCCCTGGGCGCTTTGCTGCCCGCGCGCCCGCCGGCGCTGGCGCTCGGCCTCGCGCTCCTGGCGGCGGGCCAGCTCGCGCAGGCGCTCCATCAGCTCGTCGACGGTGTCGTCCGCCGCCTCCTGCTGGCCGCGCTGCACCGCCTCGTACTGGTTCTGCAGCTTGTCGAGCTCGAGCTCGAACAGGTCCGCGAGGTCCTCCGCCGCCTGGTTGCGGCCTCCGCCGCCACCGCCGCCGCCCATGCCCATCGACACCATGACCTCTTCGTACGCCTCCTCCGCGCGCTGGAGGAACTGCAGCGCACGCTGCTCGGGCGGCAGCGCCCCGTCGGCATCCTGGCCCTGCAGCTCGGTCTCGGCCTCCAGCATGGCTTCGGCGGCCTGCGGCAGCAGCTCGGCGATGGTGCGGAACTCCGGATCGGCCGGCATGACGCGGCTGTTCATGCGGCGCAGCAGCGTCTCGACCTGCTCGCGCAGGCGGCCCTGGGCGAGGGTCAGGAAGACGAGGTTCTCGCGGTACTCCTCGTCGCTGTAGTCCTCCCGGTCGCGGATGACGTTGAACGTGCCGGAGACGATTTCCCGCTGCGCTTCCGACAACGCCCGGGGATCGGCGTCCGCGCCGCCGCCGGCCCCGCCCATGGCGCCGCCCTGTGACTGCGCCATGCGAAAGTCCCTGCTGAACGCGCGGATCTGGACGAAGTACAGGTCGCTCTTGACGTCGCGGTTCGCCTGCGCCAGGTTGCGGTCGGTCGCCCGGGCGTAGTACGAGACGAAGTCGCCCGGCTCCAGGCCCAGCTCCTCCAGGAAGAAGGTGTGTCCGGCCGACACCTCCTTCAGCCCGCTGGCGCTGCCGTCGAACAGTTGCACCGACTGCTCGGCGCCGCCGTTGGCGGAGTAGACGAGGTGCAGCGACAGGAGGCCGAAGTCGTCGTCGGCGCGCGCCTCGACGAACACCTCCTCGATGGTGCTGGCGGTGGTGTCCCGTCCAGGCGTGACGAACATCACCGCCGGCGGCTGGTCGGTCAGCACGTCGATGGTGTACTGCGGCGACGCGGTCACGAGCTGGCCGTCGGGCGCCTGCAGCTCGATGCGGTAGAACCCTTCCTCCTCGACCATGAAGCTCGCGGTCAGGGTGCCGTCCGGTTGCACGGACAGCGCACTGCGGTCGTCCTCGTCCAGCACCAGCACGCCCGCCTCGGTGGCCAGCGTGGAGAACGCCCGCAGGCGTACCTCCGTGCCCTTCAGCACGGCGATGTCACCGCCGCTCTCGACGAGCTGCGGATCGAGCCCCGTGTAGGCGGGAAAGACGTACTCCAGCTCGAGCCTGTCGACGTACGGCAGATCGACGACGTCCAGCGTGTAGCGCGGCGACTCCACCCCGGCCGCCTCGACGAAGTAGTCCGTGCCGTCCTGCAGGTCGAACAGCAGCACCTCAAACTCGTCGGACTCGTCCATCGGCACGAGCGGGAGCCGCTCGAACTGACCGTTTTCTCCGGCGCGCATGAACAGGTTCACCGTCTCCGCGTCGAAGCCTACGAGCTGCGCGATGACGGCCTGGTCGGCGCCGCGGGCCACGGTTGCGTCGCCCGGGGACACGTCGATGCGGTACGGGCTGGCTGCCTCCACGTTGCCGGCCGGCAGCAGGAGCGCGCTGATCCCGTGCCGGAGGTAGTCGGGACCGAACAGCAGCAGCAGGACGGCGCCGACCGCCGCCGCCGTCAGCAGGCCGGAGGACCGGGTGAGCTGCTGCTGCTCGACGTTGCGCCCCATGTCGGCGTCGCGCACCTTCTCGACGGCCGATTCGATCAGGCGGCGCACTATCAGTGGCGAGTGGTTGTTGCCGGCGGCGCGCTCCCCCTTCTTGGTCTCCTCGACCGCGCTCAGCAGCGCGGCCTGCAGCGACGGCTCATGCTCCTCGAGGTAGAGCGCCACGCGCTCGTCCGAGACGCGCCGCGACACCGGTCGGATGAACAGCCACCAGCCGGCGGCAATCAGCACCAGGTAGGTCACGACGCGGAACGCGACGATGGAGGTCGGACTGAACCGGTACAGCTCCAGTCCGAACGACGACGCGAGGAAGGTCCCCAGCGCCGCGGCGATCAGGACCGAGAAGCCCCGCACGGCCACGCGCAGGCGCCAGCGGTTCCGGACGTGCCGGATAACGCGGAGCACCTCGTCGCGACCGCCGGTGAACTGCGGTTCGTTGGGCGTCATCCCCCTGGTCCTTTCATGCCAGCTCGGGTCAGTCTACTTCGAGCGCCCGCCTGGACAACCGGTTCGATACAACAGTTTCCCCGACCAGCAGGCAGAAGGCAACGACCAGGAGATACCACCAGATCCCCTGCCGCCGCTCCAGGTCCTCCGGGCTGAACGTGCGGGCCGGCGCGGCTGCCGCCTCGCGCTCGCCGGCCGCCCGGCCGGTGACGGCGCTCGCCAGCTCCTCGGGATCGACCGCGGTCAGGTCGGACTCCTGCAGATCCACGTTCACGGCCAGCGTCAGCAGGCTGTCGCCCGCCGCCGTCGCATCGTGGATTTCGTAGAGGCCCTGCTCCTCCAGCGCGAGGAAGCCGGCGCGCTGGCCCTCGGTCACCGGCACGCGCCGGCCGGCGGGCGAAACCCCGACCAGCTCGGTGTCTGCGGGGACCATCGCCGCCAGGCCGGCCTGCTCTTCCAGGTCCAGCACCTGGCCGGCGTAGTACCACGGCGTCGGCGGCACGTAGCCGGCCAGGTACTGCACGACGCGATGGACGAACGGCAAGTAGACCGGCTTGAGGGCCAGGTCGTTCCAGAAGCTGTCCAGCGTCGACGCCCACAGCAGCACCGTGCCGCTGCCGACGCGCCGCTCGGCCAGCACCGGGTTGCCGTCGTCGTAACGGGCCAGCACCACCGCCGATTCCGCCGCGTCCAGCGGGCGGTAGCGGAAGAACCGCGCCGTGGTCACGTCGCCGCTGCGCGGCGCGCTGAACAGCTCGAACACCGGATGGCTGTAGTCGACGAAGCCGATCGCGCCGCCGCGGCCGTCGCGGTCGAGCGGCGAGCCGATCGTTCCCGGCAGCAACCCGGAGTCCGACGTCCACGCGCTGCGCTCTCCCGACACGACCAGCAGCCCGCCGCCGCCTTCGACGAAGCGCTGCAGCGCCGTCAGCGCGGCGCCGGAGGGCGGCGGCGTGTCGTTCAGGACCACCACCTGCCGGCCGGCGAGGTCGGACGCGTCGAAGTTGCCGATGGTGGTGGCCGCGACGTCGAAGGATGGGGACGACCCGATGCCGAGCGCGCGCTCCAGGTACAGGCCGGCTTCCGCGTCCGCCCGCTCGTGCCCCACCAGGAGCACGTGGACGACCTGGCCCGGCGTGATGACGAAGTGGAACACGTCGTCGGTCGGCAGCGCGTCCCGCGCGATGCGCACGGCGCCGGTCATAGGCTCGTCGTCCAGGGTCACCGCCGCGTAGTCGACCGTGGACGCGCCGTTCGCGGGCAGGTCCGTCGCGAGCGTCTCGAGCTCGCGCCCTTCGAGCTCCAGCGCCACGGTCAGGCCGGCTACCGGCTCGTCACCCCGGTTGGTCACGCGCGCGCTCACCGCCACCCGTTCGCGGCCCGAGAAATACTCGCGCTGGAAGAGCACGCCGGCCACGCTCACGTTGGCCCCGGCTGCCTCCCCCACGGCCACCGGCGTGACCACCGTGCCCTCCGGGAAGCGGATCCCCGACGCGCTGTCGAGACCCGACTGCTGGAAGTCGCTGATCAGCACGGCTTCCAGCCGCGGCAGGCTGGAATCCTCGAAGATGCCCTCCGCCAGCTTCAGCGCCGGACCGTAGCGCGTCGTGCCGGCCCCCAGCTCCGCCGCGTCCACGAGCGCGCGCAGGCTGGCGCGGTCCGTCATCGACCGCGGTCCCACCTCGGCGCCGCTGTCGAAGAAGATGAGGGTGGCGCGGTCGTCGGCGTCCAGCCCGTCGATGACGTCTGCCGCGGCCGCCTGCGCACGGTCCCAGCGGTCGGCGTAGGCCATGCTGTACGAGCGGTCGAGCAGGATGACAACCTCGCGCGCGCCGGAGGTGACGGCCGCCACGCTCGGCGCCTGGAAGAACGGCCGCGCGAACGCGGCAATCAGCAGGATGAACGCTACGCAGCGCAGCAGGAGGAGGAACCAGTGCCGGATGCGCTGACGCCGGAACGAGTGGAACGGGATCTTGCGCACGAACATCAGCGACGGGAACTCGACCACCTCTTTCCGTTCGCGCTGGATCATGTGGATGATCACCGGAACGGCGAGCGCCCCGAGACCGAGCAGGAACAGCGGCGCGAGGAAGGCCATCAGCGCACCCTGCTCAGCTTCTCCCGCACGGCCAGGAACTTGAACAACGCATGGTCGAGCGGCGTCGCGGTGTTGAACAGCGCGTAGTCGATGCGGTTCTCACCGCACAGCTTCGACAGCGCGGTGATGTGCTCCTGAACGAGCGCGCGGTACTGCTCCCGCAGCTTCTCCGGCACGACGGGCAGCTTGCGGCCGGTCTCGATGTCCTGGAAGCTGACCGCGTCGTCGTACGGGAAGTCGATCTCCGCGGGGTCGAGCAGGTGGAACACGATCAGGTCGGTTCCGCCGTAGCGCAGCGGCTTGAGCGCGTCGACGGCCGCCTGCGGGTCTTCGTAGAAGTCGGAGATCACGACGACGATGCCGCGCCGCTTGAACAGCTCGGTGGCGCGGAACATGGGGTGCGCAAGGGAGCCCGGCCGCCCCGCGTCGATGCGGTCCAGCTCGTGCAGCACCACGTCGAGGTGCTTCGCCGACGGCGGGATGCGGGTGACGATGTCGTTGTCGAACGTGACCAGTCCGACCCGGTCGCGCTGCTTCGTGCAGAAGTACGTGAGGCAGGCCGCCAGGTAGCGCCCGTAGTCGAGCTTGGTGATGCCCTTGCTGCCGAAGTTCATCGACCGCGATATGTCGAACATCACCGAGAAGTTCGCGTTCGTATCGGCCTCGAACTGCTTGACATAGAAGCGGTCGGTGCGCGCGAAGACCCGCCAGTCGATGAAGCGGATGTCGTCGCCCGGCATGTAGCCGCGGTGCTCCGCGAAGTCGATGGAGACGCCCAGGTACGGCGCCTTGTGCAGGCCGTTGATGAACCCGTCCACGACCGTGCGCGCCAGCAGGTTGAGGCTGCCGATGCGCGCGAGCACCTTCGGGTCGACGAACCGGGCGCCGGGCGTGGTCGGGGGCGCGTCCACGTTACATGCGCGAGGCCGGGACCGGCACCGCCTCCAGCAGTTGATCGACTATCTGGTCGGAGGTGATGCCCTCCGACTCGGCGTGGAAGTTGAGCAGCACGCGGTGCCGCAGCACCGGGTGCGCCAGCGCGCGGATGTCCTCGAAGCTGACGTGGTAGCGCCCCTGCGTCACCGCGCGCGCCTTGCCGCCGAGGACGAGGTACTGCGCGGCGCGGACGCTGGCTCCGTACGCCACCCACTTGGTCACGAAGTCCGGCACGTCGGGCGCCTTCGTCCGGCTCGTGCGCACCAGGTTGAGCGCGTACTTCAGCACGGGCTCCGACACCGGCACCTTGCGGATCAGCTCCTGGAACGCCACCAGGTCCGCGCCGGTCACCGCGTGCTGGAACTCGTGCCGCTGCACGATGGTGGTGGTGCGGACGACGTCCAGCTCCTCGTGCTCCGGCGGGTGGTCGATGACGATGTGGAACATGAACCGGTCGAGCTGCGCCTCGGGCAACGGGTAGGTCCCCTCGAGCTCGATCGGGTTCTGCGTCGCGAAGACGAAGAACGGCTCCTCGAGCTGGTAGGTGCGGCCCTGCACCGTGACCCGGTGCTCCTGCATCGCCTCCAGCAGCGCCGACTGCGTCTTGGGCGGCGTGCGGTTGATCTCGTCCGCCAGCAGGACGTTGGTGAAGACCGGCCCGGGCGCGAACACCATCTTGCGGTTGCCGGTCTCGGCGTCCTCCTGGATGATGTCGGTGCCGGTGATGTCCGACGGCATCAGGTCGGGCGTGAACTGGATCCGCGCGAACTTGAGGTCCAGCACCTGCGCCATCGTCTGGATGAGCAGCGTCTTGGCCAGTCCGGGAACGCCGATGATGATGCTGTTGCCGCCGACGAAGAGCGTGAGCAGCGCCTGCTCTATCACCTCCTGCTGCCCGATGATCAGCTTGTGCAGCTCGGAGAGTATCTGCTCCCGCCCGTTCTTGAGCTTGTCGGCTATCGCGATGTCGTCCGGCGATTCGAGATCGACCGGTCCGTCCGTGGGGATGTCGATATCCAAGGGTTCGCTTCTCCTTCGGAGGCCTCGCGGCCCGCTAGTGCGTCATTGCGTAGATTACGTAGTTCACGCCGAATTCGTACGAGTCGTTGGTCAGGTCGACCGGATACCAGCCGGTGTTCGAGTACTCCCAGTACTCGCCGATGTCGTTGTTGTAGTTCGCGATGATCATGAGCCGGCCGGCCGGGTCGTTGTCCTCGAACACGCCGTAGAACTCCACCGGCAGGCCGTACATCTCGTACATCTCCAGCGTCTCGATGCCGAAGAACGCGTGGAAGATCGGGTGCGTGATGTCCAGCGGCAGCAGGCGCGCGCCGGGCAGCACCCGCAGGAGCTGCTGCTCGAAGTTGTACCAGTGGTCGCCCCAGAAGTCGTCGAACACCAGGAAGCCGCCCTTCAGCAGGTACTCGCGGAGGCCGCGCGCCTCCTCCTCGTTCAGCGTCCAGTAGCCCGGCTCGGACATGTAGGCGAACGGGAACTTGTGCAGCTCCGGGTCGTCGAGCGTCAGGACGTTGCCGCCGTTCTGCGCGAGGTACGGATCGAGGCTCGTCACGGCCTCGAGGATCCTCGACAGGTTGCGCTCGGCCAGCGGATAGTCGTGCGCCCACGGCAGGTCGTTCCGGAAGAACCCCCGCGAGAAACCCATGTCGTAGCGCAGCCGGACGAAGACGAAGCGGCCGTCGTACGCGGTGTTGCCGAAATCGTACTCGTCCACCGCCGGCAGCGGCGCCGCAGCCGTCCCCAGTGCGGCCAGCCCGGCGATGCCCGGCACGAGGATCGCGGCGGCGGCAAGTGGCCACCAGCGCGAGGTGGGCCGTCTCATCGCTCCTTCGCCGCCTCCAACTGCCGGATCTCCCGGCTCTTGAGCGCCAGATCCACGAGCAGCCGCTCCAGCTCCTGCGTGTACTGCTCGGACGGTTCCGCGCCGCGGATGCGGCGCAGCTCGTCCACCCGCTCCTCCAGCGCCGTGCGCTCTGCGTACAGCGCGAGTATCTCCGGATCGTCCGGAAACGCCATGTCGGCCCGCAGGCCGGCGCCGCTCGTGAAGAACAGCGTGCGCGCCACGGTGCCGTCGCCGCCCAGCGGGTCCGGCTCGCCGCTGCCGTCGCCGTCGCCGTTGTCGTCCAGCAGCGCATGCTCGGTCGCGATGAGCCCGTCCGTCTCGAATGTCTGCTCCACGCGGACGCGGGCGTACTCGAACGCCTCCAGCATGGAGATCCGCTCGTCCTTGTTCTGGTCGGCGTCGGCCTCGCCGCTGGCGAACGCCTCGACGAAGAACCCGCCGAACATCGACGCGTTGCGCTGGCCGCCGCTGCGCGTGGCGGTCATCACGACGCGGTTCTCGCCCGACAGCGCCTGGACGAACGGCCCGCTGGCGCTGGCCGTGTTGATGAACGTGATGTGCCCGACGTCGAGCGCGTCGAGCAGGTCGGCGAAATCCTCCGCGGAGAGGTCGCGTCCCGGCAGGTTGATGCGCGCCTCTTCGGCAAAGCTGCCGTGGCCGAACAGCACGATGACCACGTGGTCGCCGGGCTCGGCGCGCGCCGCGATGGCGTCGATGGCCGCCGCGACGTTCTCACGTGAGGAGCGGTCGGCAATCCGCTCCGGGTCCAGGTCGGGCTTCTCGCCGAGGTAGGTGATGTTGCCGGCCGGCACTTCGTAGCGCGTGGCGGCCGCGTCCAGAATGGTCGTCGCCCACTCGTGGAACTGATCCGTGTAGTCCGCCTCGCCGCCCAGGCCGGTCACCACGAGCAGGTGCGTCTGCTGCGCCGCCGCCGGCGCGGCGGCCGCGCCCAGCGCCAGCGTGACGGCCAGCAGCAGCACTGTCCGTCTCACGCCAGCCCCCTGAAGCGCCGGTAGCCCCACTCCCCGAGGATCAGCCCGGCCAGCAGCAGCAGCAGGAACGGCATGTCCCACAGGTCGCGCTCTTCGACGACCGTCACGCCGCCGCCCACGTACTGGATGTCCTCGGCCAGCGCGGACGCCGTGGCCGCGGTGTAGAAGCGGCCGCCGGTGTCGTCCGCCATGCGCCGCAGCAGCGATCCACGCATCGTGGAGTCGTAGAACTCGCTGTCGCCCGCCGCCACCTGCAGGTACGCAGCGTCCTCGCCCAGCAGCTCCCCGCCGGTCGACGCCTCGACGTGCACTTCGTAGAAACCCTCGGCGCCGGCCGTGAACGTCGCGCGGTACTCGCCGTCCCGCTCGGCCGTCCATTCCATCTGGCGCTCGATCACGCTCCCGTCCGGGGTGGTCACGACGGCGACGACGGCGCTGTTGTTCAGCTCCTCGAAGCGCGGGTCGACCACCGTGGCCGTCACCGTGACCACCTCTTCCGGCTCCACGCGGTCGCTCGACAGTGCGACGGAGACCTGATCCGGCACGCCGTCGACCACCCAGCGCAGCAGGCGGCGCCAGAAGGTCTCGTGGGTCTGATCCTCCACCGGGACGTCCGCGTGCATCTGCCACATCCAGGAATCCTGGATCGGCAGCGCCAGCGACTTGCCCGCGCCGTAACGCTGGAACGCCAGGATGACGAGATCGTCGGGCGCGGTCAGCAGCACGGTGGCGCCCGGCTTCGCCTCGGTGATGGGATTGACCACCGTCACGGGCGGCAGCGTGTCCCAGCGCGCGGCCGACGCCTGCTCCGTGTCGGCGATCTGCGTCGCGGCATGGCTCTCGCCGGCGCGGGTGGCGGACACTTTCACCTCGGCGAAGAAGCCCTCCTCGGAATCGGCCGGCACCGGCGGCAGCACCACGGGCAGCACGTCGGCCACCGGCGTCCCGGCGTAGCCGCCCTCGGCGAACGAGCGGTGGCTGCCCAGCATCAGCAGCCCGCCGCCGCGGCGGTTGACGAAGTCGGCGATCATCCGCAACTGGTCGGGCGTGAAGTGGTTCGCCTCGATGCTGCCCAGAATGAGCCCGCTGTAGTCGAACAGGTCGGCGCGCTGGGTCGGGAAGCCGCCCGGCAGCTCGTCCGGTCCGTCGACGTTGACGCGGAAGAACTTGTTCTCGGCGGTGCGCTGCAGCAGCGTGACCTGCAGGTTCTCGTCGTCGTCGACGCCCCGCAGCAGGAACTTGACCTCCCAACGCGGCTCACCTTCGAAGTAGAGGACCTTCCGGCGCCGGTCCTCGACCACCATCAGCCCCTGGCGGACGTTGTTGCGCGTCACCATCTCGCCCGGCTGCGGCGCGACGCTGAAGCTGTACAGCCGCGGGCCCTCCTCTGCGGCGGTGAAGCGCATCCGCACGGTCTCCGGCTCGCCGTCGGCCGGCAGCACGACGTCCTGCGTGGCGACGATGCGGCCTTCGTCCTCGACCTGCACGGCCACCGTCTCGCCGCGGTAGCCGCGGTGCGTCACGACCAGATCGACCGCGAGCGAGGCGCCCTTCAGAACGCGCTGCGGCATGTCGACGCGGTTCATCTGGATGTCGCGGTCGTACTCCTCCTCGCCCAGGCCCACGGTGAACACCGGCACGCCCGAGGCCTGCAGCGGCAGCAGCGCCTCGCCCAGCCCGCCGTCGGCGTTGTCCGCGCCGTCGCTCACGACCACCAGGCCCGAGAGCGGGACGCCCGACAGCTCGTCGTGCGCGCGTTCGAGCGCCTGGCCGACGTGCGTCCGTGAACCGCCGTACTCCAGCTCGTCGACCGCCGCAACCCGGTCGGTCTCCGACGAGAAGCGGAAGAACCGCAGCGCGAAGCGGTCGGCCAGCGCGGAACGCAGCTCGCTTTCCGGCGTGCCGAGCTGCTCGCGCACGAAGTCGAGCCGCGGCGTCTCGTCCGTGTCGGCGATCTGCATGCTGCGCGAGTCGTCGATCAGGACGCCCAGGAAGTTCTCCTGCGGCACGACGGAAGACAGCACCAGCACCGGCCGCAGCAGGCAGAACGCGACCACGGCGAGCGCGGCGATGCGCACGGCGGTCAGCACGGCGCGGTCGAGCGGCCGGCTGTTGCCGCGCACCTGGAGATAGGTCCGGAACGTCAGGAACGCGCCGGCGCCCGCGGCGCCGGCCGCCAGCAGGCCGAACCAGGACGCACGCAGCGCGAAGGCGCCCTGCTCGAATATCAGCGGCCGGTACTTGAACAGGAACTCGAAGAGCGACTCGAACACGATGTCTCAACCACGCCGCGCGCGCCGGCGGCTCAATGGCTCATCGCATACACGATGAAGTTGACTCCCATCTGCACGGCAAAGCTGGAGTACATCAACGGATACTCGGGACGCTCGAACCATTCCCATGCGTCTCCCAGGTCGGTGTTCCAGTTGATGATCACCATCAGCCGGCCGTCCTCGTCGAAGATGCCGCGGACGTGCGGCACGTAGCCGTCTCCCTCCCAGGTCCGCCCGGCCCAGTGGTTGCCGATGGCCGGCACCTGCAGCACTTCGTCGATCCGGTACACGGCGTTGAAGATCGGATGGGTGAGCGGCACCTCCACGATCCGGTGGTGCGGCAGCACGCGGCGGATCTCCCGCTCGAAGTTCGCCCATTCCCAGGATCCCCAGAAGTCGTCGATGACGAGAAAGCCTCCCGCCAGCAGATAGTCGCGCAGGCCGGCCGCCTCGGAGGCGGTCAGCGCCATGTTCCCCACCTCGAGCGCGTAGAGGAACGGGTAGCGGCGGATCTCCGGGTCGTTCAGGCGGATGGCGTTCTCGTGCTCGGCCGCGCTGATGTCGATCAGGCTGTTGACCGCGAGCATGAACTGGCGGTCCGCCTTGGGATAGTCGGTAGCCCACGAGGCCCACCGCCATCCAGAGGAGTAGACGCCGCGCGTGAAGTAGAACTCGCTGGGTCCGCCGGGCCGCTTGAGCGACGGCCGGCGCTGCTCGAGCAGGCTGCGGAAGTCGGACTCCGGCTGCTGCGGCGCGGCCCGCAGCCCGCCGAGGGCGGACACGGCCAGCGACACGATGAGCAGAGCGATCGGTACGATGCCTGATGGCCGCACGAACTGCCCTTGGGAACAGGCCGCAGTATATCAGCCAGTCGCCGTCACCGGACCGGCCCGCTCGCACGGTCCGGCCGGCAACACTTGAACACAAAAGGAAAGCGCCCCGATCCGCCGGAAATCCGTGGCCGGGCCCCGCGGGACCGCGGTCACGGACTGCCAGGGACCGGGGCGCTCACCGGTCTGCGGCGGCGGCGTTGGGTTACCCCGCTTGCGGGGTCGCCACGGCACCGCCAGAGTGCCGGAGTCCCCTACGAGGACGCCACCTCCGCAGAGCCCGTACAATGGTCTTCCACAGGATCACCTCCTTCGCAGGGCGAGTAGCACAAGCGGCGGGTCCCAACCCGCCCGGCCGCCGGGCCGCCCAAGCCTGTCGGCAACCGCCGTGTCACGCACGGAACCTCCGTCTTGCTCATGGTTGGACATCCCGCGCCGGATGTCAACTTGCGCGCCCGGACGGCTGTGCGGAGTCAGTGCGGAGCGCGACGATGCCGGCGGCGACGAGCGCGGCGACCTTCACGAACTCGAGCACGACGAAGACCATGTGCAGGTTGCTCTCCGGCATCGTCTCGCCGGCGATGGTCCGCACCGTGCGCGCGTCGAGCAGCGGCATGAGGACGATGCGTTGGACGGCGAACACGGCGACCGGCGCCCACATCCACCAGACGGCGCCGGCGGCGCGGAAGAGGAGGGCGCCGATCAGCGCGGCGCACGCCGCGCCTTCCGCCACGCCGACCCAGAAGAACTGCTCGCGGCCCACTTCCAGCGCCGTGGTCAGGTCGAGCGACGGCGCGCCGAACTTGGCGGGGGCCGCAATCAGCGAGCCGCCGATGGTCACGCCCGCCCAGACCAGCACGAGTACCGGCAGGAACTGCGCGTCGCCCTTCATGGGTGCAGGATAATAGACCGGCGGGGGAGGCAAAATGCATATGCAGCGCTGGAACAGTCGGGTGATGTTGGCGGCGGCGGTCCTGGGGCTCGGCTTGGGCACAGCGGCCTGTTCGGGCCCGGGGTCCGAAGCCGCGGGCGACGCCGGGGCGGGCGGCGTCGAGTGCACGGTCGTGCAGGCGCCGATGCGGGACGGGGTCAACCTGGCCACCGAGGTGTACCTGCCCCCGGGCGAGGGGCCGTTCCCGGTCATCCTGCAGCGTACGCCCTACAACCGCAGGTCCCCGGCCGCCGGCAGCGACTGCGATGCGGCCGCCGGCCGCTACTTTGCCGAGCGCGGCTTCGCCACCCTCAACCAGGACTCCCGCGGCCGCTACCGCTCGGAGGGCGAGTTCGACGCCATGCGGCAGGAGGCGCAGGACGGCTACGACGCGGTCGAGTGGGCCGCGGTCCAGCCGTGGTCGAACGGCAAGGTAGGCATGATGGGCGGCTCGTACGTCGGCCTGACGCAGTGGCAGGCGGCCATCGGCGCGCCGCCGCACCTCGTGGCCATCGCGCCGCACTACAGCTCGTCGGACTACCTCCAAGGTTGGACGTACCAGGGCGGCGCGTTCGACCTGTGGTTCGCGCAGAGCTGGACCGCCCAGACGCTCGCGCCGGACACGCTGCAGCGCCGGCTGGAGGCCGGCGGCATGGCGGCTGAGCAGGTCGAGCAGGAAGTCACGGCGTTCGTCGACGAGGGCCGCGCGAAGCTGCTGGACGACTGGCTCTGGCAGTTGCCGCTGAAGGAGTTCGACGGGTTCCGACGGGAGGGCAACATCGCCGCCTACTACGACGAGTGGCTGGCGCGGCCGGGCTACGACGACTACTGGGCCGCCATGGACGTCGAGACGAAGTACCCGCGCATCCAGGTGCCGGCGCTCATCACCGGCGGGTGGTACGACGTGTTCCAGGAGGGCACGATCCGCAACTTCATCGGCATGCGCGCGGCCGGCGGGTCGGAAGCGGCGCGCAACGGCACGCAGCTCGTCATGCGCGCGCTGTGCCACGCCTGCCCCGCCGACACCACGGCGGGCGACATCGACTTCGGCCCCGACAACACGTTCGACCTCAACGCGGCCTGGGCGCGCTGGTTCGACTACTGGCTCAAGGGCATCGACAACGGCGTGCCGGACGACCCGGCGGCGCGGCTGTTCGTGATGGTGCCGCCCGACGAGGGCACGGCGGGCGGCGGGTTCTGGATCGAAACCGACGAGTTCCCACTGCCGGACGCCGAGGAGACGCGCTTCTACCTGGCGAGCGGCGGCAACGCCAACACGGCCGCCGGCGACGGCGTGCTCAGCGCCGAAGGCCCCAGCGGCGGCGCAGACGAGTACGTCTACGACCCCGCGGATCCGGTCCCCACGGTCGGCGGCAACATGTGCTGCAGGAACGACATGCTGGCGTCCGGCGCGTTCGATCAGCGCGAGGTGGAGCAGCGCGGCGACGTGCTGGTGTACACCAGCGCGCCGCTCGAAGAGGACCTGACCGCGATCGGGCCGGTGCGCGTGGAGCTGTGGGCGGCGTCATCCGCCCCGGACACCGACTTCACGGCGAAGCTGGTCGACGTGCACCTCGACGGCTACGCCCACAACGTGTCCGAGGGGATCATCCGCGCGCGCTACCGGAACTCCGAGCACCGCGAGTCGTGGCTCACGCCGGGCGCCGCGCACGAGTTCACGATAGACCTCGGCTTCACGGCCACGGTGTTCCAGCGCGGCCACCGCATCCGGCTGGAGATCAGCTCGTCGAACTTCCCGCACTTCGACCGCAACCTGAACACCGCGGCGCCGTTCGGGGAGAGCGCGGAGATGCAGACCGCCACGCAGCGCGTGTTCCACGACGCGCAGCATCCGTCGCGGCTCGTGCTGCAGGTCGCCCCGGCGCGCTAGCGGCTGGCGGCGGCCTTCTCCTGCGCGCGCGAGCCGGCCAGCATGTTGTAGAGGCCGTAGTTGCCTTCGTGGCAGGCGTACTCGTACACCGGCCCCTCAGTGAGCGCCATCGGCAGCGACCCGCTCCACGGCCGCGTCCACGTCTTCAGGTCGCTGACCGTGAACTCGTAGTCGAGCGTGTCCCGCGCGTTGCGGGTGAAGCGCTCCACCACGTGCAGGTCCTGGCTCAGGTACGGGCCGAAATTGCGGATCATGGCGTGGCTGTTGAAGTGCGTCGTCTCCACGACCAGCGTGTCGCCCTCCCAGCGGCCGCGCGAGTCGCCGGCGAACTGCCGGATGGACTGGTCGATATTCGGGCGCCCGTCGATCGGAATGAAGCGCACGTCGTGGATGTGCTCCTGCAGGATCGTTATGAGATCCGGCGTCTGCAGGATCTGGTAGTGGTTGTTGTAGGCGGTCGGAAACGACGGGATACCGCGGTACCACAGGCAGCGGTCGCCGCCGTCGAGCTGCTCCCAGGTGTCGGTCGGCAGGCGCCCGCCGCGCACGCCGGCAATGTGCTGCCACTCCGGCGACGCCATCCACGCCTCCATCTCGGGCGTCAGGGGCGGGAACCGGCCGTTGGGCGGATCCGTGATGACCGACGTGCGCCGGTTCGGCAGCACCGTCGTCCCGCGCTCCATCCAGAAGTTGTTGTAGGCGCCCGGCGCCCCGTCCACGCCGCGGTCGACGCTGGCGCCGGCGACCGTGCGCAGCGCGGGCCGGTTCAGGAGCGCCTCGTTCTTGTCTATTTCCGCCTGCTCGATGTCGGCGGCTTCCTCCTCAGTGAGGAATTCCTTGTCGGCCTGCTCCACCGGGCGCTGGAACGGCGTCAGCGTGGAGTTGTTCCAGATGCCCTGCAGGTCGGGATCGCCCCACGGCGTCCGCAGCGCGGTCTCCGCCGGCTGCGCGGCCGCGAGCGCCGGCGCCAGCGCCATGCATCCGATCAATCCCAATGCGACGGCCAAGACTCGTGTCCTCATCGGTGCCTCCTGATCGACCGGGCCAACGTGTCCCTGCGCGCCATCATGAACCCGTCCCGCGCCGCGCGCAAGCGGAATCCGCGCGGCTTCCTTAGATGGGGGCTGCGCCCCCAAACCCCCCGGCCAGCGCTAGCGGGGACCCCTTCGCCCCGCGCCGTGCTGGCCGGGCCGCGCCGTGCGCGGCCTGCTAGAGTAGAGGTCGCGTGGCGAACACGCGACGCGGAGGAGACCCCATGAGCAGGATGCACACGAGAGACATCGAGCGGTCGATCCGGTTCGGATTGATCACCGTCCTGGCGGTCGTCGGCCTGGCGCTGGGCGGCGACCTCCTGACCAGCGAGGGGCACGCGCAGGAGCGGATGCGGCTCAACAAGGCGATCGAGGCGATCGAGAACGGCGAGCCCGCCATCGCCAACCGGCACTGGCGCTTCATCGACATGGAGCATGCGCCCTTCTCGGGCGAGCGGCTGCAGCGCATCCTGGCCGAGATGTACGACGACCGCGACGACAGCGGCCGCATGCGGCTCACCCCGTTCGTGCGCGTCCCGCAGGACGGCGACGAGGACTTCAAGTGGGCCGTGAAGCAGGTGCTGGACATCGGCGCGTTCGGCGTCTTCCTGCCGCACGTCGACACCGGGGAGGAGGCCGTGCGGTTCGTGCGCGCGATGCGCTATCCGCCGCTGCGTGGGGCCGCGGAACCGGAGCCGCGGGGCGAGCGGGGCTGGGGGCCGAATCGGGCGGCCCGCTTGTGGGGCGTGGCCGATACGACCGAGTACCACGCCCGGGCCGACGTCTGGCCGCTCAACCCGGACGGTGAGCTGTTTGCCGTCGCCATGATCGAATCGCAGGAGGCTGTGGACAACATCCGCGACATCCTCGCCGCCCCGGTCAGCGCCATCATCGTCGTGCCGGGCGACATGAGCATCGACCTCGGTCTCGGACCCGCGCCGGGCCCGGAGAACCACCCGGAGGTCGACGAGGCCTTCCGGACGGTCCTCGAAGCGTGCCAGGCGCAGGACCGCGTCATCTGCGGCTGCGGCGACGCGGCGAGCCGGCTGCAGCAGCGCATCGACGAGGGCTGGGAGTTCATCCTGCCGCTCGGGGGCTAGACGGCTCCGGCATAGCCCTGTCAGCGCGGCCGGGGCCTGCTGAGGACGGCCATGATCACCGACAGCGCACTCGTCGCCCTGGCCGGGCTGGCGGCCGTCGTCGCGCTCCTGTTCCTGCTGATCACGCGCTACAAGTGGCACGTCTTCCTCGCGCTGCTCGTGCCGATCGTGCTGTTCGCGCTGATTCCGGGAATCGATCGGCAGACGTTCATCGACGCCTTCGAGCAGGGTTTCGGCCGCACGATCCAGAGCATCGCCGTGGTGATCGTGCTGGGCTCGGTGCTGGCCGAGGCGCTGAAGCACACCGGCGGCATCGAGCGGATCACGGCCTCGATGATCCGCTGGGTCGGCGAGGCGCGCATGCCGCTGGCGCTGACGCTCAGCGGCTTCGTCATCGGCCTGGCAATCTTCTCCGACGTCGGCTACGTCATCCTCAACCCGCTGGTTCATTCGGCGGCGCTCACAAGCGGCCTGAACATGAGCGTCATGGCGACCGGACTCGTCGGCGCGATGCAGCTCACCCACGCCATGGTGCCGCCGACGCCCGGCCCGCTCGCCGCGGTCGCGCTGGTTGGGGCCGACATCGGCCGAGTGATCCTGTACGGCGGCCTCGTCACCCTGATCGCCTCGCTGGCCGGGTGGGTCTTTGCGCGCGCCGCCGGTCCCTACATCGAGTCGCCGCCTTCGCGGGAGTTCGTCGGCCAATCGTTCGTCGACCAGGGCCGCGAAGCCGAGCTGCCGGCGACCTGGCGCGCCTACGCGCCGATCCTCATTCCCCTCGCACTCATCGCGGGACAGAGCGTGGCGGCCTTCGCGCTGCCGGCCGAGCACATTGTCAACCGCGCAATGCTGTATCTCGGCTGGCCGGTCGTCGCGCTCGGAATCGGCATCCTGCTGGCCTACAGCAACACGAAGGCCGATCAGGCCGGGGTACGGACGGCGAAGTGGATAGAGGACGCGCTGCGGGCGTCGGCCATGATCATCATGGTGACCGGGCTCGGCGGTGCGCTCAGCCAGATCCTGCGCGCGACGCCGGCCGTCGACGCCATCGCCGGCGCCGTGGCTGCGACCGGGCTCCCGGCCATCTTCCTGCCGTTCGTCCTCGGCGTGGCCGGCAACATGATCACCGGATCCACGACAGTCGGGGTGATAACCGCCGCGTCGGTGGCCGCGCCGATGATGGACACGCTGGGCCTGAGCCCCGAGGCGACGATGCTGGCGGGCGCCGCCGGCTCGATGATCATCAAGTACGTGAACTCGAGCTACTTCTGGGTCTGCACCTCGCTGTCGCGCATGCCGCTGAAGTCGGCGCTGCTGTCGTACGGCGGCGTCACGCTGGTGAACGGCGTCACCGCGATGGCCGTGGTCTACGCGCTCTGGGCGGCGGGTCTGCTCTGAAGCAGAAACAGCGCATGTCCTCCCTGGCTTGACCTGTCGACGAGGGACTTGTCGAACGGACCCGGGAACAGAACGGTCTGTGGTCCCGTGTGAGGTATCGGGCACTGGTTCCCGTTGTTGCCAACACGTTGGCCATCTGGCCGAACGAGGAGAAAACGAGATGTCCAACAGGATCACACCCGTGCCCGCGGCCGACTCGGGATTCGTGCCGGCCCAGGACGCCGCGTCACAGGCCGCCGTCACTCCCGACGCCGCCCTCACGCTCCTTGCCGACGGCAACGCGAGATTCGTCGCCGGGACTCCTGCCCGTCGCGACTACAGCGATCAGATTCGGGCGACCGCCACCGGGCAGTACCCGTTCGCTGTCGTGCTCGCGTGCATCGATTCTCGAGTCCCCGTCGAGACGGTCTTCGATCAGGGGATCGGGGACATCTTTGCGGCCAGGATCGCCGGCAACATCGTGAACACCGAACTGCTCGGCAGCATGGAATTCGCCTGCCGACTCGCCGGGTCGAAGCTGGTGGTCGTCCTCGGACACACCTCGTGCGGCGCCGTGAAGGGGGCCATCAGCAGCGCCCGGCTCGGCAATCTCACGCAGCTCGTGCAGAAAATCGAACCCGCCGTGGAGGCGATCGAAGGCGAACGCGATGAGAACAACGCCCCCTACGTCGACGGGGTTGCCGAAGAGAACGTGCGCATGGTGATCGACGAGATTCGCCGGGACAGCCCCGTACTGGCCACGATGGAGCAGGAACAAGAGATCCGCATCGTGGGCGCGATGTATGACGTCTCCACCGGCGTCGTGCGCTTCATCTGATCCCGTGTCGCGCGTTCTGATCGTCGCCCTCGTTCTCGCCGGCGCACTGCTGTTGCCCGGCGCGGCCCTGGCGCAGACGCCGGTCGACAGGGACCAGCTCGGCGCCTGGTACATGCTGTTCTGGTCGACTCGCTTCGACGACACGCCGCTGGGACTACAGGGCGACGTGCAGCACCGCAACTGGAATATGGGAACCGACCTGGAGCAATTGCTGATCCGGGGTGGCCTGACCTACCAGTTGCCCGCAGCCCCCGTGCTGGTAACTGGCGGTGTGGCGCACATCACGAGCGGCGCCTTCGGCGTCAGCGACGAGACCAGCGCAGAGCGGCGCGTGTATCAGGAGGCGTTGGTTCGCCAGGCTTTTGGACGGGTCGTTTTTCTGCGCCACCGCTACCGCTACGAACAGCGTTGGGTTGACGGCCAGGACTTCCGGACACGGTTTCGCTACGCCCTCTTCGGCGACGTCGCGCTAAATGGACGCGGGACCGGAAACGGGTCCATTTACCTGGCGCTGTACAACGAAGTCTTCGTCAACGGGGAGCTCGAAATCGGGCAAGGCAGGACTGTGGAGCGCTTCGACCGCAACCGGTTCTACACCGCACTCGGCTTCGGAATCAGCGACGGGTCCCAGCTCCAGGTCGGCTACATGATCCAGACGGTGCCGGGTGGCTCGAAGGGGCAGATCCAGGTCAGTCTCCACACCCGCTTCTGAATTGGCCAGCCGACCGCTTGCCACGGCTGCCCGCAGGTTGTGCTATTTCGCCAGCGGGTGCGGGCGGACCTGGAACTTGACCGCCTTCTGCAGCGTGCCCTGGCCACCCTCGAGGTGCCACGCGGCGTAGTTCGAGTAGCTCGACCAGAGCCCCTTGCCCTTCCAGCCGCTCGTCGGGTCGTCGATGCGGCCGACCGAGGAGCGCGAGAAGAAACCCATCGGATACGGCACGCGCATCGTCACGAATTCCCCCGTCGACGGAATGAACACCTGCAGCGCGTCGGTGTTCACGTCGCCGTAGACCGGCGTCTCCGGGCCGAAGCCGAGCACGTCGTGGTGGTCGACCTGCGTCAGGTAGCTCTCGTCGGCGTTGATCGGCATCGAGGCGTTCTCGAACGTCGGCTTGAACATCCGGTTGAACGTCCAGCCCTGCGGGCAGCTCTGCCCGCTGGCTGTCGGATCGCTCGTGTTGTCGCACCGGCTACGGTCGAACGACGCGAAGTGGCCGCTGCCGCGCCAGTCCTGCCAGGCGACGCCGTCGCGCGTCAGATGCAGTCCGCCGCTGCCGTACGCCGGCGGGTCCGTTACGGTCGGCGGCGGCTTGTACATCTCGGAAACGCAGGACAGCGGCGGATTGTCTCCCAGGTCGAGCCGCACCAGCGTGTCGTCGGTGGGGCCGTTGTCAGAGCACCAGATGCTGCCGTCCACGTCGTTCACCGCCGGCGAGTAGCAGCCGTACGCCACGCGGTGGTCGCGCGCCGGGTCCACCGGCTCGTCCGGCTCCGTCCAGCCGGGCGAGATCACCCCGTCGCCGTTCGTGTCGATGACGGTCGGACACCAGCCCTGGGCCGCCTCGGCGTCGCCCGTCTCGTCCCATATCTTCGTGTCGATCCAGCCGACCCCGTCCCGGAACCCGTAGTAGAAGACATCGTCGTGGCTGAGCTGGTTGTGGTCGGAAGAGAAGCAGGTGTCGATGCCGCTGAACTCCTCCGTCTCCGGGTCGTACATGAACACCTGCCGCCGGCCGCGCTCCAGCGGGAAGTAGTCGGCGAAGCGATTGCCCGGGTCGGTGCAGAAGTCCGGCTGCGCATCCTCGCCGCGGACGCGCCCGGTGAGCCACACGCGGCCCTCGCCGTCCATGGCGACGCTGCGCGGGTCCGCCGCGCGCGCCCAGATCGCCTCGTTGCCGTAGTAGGGCGACTCCGGTGTGTCGGTCATGATGCGCGGCGCGTCCGTCGGGATGGGGATGTTGAATGCGCGGTGCTCGACGGGATCGATCACCGCCAGGATGTCGCTCGGCTGGACGACGCCGTAGACGAGACCGTTCGCGTTGACCGTGGCGTCGCGCACGTCCGAACCGGTGCTGTCGGTCCTGCCGTCCAGCTCGGTGCCCCAGTCCCATAGCGTCACCACGACGTTGCGCTCCAGCAGGCCCGGCCGTGCCGGCGTCTGGCGCGGCGCCGCGCCGGCGGCTATCCGCTCCGTCCAGTCGGCGAACATGGCGCGCTGCTCGCCGAAGCGCTCCCAGCCGGCGTTCATGAAGGCGCCCATCGGACCCATGGCGGCGCGCTTGTCCCATGCCTCCAGGTGCGAGTCGGAGGATGCGAGGATGTCGGCCGGGATGGTGCGCGTGGCTTCGTTCCCGATCTGGTGACAGCTCAGGCAAACGGTGACCATGCTGCCCAGCCACTGCTGGGAATGCTCGCCCGGCGGCAGCTCGACCATCGACAGCCACCACGCCGCGGGGTAGACCTGCGCCGCCGCGAACGCGTCGGGCGCAACGACGGCGCTCAGATCCAGGTGCTGTCCCGGCCGCGCCGAGACGCGCTCGGAGTCGACGAGGCCGTAGCCGCGCACCCAGACGTCATAGCGCGCGTCCGGCAGATCGGGCAGCACGTAGCGGCCCTGCTCGTCGGTCGCCACGATGCGGATGAAGCGCGTGGGCAGATCCGTCGTCTCGGCGATCACCCAGACGCCCACCTCCGGACCGCCGGCGCTGGTCACGACGCCGCCGATATCGTCCGGGTCAATCTCGACGCCGCCGCCCTGCGCCAGCCCCGTGCCGGCGCCCGGCCCGGCGGCCAGCACGAACACCGCCGCCGCCGCGCACGCGCCCAACGCCAGCCCGCATATCATCCGCCCGTTCATTGCCGCCTCCTCCCGCGCCACCGGCCTGCCCGGCAACCTGCCGCCGAGCCCACCGGCGCCCCGCAACGATCAATCATTCTCGCGGCGGTGTCAATTTTCCAAATGGATCCACCGTTGCGGGCGGTGGGCGTCGCGGATACGATGGAGGAATATGCGGATCGACGCGGCGGGCGGGCTGGTGCTGGCGGCCGTTGGACTGGCGGTGCTGGCCGCACCGGCGGGCGCATCGCCGGGTGAGACGGAGGGCGCGGCGGTGCAGCAGGAGCCGGCGGCCGGCGAGCCGGGCTTTCTCTTCGGCCGGCCCGGCAACGCGGTGGGCGTCCGCTTCAACTGGCACCGCGCGCGCGCCGACAGCGAAGTGCACGGCTTCCTCACCGAGATCCTGACGCTCGAGCCGCGCGACTTCGACGCGCTCGGCGTCGCTTTCGACGTGGGGTTCGCGATGACGCCGCGGCTCGACGTGCGGGTCGGCATCGACCACGTGAAGATGCCCGACGCCACCACCGAGTTCAGGGAGTTCGTCGGGAGCGACGGGCTGCCGATCGCGCAGGACGTCTCGGTCACCCAGACGGACTTCAACGCGAGCGTTGCGTTCGCTCTCATTCCCCGCGGCCGGGCCATCGGACAATACGCCTGGATCCCGAACGCGGTGGTGCCGTACGTCGGCGTCGGCGCCGGCATGCAGCGCTACGGGCTGGACCTGATCGGCGAATTCGTCGACCAGGCCGATCTGACGATCTTCGAGGACCATCTGTGGTCGAACGGCTGGACCCCGAGCGTCCACCTGTTCGGCGGCGCCGACATCCGCCTGCTGCAGCGGCTCTATCTGACCGTGGAGGCGCGGTACATGCGCGCCTCGGCCGAGCCGACTGACGCCTTCGAGGGATTCGACGACTTCGATCTGTCCGGCATGCGGGTAGGGGCCGGCATCCGTTTCCTGTTCTGACGTGCCAGCAAGGGAGTGACGTCATGATCGCAATCGTTTCCGGATTGGCAACGGGGCTGGTGCTCTGGGTGTTGCAGCCGTCGGGCCACACGCCGCCGAACATGCCGGCGGCGGTGCGGGGACCCGCGCCGGTCGTGGCGGGAGCGGCCGGCGAGGTCGACGCGCGCTGGCGCCCCTGGCTGGGGTGCTGGCAGCTCTGGGAGGAGCAGCTCGACCCGTCGGCCGCGGACGAGGTCAGCGAGACCGCCGACCTGCTGGACCGGACGCTGGTCTGCGTGCGGCCGGAGGCCGAAACGGGCGGCGTCAACCTGACGGCGGAAACCGGAGATCGGGTGCTGGTCGACCGGACGCTCGTGGCCGACGGCGTCCGCCGCGACGTGCGGGAGACCGACTGCGCCGGCTGGGAGCGGAGCGAGTGGTCGGCGGACGGACGCCGCCTGTTCACCCAGGCAGAGCTCCAGTGCAGCGACCAGCCCGCGCGCAGGGTGACCGGCGTAAGTCTCATGGCTTCGGCGGCTACGTGGGCGGATATCCAGGTGATCGAGGTCGGCGGACGCCAACTGGTGGAGGTCCGCCGCTACGCGCCGCTGCGGCCGGCCGAGCAGGACGCGCGGCTGGGGGATGACGCCATCGGGATCGATTGGACCGACGTCAACCAGGCCCGGCGCAACGCCGCGGCTGCGCTCGACCTGCCGGCGGTGATAGACGCCAGCGAACGCAGCTCGGCGCGGGCGGTCGAGGCGTTGCTGGTGGAGACCGAGCCGACGCTGCCGCTCGACGCCGACGCGCTGGTTGCGCTCGACGATGCGGGGATCAGCGGTGGCGTGATCGACCTGCTCGTGGCGCTGGCCTATCCGGAGCGGTTCGTCGTCGAGCGGCGCGACCGCGGCGGCTCCTGGTCGTCCGGCGGCTGGCGCGGCTTCAGCGGGTTCCACGACCCGATCTGGTACAACAGCTATTACCCGTACTACGTCACCCCGCTCGGCTACCACTTCTGGAGCCGCGGTTACTACGACCCCTACCTGTACGGCGGATTCGCCACGCCGTTCGTGGTCCTCGCCGACGGCGTCGGCGGTGGAGACGAACCTTCCAGCCGGGCGGTTCCAGGCGTGGGATTCACGCGGGTCTCGCAGCGGGGCTGGAGCGGCGGAGGCGGGTCGGGCGCGGTCCCCGGCGGCTTCACCTCGGGCGGCGGGTCGTCCAGCGGCGGATCGTCGGGCGGCTCGGTGTCGCGGGGCGGGTTCTCCAGCGGCGGTTCGTCGGGCGGCGGTGGTGGCTCACGGGGCGGCTCGGGCGGCGGGCGCACCGCGGTGCCGCGGCGCTAGCCGCAGCCGGCGACGTCATGCCCGTCCCTCACGCGGTGCTCTCCGCCCCACGATGGTCCTCGCCAATGTCCTCGCATCGTCCAGGCTGTCTACGAACCGTTCGTCCGGAATGGTCCTGAACACGCCGAGCGAGTTCAGGACGTCGGCCACGTCGCCGGAGAGACCCAGAATGATGCAGTCGGTGTCCGCCTCGTCGGCGGCGTCCACGAGCTGGGCGGCGACCTCGGCTGCGCTGTCGTCCATGTGGGTCGTCTTCGAGAAGTCCAGGATCACTACCTGGTGTTCGCGGATGTCCGCACCGATCACCCGCGCCATCTCGTGGGCGGAGGCCACGGTGAAGCTGCCCCGCAAGCTGACGAGCCCGACCCGCGCCTCGTAGGCCTCGTCTGCGCCGGCCTCTTCGTTCTCGTCCGCTGAGTCGGAGAGGAACGTCGTATCCAGCAGCGGCGTCGACACCACCTGGTCTAGCTCCAGGCGTTCGAACTGCCGCGCGTGCAGCAGCGCGGAGACGATCAGGCCCAGGGCCACCGCGGACACGAGGTCGATGAAGACGGTCACGAGCAGGGTCAGCGACATGACCGCGACGTAATCGGGTTGGATACGGCGCACGCGGGTGAGGAAGCGCCAGTCGATGATGTCCACGCCGACCTTGATCAGGATGCCGGCGAGCACCGCGTGGGGGATCGGCTCGGTAATCCGTCCCGCGACGAGCACGACGACCAGGAGCAGGAAAGCACGCACGGCGCCGGCAACCGCGCTGCGACCGCCGGCCTGGATGTTGACCACGGTGCCCATCGTCGCCCCGGCGCCGGGCAACGCGCCGATGACGCCCGCCGCGATGTTGCCGAGTCCCTGCCCCACGAGCTCGCGGTTGGCGTTGTGCTGCGTGCGGGTGAGCGCATCGGCAATCAGCGACGTCAACAAGCTGTCTATCGAGCCGAGCAACGCGAGTATGAACGCCGGCTCCAGCGCGCCCGCGAGGAAGGCGGGCGACAGCACCGGCGCATGCAGGCTGGGCAGGCCCGCCGGCAGCGGCCCGATGACCGGAGCCTCGGGGAGCCAGATGACGGCCGCAAGTGTCCCCGTGATCAGGGCGGCCAGCGGAGCGGGCAGAAACCTGCGGGCCCTGCGGGGCCAGAGGAAGGCCACCGCCAGCGCCACGGCGCCGGCGATCAGGGCGTCGGCGTTGATGGATGCCACGGCCGCGGGCCAGGCGAGGATGGCGCCGACCGGGCCGCCGGAGACCGCGGGTGCGCCGAGCAACGGCAGAACCTGTATGGCGATGATGATGGCGCCGACGCCCGACATGAAACCGGAGACCACGGAATAGGGCGTATAGCTGACGAAGCTCCCGATGCGCAGCGCGCCCAGCAAGATCTGCAGCAGACCCGCCAGCATGACGATGCTGAAGGCCTCCGCGAGGCTCTCGGCGTGCTGTGTGACGACCACCGCCATGGCGACCGTCATCGGCCCGGTGGGGCCGGAGATCTGGGAGGGAGTGCCACCGAAGACCGCCGCGAAGAAGCCGACGGCGACGGCGCTGTAGACGCCGGCTTCGGGACCGATGCCCGATGCGAGACCGAAGGCCAGCGCGGTCGGCAGCGCAACCACTGCCGCCGTGACGCCCCCGAAGAGGTCTCCCCTGAGGTGCTTCAAGCTATACGAGATCAGCGTTTGCATCGGACGCTTTCCAGGATTGAGTCACTTTCCCGCTTTCCAGCCGACCGCCTCCAGCGTCTCGCGGCGGGCGATTTGGATACCTTGAGCGCGTGCCCGCCGTTGAAGATGTTCGGGCCGGCGGTCAGGATCCCAGGTCAGAGACGTCCCCGGGTTACTCGACGAAGCGGACCTCGAACATCTTCGGCCACCACTTGCCGGTGATGTAGAAGGTGCCGTCGTCCGGCTGATAGGCGATCCCGTTGAGCACGTCGACCCCGCGCGCCTCTTCGCGCGTCAGGAGGCCGGACGCGTCGATCTGGTGCGTCACCCGGCCGCTGGCCGGGTCGATCCGCACGATGAAGTCCTCCTGCCAGACGTTGGCGTACACGGCGCCGTCCACGCACTCCAGCTCGTTGAGCTGGTCCCGCGGCCGGCCGCGCAGCGTCACGCGCACCTCGCCGACCGGCTCGAACGACTCCGGATCGCGAAACGTCAGCGTGTCGGAGCCGTTGCTCATGACGAGCCGGTCGCCGTCGTGGCAGAGGCCCCACCCTTCGCCCCGATAGCGGAAAGTGCGCACGGCGTCGAAGCTGCGCAGGTCGTAGACCAGCGCGCGCTCGGCCATCCACGTCAGCATGATCAACTGGTCGCCGGCGCGCGCAATACCCTCGCCGAAGAACGCCGGCGGCACCGCGACCTGCTGCTCCACCGCGCCGGTCGCCGGGTCGAGGCGCCGCAACCGCGACTCTCCATAGCGGCCGGTGCTCTCGTACAGGCTGCCGTCCCACCAGAGCAGGCCCTGCGTGTAGGCGGAGGTGTCGTGGTGCAGCTCGCGCAGCACGTCGACGCGCAGCGACTGGACTACGTTGGCGGCGGCGCCCTGCGACGACCTCTCCGGCAGGCCGGCGTAGCCCAGGGCCCAGCCGCCGGCGGCTACCGCCACCAGCACCAGCAGCACCTGCCGGCGGCGGCGCGCCGGACGCAGCCGGGGCGGTGATTGCCGCCGGGGACGCTTCGAACTGCCCGCCATACGCGTCATCTTAGCCTGCATCGCCTGGTTAGATTCGGAGCAGCAGGGGCGTCGCCTGCTCGCCGGTCGCTCTGGCGACCAGCTCCGCGTACAACGCCACCTGGCGGCGGTAGCGGTCCAGCTCGGCATCCAGCTCGTGGTCGGTCTTGAAGTCGACCACGGTCCAGGCGCCCGCCTCGCGGAACGCCAGGTCCACGACCCCTTCGATCAGCGTGCCGCGGCCGTCGCGGCCGGCCACCGGCGCTTCGCGGCGGCATTCGCCGCGCCCGGCGGCGGCGCGGGCCCGTTCCAGCAGCGGATGCCGCAGCGCGGCCGCGGCGGCGGCCGCGGCAGCCGCGATCTCGTCCTCCGTGGCGCCGAGGATCCGGCCCTGCAGTTCGGCCAGCTCCTCCACGCCCGCCGGTCGGTCCAGCGGCGCGACCGCGAGCAGCGCATGGACGAGCGACCCGAACCGCGGGCCGGCCGGGCGCTCGGCATCCGGCGCCGCGCCGACCACCTCCACCGCGGGAGCCGCGACGTTCGGACTGCCGGCGGCAAGCGCTTCCGCGCGATGGGTGACGGTCTCCACCACCAGGCTCGGCGCGGCCGCCCGCTCCCGGATCAGGTCGCGCCGGTCACGCCAGTCGCGGTAGCGCTGCAGGTCGCGCGCGACCGTCTCGTCCGCGACCGCCTTCGACAGCAGCTCTTCCTGCCGGATGCCGAAACGGGCGGCCACGTCGAGGTCGAGCACGTGCGGATCCCACCACACCACCGCGTAGCCGTCGCCGCCGTCCGGCGCGTCCCCGAAGCGGTGCAGGCCGGGCGCGACGGTCGCCTCCGACGCCGGGTCGCCGTCGGGCCGCTGCAGCACCGAGTCGCGTCCGAAGCGGGGACACGCCTGGGCCGTTTCCGCCACGCGCCGTTCGCTCAGGGGAGGATATGTCGCGTCGTCCAGCGGGCTGGTCCAGCCGCCTTCGCGCGGCCCGTCGCCGATCACCGGGGCCACCAGCAGGTCGCGGGCGCGGGTGGCTGCAACGTACGCCACCCGCACCGCCTCGGCCTCCTCCCGCATCACCTCTTCCTGCTCGTGCTCGATCAGGTCCCACGGCGCGCAGCCTGCGAGCCGCAGCGCGCACAGGCCCCGCTCCGGATCGATGTAGCGGTCGGCCCCCGGGCGCTGCAGGCGGCAGGTGGGATCCGCGAGCACGACCACCGGGAACTCGAGCCCCTTGGCGCGATGCACCGTCATCAGGCGCACCCCCTCGGCGCCCTCCTCCAGGATCGGCGCCTCCTCCCCGCGCCCGGCCTCCGCCTCTTCCAGCAGGTGCTCGACGAAGCTGCGGAACGAGAGGCCGCCGGAGGCGTCGTGCTGGCGGGCCATCTCGGCGATCTGCAGGACGTTGGCCAGCGCCTGCCGTCCGGACTGGCGCATGGCGAAGCCGGCGTGCGCACGGGTCGCCTCCAGCAGCCGGCCCAGGGTGACGTCGACCGGCCGCGCGTTGCGCAGTCCGTGCAGCTCCTCCAGCAACTCCAGGGCTGCGGTGATCGGCCGGAACCGCTCGCGATCCGAAGCAGACCCGCCGTCACGCAACGCGTCCGGAATCCGGAACGGGCGCGGCACGCCGTAGCGGTTGAAGTACGCGAACAGCGTCTCGTCGTCGACGGCGAACAGCGACCCGTGCAGCGTCGCGAAGACCGACAGCCGGTCGTCCGGCCACTCGATGGCCGCGAGCGCCGCCCGGATCGTCACCACCTCCTCGCGCTCGTGGAACGAGCGCCCGCCCACGAGCAGGTGCGGGACGTCCCGCGCCTCCAGCGCATCGGCGTACGGGCGGGCCATGTCCCTCCGGTAGTGCTGGAAGCGGCGAAACAGCACGCAGACGTGGTGGGGCTGGAGCGAGACACGGCGCTCGCCGGCGCCGCTCTCGGTGATCGTCCAGCCGCTCTCGTAGAGGAGCCAGCGCACGAACGCGCCGACGGCGTCCGGCAAGGATTTCTCGATGGCGGCGGCCGACACGCGATACTTGCCGTACGGGCGCGGCACCGGCAGCGCGACCAGCGCCGGCTGCTCGGCGGGGTCCCCGCGCGTCGGCGACAGCGGCACGTACGGCGGGCCGCCGGCCGATCCTCCTGTCATCCGCGGAGCGAACGCCCGGTTGACGCAGCGCTGGATCGACGGCACGCCGCGAAAGCTGCTCGTCAGGTGCAGCACCGGCACGCCCTGCGTTTCGAGCTGCGTCCGCACGCGGGCGTACACGTCGAGGTCGGCGCGGCGGAAGCGGTAGACCGACTGCTTCGGGTCGCCGACGACGAACAGCGCGCCGCGGCGCGGGCAGGTGCGCTCCCAGTCGCGCTCGTCCGGGTCGTCAGCGGCCAGCAGCAGCAGCAGCTCGGCCTGCAGCGGGTCCGTGTCCTGGAACTCGTCGACGAAGATGCGCGTGAAGCGCCGCTGGAAGTCGCGCCGCGCGCCGGCGTCGTCGCGGATCAGGTCGCGTGCGCGCAGCAGCAGGTCGAGGAAGTCCAGGGCGCCGGCGGCCGCCTTGAGCTGCTCGTAGCGCGCCACCGGCGCGCGCAGCTCCCGCTCCAGGCAGGCGGCGAGATCGGCGTCGGCAGCGGTCCGGAACGTGAGCAGCAGATCGGCCAGCTCGGCGTGCCGCTCCAGGACCGCCGCCCGCGTGACGCCCCCGCCGTACATACGGCCGCTCCCTCTACGGGGCTTCATGAAGTCACGGTTCGCCGACAGCTCCACGAGCTGCGCCTCGAGGCCGTCGTCATCGGGCCGGCCGCCCGCCGGTGCGCGGATCGAGTCGGCCAGCAGCCGCGCGGGACGCGTGTCGAGATACAGCCGATCATGCCGCTGGTCCCCGGCCAGCGCGGTCAGGTCGGCGAAGGCCAGCAGCGCCTGGGCGACCTTCCGGATTTCCACCTCGCGCGGGAACGGGTCCCGGCGGTAGGGGGCGGTGAAGTCGCGCCATTCCGCGAGGCGCCAGGCGGCGCCGGCCAGGCGGCGCGTCGGCTCGCCGGAAGAGGGAACCGGTTCGAAACCGCCGGCCGAGCGGCGGCGCAGCGCGCGGCGGACGCCCTCGGGCGGGTCGGCGAGCGCTTCCTCCATCCAGCCGTCGAAGGCGCGGTCGAACAACCGGCGCGCATCCGGATCGGCAAGCACATCGAAGCCGGGATCGACCTGCGCCTCGACCGGCCGCTCGCGCACCAGGTCGGCGCAGAAGCTGTGGATCGTGCTCACCTGCGCGTCTTCCAGGCGCGCGATGGCGTCGTCCAGGTGCGCCGCCGCCCCGTTGTCGCGGCGCGCCCGCTCCAGCTCCTGGCGCAGGCGCAGCTTCAGCTCGCCGGCCGCCTTTTCCGTGAACGTCACTGCGAGGATCTGATCGACCCGCGCCGCCCCCGCGGCAAGCACGTTGACGATGCGGGAGACGAGCACGGTCGTCTTGCCGGTGCCCGCGGCCGCCTCGACGAACAGACTCTCGTCGAGCGCGGTACGGATGCGCTCGCGCGCGGCGCCGTCGACAAGGCCGGCCGTATGATCCATGCCTCTCCGCCTACGGCATCGCCCGCAGCGCGCGCAGGTCCGCCAGCGGCTGGGGGTCCTTCCGCCCGGAGCGGACCTCCTCCCACGGCCCGCACACGGTCTTGAAATCGCACCAGTTGCAGGCGCCCTCGCGCGGCGCCGGCAGCAGGCTGCCCGCCTCGATGGCGCGGTCGACGATCTCCAGCACCTCGATGCCCCGGCGGCGCTCGTCGTCGCCGAGGCGCACGGGACGGGTGGAGAAGCTGCCGCCTACCGTGCAGAAGAACAGGCGGGATTCCGCCACCGGACGGCCGAGCGCCTGCTCCACCGCCAGGGCGTACAGCACCGGCTGCAGCACCTCGCCGCCGCGCACCACGATGCGGTCGGGGTGACGGTTGCGGCCGGTCTTGTGATCGGTCACGCGCAGCGCGCCGGTAGACTCTTCGCCGGCCCGGCCTTCGATGAAATCCACCACCCCGTGCAGCAGCCAGCGGCCGTCAAGCGTCACGGGCTCCGGAACGCTTTTCTCGTCCCGGCCGTCGCCCCCAGCGAAACCGAAGCCGAACTCGGCGTGCAGCGGCACCCACTCGGCGCCCTCCTCGGCCAGGTTCTGCAGCCACCCCTTGAGGTCGATGCGCAGCGTCTCCACCTCGTCGGACCATACGCGGTCGATGGCCGGCGCCAGCGCTTCCCGATAGCGAGCGGCCACCCGGTCGAGCACCGCATCCAGCGCCGCCTCGGCCCCGCGCAGGTTCTCGTGCGTGATCGGCGCAGCCCGCCGCTGCCACAGCTCGCGCAGCAGCTCGGCCTGCACCTCGTGGAACAGGCTGCCGCGCGTGAGCGGCTCCATCCGTTCGAGCGGCTGCAGGTCGGGGCGCGGCTCGAGCCGGTAGATGGCCGCCAGCAGGAACTGGTAGGGGCAGACTGCGAACCGCTGCAGCGCCGAGACCGAGTAGGGCTTGCGCGACAGCCGGTACGGCGCAAGGGCGGCCAGCGACTCGGACGTCAGTCCGTGCAGGCCGTCATAGCGCGACCAGGGGCGCTTCCAGCGCGCCCAGCGCGCCACCAGCGAGCGGCGCAGCCCGGGATTCAACTGCAGGAGATAGCGCGCGCGGCCGGTCACGTCGCCGTCGACCTCGCGACGGAGCAGCGGGCCCAGCACCGCCAGGTCGTGTTCCGCATCGTCCACGGCGTCGTCCGGATCGGCCGGCGCCGGCCAGTCCAGGCGCGCGCTGGCACGGCCTCCGGCGGCCCGCTCGAAGTCCCGGTAGTCCGGCACCTTCCCGGTGAGCGCCCGTTCGACGTCGAGGGCGTAGAACGACGGCACGCGGGGACGTGAATCGGCCACGCTGAGCCGGGGATACGACAGATACAGCCGCCGCGCGGCGGCGCCGGCGGCGATCTGCAGCAGGAGGCGTTCGCGGGCGACCCGGTCGTCCCGCGTCGGCAGCCCCGGCTCACCGGCCGCACCCGCATTGAGGCTGCGCCGCGCAGCGTCGAGCAGCAGCGGGTCCTGGCGGTGTTTCTGCGGGAAGATCCGTTCCGCCAGGCCCGGCACGAACACCACGTCGAACCGGCGCCCGCGGGCTTGTTCGGGACGCCCCACGAACACCCGGCCGTAGCGCTGCGCGGGCGCGAACGACGGAAGCTCCGACAGCCGCCCGCCCAGCACGTCGCGCACTTCCGCCAGCGCGACCGGACCGACCCGCGCCATCGGCCGCAACTCCCCCAGCACGGCCAGCACGTGGTCCGGCTGCCGCAGCGTCATGGACGCCAGCGTTTCCAGCGCATCCAGCCAGTCGCCCCAGGGCGCTTCGTCGGGGAACGCGGCCAGCCGCTCGATGACCGGCAGCGCGAACTCCCGCAGGTGGCCGAGGTCGCGCAGGTCGCGTTCGATGGCCGGCAGGCGGGCCGCTTCCGGATCGTCGCGGGCACATGCATCGCGGCGCAGCTCCAGCTCCCGCGCCAGGCCGTCCAGCCGGCGCCGCCAGCGGTCGAGACCGCCGACTACGGCCGCGTCGACGAGCAGGCGGTGCCACTGCCAGGGCGTGCGCACTGCAGCCGCCGCGTCCTCCGCGGAGGCGGCGGAGCCGTGCGGTGGATCCGGGGCCACCGCTTTCGGGCGCGGCTGCTCGGGCAGCGCCGGCGACGGGAGCAATTCCGCCGCCTGTGCGGGATGCCGCCAAGTCTGCTCGCCCGCGGGCGGGCCGCCGCTGGCCGCGGCCGGCGGCACCTGCGCGATGGAGAGGTACTCGGCGAAGCGGCGCGCCGACAACCGCTCCGCCGCGCAGGCCAGCAGCAGCAGAAACGCCCGGCCGGCCGGATCCGGGGTGCGCGTGCCGCGGGCAAACCAGGCCGGTGCGCCGGCGCGGCTCAGCGCGGTCTCCAGCGGCGCCGCGTAGACGTGCGGCGCGCGCACCAGGATGGCTATCCGGTCCAGCGGGACGCCGTCCCCGGCTTCCTTGAGGATCTCGCGGGCGATCTCGACGCACTCGCGGCCCTCGCCGGGCGCGGAAAAGAACACGACCTCGCCCTCCGTCGCGGACGCCGCCGGCCGGGCCGGCGGCGCGTCCGCGGTGAAGAGGTAGCGGCGCATGCGCGCCAGCGCGCCGGGACCGTCCTGCGGTGCGGGTTCCTGTACCTCGGCGCCCGGCAGTTGCCGCAGCGTTTCCAGCGTGCGCCGGTCGCCCGCCGGAACGGTGGCGAGCAGCCGCGGGGCGCGCACCGCCAGGGCGGCCACCAGCGCGCGCGTGGCGTCGTCCGTGACCGCGACGTCCAGCAGCAGAACCGGACCCGGCGGCAATGATTCCCCGGCCATTGCGGCGGTTGCAGCCGTCCGCAGGAGCTCCGCCGCGTCGGCCAGCCCGGCTGCCGCAAGCTGCCGGTCGTAGCTGCCGGCCAGGGCCGCCAGGTCGGCGGCGGCAGCGTCCAGATCGCCCAGCCTCGCAAGGTCGACGCCGGCATGCCGCAGCTCCTCAAGCGTCGCCGCCAGCGTGCGCGCGAAGCTCGGCACCCGCGAAACCGTGTCCAGGCGCCCGAGAGCAGCGGCGTTGCGCGCCTCGAATGCGGCGCGCGCCGCCACCGCCTCCACGTTGAGCCCGACCGCCGGTGCGCAGCCCCGGCGCGCGAGGTCCGCGGCCGCGAGCTGCGCGGCCAGTTGCCGCACGCTGAAGCGGTGCAGGCCGAAGCGGGCGCCTTCACCCTTCAGGATTTCGCGGGCGAAGTCGTCCGCGGCGTCGCGGCTCTCGCCGACGACGGTGCACTCGCCGGCCGGCGGGACGGACGCGATGAAGCGCCGCGCCGCGTCCAGGCGCACCGCGGCCGACTCGGAATAGAGAATCGTTGGCGCCGGTGCTGGCACGGTTGGCCGCCTCAACCTGCGACCACGCCCGCACCGCGGCGGTTGACCGGCCCGACGTAGCGATCGCTGTCCACCCCGGTAGCGGCGAACGCCGCCTGCATGGCGTCCGCCACCGCGTCCGCGGCGGAATCGGAAGCGGCGAAAGCGAACAGCGACGGCCCCGAGCCGGAGATGGAGCAGCCCAGGGCGCCGGCCTCCAGAGCTGCGCGGCGGACCTCTGCGAAACCGGGCACCAAGGGCGCCCGGATCGGCTCGACCAGCGCGTCGCCGATGCTGCGGCCGAACAGCTCCAGGTCGCCGGTGTGGAGTGCGTGCACCAGCGCCGCGATGTTGCCGAGGTTGGCGACCGCCTGGCCGATGGCGAAGCGGTGCTGCGCGACGAGCCGCCGCGCCTCGGCCGTCAGCACCTCCACGTGCGGATGGACGAGCACGATGCGCAACGCATCGGGCACCGGCAACCGGATCAGGTCGAGCGGGTCGTTGCCGCGGATCAACACGATGCCGCCGAGCACGCACGGCGCGACGTTGTCGGCGTGCGGGGCGCCCGAAGCCGCGGCCTCGCCGCGCAGGGCGCAGCCCACGAGCGCCTCCTTCGGGAGCGAGTCGCCGAACAGGGCGCCGACCGCTGCCGCGCCCGCCACGCTGCTGGCCGCCGAGCTGCCCAGGCCGCTGCCGAGCGGCATCTGCTTGTGCAGCGCCAGCCGGATGCCGCGGTCCGTTACGTTCAAATGCTCCAGCGCCGCCTGCGCGGCGATGCCGACCACGTTCTCCCGCGGGTCCGTGCTGAGCGAGTCCGCGCCGGTCACCTCGGTGATCTCGACGCCCGGCTCGTCCCGGAGCTCGACCTCCACCAGGTCGCCCGGCCGCTCCAGAGCCAATCCCAAGACGTCGAACCCCGGTCCGAGGTTGGACGCGGTCGCCGGCGCGAACACCCGCACGCGTTCAGGCATGCGATCGATTATGCCCGACGCGCCGACCTGGCAGCCCGTGGTGATACCCTGTGCCGCACGCCATGCGCCTCGTGGACCTGTCCCACACCGTCGAGCACGGCATGACGACCTACCCGGGACTGCCCGCGCCGGTCATAGCCGATCACCTCTCGCGCGCGGACTCGGCGGCCAGCTACGACCCCGGCACCACGTTCCAGATCGGCCGCATCGAGATGGTCGCCAACACCGGCACGTATGTCGACGCGCCGTTCCACCGCTACGCGCAAGGGGGCGATCTGGCCGACCTGGAGCTGGCGTCGCTAGCGAACCTGCCGGCCCTCGTGTGCCGCGCGGCGGGTGAACACCGGGCGCTGGGTCCGGAGCTGTTCGAACGGCGCGACGTGTCCGGGTGCGCCGTGCTCGTCCAGACGGGATGGGACCGCCGCTGGCGCACGCCCGCCTACTGCGAGGGACATCCGTTCCTGACGCGCGCCGCCGCCGAGCTGCTGCGGGACCGGGGAGCGGCCCTGGCCGGCATCGATTCGCTCAACATCGACGACACCGCGGACGGCGCCCGCCCGGCGCATTCGGTGCTGCTCGGCGCCGGCATCCCGGTGGTGGAGCACCTGCGCGGACTCGACGCGCTGCCCGACGACGGCTTCCGCTTCTTCGCGGTCCCGGTGAAAGTCCGCGGCATGGGCTCGTTCCCCGTGCGCGCGTTCGGCCTGCTGGACACCTGACATCCGCAACGAACCGACGGTTGCGGCGCCTCGTTCGACGGAGGTGGCGCGGGCAGCGGCTGATAGACTGCACGGAGGGACCTGCCAAGGAGAGAGCCATGCGCCTGCGACACCTCGCGCCCGCCGTCCTGCTCGCCCTGGCCGCCGCCGCGGCCGGCTGCGACTCCGGAATGGTGGAACCCGACCTGCCGGACATCGTGGCGCAGTCCATCGAGTTCCACGGCGGCGATCTGTACGAGGGCTCGACCATCACGATGACCATCACCTCGCTCTCGGGCAGCTTCCGGATCGAGGCGATGCGCGACGGCGGCGAGTACGAGCACGTGGTGATCAATCCCGCGGGAGACGGCCGGCCAGAGCGGCGGGTAAGGCTGACCAATGACGGCGTGAGCGAGTGGCGCGGCGGCGAGGAGCTGCCGCTCGACGCCGAGAACGAGCGCCGCGCCCGGGCGTTCGTCGACGCCCGCGTCTTCTTCCCGCTGCTGCCCTACACGCTCAAGGGCGGCGACGTCCATTTCGAGGACCGCGGCCTCGAGACGTGGGACGGCCGCGAGCTGCGGCGCGTGAAGGTCACCTTCACGCCCGGCAGCAGCAACGACGCCGACGACGCCTACACGTTCTGGTTCGATCCCCACACCGGCCGCGTCGAGCAGTTCGGCTACGACTTCGACAACGGCCTGCGGTTCCGCAAGGCCACGTCGTTCCAGCGCGTCGGCGGCGTGCTCTTCTCCGACCAGGAGAACTACGCCGTCGACGGCGGCAAGGTGCCGGTCGACACGCTGACGCCGGAGTACGTAGCCTCGAGCATGCGCCTGCTCTCGACGGTCGTCATCAGCGACGTGACCGTGGAGCCGCTCTGACCGGCGGCCGCGGATTCACCCTCGAGTGCCCATCATGACCATGCCCTTTTCGCGTCGTGACTTCCTGCATGCCACCGGCGCCGGCGCCGCCGTCTGGGTGCCCGCGTCCGTTCACGGCTACACCGGAGCCGAAATGGCCAATCACGCCGAGCAGGCCGGGGGCGAGCTGACACCGCTGGGCCTGTCGGTCCAGGATCTCGACACCCCCGCCCTGGTGGTCGACCTCGACGCACTGGAAGCCAACATCGCGACGATGCAGCGCACGGTGGCGCGGAACGGCATCGCCAGTCGGCCGCACGCCAAGACCCACAAATGCCCGGCAATTGCCCGCATGCAGCTCGATACCGGCTCGGTCGGCATCTGCGTGGCCAAGGTGAGCGAGGCGCAGGTGCTCTTCGACCATGGCGTGCAGCAGCTCCTGATGACGACCAGCAACGTCACGCCGTTCAAGATCCGCCGGGCGATGCACCTGCGGAAGCAGTGCGACGATTTCATCCAGGCGACCGACACGGCGGAGAACGCCCGTGATCTCTCGGAGGCGGCAGAGGCGGCTGGCATCGTGGCCGACGTCGTCGTCGACGTGGATCCGGGCGGCCACCGGACCGGCATCACCCCGGGCGCGCCGGCACTGGAGCTGGCGCGGCTCGTCGACCGGCTGCCCGGCCTGCGGCTGCGCGGCCTGCTCTGCTACGACGGCGGATCGCAGCACGTCAAGGGCTTCGAGGCGCGGCAGGCGCAGACGCTGGAGCGGCTGGCGGCCGCCGCCGAGACCCGGGCGCAGATGCAGCGCGCCGGCCTGAGCACGGAGATCTTCAGCGGCGGCGGGACCGGCACCTACAACATCGACCACCAGACGCCCGGCTTCACCGACGTGCAGGTCGGGAGCTACGTATTCATGGACGCGCAGTACATCGACATCGGCGGTGCGGACGACCCGAACGTCTATACCGACTTCCAGCCGGCCCTGACCATCCTGACCACCGTGCTGAATGCGCAGTACGAAGGTCGGGCGACGACCGACGCGGGCGCCAAGGCCTGCACGATCAACCGCCCGTGGTCACGGGTCAAGGGCGAGACCGGCATGAGCTACACGTCCGGCTCGGACGAATTCGGCTCCATCCGCTACGAGGCCGACGCCAGCCGTACCTATGCAGTGGGCGACAAGCTGGAGCTGATCGTGTCGCACTGCGACCCGGTGGTGAATCTCTACGACCAGATGTACGCGGCCCGCAACGGCATCGTCGAGGCGGTCTGGCCGATCGCCGCGCGCGGCCGGTCGACGTAGGGCAAGCCAGGTCGGGCCCGCTGCACGGGCCCGGTCATGGCGACTGCCGGTCAGCGGCGCGCAGTCCCTTCCAGGTGCTGTAGCACATCGCGACCAACACCAGCGAGAAGGGAAAGCCGGTGGCGAGAGAGGCCGCCTGCAACGCCACCAGTCCGCCGCCGAGCAACAGGGCAATCGCCACCAGCCCTTCGAATGTGCACCAGAAGGCGCGCTGGGCAACCGGCGCGTCGAGTTTGCCGCCGGCGGTGATGGTATCGACCACCAGCGATCCGGAATCCGACGAGGTGACAAAGAAGATGACCACAAGGACGATGCCGATGATCGAGGTGATTCCCGCGAACGGTAGCGCCTCGAGCATCCTGAACAGCGCCAGCTCCGGTTGCTGCGCCATTACGACGTCGACCACTTCGGTGCGGCCGCCGTCGAGGTAGTGGGACAGCGCGGTCGCGCCGAACGCATTCATCCAGAGCGCGGAGACCAGCATCGGGACGACCAGCATGCAGCCGACGAGGCCGCGCACCGTGCGGCCGCGCGAGACGCGGGCGATGAACAGGCCGACGAAGGGAGTCCACGAGATCCACCACGCCCAGAAGAAGGTGGTCCAGCCATGCAAGAAGTCGAAGTCGTCACGGCCCACCCAGTTGCTGAGCGGTCCGATCGCCGTGAGGTAGTGGCCGATGCTGGCGACGAATCCGGTCAACAGGTCGAGCGTCGGCCCGACCGCCAGCACGAAGGCGAGCAGCAGCAGGGCCAGCAGCAGGTTGACCTGGCTGAGGCGCTTGACCCCCCTGTCCACCCCCGCAATCACGGACGCCAGCGCGACGGACGTGATGCCGGCGATCAGCAGCACCTTGGTCGTGTCGTTCGCCGGCACGCCGAACAGGTGGCTCAGTCCGGCCGCCGTCTGCTCCGCACCCAGGCCGAGCGAGGTCGCCAGCCCGAACAGCGTCGCGAACACGGCGAGGATGTCGATGGCGTGCCCGAAAGGGCCCCAGACCGCATCGCCCAGCACCGGGTAGAACGCCGACCGCACGGCCAGCGGCAACCCGAGGTTGTAGGCGGCGAAGGCAAGCGCCAGCGCGACCACCGCGAACATGGCCCACGGGTGCACGCCCCAGTGAAAGATGGCGGAGGCGATGGCGAGCCGGTGCGCGGCGGCGGCGTCCGCGGCATCGGCGCCGAGCGGCGGGTTCTGGAAATGCTCCACCGGCTCGGCGACCCCGTAGAACATCAGACCGATGCCGATGCCCGCGGCGAACAACATGGCGAACCACGACCACGTGGAATAGTCCGGCCTGGCGTCCGGACCTCCAAGCCGCACGCGGCCGAGGGGCGTCGCGAGCAGCACCAGGCAGAAGAGGACGCAGACGTTGCCGGCGGCCATGAAGACCCAGTCGAACGTCGACGTGAGCCAGGCGTACAGCGCGTCGAAGGCGACGGCGGCCGCGTCGCGAAACGCGAGCACCCCGACGACGAACGCGATGATGGTGATGCTGGAAACGATGAAGACCGGGTAGTGGACGTCCAGGCCGAGGAACTGGACGTTGTCGCGCCCGAGCTCGAAGTCGGCCCCAGCCATGCGGCGGCCCGCTGATTCAGTCGAAGATGCCGAGCTGGAGCTTGGCCGCTTCCGACATGCGGTCCTTGTCCCAGGGGGGCTCCCAGACGATGTCGACGCGGGCGTCGGTCACGCCGTCGATCGACTTGACCTTGCCCTGGACCTCGGCAGGCAGCGTGACCGCGGCCGGACAGCCGGGGGCGGTGAGCGTCATGCGGATGACCGCGAGGCCGCTGCTTTCCACGGCGATGTCGTAGATCAGGCCGAGCTCGTAGATGTTGACCGGGATCTCGGGGTCGTAGACGGTCGAGAGCTGCTCGACGATCTTCGGCGTCAGCTCCAGCGTCTTGAGCGGGTCGGCCTGCACCGGCTTCTCGGTGGCCGCGGCCTGGGCCGGCGGGGGCGCCGTCAGCGCGCTGGTGTCGAACGAGGACCCGGAGGACTGCCCGTCCGGCTCCGGCGGGCGGGTGGTCTCGGCCGGCTTCTCCGGCGGCGGCGCGTCCTTCAGGTTCAGGATGTTCATGCGTCCCTCGCGTCACTCGGTGGTGACCGGCTCGTGGAGATCGTCGCACGCCGCGCGCAGCGTGTGCCAGGCGAGGCTGGCGCACTTCACGCGCGTGGGATAGTCGCGCACGCCGGCGAGCACGGCCAGCTTGCCGACCCCGTCCGGCGGCGGCGCGTCCGCATCGTCGGTGATCATCGCGTGGAACCGGCCGAACAGCGCGCGCGCCTCGGCCACCGTCCTGCCCTTGATGGCGTCGGTCATCAGCGACGCCGACGCCTTGGAGATGGCGCAGCCCGAGCCGAGAAAGGTCACGTCCGTGATGCGCTCGCCGTCCAGGTTGAGGTAGATCGCCAGGCGGTCGCCGCATAGCGGGTTGTGGCCGTCGGCGTGGCGGTCGGCGCCCTCGATCTCCCCGAAGTTGCGGGGGTGCTTGTTGTGGTCGAGGATGACCTCCTGGTACAGCTCGCGCAGATCGTTCATGCCGGAAACACCTCGCGTACGCGGTGCAGGGCGCGCACCAAGGCGTCGATTTCCGCGCGCGTGTTGTACATGGCGACCGACGCTCGCGCGGTCGCCGGGACGCCGAAGCGGTCCATGACCGGCTGGGTGCAGTGGTGCCCGGTGCGGAGGGCGACCCCCTCGGTGTCGACGATGGTGCCGACGTCGTGCGGGTGGGCTCCCTTCATCACGAACGCCAGGATGCTCGCCTTGCGGGCGGCCGTGCCGATGATGCGCAGCCCCTTCACCTCGGCCAGCGCGGCCGTGCCGTACGCCAGCAGGTCGGATTCGTGCTCCTGGAGCGCTTCGAAGCCGACGCCCCGGATGTAGTCGACCGCGGCGCCCAGGCCGACGGCGCCCGCTATGTGCGGCGTGCCGGCCTCGAACTTGTGGGGCAGATCGGCGTAGGTCGTCTTCTCGAATGTGACCGAGCGGATCATATCGCCGCCGCCCTGGTACGGCGGCATCTGCTCCAGCAGCGCCTCCCGGCCGTACAGCACGCCGATGCCCGTGGGCCCGTACAGCTTGTGGCCCGTGCACACGTAGAAGTCGCAGCCGAGCGCCTGCACGTCGACCGGCATGTGGTAGACCGCCTGCGAGCCGTCGATCAGCACCGGGATGCCGCGCGCGCGGGCCATTGCGACGATGTCGCCCACGGGGTTGATGGTGCCGAGCGAGTTGGAGAGGTGCACCACCGAGACCAGCCGCGTGCGCGGTCCGATCAGCCGTTCGAGCTCGTCGAGCTGCAGCGTCCCCGTGTCGTCGATCGGCGCCACGCGCAGCCGCGCGCCCACCTGCTCGCACAGCAGTTGCCACGGCACGATGTTGGAATGGTGCTCCATGTGCGTGATGACGATCTCGTCGCCCGGCCCGATGTTGCGGCGGCCGAAGCTCTGCGCCACCAGGTTGATGCTCTCGGTGGAGCTGCGCGTGAAGACGATCTCGCGGCTGGCGGCGGCATTGAGGAAGCGCTGGACCTTCACGCGGGCCGCGTCGTAGGCGGCCGTCGCCTCCTCGCTGAGCACGTACACGCCGCGGTGGATGTTGGCGTTGCCGTGCGCGTAGTAGCGGGCGAGGGCGTCGAGCACCGCGCGCGGCTTCTGCGTCGTGGCGGCGCTGTCGAGGTAAACGAGCCGGTGCTCGCGCACCAGGCGCTTCAGGATCGGGAAATCCTCCCGAATGCGCTCGACGTCGAGCACCGGGGCCGGGGCCGCGGCTTCAGCCGGACTGCCCATCGAAGCCATTCCCGCCCACCTCGAAGGAGCCGCCGCCCGCGCCGGGAAGCTGCCGCAGCAGCAGGTCTTCGAGCTGCGCGCGGATCGAGTCGACCGCGATGCGGTTCAGCAGGTCGCTGGCAAAGGCGTGGATCAGCACGCTGCGGGCCTGCTGTTCCGCCAGCCCCCGCGCGCGCAGGTAGAACAGCGCGTCCTCGTCGAGCTGGCCGACCGTGGCGCCGTGCGTGCACTTGACGTCGTCCGCGAATATCTCGAGTTCCGGCTTCGTGTTGATCTGGGCGTCCTCGGACAGCAGCAGCGCCTTGTTGGTCTGCTTGGCGTCGGTCTTCTGCGCGTCGATGGCGACCACGATCTTGCCGTTGAACACGGCGCGCGCCTGGTCGTCGAGGATGCCCTTGTACAGCTCGTGGCTGGAGCAGTGCGGGCTGGCGTGGCGGATCGTCGTGTGATTGTCGATGAGGCGGCGGCCGTTCGCCAGGTACAGTCCGTTGAGCGTGCAGTCGACGCCTTCGCCGTCGAGCGTCGCGTCGGCGTCGTTGCGGACGATAGCCCCGCCGAGCGTCACCGCGTGCGACGAGAATGCCGCCGCGCGGGCCAGCCGCAGGTGCATGGCGCCGATGTGGTACCCGGCGAGGCTCTCGCGCACCACCTTGTAGTGATCCACCACGGCAGCGGGACCCGCCACCACCTCCGTGACGGTGTTTGTCAGGTAGGGCGACTCGCCGCCGCCGCCGTAGCTCTCCACCAGGCGCACCTGGGAATTCTCGCCAGCGACGATCAGCACCCGCGGGTGGGTCATGACCGGCGCGCCGTCTTCCGGCGGCGTCGTCACGAACAGCAACTGGATCGGCTGCTCCACCACGGTGTTCGCCGGCACGTGCACCACCGCGCCGTCCTGCAGCAGCGCCGTGTTGAGCGCCGTGAACGCCTCGCCGTCGACGCCGGCCTCCGACCCGAGGTGCGCGTCGACGGCCGCCCGAGTCCCCGCGGCTTCCGACTCCAGCGCGGCGGCCAGGCTGCCCACGGCCACGCCCGCCGGCAGGCGGTCCAAATCGGACGCGCCCGCGACGTAGCGGCCGTTGATGAACGTCAGGCGGGCGCCGGCGCCGGTCAGCGCGTGGGGCGCGGCGTCCGCCCTGGCCGCTGCCTGGCCGGCCGGCGCGGCAAGCGTGAATGCCGTGTTCGCGATCGGCGCGACGTTCGTGAACCGCCAGCGCTCCAGCCGCGTGGTCGGGATGCCGAGCGCCGCGAAATGCTCGAATGCGCGGCGGCGCAGGCCGGCAATGGCGCCGGGAGACGGCGCCGTGCGCCGCACGGCCTCGCAGGCGTCGGCCAGGGCGTCTCGGGGAGCGACGTCAGCCAGCGGCATGCCGCTACGCTCCGACCCCGGCGGGCGCGTCTTCGATCCAGCCGTAGCCCTTCTCTTCGAGCTCCAGCGCCAGCTCCTTGCCGCCCGAGCGGACGATGCGGCCGCCGGAGAGCACGTGCACGAAATCCGGCACGATGTAGTTGAGCAGCCGCTGGTAGTGGGTGACCAGCACGAACGCCCGCTCCGGGCTGCGCAGCGCGTTGACGCCGCGCGCCACGATCTTCAGCGCGTCGATGTCCAGGCCGGAGTCGGTCTCGTCCATCAGCGCCAGCGTCGGCTCGAGCACCGCCATCTGGAAGATCTCGTTGCGCTTCTTCTCGCCGCCCGAGAATCCCTCGTTGACCGGCCGCTTGAGCATCTGGGAGTCGATGTCGAGCAGCGCCATGCGCTCCTTGACGAACGTCATGAAATCCAGCGCGTCCAACTCGCCGTCGCCGCGGTGCTTGCGCACCTCGTTGAGCGCCGCCTTGAGCAGGTAGGCGTTGTTCACGCCGGGGATCTCCACCGGGTACTGGAACGCGAGGAAGACGCCCTCGCGCGCCCGGTCCTCCGGCTCCATGTCGAGCAGATCCTGGCCGCGGTAGCTCGCGGAGCCCGCGGTCACCTCGTACTCCTCGCGGCCGGCCAGCACTCCGGCCAGCGTGCTCTTGCCGGAGCCGTTCGGCCCCATGATGGCGTGCACCTCGCCGGCCTTCACCGACAGGTCTATGCCCTTGAGAATCTCGCGTTCACCGACGCGAGCGTGCAGATTCGTAACTTGCAGCATCGATACTCAGCCTACGCTTCCTTCCAGACTTATCCCGAGCAGCTTCTGCGCCTCCACCGCGAACTCCATCGGGAGCTCGCGGAACACTTCCTTGCAGAAGCCGTTCACGATCATGTTGATGGCGTCCTCGGTGCTCAGCCCGCGCTGGCGGCAGTAGAAGATCTGGTCTTCGTCGATCTTCGCCGTCGACGCCTCGTGCTCGACCCGCGACGAGGTGTTGCGCACCTCCAGGTACGGGAACGTGTGTGCCCCGCACTTGTCGCCGATGAGCAGCGAGTCGCACTGCGAGAAGTTGCGGGCGCCCTTCGCGTTCTTGCCGATGCGCACCAGCCCGCGGTAGGTGTTCTGGCCCTTGCCGGCCGAGATGCCCTTGGACACGATGGTGCTGCGCGTGTTGCGGCCGAGGTGCAGCATCTTGGTGCCGGTGTCGGCCTGCTGGCGGTTGTTCGTGACCGCCACCGAGTAGAACTCGCCCACCGAGTTGTCGCCCTGCAGGATGCAGCTCGGGTACTTCCAGGTGATGGCCGACCCGGTCTCCACCTGCGTCCAGGTGATCTTGGCGTTGGTGAACGCCGTACCGCGCTTGGTGACGAAGTTGTAGATGCCGCCCTTGCCGTCCTTGTCGCCGGGGTACCAGTTCTGCACCGTCGAGTACTTGATGGTGGCGTCGTCGAGCGCCACCAGCTCGACCACCGCTGCGTGGAGCTGGTTCTCGTCGCGCATCGGCGCCGTGCAACCCTCCAGGTAGCTCACCGTGGCGCCCTCGTCGGCCACCAGCAGCGTGCGCTCGAACTGTCCCGTCTGGGCGGCGTTGATCCGGAAGTAGGTGGACAGCTCCATCGGGCAGCGGACGCCCTTCGGGATGTAGGCGAAGGAACCGTCGGAGAAGACCGCGGAGTTGAGCGCCGCGTAGAAGTTGTCGGATGACGGGACGACCGACCCGAGGTAGCGCCGCACCAGTTCGGGATGGTCGCGCACCGCCTCGGAGAACGAACAGAAGATGATGCCCAGCTCGGCCAGCTTCGCCTTGAACGTCGTGCCCACAGAGACGCTGTCGAACACGGCGTCGACCGCCACGCCCGCCATGCGTTTCTGCTCCTCCAGAGGGATGCCCAGCTTGTCGAAGGTCGCCTTGATCTCAGGATCGACCTCGTCGAGGCTGTTCAGCTTCGGCTTCTGCTTGGGGGCGGAGTAGTAGATGATGTCCTGGAAGTCGACCGGCGGAAACGAGACGTTGTGCCACTCGGGCGGCGTCATCGTCTGCCAGAACCGGAACGCCTTCAGCCGCCACTCCAGCAGCCACTCCGGCTCCTGCTTCTTGGCCGAGATGAGGCGGATGATGTCCTCGTTCAGCCCGGGCGGGATCTTGTCTTCCTCGACCTCGGTGACGAAGCCGTACTTGTAGTCCTGCGTCGTAAGTTGTTCGATGTTCTCGGTCTCGGTCGCCATGACGACTGCTCCCGGTCGCTACTCGATATCTATTCCCGACCGGATTGGTCGGGTATCTCATCCTACTGAATCGCGCGCCGGACACGCAAGCAGCGGGACGGCGCGGCGTTTCTTGACGTACCGAGGCGAAGTGCTACGCTACGGTTTCGTCCGAACGCACACCACGCGCTGCGCCGATCAACCACGGGAGGAATCACCATGCGCGGACTGCAACTGCTGTTGACAGGCGTCCTCATCGGCGGCTTCGCCACCTTCGGCTGGGTCAACGCCCAGAGCAACACCGGATCCGGCGAGCTGACCGGCGGCGACCTCGCCGAGATCCACCAGCTCTACTCGCACTACAACCAGGGCACCGACTTCGGCGACGCCGACCGCTGGCTCAATGCCTTCACCGAGGACGCGATCTTCCGCATCGGCGAGAACCAGGAGTACAACGGCCGCGCGGAGATGGTCGGAGTGGCGGCGCCAGAGCTTCGCCAGCCGTGAGGGCCGCGAGTACCACTACCGCCACTGGAACAGCTCGTGGATCATCACGCCCGACGGCCCGGATCGCGCCACCGGCAAGGTCTACTGGATGGGCTTCGACCCGACCGCCGAGGAGCTCTCCATTCGGGACACCGGCTTCTACGAGGACATCTACGTCCGGACGCCGGACGGCTGGCGGATCAAGCAGCGCCACGCGAACCCGGACCCCCGTCCCCGCCGGCAGGCGGACTGACGGACTGGCAAGCACGGAAGGGACCAGCTCGTGATCCACTACGTTTCGGGTGACATTCTGCTCAGCCGCGCGCAGGCGCTGGCCCACGGCGTCGCCCCCATGGACCCGATGAACCAGGGGCTCGCGCGCTCACTGCACGAGAAGTACCCGGCCATGCACAAGGACTACCACCACTGGTGCAACCAGATGCACCCCAAGCCGGGCGAAGCCTGGATGTGGGGCGGGACGGGCGGCGTGCGGGTGATCAACCTCATCACGCAGGAAGGCGGATACGGCCATGGCGCGCGCCCGGGACGCGCCACGCTGAAGCACGTCCGCGACAGTCTGCGCGCCCTCGTGCGCATCGTCGAGCGCGAGGGCTTCCGCTCGCTCGCCCTGCCAAGGCTTGCAACCGGCGTAGGCGGACTGAAATGGGCCGACGTCCGCCCCGTGCTCGAGGATCGCCTCGGTGCCCTCAAGATCCCGGTCTACGTCTACTCCGAGTTCCACGCCGGGCAGCAGGCCGACGAGCCGGGGTCTTGAGCACGCCATGCGCCTTGTACGTTCGCTCGGAGTAACCGCCCTGGTTGCCGCCGCCGCGGCCTTCCCGGTCGAGGCACAGGTGGAGCCGCTGGCGGATCCCATTCCGGAGCCGATCCTCAAGGGCGACCTGGTCGTGGCCGTGACCCCGTTCGTGCGCGCTCCGCGAACGGAGGACTCGGCGGTCAATGTCATAACGACCGAGGCCCATGCGCGCATCCAGTACCTGACGCCGCTCGGCGACGGCTCGGGGCGCCTCGTCCTCAACGACACCCGCGGCGTGCTGTACATCACCAACGAGAACGGGATGGAGCCGGTCGAGTATCTGGACATCCGCACCCACGGCCTCAGCTTCGACGACTCGATGTTCGTCAACGAGGCCGGCCTGGTGTCGGCTGCGTTCCACCCGCAGTTCGCCGCGGCGGGCACGCCCGGATTCGGCAAGTTCTACACGGCGTTCAGCGCCCGCTCAGACAGCGGCCGCGCGGACTACCTGGACGACGACGCCGGCAGCCACGAGAGCGTCATCCAGGAGTGGACGGCGGACGATCCACGGGCGAACGTGTTCGCCGGCACTTCGCGCGAGGTGTTCCGTATCGGCGAGTTCGCTCCCAACCACAACATCGGCACCATCGCGTTCAATCCCAATGCCGGCGCGGGTTCGCCGGAGTACGGGCTCCTCTATGTCAGCCTCGGGGACGCCGGGGCGGCCAACGATCCCCGCGACTACGGGCAGATTCTCAGCGAACCCCACGGCGCGATCATCCGCATCGACCCGCTCGCCGGCGACGGCAGCAGAGGCTACGGCATTCCGGCGGACAACCCCTTCGTGGGCGAGGCGGGTGTCGCCCCCGAGACCTGGTGCTACGGACTGCGGCATGCGCAGCAGTTCTCCTGGGACACGGACGGCCGCATGTTCATGGGTGAAATCGGCCAGAACATGGTCGAGGAGGTCAACCTGGGGATGCCGGGCGCCAACTACGGCTGGCGGCTACGCGAGGGCACGTTCGCCACCGGCATGGCGGTCGATTCCGGACGTCCGGGGCAGGTGTATCCGCGCCCGGCGCAGGACGAGCATGCCTTCGTGTATCCGGTGGCCCAGTACGACCACGACGAAGGCACCGCCATCAGCGGCGGCTACGTCTACCGGGGCCGGGCCATTCCGGAGCTGCAGGGCAAGTACGTCTTCACCGACTTCCCGAGCGGCCGCGTGTTCTACATCGACGTCGACGGGCTCGTGCCCGGTCAGCTCGTGGAGATCCGCGAACTCCGGCTGGTAATCGACGGCGAGGAGCGCGACTTGGCCGAAACTGTCGGCTTCCCCAACACGTACGGCCCCGGCGACCGCGCCGACGCACGCCTGGGAATCGACTCCGCCGGGGAGCTCTACCTGCTGACGAAGAGCGACGGCTGGGTCCGCAAGCTGGAGCCCCTGCCAGCGCGGTAACGCTTCCCGTTATCCTTCCGTCCCCGGGACGTGCCGCGCGGTGCGGCGATCAGGCATCCGGCAACGATGGAGGTCGGGGGATGCCGGGACGTGTTGCGTTCGCAGTCACGCTCGCCGTGTGCGCGATGCTGGCGGCTGCGGCGGTCGTGGAGCCGGCCGACGATCCGCCGCCCATGTGGCGCGGGCTGGTCGTGGCCGAGGAGGATCGCTGTGCGCCGTACGACGGGGAGCTGTATCCGTATCCGGCGTCCGTCGAGGACGAGATCGTGCGGCGGCTCGGCGGCATCTACAGTCCCTACACCTGCGAAACGTTCGACTCTACGCAGGAGACCGACATCGAGCACATCGTGGCGCGCTCCGAGGCGCACGACAGCGGGTTGTGCGCGGCCGACGCGGACACCCGCCGGCGCTTCGCGTCGGACCCGCGCAACCTGACGCTGGCGGCGCCGGTTTTGAACCGCAACGAGAAGTCCGGCAGGGACGCCGCCGAGTGGTCTCCCGCGGAGAACGCCTGCTGGTTCGCGCAGGTGGTCGTGGATGTCCGGCGCGCCTACGACCTGACCATCGACCAGCGCGAAGCAGAAGCGCTCGACCGCCTGCTGGCCGGCTGCACGTCGACGGCGATAGCGTGCGAATCGTCGATGTCGCCGGAGCCCGTCCCCGCGCTGCCCTTCGTCGAGCGGGCGATCGACGCGCTGCTCGGGCGGTAGCGGCTCCCGGCGCCGCCCCTTCCCGTGCCGTCAGGACGCCGGCCGGCGCATGGCGCTCGCGGCGCCGATCAGGCAGACGGCGACCACGCCGACCAGGTTGTGCCACATGAAGGACACGTCGGTAAACGTCGCCACCGCGGCGACGGAGGCCATCCCGCCGATCAGTCCCCAGAACGCCCCGCCCGCGGTCGCCCGCGGCATGCCGACCGCCAGGACGAACACGCCCAGCAGCGATCCGTAGAAGAACGATCCGAAGCGGTTGACCACCTCGATCAGCGAGCCGAGGTTGGCCGCGTACAGGGCGGTGACCGACGCGAACAGCCCCCAGAAGGCAGTGGCGCCCTTCGATACCAGCAGGTAGTGCGCGTCGGAGGCGCCGGGGCGCACGCGGCGGCGGTAGAAGTCGATGACCGTGGCGGCCGACAGCGCGTTCAGCTCCGCCGCGATACTCGACATGGCGGCGGCAAAGATGGCGGCGATCAGCAGGCCGACCAGGCCGACCGGCAGGTACGTGGTGATGAACGTCGGGAACACGTAGTTGACGTCGGTATAGGCGGCGTCCCCCGTCACGTCGCGCACGAGGCCGCGGGCGCGCGCCCTGACCTCTCCCACGCGGCGGTCGCTCTCGACGAACGCTTCGGTCGCGGCCGCCACACGCGCGGTGTCGCCCGCCTGCCGCGCAGCCACCACCTCGGCCGCATCGCTGCGCCGGCCGGCGTGGGCGGCGCGAAACTCGTCCTCCAGCGCGCGGTACTCGCCCGCCCGCCCGCTCGTCTCGACGGCCCCCTGATGCGCCTGGTTGAAGAGCATCGGCGGCTCGGCGAAGAGGTAGAAGCAGAAGACGAGCACGCCCATCATCAGGATGAGCACCTGCAGCGGGATCTTGGCGAACGCGCTCATAAGCAGCGACTGCCGCCCGGCATCCACCGACTTCGCCGTGAGGTAGCGCTGCACCTGGCTCTGGTCGCAGCCGAAGTAGCCCAGCATCAGGAACAGCCCGCCCAGCAGACCAGACCAGAACGTGTAGGTCTCGTTCAGGTCGAAGGTGAAGTCGATGGTTTGCATGCGGCCGGTGGCGCCGGCGACATGCAGCACGGGCTCCAGAGAGATGTCGTCCGGCAGGCCGAGAATGAGTGCGACCACGGCGGCCGTTACGCCCACCATGATCACGACCATCTGCTTGACGTCGGCCCAGGTGACTGCCTGCACGCCACCCAGCATCGTGTAGACGGTCGTGGGAACGCCGATGGCCAGCACGGTCAGCGGCAGGCTCCAGCCGAGCACGATGGAGAGGATGACCGCGGGCGCGGCGATGATCACGCCGGCGCTCAGGCCGCGCGACACCAGGAACAGCAGGCTGGCCAGCGCCCGGGTGCGGCCGTCGAAGCGCCGCTCCAGGTACTCGTACGCCGTGAACACCCGTGCGCGATGGAAGAACGGCACCAGCGTCAGCGACAGGATGATCATCGCCAGCGGCAGGCCGAAGTAGAACTGCACGAAGCGGAGGCCGTCGTCGTAGCCCTGGCCGGTAGTCCCGACCAGCGTGATCGCGCTCATCTGGGTGGCCATCACCGACAGGCCGACCGCCCACCACGGCAGCGACCGCGACGCCAGGAAGTAGCCCTCGACGGCGCCGGTGGCCTTCGCCCGCTTCACCCCGTCATAAAGCACCCAGGCGAGGTAGGCGGCGACGATGGTCCAGTCGATGAGGTGCATCCTGCGCTCTGCTCTCCCGCCCGCGCCGAACGGCTAGCCGAAGACGTAACGGATGCGCACGCCGACACGCCGCGGGGCCAGCACGTTGGCGAAGTAGCGGCGCGCGCGGAAGCCGTCCCTGGTCAGGCCGATCTGGCCGGGGGTCTGGCGCACGCCGGTCACGGCATACTCGTCGAACAGGTTGTCGGCGTATAACGTCAGTGTCCAGTCGTTCCGCACCAGCGACGCGGAGACGTTGTGGAGGTCGTAGGCCGGCAGCGCCTCGCCGCCGGCGCGCAATCCTATGCGCGTGAGCACGTCGCCGACGTAGGCGTAGCCGTACCGCAGCTCCAGCGCGGCGCCGCCTCCGAGCAGCACGCCGTAGGAAGCCAGCAGGCTGCCCTGCTGCCGCGGCGCGCCCGACAGGCGGTCGCCCTTGAAGGCGTCGGCTCCGCCAACCAGAAGGCCCTCCGCATCCTGGCTCAGCTCCGCGTGCGCATACGACCACTGCCCGCGGAGGCGCAGCGCGTCAGTCAGGCCGGCGGACCCCGCGAGCTCGACGCCGCGGCTCACCGCTCCGGCGCCGTTCAGGGTGATCGGCTGCGCGCTGAAGGGCGTCTCTCCGGCGACCTGGATGTCCTCCCAGTCGACATGAAACCAGGTGGCGCTGGCGGTGAACCGCCCGTCGCGCGACGAGCTGCGCACGCCGATCTCGTAGTTGGTCGTGGTGTCCGGACGGACGAGTGCCTGATCCTCGTAGATGCAGCCAGACTGCGGCGGGTCATTGCCCGGATCGGCGTCGGTGAGCAGCGCGATCTCCTCGTCGGTGCAGACGCGGAAGTTGTTGCCGCCGCCGATGCGGTAGCCCTGGGAACGCGTGAACCAGGCGGTCGTCCGGTCGTCGAAGCGGTAGCTGACGCTCGCCTTGTACAGCGCGCCGCGGTCATCGGACTCGAAGTCGGTGAACGGCGAGTTGTACAAGGGCGTGTAGGGAAATTCGGTCAGACTGCCCGTCCCGATGCGGTAATCGAACCAGCGGCCGCCGGCGGTCAGCCGCCAGCGGTCGCCCAGGTCGACCGAGCCCTCCCCGAACAGTGCTCGCTCCTCCACGGCCTGGCTGCCGAAGGTGTAGAACTCGACCGGCTCGCCGGCCGGGCGCCCGCCGAGGATGGGCGTGATGCCGGAGAACTCCGTCAGCCCCGGCGCGAGCTCGAAGCTCGTCCCGCTGCTGTCGTAGTTGTTGAAGAAGACGCCGCCCACCCAGTGCCACGGACCGTCGCCGGTGGATACCAGGCGCGTCTCCCAGTTGAAGCGCTGCTCGCGCCCCTCCTCGCGGGTATAGGCCGAGAATGTCCGGAACTGCGACGTCAGGTCGGCGATCGTGACGTCCGGGTTCGTCGCCCGCGCCCGCTCCAGCGCCGGAAACGTGCCCGGCAGCAGCCCCCCGATGCCGAACGCCTGGATCAGCAGGTCGGTCTGGTCGCGCTGCCCCTGCTGGGCGTAGCGCGAGTAGCCGACGGCGGTGGTCACCTCGGCCCAGGGCGGCGCCCAGGTCAGCTCCAGGCTCCAGAGCTGGTTGCGGCGGTCGTTCGGCTCCAGGTAGCGGTGCGCGGCGACGTAGCGGCCGGTGCCGAACGACCGCGCGTGGTTGACCTGCCGCGCGCCGACCTGCTGGTCCTGCAGGTGGTAGGCGAACAGCGCCGACAGCTCCGGCGTCGCCTCCCACAGCAGAGAGAGCCGCGCGGACACCGTCTCCTCCGTGTTGGCGTCCGCCTCCTGGCGCAGGTTCGCCTCCACGGCTTCGGGATCGCTCAGGTCCGGTTCCGGCTCGGAGACGCCCGGCGTGCGCAGCAGGTAGTCGTAGTCGATGAATCCCGGGTCGTCGTAGCGGTCGATCGAGCCGCGCAGCGCCAGGCTGCCCGTGACGAGCGGCAGGTTGAAGGTGACGCCGGCGTCCGTGCCCGGGGCACCGCCGTGCGCGAGCGCGAACAGGTCGCCGCGGACCTCGAACGTACGCCGCTCCGTGTCCGGCCGGCGCGGCAGGTAGCGCACGGCTCCCGCCAGTGTGCCGGCGCCGTACAGCGTCCCCTGGGGTCCGAGCAGCACCTCGACGCGCTCGATGTCGTGCAGCCGCAGGTCGACCGCCAGCGGGATGTCGCCGAGGTAGGTGGCGACGCCGTTGTTGTAGTTGTTGCCGGCGAATTCCGACCCGTTCAGCGCGTCCGTGTGGAGGCCGCGGGCGATGACGACGTTGCTGCCGCGCGCGCCCTGGTCGACCACCGTCAGGCCCGGTGTCCAGCGCGCGAGCTCGGTGAGATTTCCGATGGCCCGCCGCTCGATGTCGGCGCCGGTCACCGCCGAGATGCTCAGCGGCACCCGTTGCAGCGGTTCCTCGACGCGCGTCGCCGTCACCACCAGCGCCTCGTCGAACGCGCCGAGCCGCAACGTGGTCGGCGGCAGCTCTACCGGCTCCGCCCCGACCATGAAGTCCACCGTTACCGAGCCGAAGCCGCTCAGGCGGATGGTAACCGCGTAGGCGCCGGGAGCAAGTCCCGTGAACACGAACCCGCCGCCCGTGTCCGTCTGCGTCTCCCGCTGCCCGTCCGGCCCGCCGCGCAGCGTCACCGTCGCGCCGGGCAGCACGCCGCCCGTTGCATCGACGACCACGCCGGTGACCTCACCGGATTGCGCGGCTGCCTGCAGGGGCGCCGCGACGAGACAGAAGTGCAGCAGACCGGCCGCCGCCTGAACCGCGAATCGCATCACGCCGCGAAATACAGGGACAGGAGCCAGAGCGCCGCCAGCACCAGGACCTGGACGACGACGACGGCAACGTAGGTGCGGGTCACGAGGCGAGTATAGCGGCGACAGTTGCAGGCAGCTCCGGCCGTCCGGCCGTGCACGCCCCAGCTTGGGGACCGTTATCCATCTGACGCCCGAAACCGGTTGAACCGCCGCTCCAGGAATTCGCGCCGCGGCCAGTCGTCACGATCCGCCGGAAGTCTGAGCCTCGTTCCGTCGAGTCCCTTGAGCTCCGCCAGTAACTCCCCGTCCCGCTCTCCCTGCAACTGCGACGACACGTGAACCCGAAAATCTGGGTCTACGCTGATCAGGTGCGAATCGAAGGCTACGTGGTGGAGCGCGGACATGCAGATCCCGTTCCGCACCGACGGCGGCCCTCCGTCAGCGTCGGGGACGATGTGCGCGCCAACAAGCAGGGCGCGCACCGGCAAGCCACTGAACGCGCACTTCCACTGGTAGGCCGCTTTGGTGAGCGTGCTGAACCACGCCTGGTGATTCCGCTTGTAAGTCGTTGTCAGGGAATACGAGGCCTCGATCTCCTCTCGCGTCACCGTGCGCGACTTGCTCTCGACCAACTCGAAGTCATCTGTGGCCAGCAACGCGTGGCCTGCAGCCGGTCTGAAATCAGCGATCCGGACTGGAAAGATCGGGCGGTACACTGCCGGCGCAACGCCGATGAAGTAGATGAGTGGCGCTCCGCGTCGCCATGCATCCTGAAGTGCGCGGTTGGTCGGTTCGCGCAGGCCGCCGCGCGCGAGATCGTAACGCAGCAGACCGGTAGCGCCGTCGAGGCTTGCCGAGTCGATCTCCTGATCGCGGTACCAGGTCGGCCGGCCCGGCCGAGGTACCCCCGTCTTGATGCTGAGAGCAGCACTCATCTGTCTGGGCTTGAAGATTCCCTTCGCGCGATTGGCGAACAAGACCCTCTGGCCGGCGACGGGAAAGCCGGCGGCGATCGCATCCCAGGGCACCCTTCCCGACCACCGCCGCGACAACTTCTCGATGGCTGCCAACGCGGCTATACGGATATGCTGATCCGGATCCGGTTCGCCCAAGGGTGGTCGCGCCATTGTTCGCGTTCAGACGATACCCCATACCGGAAACCAAGCGGCCAGCGAATCGTGAGTCCAGTTCGCGTCATCCGTGTCAGCCAATGGTGGCATCTCCGGTTGGAGGCACGGAGGAGCGGGCGACCCCACCCGGCATCTGATTCCAGGTCCGCCCGTCCAGTGCGCGGCCCGTCCGCTTCTTGAATACGCCACCCCACTGCTTGAAGAAAAACGGCACGCCGTTTCGTACGCAGGCGTCCCTGATCTCCCTGACCCACGCAGGCTGCATCGGCCTTGCCCCTGGCCCTGATTCTCCCCCCGCGATCACCCAATCGATACCCGCCAGCTCCAGATCCGGCAGTGGACCGAGCAACGGTTCAAGTGAGAGGAACTTCGTCTGGGCACTCGTGTCGACCAGCAGCGCCCGACGGCTCAGCCAGCGCTCCGACTCGATGCTTGCACCAAGCCAGATATTCGGGGTCCAAGAGACTCGATCGCCAAGAAGCTGCACACGCTCCGGCCGCTTCGTCAGCACTTGAAAGGTGTGGCGGGCAGCCCGGTTCATGATTGCGAACACCGCTTCGATGAACGGGACAGGTACAGACGGATGGAACAGATCTGACATCGAATTGACGAACACGAGCCGTGGTTGCTTCCACCGCAGCGGCTCCATGAGTGCCTCCTCATGTACTGCGACGTCGAATCCGTTCCGGTACCTGCTTACTCCCATTGCCTGAAGCCGCATCGCCATCCGCTCAGCGTAGCAATGCGTGCAACCCGGGCTGATCTTGGAACACCCCGTAACGGGGTTCCACGTCGTCTCCGTCCATTCGATGGTCGAACGCGTAGACATGACTACATCCGGTCGAGGATATGTCGGGCTATGCGCCGGGCCGGGCCGATACCGTTAGGGTGCCCTACGCAGAACATGAGTTCGAACAATGGCGAACCCTTGGAGGTCTTCAAACACCTTGATCGCGACAAGAAGCGGTCGCCGAACAACGTCCTCAAGTTCTTCTTGTAGATGGTTACCAGCCCATCGACACCTATATCGCGCACCGATCCGGAATCGCCGAACAGGCCTCCCTGCGGATTCTGGCGATACAGTTCGCGCCAACTCTCGTCACCGAAGATGCTCGTCAAGCGATCTGCCCACCTCGGCGAGATGTCATCAGGCTTGCGCGATCTGGGTAGCATCCGAGCAATCGCGGCGACGGGAAAGAGAATCCAGGTGTCGAGAGCGTTGAAGCGCGCGATGGTCCTTATCGTCGACCACTGAACCTCGGTAGCGAACGGATCGAGGAAAAGTACACCACGCCAGGACTTCCAGTCCTTGCGAAGATTGAGAAGAAATTCGTTAGCATCCGCTCTTTCGATTCTGATGTTCCTGCGGGGATACCTATCCCGGAGCGTCTCCAGTTCCGCACACCGTTCCGCATCCTTGTCAACGAATATCAATTCGTCGAATGGCCGCTCGCTTATCTCTATAGCCCGTGTGGTGGAACCTCTAAGGAAGCCGAGTGCTTCACGATCTTGCGGTCGGATCAGCCCCCCGCCAGCAAAAGCGTCGATGTATACCAACCTGAACGGCTGGTTCTTTAGAGCTGTCGTGTACGCGTCCAGATAGCGCTCCAGAATCTCCAGCTTCTCCTGCGTCCACGGTCCGCCGAAATCCATCGTTCCTCCGCATCCTGACTCTGGTGCGAGCATACCACATGTTTTCGCTTTATGATCGCCATGTCGGCCAAGCGTAAGGTCCCGTCCCACAATGACGGAACGGTGCGGAGGAACGCGGCGCGCCAGCCGGTCAACGCTCAACATTCGGTGACGTTGACAGTCACCTGGATCACGTGGGTGGCCAGGCCGCCGCGGGAGGTTTCCTTGTACTTCTCCTGCATGTCGCGGCCCGTGTCGCGCATCGTCCGGATCACCTTGTCGAGCGAGACGAAGTGCCGGCCGCTGCCGCGCAGCGCCAGGCGCGAGGCGTTGATGGCCTCCACCGCGGCCATCGCGTTGCGCTCGATGCACGGGACCTGCACCAGCCCGCCCACCGGATCGCAGGTGAGGCCCAGGTTGTGCTCCATGGCAATCTCCGCGGCGTTCTCCACCTGCGCCGGGGTGCCCTCGAGCACCTCTGTCAGGGCGCCGGCGGCCATCGAGCAGGCCGAGCCCACCTCGCCCTGGCAGCCGACCTCGGCGCCGCTGATGGAGGCATTGGTCTTGAACAGCAGGCCGATCGCGCCGGCGGTGAGCAGGAAGCGGACCACGCCGTCGTCGTCTGCGCCCTCGCAGAAGCGGGCATAGTAGTGCAGCACGGCCGGGACGATGCCGGCCGCGCCGTTGGTGGGGGCGGTCACCACCCGGCCGCCCATGGCGTTCTCCTCGTTCACCGCCAGGGCGTACAGATTCACCCAGTCCATGATGGTCAGCGGATCGCGCGCCGAGGCTTCCGGCTGGCCCGCAAGCTGCCGGTACAGCCTGGCGGCGCGCCGCTCGACGTGCAGCCCGGGCAGCTCCCCTTCCTGCTCGCAGCCGCGCCGGACGCACTGCTGCATCGCGCGCCAGATCGCCAGCAGGCCGGCGCGCACTTCGGCCTCCGGCCGCCACGCCAGCTCGTTGTGCAGCATCACGCCGCTGACCGGCAGCCCGTGGCGGTCGCACAGCGCCAGCAGCTCCCGGGCGCTCGCGAACGGCAGGGGCAGCGCCGTGTCGCGCTCCGCGAGCACGACACGGCCTTCGTCGTCGGCGGTGGCCACGAAGCCGCCGCCCACGGAGTAGTAGATGCGCTCGTCGATGACTTCGCTGGCCGCCTGCGCGACGAACCGCATGCCGTTCGGGTGGCCGGGCAGGCGTCCCGCCCGCTCGAAGACGAGATCTTCCGCCGGATCGAACCGGATCGAGTGCACGCCCAGCAGGCTCAGCCGGCCGCTCTCGGTGATGTCGGCGACCCGCGCCGGCAGGCGGTCGACGTCGGTCTCTTCGGGGGTCTCCCCTTCCAGCCCCAGCATCAGCGCGTTGTGGCTGCCGTGCCCGCGCCCGGTCGCCGCCAGTGAGCCGTACAGGTGGATCCGGACGCGGGTTGTCCGCTCCAGGTTTCCGGCTGCATGCAGCGCGAGCGCGAACTGCCGCGCCGCACGCATGGGACCGACCGTGTGGGAGCTCGACGGCCCGATGCCGATAGTGAACAGGTCGAAGACGCTGACCGCCATCGCACTACGTCCTCTCTCCGTTATAGCACTGGAGTGACGGCGGCGGTGCTATCGTGGATAGAGGAAGGCAATGGATACGGACCAGCCCGCGGACAGCTCGCGCAACCGGCCTTTCGGCCGGATTCTCGTCGGCATAGTCGCCGTGATCGCCCTGGTCGCCCTGGGGCGCCAGTTCGGCGTCTTCCTCGACCGGTTCGTGGTGTGGGTCGACGGCCTCGGCGCGGTAGGACCGATCGTCTTCATGGCCGGCTACGCCGCGGCCACCGTGGCGTTCGTGCCGGGCGCCGTCCTGTCGCTGGCCGCGGGCGCCACGTTCGGGCTCGGGCCGGGCGTGCTGTACGTGATGCTGGGCGCCACGACCGGCGCGTCGCTCGCCTTCCTGCTGGCCCGCTACGTCGCGCGCGAGGCGATCGAGCAGCGCATCCAGGGCAGCGCCCGCTTCGCGGCGGTGGACCGGGCGATCGGCCGCGAGGGGTTCAAGATCGTGATGCTGCTGCGGCTGTCGCCGGTCTTCCCGTTCAACCTGCTGAACTACTCGCTGGGCCTGACCAAGGTCCGCTTCGCCGACTACGTCGCGGCGTCCATCGGCATGCTGCCCGGCTCGCTCCTGTACACGTATTCGGGGGTCGTGGTGGGCGACGTCATCCGCCTGGCCGGCGGCGCCGCGCCGGAGCGCGGGCCCGTCTATTACACCGTGGTCGTACTCGGCCTGGCGGCCACCGTCGCGGTGACGGCGCTGGTCACCCGGACCGCCCGGCGGGCGCTCGGGGAGGCCACCGCTGCCTAGCCAGGACGGCGGTTGCGCGCCGCACGGCCGCCGGATAGAATCTCCCCGGCCGGCGCCCGGAGTATGTACGGGCGCGGCCCAAGAGGGTCACAAGACATCCTGACTGTGCCTGAGAAAGGGGTCACGCGTTGGCTGACGTGACAACGACGGAACAGGCTGCCCACGCCGAGCACGGCCACGAGCACGCGCACGAAGATCTGGGCTTCCTGCGAACCTATGTCTTCTCGGTAGACCACAAGGTCATCGGCATCCAGTACGCCGTCACCGGGTTGCTGTTCCTGCTGTTCGGCTTCGGGCTGATGATGGTGATGCGCTGGCAGCTCGCCTACCCGTTCCAGCCGATCCCGATCATCGGCGACCTGCTGGGCGACACGCGCGCGCCGCAAGGCATCATGCTGCCGGAGTTCTACAACCAGCTCGGCGCCATGCACGGGACGATCATGGTCTTCCTGGGGGTCGTGCCGCTGGCGGTCGGCGGCTTCGGCAACTTCGTGCTGCCGCTGCAGATCGGCGCGCCCGACATGGCGTTCCCCAAGCTCAACATGGCGAGCTACTGGTCGTTCTTCCTGGGCGGCGTCGTGATGCTCGCCAGCTTCGTCGTGCCGGGCGGCGCGGCCAACTCCGGCTGGACGTCTTACGCGCCGCTGTCGGTCATCGCCACCACCGGCCAGACCATGTGGCTGGTCGGGATGATCTTCCTGATCACGTCGTCGCTGCTCGGCTCGGTGAACTTCATCGTCACCACCGTGCAGTTGCGGGCGCCCGGCCTGAGCTTCTTCCGCCTGCCGTTCTTCGTGTGGGCGCAGCTCGTCACCTCGTTCCTGCTGCTGCTGGCGTTCCCGCCGCTGGAGGCGGCCGGCGTCCTGCAGCTCATGGACCGCGTGGCCGGCACCAGCTTCTTCATGCCGAGCGGCCTGGTGGTCGGCGACGCCCCGCTGGAGATAAGCGGCGGCGGCAGCCCGCTGCTCTGGCAGCACCTGTTCTGGTTCCTGGCCCATCCGGAGGTGTACGTCCTGATCCTGCCGGCGATGGGCATCGTGGCGGAGATCCTCGCCAACAACACGCGCAAGCCGATCTGGGGCTACCGCGTGCTGGTGGCGTCGGTCGTCTTCCTCGGGTTCATGTCGTTCGTCGTGTGGGCGCACCACATGTTCATGACCGGGATGGGCACCACGATGAGCTCGTTCTTCCAGACGACGACGATGATCATCTCCATCCCGTCGGTCGTCATCCTGTCGGCGTTCCTGCTGTCGCTCTACGGCGGGTCGATCCGCTACACGGTGCCGATGCTGTTCGCGCTGGCGTTCCTGCCGATGTTCGCCATCGGCGGCCTGACCGGCCTGCCGCTCGGGCTGGCGGCGCCCGACATCCACCTGCACGACACCTACTACGTCATCGGGCACTTCCATTACGTGGTGGCGCCCGGCACGGTGCTGGCGCTGCTCGGCGGCATCTACTACTGGTTCCCGAAGGCGACCGGGCGCAAGATGAACGACCTGCTGGGACGCATCCACTTCTGGGGCTCGTTCGTCACCATCAACATCGTGTTCTTCCCGATGCTCATCCAGGGGCTCTCCGGCATGAACCGCCGGATGGCCGACGGCGGCCTCGAGTACACGATGAACCAGGACGTGCTGGTCTGGAACACCGTCATCTCGTGGGGCGCCTGGGGCCTCGCGCTGTTCCAGCTCCCGTTCATCTTCAACTTCTTCTGGAGCATCAAGAAGGGCGAGAAGGTGGGCGCCAACCCGTGGGATGCGACGACGCTCGAATGGTCGGCGCCGTCACCCCCGCCGCACGGCAACTTCGCCACGCCGCCGAGCGTGCACCGGGGGCCGTACGAGTACAACGTGCCGGGCGTGGAAGCCGACTTCGTGATGCAGGCCGACGCTGACGGAACGCAGGCCGAGCCTGCCAAGGCGTAAGGGGCGGTAAGAAGCGATGGAAATACCGTATGTCGTAGACGAGCGGGCGGATACCGGGCTGACGAACGTCAAGCTCGGCATCTGGCTGTTCCTGGCGTCGGAAGTGATGCTGTTCGGCGGGCTGTTCTCCACCTACATCCTGCTGCGCATCAACGCCGTCGAGTGGCCGTTCGGGGCGGACATCCTCAGCGTCCCGATCGGGGCGTTCAACACCGTCGTGCTCATCCTGTCGAGCGTCACGATGGTGCTGTGCTACGCCGCGCTCAAGCTGGACAACTTCGCCGGCTACAAGCGCTACATGGGCCTGACGGTCGGCCTGGCGGTGCTGTTCCTGCTCGTCAAGTCGTACGAGTACTACGACAAGTTCTCGCACGGCGACGTGCCCGCGGTGAGCACGTACCTGGCCATCTACTTCACGCTGACCGGCCTGCACGCGCTGCACATCGTGGGCGGCGTCATCGTCAACGGCTACTTCCTCGGTCCGGGGGCGAAGCTGTGGCACACCAACCGCGAGCAGTTCATCAACCGGATCGAGGCGGCCGGCCTGTACTGGCACTTCGTCGACCTGGTATGGATATTCCTGTTCCCGGTGCTGTACCTGCTGTAGCCGGCCGCACATTCAGGAGACGCGCACGATGAGCGAGAGCCCGGAAGAAGTCAGAGAACACATCAAGCTGTACTGGAAGATCGGCATCGCGCTGCTGGTGCTGACCGTGGTCACGGTGGGGGTGTCGTACATCGAGTTCGCCGTGCCGATGGCCATTCTGGTGGCGCTGATCATCGCGGGCACGAAGGGCTCGCTGGTGGCGAGCTACTTCATGCACCTGATCGGCGAGCGCAAGTCCATCTACTGGGCGCTGCTGCTGACGGCGTTCTTCTTCCTGGTCCTGATCATCATCCCCATCCTGGGGCACACGGACACCTACGGGGTGCACAAGACGATGCCGAACGCCAACGCCCCGGCGGCGGAGGCGCACGACTGATGACCTCGCTGCGCGCCATCCACCTGGTGTTCATCGGGGCGTCGATCACCCTGATGGTGCTGGTGGCGCTGTGGGGCGTGGCGATGTTCGCTTCCGACGGCGGCGCGGCCGGGTACCTGGCCTTCGCGGCCGGCTCGGCGGCGGGCGCGGCGGGTCTGGCGGTCTACCTGGTGGCGTTCGTGCGCAAGACGCGGCGCATGGGCATGGAGTAGCACGACATGACAGGCAAACTCACGAGCGTGGCGCTGCTGGGGCTCGCGGGCGTGTTCCTCGCCGCAGGCGAGGCGCTCGCCTGTCCCATCTGCTTCGGCGGCGACCCGGATTCCGACCTCGCGCGCGGCATGAACTGGGCGGTGTTCACGCTGCTCGGGCTGACCGGCGGCGTGCTGACCGGGTTCGTCGGATTCATCTTTCATTTGATCAAGCGTTCACGGCAGGCGCTGGGCCAGCCGGAGGGAGATCGTTTCAATGGGTGATTGGTTGGGACTGCCGGTGCAGGCATCGGCGCACGCCGGCGAAATCGACAACATGATCATCCTGATCCACTACCTGATGTTCATCCTGTTCATCGGGTGGGGGATCTACTTCGTCTGGGTGCTGATCCGCTTCCGCGCGTCGGCGAACCCGCGGGCCGACTACAAGGGCGTGACGAGCCACACCTCCAGCTACCTCGAGATTGCGATCGCCGCCATCGAGGCGGTGCTGCTGATCGGCTTCGCCATCCCGGCCTGGGCGAACCGCGTCAACGAGTTCCCGCCGGAGGACGAATCGACGGTCGTCCACATGATCGCGCGGCAGTTCGAGTGGCACGCGCACTACCCCGGCGCCGACGGCCGCTTCGGGCGGCGCGACCTGAGCCACATCACGCCGACCAACGTGGTCGGGCTCGACCGCAGCGACCCTGCCGCGGCCGACGACGTCGTCTCCATCAACCGCATGAACCTGCCGATCGACAAGCCGGCCATCCTCTACCTGTCGACGCAGGACGTCATCCACAGCCTCGGCATCGCCGAGATGCGGGTCAAGCAGGACGCGATTCCGGGGATGGAGATACCCATGTGGTTCATCCCGACTCGCGCCGGCGACTACCAGATCAACTGCTCGCAGCTCTGCGGCCTCGGCCACTACCGGATGAAGGCCGAGGTGACCATCCAGTCGCAGGCCGAGTTCGACGCCTGGCTGGCGGAAGAGCTCGCGCTGTCGCAGTAAATGGATGCGCCTGACTACGCGGGTTTCTGGAACCGTGTAGCCGCCGCGATCGTCGACCTGATCATCACGACGGTCGGCAGTGGCCTGATACTCGGTCCGGTCTTCGTGGTCATCGTCTTCTCCGGCGCGGGCCGGCCCGGCGACGCGGACGGGATGCAGACGCTGCTCCCCGTGATCCAGGGCATCAGCCAGATCGTCAGTCTGGTCGGCGGCTGGCTCTACTTCGCCCTGATGGAAGCGTCGCGGTTCCAGGGGACGCTGGGCAAGATGGCCGTGCAGATCAAGGTCACCGACCTGCAGGGCAACCGCCTCACCTTCGGCCGGGCCACCGGGCGCCACTTCGGCAAGATCGTGTCCGGGATCATCCTGCTCATCGGCTACATCATGGTGGCGTTCACCGAGAAGAAGCAGGGCCTGCACGACATCATGGCCGGCTGCCTCGTGGTCAAGAAGTAGTCAGCTGGTCAGCGCCGGGCGGCGGCGTCCAACTCCTCGCGGACTATCCGATCGAACGCGTCCAGCGGCAGCGCGCCGAGCACGGGCCGGCCGTTGATGAACAGCGTGGGCGTCGAAGTCGCGCCCAGGCTCCGTCCGTCGGCCATCTCGCGGTCGACCGACTCCGCGTGCCGCCCGTCATCCAGACAGGCGTTGAACTCGCCCGCATCGAGGCCCAGCTCGTCCGCGTAGGTCTTCAGCGACTCCACGTCCAGCGCGTCCTGCATGGCGAACAGCCGGTCGTGGTACTCCCAGAACATGTCCTGCTCGTGCGCGCAGTGGCCCGCCTCGGCCGCCTTGAAGGCATTCGGGTGGTTCGGCAGCGGAAAGTCTTTGTAGACGAAGCGGATGCGCTCCGGGTAGCGGTCCATCAGCGCGGCCAGCGTGGCGGTTGCCCGGCCGCAGAACGGGCACTCGAAATCGGAGAACTCGACGATGACGACGGGCGCGTCGTCCGGTCCCTTCGAGCGGTCGCCGGCGGTCAGCTCGATCTGCTGCCGCGGGGGCTCGAGCATGACGGCCACGTCGTCCGCCACCTCGCGCAACTCGTCCATGTACGTGCGCAGCGCCAGCGCGGGACCCTGCCGCTCCAGAAGCTGGCGGATCTCCGGCCGCATTTCTTCGAGCGTCCGCCCGCCCAGGCGGTCCCTGTTGCGCTCGTAGATCTGCTCGATCTCCGCCTCGGTGACCTCTTCGGTGCGAGGCGGGAGCTCCTCGGCCAGCAACTCCTCGCGGCTGAGGCTGCGCGCCTGCGCCTCGCGGTCGATGAGATGGTCGCCGATGACGACGTCGAGGACGCGCAGCCGTTCGTCGTACACGCCCAGCAGCGTCTCCATCCGGCCGCGCGGATCCTCGCGGTGCCACGTCTCGTCGAGGTCGCCGAACGTGATGGCCGTGTCGCCGATGCGCGCCACGACATCCTCCTCCGCTTGCGCCTGCGCCTGCGCCGACGGCGGCGGAACGCAGCCGGCGGCGGCGGCCGCGGCCAGCACGGCAAGCCCTGCGAAGCGAAGTGCGGCCAGTGTCATGGAATCCCCCGCGGCCCACTGTACACCGCCGCCTGCCGGGCGTCCACGAGTTGCCGCTGGTCTGGCTGGCGGCGTACCGTGTGGTTTCAAGCGCGCCATGGCCTCGCACCGCATCCGCTGCATCCCCCTGCCCGACCCGGGCGGCGATGTCGCCGTCGAGCGCGGGTCCGACGCGGTCGGCGGCTTCCTCGAGGATGCCGCGCATCACCCGGGCGGCCACGCGGCCGGCGTGGCGCACCCCGCCACCGAGGCCGAGGTCGGTGCGCTCCTGCGGTCGGGGCAGCGGGTGCTGCCGGTCGGCGCGCAGTCGTCGCTGACCGGCGGGGCGACGCCGCTGGGTGAGGTCGTCGTCACCGCGCGGCGGCTGAACCGCATCGTCACGGCCGGCAGCGGCGGCATCACCGCCCAGGCCGGCGTCCCGATCGCCGAGCTGCAGGACGCGCTCGCGCGCTGCAACGCCTGGTACCCGCCCGTGCCGACGTTCGAGGGCGCGTGCATCGGCGGGACGGCCGCCACCAACGCCGCCGGCGCCGCCACGTTCAAGTACGGCGCCACGCGCGACTGGGTCCGCGGACTGAAGATGGTGCTGGCCGACGGCAGCCTCCTCGAGCTGCACCGGGGCGAGCACCGCGCACATCCCGACGGGTATTTCGAGCTGCACGGCGCCGGCGGCGTGCGGCGCATCCCGCTGCCGGGGTACAGGATGCCCGAGGTGCCCAAGCGATCGGCCGGCTACTTCGCCCGGCCCGGCATGGACGCGGTCGACCTGTTCATCGGCTCGGAGGGCACCCTGGGCGTCATCACCGAAGTGACCTGCTACGTGGTGTCGCCGCGCCCGGAGATCTGCCTGGTCTGGCTGACGCTGCCGGACGACGCCGGGGCGCTTGCGCTCGTTGCCGCGCTGCGGCGCGAGGCTCAGGCCACCTGGCGCTCGCGCGACCCGCGCGGTCTGGACGTCGCGGCGGTGGAGCATCTCGACCGGCGCAGCCTGGAGCTGGTGAGAGAGGACGGCGCAGACCGGCGGCACGGCGTCGACGTTCCCGCCGACGCGGCGGTCGCGCTGCTCGTCCAGTTGGAGCTGCCGCCCGGCGCCGCGCCCACCTCCGAAGCGGCGTACGACCAGATCGGCGGCGCGCTCGCGCCCGACGCGCCCGACACGCCGCTCGGCCGCCTGTGCCGTATGCTGGATCGGGAGGGCGTGCTCGACCGCGCGGAGATCGCCCTGCCCTGCGACGGGCGGCGGCAGGATCGACTGCGCGCGATACGCGAGGCGGTGCCCGAGGCGGTGAACCGGAGGGTGAAGGCGGCGCAGCGCGAAGTGGACGCCGGCATCCGCAAGACCGCGGCCGACATGATCGTGCCGTTCGAACGATTCCCGGACAGCCTGGACGTGTTCCGGAAAGCCTTCGAGCGGCGCGGCCTCGACTACGCGATCTGGGGCCACATCTCGGACGCAAACGTGCACCCCAACGTGATTCCGCGCAGCCTCGCCGACGTGGAGCGCGGCCAGGAGGCGATCATGGCGTGCGGGCGCGCGGTTATCGGGATGGATGGCTGCCCGCTGGCGGAGCACGGCGTCGGCCGCAACCGGGTGAAGCAGGCGTTGCTGCGCGAGCTGTACGGCGACGGGGGCATTGCCGCGATGCGGGCGGTGAAGGCGGCGCTCGATCCACGCGGCGTGCTGGCGCCGGGCGTGCTGTTTCCGGAAGGGCCCGGTGTGGGAGAAGAAACGTGCCGATGAAGCAGTTCCTGGTGCACTGGGCAACCACCGCCGTGGCCCTAGGCGTGACGGCGTGGGTGCTGCCGGGCGTGCGTATCAGCTCGCTGGCGGCGCTGCTCGTCGCGGCGCTGGCGCTCGGCTTCGTGAACGCCGTCATCAAGCCGCTGCTGCTGCTCCTGACGCTGCCGTTCACGGTGCTGACGCTCGGGCTGTTCTACTTCGTGGTCAACGGCCTCTCGTTCGCCTTCGCCGCGTGGCTGGTGCCGGGTTTTGGCGTCCGGTCGTTCTGGTCGGCCATCCTCGGCGCGCTGCTCGTGGGAATCGTCTCCTGGTTCATCGGCAGCTTCAGGCAGGTGGAGCCCGAACAGCACCGCCACGTCGACGTCCGCCACATAAAGCGCGTCGGACCGCCACCGCAGGACTGAAGCGGCTTGCGCGGACCGGTGGTCGCTCAGAGGTCCGCGCGCCTCAGGCGCAGGGCGTTGCCGATCACGGACAGCGAACTCAGGGTCATGGCAGCGCTGGCCCAGATGGGGCTGATCAGCAGGCCCACCAGCGGATAGAGCACGCCGGCGGCAACGGGGACGCCGACGGCGTTGTAGACGAACGCCAGGAACAGGTTCTGGCGGATGTTGCGCATGGTGGCGCGGCTGAGGCGGCGCGCGCGCACGATGGCGCGCAGGTCGCCCTTGACCAGGGTGACGCCGGCGCTCTCCATCGCCACGTCCGTGCCGGTCCCCATGGCGATCCCGACGGCCGCCTCCGCCAGCGCCGGCGCGTCGTTGATGCCGTCGCCGGCCATCGCCACGACGCGTCCGGCGGCCTGCTGATCGGCGACGACCTGCCGCTTGTCGGCGGGCAGCACGCCGGCCTGCACATCCTCCGGCGCCAGCCCGATCTCCGCGGCCACCGCCAGCGCCGTCGGCCGCTGGTCGCCCGTCACCATCAGGATGCGCAGCCCGTCGGCCTGCAGCCGGCGGATCGCCTCCGGCGTCGTGAGCTTGACCGGGTCGGTGATGCCGATCAGGCCGGCGGGCGCGCCGTCCAGCGCCACGTGGACGACCGTTTCGCCGCGCGCCGCCAGTTCCGCCGCTTGCTCTGACGCCGCCCCGATGGCCGCGCCCTGCTGTTCGAGGAACGCGGCGGTGCCCACCGCGACCTGTCGGCCGCGCACGGTGCCCCGAACGCCGCGGCCGGTTTCCGATTGAAAGTCGTCGGCCGGCGGGATGGCCAGGCCGCGCCGCACCGCCTCGGCCACGATGGCCGCCGCCAGCGGATGCTCGCTCGCCCGCTCCAGGCCGGCCGCGAGTCCCACGACCTCGCCTTCGTCCCGGCCGCCGAGTGCGACGACCGTGCGCACCGCCGGGTTGCCCGTGGTCAGCGTGCCGGTCTTGTCCACGATCAGCGTGTCGACGCGCTCCAGGGTTTCGAGCGCCTCGGCGCTGCGAATCAGCACGCCCGCCGTGGCGCCGCGGCCGGTGCCCACCATGATCGCCATCGGCGTCGCCAGGCCGAGCGCGCAGGGGCAGGCGATGATCAACACGGCCACGGCGCTCAGCAGCGCCAGCGCCAGCCGCGGCTCCGGGCCCACGAGACTCCAGGCGACGAACGCGGCGGCGGCCACGGCCACGACGGCCGGCACGAAGTACGCCGCCAGAGTGTCCGCCGTGCGCTGAATCGGCGCCCGGCTGCGCTGCGCCTCGCTCACCATGCGCACGATCTGCGCCAGCAGCGTCTCCTGCCCGACGCGCTCTGCGCGCATGATCAGGCTGCCGGTGCCGTTGACGGTGGCGCCGACCAGCGGCGCGCCGCCGCCCTTCTCGACCGGGATCGGCTCGCCGCTGATCATCGACTCGTCGACCGCGCTGCTGCCGCTGACCACCACCCCGTCGACGGGAATCCGCTCCCCCGGCCGCACGCGCAGCAGGTCGCCCACCTCGACGTCGGCCAGCGGCACGTCTTCCTCGCCGCTTCCGGCGATGCGGTGTGCGACCGGCGGCGCGAGTCCGAGCAGCGCGCGGAGCGCCGCGCCGGTGCGGTGGCGGGCGCGCAGCTCCAGCACCTGGCCCAGCAGCACGAGCACGATGATCACCACCGCGGTGTCGAAGTACGGCTCGACCCCGCTTTCCATCCGGAAACCGGCCGGAAACAGCCCCGGCGCGACCGTGGCCGCCACGCTGTAGGCGAACGCCGCCCCGACGCCCAGCGCGATCAGCGTGAACATGTTGGGACTGCGGTTGACGACCGACGCCCAGCCGCGCTCGAAGAACGGCCGGCCGGCCCAGAGCACCACCGGCGCGGCGCACGCGAGCTGGATCCAGTTGGACGCGGTGCGGCCTACCAGTTGCGATACCCGCTCGCCGAGCAGCATCTCGCCCATCGCCAGCAGGAACACCGGCAGGCCCACGGCGGCGGCGATGCGGAAGCGCCGCGTCATGTCCTCGAGCTCCGGGTTCCGCACCGGTCCGGCGGTCAGCACGAGCGGCTCGAGCGCCATGCCGCAGCGCGGGCACGGCACCAGCTCCGTTTCGCGCACCTCCGGACACATCGGGCAGACGTAGACAACCTCCGCCCCTTCAGGAACTACGGGAGCGGCGGTGTGCGGGTGGGCGGGCGCGGCGCCGTCGCCAGCGCCGAGGAACGCGCCGGGATCTCGCTCGAACGCCGCCTTGCACCCGTCGCAGCAGAAGAGGTAGGTGGTCCCCTCGTGCTCGAAGGTATGCCTGGCCCCCTCCGGCTCCACGACCATGCCGCAGACCGGATCGCGCGTCTCGACCGTGCTCATGTCAGGATTGATCGGCCTCTCCGGAGCCGGGGGCGGCGGGCGCATCGAGTTGCAGCACGGACCGCACGAAGTCGCCTTCCGGCTGCACGCCGAGCAGCTCCACGCGGTCGTCGACCACCGTCTTCGGCACGCCGGAGACCCGATAGTGCTGGGCCAGGTCGGGGAACTCGGTCGCCTCGATGACCGTGGCCGAAATGTGTGGGCTGGCGGCCGCCAGCCGGTAGGCCAGACCGGTGGCCTGCGGGCAGTAGACGCACGAGGTCGTCACGAAGACCTTGATGTCCACCGGCCGGTCGACGGCCGCTGCGGCGTCCAGGCTGGCCGCGGCGAGCCCGCCCCCGTTGCCGGCTCCGCCGCCGGCCACGAGGATGGCGTCGACCAGCGACTGCAGCTCGTGCCCCGCCGGCGTCCCGTAGTACCGCAGCCCCTGGTCCGCGGCGCCGACGATCGCTACCGCCGGCGCGCGGTCGATGCCGTACCGCGCCGCTTGCTCCCGATCGAGCACCAGGTTGTACTTCTCCACTGTCACCTGCCCGGACAGCCGCGCGATCTCGTCGATCGCCAGCTCGGCCTGCAGGCAGGTGTCGCAGCCGAATGTCTGCGTGAAGAAGACCAGGCGCACCGGGTCGGGCAGCGCCGCCAACCGGTCGATGACGTCGCGCGGGCCAGAGGGCATGGGAGGCACGCGAGTGCCGGGCGTCACTTGAACAGGTCGTCGAACGCCTGGCGAGCCGTCCGCGGGCCCACCGACGAGTGCGTCTGGCGCTCGACCGTGACGCGCACCTCGAAGAACGTGCAGGTGTTGCGGCTCTGCTTCGAGCCGACGCGGGCCGGGATGGGCTGGCCGCACTCGAAGCGGCTGGAGGTGTCGAACCAGGCGCACTGCGCGCAGGCGTGGATGTCGCTCCCGCACCCGGGGCAGATGTCGTTCATGCCGGCGGGGATGTCGATCTGCCGGCCGCAGCGCGAGCATTTCGACACCTCGTGGAAGCTCGGCATATTGACGGCGCGCGGCTCGCGCGGGCCGTAGCGCCGGCGCGGGCCGTGCTCGCGGCTCTGCTCCTTCCGCGGCTCCTGCTCGCGCTCGCGGTCGTCTTCCTGGTATCCGCGCTGCTGGTACTTTCTAGTCATCGTTAGATGGGGCTGCGCTGCTTCAACACCTCGGGGCTGCGCCCCGAACCCCCGGCCAGCGCTAGCGGGGACCCCGTCGCCCCGCGCCGCGCTGGCGGAGCCGCGCCGTGCGCGGCTTGGGGACGGCCCCGTTGCGTGTCTGCCGTCCCCTATTTGCTTCAAGCGTTGCATGCACTGCGTCGGGCGTGCCGTGCAGTGCGCGGCTTTTGCCTTGCAACGGGGGGCCTTGCTCAGGGCTGTACTGCCACTTCTATAGCACACGCCCGGATTTGTCCACCATCAGCAGCCTCTTGGCGCGCCGAGTTGACAGCGGATCGGGCAATACGGGATCCTGTGCAGTTGCGTCCGCACGGGTGATCGTTACCCTGTGCGCCTCGGCGGCCACGCAGTTTCCCCGGTGAAAGGACCCAGATGGCAGGACGGAAAGTCGGCACGGTAACGTACAAGCGGGATCTCTCTCCAATCCTGACGATCTTCAGGCTGATGCCCGAGGACGGCAGCCTGTTTCCCCCCTCGCAGGCCGGGCAGTACATCGCGCTGCGGCGCGACGACTGCAAGCTGACGCAGAAGGCCGGCAAGGCCGACGACGGGTCGTGGATCTACGGCCCGGCCCTCGACGAGGACGGCAACCAGAAGATCGGCCAGGTGACCCACTCGTATTCGATCGCGTCGGCGCCGTGGGAGCAGGAGGAGCACGGCTGGCTGGAGTTCTACGTCGTGCTGGAGGTGATCAGGAAGGGCGAGTACGGCCGGCTCAGCTCGGTGTTCATGAACATGGACCCCGAGACGGACAACAAGATCACCTACTTCGACCGGATCACCGGCAACTTCACGCTCGACCACCGCGCCGCCGGCTTCGACAGCGTGATGATGGTCGGGACGGGCACCGGCCTGGCGCCGTTCATCGCCATGACCAAGCAGCTCCACCACGAGGCGCAGAACGGCGGCGGGACACCGACGAAGTACACGATCCTGCACACGAACCGGACGTATGAAGAACTGGCCTACCACCAGGAGCTGCTCGACATGGAGAAGGCGGGCGCCTTCGACTTCGTCTACGTGCCGACCGTCAGCCGGCCGACGCAGCGCGACATCGAGGACGACGGCATGGGGGTGGGCCGCGCCAACAACGTCCTGCGGCACATCTTCGGACAGCCGATGAAGGAGGAAGAGGTGCTGGCCGCCGCCCGCGCGGGCAAGGGCGACCTGGCGCGCGCCGAGGCCGGCATGCAGCGCACGCCGCGGCCGGAGCTGCCGCAGCACCTGTCCGTGCAGGGGCTCCAGGACCGGTTCGACCCCGCCCGGTCGCTCATCATGACCTGCGGCAACCCCTGGTCGATGGCCGACATCGAGGAGACCGCCAACCGCAGCGGCATCAAGTTCGAGATGGAGGAGTGGTAAGCTGTCCGGGGAGTCGATACTTATGCCTGTCAGATTCCTCGGCGCCTTGATCGCATTGCTCCTCCTGGTGGCGCTGCCGTCGTTCGCGCAGCTCTACACCGAGTGGCTGTGGTTCGGAGAAACCGGCTACCAGTCGGTATTTCTCAAGAGCCTCACGACGCGCGGGCTGCTGGGCCTCGGGGTCTTCGCGGCCGTATTCGTCGTCCTGCTCGGCAACCTGCGCCTCGCCATCGGCGGCGCAAACCGCCCCCAGGTGGTCTTCCCCGGCGGCGGCGACGTACCGCCGCTCGTCATCGAGCCGCAGCACCTGCGCTGGCTCACGGCCGGGGTCGCACTGCTGGCCGGCCTGTTCGTCGCCAGCGTCGCGTCCGCCCAGTGGCTGGTCGTGCTGCGGTTCCTCAACGCCGTGCCGTTCGGCGAGGCCGACCCGCTGTTCGGACGCGACGCGGCGTTCTACATCTTCACCCTGCCGCTGCTCGACGCCATCCGCTATCTCCTGATGGCCGTCGTTGTGCTGTCGCTGATCGGCGCCGGCGCGCTGTACGCGCTTTCCGGGCGGCTGGGGCTCACTCCGCAGGGGCTGAACGTGGCTCCCCGCGCGCGGCAACACCTGGCGCTGTTGATCGCCGTCGTGTTCCTGCTGCTGGCAGCCGGCGCCTACCTCGACATGCCGCGGATGCTGACGACGCCGGCCGGCATCGTCCACGGCGCCTCGTATGTGGACGTCACCGTGCGGCTGCCGGCGCTGCAGATCCTGATGCTCGTGGCCGGACTCGGCGCCGTTGCGGCGGCGTACGCCGCCCGCAGCTCCAGCAACTGGCCGCTCGGCGCCGCCGTCGGCGGCTACCTCGTGGTCCTGCTCGGCGGCAACGGCGTGGCGGCCGCGGTGCAGCAGCTCGTCGTGACCCCGGACGAGCAGCAGAAGGAAGCGCCGTACATCACGCGCAACATCGCCGCCACGCGCATGGCGTTCGACCTGGATGAGGTCGAGGAGCGCCAGGTGTCGGGCGACGCAACTCTGACGCTCCAGGACATCGCCGACAACGAGGAGACCATCAACAACGTCCGGCTGTGGGATCACCAGCCGCTGCTCGACACCTTCAGCCAGATCCAGGAGATCCGGACCTACTACGAGTTCGCCTCGGTCGACAACGACCGCTACGTCGTGGACGGGGAATACCGCCAGACCATGGTGTCCAGCCGCGAGCTTTCCTCAGACAGCCTGCCCAACCGGTCGTGGGTCAACGAGCACCTGCAGTACACGCACGGGTTCGGCGTGGCGCTCGGCCCGGTGAACCAGGTGACGCAGGAAGGGCTGCCGGTGCTGTTCATCCAGGATCTGCCCCCGCGCTCCGACACCGACCTGGCGGTGGAAGAGCCGAGCATCTACTACGGGGAGCTGTCGAACGAGTACGTCATCGTGAACACGCGGACCGACGAGTTCCACTACCCGCAGGGCGAGGACAACGTGTCGACGCGCTACGCGGGGTCCGGCGGGGTCCGGCTGGACAACCTCTTCCGGCGGGCGCTGTTCAGCCTGCGCTTCCGTTCGTACGAGATCCTGGTAAGCGGCCAGCTCACCGCCGACAGCCGCATTCTGTACCACCGCAACATCGCCGACCGCGTCGGCACCATCGCGCCCTTCCTGCGCTACGACTCGGATCCATACCTGGTGATCGCGGACGGGCGGCTGTTCTGGATCCGGGACGCGTACACGGCGACGGGCGACTATCCGTACGCGACGCCGATCGGCGGCAGCATCAACTACATCCGCAACTCGGTGAAGGTGGTGATCGACGCCTATAACGGCACCACGACGTTCTATCTCGCGCAGCCGGACGATCCGCTGGCGGCGGCGCTCGGCAACGTGTTCCCGGGACTGCTGCAGCCGCTCGACGCGATGCCCCCCGGGCTGCGCAGCCACGTCCGCTATCCGGAGGGGATCTTCGCGCTGCAGGCCGCGACGTACTCGACCTACCACATGACCAATCCGGCCGTCTTCTACAACCGCGAGGACGAGTGGGAAGTGCCGGTGATCGACGCCGAGCAGATGGAGCCGTACTACACGGTCATGCGCCTGCCGGGCGAGGAGCGCGCCGAGTTCATCCAGATGCTGCCGTTCACGCCGCGCGGCAAGAACAACCTGGCGGCCTGGATGGTGGCGCGCAGCGACGGCGAGAACTACGGCAAGATGCTCGTGTTCCAGTTCCCGAAGCAGAAAGTGGTGTTCGGGCCGTCGCAGATCGTCGCCCGCATCAACCAGGACCAGGAGATCTCGCCGCAGATCACGCTGTGGAACCAGCAGGGGTCCGAGGTGATCCAGGGCACGCTGCTGGTGATCCCGATCGAGGAGGCGCTGCTGTATATCCGGCCGCTGTACCTGCGCGCGTCCGGGGGCCGCATCCCCGAGCTGAAGCGGGTAATCGTCGCCTACCAGAACCAGATCGTGATGGAGGAGACGCTGGACGAAGCGCTGGCGCAGCTGTTCGGTGAACGGGGCGGCGCGCCGGCCATGCCCGCCACGATGCTGGTCGCCGACGCCGGCGGTGCAGCCGAGACCGTGGCCGACGCAGAACCCGCGGCGGCGATCGTGCCGCAACTGCCCGCCACGGCCATTCCAGCGCTGGCGCGCCAGGCGCAGGAACACTATTCGCGCGCCATCCAGGCGCAACGGCAGGGCGACTGGGCCGCGTACGGCAACGAGATCCGGCAACTCGGCGACGTGCTCGAACAGCTCGACGGCGCCAGCAGCCAGAACTGACGGCCGCGTCGCTGTTGGCGCACCCGGGAGGTCTTGCATGCGCAACACGGCCATCACTCGCGCAACCGTCGTGGCAGCGCTGTGCGCCGCGGCGGCGCAGTGCGCGGCGCCCGCACCCGAGCCGGTCGAGCCCACGCCGGGTCTGCTGGCTTTCACCGGAGCGCGGCTGATCGACGGCGCTGGTGGTATCGTCGAAGACGGCGTGCTCGTCGTCCGCGACGGGCGCGTAGCCGCGGCGGGCGCTTCCGGTGCGGTGGCAGTTCCGGTCGACGCAGAACGCATCGACCTGACCGGCCGCACCGTCATCCCCGGCCTGATCAACGCGCACGGCCATGTCAACAACGTGCGCGGCCTCGAAGCCGACCCCGCCTTTTACACCGAAGCCCACGTCGAGGATCAACTGGCGCGCTATGCCCGCTACGGCGTGACCACCGTGCTCAGCCTGGGCGGCGGCGGACCCGCCGGGGTGGCCGTCCGCGACCGGCAGGACGCCGGCCTCGACCGCGCGCGGCTGTACCTCTCCGGACCCGTGGTCAACCCGGCATCCGTCGAGGAGGCGGTCGAGCAGGTGAACGCCGTGGCCGACATGGGCGCCGACATCGTCAAGATCCGCGTGGACGACAACCTGGGCGCCACGCAGAAGATGCCGCCCGACGTGTACACAGCGGTCATTGAGCAGGCCCACGAGCGCGGCCTGCGCGTCGCCGCGCACCTCTACTACCTGGACGACGCCAAGGGGCTGCTCGCCGCCGGCGCGGACCTGGTCGCCCACAGCGTGCGCGACCAGCCGGTGGACGACGAGCTGGCCACCATGCTCATGGCACAGGACGTCTGCTACTGCCCGACGCTGATGCGCGAGGTGTCGACCTTCGTCTACGAGGAGCGGCCCGACTGGTTCGACGACCCGTTCTTCCTGCGGGAAGTGGACCCGGCGGTCGTGCAGGCGCTGGAAGCGCCCGAGTACCAACAGCGTATCCGCGACAGCAGCAGCGCGCAGACCTACAAGGTTGCGCTGGAGCAGGCCAAGGTGAACCTGAAAGCGCTGGCCGACGCCGGCGTGCGCATCGCGATGGGTACGGACACGGGCGTGGCCGCCCGGTTCCAGGGCTACTTCGAGCACGGCGAGCTCGACCTCATGGTGGAGTCGGGCCTGTCGCCGATGCAGACGATTGTCGCCGCCACGGGCGACGCCGCGCGCTGCCTGCAGATCGACGGCGAGGTCGGGACGCTTGCGGCGGGCAGGTGGGCCGACTTCGTCGTGCTGGGCGCCAACCCGCTCGACGACATCCGCAACACGCGCAGCGTCGAGTCGGTCTGGATCGCCGGCAACGAGGTGCCAGGATCGCGGGGCGGCTGAGCCGCCGGCCGGATCAGGTCCAGGGACCCTGGAGTTGCTCGCCGCGCAGCCAGCGCGCGAGCGCTTTCTCCGGGTCGGCAATCTCCTCCACCGACGCGTACCAGTACGCCTCCCACCCCTCTTGCGGTAGTCCGGCGAACAGCATCAGGTTGAGCGGATACTCCTCGCTGTCCGTGCAGCGGCGGAAATCGTCCCGGAACAGGAAGGTCGGCTTGCCCCAGGCGATGGCGAGGCCCAGCTCGACCATGACCCCCTCGTCCGGCGGGCAGCCGTTCACCACCGCGAAGATCCCGTCCGCCGCGCGCACGTCGCGCACGTCGGCCTGCGCGATGCGCCACGCCCAGCCGGCTACGGCCCTGTCGGCCTGGTTGTTGCGGGCGAACGGCTCCCAGACGTCGGCGCCGGCGGCGTCCAGGGCGGTAACGAGCGCCTTGAGCGGTCCCGCCTTCTGCTGGTCGGAAAAGCCGTACGGGTTGGCCAGGTACAACGTCTTGCGCACGTGTCACGCTCCCACGCCGCGCTTGCGCCAGTAGCGCTGCAGCCCGAGCCAGCCAAGCGTGAGCGGCGCCGCGAAGTCGTACAGATCGACTTCCTCGACCGGCAGGTGGCGCTGGAGATAGAGGCGCGACTCGTGCACGAATCTACGCAGCCGCTCGTCGTCGCCGCCCTCCTCCGCCAGCAGGCCGCGGGCCAGCTCGGCCAGCGCCGCGAGGTGCTGCAGGAATGCGTCGAGGTGCGCGTCCGCATCCTCGTGCGGGCCGAAATGCGTGGCGAACAGCGTCGCCGGCCGCCAGCGCCGGATCAGCTCGATGCTTTCCATCCACACCTCGACGTCGATGTCCGGCGGGGGCGTCGGCGGCATGACAAAGAGCGCCTGCCCCGTGCGGACGCCGGCGGTGTCGCCGACGAACGCCACGCCGCTGGCGCGGTCGAAGTACGAGACATGGTGTGACGCGTGCCCCGGCGTATAGGCCACCTCGAAGCGCCGCCCGCCGGTCTCGACCTGCTCGCCCCCCTGCAGGACGCGGATGTTCGCCTCGGGCACCGGCAGGAACTCGCCCCACAGCCGGTCCATGTCGTCACCGTACAGGCGCGCCGCGCTCGACAGCAGGCGGGCCGGATCGACCATGTGCGGAGCGCCCCGCTCGTGCACGTACACCTCGATCGCCGGATTCTCCCGCACCAGCGTACCGGCCACCCCGGCATGGTCGAGGTGGATGTGCGTCAGCAGCAGGGACCGGATGTCCGCCGCCGTGACGCCCGCCGCCGCCAGCTCGGCGCGCAGCCGCTCGAGACAGGTCGACGGGCCGGGATCGATCAGCGCCACGCCGTCCGGGCCGCGCGCGACGGCGACGGCGATGACGCGCGGACGGCCGAGAAATTCGAGGTCGAAATATGAGAGACCGCCGGCGAGCGCGTGCATGACCGCAAAGTCTACTATGCGGTCCGCGGCAGCCCGTGCGGGCGTCGTCCGACCGGTTGACACTGCGTAGCGGGCGGGTGTGTTCTACGATATGGGGGGATGGTGACAAGCCCCGTGCAGCCAGACGGAGCTGTCCGTGAACGGCAAGATCAGCAAACCGCAACGCCGAAGCTGTACCGGGTGGTGCTGCTGAACGACGACTACACGACCATGGAATTCGTGGTTACCGTGCTCGAGGACGTGTTCCAGAAAGGCCCGGCCGAGGCGTTTCGGCTGATGATGCAGGTGCATACACAAGGGCGCGCCGTGTGCGGCGTCTATACGTACGAGGTGGCCGAAACGAAGGCGGCCCGCGTGCGCGAGCTCGCGCAACGGGACGGTTTTCCGCTGCAGGCCCTGCTCGAAGAAGGGTGAAATGTTCAGCGCATCACTCGAGCTCATTCTCAATATCGCGTACCGGGAGGCTGCGTCCCGGCGCCACACGCACCTCACCCTGGAGCACCTGCTGTACACCCTCGCACACGATCCCGAGGGCGAGCGCATCCTGGCCGGCTGCGGCGCGGACCTCCCCGTGCTGCGCCGGACGCTCGACGAATTTCTGGGCACCCTGGAAACACGCGGGCGCAACCAGCACGAGCCGGCCCAGACGCTCGGGTTCCGGCGCGTGTTGCAGACCGCGGTGCTGCACGTGCAGAGCGCCGGCCGCGAGGAGGTGCGCTCGGGCGACGTGCTGGCCGCCATCCTCCAGCAGCCGAAGGCGTACGCCGCGCAGTTGCTCGACACGCAGGGGATCACGCGGCTCGACGTGCTGAACTACATCTCCCACGGCATCACGAAGAAGGCGGGGGCCGCAGACCAGGACGCGGCGTCCGATGGCGGGGCAACGGCGGGCGGCGAGGATGCGCCGGCCGCCGCGCGTGACCCGCTGGCAGCATATGCGGTCAACCTCACCCGGCAGGCGCAGGAGGGACATCTCGATCCGCTGATCGGGCGCCGGGCGGAGCTGCGCCGGACGATGGAGATCCTTTGTCGGCGGCGCAAGAACAACCCGGTATTCGTCGGCGACGCCGGCGTCGGCAAGACGGCGCTCGCCGAGGGGCTGGCCATCCGGCTGGCGGCCGACGACGCCCCACCGCGGCTGCAGGACGCGGAGCTGTTCGCGCTCGACACCGCCGCCCTGCTGGCCGGCACCCGCTTCCGCGGCGACTTCGAGGAGCGCTTCAAGGCGGTCATCGAGAGCCTCGCGGATCACCCGTTGCCCATCCTGTTCATCGACGAAGTGCACGCGACGGTGGGCGCGGGCGCAACGACCGGCGGCACGATGGACCTGGCCGGACTGATCAAGCCGGTGCTGGCGGCCGGCGAGCTGCGTGTCATCGGCTCCACGACCCTCGACGAGTTCAAGCAGATCGAGAAGGATCGCGCGCTGGCGCGGCGGCTGCAGAAGGTGATGGTCGACGAGCCGACGGTCGAGGAGACGACCCGCATTGTGGAGGGCCTGCGCTCGCGCTACGAGAGCCACCACGGCGTGCGCTACAGCGACGAGGCGATCGGGGCCGTCGCGCGGCTGGCGAGCCGCCATCTGCGGGAGTCCCGCCTGCCCGACAGCGCGCTCGACGTGATCGACGAAGCGGGCGCGGGATTCGCGCTGGAGCGCCCCGCCGCGGAGGAGGCGGAGCCCGCGATGGTGTCGGCCGGCGCGCTGGAACGCGTTGTCGCCCGGATGGCCCGCATCCCTGAGAAGCAGGCCTCGGCATCCGACAAGGAACGGCTGCGCACGCTGCAGGAATCGCTCGAACGCGTCGTGTTCGGCCAGCAGCGGGCGGTGGCGGCGGTCGTCACCGCCATCAAGCGTTCGCGGGCCGGTCTGGGGCAGCCGGATCGCCCGGCCGGATCGTTCCTGTTCACCGGGCCCACCGGCGTCGGCAAGACGGAGCTCGCGCGGCAGCTCGCCCTGCACCTCGGCAACGCGTTCATCCGCTACGACATGAGCGAGTACATGGAGAAGCACGCGGTGGCGCGGCTGATCGGCGCGCCGCCCGGCTACGTCGGGTTCGAGCAGGGCGGCCTGCTGGTCGACGCCGTGCGGGCCAACCCGTACAGCATCGTGCTGCTGGACGAGATAGAGAAGGCGCACCCGGACGTCTACAACATCCTGCTGCAGGTGATGGACCACGCGACGCTCACCGACAACAGCGGCAGGCAGGCCGATTTCCGGCACGCCGTCGTCATCATGACCTCCAACGCCGGGTCGCGCGAGGCCGACGTGGCCGCGATCGGCTTCGGGCAGAACCAGGCCGACTCGGCCCGCGGACGCATGATGACGGCGCTGGAGCGGGTGTTCAGCCCGGAATTCCGGAACCGGCTCGACGCGATCGTGTCGTTCGACCCGCTGACGCCGGCGGTGATGGAAACGATTGTCGAGAAGTTCATCCTGCAGCTCGAGGCGCAGCTCGCCGAACGCCGCGTGGCCATCAGCCTGCAGCCGGATGCCCGGGCGTGGCTGGCCGAGAAGGGCTACGACGCGGCGTTCGGGGCGCGTCCGCTGGCGCGCGTGGTGCAGAAGGAGGTCCGCAACCCGCTCACCGACGAGATTCTGTTCGGCCGGCTGGAGCACGGCGGCACCGTGCGGATCGGCCTGCGGGACGGCAAGCTGGCGTTCGACTACGAGCCGGCCGAGGCGCCGCCGGAGCCGGTGGCCGACACGGTCGAGGAAACGGCTGCCGAGTGAGCCGGCTGCGCCTCTACGTGGAGCCGATGGACGCCGTGCTCGTGGAGTTCGACACGCGCGGGCAGGTGCGATTCGACGGGGAGGACTGGAGCACGCCGACGCTGCAGGAGCTGCGCGCGATACTCTATGCGGCCGAGAACGAGGCCGTGTCGCTGCGCGAGCTGATCGACGCGCTGGAAACCACCCTCGCGCCGGAGTTATAACCCCGCCTGCATCGAGGCGCGCTGCGCGTCCTCTACACCGGCAACGACCGACGCCGTCACCGAATCCTCGAGCGCCGAGGCGTACAGGTAGTCGACGTTGACCCCGGCGGCGGCCAGCAGGCCGGCCGCGGACTGCAGCGCGCCCGGGTCGTTCGGCACCTGGATGAACAACACCTCGCGCCGGTCGACGGCGTACTGCTCGTCCTCGAGCGTTCCGGCCGCGTGGAGCGGGTTGTCGACCACGAGACGCAGCGTGCCGCCGGCGTCGAGGCTCAACGCGTGGATGTTGACGCGCTCATCCGAAAGCAGCCGGCACACTTTCCCGAGCGCACCCGGGCTGTTCTGCAGTCTCAGCGAGATCTCCGTGCGAATTGCCATGCGGGGGAGCTTACCGCAAGCGCCGTGGCGTGCGCTAAAAACCGCTAGAATCAATCTGTGACGATTGAGACGACCGCGCCGATCGAGGTGGCCAGCCGCCTGCAGGGCTTCGACTATGCGATCCGCAGCATCGTCGCCGAGGCCGAGGCGGTGGAGCGCGGCGGCCGCACCGTCCACTACCTGAACATCGGCGACCCGGTGCTGTTCGGGTTCAGGACGCCGCCCCACCTCGTCGAGACCGTCGCGCGCGCCATGCGCGACGGCCACAACGGCTATACGCCGGCATCGGGCATCATGCCGGCGCGGGAGGCCGTGGCCGCCGAGTATTCGTCGCTCGGGGTCCCGCTGTCGCCGGACCGCGTCCTGCTGACGTCGGGCACGTCCGAAGGCATCGACCTGGCGATCAGCGTGCTCGTCGACCGCGGCGACGAGGTGCTGGTGCCGCTGCCGACCTATCCCTTCTATACGGCCGTCATCGGCAAGCTCGGCGCGCGCGCCGTCTTCTACCGCACGGATCCGGAGCGCGGCTGGGAGCCCGACCTGGACCATCTCCGCAGCATGATCGGCCCCCGCACCCGCGCGCTGGTGGTCATCGATCCGAACAACCCGACCGGCGCGGTGTACGGCGACGCCACGCGGCGGACGCTGTTGGATCTGGCGGACCGCCACAACATCGTGCTGCTTGCCGACGAGGTGTACACGGACCTGGTCTACGACGGGCCGGTGCCGCCGATCGCGTCGTTCAATCCGGACGCGCCCGTAATCTCCTTCTCGTCGGCTTCCAAGGCGTACGTCGCGCCGGGCTGGCGCACCGGCTGGATGGCGGTGGGGGCGGGCGACCGGCTAGACAAGGTATTGGCCGCGGTCAAGCGGCTGGCCGACGGCCGGCTCTGCACCAACGGCCCGATGCAGCACGCGGTGGCGGCGGCGCTGGCGGGCGACCGCAGCTACCAGCACGAGTTCCGCCGGCAGCTTGGGGAGCGGGCCGAGCTGACCGCCCGCCGCCTGAACGCGATCGACGGCGTCCGCTGCGTGCCGCCGGCCGCGGCGTTCTACGCGCTGCCGCGGTTCGAGCTGCCTCCCGGACGCACCGATTTCGACTTCGTCAGGGGGCTGCTGCGGGAAACGGGCATCCTGTGCGTCCACGGCTCCGGCTTCGGCATGGACCCCTCGGAAGGCTACGTCCGCATCATCTTCCTTGCCGATCCGGACCGGCTGGACACGTATTACGACCAGATCGAAGCATTCACCGCGGCGTTCTGTTCAGCGTGAGGCGCGCCGATGAGCAGGAGTCCCCGCAGCCGCGCACAGCGCGGCCCGGCGGCCACGGAGTGGGGCGAAGGGGTCCCCGCGAGTGGCCGGCGGGGGTTTGGGGCGCAGCCCCATCTAACGATGCTGAAGAAGTTCCTGCCCGTCCTGGGCGTTTGCTGGCTGCTTGTGCTGCCGGCGGCGGCGCAGCCGGTGGTGACGACCGCCGCGTTCGACCCGCTGATCGCCGAGCTGCAGACGTTCGTCGAGACGTCCAACCTGCGGCGCTTCATGGCGCTGCTCTCGCCCGAGGCCGACGTGGCGGAGGCGCGGGAGTTCGCCAGCCGGGCGTTGTACGATTCCGTCACGCGGGCGGTCGTGCTGGCGCGCTTCGTGGCGCCCGACGATGACTTTCCCGACGGCAGCCGCTACCTCCTCACCGTAGAGGCGTTCACGGAGAGCGGCGACCGGGCCCGCCTGCAAACGTGGCAGCTCGACGTGGTCCAGGCGGCCGAGCCCGAGGGCGCAGCCGGGCGCTGGCGCATCGCCGCCGTCCAGGGTCCCGACACCATCGACGGCCTGCACCACCTCACGCTGAGCCCGGAGCGGCAGTTCGACGCGGCTGGCTTCGCGCTGTCGGCGGAGGACATGGAGCTGCGCATGTCGCGCGGCACCGCGTTCGTGTCGGCGATCGCCAGCGGCATCACGGGGCTGCTACTGATCGGCGAAGGGACGCTGGCCTTCTCGCCGCAGCCGCGGGCGGAACGCCGCCAGATCGAGATCTACACGGGCAGCGAGACGCTGGAAACGGAATTCACGCATGCCTTCGTCCGCGTCAACCCGCTGGCGCTCGGCGCGCTGCCGGTAACCGCGCTCACGCCGGCCCCGGTCGACGAGGGTACGTTCGAGGAGGCCAGTGAGCTGTTCGACGAGTTCGCCCGGCTCACTTTCGTGGTGGACTTCAGCGAGTTCAGCGACCGAACGTGGTGGATGACGCCGCGCACCGGCAATCTCGTCGCCGAGATCCGCACGGAGGAGTACGGCGACCTGACGTATACGCAGACCGAGCAGCGCCCGGAAGACGTGTCGCTCTACTCGCGTGATCCGGCGCGCGTGATCTCCCTGTACGCATCGGCGCGCAAGCTGGCGGAGCGAGGCCCCTACTACGACACGCGGGACAACGCGGCGTTCGACCTTCTCGACTACGACATCAACGCATCGTTCGAGCCGCGCGGCGTCGGCCGGGAGTCGCTGGGGGCGCGTCCCACGCTGCTGGGCTGCTGGATCGAAGCGGCGGCGCGGCTGGCGATCCGCGTGCGGGCGCCGCTCAAGAGCCTGACGCTGCACCTCGCCGAGGAGATGGATATCCACTCGGTGACGTCGAACGAGCTGGGCGCGTTGCTGTTCTTCCGCATGAGCGGCCGCGACGACGTCATCGTCAACCTGCCGGCGGAGGCGCCGGCCGGGACCGAGTTCACCATCCTCATCCGCTATGCCGGCCTCCTGGAAGCGGACGAGCTGGAGGAGAACTGGATCGGCCGGCAGCGGTTCCTGGACGTCGGGGGCACGGCGACCTACGGCATACCGGAGCGGCGCTACCTGTACACCAACGCCAGCCACTGGTACCCGCAGCCGACGGAATCCGACTACGCCACGGCCACGCTGACGCTGGCGGTCCCGGAGGACTACGGCGTCGTTGCCAGCGGCGATCCGGTCGGCGCCAACCCGCCGCTGGCGCCGCCCGGCGAGCAGGACGGCTGGCGCACCTTCTCGTTCGTCACGGTGCAGCCGGCGCGCTACCTGTCGTGCCTGATCACCCGCTTCGCTCCCGGCGGGGCCCCGCAGTTGGAAATTGCACTGGACCCCGAGCCGGAACCTGCCATGGCGCTCGCGGGCGCGTCCTACGACAGCCTGCTGCTGGCGGTCGAGGCGAACGACTTCGGGCTGGAGCGCGTGCCGGAGCGCGCCCGCGTCGCCGCGGACATCCTGCGCTTCTATGCGTCGCTCATGGGCGACGTGCCCTATCCGGCGTTCACCCTGGCGCTCGTGGACAGCCGGCTGCCGGGCGGACACAGCCCGGCGTACTTCGCCGTGCTGAACGAGGTCTTGCCGGTCCACGGGCGGCTGATGCAGACGTGGCGGACGGACCCGGTGGCGTTCACCGACTTTCCGTCGTTCTTCCTGGCCCACGAGCTGGCGCACCAGTGGTGGGGGCAGGCGGTGGGCTGGAAGAACTACCACGAGCAGTGGCTCAGCGAAGGGTTCGCCCAGTACTTCGCCGCCCTGTACGTGCGCGAGGCGCACGGCGAGGAGGCGTTCAACGAGGTGCTCTCGCAGCTCCGGCGCTGGAGCCTGCGGCACGCGGACCAGGGGCCGGTCTACCTGGGCTACCGGCTCGGGCATCTCGAGGACGAACCGCGCGTGTTCCGCGCGCTGGTCTACAACAAGGGCGCGCTGGTGCTGCACATGCTGCGGCGCCTCGTCGGGGACCCCGCCTTCTTCCGCGGCCTGCGCCGGTTCTACGGCGAGACGCGGTTCGACGTGGCGGGCACCGACGACCTGATCCGCGCGTTCGAGGCCGAAACGGATCGGCCGCTGGAGGATTTCTTCGTGCGCTGGATCCACGAGTTCGACCTGCCGGCGCTGCGGTTCGATTACCGCACGGAGGCGCGACAGGACGAACCCGGCGCCACCGACGTCGTGCTGCGCTTCCAGCAGGACGGTCCCCTGTTCGAGATCCCGGTCACCGTCACGCTGACCTACCGCTCGGGGATCGAGGAATCGGTGGTCGTGGTCGTCGACGAGCGCACGACCGAGCTGCGCGTCCCCCTGCAAGGCGCCCTCCGCGACGTGGAAGTGAACGAGGACAACGCCGCGCTCGCAGAGATCACCAGCAGGTAAGATGAACAAGAGGTGGCGCGAATCGTGAGGAGTCTGCGTTACGTCGCGGCCGGCGCCGCGCTGGCCGCCTGCGGGGCAGCCGTGCTCGCGGCCCAGCCGGGCCGCATCGGGATCGCGCTCGAGCCGCTGGCGGAAGCGGACGCGGCGCACGCGGGCACGACCTTCCGCGTCGCGGTCCGGGCGCAGCTCGATCCGGGGTTCCACGTGAACTCCAACGCGCCGCTGGAAGACTTCCTCATCCCCACCGCGCTGACGCTGGATCCCCCCGCGGGCATCGAGCTGGAGGCGTTCGCCTGGCCGGAGCCTTTCATGCTGAGCCAGAAGGGCGCGGACGGGCCCCTGGCGGTCTTCGAGGAGACGTTCGTCATCGGCGCGGCGCTCGCGCTCGCGCCCGACCTGGAGCCGGGCGCGTACAACGTGCCGGCAACGCTGCGCTACCAGGCGTGCGACGACACGATGTGCTACCTGCCGGCAACGGCGCAGCTCGCCTTTCCGGTGGTCGTGGCGCCCGGCTCCGCGGCGGTGACGGCCGCACACGCCGAGCTGTTCGCCGGGCTGGCGTTTACGGCGGCGGACGCCGGCGTGGCGGATCTGGACCCGGGCGGCCCCGTCCCGCGGGCGGCCGGTGCGGGCGACCCGCTGGCGGAGCTGGCCGGCTTCACGGTGCTCGGTACGACCGGCGGGTATCTGGACGCCGGCGATTTCCTCGAGTTCATCAACCGTGCGGAAGAAGGCCGCCCGGAGACCGGCTGGTTCGAGGGCCAGGGCCCGCTCGCCATTCTGGCGCTTGTGCTCCTCGGCGGCCTGGCGCTCAACCTGACGCCGTGCGTCCTGCCGCTGATCCCGATCAACCTGGCGATCATCGGCGCCGGAACGCGCGCCGGGTCGCGCGGCCGGGGATTCGCGCTGGGCAGCGCCTACGGCCTGGCGATGGCGCTGACCTACGGCGTGCTGGGGCTCGCCGTCATCCTGACAGCGGGCACGTTCGGCACGATCAACGCGTCGCCCTGGTTCAACCTGGCGATTGCCGCCCTGTTCGTCGTGCTCGGCCTGGCGATGTTCGACATCGTCACCATCGACTTCTCCCGTTTCCAGAACAAGCTGGCGCCCGGCGGCGGGGCCGGAACCGGCTCGTTCGTCGCTGCCTTCGGCATGGGCGGCGTGGCGGCGCTGCTGGCAGGCGCCTGCGTCGCGCCGGTCGTCATCCAGGTCATCGTGTTCTCCAGCAGTCTCTACACGGCCGGGACGACCGCCGCGCTGCTGTTGCCGTTCCTGCTGGGCCTGGGCATGGCGCTGCCGTGGCCGGTGGCCGGTGCCGGCCTGTCGGTCGTGCCGCGCCCCGGGCCGTGGATGGTGCGCGTCAAGCAGGCGTTCGGCGTCTTCATCCTGGGCACCGCGGTCTATTACGGATCGCTGTCGTACGGGCTGTTCAGCCAGCGCTGGGTCGATCCGGAGGCCGTGGCCGGCAGCGTGCAGGAGCTGATCGAGGAGGGCTGGCACGCGTCGCTGGCGCAGGGGCTCCAGGAGGCGCGGGAACAGGGCAAGCCGGTGCTGGTCGACGTCTGGGCCACCTGGTGCAAGAACTGCCTCACCATGGACCGGACGACGCTGCGGGATCCGGACGTAGACGCGGCGCTCGACGACTACGTGAAGATCAAGTTCCAGGCCGAGGACCCCGGCGCCTCGCCGGCGCGTGAGGTCATGGAGCGGTTCGACGGCGTGGGTCTGCCTACCTACGCGATACTCAGGCCGGGACCCTGACCGGCAGCACCCGCGCGTGGACCGCGATCGGCAGGCGGCGCTCTCCACGCACGACCTCCCCGTCCACGTGGAATGTCAGCGGCTGGCTGGCCGCAATCGCTCCCTCGCGCATGCGCAGCATCCGCACGCCCTGCAGCCCGGCCAGCGTGCCGCGGAACAGGCGCCGCATGTGCCAGCCTGCCGCGAGAAGCCCGATCGGGGGCACGACCACCACGTCGAGCCGGCCGTCATCCGGCCGCGCCGCGGGCGCGATGATGGCGCCGTTGCCGTACTGACGCGTGTTGGCGACAGCCACGAGCAGCGCAGCCCCGGACGAGCCGCCGCCGTCCGCGTCCACGTCGTAACGCGCCGGCTCATACCGCAGGGCTTCGCGGAGCGCGACCGCGAGGTATCCGCTCATGCCGCGCCGCTCACGCGCGTTGAACGCCGCCGCCAGCGACGCGTCGAAGCCGACCCCGGCGACGTTGAAGAACAGGCGGCCGCCCAGCTCGCCGGCGTCGATGGTGCGGACCGGCCCCGCGAGCGCGGTCCGCAGCGCGTGCGCCGGATGCATGCTCAGGCCCAGCTCCCGCGCGAGTCCGTTGCCGGATCCGGCCGGCACGATGCCGAGCGCCACGCCGCGGCCGACCAGTTGCGAGGCGACCTCGTTGACGGTGCCGTCGCCGCCCCAGACCACCACGGTCTCCACGCCCTGCCGCACCAGCTTCCGCGCGGCGTCGCGTCCGCGGCCGCGGCCGTCCGCCACGACGACCTCGCCGTCGGCCCCGTGGTCCCGCAGCGCCGCGCGGGCCAACTCCACGCGCTCCGCGACCGCGCCGCCACCGCGCCGGCCAGCTCTCGGATTGATTAGGACGGCAACTTGCATTTACCACATGGGGCTTCGCCCCAAACCCCCGGCGGCTGCTAGCGGGGACCCCGTCGCCCCGCGCCGCTGCCGCCGGGCCGCGCCGTGCGCGGCCTGGGGACGGCAGCGTTCCGGCTAGCCGTCCCCTTCGTAATCAACCAGTGCAATAGTAGCTATACTTTCGCGGTGAATCCTGAGCTCGAGCTGCCGCTCGACAACGCCGCCATCGAGCGCATCCTGCCGCACCGCTATCCCCTGCTCCTCGTCGATCGCATCACCGAATTCGAGTCGGACAAGCGGATCGTGGGGATCAAGAACGTCTCGCTCAACGAGCGGTTCCTCGCCCGCCCGCCCGGCGGCCGCCCGACGCTCCCGCCGACCATCCTGACAGAGGCGGTGGCGCAGGTCGGCGCAATCCTGATCCTGGCCAAGCCCGAGAACCGCGACAAGGTGCCGTACTTCATGGGCATCGAGCGGGTGCGCTACCGCCGCCTGGTGTACGCCGGCGACGTCGTCGAGATCGAGGCGACCGTGGAGCGGATGCGGAGCCGCATGGGGCGTCTCAAGGGGTTTGCCCGCGTCGACGGCGAGATCGTCATCGAAGGCACGATGGCCTTCGCCCTCGGCCCGGCGCCCGCCCGGCGCCCGGATTCCTGAACGCTGGCTTGCGGCCGTTGTGATATAGAATGGCCGCATGGCTCCCAAGCACAGCAGACAGGAGACACCCGCGCCGCAACAGCCGGAGCCGGCCTCGGGCCCGCCGTGGGTGCTGCTCGGCGGCGTTGCGGTCGTCGCGGCCCTGGCCTTTTTCCTCTTGTTCGGGGACACGCCCCCGGAAGCGCCCGCGGGATCAGCCGACAGCAGTGTCGCCGAGCCGGAGCCGGATGCACCCGATGCGCCCCCCGCGGCCGACCCCGTGGCGCCGGAGCCGGAGCCGGTCGAGTACGAACCGGTGGAGGTCGTCGTGCCGCCGCCCGGCGCCCCGGCCCCGCCGACTCCGTTCGTTCCCAACATGGCGCCGCGGCCTGCCGACCTCATTACCGAGGTGTACGAATTCGCCGGACGCCGCCCTGACGTGCTGGAATTCGTTCCCTGTTTCTGCGGCTGCGAGTCGGCCGGGCACCGGGCCAACGCTCACTGCTTCGTGCAATCGCGCAACGCGGACGGCAGCGTCGCGGCCTGGGAGCCGCACGGACTCGGTTGCGCCGTCTGCATCGACGTGGCGCGCGATTCGATGCAGTTGACAGCGTCGGGCGCCACGGTGAACGACGTGCGCAATGCGATCGAGGACAAGTACGCCCCGCGCTTCCCGCGCATGACGCCTACGCCGCCCGTCCCGACCAACTAGTCCGCCGTTGCTATAATCACACGCGTGCCGACCGGCGCCCCTGCGCCCACTGCCACGCACACGCTGCCCGACGCGCTCCTCCGGCTGTTCGAGTCGGTTCATGAAGGCATCTACCTCGGCTCGCTGCGGGCCGGCGCCGACGCGACGATCGCGGCCAACCCGCACCTGAAATTGATGTTCGGACATCCGCCCGGGGCGGAGCCCGGAGCGGTTCGCCCACTGGCGCCGGAACGGTTCGTCGAACCGGAAGCGAGGGGCGCGTTTCTCGAGCAGTTGCGCCGCGACGGCGCCGTGACGGACTACCTGCTGCGCCTCCGGCGCGCGGACGGCAGTCCTTTCTGGGTGGAGGTCACGGCCGACCTCCACGACGATCCGGACGGCGAGGACCAGCATCTGGCGCTGCTCGTGCGCGACGTCAGCGAGCGGCGGCGGCGGGAGGAGCAGCGGCGCGACATCTACAACCAGGTGCTACAGGCCGAGAAGCTCGCCGCGCTCGGCCAGACGGTCTCCGGCGTGGCGCACGAGTTGAACAATCCGCTGGCCACCATCCTCACCGTGTCCGAGAGGCTGGCGGACCGCTCGCTCGACAAGCCGACGCGCCGCGGCGTCAAGACCATCCTCCAGGAATCCGAACGGGCCGCCAAGATCGTCCGCAATCTGCTCACCTTCGCGCGCAAGCGGCACACCACGCGGTCGATGGTGGACCTGAACCAGGTGGTGCGCGATACGTTCGCGCTCCGCGCCTATGAGCAGCGCGTCTCGAACATCACGACGGTAGACGGCCTGGCGGCCGGCCTGCCGCCGGTGTTCGGCGATCCGCATCACCTCACGCAGGTGCTGCTCAACCTGATCATCAACGCCGAGCAGGCGATGCTCGCGGCGCGCGGGCACGGCACGCTGGTGATGCGCTCGTGGTACGACGCCGAGCGCGGCGTGGTCACCCTGGAGCTGAACGACGACGGGCCCGGCGTGCCGGAGGAAGCCCAGACCAAGATATTCGAGCCGTTCTTCACGACCAAGGACGTGGGCAAGGGGACCGGCCTCGGACTGACCGTCGCCTTCGCAATCGTGGAGGACCATGGCGGGCGGATACGCGTGGAGTCCGAGCCGGGCGCGGGCGCCTCGTTCTTCATCGAGCTGCCCGCCGGCGAGGCCGACGTGCGGCCCGCGCCCGACCACGCGGAGGAGCCGGCCGCCGACGGCGGCGGGGCGGCGGTGCTGGTGGTGGAAGACGAGCCCGCCCTGGCAAACGCGGTCTCGGAGGCGCTGGAGGACGCCGGCTACCGGGTAGACCACGCGGCCGACGGCCAGCAGGCGCTGGAGCGCGTGCAGCAGGCCGTCTACGACGTGGTCATCTGTGACTTGAAGATGCCCCGCATGGACGGACGCGCGTTCTACCTGGAGGTCGCCCGGACCACGCCCGGCCTGGCGCGGCGCATCGTCTTCGTGACCGGCGACGTGGCCGGCACGGACGCAGCGCGGTTCCTGGAAGATACCGGCTGCCGCTGGCTCGCCAAGCCGTTCCGGCTCCGCGAGCTGCTGGGCGTCATCCGCGAGCTGGTGCCCTGACAGCGGGCTAGGCTGCCGCCGCCACCTGTGCCAGCTGGTCCGGCGCGAGCAGCTTGCGGAGCCGCCGCACCGCACGCGCGTGCAGTTGCGAGACGCGCGACTCGTTGACCCCGATCTCGAGCCCTATTTCCCGCATCGTGGACTCGCCGAAGTAGTACATCCGGACCACCTTGCGCTCGCGGGCCGGCAGCGCCGCGATCGCTGCGCGCACGCGGTCCTGCGCTTCGTGCTGCTCGTATTCCCGGTCGGGCGCGGCAGGCTCCGACGGCACCATGACGGGCGGCAGGTTCGCCGTTTCGACGTCGTCGGGCGACGCCAGCGGCGACGTGGCTTCGATGGTGCTGATGCGGGTGATCTGCCGTCCGAGAGTCGCCTCGTCCGAACCCAGATGGGCGGCGAGATCGGCCAGCGACGGCTCGCAGCCGAACTCGTGGCGCAGCTTCTCGCGCGCCGCCTCGATCTCGCGGCGCTGGCGGCGGACCCCGCGGGGCCAGGCGTCGCGCCGCAGGGCGTCGATCATCGCGCCGCGCACGCGGCGCTCGGCGAACGTCTCGAACTTGATCCCGCGCGACTCGTCGTAGCGGTCCGCGGCGTCTATCAGGCCGATCATGCCGTCCTGCACCAGGTCCGCAACGTCGATGGAGTGCGGCATGGACGAAGCCATGCGCCGCGCCATGGCCTGCACGAACGGCAGGCTCGTGTCGATGCGATCCGCGCCGGTGGCGGTCGGTGTCTGCGTGTTCATCATTCCTCCTTGGGGCCTACGCGGCATTACCTACTTGGGGCTGCGCCCCAAACCCCCGGCGGCTGCTAGCGGGGATCCCTTCGCCCCGCGCCGCTGCCGCCGGGCCGCGCCGTGCGCGGCCTGGGGGAAGGAACCGCAAATCGGATGCCAGCCTTGTGGCATGTCTTCGAGGGCGCGTACGTGGAATCGGGAAAAATCCCGAAACTCCTGTATTCAGGGCACTTACGCGGTGTGAAACGGTGTGCAGCAGAGGGCAATCCAGCGCGGGGCCGCGCAATCCGGCGACCCGATCGTCAAGGGAATGACGGCCGGTTTCGTCAATTTTTTGACGGTGGTGCGGGCGAGGGCGGGTTCGGAACGACGTGCGGCGGGTTGGGTGGGCCGGCTATTCCGCCGGGCCACCGGACCAGGTGGTGATGTCCTGGACGGTGCTGATGGCGTCGATGGCGCTGGTGACGATCTGCGCGGCGCGGGCGCGGTTGCGGTCCTGCGTTTCGAGCCGACTTTCGAGCAGCTCGGCGTTGGCCAGGATGATGCCGAGCTGATTGTTGAGCCTGTGGAGCAGGGCGCCGTGCCCCAGGTCCTCCTGCCGCGGCGGCGCGCCGGCGTTCGGGAACGGCAGGGGCGTCTTGTCGACCATCATCCCACCTGCCGGGACGCCTGCGGGGTCCGGGGCTGGCGGGTGCCGTCCGATCTGCGCCACAGCGTATCGACGAAGATCCGGATCGACCCGCCGGCAGTCCGCACGTACTCGACCTTGCCGTCGGCGATCCAGTTGTAGATGGTCCGCCTGCTCACTCCGACAAGCTCGCACGCCTGCATGATGGAGATGGTCTTCCTGTCGACGATCATGGCTTCACGCGTCATGTGTCTTCCCTTGACGGTTCGTGGGGATCTATCGGCGGCGGCGGTGTGCGACTGTAGGGTGCCGGTTGCTTGACGCTCGCGAGGGCCGGCGTCAAAATGTCAACACCCTTCTAAATGCCTGAAAAATCGGTACATCTGCTGCTCGTCGAGGATGTGGACACGCTGCGAGAGGCGACGGCGGAGCATCTCGAGGAACATGGCTACCACGTGACGCAGGCCTCCACGGGGGAAGCTGCGCTGGAGCGTCTCGCCGGTTTTGCATTCGATATCGTGGTCACCGACCTGCGCCTGCCGGGCATCGACGGCACGGAGCTGATCGAAAGGGCGGTGCAGCAGTATCCGGAGCTGATCGGCATCGTCGTGACCGGCTACGGCACCATCAAGGACGCCGTCGAGGCGATCCGCCGCGGCGCCCGCGACTTCATCACCAAGCCGTTCCAGTTCGCCCACCTGCGGCACGTGCTGGAGTCGGCCGTCGAGCAGCGGCGGCTGCAATCGGAGAACGCCTATCTCCGTTCGCAACTCGAGGATCGCTACCGCTTCGAGGGGATCGTCGGCCGCAGCGCGCCGATGCGCCGGCTGTTCGCCCTGCTTGAAACAGTGGCGGCCTCCAGCAGCACGGTGCTGATCACCGGCGAAACCGGCACGGGCAAGGAGCTGGTGGCGAAGGCCATCCACCACAACAGCCCGCGGCGGCGCGAACGTTTCGTGGCGCTCAACTGCGGCGCCATCCCGGAATCGCTCCTGGAAGCCGAGCTGTTCGGCCACGTGCGCGGCGCGTTCACCGGGGCGGTCGGCAACCGGCAGGGCCGGCTGGAGCAGGCCCACAAGGGCACGTTCTTCCTCGACGAGGTGGGCACGATGAGCGCCGGCCTGCAGGCCAAGCTGCTGCGGGTGCTGCAGGAGCGGGAGTTCGAGCGGGTGGGCGACGGCCGGCCGGTGCGCGTGGACGTGCGCGTGATTGCGGCCACCAACTCGGACCTGACCGGCATGGTCCGGGACGGTGCGTTCCGCGAGGACCTCTACTATCGCCTGAACGTGCTCCCGATCCACCTGCCGCCCCTGCGCGAGCGGCGGGAGGACATCCCGCTGCTCGTGCACGCGTTCCTCCAGAAGCTCGGCCGCGACCTGGAGCCGCCGCGTCCCGACGCCGCCTTCTCGCAGGAAGCGCTGCGACGGATGATGGCGTTCGACTGGCCGGGCAACATCCGGCAGCTCGAGAACGTAGTGGAACGGACGCTGGCGTTGACTCCGGGGCGCACCCAGCTCGACGTGGACGATCTGCCGGAGGAGATCGTGGGGGGCGCGAACCGGCATCTCGCCGCTGCGGTGCTCCCGGATGGGGGCCTGGACCTGCAGCGCAGGCTGCAGGAGGTCGAGCGCGCGATCATCAGGCAGGCGCTGGAGCAGTCGGGCGGCAACAAGCACCAGGCCGCCCGGATGCTCAACGTCAAGCGGACGACGCTCGTGGAAAAAGTGAAGCGGCTGCGGCTCGATGCGCCGGCGCCGGACGGCGGGGACTAGAGCACGTCGAGCCGGTAGTCCAGCATGCGGTCGCCGTCGAAGATCCAGTAGCCGGAGAACCGACGCCCTTCCACCAGGAGCGGCAGCCACAGCCGGTCGTCCTCCCACATCCGGTCGTACGGGATCGCGTCGAGGTCCACCCACAGCGGGATCGCCTCGTCGGTCTCGACCGGCGTGCCGCGCAGGTCGGGGGCGCGGAAGACGTGGACGTAGGTGGAATAGCCGTCCACGAACTGGAATCGGTGCTCGCCCACGAATACCGGATCCACGGCCGCGACCCCGAGCTCTTCCCGCAACTCCCGCAGCGCGGCGGCCTCGGGCGCCTCGCCCGGCTCGAGCCGCCCCCCGGGGCCGTTGATCTTGCCCTTGCCCAGACCCCGCTTCTTGTGGATCAGCAGGATCTGTCCGTCGCGGATGACGAAGATGAGCGTCGCCGGATCCACGGCGCTCCACGTGGACCAGTCGATGTCCGCAATGCGGGTCGCTGACACTTCAGTCACTAGCTGCCTGGCAGTGTACTCTCATTACTTCATGTCCGGCGTCTGCCCGGTGACGACCCCTGCGTTGCGGTCGCTGCGCTACGGCCTCGCGGCGCTGGCCGCGGCGGCGTGCGCGGCGGCCGCGCCGCCGGCAGGGGCCCAGCAGGACCGGGTGGTGGCCGGGTTCGAGCTGTCGGGGCAGGGCTCGCCGAAGGTGGTGGACGCGGCGCCGGTCGAGCAGCCGCCGGTGCTCGACGGCAACGTGCTCGGCGACCCGGCCTGGGGGTCCGCTGCTCCGGCCACCGATTTCCGGCAGAACGCCCCGGACGAAGGCCAGCCCGCCACCGAGCGTACCGAGGTGCGCATCATTTTCGGTGAGGGAACGCTCTACGTCGGTGTCGTCTGCTACGACCGCGAACCGTCGGCCATCATCATGAACGACAGCCGCCGCGATTCGTCGATGGCCGACGCCGACAGCTTCATGATGGTGCTCGATACGTTCCTGGATCGGCAGAACGGTTTCGTCTTCGGCACTACCGCGGCCGGGCAGGAGTACGACGGTCAGGTCATCAACGAGGGCGGCGACCGCGGCGGCTTCGGGCAGGCGGGCGACGGCGGCTTCTCCCGCGGGAGCGGGGGCGGCTTCAACCTCAACTGGGACGGCGCCTGGCAGGTGCGGACGGCGGTCTCCGACATCGGCTGGAGCGCCGAGTTCGCCATACCGTTCCGCACCATCCGCTATCCGGCCCGCGAGACGCAGTCGTGGGGCGTGAACTTCCAGCGCAACATCCGCCGCCGGAACGAGACGGCGTACTGGGCGCCGCTCCCGCGTCAGTACAACCTGTACCGGTTGTCGCTGGCCGGCCAGATCGCCGGCCTCACCGCGCCCGTCGGCGGCACCAGCAACCTGCAGTTCACGCCCTACGTCGTGGGCGAGGTGGGCTCGCGCAGCGGCGCATCCGGCGGCCGGGCGACGGCGGTCGGCGCGGCAGGCGGCGATCTCAAGTACAGCGTGACGTCCGGCCTGACCCTGGACGCCACCTACAACACCGACTTCGCCCAGGTCGAGGTGGACGACCAGCAGATCAACCTCGACCGTTTCAACCTCTTCTTTCCGGAGAAGCGGCCGTTCTTCCTGGAGAACGCCGGGGCCTTCACCGTGCGCAACACGGGCCCGGCCAGCGGGCGGAACATGGGGCAGACGGAGCTCTTCTTCAGCCGCCGCATCGGGATCGGCGCAGGCGGGGAGCAGATCCCGATCATGGCGGGCGCGCGGCTGTCGGGCAAGGTCTCCGACAGCATTACGGTCGGCTTCCTCAACATGCAGACGGAAGACGTGGCCAGCGTCGCGCCGGCCAACAACTTTACCGTGGCCCGTCTGCGCCAGGACCTGCCCAACCGGTCGAGCGTCGGCGGCCTCTTCGTCAACCGCCAGGCGACCGGCAGCCGGGCAAGCCCAGGCGACTACAACCGCACCTACGCCGCGGACGGCCGCTGGGGCATCGGCCAAAGCACCATGGTGCAGGGGTTTTTCGGGCGGACGCAGACACCCGGCTACACGGGCCGCGACCATGCCATGAGCCTGTCGGGAACCTACGATTCCGAGAACTGGCGCATCATCAGCGGCTACCAGGAGAACGGAGAGGATTTCAATCCGGAAGTCGGTTTCCTGCGCCGGACCGGCGGGTTTCGCAAGTACGACTTCGGCGTCAATTACCGCGCCCGGCCGGAGGGCGTCCTCAAGCTCCAGGAGATCTCGCCGCACGGCAGCATCACCCGCTTCTGGAACTTCGACGGGGTGATGGAGACCACCTATATCCACCTGCACTACGACGGCGAGTTCGAGAACAGCTCGTCGGCCGGCATTGCGTACGACGCCCGCAGCGAGCGGGTGTTCGAGACGTTCGACATCTCGGGCATCCCGGTGGCGCCCGGCCGTTACGACTGGGGCCAGCTCGTCTACAACTTCGACTACGACCGGTCGGCTCCGCTGAGCGCGGGGATCCGCGCGACCTTCGGCGGGTTCTTCGGCGGCAACATCGTTACGATTCGGCCGTCTGTCCGGGCGCGCTACGGCGAGACGCTCAGCCTGAGGCTGAGCTACAGCCGTAACGACATCGACCTGCCGCTCGGCAGCACCGTCACCAACCTGACCAGCCTGCGGTTGGGGTACAACTTCTCGCCGCGGGTGTTCATCCAGACGCTGCTGCAGCACAACGACAGCGCGCGGCTCTGGTCGCTGAACTTCCGCTTCGGCTGGCTGCAGGACGCCAACACCGGCCTGTTCCTGGTCTACAACGAGACGGAAGGCATCCTCGACTACGTGCCGTCCGGCGCCGGCCGCAGCCTGATCCTGAAGTACAGCTACCTGTTCGACGTGCTCGATTAGCCCCCCATTTGAATCCCGAGGGAGGTTAATGATGGTGGTGGTGGATCGCCTCGTGTTCGGCGACCGCCTTGTCGCGCTGGATCTTTTTGGCCTGCTTGCGGGCCTGGTTGAGGTTCATCTGGCGCGTACCCTCGGAGCTGACGCTGAAGGCGGAGACCATCCGCTCAAGGTCGGCGCTGCCGCAGGCGGGGCACACGGGCGGGCCGCTGGTGGGCAGCACCACCGCCTCGAACTCGTGTTGGCAGGCGCGGCAACTGTACTCGTAGATCGGCATCGTGCGTACCTGGCGGCAGTCTTGATCGCCCGGGCGGCAGGGGTCAAGTGGGGCGGTTGTCAGCGTGGCGCCAGGAGTTTTTGCAGCAGCACCGCGGGATGGAGTGCCGCGACCCCCGCCAGGTCGTGCACCTGATGCCGGCACGACGTGCCGGCGGCGACCAGCACGTCGCCGGGCTCCAGCGAACGGGCGGCCGGCAGCAGTCGCCGCTCGCCGATCTTCCGCGACAACTCGTAGTGCTCGCGCGCGTAGCCGAACGAGCCCGCCATGCCGCAGCAGCCCGAGTCGAGCTCCGTGACCCGTGCTTCGGGAATCCGCTCCAGCAACGCCCTGGCCGGCGCTACTAGCCCGAGCGACTCCTGGTGGCAGTGCCCATGGAGCAGTATGCGGCCCGGACTGGCGCGCAGCGCCAGCGCCGCGTCGCCGGCGCGCAGGCTCTGCTCCAGGTAGTCCTCGAACAGGATGCACGCATCCGCCACTTCGCGCGCGCGTTGCTGCGCGGCGTCCCGCAGCAGCGCCGGCGCGTCGTCGACCAGGGCGGACATGCAGCTCGGCTCCAGCAGCACGATCGGTGTCCCGGCCGCGGCCAGAGGGTGCAGCCGGCGCACGGCGTCCGCCGCGCGGTCGCGGGCCTCGGCCAGCAGTCCCTGCGAAATGAGCGGGCGCCCGCAACAGGCGTCCGGCGCGAGGCCGACGGTGACGCCGGCCGCCGCCAGGACGTCGGCCGCCGCCAGACCGATCTCCGGGTCGAAGTAGTTGGTGAAGGTGTCGCCGAACAGCACGGCGTCGGGTTGCGCGGCATCCGGCGCCGCGTGGCGCGGGCGGCGGCGGCGCCATGCGGCAGCCAGCGTGCGCCGCGCCCAGGGCGGCATGGTCCTCCGGCGGTCGATCCCGAACATCAGCTCGTTGAGCGCCCGACCCGGCGCGCTGGCCAGCAGGGGATTGAGCAACGGCGCCAACCGGCCGGCCCACTTCGACAGGTCGCGAATGTGCCCGAGCAGGCGCGCCCGCGGCGGCACGCCGTGCCGCTCCCAGTAATCGGCGAGGAACTCGCTCTTGAAGCGCGCCATGTCGACGCCGACCGGGCATTCCGTCTTGCAGGCACGGCACTCCAGACACAGGTCGAGCACGTCGAAGACGCCGCGGTCTCCCAGCCCTCCCTCGCGCGGGTCGCCGTGCTCCAGCGCGCCCGCCATCGCCAGGCGCAGGGCATTGGCGCGGCCCCGCGTCGAGTGCGCTTCGTCGCGCGTCGCCATGTACGACGGGCACATCGTGCCGGTCAGCGTCTTGCGGCAGGCGCCGACGCCGCTGCACATCTCCACCGCGCGCCCGAGCCCCCCGTACTCGGAGTAATCGAATGCCGCCGGCGGATCGGGGGTCCGGTAGTCCGCGCCGAAGCGGAGGTTGGCGGTCAGCGGCGGCGAGTCGACTATCTTGCCGGGATTGAACAGTCCTTGCGGGTCGAACGTCCGCTTGATGGTCCGGAAAGCGCCGTACAGCTCGGAGCCGAACATGCGCTCCATGAACGGCCCGCGCACCAGTCCGTCTCCGTGCTCTCCCGACAGGGAGCCTCCGAACTCCAAGACGAGGTCGGCGATGTCGCTGGCAATCGACTCGAACTGCCGTACGCCGGCCGCCGTCTTCAGGTTGACGACCGGACGCACGTGCAGGCAGCCGACCGACGCGTGCGCGTAGACGCCGGCGGTCGTCCCGTGGCCACGCACCACGTCGAGGAAACGCGCGATGAACTCGCGCAGCTTGTGCGGCGCCACGGCGGTGTCCTCGACGAACGAGATGCTCTTGGCGTCCCCCTTCATCGCCATCGACAGGCCCAGCGCCGACTCGCGCAGTTTCCAGATGCGGGCCTGGTCGGCCGCCGCCTTGGCCCGGCCGGTGCGTCTGACCGCACCGCGGCCCCGGACCTCGGCTTCCACCAGGTCGAGGCGCAACTCGATCTCGTCCTGCGATTCGCCGTACATCTCCACGCACAGCAGCGCCGCGCAGTCCGTCTGGAGCACCGCGCGCCGCATGGCGTCCAGCACCGGATTCGCGCGCGCGTGATCAAGAATCGAGCGGTCCATTACCTCGACGGCCGAGGGGCCGAAGGGCAGGACGGCCGGCGTGTCGCCAAGCGCGTCGAGCAGGTCGTCGTATTCGATCGTCAGCACCGCCTTCGCCAAGGGCAGCGGCACCAGGTTGAGGCGCGCCTCGAGAATCAGACCCAGCGTCCCCTCCGCGCCGACGATCAGCTTCGCGAGGTTGAACGGCGCGCGCGCCCCGACGCGCCGCGGGACGAACGCGTCGAGGTTGTAGCCGCCAACGCGCCGGAGGATCTTCGGATAGCGCCGATCGATCTCGTTCGCGTGGCGCGCGGCGAGCTCGCGCACCGTCCGGTGGCAGGCACCCTCCAGGGTTTCCCGTGCGCAGGCGGCGTCCAGCTCGCCGGCGTCGAGCGGCCGCAGGTGCGCCACCGAGCCGTCCGCGAGCGCCACGTGCAGGTCGTGGACATGGTCGATCGTCTTGCCGTACAGCACGGACCGCGCACCGCTCGAGTTGTTGGAGATCATCCCGCCGATGGTGGCGCGGCTGGCGGTGGAGATGTCGGGGGCGAACCGCAGCCCGTGCGGGGCGAGCTGCGCGTTCAGCTCGTCGAGCACGATGCCCGGCTCGACCCGCGCCCAGCGCTCCTCGACGTTCACCTCGAGGAGGCGGTTGAAGTACTTGGACGTGTCGAGCTGCAGCCCCGGCCCTATCGCCTGCCCGGCCTGCGACGTGCCGCCGCCGCGCGCGGTGATGGAGCAGCCGTGGGTCCGGGCGCAATCGATGGCGGCGAGGACGTCGTCGCGCGAGCGGACGACGGCCACGCCGAGGGGCTCGATGCGGTAGACGCTCGCGTCGGTCGAGTACAGCGCCCGCGAGACCACGTCGAAGCGCACCTCGCCGGCGAGACGCGTTTCCAGATCCTGCCGCAGGCCGGCCATTCGCCGCAGTATACGGCGGTCACTGGCGGGTGAGGCTGAATGTGCCCACGTCGCGCGTGTCGCAGTCGGTGGTCGACCAGGAGCCTTCCAGCCTGTCGTTCCCGATGATCGCGACGACCGACAGGGAACACCCGGACGAAGATGTCGGGCGCAGGGTCAGCAAGGCGGTCGACCCCACGACGCTCCCGGTGAGGTCGCCGGAGATCGTTCCGTTCATGTAGAAAAACGTCCAGAACCCGGTGAGCACGGATCCGACCTGGAACAGGGTCGCTCTGGTTGTCCGCGTCCCCGTCGTTATGCTGCTGAACCAACCGGACCACGTCCCCGCCAGTGAAACGCCGGATGGGCCGGCCGAAAGCCCCAGGCCGCCCTCGCCGCAGCCGGCGGCCAGCACGGCCAGCAGCACGACGCAGGCCAGCCGGCGGCTCGCGGCGCTCAACTGAAGCCCCGCGCCATTACGGCTCCAGGACCACCTTGATGGCGCCGGCGGCCCGGTCGGCGGCCGTGGCAAACGCTTCGGACGCGGCGTCGAGCGGGAAGCGGTGGGTGATGATGGCGGCGGGTAGATCCGGGAGCTGCGCCAGCACGCCCGCCGCTGTGTCCACGTCGCGGCCGGGACCGGAGCGTCCGTACGTCATGGAAGGCACGATCCGTATCTCCTTCACGCAGACGTCCATGGCCGGGAGCTCCATCCCGGCCCAATAGGTGCCGAGCAGCAGCATGGTGCCGCCGGGCCGGCAGCGGGCCGCCGCGTCGGCCAGCGCCGACGACGTGCCCGCGGCGTCCACTACCACGTCGTACGGTTCGTCCGTCAGGGGCGCCGCGCCCAAGCGGGCCGCGGCTTCCTTCTGTGCCTCGTGGCGCGCGGACACGGCCGTCTCGCAGCCGGTCAGGCGGGCCACGGCGAGCGCCGTCTGCCCGATGGTACCGCCGCCGATGACCGCGACCCGCATGTCGCCGCGCAGGCCGATCATGCGGAACCCGTGCACGGCGATTGCGATCGGCTCCACCAGGCAGGCGTCCCGGACGTCGACGCCCGTGGGCAGCGGCACCACGGCCTCGGGCCACATGAGCACCTCGTCGGCCATGCCGCCGTCGCGCGAGATGCCGGCGATGTCGGCCAGGTTGGCCGGGCAGCGGTTGTAGTCCCCGGTCCGGCACAGGTCGCAGTCGCCGCAGCCGTGGAGCGGCTCCACCGCCACCGGACGGCCGTCTTCCAGCCAGCCGGCGAACTCGTGCCCGATCGTGTATGGGCCGAGCATGCCCAGGTCCAGCATGTGCAGGTCGGAGCCGCACACACCCGCCGAAGCCGTCTTGATCCGCACTCCCTCGCCCGCCGGGGCCGCCAGCTCCACGACCGTCGCGCGTCCGTCGACACAACGCACTGCTCTCACTGCGCCACCCTGCCTCTCTTTTTCCAATTGGGGCTGCGCCCCAAACCCCCGGCGGCTGCTAGCGGGGACCCCTTCGCCCCGCGCCGCTGCCGCCGGGCCGCGCTGTGCGCGGCCTGGGGACGGCTGCATTAGTGCTCGCCGTCCCCTCCTCAGGCAACCACTAGTCGGCCGCGGCGCAACAGCCGGATGTCAGACGAACTGGTACATTAGCGCAATGGTGTTCCGCAGCGGCCGGCACTTCCTGCAGGTGCCCGGGCCGTCCAACGTGCCGGACCGTGTCCTGCGCGCGATGGCGGCGCCGACCATCGACCACCGCGGCCCGGAGTTCCGGGAGCTGGCGCGCGAGGTGCTCGCCGGGCTGGCGAGCGTCGTCCGCACCACGCAGCCGGTGGTCGTCTACCCGGCGTCCGGCACCGGCGCCTGGGAGGCCGCGCTGGCGAACACGCTGTCGCCGGGCGACCGCGTGCTGATGGCGGAGACCGGCCATTTCGCGACGGTCTGGAAGCAGGTGGCGCTGCAGCTCGGCCTGGAGCCGATCTTCCTGCCCGGCGACTGGCGGCGCGGTGTCGACGCCTCGGCGGTGGAAGCGCGGCTGGCGGAGGACGGCGCGGGAACCATCAAGGCGGTCTGCATCGTCCACAACGAGACCTCTACCGGCGTCACCAGCGACGTCCCGGCCGTCCGCCGCGCCATGGACGCCGCGGGCCACCCCGCGCTGCTGCTGGTCGACACCATCTCGTCGCTCGCTTCCATCGACTACCGGCATGACGAGTGGGGGGTCGACGTCACCATCGGCGCTTCGCAGAAGGGATTGATGCTGCCGCCCGGCCTCAGCCTCAACGCCGTGAGCGAGAAGGCGCTGGCGGCGCACGACGCGGCCCGCCTGCCGCGCAGCTACTGGAGCTGGGGCCCGATCATCGCCGCCAACCGCAACGGCGTGTTTCCGTACACCCCGCCCACGAACCTGCTGTTCGGACTCCGGGAGGCGCTCCGGATGCTGGCCGACGAAGGACTGCCGGAGGTCATCAGACGTCACGCCCGCCACGCGGAGGCCACGCGCGCCGCCGTGCGCGCCTGGGGCCTCGAGTTGCTCTGCGCCAACCCCGCCGAATACAGCGCTTCCGTCACTGCCGTGCTCATGCCGGCGGGCCACGACGCCGGCCGGCTGCTCGACCTGGTGCTCGACCGCTTCGACATGGCGCTCGGCATCGGCCTGGGGCGCCTGGCCGGCAAGGCGTTCCGCATCGGTCACCTCGGACACTTCAACGAGCTCACCCTGATCGGCACGCTCGGCGGCGTGGAGATGGGGCTGGCGTTAGCTCGCGTCCCGCACGAGCGCGGCGGCGTGCAGGCCGCGATGGAGCAGCTCGACGGCACCTGAAGCCGGCGGCGGGAAGGTTACCAGAGCGTACGGACCGGAGACGACTCGGCGACCTTGCGGTCGCCGGTGACGAGCGGCAGGTCGAGGAGACGCGCGGCCGCGATGATAAGGGCGTCGAACGGGTCGCCGTTCGACTTCTGCTCGGCGGCCAGCAGCACCTGCTCGACGCTAAGCTCCAGCGGGTGGAACGCCGGGTTGCTGAACAGGTCCTCGACGAATCCCGCCAGGGGGCGCCCCAGATCGATCCGGCCCTGGCGCGCCAGCAGCCCGATCTCCCACAGCACCGCGACCGGAACGTAGACGATCGCGTTGCGCGCCTCGCAGGCCGTGAAGAACGCCGCCGCCCGGCTGCCCAGGCGTGGGTCCCGGCCGGCATGGAACAGCAGGGCATCCGTATCGCACACGGCGGCCGCGATCCTGGCCGGCACCGTGGCTACGGAGACCCCGCCGGGCCGCGCCTGGCGCCGGACCGTGCCCGCCTGCCCGGCGTTGCCGAGGGGCCGCGGAGCGCGCCGTTGAAGATCGCGCGGAGCTCCCGATCCTCGGCGGCGGGGTCGTAGCCGCGCAGGTCGACCGTGCCGGCCACCGAGCGGGTCGCGGCGCCGAAGCGCCGGCCCACGGCGCGCGCCTCGCTCACCAGCTCATTGACGATGCGGCTGACGTTGCGGCCGGTGCCGGCCTGCGCCCGCAGCCAGATCAGGTTGTCGACGTCGAGCGTCACCGAGACAGCGCGCTTGGGCATGCGAAAGCCGGGCGAACAAGCAACCGTTCCGACGCGCGAGCAGCCTGTGCTGCCTCGCGCATCCGTATATGAGACACGCGAACCGCGCGGATGTTACGGACTGAGAGCGACGCGGTCACCGCAAGATCTCACTAGAACGCATGATCCGGGCCAGATTGGTTCCGCAACCGCCCGCCGGTCCGCGGTCCGAGGCCGCGGCGGTGCAAAACCGCTTGCATCACTGACTGTTAGACGCAGGCGGCAGTCCCTTTGGCGGCGCCGAAGCAAGCCCGCGGTCAGGCACGTGGGCCGGTGCGGTACGCAATAATTGCCACCATAGACTCGCCGACCGCTGGCAAGTTCTGCCAGCCGCCTTCGCGAGTCCGATGGTGATCATTGACCTGGCGCTTCCCGGCCGCGCGCACTGTCCTGCTGCTTGCCGCCGTAGCCCTGATGCTCGCACCGGCGCCGGGCGCCGCCCAGCTCGTGGAGCGGGTGGTCGACGGCGACACGATCATCGTCCAGGGCGTCGGCCGCGTAAGGCTGATCGGCGTCGATACGCCGGAGACGGTCGATCCCCGCCGGCCGGTGGAGTGCTTCGGCAAGGAGGCGAGCGCCTTCACGAAGCGCATGCTCGAGGGACAGCGCGCGCGGCTGGAGTACGACCGGGACCGGACCGACCGCTACGGGCGCACGCTGGCGTACGTCTACCTGCCGAACGGCACGTTCGCCAACGCGGAGATCGTCCGGCAGGGATACGGCCACGCCTACACGCGGTTCCCGTTCCGCTATCTCGACGAGTTCCGGCGGTACGAGCGCGAGGCCCGGCAGGGACAACGCGGACTGTGGGGTGCGCGGTGCGGCGACGCACCGTCAGAAAGGACCGCTGGCCGGCGGTCCGCCACCGCGCGACCAGGCGGGTCCGGCGCGCTGGAACGTTACGACGACAACGGCAACGGCCGGATCACCTGCGCCGAGGCCCGGCGGCACGGCATCGCGCCCGTGCCGCGGAACCACCCCGCGTATCCCTACATGCGCGACGCGGACGGCGACGGCGTCGTCTGCGAGTGACGCAGGCTCCCCTACTCCCGCAGCGCGAAGACGAACAGGCCGTTGCCGGCGGCGACGGCGACGAACTGCTCGCCGTCCACCGCGTAACTGATCGGACCGTTGGCGATCATGCCGCCCAGCGTGGCCTTCCAGAGCAGGTCGCCTTCGCGCGCGTCGAGGGCGTGGAAGTATCCCTCCCGGCCGCCGGTGAACAGCACGTCGGTGGCCGTGGTGAGCACGCCGCTGCTGGTGACGTCGGTCATCTCGTACTTCCAGCGCTCCTCGCCGGTGGCCGGGTCGAGCGCGATGACCGCTCCCGTTCCTGCCGCCTCCGTCCAGTTGTTGATCACACCGCGCTGCAGGCCGGGGACCACGCTGTCCGGATCGTCTGGCGCCGGCAGGCCGCCGAGGAAGATCCGGCCGCGCTCGTACTCCGCCTCCTGCGGAATGAAGCGCGAGCCGTACGCCTCCCAGGCGGACAGGTAGAACAGCCGCGTCGACGGGCTGTAGGACGGCGAGTACCAGTTGGTGCCGCCCTGCACGCCGGGATACGTCGTGGCGCCCGGCGGCTGCGGCGTCATGATCGGCCGCCCGGCGTCGTCGAGACCCTCGGCCCAGTTGAGGAACACGTAGGGCTGGCCGTTGATGAAGCGGCCGGTCGTGCGGTCGAGCACGTAGAAGAAACCGTTGCGGTTGGCCCAGAACATCAGCGGCAGCGTGCCGCCGCCCTGTGCCGGATAGTCCACCAGCACGGGGACCTGCACCGAGTCGTAGTCGTAGGGATCGTTCGGCGTGAACTGGAAGTGCCAGGCCAGCTCGCCCGTATCCGGGTCGAGCGCGACGACCGACGAGGAGTACAGGTTGTCGCCGGGCCGCTGCGCCGGGTTCCAGTCCGGGCCCGGATTCCCGGTGCCCCAGTAGATCAGATCGGCCTGGGCGTCGTACGAGCCGGTCAGCCAGGCCGGCGCGCCGCCGGTGCGCCAGGCGTCGTTCTCCCAGGTTTCATGCCCGGGCTCGCCCGGGCCCGGGATGGTGTAGAACTTCCAGACCTCCTCGCCGGTCGCGGCGTCGTAGGCCGAGATGAAGCCCCGGATGCCGAACTCGCCGCCCGCGATGCCGACGATCACCTTGTCCTTGACGACGAGCGGCGCGAGCGTCAGCGCGTGCCCGTCCTCGGGATCGCCGACCGCGGTCTTCCAGATGGGCTTGCCGCTGACGGTGTCGATCGCGATCAACTGCGCGTCGATGGTGCCCATGTAGAGCGTATCGCCCAGGATGGCGAGGCCCCGGTTGACGCGGCCGCAGCAGGGGCGCGACGTCGGCGCGGGCGTGTACTCGTAGCGCCAGAACACGCGCCCGAGCTTCGCGTCGAGCGCGACGACCGTGTTCGGCGCCGTGGTGATGTACATGACGCCGTCAACCACCAGCGGCGTCGTCTGGAACACCTGCAGCGACTGCGCCTGGAACACCCAGCGCACTTCGAGCTCGTCGACGTTGTCCGGCGTGATCCGGTCGAGCGTCGTGTGGCGGTTGCTGTGATAGCCGCCCGAGTAGGTCAGCCAGTTGTGCGGCTCGGCCGCGGCGTTGAGCAGGCGGTCGAACGTCACGCCGCCGCCCTGCGCCTGGACCAGCGCCGCGGACGCCAGCAGCAGGCCGGCGAGGACGGAGCATTGCTTGAGCCGGGTCATCAGCCCACCCCTTTCAGTGTCAGCAGGTACGCCAGGATGTCGGCGCGCTCCTGTTCCGTAAGCGTGTCGGCGTACGACGGCATGGCCGACTCGGTGAGGATCTCGTACTCCCGGAGATCCGCCTTGACCAGTGACACCAGCCGCTCGTTCTCGTCGACGATCTGCACGGTGTAGGTGTCCTCGTTCAGCCGCCGCCCTTCGTAGCGCGTCCCGTCGCGCGCGACCATCCGCACGGTGCGGTTGATCGGGACCATGGCTTCCGTCGGATCGACCAGCGTCTCCGCCATGGCGCCGGCAGAGCGAAAGTTCGCGACGTCGCTCAGGTCGGGTCCCGTGCGCGACCCCTCGCTGCCGATGCGGTGGCAGCTCGCGCAGTCGCCTTTGCCGTTGTACAGCGCCGCGCCGCGCGCCGCGTCGCCCACCGCCGCGTCACTCGCGTCGAGGCTGCCCATCATGCGCAGGTAGGCGACCAGCCCGGTCAGCTCCGCCTCGTTGTAGTCGCCGGGCAGCATGGCCGTGTCGGGGATGCCGTTCGAGATGACCTGCTCCAGCTCGAAGTCGGAGGACGCCGACCGGAACTGTCCCGAGCGCAGGTTGACCCCGTCCACGCCGTCGCCGCCCGGACCGTGGCAACTGACGCAGTTGTCGCCATAAAGGCTCATGCCGAAGTTGATGTCGGCCTGGGAATACTGTCCCGCGTGCTCCTGTTGCGCCAGCGCGGGCGCCGGCGCAGCCGCCAGGGCCGCGCCCGCCGCGAGCACGGAGGCCAGCGCCAGCCGCCGACCGAACCGCCGTCGTTGCATATGTGCCTCCCCTGCGCGTCATTCTAATGCGAGGGCCGCGCGGAGCGCGTCGCGATCGACTTCGGCGCCATCCATGTACACGGCGGCGATGCGGCGCGTCGCGGTGATGTCGTCGAGCGGGTTGGCGTCGAGCACGACGAAGTCGGCGCGCGCTCCCGGCGCCAGGCGGCCGGCGTCGACCAGCCGCAGGCGCAGCGCCGGACGGCTCGTGCCGACGGCGAGGGCATCCAGCGGCGAGAGTCCGGCCGCGACGAGCAGCTCCAGCTCACGGTGCGCCGCGAAGCCGGGGAAGTGGTCCTGCACCCCGGCGTCCGACCCGAGCACCAGGGCGGCGCCCGCCGCGTGCAGCTTCAGCAGGCTGCGCTCCATCGCGGCGTACTGCGCGGCGCGCGCGGGAGCGTCGGCGGCGAACCCCGCGTAGCTGGCGGCCGCCCGCTCCAGCACCGCCGGCGCGACCGTCGCCGCCAGCAGCGGATCCTGCAGCCAGGGGGGCGCCTCGGAGTGGCGGCGGCGCTCGGAGACGCCGAGGTTGGGCATCACGAAGACGCCCCGCGCGACGATCGCCGCGACGAGCGCGTCGTCCATCTCGCGGTCGCGCACGAGGTGAGCGAACCCGTCGACGCCCGCAGCCACCAGGTCCTCGGCGTCTTCGTGGTAGTAGACGTGGGCGATCACCTGCAGGCCCCGGCGGTGCGCCTCGTCGATGATGGCGCGGTACAGATGCGGGGCCAGCTTCTCCACCGTGCCGCCGCGGTCGTCGACCCAGATCTTGACGAATGCCACGTCCCGGTCGGCCAGCTCGGCCACCAGCCGCCGCCCCTCTTCCTCGCTGGTCACTCCCAACGCCGAAGGCCGGAGCGCGGGCGAGCCGGGGCCGGCGTTCGGCGCGGCCAGTCCGCTGCCGGCGGTGTACAGCCGGGCGCCGTCAACGACGCCCAGTTGTTGTGCGCGCTGGATCTCGCGCCACAGATCGCCAGGGTCCGTACCGAGCGAAACGACCGTGCCGACGCCGTGGTAGAGGTAGCGCCGCAGGTAGTCGATGATGTTCTCGCTGGTGTAGTTGGCCGCGTCGTAGCTCAGCCCGCGCTGGAAGCCGACGTGGCCGTGCAGGTCGATCAGCGCCGGAATCAGTGTCTTGCCGGCCAGATCGACGGTAGCCGCCGCGGGCGCCACCCGGACCTCGTCAACCGGACCGAGGCCGGTGATGCGCCCGCCGTCGACCGCCATCACCGCCTCCTCGATCGGCGGCGACCCGTCGCCTGGAATGACCCGCATGCCGCGGTAGACCACGTCGGCCGTCACCGGCGGCGACTCGGGCTCCGGCGGCGGCCCCGTGCCGCAACCCGTAGCGAGGACCAGCGTGCACGATGCCGCGGCCAGCAGTACCAGCCGGCCAGCCGGCGTACGCACAATTCTCGGGGATTTCATCCGGTCAGCGTCGCTCCGCGCGCATGATAGCCCGCATTACTCACCAGCGTTCGTCGCGAGGGTGTCGAGACGCCGCGGCGTCTCCGGGTCTGCGGCTAGGCGGCAATCCAGACGTCGTAGATCAGCTTGACGGCGATGACCAGCAGCGCCGCGCGCACGACGCGGAAGAACGTTTCGTCACTGACGTACTGGTGCAGGCGGCGGCCTGCCCACACCCCCACCGGGGCGAGCGGCAGCAGCACCAGCGATGTAAGCAGCGTGCCGCGGCTCCACTGCCCCAGCCATGCGTACGGGAACACCTTCGCCCAGTTCACCACGAAGAAGAAGAACACGCTGGTGGCCTGGAAGGTCGTGCGGTCGGCGCAGCGCGGCAACAGGTACGCCTGCAGCGGCGGCCCGCCAGCGTGGATCGAGAAGCTGGTGAAGCCCGACGTGGCGCCCCACAGCGTTGCGGCGCCCGCATTCGGCCCGCCGGCGGAACCCCCTCCGCGCCTGACGTCGACCAGGGCGTACGCCAGCGCGACCGCCGCCACCATGATGCGCAGACCGTCGGGCGAGATCGAGCGAGCGGTCAGAAAGCCCAGCGCCACGCCGGCCAGCGACGCCGGGATCAGGATGCGCAGGTAGCGCCAATCCCATAGCCGCCAGTACGCGCGCATGGCCAGCGCGTCCATCACCATGAGCATCGGCAGCAGGATGGCGGCCGCCTGAACGGGGCTGATCACCGTCGCCATCAGCGGGACGGCGATCACGCCGATGCCGCCGCCGAGCCCGCCCTTGGCGAGACCGACGACGAGCACGGCTACCGACGCGGCGAGATAGAACCAGGGATCGACGATCAAGGGTGTGGGGGAAATATTGTAGAACGTGCGGCCGAAAGCGTTACGCTCTTCGCCGGATCGACGCAACCGCGTACGGCGAATGGAGAGCTTGTCGCTCAAGGATCGCTACGGCGACTGGGCCCTGGTGGCAGGGGCCTCGGAAGGGCTCGGAGCAGCCTGGGCGCGAGGACTCGCGGGCGCCGGACTCAACGTGGTGGTTGTCGCCATGGACCGGGAACCCCTGGAGCAGGTCGCCGCCGGAATCCGCAGCGACTTCGCCGTGGACGCACGGGTGGAGGTCCTGGATCTGACCGCGCCGGAGCTGGCGAGCCGGATGGCGGCGCTGGACGCCGAGCTGGGTATCGGCGTTGCCGTCTACAACGCCAGCTTCTCGCCGATTGGCCCCTTCCTGGAGGTGCCCCTCGAGGACAAGCTGCGGGCGCTCGACGTGAACGCGCGCGGCCCGCTGATCTGGTCGGACGTGCTGGGCCGCCGCATGGCCGGGCGGGGACGGGGCGCGCTCGTGCTCATGTCGTCCCTGGCGGGCTTCATCGGCTCGGCGCTGGTCGCCACCTACGCGGCGACCAAGGCGTTCGACACGGTGCTGGGCGAAGGTTTGTGGGAAGAGCTCGGGCGCAGCGGCGTGGACGTGATGGTCGTCGCCCCCGGGACGATACGTACGCCCACCATCACGAAAACCACCCCCGCGGACAAGCTGGCTAAACTCTTGCCGATGGAGCCCGAGGACGTGGTCCGCGACGCCCTGGACCGGCTCGCGCGCAGATCGGGGCCGACGGTCACCCCGGGGCGCTTCAACCGCTGGTCCCGGCAGGTGTTCGGCCGCCTGCTGTCACGGCGCGCGACCGTGCGCATCTTCAGCAACAGAATCCGCAGCACGTATGGTAAGGAAGGACAGCATGTCGTTTCTGGAACGATACGGTGAATGGGCCCTGGTGGCGGGGGCTTCGGAGGGCCTGGGAGAAGCCTGGGCAAGGGGATTCGCGGCGGCCGGATTCAACGTGGTGCTGGTCGCCAGACGCCGGGAAGCCATGGAACAGGTCGCCGCCGGAATCCGCGGCGACTTCGCCGTCGCGGTCCGGATCGAGGTCCTGGACCTGGGGACGCCGGAGCTCGCAGGCCGACTGGCGGCGCTGGATGACGAACTGGGTATTGGAATCTCGGTCTACAACGCCGGCTACGCCCCCATGGGCGCATTTCTGGACCAGTCGCTCGAAGACAAGCTGACGGTGATCGACGTGAACGCGCGCGGGCCGTTGATCTGGTCGGACGTGCTCGGCCGGCGCATGGTCGAGCGGGGACGCGGAGCGCTGGTGCTCATGTCGTCGTTGGCCGGATTCAACGGCACGGCGCTGGTCGCGACCTACGCGGCGAGCAAGGCGTTCGACACCGTGCTCGGCGAAGGGTTGTGGGAGGAGCTGGGCCGCCATGGCGTGGACGTGATGGTCTGCGCGGCCGGGTCGACCCTGACGCCCAAGTTCAAGGAGGCAACGCCCGCCGACAAGCGGGCCGGGAGCTCGGCGATGGAGCCCGCGGACGTCGTGCGCGAGACCCTCTTCGCGCTCGAGCGCCGGTCCGGGCCGACCTTCATTCCGGGCCGCTTCAATCGCGGGTTCCGGCAAGTGATTGGCCGCCTGCTGTCGCGGCGCGCGTCCGTGCGCCTCATGAGCAACGGCCTCCGCGGCACCTATGGAGAACAGGGAGCGTAAACGCAATGGCGACAGCACACGTGGAGCAGGAGCTGCCGGCCGGCGTCACGCGCGCCGCGGCAGACCCCAGCCGCGCCAGATGCAGTAGATGACCGGGAACACCAGCAGCACGACGAGCGCGGTCGTCACCACGCCGCCCACCATCGGCGCCGCGATCCGCTTCATCACGTCGGCGCCCGTGCCGCTGCTCCACATGATGGGGAGCAGGCCGAGCGCGGTCGTCGCGCTCAGCATGACCACCGGCCGGACCCGCCGCGAGGCGCCGTCGAACACCGCCTGACGGAGCTCGGCGAGCGTGCCCAGGCGTCCCTCCGCGCGTGCCGCGTCGCAGGCGCGGTCCAGGTACAACAGCATGACCATCCCGGTCTCCGCGCTCAGGCCGCCGAGCGCGACGATGCCCACCCAGACCGCGATGCTGAGGTTGTACTGCAGCGCGTCCAGCAGCCAGAACGCGCCGGCCAGCGACAGCGGCACGGCCGTCAGCACGATCAGCGTCCTGGCCGCCGACTGCGTGCTGACGTATACGATGAGCACTATCAGCAGGACCGTCAGCGGAACGACGACCCGCAGCCGCTCCTGCGCGCGCACCATGTACTCGTACTGCCCGCTCCAGCCGAGGCTGTAGCCGGCCGGAATGTCCACGCCCGCGGCGACCGCCTGCGTGGCGCGCTCCACGTAGGTCCCCACGTCGACGTCCTGGATGTCCACGTACACCCAGGCGTTCGGGCGCGCCTGCTCGCTCTTGATGACCGGCGGACCCTTGACGAACGACATGTCGGCCAGGAGGCCCAGCGGTATCTGCTGGCGGGTCGGCGTCTGCACGAGGATGTCCCGCAGCTCGGCGGGATTGTCGCGGAGATCCCGGCTGTAGCGCAGGTTGACGGGATAGCGTTCGAGCCCTTCCACCGTGGTGGTGATGTTCATGCCGCCGATCGCCGACTGGATGACGTCCTGCACGTCGCCCACCGTCAGTCCGTAGCGGCCGATCTCGTCCCGGCGGATCGCGAAGTTCAGGTAGTTGCCCCCCATGGCGCGCTCCGAGAAGACCGAGCGGGTGCCGGGTACCTGGCGCAGGACCGCTTCGACTTCCTGGCCCAGCTGCTCCAGCACCTGCAGGTCGGGACCGGATAGCTTGACGCCCACCGGGGTCTTGATGCCGGTCGACAGCATGTCGATGCGCGTCTTGATCGGCATCGTCCAGGCGTTGGTCACGCCGGGGAAGCGGATCGCCCGGTTCATCTCGTCGGTGAGCCGCTCGGGCGTCATGCCCGGGCGCCAGGCGTCCTCGGGCTTGAGCATGATGGTCGTCTCGATCATGCTCAGCGGCGCGGGGTCGGTGGCCGTGTCCGCGCGGCCCACCTTGCCGAACACCTGGTCTACTTCCGGAAACGCGCGCAGTATCCGATCGGTCTGCTGCAGGACCTCGCGCGCCTTGCCGATCGATACGCCCGGAAGGGTGGTCGGCATGTAGAGCAGGTCGCCCTCCCATAGCGGCGGCATGAACTCCGACCCCAGGCGCGCGGCCGGCACGACGGTGGCCGCCAGCACGGCCACCGTCGCGGCGGCGACCAGCCAGCGCCACGCCAGCAGGCGCCGCAGCACGGGCTGATAGACGGCGAGCAGCAACCGCGTCAGCGGGTTTGCCCGCTCGGGCCGAACGCGGCCGCGGATCCAGATGCCGGCGAGCACCGGCACGAGCGTGATGGACAGCAGCGCCGCAGCCGCCATCGCGTAGGTCTTGGTGAACGCAAGCGGTCTGAACAGCCGGCCCTCCTGCGCCTCCAGGGTGAAGATCGGTGCGAAGGAGACCGTGATGACCAGCAGGGCGAGGAACAGGGTGGGGCCGACCTCCGTGGCGGCGCGCGCGATGACGCGCCAGTGGGGCAGCCGGTCCCCGTCGCGCGCCAGGTGTCTGTGGACGTTCTCGACCATCACGATCGCGGCGTCCACCATCGCGCCGATCGCGATCGCGATGCCTCCCAGCGACATGATGTTGGCGTTGATGCCCTGCAGGTACATCACGACGAGGGCCATGAGCACCGCCAGCGGCAGGGTCAGCAGCGCGACGAACGCCGAGCGCACGTGCAGCAGGAACAGCGCGCAGACCAGGGCCACGACGGCCATCTCCTCGATCAGCTTCTGCTGCAGGGTGGCGACCGAGCGCTCGATCAACAGCGTGCGGTCGTAGACGGGGATGATCTCGACGCCCGCCGGCAACCCCGAGCGCAGCTCCTCCAGGCGGGCCTTGACCCGTTCGACCACCTCGTGCACGTTCGCGCCGTAACGCACGATCACCACGCCGCCGACGACCTCTCCCTCCCCGTTCAGCTCGGCCAGCCCGCGGCGGATGTCCGGACCGAAATGCACCGCCGCGACGTCCTGGACGGAGATGGGCGTGCCCGACGGGTCCACGCCGAGCGCCACGCTCCTCACGTCGTCGAGGCCCTGGATGTAGCCTTCGCCGCGCACCATGAACTCCGTCTCGGACAGCTCCAGCACGCGTCCGCCGACGTCGTTGTTGCTGCGCTGCACGGCGCTGCGGATGCGGTCCAGCGAGATGTCGTAGGCGCGCAGCCGGTTCGGGTCGACGGTGATCTGGTACTGCTTTACGAAGCCCCCGATGCTGGCCACCTCCGAAACACCCTGCACCGCCGTCAGCTCGTACTTGAGGAACCAGTCCTGGACGGACCGCAGCTCCGCGAGGTCGGCCCGGTCGGAGCGCAGCGCGTACATGTAGGCCCAGCCGACGCCGGTGGCGTCGGGGCCGAGAGTGGGGTTGACGCCGGCCGGCAGCCGCCCGCTCACGTAGTTGAGGTACTCGAGGACGCGGCTGCGCGCCCAGTACAGGTCCGTGCCGTCCTCGAAGATCACGTAGACGAAGGAGAAGCCGAAGAACGAATAGCCGCGGACGACCGTGGCGGAGGGCACGGCCAGCATCTGGGTGGTGATGGGATAGGTGACCTGGTCCTCGACGACCTGCGGGGCCTGACCCGGGTAGTCGGTGAAGATGATTACCTGGACGTCGGACAGGTCGGGCAGCGCGTCCAGCGGTGTCGCCCGCAGCGCGTACAACCCGCTGCCCGCGATGAAGATCGCCGCGAGCACGACGAACAGCCGGTTGCGGATCGACCACTCGATCACTCTGGCAAGCATGGGTCTGCTCCCGGTGCGCCCTCAGCGCCCGTGCGCGGCAGGCGCTGCCGCCGGGGGGTCGGACGCGGCGGGTCCATCGAGCGTGCGGATCGCCTGCGTCAGGTTGCTCTCGGAGTCGATCAGGAACTGCGCGGACACGACCACCGTGTCGCCGTCCGACACGCCGTCGACCACCTCCCACAGCCCGTCGCCGTTGCGTCCGAGCGTGACCTCGGCGACCTGGAACGTGCCTGCTTCGCGCTCCAGCACCACGACGTCCCGCGTGCCGCTGCGGATCACCGCTTCTTCCGGAACCGCGAGGACGCCGCGCGCGACGGGAACGTCGAACGTCACGTTGGCGTACATGCCGGCCCGCAGCGTCAGGTCGGGGTTCTCCAGCTCGATCGACACCGTCATCGTGCGCGTCTGCTCGTTGAAGTGCGGATACAGGTAGCGGACGAAGCCGGTGTAGGGCCGTCCGGGCAGGTACGGCAGCTCGACGTGCGCCCGCTGGCCGACACGCATCGCCTCGACCTGGTGCTCGAAGATCTCGACGTCGGCCCAGATGGTGGTCAGGTCCGCCATCTTGTAGAGGTTCGTGCCCGCCGTGACGTGCATGCCGTCCAGCGCCTGGTCCACCTTCTCGACGACCACGCCGGTGACCGGCGACACGACCGACAGCGTGCGCCGCGGCGTCCGCTCGCGCTCCAGCGTCTCGATCTGGGCATCGGTGATGTCCCAGTAGCCGAGCCGCGCGCGCGCCGCCCCGACAAGCGAATGCGCCCGCTCGGCGATCTCGGGATATTCCGACGCGTCGAGCCGCCGCGCGTAGTCGACCGCCTGCAGGTACTCCATCTGGGTCGTGACCAGTTGCGGGCTGTAGATGTCGAACAGCGCCTGGCCCTCCTCTACCGTCTCGCCGAGATAGTTGACCGCGACGTTCTCGATCCACCCGTCGTACTTCGTGTTAACCCAGGCGATCTGCCGGTCGTTGTGGGCCAGCGTGCCGACGGTGCGGATGGTCTGCGCGATGTCGCGGCGGGAGACGGGCTCGCTGCGCACGCCGGCGCTCTGCACGAAAGTGGGGTCCACGCGCACCATGCCGGGCGGCAGGACGGCGCCCTCGTCCGCATAGACCGGGACGAGATCCATGCCCATCGGAGACTTGCCCGGCCGATCCGACGTGAACGTCGGGTCCATCGGCGCCCGCCAGTGCAGGACCTCCCGGACGTCCTCCACGACCGGCGGCGCGGGCGGCGACGCCACGGGTAACGCGGAGAGCAAGGTTGCCGGCCATCGCCAGCCGGCGGGATTGACGACCAGCACGACCGCGGCCGCCAGGCCGAGTGCGAAGCCCACGACGCTGAAAGCGACTGCCTTCTGCATGACGCCCTCCTACTCCTGCGGCACGCGCGTGCCGACCGCGCGTTCGAGCCGCGTGAGCGCGATGAGGTAGTCGGAGACGTAGCGTGCGCCCAGCAGGCGCATCTCGACCAGCGTCCGCTCGCCGTCGAGCAGGTCGAGCACCCCGAGCTGGCCGGTCTCGTAGGCCGCCTCGGTTGCGCGCAGCGTTTCGTCCGTCTGTGGAATCAACACGGTGTCGAGCAGGTCGAGCTGCCGGTCGAGCGTCTCGAGCCGCACCACCGCGTCCTGCACGGCCAGCTCCATGGCGTCGCGCGCCGCGGCCCGTTGCTGGCGCTGCGCCCGCAGCTCGTCGGCCGCCTGCGCCACCCCCGCGCGATACCTGGCGCGCCAGATCGGCAGCGACACGCCCAGCGACACCGTCAGCGCGTTCTTGCCGTTGTCGGGGAGAAGCAGGTCAAGCCCGGACAGGTCGCCGTGACGCCCGACGTTCGTGAAACCAATGCTCGCCGTGAATTCGGGCCGGGCGTCCTTGTGCGCCAGATCGATGGCGCGCTCACCACCGCGGATCAGCGCGGCCGCGGCCTGCAGCTCCTGGCGGTGCTGGTCGCCGAGCCGGTAGAGGCGCTCCCGATCGAGCGCAACGGCCGGCCGCTCCAGCGGGGCCACCACCGGCAGCGGATCGGCCGCCGGAAGGCCGCGCAACGCGTTGAGGCGCGCCGCGAGCACCGCACGCTGCTGCGCGAGCTCGTGCCGCCGGTTGACGACCCGGGCAATCTCTGCCTGCAGCCGGATCACCGCCTGTTGCAGCCCCTGACCCGCCGCGTAGCGAGCGCTCGCCAGCGTTTCGTAGTGTTCGAGCAGCGAACGCTCTTCGCCGGCGAGGCGCAGCGCGGCGTCCGTGTACCCGATCTCGTAGTACGCCTCCTTGACCCGGGCGACCACTTCCCGCTGGTCCGCCGCGTGGAGGTGAGAGAGCGCGGCAGCCTGCTGCAACGCTACCTGGCCCCTCAGATCGAGCGTGCCGAACCAGGGAAAGGCCTGGGAGAGCGTGACGCTGTTCAGTTGCGGGCCGACGCGGGTCTCCACGCTGCGCAGCGCCTGCGTGAAGGTCACGACCGGATCGGGCAGCGCCGTCACTTGCGGAACCCGCTGGCGGGCCGCCAGGTAGCGCGCCTCGGACTCCAGCAGCGTCGGGTTGCGCTCGAGGGCGCCGACAACGTACGCGCGCAGATCCGGCTCGGCGGCGTGGAACTCCGGCGGCGGCGCGGACTCGATCGTCTGGGCCGCGGCCGGTGTCGCCAGGAGTGCCGCGGCGGCCGCTCCGGCAACCGCGCGTCGAGCGACGAGAACATCCATGGACCGTCTCCGTGTTCGTCGAATTCGAGACATCGGCCGTTCCCGGCGGCGGCTGCGGGCCTGGCAGGCGGCGCGGCGGTGCGCGGTCACGCGCTCCAGGAATTGCAGGAGCCGGACGGGACGGAATGCGGAACGAACGGGACGGTCAGATCAGCAGCGCGGCGTGCTGCAGGAAGAGTGGTGGTGCTGGAGCTGCGGGCTCTACCCGCTCGACGTGGTGGTCGCCGTGCGGGAGGGGGTCCGATCCCGCGGCGACCGCGGCGGGCGCGAACGTAGCGGGCTGCTGCACGGACGGCAGCGACTTGACGCCCTTGATGACGGCGCAGCAGGCGATCGCCGAGGTCTCGTCATGACTCTCGTGGTCCGACCTGTCGTGGCAACTGGGGGCCGCGGGCACTGCCTCGGCGGCCATCAGCGGGCACACGACGGCGACCGCCAGCAGGAGGGCGCCGGTCCCGACTCGGGCCGAAAGCGATTGCCGCCACGATTGCGCCATCGAGCCCATGCTGGCACAACACGACCGTCTACGCAAGGCGCTGCGTCAGCGCGCGGCTTGTTCCGCGGCCTGCTGCTCGGCCCGCCGGGAGCCGGCAAGCATGTTCGTGATCGAGTAGTTGCCCTCGTGGCAGCCGTACTCGTAGAGCGGTCCGGCGGCGCGCGTCATCGGCAGCTCGAACGCCCACGGCCGCGTCCACGTGGTCGGGTCGTCGACCCGCACCTCGTAGAGCAGCTCGTCGTTGGCCGTGCGGGTGAAGCGTTCTTCGAGGCGGTGGGCGGCGGTTGCGCTCGCGGCGAACATGAATACCCGGGCGTGGAGCGTTTCCACCACGAGCGTCTCACCCTCCCAGCGGCCCTGCCGGTGACCCTGCCACTGCCGGAACGCGGGATGCGGGCGACCGTCCGTCGCGATGACGCGGAAGTCGCCGATCTCCGGGCGGATGGCGACGAAGCCCGGGCTCTGGAACACCTGCATGATGTTCAGCGACGGTCCCGGCGTGAGGGGCGGCCCGGAGTTGTAGCCGGCCATGCAGCGGTCGTGCAGGAAGAGATCCTCGGGCCCGGCCGCCCGCACGAAAGCCGCACCCGCAGCCTTCCGGCGCTCTTCACCGGCGGGCGTCAGCGCGGGGATGCGTCCGTCCGGCGGGTCCACCACCAGCGAGGTCCGGCGCGTGCTCACGACGTTCGTGCCGAGATCCAGCCAGATGCGCCACTCGTAAGCGAGGCCCGAATTCTCGCAGCCGAAGAACTCTTCCGGGCACTCTTCCCCGACGCGCGGGTTCGGCCGGTCACGCGCCTCGGCATGCCGCTGTTCGTAGGCGGCCGCCTCTTCCTCCGTCAGCCGCGCCGTGTCGGCCAGGCTCTCGGGACGCTCCATCGGCGTCAGGGTGCCGAAGTTCCAGATCCCCTGCAGATCGGGATCGCCCCAGGCGGTTCGCGTCGCGGGCGCCGGATTGTCACCCTGTCCGGCCACCGGGACGGCCGGCAGCAGGAGCGCGGCGACCATCCCGCACCACATGGCTCCAGAACGCCAGCATCGGCTTGTCATGGACGACCTCCTGACCTCACATGCCTCTCCCATCAGATTGTAAGCTCGCCAGAGTGCTTCCTTCGCGTGTTCGCTCGGCCCGTTCCCGTCAAGTTCGCCGTAGCTCTTGATGACAACCGGGGGGTTGACTTGGCGCCGGATTGCTCGGAAGCTGCAAGAGGAGATATTTGATGACCCTGCCAAAAGTACAAGCCGTGGGTCCCGAGGATTCGGAACGGGCGATCTCGGCACTGACACTCGCGTTCGCCACCGACCCCTGCATCCGCAGGTTCTATCCCGACCCGCGAGACCATCTCACCCACTTTCCGGAAATGATGCGCATCCAGATTGCCCAGCCGATCAAGCATCACTCGGCGCACTATGTCGAGGGTTTCAGCGCCGCTGCCATCTGGTTTCCGCCAGCCGGTCCGAACACTGATGCCGAGGCCGAGAAAGCGGCGCGCAAGAGGATGGACGCGCTGATCATGGACACAGCTCACAAGGATGGCAACGATGATGTCTTCGCCGCCGTCGAAAAGGTCGCCGAACTCCACCCCAAAGAGCGCCACTGGTATCTCTTTGCGATCGGCGTCGACCCGCGCCATCAAAACGAGGGACTCGGGTCCATACTCATGAAGCATGCGCTCCCGAAGGTCGACGCGGACGGCGCCCTGGCCTATCTCGAATCATCGAGCCCGCGCAACGTGCCCTTCTATGAGCGCCATGGATTCGAAGTGGTCGAGGTCGTGCAAATCGGGGATTCGCCGAGGATCACGCTGATGGCGCGCGAGCCGAGGTAGCCTGCAGGAAATGGCGGAGGGACTGGGATTCGAACCCAGGAGCGAGTTTCCCCGCTAACGGTTTTCAAGACCGCCGCCTTCGACCGCTCGGCCATCCCTCCGGACTGAACGACTACCTGCCGGCCGGCTCGATCGCTTCCAGGCCCTGCATGTACGGGCGCAGCACCTCGGGTATGACGACCGACCCGTCGCGCTGCTGGTAGTTCTCCAGAATCGCGACGAGCGCCCGGCCCACGGCCACGCCCGAGCCGTTGAGCGTATGGACGTGCTCCGGCTTGCCCCGGCCGTCCGGCCGGAAGCGGATGCCGGCGCGCCGCGCCTGGAACGCCTCGGTGTTGCTGCAGGAGGAGATCTCCCGGTACGCCTCGTAGCTGGGCAGCCACACCTCCAGGTCGTAGGTCTTCGACGCCGCGAAACCCATGTCGCCGGTGCAGAGCAGCATCGTGCGGTACGGCAGCCCCAGGCGCTTGAGCACCTCCTCGGCATGCCGCGTCAGCGCCTCGTGCACGTCCCACGACGTGTCCGGCGTCGCGTACGCGACCAGCTCGACCTTGTCGAACTGGTGCTGCCGGATCAGGCCGCGCACGTCCTTGCCGTACGACCCGGCCTCGCTGCGGAAGCACGGCGTGTAGGCGACGTACCAGACCGGCAGCTCCCGCCCGTCGAGTATCTCGCCGCGGTGCAGGTTGCAGAGCGGCACCTCCGCGGTCGGGATCAGGTAGAGGTCCCAGTCCCCGGCCACCTTGAACAGGTCGTCCTCGAACTTCGGCAGGTTGCCGGTTCCGGTCAACGCGTCGGCGCTCGCCAGGAACGGCGGCTCCACCTCGGTGTAGCCGTGCTCGCCGGTGTGGAGATCGAGCATGAAGTTGATGAGCGCCCGCGCGAGCCGGGCGCCGGCTCCGGTCAGCACCGCGAACCGCGCGCCAGCCAGCCTGGCGGCGCGCTCGAAGTCGAGAATGCCGAGCGCCGGCCCGACCTCCCAGTGCGGGCGGGGCGTGAAGTCGAAGCCGGGCGGCGCGCCGTGCCGCCGCACCTCCACGTTGTCCGCTTCCGAACGCCCGACGGGCACGCTCGCGTGCGGCAGGTTCGGCAGCTTGAGCGCCCACGCCCCGCGCTCCTCTTCCACCGACTCGAGCCGGCTCTCGTGCTCCTTGATGGCCGCCGCGTGCTCCTGGCCGGCCTTGACCAGGTCTTCCACCGCCTCGCCGCTGCGCTTGGCGCGAGCGATCCGCTCGCCGACGTCCTTGCGGGCATGCCGGGCCGTCTCCAGCACCGGCAGGATGGCGCGGCGCTCCGCATCGAGCGCCACCAGCCGGTCGAGATCGCCGCCGAGTCCGTCGCCGCGCGTGGCGAGACCGGCGCGTACCTCGTCGAGCCGGGTGCGCAGCAGGGTCGGGTCCAGCATGGTGTCTAGCAGCCTGTGGCACAACCCCGCGTCGCACCGAGAGCGGTGAGGCGCGTGGCTGGCAAGGCGTGAAGAGCGAGCATATTCGAAGATATGTGAGCGATGAACAACGCAGTCCAGCCGCGATGCATCGCCGCTCGAATGCAGTGGGGTTGTGCCACAGGCTGCTCGTCCTGGTAAAACGGGCGCTTCATTCTAATGCAGCCGTGGGGTACGATCAGGGCGAATGGCCGTGCGCGTCCGGTCGGTGGTCATCCCGGCCGCGGGTCTCGGGACCCGCATCCTTCCCGCAACCAAGGCGTTTCCCAAGGAGCTGCTGCCGCTCGTCGACCGGCCGATCATCCAGTACGGCGTCGAGGAGGCGGCGGCGGCCGGCATCGACCGCGTCGTGCTCGTCACAAGCCCGGGCAACAACATGACGGCCGCGCATTTCCGGCCGAATCCGGCGCTCGAAGCCATCCTCGAGAAGCGCGGCAAGACGGAGAGCCTGGCGCTCGTGCGGCGCGTGTCGAAGCTGGCGGAGCTGACCACGGTGCACCAGGAGCAACCGCTGGGGCTGGGTCACGCCGTGCTGATGGGCGCGCCGGCTGTCGGCGGCGAGCCGTTCGCCGTGCTCCTGCCCGACGACGTGATCGACGCCGATCCGCCGGCGCTGCGGCGCATGGTCGAGCTCTTCGACGAGCTGGACGGCCCGGTGCTGCTGGTCGAGCGCGTGCCCCGCGATGCCGTGAACCGCTACGGCATCATCGACGCCGCTCCGCTGCGGCCGGGCGTCTTTCAGGTCCGCGGCCTCGTCGAGAAGCCGGATCCGGCGGACGCGCCCTCCGACCTGGCCATCGTGGGGCGCTACATCCTGACTCCGGACCTGTTCGCCGTGCTGGAGCACACCGGCGCGGGCGCGGGGGGTGAAATCCAGTTGACCGACGGCCTGCGGGACCTGCTGGCGCAGCGCCCCATCTATGCCTGCGAGCTGGCCGGCGTGCGCCACGACGCGGGCAACCGGCTGGGGTTTCTCCAGGCCTCGCTCTACTTTGCGTTGAAGCGCCCGGACCTGGCGCCGGCGCTGCGCGCCTTCCTGCGCACGCTGGAGTAACCACCGCCCGGACGTCAGGAATCCGTGCGGGCCGGCGCGGTCGAGCCGGCGCGGTCGGACTTGGTCGCCGGCGACGACTCGCCGGACTTGGACTTAGCCTCCGACGAGGTCTTCTCCTTGGCCTCGCTCCTTGATTCGCCGGATGCCTGCTCGGACGCCGCCTGACCGGCGCTCGGCTTGCGCGCGTAGTCGGTGATGTACCAGCCGGTCCCCTTGAACTGGATGGCCGGCGAGGAGAGCAGCTTCTGAACCGGCCCGTCGCAGGTCGGGCAACTGGTGACGGGCGGGTCGGAGAACTTGCGGATCAGCTCGAAGCGGCGCCCGCAAGCATCACACTGGTATTCGTACAGCGGCATCGACCACAACCGTCAATCGAGCAGCGCGCCCGGCGCTCCCAGCAGCAACTGGCGGTGCATCCAGAACGGCAGGAGCCCCTGGCCGAGGAGGCGGTCGTGGAATGCACGCAGCGAGAACGCCTTGCCCTCGGCCGCCTGGCAGTCCGCGCGCAGCTTGAGCAGCATCTGCTTGCCCAGCGCGTAGAGGACGTAACCCGGGTCGAACGTGCCGCGCTCCGCCTCCCCGCGTGCGCGGCTCTCCTCGACGAACGCTTCCTCGCGGAAGAAACGCACGCCCTGCTCGACAGAAAGGTCCTCCGCATGCAGCCGGATGCCGACGACGGTGCGCGCCAGCCGCACCAGCGCCTCGGCGAGCTGGCCCAGCCTGACCACCGCGTTGCCCCGCGCGAACCCCTGGTCGAGCATCATCTGCTCGCAGTAGTGCGCCCAACCCTCGACGACCGAAGTCGGTGCGAACAGGGTCGACTTGCGGAGCGGGGGTTCGACGTTCTGCCGGAGATGCTCGAGCTGGAGGAAGTGGCCCGGATAGGTCTCATGGATCGAGATCGACCACAGCGCCGCCTCGTTGAAGCCCCGGAGATGCTGCTCCTGCCGCTCCGCCGGCCAAGCCGGGTCGACGTTCGTGATGTAGTAGTAGGCGGGCAGCGGCCTTGCCTCGAACGGACCCGCGGTCGACAGGCTCGCGAACGTCCAGCGGTAGAACTCCGGGGTGGGCGCTACCAGGAGCGGCTCGTGGGCCGGCAGCGACACGATCCGCTTCCGCTCCAGGAAGGTCGCCAGCTCCCCGACCTGCCGCCTGGCAACGGCCAGCAGCTCCCCGGCAGCGGGATGACCGGACTGCACCTCCTGCCACGCCGCGGTCCAGTCGCCGTTCAGGCCGGAGGCCACCTTCCGGAATTCCTCCTGCGTCGCGGCCAGCTCGCGCAGGGCGATCGCCAGCAGCCGGTCCACCGGCAGGTCGATGCCGTCCTCGAGGCGCAGCTTCTGGGCGAACCGGTCGGCGCCCAGCCGGAACGACGCACGGCTGCGACGCGCGCCGTTGTCGCGCAGATGCTCCGTGTAGCCGCGCAGCGCGTCGACCGCCACCGTGGAAGCGTCCGCCAGGTCACCCAGCAGGTGCATGTCCTCCAGGTCGTGGAACGCCCGCGGCAGATCGCGCTCGATGAACGTGATCACCCCCGCGCACGACTCCAGACCCGCCCGCACGAACAGTCCCGGCGGATCCGTCACGTTCTGCCGCGCGGCCTCCATCAGCCGCGGCGTCTGCCGCAGCTTGGAGACGACCCGGCGCGCACGCTGCTCGACCGGCGCATGGTCGAACAGCAACTGGCCGGCCAGGCTCAGCGCCAGGGTTTCGGCGTAGTGGCGCGGACTCCTGCGCCACGTGGCTACTTCCTCCAGGTCGAACAGGCGCGCGCGGATGCAGTCTGCGAGCCGCTGCCTGTCGAGCTTCTCCCCGGCGGTCAACGTCGCTCCCGTGATCCCGTCGAGGCGCCGCATCCAGCCGCCGAGCTCCCGAATCCGGGCGTCGATCGCTGCTCGGCTGTAGTCCTCCACCAGGTCGTCGTGGAGATGGACGCCGTCGGCGGCGGCCGCCGTCGGACAGGTTTCGTACAGGTACGACAGGTACTCGTCGAGGAAGCGGGACAGCGGCTCTACCGAATGCACGGGCGGGCGTTTCATGGGACTCGGCGGCGAATAGTACAATACGGTCGCGGTTACGGCATTCTCCGCGGCCCGTGGCACGACCTACCAGCCGGCTGCCCCAACCCCGTCCGCCGGCGCACGCGCCGGCGCTCCGTGGCGCGCTCTATCTGGTCGCCACGCCGATCGGCAACCTCGAAGACATCACCCTGCGCGCCTTGCGCGTGCTGCAGGAGGTCGATCTCATCGCCGCCGAAGACACGCGGCGCACTGCAAAGCTCTTGAACCACTACGACATACATACCACGTCCACGAGTTTCCATGTGCGCAACGAGGCCGCGAAGGGGTCGCGCCTCCTGGACCGCCTCGCGGGCGGCGCGTCCGTCGCCCTCGTCTCCGACGCCGGCACGCCGCTGCTGGCCGATCCGGGAGCGCGCCTCGTGCGGGACGCGCTCGCCGCCGGCATTGCGGTACACGCGGTGCCGGGCGCCAGTGCGGTGCTGGCCGGACTCGTGGCCTCCGGACTCACCGGCGACGGCTTCACGTTCGTCGGCTTTCCGCCGCCGCGAACGCACGGCAGAAAACGGTGGCTGCAGCGCGTAGCCGCCGAGCCGCGGCCCGTCGTCATGTTCGAAGCCCCCCACCGCATCAAGGCCACCCTCGACGACATGGCCAACGTAGCCGGCAACCGGCGCGTGGCCGTCTGCCGCGAAATGACGAAGTTGCACGAGAATTATGTTGTTGGACCTATTCCAGAGGTGGCGGCAAGCCTGCCCGAACCTCGAGGCGAGTACACGATCGTCCTGGAGGCTGCCGCGTCAACACCGGGCGCCCAGGCCGGCAATCCTCCCGCGACGGTCGTCTGGGACGAATTCTGTCAATTAACAGAAAACGGCGGGCTCGAACGCCGTGCCGCAATTCGCAAGCTGGCGAAGAAGTATGGGCTCACATCGCGATCTGTGTACTCAATCATCGAGAGCCGCAAGGACGCCCAGAACTAGGTCTTTCAACACACTTGCGTGGTCGTGCGTACTCTGCTAGCGTTCCCGCTTACCTCCGTTGTCTACCTCGATGGGCCGGAACTCTGACCTGAAGGCGCTCGCGACCTACGAGCGCGCCGTCAAGGCCTTGCAACAGCGACGCTACACGCAGGCCGCCGCACACTTTCGGAAGGTGCTCGACAACTTTCCGGATGAATCCAAGCTCCACGAGCGCAGCCGGCGCTACCTGGCCGCATGCGAGCGGGCGTCCCAGCCGTCGCCGACACCCGAGACGGTGGAGGACCGCCTGTACGCCGCTACGCTCGCCCTCAACTCGGGGTTGCAGGACGAGGCGTTGCGGTATCTCAACGTGTGCGCGAAGGAGCGTCCCGACAGCGATCACGTGCAGTACATGCTCGCAGTCGCCCGCGCGGATACCGGCGACCTGCCGGCCGCCGCCGGCCATCTCCTGCGCGCCATCGAGCTCAATCCGGACAACCGGTTCCTCGCCCGCAACGAGCCCAGCTTCGACCGGCTCCGCGACGACGACGCGGTGCAGAAGGCATTGGAGCCGCCCGCCGCTGCGCCGCGGCCCGCGGGATAGTCCGACAACCAGGTGAGCCAGCAGCCCGCCGCCGGAGAAGCGGCCGCCGCACCGCGCGGTACGGGCGCCCGCCATGTCATCGTGCTGGCCGCCGGCCGCGGCCGCCGCATGGGCGGGAGCCGGCCGAAGGTGCTGCACCGCCTCGCCGGACGCACGTTGATCGGCCACGTGCTGCGATCCGCCGAGGCGCTGGCGCCCGCCTCGACGACCGTGGTGGTCGGACACCAGGCGGACGTCGTAATGCAGGCGATCGGACCCGGGCCGCGCTTCGTCCGGCAAGCGCCGCAGCTCGGCACGGCGCACGCGCTGCTGCAGGCCGAGCCGGTGCTGGCGGGCAGCGCAGGCAGCCTGGTGGTCCTGTCGGGTGACGTGCCGCGCATCCGGCCCGACACGTTGCGCCGCCTCGCCGGCGCCCATGCGGCGGCAGGGGCCGCGGCGACGGTCCTCACGGCGGAGCTGCCGCGCCCGTTCGGCTACGGCCGCGTGGTGCGCGTCGACGGGCGCTTCGGCCGGATCGTGGAAGAAACGGAGGCGACGCCGGCCCAGCGGGCGATTCGCGAAGTCAACAGCGGGATCTACGTCTTCGACCTCGAACCGCTCTTCGAGGCGCTCCGCCGGATTCCTGCCGCCGGGCCCCGGCGCGAGCGCTACCTGCCGGCGGTGCTGTCGTTGTACCGGCGGCAGGGACTGGCCGTGGAAACGGTCGGCATCGACGACCCGCACGAAATTCGAGGCATCAACAGTCAGACCGAGCTGGCGGAAGTGAGCCGCATCATGAGACAGAACAAGAACGAGGAGCTGATGGCCGCGGGCGTGACGATCGAGGACCCCGCGACGACGTACATCGACGACGACGTCCGCGTCGGGCCCGACACGGTGATCCACCCCGGCGTCACGCTGGAAGGGACCACGACGATCGGCGCGCGGTGCGAGCTGCACTCCGGCGTCCGCATCGCCAACTCGGCGGTGGGCGACGACGTCACCGTCAACAACTTCTGCGTGATCACGGGCGCGCAAGTCGACGCGGGAGGCCGCATCGGGCCGTTCGCGCACCTGCGGCCCGGAACGGTCGTGCGCGAGACGGCGCGCGTGGGCAACTTCGTCGAGTTGAAGAAAGCGACGCTGGGACCCGGCTCCAAGGCCAACCATCTCAGCTACGTGGGCGACGCCACCGTCGGCGCCGGCGTGAACGTCGGCGCCGGCACGATCACGTGCAACTACGACGGGGAGTCCAAGCACCGGACCACGGTGGAGGACGGCGCGTTCATCGGCAGCGGCACGCAACTCGTGGCGCCGGTGACGATCGGCCGCGGCGCGTACGTGGCGGCCGGTTCGTGCGTCACCCGCGACGTGCCGCCGGAGGCGCTGGCGGTGGCCCGCAGCCGGCAGGACAACAAGCCGGACTGGGCGGCCCGCAAGCGGCTCGGAAAAGTGGAATGATGCCGCCGCAGGGTATGCTGTCCTGAAGGACAAGCGGCCATGTGCGGCATCATCGGCTATCTCGGCGACAAGGAAGTCGTCCCGGTCCTCTTCGACGGACTCCGGCGGCTGGAGTACCGCGGCTACGACTCGGCCGGCATCGCGCTCGCGCGCGAAGGCCGGATCGAGGTGCGGCGCAGCGCCGGCAAGTTGGCGCTGCTGGAGCAGGCGGTCCGCGCGGATCCGGTGGCGGGAGACTACGGCGTGGGCCACACGCGCTGGGCCACCCACGGCCGGCCGACCGAGGAGAACGCCCACCCGCACCGCGACTGCACCGGCCGGCTGGTCGTCGTACACAACGGCATCATCGAGAACCACCGCGAGCTGAAGCGGCGCCTGGAGGCGGACGGGCACCGCTTCGAGACCGAGACCGACACGGAGGTGGTGGCGCACCTGGTGGAGCACGAGCGGCGCGGGGACGGCCTGGAGAGTGCCGTGCGCCGCGCCCTGCCGCAGCTCCGCGGCCTGTTCGGGCTGGTGCTGATGGCGGCCGACGACCCGGACAAGATCATCGCCGTGCGCAACGGGCCGCCGCTGGTGGTCGGCATGGGCGACGGCGAGTTCCTCGTCGCTTCGGACATCCCGGCCGTGCTCGGCCACACGCGCGACGTGGTGTTCCTCGGCGACAAGGAGCTGGCCGTAATCACCCGCGCGCGGGTGACTTTCACGGACTTCGCCGGAACCGCGGTCTCGAAGGCGACGCAGCGGATCACCTGGGACCCGATGCTGGCCGAGAAAGCCGGCTACAAGCACTTCATGCTCAAGGAGATCTTCGAGCAGCCCTGGGCCCTCCAGGAAACGATGCTCGAGCGGATGTCGGAGGAGCGCGGCGAGGTGCTGCTCGGCGAACTGGGCATTCCGGACGACGCGCTGCGCGCCGTCGAGCAGATCGTCATCCTCGCCTGCGGCACGTCCTGGCACGCCGGGCTCGTCGGCAAGTTCCTCTTCGAGCAGATCGCCGGGGTCCGCGCCGACGTCGACTACGGGTCGGAGTACCGCTACCGCGAGCCGATTGCGGACGAACGGACGCTGGCGATAGTCATCACCCAGTCGGGCGAGACGGCCGACACGCTGGCGGCGCTGCGGGAAGCGCGGGCGCGCGGCACGCGCAGCATCGCGGTCTGCAACGTGGTCGGCAGCATGGCCACGCGGCTCGCCGACGGCGCGGTCTACACGCACGCCGGTCCGGAGATCGGCGTCGCGTCGACCAAGGCGTTCACGGCGCAGCTCGTGGCGCTCAACCTGCTGGCGTTGCACCTGGGCCGCCTCCGCGGCGCCGTTGACGCCGACGGCGCGCGGCGCCACATCGCGGCGCTGACGCAGTTGCCCGGTCTCGTCCAGCACGCGCTCGGGTGCGACGAGGCCATTGCCGGCGTCGCGAAGCGGTTCTACCGCCGGACCAACTTCCTGTATCTCGGTCGCGGCATCAACTATCCGATCGCGCTCGAAGGCGCGCTGAAGTTGAAGGAGATCTCCTACATCCACGCCGAGGGGTATCCGGCGGGCGAGCTGAAACACGGCCCGATCGCGCTCATCGACGAAAAGCTGCCGGTGGTCGCACTGGCGCCCGGGGGGCCGGTGTTCCCGAAGATGATGAGCAACCTGGAGGAAGTGAAGGCCCGCGGGGGCACGGCCATCGTCGTCACCGACACCGCACCGGAGGCGTTCGCCGACCTGCTCGATCCGGCGCGGGATGCCGTGGTGTCCATCCCGGCTGCCGCGGCGCACCTCTCGCCGATCCTCTCGGTCGTCCCGCTGCAGTTGCTCGCGTACCACATCGGGGTGCTGCGCGGCTGCGACGTGGACCAGCCGCGCAACCTCGCCAAGAGCGTCACGGTCGAATAGGCACCCAGGCTTGCAGTTCCTCGAGGATCTGAACCCCGAACAGCGCCAGGCGGTGCTGCATGTCGACGGCCCGCTGCTGATCCTGGCGGGCGCGGGCTCCGGCAAGACGCGCGTCATCGCCTACCGCACGGCGTACCTGATCGGCGACGGCCACGCGGCGCCGGAAGAGGTGCTGGCCGTCACGTTCACCAACAAGGCGGCAGAGGAGATGCGCGAGCGGATCGAGCGGTTGCTCGGATCCCGGCAGCAGCGCCTCTGGCTGTCGACGTTTCACGCGTTCTGCGCGCGTCTGCTGCGGCGCGAGGCGGCGCTGGTCGACCTGTCGCGGAACTTCGTCATCTACGACTCGTCGGACCAGTTGGCGGTCGTGCGCCGGGCGCTGGCCGAACTCGGCATCGACGAGCGCATGACGAACCCGCGCGCGGTCCGGGCGCGCATCAGCGAGGCGAAGAACCAGATGGTGGACGCCGCGGACATCGCCGCCAGCGCCCGCGGCTTCCGGGACGAGCAGCTCGCGCGCGTCTTCGAGCGCTACGAGGCGGCGCTCACGGCCGCCAACGCCCTCGACTTCGACGACCTGCTGCTCAAGGCTGTGGCGCTGTTCAACACGTCGGACGCGGCGCGCAGCCGCTACGGCGAACAGTTCCGCTACGTCATGGTCGACGAGTACCAGGACACGAACCGCCCGCAGTACGAGTTGATCCGGCACCTGGCCGCCCACCGCAACCTGTGCGTGGTGGGCGACCCGGACCAGTCGATCTACAAGTGGCGCGGGGCCGATATCCGCAACATCCTGGACTTCGAGCAGGACTTCCCCGAGACCACCGTGGTCCGGCTGGAGCGCAACTACCGCTCCACGCAGATGATCCTGGACGCCGCGGGAGGCGTGATCAGCCGCAACCGCGGCCGCAAGGAGAAACGGCTGTGGACGGACCGGGCGGCGGGCGAGCCGATCGCCGTGCACCGCGCCGGCGACGAGTTGGAGGAGGCCGACTTCGTGGTCCGGCGGCTGCGGGCGGCGCTCGACCGCGGCGACGAATCAGCGGCCGTCCTGTACCGCACGAACGCCCAGTCGCGGGCGATCGAGGACACGCTCGTGCGGGAGGGTCTTCCCTACCGCATCGTCGGCGGCGTCCGGTTCTACGAGCGCAAGGAGATCAAGGACGCCCTGTCGTTCCTGAAGCTGGCCGTCGAGCCCGAGGACGACGTCAGCATGAGGCGGGTGATCAACGTGCCGCCGCGCGGCATCGGCAAGGGGGTCATGGAGGCGCTGGAGCAGCTCGGCGCCGCGGACGCCTCCGAAGGCCCGTTGTTCGGCGACGCCGGCGTCCCGCCGGCGCAGCCGTCGCTCTGGAAGCGCCTGGGCCGGGCTGTCGACGAACGGCTGGTGCCGGCGCGGGCCGCGGCAGCGCTCGCCGGCTTCCGCACGCTGCTGCAGGAGCTGAGTGCGATCGCCGCCACGGAGTCCGCGTCGGTCACCCTGGAACGGACTCTGCACCGCACGGGTTACCTGCAGGCGCTGGAGGAGGCGAACACCGAGGAAGCCGAGGGCCGCCTGGCCAACCTGGCCGAGCTGGTCTCGGCGGCCCGCGACTACGAGGTGCGCGAGGACGAGGCGAGCCTGGCGGGCTTCATCGACCGCCTGTCGCTGCGTTCCGAGACGGACGACGAGGAAGGCGCCGCCGACGCCCGCATCTGGCTGATGACGCTGCACGCCGCCAAGGGGCTGGAGTTTCCGCTGGTGATCATCTCCGGCATGGAGGAGGGCCTGTTCCCCCATGCGCGCTCGTCGGCCGACGACGCCGAGCTCGAGGAGGAGCGCCGGCTGTGCTACGTCGGGATGACGCGGGCCGAGTCGCAGCTCGTCCTGACCAGCGCCGCGCGGCGGCGGGTGTTCGGCGAGTACCGGTCCACCGAGCCCTCCCGGTTTCTCGACGAGGTTCCGTCCGAGCTCGTGGACATCGTGCCCGGCGCATCTTTCGCGCCGCCCGTGCGGCGCCGTTCCGGGTCGTTCGGCCGCCGGTGGGAGCAGTCCTCAGATGCCGCGGCGCCGGAGTTCGACGACGCCGACGAGGATCAGTCGGCCGGCGGAGTGCGGCCGGGGATGCGCGTCCGCCACGACACTTTCGGCCTCGGCGTGGTCGCGGCGGTGGAGCCTGTCGCGGGCGATTTGAAGTTGACGGTCCGCTTCGAGGCCGTCGGGTACAAGAAGCTGCTCGCGCGCTACGCGCGGCTGCGGCCGGCCTGATGCTCCGCCCGGACCTGCGGCATATGGTCCTCGCGGGGGTGTGAGATTACGAGTCGATGGCCGTGATGATCCAGCGCCCCTCGATCATCCCCGCCGCGCCGTTGAGCTCGACCCGCTCCAGGGTGATGACCATCGTCCGATCCTCTTCGCTGCCGTCACGCTCCACGGCGGCGCTGATGGTGACTTCCTTGGTCAACAGCTCCCCTTCGAGGGCCTGGACGTCGATCGGGTTGTTCGGGTCGTAGGCGCTGACCGAAGCCACGGCGCTCTCGTCGGCCAGGTCGGTCTCCGCGCTCGCCACCGCACGGGAGTGGTCCTGCGACCCCTGGCGGAACTTCGTCCACTCTTCCTGGACGTCGTTATCGCGCGACCTGACGTTGCCGTCGCCCCGCTCGGCCTCGATGACGCGCGCGATGGCGTCGAGGTTCTCGTCCTGGTACGCCTTCATCTCGGCGGCGAACTCCCGCTGCTCCTGTTGCGCCTGCGCCAGGGCGGCGGCCAGCTCGCGCATGCGCAGCGGCCGGCGCTGCTCCTCGCTGACCGTCTGCACGTCGAAGCTGCCGACGGTGCCTTCGGTATCCGGGCTGAACGCCACCATGGAGATGCCACCCAGGGTGGTCCGATCGTTGAATCGCGAGGCCCTGAAGAAGCTGCTGATCAGCGCCTGCTCCTCGCCGCCGCCGCCGCATGCAGCCAGCAATCCGCCGAGGGCCAGAACCAGGGCGACAAGCAGGCTGATGTTGGCTCTCGACACGTTCCACCACGACATGGTCTGCCTCCCCTCGAACCGCGTTGCCCGACGGTAGCCGCGGCCGGCGCTCACGCGCCGGCGGCCGCTCCGCCGTTGCCGTTCGTGCCCTTCTCCACGAGCCTGGCGACCGCCACGACGCCGTCCGGCGCGTCGATCTCGATCAGGCGGACACCCTGCGTATTCCGGCTGATCGCACGTATGTCGCTGGCCACCATCCGGATGATCTTCCCCTGCTGGGTGACCAGCATCAGCTCGTCGTCGTCTTCGACGTACGCCACGCCGACGACCCGCCCGTTACGCGGGCTCGCGTGGATGTTTATGATACCGAGTCCCCCCCGCGATTGCACGCGGTATTCGTCGAGCGGCGTGCGCTTGCCGTAGCCGTGCTCGGTGACGCTCAGCACGGTGCCTCCCGCGCGCGGAACCGCCATGGCCACCACCTCGTCGCCGGGCCGCAGGCGGATGCCGCGCACGCCGGCGGCGATCCGACCCATCGCCCGCAGATCACTCTCGGGAAAGCGGATCGCCTTGCCCAGGCGCGTGCCGATGAAGATCTCTCCGGCGCCGTCGCTCAGCTCGGCGCCCACGACGACATCCCCGTCGCGCACCAGCATCGCGATGATCCCGTTCGCACGGAGGTTGCGGAACGCATGGAGATCGACGCGCTTGACCACTGCCTGCCGCGTGCCCATCACGACGAAGCGGCGGCCGGGCTCGGCGGGAAAGTCCCGCACGGTCTCCAGCGCCGCGATCTTCTCGTCCGGCCGCAATGACACGAGGTTCGCAATGGCCTTGCCGCGGCCGGCGGGGCCGACGTCGGGGATGCGATGCACCTTCAGCTTGTACATCCGCCCCTGCGTGGTGAATATCAGCATGTACGCGTGCGTCGACGCGATGAACACCTGGGTCAGGTAATCCTCGTCGCGCGTACGCATCCCGATCCGGCCCTTGCCGCCGCGGCGCTGGTTGCGGTACTCGGTGACCGGCGTTCGCTTGATGTAGCCGGTGTTGCTGACCGTGATGGCGACATCCTCGTCGGCGATCAGGTCCTCGATGCTGAAATCCTCCTCCGCGTCGATGATCTCCGTACGCCTGTCGTCGCCGTACTCCTCGCGCACCTCCCGCAGTTCGTCGACGACGATTTCGAGCAGCAGCGTGTCGCTCTGGAGGATGGCGCGCAGGCGTTCGATCGTCCGCAGCAGGTCCTCCAGCTCGTCGAGCACCTTCTGCCGCTCCAGCCCGGTCAGCCGCTGGAGCTGCATGTCGAGGATGGCCTGCGCCTGAATCTCGCTGAGCGGGAAGTTGGCCACCAGGCCCAGCCGCGCCTCGGCCGGGCTCTTCGACGCGCGGATGAGCGAGATGACCGCGTCGAGGTGGTCGAGAGCCGTCTTGAGACCCTCGAGGACGTGAGCGCGCGCTTCGGCCTTGCGCAGGTCGTGCTCGGTGCGGCGGCGGACGACGTCGCGCCGGAACTCGATGAACCGGTCGACGAGATCGAGCAGCGGCAACTCGCGCGGGCGGCCGTCCGCAATCGCCAGGCTGATGATGCCGAACGACGTCTGCAGCGCCGTGTGCTTGTGCAGGTTGTTCAGCAAAACCTCGGGCAATTCGCCGCGCCGCAACTCGATCACGACGCGCATGCCGTCGCGGTCGGACTCATCGCGCAGGTCGGCGATGCCCTCGATCACCTTGTCGCGCGCCAGCTCCGCGATCTTCTTGAGCAGCCTCGCCTTGTTGATCTGGTACGGAATCTCGGTGACGACGATCGCCTTGCGCTCGCCCTTGGCAACGTCCTCTATGGCGGTGCGCGCCCGCAACGTGATGGATCCGCGTCCGGTGTGGTACGCCTCGGCAATGCCGGCCCGCCCGACGATGAACCCGCCGGTCGGAAAATCGGGGCCGGGGATCAGCCGGCGCAGCTCGCGCGCCTTCTCGTCACGGGATGCGGCGGCGTTCTCCGCCAGCCAGATGGTGCCGTCGATCACCTCGCGCAGGTTGTGCGGCGGGATGTTGGTCGCCATTCCGACCGCGATCCCGGCCGAGCCGTTGACCAGCAGGTTGGGAAACGGCGCCGGCAGAACCGCGGGCTCGTTCGCGGTCTCGTCGTAGTTCGGGACGAAGTCGACCGTATCCTTGTCGAGATCGGTCATCAGCACGTCGGCCAGCGCCTGCAGCCGCGCCTCCGTGTAGCGCATCGCCGCGGGCGGGTCGCCGTCGACCGAGCCGAAGTTGCCCTGGCCGTCGACCAGGGGATAGCGCATGTTGAATTCCTGCGCCATGCGCACCAGCGTGTCGTAGATCGACGTGTCGCCGTGCGGATGGAAGTTGCCCATCACCTCGCCGACGATCTTGGCGCACTTGCGGTACGGCCGCGTCGGTCCCAGCCCCATCGTGCGCATGCCGTAGACCACGCGCCGGTGCGCGGGCTTGAGCCCGTCGCGCACGTCCGGCAGCGCGCGGCCCACGATGACGCTCATCGCGTAGTCCATGTAGGACCGGCGCATCTCGTCTTCGATGCTGACGGGTATGTCGGTGCGTTCGATCTCGGGCATGGGATGCGGCGGTGCGGCCGGGTCGGGTCGCGCCTCAGATGTCCAGGTTCTTCACGTCGAGCGCGTTGTCCTCGATGAACTTGCGGCGGTTCTCCACCTTGTCGCCCATAAGCGTCGTGAACATCAGATCGGCTTCCGTCTCGTCCTCGGCGCGCACCTGCAGCAGCGTCCGCTCTTCCGGCTTCATCGTGGTGGCCCACAACTGATCCGGGTTCATTTCCCCGAGTCCCTTGTAGCGGTTGATCGCCACGCCGCGCCGGCCGGACGCGATGAAGTGCTCCACGAGCTCGTCGATGGAGTTGACGGTGACGGCGCTGTCCCTGGCGGCCGCCGGGCGGGCTTCGTCGCCGCCGCCGTTGTCCGCGGGCGCGGCGGGATCGTTCAGTGCGGCCACCACCAGCGGCCCGCGGATCTTGTCAATGGCGCGGTGCCGGGCAAGCAGCGTCCGGTATTCGGCCGTCTCGACGAAGTCCACGCCGACGGCCTGACGGCGCGGGAAACCGTTGGTACGGTCTTCAATCGCGATGGACCACGCATTGTGCTCCTCGTCCGGAGCCACCGTGACGGCGCAGGCGGCTGTCTCGATCGCCCGTGCCAGATCATCGACTTGCGCGCGGTCCGTGAAGAACTTGCGGTCGCGGGCGCCCCTTTCGAGGAGCCGCAGCACCACGTCGCGGCGCGGGCCGCGGCGCTCCACGACCGCGAGCATCTTCTGGAACGCCATGAGCTGGTGCAGCAGCGCCTCGAGCTGCTCGCCGGCGTACGACCGGCCCGCTTCGGCAACGCGCAGCTCGCGCGCCTGGGCCGCGCGGCGGATGAGCCAGGTGTCCAGCTCCCGGTCGTCCTTGATGTAGTGCTCCGACTTGCCGCGCTTGGCGCGGTACAGCGGGGGCTGGGCGATGTACACATGCCCCTTCTCGACCAGCGCGCGCATCTGGCGGTAGAAGAAGGTCAGCAGCAGCGTGCGTATGTGCGACCCGTCGACGTCGGCGTCGGTCATGATCACGATGCGGTGGTAGCGCAGGCGCGACAGGTCGAAGTCCTCCTTGCCGATGCCGCAGCCGAGCGCCTGGATCATGGCCTTGATCTCGTCGCTGCCCAGCATCTTGTCTTCTCGCGCGCGCTCGACGTTCAGGATTTTCCCCTTGATCGGCAGCACGGCCTGGAAGCGGCGGTCGCGGCCCTGCTTGGCCGAGCCGCCGGCCGACTCGCCCTCGACGATATAGAGCTCGCTCTGCGCCGGATCACGCTCCTGGCAGTCGGCCAGCTTCCCGGGCAGGCTGCTGTCGAGCGCGCCCTTGCGGCGCACCAACTCGCGCGCCTTGCGCGCCGCGGCGCGCGCCCGGGCGGCGTCGATCGTCTTCTTGACGATCTGCTTCGCCACTGCCGGGTTCTCCTCCAGGTACGCGCCGAGGTGATCGTTGACGATCGCCGCGACGATGCCCTGCACCTCCGTGTTGCCCAGCTTGGTCTTGGTCTGCCCTTCGAACTGCGGGTGCGGCACCTTGACGCTGACCACCGCCACGAGACCTTCGCGAATGTCCTCGCCGCTGATGCTCTCCTTCAGGTCGGGCGCCAGGTTGTTGCGGTTCGCGTAGCTGTTGACGGTGCGCGTGAGCGCCGACCGGAAACCGGACAGGTGCGTGCCGCCTTCCTGCGTGTTGATGTTGTTGGCGAACGAGTACACCGTGTCGGCGTAGCCGTCGTTCCACTGCAGCGCAATCTCGGCGTCGATGCCCTCGCGGTCGCCGCGCATGTAGATCGGCGCCGCGTTGACGACGGTCTTGTTCTTGTTGATGAACTCGACGAACGAGCGGATGCCGCCTTCGTAGCGGAAGGCGTGGCTCTTCCCGGACCGCTCGTCATCGAGCGTGATCAGGACGCCGCCGTTGAGGAACGCGAGCTCGCGGAGGCGGTGCGCCAGCGTGTCGAAGCTGTACTCGATCGTCTCGAACACCGCTGCGTCCGGCTTGAACGTCACCTTGGTGCCGCGCCGCTTCGTCGTGCCTATCACTTCCAGCGCGCTGCGCGGCGCCCCGCGCTCGTAGCGCTGGCGGTACACCTGTCCGTCGCGCCAGATTTCGACATCGAGCGACTCCGAAAGGGCATTGACCACGGAAACGCCCACGCCGTGGAGTCCGCCCGACACCTTGTAGCTCTTGTTGTCGAACTTGCCGCCGGCGTGGAGCACCGTCAGCACGACCTCCGCGGCCGCCTTGCCGCTCTCGTGCTGATCGACCGGAATGCCCCGGCCGTTGTCCGTCACGGTCACGGAGTTGTCTATGTGGACCGTGACGCCGATCTCGTCGCAGAAGTCGGCAAGGGCCTCGTCTATGGAGTTGTCGACGACCTCGTAGACCAGGTGGTGCAGTCCGGGCGCGCCGGTCGACCCGATGTACATGGCCGGCCGCTTGCGGACGGCCTCCAGTCCTTCGAGGATGCGAATGTCCTTGGCGTCGTAGGTCGCATCGTCCGCTGCGGAGACGACTTCGGCGGGGGGAGCGTCCGTGGGCGGCGCCGCGCCCGCGCCGTCCGGCTGCTGGTCGAGTTGGCTCATCAGACGCGCATCGGCATGATGACGTAGGTGTAGTCGAACCCGCTGTCGCCGACGGGCCGCATGACCGCCTGGCTCATTTCGTCCTTGAACTCGAGGCGCACGCTGTCGGCCTCCGCAACGTTCAGGAAATCCAGCACATACTGGGCGTTGAAGCAGACGTCGAGGGGATCTCCCGAGTACTCGACCGCGAGCGACTCGGTCGCCTCCCCCACTTCCGGACTGCTCGACGCGATGTCCATCGAGCCTTCCGTGAACTTGAACTTCACGGCCCGCGAGCGGTCGCTCGAGAGTAGGGCCACTCTCCGGATCGCGTTCGTCAGCCGGTCCCGCTCGAACTCCACGGTCTTGTCGTTCTGCTTGGGGATGACGCGGTCGTATGCCGGAAACTGGGCGTCGATCACCCGCGATACGAGCTGGCGCCCGTCCACGTCGAAGAAAAGGTGGTTCTCCCCGCATTCGTAGCGGACTTCCCCTTCTCCCTCCACCAGCAGCCGCGACAGCTCCCACAGCGTCTTCTTGGGCAGGATGGCCCGTACCTCGTCCGCGGCCCCGTCCTGCGCCTCCCGCTTCGCCGCCACGAGCGCCAGGCGGTGGCCGTCCGTCGCCACCAGGCACATCTCGTCGGGCCGCAGTATGAACAGCGCGCCGTTCAGGAAGTAGCGGGTGTCCTCGCCGGTGATCGCGAACTGCGTCCGCGTCACCATCTCGCGGATGGCGTCCCCGGCCAGCATGACCGGCGGCGCGCCGCCGGACGTCGCCAGCGTCGGAAAATCCTCGCGCGGCAACGTCTGCATGCGCGAATCGAAGCTTTCGGCCGCCACCTTCACCGAGCCCTTGGCTTCCTGCCGGATCAGTATTTCCGTTTCCGGCAGCGCCCGCACGACTTCGTACAGCTTCTTCGCCGGAACGGTGACGGCGCCGGCCGTCGCGATCGTTGCCGCGCAGCCGCTGCGCAGCGACACTTCGAGATCCGTTGCCAGGAGCCGCACCTGGTCGCCTTCAGCCTCCAGCAGCACGTTCGCAAGCACCGGGATGGTGTTCTTACGCTCGACGATCCCTTGAAACAGCTGCAACTCGCGCAGCAAGTCGGTCTTGCGAACCTTGAGTTCCATGTGCTGATTGACCTCGGTTGCGGGAGCCGGAACCAGCGATCAGGAAGCGTTCATGATCGTTGGAAAGAATATGAAGAATTATAAACGAGATAAGATACCAATTCAAGTGTGGAAGAACGGCGCAACTTGTTGAAAACAGGGCGTTTATTCACGTGCGAGCTGCGGACGCGCGGCTGCGGCGTGAAGCGCGGCCCGCGGATGGCCGGAAATCCACGTCCGGCGCCGCGCCGTGCGCTGTGGGCCATGTGGACAAGAGGGCGCCAACACCGGTTTCCGCTAGCTGAACGACTGGCGGAAGCTGTTGATCTGGGTGTGGAACGCCCGGTCCCGCTTGCACCGCTCTTCTATCTTGCGGATGGAGTGGATGACGGTCGAGTGATGCTTGCCGCCGAAGCTGCGTCCGATCTCCGGCAGCGACGTTCCGGTGAGCGATTTCGACAGGTACATGGCGATCTGCCGCGGCAGCGTCACCGCCTTCGAGTTATTGCGCGATTTCAGGTCGGCCACCTTCAGGTTGTAGTGGCTGGCCACGAGCTTCTGGATCATCTCGATCGTCACGACGCGGTCGTTGTGGTCGATGATGTCGCGGAGCACCTCCTCGGCGAGCGACAGCGACATCGGCGATCCCGTGAGCGAGGCGTATGCGATCAGCCGTATCAACGACCCTTCGAGCTCGCGGACGTTCGACTTGATGCCGCCGGCGATGTAGAGCGCCACGTCGTCGGGCAGCGGAATGGCCTCGGCTTCGGCCTTCTTCTTCAGGATCGCCATCTTGGTCTCGAGGTCCGGCGGCTGGATGTCGGCAATGAGGCCCCACTCGAAACGGGACCGCAGCCGCTCCTCGAGCGACGGAATCTGGTGCGGCGGGCAGTCGCTGCTGATCACGATCTGCTTCTGCGCGTCGTACAGCGAGTTGAACGTGTGGAAGAACTCGGTCTGCGTGCCTTCCTTGCCGGCCAGGAACTGGATGTCGTCGACGAGCAGGACGTCGATGCTGCGATACCGCGCGCGAAAATCGAGGATGCGGTCATAGCGCACCGAGTTGATCATCTCGTTCATGAACCGCTCGGAGGAGATGTATGTCAGCTTGACGTCCGGAAGGTGCTGCAGGAGATACTGCCCGATCGCGTGCATGAGGTGCGTCTTGCCGAGCCCCACGCCGCCGTAGAGAAACAGCGGGTTGTACGAGCGCGACGGCGCCTCGGCGACGGCCAGTGCGGCGGCGTGGGCGAACTGGTTGGACGAACCGACGACGAAGGAGTCGAAGGTATAGCGGGCGCTCAGGCCCGCCGGCGTGCGTGCGGCCGCTTCCTTGCTGGTCTCGCCAACGGGCCCTTCAGGTTCCGGGATCATGGCCGCCTCACTGACACCGAGGCCCGCGTGCCCCTGCGGCGAATCCGCCTGCCGGCGCCCGCTCGGGCCGGCCGGAACAGCGGATCCAGCCCCAAAACAAGGGCTGTTTCAACAATTTTTTCCACAGGTGTGGAAAACTGCTATCAGGAAGATGCGCGCCTGCGTGGGCGGGAATGTAACATGATCGTTTCGGGGACGCAAACGAAAGCGCCTGCCCGCCGCCGCCGTTGACACTGTCGGCGGCCGTTTTCTATGATAAGCGGCTCACAAGTGGTGGGAGACACCGACCGGGATGAAGCGTACATACCAGCCGAACCGGCGCCGCCGCGCACGCACGCACGGATTCCGCAAGCGGATGAGCACCAAGAACGGGCGTCTCATCCTGAAGCATCGGCGCGCCAAGGGCCGTAAGCGGCTGACAGTCTCTTGATCCATGCGCTGACCCGTAGCGAGCGCCTGCGGCGCCGGCCGGAATTCCTGTCCGCGCAGCGGAAGGGCGTCCGCACGCGTGGGCGGTACCTGACACTGTTCGTCCTGCCGAACCACCGGGACGTGAGCCGTCTGGGAGTCATCGCAACACGCCGGATGGGTGGAGCGGTTCGCCGCAACCGCCACAAGCGTCTGGCTCGGGAGTTGTTCCGTCTCAACAAGCGGCCCGGCGGATTCGACATCGTCGTGCTGCCGCACCGCGGATTCAGCGATGCGCCTTTCCTCGTGCTGCAGGCGGACTATCGGTCCACGCTCCGCCGTGGACAGCGGTCCCATGGCTGACGTGCGCCGCGTTGCGGCCTGGCTCGGAGGGCTGCCGACGGTCGCGGCGCTGGGGCTCATCGCGGCGTACAAAACCCTCTTTTCACCGCTGTTTACGGGATCGTGCCGGTTCGTGCCGTCGTGCTCGACATATGCACGGGACGCGGTGCTGCTGCACGGCGCGCTGAAGGGTAGCTGGCTGGCGCTGCGGCGCCTGGCGCGCTGCCATCCGCTCTGCGCGGGAGGCCTCGACCAGGTGCCGCTCCCGACCACCACCGCGCCCGATCCGCGCAAGTCGGGTTGAGCGGGCGCCGACGACGGGACCATGGAGAGAAGGGTTCTACTCGCCGTCTTCCTGTCGTTCCTGGTGCTCTACATGTACCAGGCGCTCTTCGTGCCGCCGCCGCCGGAGGCCCCCCGCGGTGCGCCTGACGGTGCGCCTCCGCCCGCCGCGGAGCCGGCGCCGTCGGCGATCGACGCTCCTCTGCAACCACTGCAACCCGTGCCGCTTGCCGCCGATGCGGAGCGGGCCGCGCCGGGCGCGGTCGACGATCCGGCGCCCCCCGAACCCGTCATCGGCGACACGGCGGCGCGCGAGATCGTGGTGGAGACGGACCACGTGCGCGCCGTGTTCACGAACCGGGGCGCGCAACTGACCAGTTGGCAGCTCAAGGACTATCTCGACGACGGCGACACGGGCGCGCCGGTCGAGTTGGTGCCGCGGGATCTGCCGCCCGGCTCGGCCACCCCCTTCGCGGTGGAGCTCGGCGACGAACGGTTGACCCGGCTCGCGAATACGGCGCTGTACCGCGCCAGCGCGCAGCGCCTGGGCCCGGCGGACCGCCCGGAAACGCTGACGTTCGAGTACGAGGACGCTTCCGGGCTGCGGGTCCGCAAGACCTTCACGTTCGACCCCGGGGTCGGCCCCTACCAGTTCATCGCGAGCATCGAGGCATCCGACGGCGGCCGGCCGCTCAACGCGGTCGTGCGCTGGGGCCCGGCGCTGGGCGGGGTCGAGCGGTCGACTTCCGGCTTCGCGTTTCGCCAGGGCCCGCGCGGCGTCCTGGAAGGCCGGGTGCTGGAGAACGGCGTCGTCGGCGAGCTCGACGTCTGGCGGCCGGACGCCGGCGACGTGTCGGAGCAGCCGACATACCAGGGCCAGATGACCTTCGTCGGGGTCGACAACCACTATTTCCTGGCGGCGGCGTTGCCCGGGGGCCGGGAGGCGACCGTGCTGTACCGCGCGGCGCCGCTCCCCCCGCAGCTCCCCGACGAGGACCCGCGCGAGCTGATGGCGTTCGACCTGGCGCTGCCCGGCGGGATCGGCGATCTCCCGTTCTACCTGGGGCCCAAGGACTTCGACGTGCTGGAAGCCGCCGATCCCGCGCTGCCGCAGGCGATCGAGTTCGGGTTCCTCTCCTGGTTGGTGGTGCCGCTGCACCGCTCGCTGAGCTGGGTGCATGCGGGTGTCGACAACTGGGGACTGGCCATCATCATCCTGACGGTGCTGATCAACATCGTGATCTTTCCGCTGCGGCACAAGCAGGTCATCTCCGCGCGCAAGATGCAGGAGATTCAGCCGGAGATGAAGGCGATTCAGGAGCGCTACAAGCACCTGAAGGCGACCGATCCGCAGAAGCAGAAGATGAACCAGGAGGTCATGGCGCTGTACCGCGAGCGCGGGGTCAACCCCGTCAGCGGGTGCCTGCCCCTGCTGGCCACCATGCCCATCCTGTTCGCCTTCTTCCGCCTGCTGTCCATGGCGATCGAGATGCGCGGCGCCCCGTTCATGCTCTGGATCACGGACCTCTCCGTGCACGACCCGCTCTACGTCACGCCGATCATCATGGGCGGCTCGATGGTGCTGCAGACCTGGCTCACGCCGGCGCAGGTCGATCCGATGCAGCAGAAGATGATGATGGCCATGCCCGTCGTCTTCACCTTCATGTTTCTCTGGGCGCCGAGCGGCCTGGTGATCTACTGGCTTACCAGCAACGTGCTGGGGATCGGCCAGCAGGTGATCACCAACCGGGTGATCGGACCGCCGAAGGTGCGCACGGTGCGGCCGCCGGCGGAGCGGCGGGTGAAGAAACCGGCGCGCGGCGGCGCGGCCGGGAGGAGCGCGACCGGTGGATGATGATCTGAACGGGCAAATCGAGCAGTTCGTGCAGGCGGTGACGGACGCCATGGGGCTGGAGTTGGAGGTCTCCGTCGAGCCGATCGAAGACGGCACGCGGATCGTGATCGCCGGGGATGGCTGCGACGTCTTCGTTCGCCGCCGCGCCGCCGGGCTCGACGCGCTGCAGCATCTCGTGAACGCGGCCTTCCGGCGGCAGCACCCGCGCCGCCACATCGTCGTGGACTGCCTCGACTACCGCAAGGGCAAGGACGCGGAACTGCAGGAGACCGCCGTGCTGCTCGCCGGACGCGCGCGCGAGACGGGCGAGCCCCAGGAGATCGGCCCCCTCAACCCGTACGCCCGCCGCATCGTGCACCTGGCCGTCGCCGCGGAACCCGACGTGTCGTCGGAAAGCAGCGGCGACGCGTTCATGAAGACCGTCGTGATCACGGCGAATGCGCCGGGCCACTGACGGTGGGAGATGTTCTCACCCGACGACACGATCGTCGCGGTGGCCACGCCTCCCGGCCGGGGCGGCATCGGGGTTGTACGGGTCAGCGGTCCTGCCGCTGCCGCCGCCGCCGCCGCGGTCCTGCGCGGCGGGCATGACCTGCAGCCGCGGCACGCCACGCTCACGTCGGTAGTCGGCGCTCCGGACCTGGAGCGCGCGCTGGATCAGGTGGTCGCCACCTACTTTCCCGGTCCGGCGTCGTATACCGGCGAGGATGTAGTCGAAATCAGCGGCCACGGCAGCCCGGTGCTGCTGCGCCAGATCGTCGAAGCCGTCGTCCGCGCCGGCGCACGCCTGGCGGAACCCGGCGAGTTCACCCTGCGGGCATTCGTCAACGGCCGGATGGATCTCGTGCAGGCAGAGGCGGTGGCCGATCTGATCGAGGCAGTCACTCCGCTGCAGGCGCGCGTCGCCTTCGACCAGTTGGAGGGCACCGTCACGGCGGCCATCGGCGCGATCGACGCCGCGCTGTTCGACCTGACCGCACGGCTGGAGGCGTCCATCGATTTTCCCGAAGAGGGGTACCACTTCGCGGAGCCCGCCGCGGTCGCCGGGGAGACGCGGTCGCTGCAGCGGCGGGCGCAGGCGTTGCTGGCCGGCGCCGGCGCCGGCCGGCTGGTGCGCGAAGGCCGCCAGGTCGTCATCCTCGGCAAGCCGAACGTCGGTAAGTCCACGCTGTTCAACAGGTTGCTGGGTGCGCCACGCGCCATCGTGACCGACGTGCCCGGCACGACCCGGGACCTGCTGACGGAGACAGCCGAGGTCGACGGCCTGCCGCTGACGCTGGTCGACACCGCTGGCATACGGCCGACGGCCGACGCCGTCGAGTCGGAAGGCGTCGCCCGCGCGCGCGGCGCACTCCAGGTGGCCGCAGCCGTGCTGCTCGTGCTCGACCGCTCCCGGGCGCTGGATGATGAAGACCGCGCACTGCTGCATGAGACGGCCGCCGCCGACCGGGTTGTCGTCGTCAACAAGGCGGATCGGCCGCCGGTCTGGGACGCCGCGGACCTCCCGACCGCCGGCCCGCATGTGACCGTGTCGCTGCGCGACGAGGCGGATCCGGCTGGCCTGCGCCGGGCGCTGGCAGACCTGCTGTGGGCCGGCGAGCCGCTGCGCGATACGCCGACGCTCTCGAACCTGCGCCATATCGTGCTCGTGGAGCGTGCGGCGGCGGCGCTGGCGCGCGCCGCAGATGGCGCGGATGCCGCGGCGCCCGAGGAGTTGCTGCTGGCGGACCTGCAGGACGCGCGCGCGGCGCTGGAGGAGGTCACCGGCAAGCGCACCGCGGACGACGTGCTGCAGCGGATATTCGAGCGCTTCTGCATAGGAAAATAGAATCCTCTGGTAATGAACTCATACGATGTCGTCGTCATCGGCGCCGGGCATGCCGGCTGTGAAGCGGCGTACGCCGCGGCGCGGATGGGCGCCCGCGTCGGACTCTGCACGCTGTCCGGCGCCACGGTCGCGCACATGCCGTGCAACCCCGCGGTCGGCGGCACCGCCAAGGGCCACCTGGTGCGCGAGATCGATGCGCTCGGGGGCCTGATGGGCCGCGCCATCGACGCCGTCGGCATCCAGTTCAAGCTGCTCAACCGCAGCCGCGGGCCGGCGGTGTGGTCGCCGCGCGCCCAGGCGGACAAGAAGCTGTACGGCGCGTGGATGAAGCAGGCGCTGGACCGCGAGCCGGGGCTCGACTGGATCATCGGGCGGGCCGGACGCATTTTGGTGGAGCACGGCCGCGTCGCCGGCGTCGCCCTGGAAGAAGGCGGGCGGATAGGCTGCCGAGCGGTCGTCGTCACGACCGGCACGTTCCTCAACGGCCTGATCCACGTCGGCCCCGAAACCCGCTCTGCCGGCCGGGCGGGGGAACCGGCCTCCCACGCGCTGGCGGAGTCGCTCAAGGAGCTCGGATTCCGGTGGGGACGGCTCAAGACAGGCACCCCGCCGCGGCTCGACCGCCGCAGCATCGACTTCAGCCGCTTCGAGCCGGCGCCGGGCGACGAGCCGCCGGTGCCGTTCTCGTTCCTGACGGACGCGATCGACCGCTCGCAGGTGCTGTGCCACCTGCTGTACACGACCGGCCGGGTCGGGGACCTCGTGCGGCGCCACATAGGCCAGTCGCCGCTCTACAACGGCCAGATCTCCGGCATTGGACCGCGCTACTGCCCGTCGCTGGAGGACAAGATCATGCGCTTCCCGGACCGGGAGCGGCATCAGATATTCCTGGAGCCGGAAGGGCTGGACGTCGACGAGACCTACGTGAACGGCTACTCGATGAGCCTGCCGCGCGACGTGCAGGCGGAGCTCGTCCGCGCCCTGCCGGGCCTGGAGGACGCCGTCATGCTGCGGCCCGGCTACGCCGTCGAGTACGACTTCGTGCAGCCGACCGAGCTCCACCCCACCTTCGAGACTAGGCGCATCGACGGTCTGTTCCTCGCTGGACAGGTGAACGGCACGTCGGGCTACGAGGAGGCCGCGGCGCAGGGGTTGCTGGCCGGCATCAACGCGGTCCGGCGCACGCGCGGCCGCGAGCCGATCGTGATTGGCCGCGACGAAGCGTATATCGGAGTGCTCGCCGACGACCTGACGACGCGCGGCTGCCTGGAGCCGTACCGCATGTTCACGTCACGCGCCGAGCACCGGCTGCTGCTGCGCATCGACAATGCCGATCTCCGTCTCACGCCGCGGGGCCGGGAAATCGGCCTGGTGAGTGACGCGCGCTGGATCCGGTTCGAGGGGCGGCGCGCGCGCTACGAGCGCAACCGCGCCCGCGTGCGGCGGACCACGGTGGCCCTGGACGGCGGCGAGCGGCTGCGCGCGGCCCAGGCGCTGCGGCGGCCGGAGGTCCGGCTGGAGCGGTTGGCCGCGCAGGGCGGCCTGGCGCTCGAGATCTCCCCGGGCGAGCGGCACGTCGACCTGGCCAGCGTGGAGACGGAGTTCAAGTACGCCGGCTACCTGGACCGGCAAAAGGCGGCTATCGCCCGCGCGCGCCGGCAGGAAGGCCTGCGCATCCCCGGCGATTTCCGCTACGCGGGCGTGCCGGGACTCTCGCGCGAGATCGTCGAGCGGCTCAGCGCCACGAGGCCGGCGACGCTCGGTCAGGCAGGGCGGGTGCCGGGGGTGACGCCGGCGGCGGTCGCGGTGATCGGCGCCCATGTCGGTCGCGGCACCGGTTCGGGCTCGGCGTGAGGTTGGATAACGAAGCGCTTGCGGCGCGGATCAGTCGGCGCGCCGCCCTGGCGGGCCTGGAGTTGCAACCCGCGCTGGCCGAGCGGCTGGCCGCCTATGTCGAGCTGTTGCAACGCTGGAACGCGCGCCTGAACCTGACCGCGCTGGATAACAGCGACCACGGCCTCGACCGCCTGGTGGTCGAGCCGCTGGCAGCGGCCCGGCACGCGCCGCAGACCACCGTCAACGTTATCGACATCGGTTCGGGCAGCGGCTCACCCGCGATCCCGCTGCGGATCGCGCTGGCCGGCGCACGGCTGGTGATGGTGGAGGCGCGCCAGCGCAAGGCGGCGTTTCTCCGCGAAGCCGTCCGCCGGCTGGAGCTCGCGGACTGCACGGTAGAGACAGGACGGTTCGAAACACTCGCGGCGCGGCCGGACCTGCAGCGCGTGTTCGACCTGTTGACGCTGCGCGGCGTCCGGATCGGAGCCGGGGAGCTGCAACGGCTGGAGAAATTCGTGGCGCCGGGCGGTCAGCTCTTCCTGTTCCGGAGTGGAGCGGCGGACGATCTGCCGGCCGAAGTGCCACACCCGCTGGAGCGCCGCGCCGAGCTCCCGCTGGTCGAAAGCCTGGGCAGCCGGCTCGTGGTGTTGGCGAATATGCCCCGGAAAAACGAATAGGAAGCGAAACGAGACACAGCGCCGCCTCCTGCGCGGCGGCGCATCTATGCGAGTTCCCCTTCAGCGGTCTCGATCTGCGGAAAGTCGTCCCGGGTGTAGAGGGCGGCGTAGTGGGGCACCTCTGCGCGTATCGCAGCGGCGCCCCCGTCCTGGCGATCGACCAGAGCGATGACGCCGGCGACCTCGCAGCCGGCGCTGCGCGCTTCTTCCACCGCCTTGAGCGCCGATTTCCCGCTGGTCACCACGTCCTCGACGATCACGACGCGCGCGCCGGACGGCGGGGGATTCTCGATCAGCCGTTGGGTGCCGTGCGACTTCGGCTGCTTCCGGACGTAGAAGCCGTCCAGCGCGCGGCCCTGCGCGAACGCCCGCAACATCACGGCCCCGATTATGGGATCCGCGCCGTGCGTCAGGCCGCCGACCGCCGTGACTTCGCCGGGCACGGCCTCGAGCGCCTTGACGAACGCGTCGCCGACCAGCGGCGCCCCGGCGGCGCTGAGCGTCACGGGCTTGCAGTCGAAGTAGAAGCTGGAAACCTTTCCGGAGCTCAACGTTATGCGCTGGCCGGTGTGGAGCGCCCGTTCGGCGAGCAGCGTCCACAGGGGGTCTCGGGACATCGGCAGATACCTTTCAGGAAGCGCGCCGGCGCGATTGGCCCGCATCACTCACCAGCCTTCTGCTGCGGCCGCCGATCCGCTCGCTGTGGCGGGCCGTACTCCCTCACGTCGCTTCGACGTAGTCACTACTACGCCTGCAGCGCCGTTCAGTCCGTGCGACCCACCACACCGGCGCCTCGACGCCCTCGCGACGAACGCTGGTGAGAAATGCGGGCAAGTCAGCGTGCTATTATCCATCACTGCGGCAGCCTGCGGCGGCCGCCGCGGCGGAGGCTGGTCAAACGAGCATCGACGCGCGGGAGCGGCTCATCGTCGCCCTCGACTTCCCCAACGATCCGCAAGATCCCAGGCGCAGCATCGAGCCGGAAGACGCGTATCGCCTCGTCGATACGCTCGGCGACGCGGTGAAGTACGTCAAGGTGGGGTGGGGGCTGTACCTCGCCGGCCACGACACCGTGGTGCGGGGGTTGCGGGAGCGCGGGAAGCGTGTATTTCTCGACCTGAAGTTCGGCGACATCGGCGAGACGATCAAGCGGCTCGTGGCAGTGGCGGTGCGCAGCGGCGTGGAGCTGACGACCGTCAACACGACGTTCCAGACGATTCGGTCCGCCGTGGAGGCGGCCCGCGGATCGCAGTTGCGGGTTCTGACGCTGACGGTGCTCACGAGCCTTGACGAGTCGGACCTGCGCGAGCAGGGCATCAGCATGTCGGTGCCGGACCTCGTGCTATACAGGGCCCGCAAGGCGCAGGAAGTGGGGTGCCACGGTGTGGTGGCGCCGGGTCGGGAGGCGCGGGCGATCCGGGACATGGCGGGCCCGGATTTCCTCATCGTCACACCGGGGATCCGACCCGGCGGAGCCGGGGAGGACGACCACAAGCGGGCGACCACGCCCGCGGCCGCAATCGGGTCGGGGGCAGACTACCTCGTGGTCGGCCGCCCGATCACGCTGGCGGCCGATCCCCGGCGCATCGCGGACGGCATTCTCGAGGAAATGCAAACGGCGTTCGACCGCCGCACAGCTTGACGCGTCTTGCATGTTCCACGTGGAACACAACCACTGCATGCGCGGCGGTGTTCCACGTGGAACGCTTGGTGGCATATGCAGCAAGCGGTGGCCATAGCTAACCAGAAGGGCGGCGTAGGCAAAACCACGACGGCCATCAACCTCGCGGCTTCGTTGTGCCACCTCCGCCGCCGGGTGCTGCTCGTCGACATGGACCCGCAGGCGAATCTCACCAGCGGGGTGGGCCGGGCAGGCAGCGAAGCGCCCGGTGGGACCGTGTTCGAGCTGCTGACCGCCGACGAGCCGCCTCCGCCGGACGAATTCGTCATTCCGACCGGGATCCCGGAGCTGTCGCTGGTGCCGGCCGATCGGCACTTGACGGGCGCGGAGCTCGAGCTCGTCAACCTGCCCGATCGGGAGTCGCGGCTGAGCCCCTTCGTTCGGGCGGCGCGGCGCCAGTTCGACCACGTGATCATCGATACGCCGCCGTCCCTCGGCCTGTTGACACTCAACGCGCTGGTTGCGGCCGACGAGGTACTGATTCCGCTGACGTGCGAATACCTGGCGCTGGAGGGCCTGACCGAGCTGAACAACACGGTGCGGCGCGTGCGTGCGCATCTGAACCCCGATCTCGAGGTCGGCGGTGTGCTGTTGACGATGGCCGACCTGCGATCGAACCTGGGCCGGCAGGTGGCCGGCGAGGTGCGGGCGTTCTTCGACGACAAGGTGTTCGACACGGTGATCCCGCGCAACGTGCGGCTGGCAGAAGCGCCGAGCCACGGGTTGCCGGTGCTCACCTACGATCGCAGATCGCGAGGCGCGACGGCGTACGTCGCCCTCGCCCGGGAGATTCTCGCCGCCGGCGTGGCTGCCCGCGGCACAAGGAGCAGGACAAGTGGCTGACGGACGACGCGCGCTGGGCCGGGGCTTGAGCGCCCTGATTCGGGACTTGCCTTCATCCTCGGGGCGGGACGGCACGCTCGAGGTCGATCTCGACCTGATCGAGCCGAATCGCGAGCAGCCCCGGCGGGACATGGATGAGCGACGGCTCGACGCGCTGGCGGAGTCGGTCAAGGAGACCGGGGTCCTCCAGCCGATCGTGGTGCGCCGCAGCGAGGAGGGCAAGTACGAGATCGTGGCCGGCGAGCGGCGCTGGCGCGCCGCCCTGCGCGCCGGGCTGCTCAAGGTCCCGGTGGTCGTGCGCGACGTGCCGGACGAAAAGCGTCTGGAATTGGCTCTGATCGAAAACGTCCAGCGCGAGAACCTCAACCCGATCGAGGAGGCGCGCGCCTACCGCCGCCTGGCCGACGAGTTGGGGCGGACGCAAGAGGAGATTGCCCGGGCCGTCGGCAAGGACCGCGCGACGGTCGCCAACTACCAGCGGCTGCTGGCGCTGCCCGAGGACGTCCAGGCCGAAATCGCATCCGGCGCGCTCTCGATGGGGCACGCGCGCGCACTGGCCGCCCTGCCCGACGCTGCGTCCCAGCGCCGCGCCGCGCAGGACGTGCGCTCCGGAGCGCTGTCGGTACGAGCCACCGAGGCGCTCGTCAAGAAAATGCTGGAGCCGATGTCCCCGCGGAATCCGCCGCCAACCCTGGACGTGCACACGCGAGCGGCCGCGGAAACACTGCGCGTCGCGCTGGGTTCGCGCGTGGAGATCGTGCGCCGCCGGCGCGGTGGGGAGATCCGGATCGCGTTCAAGTCGGAAGACGAGCTGCAGCGGCTGTACGAACGTCTGTCAACCCGCTAGGAACAAGCGCCGCGGCTGCGATTCCAGCGAGCCGCGGCTTGCCCCGCGTTGGCGTCGAATGGTATAAATTTCCGTTTGGCTCGCCGCGGATCACTTCCTCCTACAAGCGCTGCGTGCTAACAGGAACCATGGCATATCGCGCCGCCGCTAAACGGTACGCACGCGCGCTCTTCGACGTCTGCGAGCGTGAAGGTGCGCTGGAGCAGGTCGAACGGGACGTGGCGGGGTTCATGGCCCTGCTCGACGGCCACGAGACGCTGCGGAAGTGCCTGCTCAGCCCGGTCGTCGCGCCGGCATCGAAACGGGCGGTGGTGGCCGCACTCGTGGAGCGCGGCGGAGACCTCTCGCCCATTACCGGCCGGCTGCTCGCCTTGCTGGCGGAGCGCAACCGCCTCGCGCTGCTGCCGGAGCTCCTGGAGGTATACCGCGACCGGCTGATGGCGCACCGCGGCCAGGTGCGGGCGCAGTTCACGACCACCACGCCGCTGGACGCCGAGCGGACACGCGAGATCGCCCGTCTAATAGAGGGCGCCACGGGCCGCGACGTCACGGTCGAGGCGCGCGTCAATCCTTCCCTCATCGGCGGCGTGATGGTCCAGATCGGCAGCACGGTGTGGGACGGTAGCGTCGCCCGGCACCTCGCGCGGCTGCGGCAGCGGTTGTTGGCGGACGTGTAGCGTCGCGTCCGAACGGAGTCAAGTATGGACATCAAGGCAGACGAGATATCGAGGATCATCAAGGACCAGCTCGGCAGCTACGAGCTCGACGTCGACGTCGCCGAGGTCGGCACCGTCGTGGCGGTCGGCGACGGCATCGCGCAGATTCACGGCGTCGAGGGCGCGATGGCGACCGAGATGCTCGAGTTTCCGCACGGCGTGTTCGGCATCGCGCTCAATCTCGAAGAGGAAAGCGTCGGCGCCGTGCTGCTGGGCGAGAGCACCGAGATCAAGGAAGGCGACCCCGTCAAGCGCACCGGCCGCATCATCTCGGTGCCCGTCGGCGACGAGATGCTGGGCCGCGTCGTCAACGCCCTCGGCCAGCCGGTGGACGGCAAGGGTCCCATCGCCACCACGCAGCACGCCCCGATCGAGCGGATCGCGCCGGGCGTGGTGGACCGCCAGCCGGTGAAGGAGCCGCTGCAGACCGGTCTCAAGGCGATCGACGCGATGATCCCGATCGGCCGCGGCCAGCGCGAGCTGATCATCGGCGACCGCCAGACGGGCAAGACCGCCGTGGCGGTCGACACGATCATCAACCAGAAGGGGCTCGACGTCGTCTGCATCTACAACGCCGTGGGCCAGAAGCAGTCCACCGTCGCCCAGGTGGTGCGCACGCTCGAGGACGCCGGCGCGATGGACTACACCATCGTGGTCACCGCGGGCGCCTCCGAGCCGGCGCCGCTGCTCTACATCAGCCCGTACTCGGCCTGCGCGCTGGGCGAGTACTTCCGCGACAACGGGCGGCACGCGCTGTGCATCTACGACGATCTCTCCAAGCACGCGCAGGCGTACCGCGAGATCTCGCTGCTGCTGCGCCGGCCGCCGGGCCGCGAGGCCTACCCGGGCGACGTGTTCTACCTGCACTCGCGGCTGCTGGAGCGGGCGGCGAAGATGCGCAACGAGCTGGGCGGCGGATCGCTCACGGCGCTGCCGATCATCGAAACCCAGGCCGGCGACCTGTCGGCCTACATCCCGACGAACGTCATCTCCATCACGGACGGGCAGATCTTCCTCGAGTCGGACCTGTTCCACCAGGGCATCCGCCCGGCCATCAACGTCGGCAACTCCGTGTCGCGGGTCGGCGGCTCGGCCCAGGTGCGCGCCATGCGGCAGGTGGCGGGCACGCTGCGCCTCGACCTGGCGCAGTACCGCGAGCTGGCGGCCTTCGCCCAGTTCGGCAGCGACCTCGACAAGGCCACCCAGGATCAGCTCAACCGCGGCCGGCGGCTCGTCGAGGTGCTCAAGCAGCCGCAGTACGAGCCGCTCGCGGTCGAGCGCCAGGTGCTCGTCATCTTCGCCGGTACCAACGGGTTCCTGGACGGCGTCGACGAGGGCGACGTGGCGACCTACGAGCGCGACCTCTACCAGTTCATCGAGACGCGGCACAAGGACCTGCTGGACCGGCTGATCGAGCAGAAGAAGTTCGACGACGAGCTGAAGGCCGCCGTCAGCGAAGCCATCAAGGCGTTCACGGAGCAGTTCGTCGCCGCCCGGAAGGGAGTCGCAGCGTAGACAATGCCGTCGCTCATCGACATGCGCCGCCGCATCCGCGCGGTTTCGTCCACGCAGCAGATCACCAAGGCGATGAAGACCGTCGCCGCGTCGAAGCTGCGCCGGGCGCAGGACCGCATAGTCGGCGCGCGGCCGTTCGCGCGGCTGATGCTGAGCACGCTCAACAGCCTGGCTACGCGCGTGGATCCGGAGCTGCACCCGTTGCTGACCCCCCCGGAGGCGCGTCCGGACGGGCCGACGCTGCTGTTCGTCGTCACTGCCGACAAGGGGCTGTGCGGCAGCTTCAACTCGGGCCTGTTGCGGCGCGCAGGAACGTTCGTCGGCGACGCCGACAACGCGGTGGCGCTGGGCGTCATCGGCCGCAAGGGGCGCGACTTCTTCGTGCACCACGGATTCGACATCCGCTACGAAGACGTCAACCTGTTCAACGCGCTGAAGTACTCGCACGCACAGTCCGCGGCGCGAGCGGCGATGGAGACATACATCGCGGGGGAGGCCCGCGACGTCTATCTGCTCTACAACGAGTTCAAGAGCGTGCTGCAGCAGCGTGTCGTGGTCGAGCGGCTGCTGCCGATACCGCGGCTCGAGCCCGACGAGCAGGACGCGGCGCTGCTGGCCGACCACCTGTTCGAGCCGCCCCCCAAGGAGATCTTCGAGCAGTTGCTGCCGCGGCACGTAGAGACCCAGATGTTCCGGGCGATGCTCGAGTCGATCGCCGCGGAGCACGCCGCGCGGATGACGGCTATGGACGCCGCCACCCGCAATGCCGGCGAGATGATCGACCAGTTGACGCTGTACATGAACAAGATGCGCCAGGCGACGATCACGCGCGAGCTGATCGAGGTGGTGTCCGGCGCGGAAGCGTTGTAAGGGAGCGCAGAGAGAGCATGGCGAACGCAGCAGGCACGGACGCGAAGGTTGGCCGGGTGGTGCAGGTCATCGGCCCGGTCGTCGACGTCGAGTTCGACGGCGGACATCTGCCGCCCATCTACAACGCGCTGCACATCAAGTCGGAGGGGGCAGGCGGCGACGCGATCGACGTGATCGCGGAAGTGGAGCAGCACCTCGGCGAGAGCCGCGTGCGCGCGGTCTCCATGAAGCCGACCGACGGCATGCAGCGCGGCATGCAGGCCATCGACACCGGGGCGCCCATCTCCATGCCGGTCGGCCCCCAGACGCTCGGCCGCGTGCTGAACGTGCTGGGCGAGCCCGTCGACTTCCCCGACCGGCCGGTCCCGGCGGACGAGCGCTGGCCGATACATCGCCAGGCGCCGCCGCTGGAGGACCAGTCGACCGAGCTGCAGATGTTCGAGACGGGGATCAAGGTCATCGATCTGCTCGAGCCGTACCTGCAGGGCGGCAAGATCGGCCTGTTCGGCGGGGCCGGCGTCGGCAAGACGGTCATCATCCAGGAGCTCATCCACAACATCGCGCTCAAGCACGGCGGCGTGTCGGTGTTCGGCGGCGTCGGCGAGCGGACCCGCGAGGGCAACGACCTGTGGCTCGAGTTCCAGGAAAGCGGCGTGGTCGACCCCGACGACCCAGAGAAATCGCGCGCGGCCCTTGTTTACGGTCAAATGACCGAACCGCCCGGCGCGCGGCTGCGGGTCGGCCTCAGCGCGCTCACCGTCGCCGAGTATTTCCGGGACGCCGAGGGCAAGGACGTCCTGCTGTTCATCGACAACATCTTCCGGTTTACCCAGGCGGGGTCGGAGGTTTCCGCCCTTCTAGGCCGAATGCCCTCAGCGGTCGGCTACCAGCCGACGCTGCTGACCGAGATGGGGGCGCTGCAGGAGCGGATCACGTCGACGCGCAAGGGCTCGATCACGTCGGTGCAGGCCATCTACGTGCCGGCCGACGACTACACGGATCCGGCGCCGGCCACGACGTTCGCCCACCTCGACGCGACGACGAACCTGTCGCGCTCGATCGTGGAGCTGGGCATCTATCCCGCGGTGGATCCCCTCGCATCGACGTCGCGCATCCTGGATCCGCGCGTGATCGGCGACGAGCACTACTCCACGGCGCGCGACGTCAAGGAGGTGCTGCAGCGCTACAAGGACCTGCAGGACATCATCGCCATCCTGGGCATCGACGAGCTGTCGGAGGAGGACAAGCTGAGCGTCTCGCGGGCGCGCAAGATCCAGAAGTTCCTTTCGCAGCCGTTCTTCGTGGCGGAGCAGTTCACCGGCCTCGAGGGCAAGTACGTGCCGATTGCCGACACGGTGCGGGGCTTCCGGGAAATCGTGGACGGCAAGCACGACGGCGTGCCGGAGCAGGCGTTCTACATGGTGGGCACCATCGAAGAGGCGCTGGCCAACGCCGAGAAGATGAAGAGCGCGGCCGCGTAGCCGGATCGCGAGACAGCGCATGGATCTCCCGTCTTCCCTCAGGTTCGAGATCGTGACGCCGGAGCGGGCCGTCGTCCGCGAAGCGGTGGACGAAGTGCAGATCCCGGGCGAGGAGGGGTATTTCGGCGTCCTGCCCGGGCATACGCCGCTGCTGGCGTCGCTGCAGGTGGGCGAGCTCTGGTTTCGCCAGGGCGACGAGCGGTTCTACATCTCCGTGGCGTTCGGCTTCGCGGAGGTGCTGCCGGACCGCGTCACGGTGCTCGCCCAGATTGCGGAGCGGGCGGAAGAGATCGACGTAAAGCGCGCCGAGGCCGCCCTGGAGCGGGCGCGCGAACGGGTGGACCGGCGCGCAGCGGACATCGACTTCGAGCGCGCGCGCATCGCGCTGCTGAAGTCGCTCATGCGGCTGCAGGTGGCGTCGAAGGTTCGCATCCGGCCGTCCGGCCGCCTGTGACCCACGCCCGCCCGGGCGTGGGTAATACTTGACACCTATGCGCCTGTCCTGGGCTGCCCGTACCGATCCCGGCCTGCGGCGGGCGCACAACGAGGACTGCCACGGCGCCCAACCGGATCTGGGGTTGTTCGTCGTGGCGGACGGCGTCGGCGGGCACGCCGGCGGACGCATCGCCTCGCGGCTCGCCGTCGACGCGATCGTGAACGCCGTCGAGAGCACCGCGTCGCTGAAACCGGCGCAAGACTGGCCCGTTCCGTTCGATCCCGCGTTGAGCCGGGCAGGCAACCGCCTGCGCGCCGGCTTCGACCTTGGCAACCGGCGCATTGCCGAGCGCGTGGCCGCCGCGGCGGAGTTGCGGGACATGGCGACGACCGCGGTGGCGTTGCTGGTGGACGGCCTTACCGCTGCGCTCGCCCATGCCGGCGACAGCCGGGCCTACCTGCACCGGCCGACCGGCCTCACGCGCCTCACGCGCGACCATTCCTGGGTGGAGGAGCAGGTCCGGGCCGGCACGCTGTCGGCGGCGGCCGCGCGGGAGCATCCCTGGCGTAACATCGTTACGCGGGTACTGTCGGCAGAGGAGGGCGCCGCACCCGAGACAACGGAGTTGACGCTGCGCCGCGGCGACCGCCTGCTGTTGTGCACGGACGGGCTGTCGTCGGTGCTGCCGGCGGACACCATCGGCGGCGTGTTGTCTGACCACGACGACCTGCAGGCGGCGTGCGACGCGTTCGTGCGCCTCGCGAACGCGAGCGGCGGGCCGGACAACATCACCGCAGTCATCGTGCAGATCGATGCTCGCTAACTTGCGCCGCCTGGTGCAGCATCGGGAGCTGATCCGGACGCTCGTCGCGCGCGAGGTGAAGGCGCGCTACCGCGGGTCGATCCTGGGCTTCTTCTGGTCCTTCGCCAACCCGCTGCTGCTGCTGCTGGTCTACACGTTCGTGTTCTCCGTGATCCTGCCCGGCTTCCGGGGCGGCGAGCTGGAGCCGTACGCGCTGTTCCTCTTCTGCGGCCTGCTCCCGTGGACTTGGTTCTCGTCGTCGCTCCTGGAATCGTCGAACGTGCTGATCGCGAACGGCAACCTGCTCAAGAAGGTGATGTTCCCGGCCGAGATCCTGCCGATCGTCACCGTGCTGTCGAACATGGTGCACTTCCTGTTCGGCCTGCCGGTGCTGGGCGCGTTTCTCGCCTGGTACGCACTGGATGGGCGGCTTCCGGGGCCGCTGCAGGCGGTCGAGCTGGTCTGGCTGCCCGCCGTGATCCTGGTGCAACTGCTGTTGACGCTCGGTTGCGCGCTGCTACTGTCGGCGCTGACGGTCCATTTCCGCGACATCCGGGACCTGCTCGGCAACCTGCTTACGCTCTGGTTCTTCGCGACCCCGATCATCTATCCAATGGCGCTCGTGCCGGCCGGCGGCAAGCCGATCATGGACCTGAACCCCTTCGCCCACCTGGCGATCTCCTACCAGGAGATCCTGTTCTACAACGGCCCGTTCGGGCACTGGAAGTGGTTGCTGGCCCTGGGCGTCGCGTCGCTGGCGCTGTGCGTGATCGGCTACAGCGTGTTCGACCGGCTGCGCGACACGTTCGCGGAGGAAGTATGAACTCGGCGGTCGAGCTCGACGGCGTCGCGAAGGAGTACCGGCGATACGGGCCCGGCCGGCGCGCGGGCACGCTGAAGAGCGCGCTGCTGGGCGGCGGGCTGCGCGACCTCGCACCCCGCGAGATACTGCGCGCCGTCGACGGGGTTTCGCTGCGCATTCCCCGCGGCTCCGCCTTCGGCATCGTCGGCCGCAACGGCTCCGGCAAGAGCACCCTGCTGAAGCTCATGGCCGGCATCACCCGGCCGACGGCCGGCAGCGTGCAGGTGCACGGGCGGGTTTCGGCCCTGATCGAGTTGGGGGCCGGCTTTCATCCGGAGATCTCCGGCCGCGAGAACGTCTTCATCAACGGCGTCATGCTCGGCCTGACGCGGCGCGAGATCGCCCGCCGCTTCGAGGAGATCGTCGAGTTCGCCGAGATGGAGGACTTCATCGACGCGCCCGTGCGCACCTACTCGTCCGGGATGTACATGCGGCTGGGATTCGCGGTGGCGGTCCACGTCGACGCCGACGTGCTGCTGGTCGACGAGGTACTGGCGGTCGGCGACGAGCGCTTCAGCCTCAAGTGCCTCGACAAGTTCGCCGAGTACAAGCGCCGCGGCAAGACCACCGTGCTCGTGACGCACGGCCTCGACGTGGTAGAGCGGTTCTGCGACGAAGCGCTCTGGCTCGACGCCGGCCGGGTGCGCACGTCGGGCGATCCGCGCCGGGTGCTGCACGCGTACCGCGGCGACGTCGAGACGGAGGAGGAGCACGAGCTGGCCGCGGCGGACGAGAAGGCGCGGCAGACGGTCGACGCCGAGTCTGTCGCCGGTGGGGACCAGGGTGAACCGCCGGGAGCGCCCGCGCCCGCCGAACCGGCGCCCGCGGAAGCGCAGGCCGCCGAGCCGCCGGAAGCTCCCGACGAGCCGCCGCCCGACGATGAGCCAGAGGACATGTTCAAGGCGGAGACGGGCCGCTGGGGCGACGGACCCGTGCGGATAGACGACGTGCGCCTCGAGGGCGAGGACGGTCCGGCGCACCTGTTCCAGTCCGGCGCCCGGCTGGCGATCCGCATGCGGGTCACCGCGCCCGAGGAGGTGACGGACTTCGTCTTCGGGATCAGCATCTTCAACGCCGCCGGCGTCTGCTGCTACGGCACCAACACCGACATCGAGCGCTACCGTCCGGTCGCGCTGTCCGGGGCTGGCGAGGTGGTGTTCGTCATCGACAGCCTCGACCTCGTCGAGGGCACGTACAAGCTGGATGTCGCGGCCCACCGCCGTGACGGCGTGCAGTACGACTACCACCGTCTGCTCTACACGTTCCGCGTGAAGTCGCAGACCCGCGACGCCGGCATCTACCGGCCCGCCCATTCGTGGACGTTCACGCCGAACATCCGGTTCGAGGAACCGGACTCCTAGGGCATGCCCGGCGTCACTACGTCGCTGACGCTGCAGTCGATCCTGAAGGCGGCCGCCAGCCGGGTCGGCCTGGGCGGTCGGGCGCCCGTCGTCGCCGGCCTGACGCCGCCGGCGCAGGCGTTCGCCGTGGCCGCGGCCGCCGGCGCCGCGCCGGTGCTGCTCGTCGTGCCGTCCGACAGCGGCGTCGAGCAGATGGTCGGCGACATCCGGTTCTTCTACGGTGCGCTGAGCGGGGCGTCCGGCGCCGCTCTGGAGCGGTCGATCCTGCCGTTGCCGGCGCCTGAAGTCGATCCGTACCGCGGCATCGCGCCGCACCTGGACGCGACCTCGGCGCGCGCCCGCGCGCTGGCCGGGCTGGCCCGCGGCACGGCGCGGGTGGTGGTGGCCTCGGTGCCCGCGCTGCTGCCGCGCGTAAGCCGCCCGGCCCGCCTGCTGGCGGCCACCCGCGAACTGGTCGTAGGTGACATCGTATCACCGCTCGATCTGGGCGATCTGCTGGCCGACGGCGGATTCGCCCCGGCCGACCCGGTCGATCAGCACGGCCAGTTCTGCATCCGCGGCGGCGTGATCGACTGCTTTCCGGCCGGCGAGGCGTATCCGCTGCGGGCGGAGTTCGTCGGCGACATGATCGAGTCGCTGCGGCGCTACGACCCCGGCACGCAGCGGTCCATGGCGCTGCTGGACCGCGCCACGGTCTTTCCGCTGCGCGACACCTTCGAGGACGATTCCGGCGGCCCTGACGGCGGCGCGGAGCCCGCGTGGGATCGTGCGGCGAGCGTCTTCGACTACCTGCTGGGAACGGCCGCCGGGATCGTCGTACAGGAGGCGCAAGCCTGCAGCGGCCGGGCGGCGCGCCAGCTGGAGCAGATCGAGCGCAGTTACCGCACGGCGATAGAGAGTGACGCCGCCGTGGAGGCGCCGCCGGCCCTGGTGCTGACGGAAGACGAGCTCGCGGGCCATCTTGCACCGGCGGCGCGGCTCGAGACGCTCGGTTTCGACGACGTCGACGACGCGGCGCCCCGCATCTCGTGCGAGCCGGCCGTAGCATTCCACGGCCGCGTGGCCGACTGGGCGTCCACGGTGCGCGCTGCCCGCGACGCGGGAGAGACGCAGCTCTTCATCGCCGCGACGCCCGGCCGCGCCGAACGCGTCGGGGAGCTGCTCGAAGAGTACGACCTGCGCGCGCTGGCAGTCGATCGCGCCGAAGTCACCAACGCGGCCTGGCTGCTGGTGGCGACCGGCCAGTTGTCCCACGGCTTCCGCCTGCCGGCCGCCGGCCTGCGGATCCACGCCGAGGCCGACCTGTTCGCGGAGCCGCGCCGCGCGGCCCGCCCGCCCGCCACCCGCTCGTTCCTGTCCAACCTGCGCGATCTGAAGGTGGGCAACCACGTCGTGCACGTGGATCACGGCATCGGCATCTTCGTGGGGCTCAAGCAGATGGCGCTCGGTGACGCCTCACATGAGCTGATGCAGATCCGCTATGCCGGCGGGGACAAGCTGTTCGTGCCGGTCGACCAGCTCGACCTGGTCCAGAAGTACACGGGGAGCCAGAATCCGGCGCTCGATCGCCTGGGCGGCACGAGCTGGGAGCGGGCCAAGACCCGCGTCCGCAAGGCCATGCGCGACATGGCCCAGGAGCTGCTGCAGCTCTATGCCGCACGGCGCGCCGTGACCGGTCATTGCTTCGCCGCCGACACCCACTGGCAGGAGGAGTTCGAGGCGGCGTTCGAGTACGAGTTGACGCCCGATCAGGCCACGGCGGTCGCCGACGTCAAGCGCGACATGGAAGCGCCGGCGCCCATGGACCGGCTGCTGTGCGGGGACGTGGGCTACGGCAAGACCGAGGTGGCGCTGCGCGCCGCGTTCAAGGCCGTGATGGACGGCAAGCAGGTGGCGCTGCTGGCGCCGACCACGGTGCTGGTGTTCCAGCACTACAAGACGCTCTGCGACCGCTTCGCCGCGTTTCCGATCCGGATCGAGATGGTCAGCCGGTTCCGCAGCCGCGCGGAGCAGACCGCCATCCTGAAGGACTTGGCGGCGGGGCGGGTCGACGTGATCGTCGGCACGCACCGGCTGCTCTCGAAGGACGTACGGTTCCACGATCTGGGCCTGCTGGTCGTGGACGAGGAGCAACGGTTCGGCGTGGCGCACAAGGAGCGGATCAAGCGCCTGCGCCACAAGGTCGACGTCCTGACCATGACGGCGACGCCGATTCCCCGCACGCTCAACATGTCGCTGATGGGCATTCGCGACATGTCGATCATCGAAACGCCGCCTCGCGACCGGCTTTCCATCCAGACCAACGTCGTCAGGTTCGACGGGGCCGTGCTCGCGCGCGCGATCCGGACCGAGCTGGAGCGCGGCGGGCAGGTGTACTTCGTCCACAACCGGATCGACAACATCGCCTCGGTCGCCGAGATGATCCGGCGCATCGTGCCAGAGGTCCGCCTGGCCGTGGGCCACGGCCGATCCGGCGAGGCGGAGCTCGAGCGGATCATGATCGACTTCGTCGCCGGCGCCTACGACGTGCTGCTGTCGACGACCATCATCGAGAACGGCCTTGACATTCCGAACGTGAACACGATCGTCGTCAACCACGCCGAACGCTACGGCCTGTCGCAGCTCTACCAGCTCCGGGGGCGCGTGGGACGGTCCGCGCGGCGCGCGTACGCGTACCTGCTCGTGCCGCCCGCGGACAACCTGTCGCAGGTGGCCCGCCAGCGGCTGGCGGCGATCAAGGAGTTCAGCAGCCTGGGCAGCGGCTTTCGCGTGGCCGCGCTCGACCTGGAGATCCGCGGCGCCGGCAACCTGCTCGGGGCGCAGCAGAGCGGCCACATCGAGGCGATCGGCTTCGACATGTACCTGAAGCTCCTCGAGGAGACGGTGCGCGAGCTCAAGGGCGAGCCGGCCGAGGACGATCAGCGCGCGGCCGTGAATCTCGGGATCGACCTGCGGATCGATGAGGACTACGTCGCCGAAACGAACCAGCGCCTGTCCCTGTACCGGCGCATCGCGGCGGCGCGGGACGAGGCAGCGCTCGGCGCCGTGCTCGACGAGGTCGGCGACCGCTACGGTCCGCTGCCGGACTCCGTCCGGCGGCTGGCGGAGTACGGGCGGATTCGGATTCTCGCGGATCGCATCGGCGCGGCCGCGGTCGACCGCGAGCGGCACCTGCTCGTCATACGTTTCGGGGAGCAGGCCCGGATCGAGCCGGAGCAGCTCGTCGCGTTCGTGCAGTCCCGGCCGGCGGTGACGCTGACCCCGCCAGCGGTGATCCGCATCGACCTCGAGGCGCTCGGCGCGGCAGGCAACGGCGGGGGCAAGCCGGCCGGCTCCGGTGCGCTGGAGCCGATAGCCGCCGTGCTGCGTGAGTTGAGCGCCGGGGCACAAAGCGGCTAGGATAGGAGATCGGCGGCCTGTTCATGGGGGTGAACGACGTGCGGAACTCATTCACGGCCAGTGCGCTCCTGGTCGCGGCGGTGCTCCTGGGCGCCGGCGCGCCGGCGGCCGCCCAGGCGCCGGTCCCGCCCAACACCGATCCGACCCTGCGGATCATCGAGCGGATCCTGGTGAAGGTGAACGGGGAGATCATCACCCAGAGCGACCTGGAGGAGCGGCAGGTCGCGGCCATCCGGGCCAGCGGCGTCCAGCCGTCCACGAACGCCGAGCTGATGCAGCTCGTCCAGGAGGTGACGCCGAGCGTGCTGGCGGCGGCGGTGGAAGAGCTGCTGCTCGTCGAACGCGGCAGGGAGCTCGGCTACCAGCTTTCGGACGAGCAGTTCCAGGACTACCTCGACACCCTGAAGGAAGACAACGGCATCGAGTCCGACGAGCAGTTCCTCCAGATGCTGGAGCAGCAGGAGGGGATGACGCTGGACGATTTCCGGCGGCTCGTCGAGCGCCAGATGCTGGCGGGGCAGGTGCAGCAGGTCCAGGTCCTGGGCCGGGTGACCATCACCGACGTCGAAGCGCGCGAGTACTACGACTCGCACATCGAGGAATTCACCGAGCCGGCCCACGTCACGCTGCGGGAGATCATCATTGCCGCCCCTGAGGATCCCGCGGCCAACCTGCTGGCCGACCGGCGCGCGCTTGGAGAGGCGGAGGCGGTGCGGGAGCGCGTGCTGAACGGCGAGGCGTTCGAGGACGTGGCGGCGGCGGTATCGGACGCGCCAACGAAGGAAAACGGCGGCCTGATCGGTCCCTTCCAGTTGAATGAGGTCGCCGAGAGCATCCGGGAGTTGGTTGCGGGGCTCGAGCCGGGCGGCGTGAGCGAGGTGCGGCGCACGGTCCAGGGCTACCAGATCCTGCAGCTCGAAGAGCTGGTCGAGGACGTCGTGCGGCCGTTCGACGAGGTGCGCAACGAGATATCGCAACGCGCATTCGGCGAGCGGCGGGAAGAGGCGTACCGGGAGTTCCTGGACGAGCTGTACGCCGAGGCGATCGTCGAGTGGAAGAGCGACGAGTTACGCCAGGCCTTCGAGCAGTACCGGAACCGCCAACTCGCCGCCGGCGGGCAGCAATAGCGGCCTGACCCCGCGGCCGCCGATCCCGACATGACCATCGCCAGCGTTCCGCTCGATCCGCCCTACCTGCTCGCGCCGATGGCGGGGATGACCGACACGGCCTTCCGCCGCCTGGTGAAGCGCCATGGCGGCTGCGGCCTGGTCGTCACCGAGATGGTGAGCTCCGAGGGGCTCGTGCGCGGGATAGACCGGACGCTCGAGTACGCGGAGTACACCGAGGAAGAGCGGCCCGTCTCCATCCAGATCTTCGGCGGCGACCCGGAGAAGATGGCGGCCGCGGCCCGGATTGTGGAGGCGATGGGCGCGGACATCGTCGACGTGAACATGGGCTGCCCGGTGCCGAAGATCGCGAAGCACAACGCCGGGTGCAGCCTGATGCGGGACCCGTCGCATGCGGCGGCCATCGTGCGCGCCATGTGCCGCGCCGTGCGCATACCCGTGACGGTCAAGATGCGCGCCGGATGGGACGAGCGCGACATCAACGCTCCGCGGCTGGCGCAGATGATGGAAGACGCTGGCGCGGCGGCCGTCGCCGTGCACGGCCGGACGGCGGCGCAATCGTACCGCGGGGTCTCCGACTGGCGGCTCATCGAGGCGGTGGCGCGCGGCGTGTCGATCCCGGTCTTCGGCAGCGGCGATTGCGTCACGGCCCGGCAGGTCGTGGACCGCACGGCGGATACCGAAGTGGCCGGCGTGCTGGTCGGCCGCGGCGCGCTGCGCAACCCGTGGATCTTCCGCCAGGCGGCCGCGCTGGCCGCCGGCGGCGCCGAGCCGGAAGTGACTGACGCGGACCGCGGGCAGTTCCTGCTCGACTACATCGAGATGCTGCTCCGAGAAGGGGTGGGCGAGCAGCGCGGGTTCCGCCACGTGGCGCCGGGCATGCCGCAGGAGCGCCGCCCGCGGCACGCCAGGGGACGCGAGCGCTGGGTCGTCAACAAGCTGCGCGCGCTCGGCTCGTGGTACACGAAGGGAATCCACGGCGGCGCGGGCCTGCGCACCGCCATCAACTGCGCCGAGTCCGTCGACGAGCTGCGCGACTGCATCCGGCGCTTTTTCCTTACCTCCAACTCGCTACAGCCGCGCGAGACGGTGGCGCACTAGCCCGCATTTCTCACCGGCGTTCGTCACGAGGGCGTCGAGGCGCAGCCCCAGGGTGATGCACTGCTATGCTGGGTTGCAAGGAGCGGAACGCTCCGGGGAGGGTGCAATGGTATCGGTCGCGTCGCTCTGGCTGCCCGTGCTGCTCTCGGCGGTACTGGTGTTCATCGTCAGCTCCGTCATCCACATGGTGTTGACGTACCACAAGTCCGACATGGGACCGCTGCCCGACGAAGCCGGGGTGGCGGACGCGCTGCGGCCGCTGGACATCCCGCCGGGCGACTACGTGATTCCGTACGCGGCGGACTCCAACGCGATGGGCTCCGACGAGTACATGGAGAAGACGAAGAGCGGGCCGGTCGCGTTCCTCACGGTGCTGCCCAACGAGCCGCCCGGCATCGGCAAGAGTCTTGCCCTGTGGTTCGGCTACTCCGTCGTGGTAGCGGGACTTGCCGGCTACGTCGCCGGTCTTGCGCTCGGTCCGGGGGCGGAGTACGGCGCGGTGTTCCGCATCGTCGGCACGGTCGCCTTCGCCGGCTACTCGCTGGCTATCCTGCAGAACAGCATCTGGTGGCACCGGAGCTGGAGCTACACGCTCAAGACGATGTTCGACGGGCTGATCTACGCGCTCCTGACCGGCGGCGCGTTCGGCTGGCTCTGGCCCTGAAGCCGAGCGCTCGGACGATCAGTCAAGGCCGCGGCGGGCGAGCAGCGGGGCGATGTCCGGCTCGCGCCCGCGGAAGTCGCGGAACAGCTCCATTGCGTCGCGGCTGCCGCCCCGCGACAGCAGCATGCGCCGGAAGCGGTCGCCGTTCTCGCGCCGCAGCCCGCCGTTCTCCCTGAACCACTCGACGGTGTCGGCGTCGAGCACCTCCGCCCAGATGTAGGAGTAGTAGCCGGCCGAGTAGCCGTGGCTCCAGATGTGCGAGAAGTAGGTGCTGCGGTAGCGCGGCGGCACCGTCTCCAGCCCCACGCCCGCCCGCGCGAGCGCGGCGGCCTCGAACGCCGCCACGCCGTCCGCGTCGGGCACCTCTTCGGCCTCCAGTTGATGCCAGGCCTGGTCCAGAAGTGAGGCAGCCAGGTATTCCGTCGTCGCGAACCCCTGGTTGAACGTCTCGCTCGCCAGCACCTTGTCGAGCAGATCGGCCGGCATCGGCTCCCCGGTCTCGTGGTGCACGGCGTAGTTGCGGAGCACTTCCGGCCAGGTCGCCCACATCTCGTTGACCTGCGAGGGGAACTCCACGAAGTCGCGCGGCACCGACGTGCCGGAGAAGTAGGGGTACCGCACCGCGGAGAAGAACGCGTGCAGGGCGTGGCCGAACTCGTGGAACAGCGTCTCCACCTCATCGAACGTCAGCAGCGTCGGTTCACCCTCGGGCGGTTTCGGGATGTTCAGGCAGTTGGCCACGACGGGCTGCTGCCCCAGCAGCCCCGACTGCGACACGAACGTGCTCATCCACGCGCCGCCGCGCTTGGACGGCCGCGCGTAGAGGTCGGCCAGGAACAGCGCCAGCGGCTCGCCGCCCGCGTCGGTGACGTCGAACACGCGCACGTCCGGGTGGTAGACAGGGAGGTCCGTCCGTTCGCGGAACGTCAGTCCGTACAGCCCGTGCGCCGCGTGGAACACGCCGTTGTGCAGCACGTTATCCAGCTCGAAGTAGGGCCGCAGCGCCGCGGCGTCGAAGGCGTAACGCTCGGCCCGCACCTGCTCGGTGTAGAAGGCCCAGTCCCAGGCTGCCAGCGCACCGTCCTGTCCACCGGCCGCGGCCATCGCCTGCAGGTCGGCGGCTTCGCGCTGCGCGTTCGCAACCGCGGCGGGCGCCAGGCTCGCGAGACGTTCGTTGACCGCCGCCACGGTGCGCGCGGTCTGCCGCTCCAGGCTGTACGCTGCATGGTTGGGATAGCCGAGCAGATCCGCACGTTCCGCCCGCAGCCGCGCCATCCGCGATATGACGTCGCGGTTGTCGAAGTCTCCGCCCTGGCTGCCGCGCGCGAGCGAGGCCTCCATGATTCGCCGCCGCAGCTCACGGTTCTCCAATGCCGCCAGCGGCGGCTGGCCGCTCGTGTTGCGCAGTGCGACCAGGTACTTGCCGTCGAGGTCCTGCGCGGCCGCCGCGTCGGCCGCGGCGGCAATCTCGTTCTCGGAGAGCCCGGCCAGCGCCTCGCTCGACTCCACCACGACCGCGGCCGCGTTCACCTCGTTCAGCACGTTCTGCGTGAACGTCGCCTCGAGCCCCGCCAGCTCGGCATTGATCTCCCGCAGCCGCTCCTGGTCGGCTTCGGGGAGCTGTGCGCCGGCCCGCACGAAATCCTTGTAGTACTCCTCGACCAGCCGCAGGGATTCGTCGTCGAGGCCGAGCTCGCCCCGCCGCTCGTGCAGCGCGCGCACGCGTTCGAACAACGCGCCGTTCAGCAGGATGCTGTCGCTGTGCGCAGCCAGCTTCGGGGCGACCTCGCTGCGAATGGCGTCAAGCGTGTCGTTCGTATTGGCCGAGTTGAGGTTGAAGAAGACCTGCGAGACGCGGTCGAGCACGCGCCCGGAGCGCTCCAGAGCGGCCAGCGTGTTCTCGAACGTCGGCGCCTCGGTAGAGGCCGCGATCGCCTCGACCTCGGCCAGTTGTTCTTCCATGCCGCGCTCGAACGCCGGCAGGTAGAGGCTGTCGTCGATCCGGTCGAACGGCGGATAGCTGAAGGGCAGGGTGCTCTCGGCGAAGAAGGGGTTGGCTTCGGTCACGGTCGCAGCGTCGTCCATCGGCGTCTCGGGTTCAGGTTGCGCACAGGCGGCCGCCAGGGCCGCCGCTGTGACGGCTATTGCTAGCTGGGGTCGTTTGAGCATCATTTCGATCTCCTCACTCTACCCCACGCGGCAAACAACCGGAGATCCCTATGCGGACGGGCGGCCGGTCGGTCATGATGAAGGTGCAGATCGATTATAGGAGGCAGGAGGGAACTTCATGAACGTGCTGGTCACGGGGTCGAGCGGGTTGATCGGGGGGGCGCTGGCGCCGGCGCTGGCCGCGGACGGACATCAGGTGCGACGCCTGCGACGGGCGCCCGCTGCCGGCCCGGAAGTGACATCGTGGAATCCTGAAGACGGGGCGTTCGCGCCCGGCGCGCTCGACGGCATCGACGCCGTGGTCCATCTGGCGGGAGAGAACATAGCCGGCGGACGCTGGACGGCGGCGCGCAAGGCCCGCATCCGGGACAGCCGTGTCGACGGGACGCACCGCCTGTGCGCGGCGCTGGCCGGGCTGGACGCGCCGCCGCGGGCGCTGGTTGCGGCGTCGGCCATCGGCTACTACGGTGACCGCGGGGATGAGCTGCTCGACGAAGCGGCGTCCCCGGGCAGCGGATTCCTGCCCGAGGTTTCCCGCGCCTGGGAAGCCGCGGCGGCGCCGGCCCGCGAGGCGGGCATCCGCGTGGTGCACCTGCGCATCGGCATCGTGCTCAGTCCGGCCGGCGGGGCGCTGGGCCAGATGCTGTTGCCGTTCAAGCTGGGCGTCGGCGGCGTGCTGGGGTCCGGCGACCAGTACATGAGCTGGATCGCCATCGACGACGTCGTGGGCATCGCGCGGCACGCGCTGGCGGACGAAGCGCTCAGCGGACCCGTCAACGCCGTGGCGCCCCGGGCGGTGACCAACCGCGAGTTCACCCGCGCGCTCGGAGCCGTCCTGCGCCGTCCCACGATCCTGCCGGCTCCCGCTTTCGCCATGCGCATCGCTCTGGGCGAGATGGCGGACGCGCTGCTGCTCGCCAGCACGCGGGTCGACCCCGCGGCCCTGCAGGCCACGGCGTTCGAGTTCCAGCACCCGGAGCTGGACGGCGCCCTGCGGCACGTGCTCCGCTAGCCGGTATCATCGGCAGCCATGCAGATCCTCAACCGCTACTTCGAGCTCGACCGGCACGGCACGACCGTGCGGACCGAGGTGATGGCGGGGCTGACGACGTTTCTGACCATGGCCTACATCGCCTTCGTCAACCCGCAGATCCTGGCGGATGCCGGCATGGACCGGGGCGCGGTGTTCGTGGCGACCTGCGTGGCGGCGGCGGTCGGCTGCACCATCATGGGGCTGTACGCCAACTACCCGATCGCCCAGGCGCCCGGCATGGGGCTGAACGCCTTCTTCACCTACGGGGTGGTGCTCGGCCTGGGCCACCCGTGGCAGACGGCGCTCGGGGCGGTATTCGTCTCCGGCGTCTGCTTCATGGCGCTGTCGGTGCTGCCGGTCCGCGAGTGGGTCGTCAACGCGTTCCCGCGGTCGCTCAAGATGGCGATATCGGCCGGCATCGGCTTGTTCCTGGCCATCATCGCGATGCGGAACGCGGGCCTGGTGGAGGCCAGCGAGGCGACGCTGGTTACGCTTGGCGACGTGACCGCCGCGCCGGCTGTGCTGGCCGTCCTCGGTCTCGTCCTCATCGCCGCGCTCGATGCGCGGCGCGTGACGGGCGGACCGATCATAGGGATCCTGACGGTTACGGCGATCGGTCTGGCGCTGGGGGTGACCCCGTTCCGCGGGATAGTGGATCTGCCGCCGTCGGTCGCGCCGACGCTGTTCGTGCTCGACATCGGCGCCGCGCTCGACATCGCGCTGTTCGGCGTGATTTTCGCGTTCCTGTTCACCGACCTGTTCGACACGGCCGGAACCTTGATAGGCGTGGCGCACCAGGCCGACCTGCTCGACGCCGACGGCCGTTTGCCGCGCGCCAGGAAGGCGCTGGTCGCCGACTCGACGGCCACCACGGTCGGCGCACTGCTCGGGACGTCCCCGGTCACCAGCTACATCGAGAGCGCCGCCGGCGTGAAGGCGGGCGGGCGGACCGGGCTGACGGCGGTGACGGTGGCGGTGCTGTTCCTGGCAACGCTCTTCCTGTCGCCGCTGGCCGACACGATTCCGGCCTACGCCACAGCGGCGGCGCTGCTGTTCGTCACCTGCATCATGGCGCGCAGCCTTGTCGACATCGACTGGTCGGACGTCACGGAATATGCGCCGGCCGTCGTGCTGGCGGTGACCATTCCGCTCAGCTTTTCCATTGCCGACGGCATCGCGGCGGGGTTCATCACCTATGCGGTGATCAAGCTGCTGTCCGGCCGCGCGCGGGAGGCGTCGCCGGCCGTGCTGGTGCTGGCGGTGCTCTTCGTCGTCCGCTTCATCTGGCTGGACGGCTAACCCACCGCGGCCGCGCGCTATTCGGGGAGGGCGTACGCCAGGAGCGTGTCGGTGGCGGCCACGGCGACGTACTGCCGGCCGTCGCCCGCGAGGTAGGTGAGCGGGTTGGCGTTCCCGTGTCCGGGCAGCCGGGTCACCCAGAGCTCGCGCCCGGTGGCCGTCTCGAACGCCCGGAAGCGGTTGTCGTCGGTGGCGGCGACGAACGCCACGCCGCCGCCGGTGACGATCGCGGCGGCCCGCGCCAGGCGGCCGGTGTTCCGCCGGCCCTCCGGCAACTGATCGCTGACGCCGAGCGGCACGCGCCAGGCGATGTCCGCGGTTGCGGCCTCTACCGCGATCAGCTCACCCCAGGGCGGTTTCTGGCACGGCAGGCGCGGGCCGTCGCCGACGGCGACGTCGAAGCTCGCCGGGCGCGGCGCGGCCTTTTCGTACGGCAGCGGGGCGTCGCCGCCGGCCTCCACCATCCAGCCGAGCGCGCCGACGTTCTGGGTGGCTACCAGCAGGTAGTTGGAATGGGGGTCGAACGCGACCCCGCCCCAGTTCGGTCCGCCGACGCCTCCCGGGAAATTCAGGGTGGTGCGCGGCGGCGACCCGTCCGGGCGGTAGACCCAGGGGGTGAACGGGCCGGCGCTGTATATCTCGCCCAGCGACTCGACCAGCTCGGCGCACGCCGCGGCATGCTCCGCCGAGGTGTCGTCGGCGGTCACCAGGTCGGCCGGCTCGTAGGCGACGCGGCCCATCGGCGGCGGCTTTACCGGAAACGGCTGTGTCGGGTAGGTGGCCTCGCCGGGAACGTCGCTGGCCGGGACCGGACGGTCCTCGACGCCGAAGACCGGCTCGCCGCTCTCGCGGTCCAGGATGTACAGGTAGCCGGACTTGGTGGTCACGCCCAGGGCCGGGATGCTGCGCCCGTCCCGCTCGATGTCGAACAGCACCGGCGGCGCGGGCGGGTCGGCGTCCCACAAGTCGTGGCGGATCGTCTGGAAGTGCCAGCGGTACTCGCCGCTGTGCGCGTCCACGGCCACCACGGAGTTGCCGTACAGGTTGGCCCCCTCGCGGTCGCCGCCGTAGGCGCCGGGAATGGGTGACGCAAGCGGGAGGTACACCAGGTCGCGCTCCGCGTCCACGGTGAAGTAGAACGGCCACGCGTTGGCGCCCAGCCGGTCCTGCCAACTGTCGCCCACCCACGTGTCGTGGCCCACGTCGCCTGGCTGCGCCACGGAGTCGAACTCCCACAGCGCCGCGCCGTTGCGCGCGTCGTAGGCGCGGGCGTTGCCGATGCCGCCGATCGCCCCGGGCGGCGTGTTCGCGCCGACCACGACGACGTTGCCGAATACCAGCGGCACGGAGTTGTACGGCACGCCGAGGTCGATCGCGCCTCCCGCGCCGAACTCCGCCACGGGCGCCCCGGTCGCCGCGTCGATGGCGTGCAGGCGCAGGCCGGTGGTGAAGAGGATGCGCGGCGGCAGACCGTCGCCGCCAGGCCACCAGGCTACGCCGCGTCGGGAAGGCGCGCCCTCCGCCGGCGTGTGGCGCCAGCGTTCCTCGCCGGTGGCGGGGTCCAGCGCGACGACCCGGTCGGCCGCCGGCAGGTACATCACACCGCCGACGACGATGGGGGTGACCTGCGAGCGCGGACCGCGCGCGGCGGCCGCATCGTCCGCCGCCGCAGCGCGCAACGAATAGGTCCAGGCCTGCGCCAGGCCGGTGACGTTCTCCGTGTTCACCTGCGCCAGCGGAGAGTAGCCGGTGCCCGCGGGGTCGGCGCGGTACAGCGGCCAGTCGCCGGAGGGCGCAGCGCTGTCATCCTCGGCCGCCGGCGCGCCCGGCCCGCCGCCGCAGGCGGCGCCTGCCAGCAGCACGGCGCATGCCGCCGCGTACACTGATTTCAACGCCGCGCCGCCTCCGCCGCCGCCTCTTCCGGCGTGAGGATGTTCGACTCGGGGTTGTCCCGGGCGCCCGCCAGGATGTTGTAGATCCCGTAGTTGCCTTCGTGGCAGGCGTACTCGTACAGCGGCAGGTCGTTGCGCTGCATGGGGAGCTGGTAGGTCCACGGCTGGGTCCACACGGTCGGGTCGTCCACAGTGACCTCGTACATCAGCACGTCCGGCGCGACGAGGCTGAAGCGCTCCACCAGGCGCAGGCGCGGCCCCGTCAGCCCGTTCTCGAACGCCGTCTCGCGGTGGAAGTTGACGGTCTCGACCACGAGCGTGTCACCCTCCCAGCGCCCGCGCGAATCGCCGACCCACTGCGGGATGTCGCCGTGGGGGCTGCCGTCGAGCGGCACGATCCGCGCGTTGTGGATCATCTCGTTGAAGATCACGACGTGATCCTCGGTCTGGAACATTTGCATGTTCTGGTTGTAGCCGCCTGGCTCCATCGGCGGACCGGAGTTGAAGCCCAGGATGCAGCGCACCTGCACGCCGCCCGGCCCGAGATCCTCCACGAAACCGCCCGGCGTCGGCGTATGCCGGCGCTGCCCGCGGCCCGCCTCCGTGCCCGCTTCGTAGCGAGCCTGCGCTGCGGGGGTCTTCGCCGGAATGCGGCCGTCAGGCGGGTCGACGACCAGCGACGTCCGCTGCGTGTCGACGACCGAGGCGCCCGGGTCGAACCAGAACTGGTTGTAGTTGCCGACGGTATCGAACGGCGTCTCCGAGTCGCGGGCGGCCTGCGCCGCCAGCGTCTCGGCTTCGAGCGCGGCCGCCTGCTCGTCCGACAGCACCGCCGTATCGCCCAGATCCAGGGGGCGCTCCATCGGCGTGATGGTGCGGAAGTCCCAGACCCCCTGCATGTCGGGAGTTCCCCAAGCCGTCCGCGGCGCCGTCCAGTTCGCGTCCTGGGCGCCGGCCAGTGCCGGTGCGAGCAGCAGGCCGGCCGCGACCACTGCCAGCAGACTTGATCGAAGTCTCATCGGAGTCCTCCTCCTGAACCGCGCCGGGCGCCCGGCGGTCTAGCGCGACGCGGCCGCCGCTTCAGCCGCCTTCTCGGCTTCACGCGCGCCGGCCAGCATGTTGTAGAGGCCGTAGTTGCCCTCGTGGCACGCGTACTCGTACATGGGGTGATCGTTGCGCTGCATCGGGATCTGATAGGTCCACTTCGTCGTCCACACCGTCGGGTCGTCGATGGTTGCTTCGTACATCAGCGTCGTCGGTGAAACGCGCGTGAAGCGCTCGGTCAGGTTCAGGTGCTCGTCGGTGGAGCCGCGCCGGAACCCGGTCTCCCGCAGGAAGTTCTTCGTCTCAACCACCAGCGTGTCGCCGTCCCAGTAGCCGCGCGAGTCGCCGGTCCACTGGCGGATGCCGGCATCGAGGTGCGGGCGCCCGTCGAGCGGAATGATGCGCGAGTTGTGCACCATCTCGTTGAGGAGCACCACGTGGTCCTCGGTCTGGAACAGTTGTACGTTCTGGTTGTAGCCGCCCGGCGTCATCGGCGGGCCCGAGTTGAAGCCGACGATGCAGCGCACCTGCAGCGCGTCGGTTCCCATGTCCTCGACCCAGCCGCCCGGCGTGATGTCGTGCATGAGCAGCCCGCGCCGGACCCGCGCCAGCTCCGCCTGCGCGTTCGCCGCCGCGGTCGTCAACTGCGGCACACGGCCGTTCGGCGGGTCGATGACGAGCGACGTGCGCCGCGTCTCGACCGCTGTTTCGCCCGGGTCGAACCAGAACTGGTTGTAGTTGCCGACCACGTCGGCCGGCTCCTGGTCGTCGCGCACGGCGAACTCGGCCAGCCGCCGGGCTTCGTACTCGGCGACCTCCTCCGCGGTCAGCACCGCCTTGTCGCCCAGCTCCACCGGCCGTTCGAACGGCGTCAGCGTGCGGAAATCCCAGACCCCGTGGAGATCCGGCGCCCCCCAGGCGGTGCGCGGCGCGGTCCAGTTCTCGTCCTGGGCGGCGGCCGTGGCCGGCATGGTCAGCACGGCTGCGGCAAGCGCCAGCGCCAACGTCAGGTTGAGCGCGCGCGATCGATTACGCATCGATGTCCTCCTTGGGTTGTGCTACTGCTGCTGGCCCGCCGCTTCCCGCTCCTCGGCCCGTGCGCCGGACAGGATGTTCGGCAGCGCGTAGTTGCCTTCGTGGCAGGCGTACTCCCAGACTCCCTCGTCCATCTTCGACATCGGCGTTGAGACGGTGAACGGTTCGGTCCAGACGGTCGGGTCGCTCACGGTGATCTCGTAGTCGATGGCGTCCGCGCCCACGCGCGTGAGGCGCTCCACGACCGTCAGGTGCTCGCTGCCGCCGAACGTCGTGCCGCCGCGGCCGGTGATCTTGTCGTTGAAGTTGGTGGTCTCGATGACGAGCGTATCGCCGTCCCAGTGCCCGCGCGATGCGCCCAGCCATTGCCGCAGCGACGGATCCAGCGGCCCCCGGCCATCCAGGGGGACGATCCGCGCTTCGTGGATCATCTCGACCAGGATGACCACGTGATCCTCGCTCTGCACGATCTGGTAGTTGTGGTTGTAGAAGCCCGGCATCATGGCTCCCGGCAGCCCGCGGGTGATGCAGCGGTCCAGCTTGTTGAAGTCCAGCCACGAGTCGAACCTGGCCTGGATGTAGGAATCGGTGCGCTGGGTCTGCCGGACCTGCTCCGGCCCGGTCAGGGCCGGCAGGCGGCCATTCGGCGGATCAATGACCAGCGAGGTGCGGCGGTTGAGGCTGCCGCGCTCCATCCAGAACTCGTTGTAGGCGCCTGTCTCCGTCCGCGGACGGTTGTCCAGGCTCGAGCGCTCGGCAACCTCGCCCTGACGGGCGGCCACCTCTTCATCCGTCAGGAACTCCCTGTCGGCGAGGTCGGCGGGACGCTGCATGGGCGTCATCGTGGCGTTCGTCCAGGCGCCCGAGAGCGCCGGGTCGCCCCACGGCGTGCGGGGCACGTCCCCGTCCTGCGCCGCGAGCGGGGCCGCTGCGAGCAGGCTGAACAGGGCAAGGGCTGCCAGACAGACGGGCACTTCATGCTTCATCGGGAAACTCCTTTTTCAGGCCGCCAGTCTATCACTTCGCGCGCGTCTTGCGGCGCGCAGAATGACGGTTGTCGTGATAGGATTCACGTTGCACTGCCAGCTTCCGAGGAGGGAATCAGTACATGTCCCGAAGCTATCGCTTGGCTATTGCCGCATGCGCGGCGCTCGCCGTGGTCCTCACCGGACCTGCCATAGCGGCGAATGGACCCGACTGGTCGCCGGGGCCGGCCGGCTGGAAGGGCGACCTCACGCCGATCACGGCGGCCGACTGGAACTACGACCGCGCCGCGCACTTGCTGTCACGCGCCGGCTTCGGCGGCACCCCCGAGGACATCCAGAAGCTCGCGGACATGACGCCCGAGGCGGCGGTGCGCTCCCTCGTCGAGTTCGGCGACATTCCCAACGGCCACCTCGAGCCGTTCGAGCATTCCGGCCTGTGGGACGAGACGCTGATCAACTTCCCCCCCAGCCGCCCGGCGGCGACCGAGATGGCGGAGCGGCGGGGCGAGGGGATGGGCGTGAAGGTGAAGCCGGAGACCGTGAACCGCCACATGCAGCCGGTGTCGGACCGCTTCTTCTACTGGCTGCGCGCCACGCTCCTGGAGACGCGCCGCGTCGGCTACTGGTGGGCCGAGCGGATGCTCGACACCCATCGCCCGCTGGAGGAGAAGCTGGCGCTGTTCTGGCACGGCCACTTCGCCACCGCCGAGAGCAAGGTGCGCGACTACCGCAAGATGCTGCTGCAGATCGAGACCTTCGAGCGGCACGCGGCGGGCAACTTCCGCGACCTGGTGATCGCCGTGGCGCAGGACCCGGCGATGCTCTACTACCTCGACGCGGGCGTGAACGTGAAGGGCGCGGCCAACGAGAACTTCGCGCGCGAGGTGATGGAGCTGTTCACGATGGGCGTGGGCAACTACTCGGAGATGGACGTGCGCGAGGCGGCGCGAGCCTTCACCGGCTGGAACTTCGAGAACCTGGACTTCGTGGTGCACCCGGCGCTGCACGACGAGGAGGAGAAGACGTTCCTGGGCCGTACGGGGAACTTCGACGGCGTGGAGGTGCTCGACATCATCCTCGAGCAGGAGGTGACGGCGGAGTACATCGGGGCGAAGCTCTACCGCTTCTTCGTGCGGGAGGACCCGTCGGAGGCGCTGGTGTCGGAGCTGGGCTCGATCTTCCGCGGCAACGGCTACGAGCTGCGGCCGCTGCTGACGACGATGTTCCTGTCGCGGGACTTCTACAGCGAGGCGAGCTACGGGGCGCACATCAAGGGCCCGGTGGAGCACGTGGTGACGCTGCTGAAGCACCTGGGCGCGGAGGACGTGCCGGGGGTGCCGGACTTCAACCGGACGACGATCGCGCTGGGTCAGCACCTGTTGAACCCGCCGTCGGTGGCGGGCTGGGCGCAGGGCAAGTCGTGGATCACGCCGGCGCTGATCCAGGAGCGCGGCAACGTCGCCTTCGATTACCTGTTCCCCGACCTCCCCAGCTTCGTGGAGCCGAATAACCTGTACGCCAGCTCCGCCGAGGTGGGCGATCGCCTGCGCCGCGGCTACGATGTCCTGTCGGCTACGGCGCTCGACGATCCGGGCATGATGTCGATGTTCGACATGGCGGCGAAGGAACGCGACGAGCTGTTCAACACGCGGGTCTCCACCTACTACGGCTACGAGCGGGCCATGCGCAAGCTGATTCCCACGCCGCGCGGCGGCGCCCGGATCGACCTGACGCAGATGATCCTGGACTCGGGAGCCGCCACCACCGGCGAGGCCGTGGACTACCTGCTGGCGCGGTTCCTGCGGATGCCACTGGCGCCCGGGGCGCGCGACGCGATGGTGGAGTTCCTGGAGGCCGAGCTGGGCACGTCCGACATCGGCCGCGCGCAGACGTACATGGAGGATCCGCTGCGCATGGTGAGCCATCTCATCATGAGCACGCCGGAGTATCAGATCAACTAGTCGACGAGTTTACGGACCGGCCGGAACCGGAAAGGTGACACCACGATGACGACCAGAACCAACAAGCTGTGCGACGAGTCCGGAGTCTCGCGGCGCCAGGCGCTCAAGATCGGCGCGCAGGGCATCGCGCTCGGCCTGCTCGGGAGCGGGGTCAGCCCGCTGCCGCCGTTGTTCGGGAGGACATCCGAGGCCGTGGCCGCCACCGAGGGCAAGATCCTCGTCGTCTTCGAGTGGTTCGGGGGCTACGACGGGCTCAGCACGTTCGTGCCGTACGGCAACGACGAGCTGTACCGGCGCCGGCCCACCATCGGCGTGCAGAAGAAGGACATCATCACCGTGGACGAGCACTTCGGCTTCCAGAAGTCGATGCTCGGCATGCACCGCCTGTGGGAAGAGGGGAACGCCGCGGTGATCCACGGCTGCGGCTACGACCAGCCGTCGTTCTCGCACTTCACCTCCAGCTCGTACTGGCACACCGGTGCGCCGAACAGCGGCGAGGAGTACGGGTGGTACGGCCGGACCGCCGACGCGCTCGACCCGCACGGGACGCCGAACTACCTCGTCAACATCTCGTCGACGCAGTCGCTGGCGGTGCGTGCTCGCGAGCACGTGCCGGTGGTGTTCGACGACCCGAGCGCGTTCACGCGCTCGGTGTTCCACCCGCAGCGGCCGTACATCGACACGCTCGACGCGGGCCAGACGCCGCGCAGCGAGGTCCACAAGTTCATGCTGGACGTCAACCAGAGCGCCCGCGACGCGTCGGCGCTGGTGACCCAGGCGTGGAAGAACTACCAGGCGACGCGCAGCGGCAACACCCGCCTGCTGGACCTCGACAAGGTGGTGGCCCTGATCGAGAACGACTTCCCGGCGCGGCTGTACTACGTGCGGCTGCAGAACAGCCTGTTCGACACGCACGTCAACCAGGAGAGTCCGCACAACCGCCAGGTGCAGTACTGCTCCGACGCGGTCTGGGGCTTCTTCGAGGAGATGAAGCGGATCGGGAAGGAGAAAGAGGTCGCCGTCTTCGTCCACAGCGAGTTCGGCCGGCGCGTGCCGGAGAACACCAGCCTGGGGACCGACCACGGGACCGCGAACGTCGCGTTCGTGCTGGGCGGCGGCGTGCAGGGCGGCCAGTACGGCAAGCCGGTCAGCCTGACCGATCTGGTGCACGGCGACAACCTGCAGTACACCACCGACTTCCGGAACGTCTACGCCACGCTGATCCAGGAATTCCTGGGCTACAAGCAGCCGGAGAAGATCCTCGGCGGCGACTTCAAGACGCTGGGCATGTTCGCCTAGCCGGAGAAACGACCATGACCCGTTGTGGACGCCTTGCGCTCGCGTTGCTGGTGATGCTTGCGGCCGCGGTCCCGGCGGCGGCCCAGACGGCCGAGGTCCCGCGCACCGGGTGGGGCGCGCCCGACCTGCAGGGAGTCTGGGACTTCCGCAGCCTGACGCCGATGGAACGGCCGGCAGAGCTGGCGGACCAGGAGTCGTTCACGGAGGAAGAGGCGGCCAGCTTCTCCGAGGAGGTCATCCGCGACCAGAGCCGCGATCTCTCGGACGCGGACGCGGAGGCCGCTACGGGCCGCGTCGTGCCGTACAACGACTTCTGGTTCGACTGGGGATCGACGGTCACGACTGACCGCACATCGCTCATCGTCGACCCGCCCGACGGCCGGATGCCGGCCCTGACGCAGGCGGCCGAGCGGCGGCGCGCGGCCCGCGCAGCAGCCCAGCAGGGCGTGGGCCGGGACGAGATTCCCCCCGGCGGCTGGATCGACGACCTCAGCGCGCCGGTGCGCTGCATCCTCGGTTTCAACCAGGGCCCGCCGATGACGCCGAGCGCCTACAACAACAACATGCAGTTGTTCCAGACCGAGGACCACGTCGTGATCCTCAACGAGATGATTCACGACGCGCGCATCGTCCCGATCGACGGCCGCCCTGACCTCGCCCCGGATATCCGCCAGTGGACCGGGAGCTCGCGCGGCTACTGGGACGGCGATACGCTGGTGGTGGAGACGACGAACCGGCGCGATTCATCGTTCCGCGGGGCGACGCGCGATCTGCGCCTGACCGAGCGTTTCACGCGCGCCGACGCGAACACGCTCGTCTACGAGGTGACCCTGGACGATCCCCGGACGTGGACGCAGCCGTGGACCTTCATGGTGCCGATGGTGAGGAACGCCGGCGAGGTCTACGAGTACGCCTGCCACGAGGGCAACTACTACATGGCCAACATGCTCCACGGCATGCGCGCCGCGGAGCAGGAAGCCGCGCCCTAGGCCCTGGACCGCGTGCGGCGCGCGGTGCGGGCGTACAGCCAGCCGGCGAGCAGGCCGCAGAGGTGGCCCTCCCAGGAAACCCCGTCCGCGCGCGGCAGGACGCCGCCAAGCATGCCCCCGTACACGGCCGCCACCAGGACGGCGGCGGCTATTGATCCCAACCGGCGTTCGTACCAGCCGCGGGCTACCAGGAACCCGAAGTAGCCGAAGGCCACGCCGCTGGCGCCGATGTGCGCCGCGTCCCGCCCGACCAGCCACAGACCCAGGCCGCCGAAGACGGCGATGGCGAGCGTCGTCGCGAGGTAGTAGGCGGCGCCGCGGATGGCCACCATGCCGCCGAGAATCAGCAGGGGCGCGGTGTTGGCAAGCAGGTGGGCGAGGGAGGCGTGCACGAGTGGCGCGGTGAGAATGCCGGGCAGGCCGTCGATTCGGCGCGGAAGCAGCGCCAGGGCGGGGACGAGCCGGTCATCCGCAAAGAGGCCGTACAGGGACACCGCCCAGACGGCGGCGAGAAATCCGAGCAGCACGCCGGCGCGCGGTTTCAAGGCGGACGCCTGCTCCTTGAACCTACAGCGACAACCCGCCGCTGCTCTGCACGATCTGGCCGGTGATCCACGCGGCTTGGTCGCTGGCGAGGAACAGCACCGCCTCGGCGACGTCCTTGGGCGTGCCGACGCGCCGCAGCGGTGTGTGAGCCGCTGTCCGCTCGATACCTTGCGGGTCCATGTTGGACTCCAGCATCGGCGTCAGCGTCATCCCGGGTGACACCACGTTGACGCGCACGCCGGCCGGGCCGAGCTCGACGGCCAGGCAGCGCGTGAGCTGCTCGACGGCCGCCTTGCTCCCGCCGTACGCCGACATCGCCGGCGTGGCGGCGCTCGCCGTCACCGACGTGACGTTGACCACGCAACCGCGGCGGGCGCTCAGTTGTGGCAGCGCCTCGCGGATGCCCATCAGCGTGCCCTTGACGTTGACGTCGAGCATCTCCGAGATCGCTTCGTCCGTCAGGCTCGCCAACGGGCGCATCGTGCACGCGGCGGCGTTGTTGACGAGCACGTCCAGTCCGCCAAACTCCTGAACGGCGAATGCGACCGCGCGCGTCACGTCCTCACCCTGCGCGACGTCGGCCTGCACGAACCGGATCCGATCCGGATTCGTCTCGCTGACCTCCCGGAGCGGTTCGAGCCGCCGCCCCGTCACCACGACCTTGCCGCCCTCGCCGGCGAGGCCCAGCGCCACCGCGCGGCCGATGCCCGTCCCGCCGCCGGTCACCAGCGCCACCTTCCCGTCGAATCGTCCCATCACCTCGTCCTGTCGCTACAAAAAAGAAACGCGCGCGTGCGGCAGGGAACAGCCGCACGCGCGCGTCAGGATACCCGAAATCGCCGGTCCGCTATCCGTCAGAACCGGACCAGGACGCCGAGCCGCATCAACCGGCCGCCGAGAATCGTGAGCGGCTGACCGCGGCTGGGTCCGAAAGTCTCGGTCTCACCCAGGACGACACTCGAGTTGTTCACGTTGTACAGGTCGAGCGACGGCAGGAAGTCGATGCCGCCCGCCCGGAAACGCCGCTTGATGCTGATGTCGAGCTGGTTCCAGCGGTCCAGGTATTCCGCGCCGGGGGCCAGCAGCAGCACGTCCCGGATCGGTACGGTGGGCGCCCCCCACGGCGTGTTGCCGATGACCATGCCGACGTCCCGCCAGCGCGTGTCGGCCCCGTCGGGCGCGGAGCGGGCGGGCGGCGATCCCCCGGCGCCCGGATAGCTGATGAAGGAGATCGCGCCTTCGAACCCGCCGGGCAGGTCGTGCGTAATGGCCAGCTTGAACTCGTGCCGGAACGCGATCGGGTCAACCACGCCGTGGTCCTGGTACAGCTCGCCCGTCTCGTCGCAGAAGCGGAAGTTGTTCGGGTCGTGCGTGTCGCAGTCGACCTCGATCTGCCGGTCGAAATACCAGCCGGCGAGAATGGTGCCGCCGGTGTTCAGCCGCGCCTGCGTGCTCAGCTCGACGCCGTTGTAGGTGCGCTGGTTGATGTCGGACGACACGGCGAAGACGTTGCCGATCTCCGTCCCCGGGATCAGGTCGTACACCGGGATCATCTCGCTCGGGCTCAGCGGATTGGCGACGTCGAACCGCCGGTAGTCGCCCGGGCCAAGCCCGACGTCGCGGAGCGCCCACAACCGCCCCTCGCGCGTGTGGTACCACATGGCGCTGACCGAGACACCGGCCGTCAGCTCCTGCTGGACGCCGGCCGAGAAGTCCCAACTGTCCTCCCGCTCGATGTCCGGGTGGGCCTGGCGCGCCGCGCGAAGGCCGAACTGCGGGTCGGCGCTCGGCACGATCTCGTTGTCCTGGGCGATGTTGTCGCCGTTGGTCGGCAGATCGAGCCCGCCCAGGTCGCGGTCGAACCAGCTGCGGTCCTCGTTCGCGGTCCGCAGCGGGTTGTACTCCTCCAGCGGCACGGCGCCCAGCGTCCCGACGTAGCGGCCGGCGCTGAACTTGAGCGCGGTGCGCGCGTCGCCGAACAGGTCGTAGACGACGCTGAAGCGCGGCAGCACGTCGGTGAAGTTCCAGACCTCGAACTCCTGGACCGAACGCGCCGGCACGAACCGCCCGCCCGGCGAGGAGCTCTCGCCGATGCCGCCGTTGAAGTGCTCCACCCGCACGCCGGCGTTGATCGTAAGCCGGTCGATCGTCCACTGGTCCTGCACGTAGAACCCGATGTCGCGGTTCACGTTCATCTTGATGTCGGACGGGTCGGGCGAGATGCGCACCCGGAACGGGTTGCCGAAGATGTACCACTGCGACAGCGAGCCGTTGTGCTGCTCGCGCTTGATCTGTTCGTGGCCCCAGCGGCCCATGAGGCCCGCCTTGAAGCTGTGCGAGCCGGTGACGTACGACACGCTGGTCGCGTAGACGTGCGACGGCTGGATGTAGCGCCGGCAGCAACTGCCGAGGATGAACGCCTTGGTCATGAGGTTGCCGGGGATGTGGAACTGGCCGGCGTTGGCGTACCACGGGCCGGTCTGCATCTCCGGCGGGCCGCCGTACGACGCCGGGGCGTCGAAGCGCGTGCCCTCCTGCGGGTGGAACAGCGTGTTGTCGTAGCCCCAGTACTGGAAGCCGGCCTCGATGAGGAGCCGGTTGGTCGCCGTGTACGTCCACTTGGTCGGCCAGACGTACTGCGTACCGCGCGAGTACTCCTGCGGCACCGTCGCCCAGTCCGTCGTCGCCGAGCCGAGGAAGTGCGACTGGTAGCGCCAGAACTGGTCGCGGTAGCTCGTGATCTTGTGGTTCTGGCCCGCCTGCCAGGTGAGGCGGAAGGAAATGTTGTCCGTGGCGGTGTTGTTGAATCCCGGCCGGCTCGGGTCGGGCAGGAGCTGGCCGGTCTCCGGATCGGGCGAGAAGAAGCTCGCGCCCGCCGGCCCGAGCTTGGCGTGATTGACGCGCCCGGAGACGTAGAACCAGAGCCGGTCGCGCACTATTGGCCCGCCGAACGCCGGATTGAAGTCGAACATGTTCTCGGTGGACGTGGGCGTCGTGGCGCCGAGGGCGCGGAGATCGTCGGTGATGTTGTCGGCCTGCCAGTCGCTGACCATCCCGCTGAAGTGCACGTCGCCGCTGAACTCGTTGCCGCCGTCGCGCGGGATCATGTTGATGCGGATGCCGCCCCCGGCCGTCTCGGCAGTGGTCGGGTTGGTCTCTATGGAGACTTCCTGGGCCATCCCGATGTTGTCGTACGGCAGGTTGCCGCCGCCGCGGATCATCCGCGTGTCCATGCCGTCCACCTGCGAGGTGTTCTGGATCTGGTTCTTGCCGCGGGCGGTGATGTACTGCTGGACGATCGTGCTGCCGGCGCCGCCCACCATCTGTCCGGTCATCTTCATGCCGGGCAGGATCATCCCGACGGTGTGCGTAGTGCGGTTCGTCGGCAGCGCCTGGATCGTCTCGCGGTCGATCACCGACCGCTGCGTCGCCTGCTGGATGTCGACCACGGGCGTCGCACCCGAGACGGTTACGGTCTCCTGCAGCGAGCCGACCGCCATCTGGGCGTTGATCGGCACGCTCACCCCGGCGACCACCTCGACGCCTTCGCGCCGGACGGTGCTGAACCCCTGCAGCGAGAACGTGACCGTGTAGACGCCGGGCCGCAGGTCGACCACCGAGTAGCGGCCCTGTCCGTCGGTGAACACCGTCCGGGAACCCTCGATCAGCGCCGGGCTGGCCGCTTCCACGGTCACGCCCGGCAGCACGCCGCCGGTTTCGTCAGTCACCTCACCGGCGATGGAGCTTTGCGCCAGGACGGTGGCCGGCGCAAGCAGTAGAGCGAACGCAAGACCGGCCAGCGCGACGTATCGCATCCGTTGTGCCTTCATCGTTCCTCCTCTCCCGGTTCAAGCACGTGCTTGCCGCGGGACATACCTTGTGCCTCGAAAGCGCCGCGGCAAGACGCGCTCCATTGTGCCACGCAAAAAATGCGCGGCCGTCCGCGGGCGGGTGGAACGACAAGGCCCACGAACGGATGCTTCGCCGCAGGCTGCAGATTACGCCATGTTGTTGCACGACGGTTGGCGTCGTCAACCAAAAAAGAACGATTCCATCCTGCCGCCGCAATGCGCCGCGTAGTAGATTGCCCGGACGATGCGGCTGCAGCGGAGCGCGGCGTTAGCCGCGGCGATTCTCGGCGTGCCGGGCGTGTTGTCCGGAACGACGCAGCCGGAAGCGCCGCCGCCGGGCGCCGCGGCCCGCAGCATGCCCTACGCCGACGCCCGGCCGGTAATCGAGGCGCTGCGGCCGGATCTGCTCCCGGAGCCGCTCCGCGGACTGGCGCCGGAGCCGCGGGAAGCGGCCTGGCCGGGATGGGTGGAGCGCCGCGACCGGGCGATCCGCACGCGGCTGGCGCGCGGCGACGACGATACGGTCGTGAACTTCCTGCTGTTCGGCGCCACGTTCACCAGTGCGCCGCGCCCCACCCCGGAGCAGGTGGCGGCGCTGGCGCAGGCGGACGCGGAACTGCCTGACATGGTGGCCGCGCGCATCGGGGACTTCATCGACACGGTGGCAGCGGGGTCGCGGACCGAGCGGATCGAGTTCGCCCGTGGGGTGCTGCTCCGCAACGGCTTCGACCCGGAGACGCCGTCCGGCCGGGACCGCCTGCGTTCCTACCTGGACGCCGAGGTGCGCCGCGGCCCGGCCGAGACGCTGCAGATCTCCCGGTCCCTGGATGCGGCGATCGGCCGCAACGATCCGGACGCCCTGCTCCTGGACCGGACGGCCTTCCGCGAACGCGGACTGTCCTCGGACACCTCGATTCTGGTCGACTTCGGCATCGACGAAGCGCTGCGCGCCGTGCGCGACCGCGGCCTGTTGCCGGCCGGCGGCATCCGCCGTGCCGGCATAGTCGGGCCCGGGCTCGACTTCACGGACAAGGACGAAGGGTACGACGTCTATCCGATCCAGACGATTCAGCCGTTTGCCGTGATCGACTCGCTGCTGGCGCTGGGCCTCGCCGAGGCCGGGCGCCTGCAAGTGACGGCGTTCGATCTGAACCCGCGCGTCATCCGCCACCTGGAGGACGCACGAAACGAGGCGGCCGCCGGCCGGCCGTACACCCTGGCGCTCCCCCGCAACCTGGATCTCCCGTGGCGCGGAGCGCTGGCGGCGTACCGGGAGCGCCTGGGCGCGGCGATCGGCGCGCCGGGGGAGGAGCTCCGCGTTCCGCCGTCAGCCGGCAACGTGCATGTCCGCACGGTGCACGTGCGGCCGGAGGTCGTGCTCGCGGTGACCGTGGAGGATCTCAACATCGTGCTGCAGCGCCTCGCGCCGCTTGGGCCGGACGAGCGGTTCGATTTGATCGTGGCCACCGACATCCTCGTCTATTACGACACCTTCGAACAGTCGCTCGCCCTCATGAACCTCGCGCGGATGCTGCCGCCTGGCGGGCTCCTGCTCTCGAATACGCCGGTGCCTGCGCTGCCGGGCATGCCGCTGAGCGCGATCGGCCACACCGACGTCTCCTATATGCCGGTGCCGGGCCTCGGAGACGTGACGGATCGGTTCGCCTGGTATCGCCGGCGGTGAGCGCGGCGGGCGCACGGTTGGCGGGCGTACAAGGCGGTCCACGGCGGCGTGCAGGCAGGAATGACGGCAACTGCCGTGCGGACGCGTCCTGGCGCAAGGGTCTTGCGCCAACAGCCGCCGCGCGGCGTCAATTTGCAGCGATGCGGCCGCGCTGTGATGATAGGCTTCATCAATAGAGTGGGTGGAGCATGCCCTGAAGTTGGGATGCGCCGCGATACGGGCATGAAGAATCGAAGCGGGGCGGGCCTGGCAGCAGGTCTGGCGTGCGCACTGGCGGCCGTCGGCATGCCGGCCGCGGCGGCGGCGCAGGCGGCGGACCCCGCGGCGCCGCGCGCCGTGCTCGACCGCTACTGCGTCGGGTGCCACAACGACCGGCTGAAGGACAGCTACGCGGGACTTGCCCTCGACACGGTCGATCTGAGCGCGCCCGGCGCACATGCGGCGCTGCTGGAAAAGGTCGTGCGCAAGGTGCGGACCGGCCAGATGCCGCCGGCCGGCCGGCCGCGGCCGGACGACGCGACGCGCGAGTCGCTGGCGAGCTGGCTGGAAGCCGAGCTCGACCGCGCCGCCGCGGCTGATCCGAACCCCGGCCGCAAGGAAGCGTTCCACCGGCTCAACCGCGCCGAGTACCGCAACGCGGTCCGCGACCTGCTGGCGATCGACGTGGACGTCGCCGCGCTGCTGCCGACCGACGACGCCGGCTACGGCTTCGACAACATCGCCGGCGTGCTGCGCATCAGCCAGTCACAACTGGAGCAGTACCTGGCCGCCGCACGCAAGATCAGCCGCGAGGCGCTCGGCGGCCCGCTCCCGGCGGCGGCCGTCACGGAGTACCGCGTAGCCGAGACCCAGCCGCAGTACGAGCACATAGACGGCCTGCCGTTCGGTACGCGGGGCGGCCTGCTCGTGCAGCACCACTTTCCCCGCAGCGGCAACTACGAGATCGCTATCGACCTGCTCTGCCGCATACAGGGCGAGTGCGACGGCAGCGTCGGATTCCCGGACCCGCACGAGCTGGAGATTGCGCTCGACGGCGAGCGGGTGGCGCTGTTCACGCTTGAGCCGCGCGGCGAGTTCCGGCCCCACGAGGAGCGGACCTGGCGGCTGCAGCTGCCGGTCACCGCGGGGACGCGCGAGATCAGCGCCGCCTTCCTCAAGCTGCCGTCCATCCGCGAGGCCGACGCGCGCATCGAGCGCTTCCTCAAGCCGCACTACGTGACCGGCGTCGTCGGCGAGCCGAGCCAGATGATCTTCCAGCCGTTCGTCGACCGCGTGACCATCGCCGGTCCGTTCGGCAGCACCAGCACGGGCGAGACGGCGAGCCGGCGGGCGATCCTGACGTGCCGGCCCGCGAGCGGGGCGGACGAGGCGGCCTGCGCGGCCGAGATATTGTCGAGCCTGCTGCGGCGGGCGTTCCGGCGCCCGGCAACCGCCGCCGACGTGGACCAGGTCCTGCCGGTGTTCCGGGCCGGACGGGACGCGGGCGGAGATTTCGAGGCCGGCATCGAGGCGGCGCTGCGCAGGATCCTGGTCAGCCCGGAGTTCCTCTTCCGCGTGGAGCGCGACCCGGACGGAATCGCGCCGGACACGAACTACCGGATCAGCGACCTGGAGCTGGCGTCGCGGCTGTCGTTCTTCCTCTGGAGCAGCATCCCCGACGACGAGTTGCTGGAGGCAGCTGCGCGCGGCGCGCTGAGCGACCCGGACGAGCTCGGCGCGCAGGTGCGGCGGATGCTCGCCGACGAGCGGTCCACGGAGCTCGTGCGGAACTTCGCCGGCCAGTGGCTGCAACTCCGCAACCTAGAAGCCATCCACATGGACTGGGCGCTGTTCCCGAACTTCGACGACGGCGTGCGGCTCGGGTTCCGGCGCGAGACGGAGCTGTTCGTCGGGAGCGTCCTGCGCGAGAACCGCGGCATCATGGATCTGCTGACCGCGGACTACACGTTCGTCAACGAGCGGCTGGCGCGGCACTACGGCATCCCCGGCGTCTATGGTGACCAGTTCCGGCGCGTGGAGGTCCCCGATCCGCATCGCCGCGGGCTGCTGGGGCACGGCAGCGTGCTGACCGTGACGTCGCGCCCCAACCGCACCTCGCCCGTGCTGCGCGGCAAGTGGATCCTGATGAACATCCTCGGCGCGCCGCCGCCGGATCCGCCCGCCGACGTGCCGGCGCTGGAGGAGGACGAGGTCGGCAACCACAGCAAGGCCGACACCGTGCGCGCACGGCTGGCCGAGCACCGGCGCAACCCGGTCTGCGCGGGGTGCCACGCGACCATAGACCCGCCGGGATTCGCGCTCGAGAACTACGACGCCGTGGGCCGCTGGCGCGAGGTGGACGACGGGTTCCGGCCGATCGACGCCTCGGGCACGCTGCCCGACGGCACCTCGTTCGACGGCGTCGTCGGGTTCCGCGACGCGCTCGCGTCCCGGCCCGAGCAGTTCGTCACCAACGTCACCGAGAAACTGCTGACGTACGCCCTGGGCCGGGGGCTCGAGCCCTACGACATGCCGGCCGTGCGCCGCATCGTGCGTGACGCGGAGCCGGACTACCGCCTGGCGGACGTTGTCGCCGGCATCACGCGCAGCATTCCGTTCCGGATGCGCCGTTCGGCCGGTGGGGGAGAACAATGATCATCAACAAGCTGGCGCTGCCGCGGCGGACGTTTCTCCGGGGTGTCGGCGCCACGTTGGCGCTGCCGTTGCTCGACGCCATGGTGCCGGCGCTGACGGCCCTGAGCCGCACGGCCGCCGCGGCGCCGGTGCGCCTCGGTTTCGTGTTCGTACCCAACGGGCTGATACTCCGCGAGTTCCTGCCGAAGACGGAAGGACGCGGGTTCGACCTGCCCCGCATCCTGGCCCCGCTCGCGCCGTACCGCGAGCAACTGACGATCGTCAGCGGACTGGCGAACGCGGCGGGCGACGCGCTCGACGCCAGCAGCGGCCCGCACTCCCGCGGCAGCGGCTGCTGGCTGAACGGCATGCGCGCCAGGCGCACCGAGGGAGCGGACATCCAGGCCGGGAAGACCATCGACCAGTTCGCGGCGGACGCGCTCGGCCGCGAGACGCCGCTCCCGTCGCTGGAGCTCGCGCTCGAACCCAACTTCATGACCGGCAACTGCGAGGGCGGCTACAGTTGCGCGTACATCAACACGCTGTCTTGGCGTACGGCGACGCTGCCGCTGCCCATGGAGACCAACCCGCGCGTCGTGTTCGAGCGCCTGTTCGGCGAGCCGGGCGACCAGGCGGGCCGCGCGGCGCAGTTGAAAATCGACCGCAGCATCCTGGACGGCGTGTCGGAGGACCTCGCCCGCCTGCAGGCGGAGCTGGCGCCGGCCGATCGGCGCACGGTCAGCGAGTACCTCGACGCCATCCGCGACGTCGAGCACCGCATCCAGCAGACGGAGCGTCGCGCGGCCGACGCGCCGGAGATCGAAGCCGACGCGCCGCTCGGCATCCCGCCGGTGTTCGAGGATCACGCGCGGCTCATGTTCGACCTGCTCCTGCTGGCCTACCGGGCCGACATCACCCGAGTGTCCACCTTCCAGATCGCGCGGGAGCTCAGCCACCGGGCCTACACCGAGCTCGGCGTCCCCGAAGCGCACCACGACATCTCGCACCACGGCAACCGGGCGGAAGCCGTGGAGAAGAACACCCGCATCAACGAATTCCACATGGGCCTGTTCGCGCACTTCGTGGAGCGGATGCACAACACCCCCGACGGCGACGGGACCCTGCTCGACAACGTCGTTATGCTGTACGGCGCATCGTTCGGCGACGGCAACCTGCACGTGCCGCACAACCTGCCGGTGGCCCTGATCGGCGGCGCCGGCGGGCAACTGGAGACCGGGCGGCACCTCAAGGCGAAGTTCGACACGCCGTTCATGAACCTCGGCCTCAGCCTGCTCGACAAGGTGGGCGCCGGCGCCGGCGTCGAGGGCATCGGCGACAGCACCGGACGTCTCACCGGCATCTGATGATGACCCTGGACAGGCACCCGCTGGCCATCGCGTTGATTGCACCGCTGCTGGCGGTCGTGGCCGCGTCCGCGGCGCCGCCGGAAGTGCCGCTGGTAGAAGCGGTGAAGAGCGGCGACCGGGCGGCCGCCAGCCGGTTGCTGGACGCGGGGGAAGATCCGGATCGGGCGCAACCGGACGGCACCACGGCGCTCCACTGGGCGGCCTACCGCGACGACGTCGATGCGGCCGACCTGCTGCTGCGCGCCGGGGCCATGACCGATGCCGTGAACCGCTACGGCGTCACCCCGCTGGCGCTGGCCGCGGAGCGCGGATACGGGGCGCTCGTCGAACGCCTGCTGGCGGCCGGAGCCGATGCGAACACGGCGCGGCGCGGCGGCGAGACGGTCCTCATGTCGGCGGCGCGTGCGGGTGGCCTGCGGTCCGTCGACGCGCTGATCGCCGCCGGCGCGGACGTGAACGCCGCCGAGGAGACGCGCGGCCAGACGGCGCTGATGTGGGCCGCGGGCGAGGGGCACGCGGACGTCATCCGCGCGCTGCTGGCGGCCGGCGCCGACCTGCGCGCGTGGTCGCACGGGCCGGCGGAGGCGGAAGCGGCGTCCGGGACCGGAACGTACACGCGGCGCGTCAGGCGCATGGACGAGTTCACGCCGTTCCTGTTCGCCGTGCGGGCCGGGCGGGCTGACGCGGTGACGGCGCTGCTGGCTGGCGGGGCGGACGTGAACGAGACTGCGCCGGACGGCACCAGCGCGCTCGTGATCGCGGCGGCCAACGCGCACTGGGAGCTGGCCGCGTTCCTGCTCGACGCCGGCGCCGACCCGAACGCCGCCGCGCAGGGCTGGCCCGCGCTGCACCAGGTGGTGCGCACAAGGAACCTGAACATCGGCTTCTTTCCTCACCCCGAGCCAACCGGCACGCTGGGCAGCCTGGATTTCGCACGGCTGCTCCTCGATCGCGGCGCCGACGTCAACGCCAGGATCGCAGAGCCGATCGTCGACGGGTTCCGCGGGTTCTGGACGCAGCAGGGCGCCACGCCGATCCTGGTCGCCGCGAAGGGCGCCGACGCCGCGATGATGCGGCTGCTGGCCGAGTACGGCGCCGACATCACGCTGGCGAACGAGCGGGGCACGACGCCGATCATGGCTGCATCCGGCGTGGAGATGTTCAACCCCAATGAGGACAGCGGCACGAATCCGGAAGCGCTCGAGGCGCTGGCAGTGGCGCTGGAGCTCGGTGGGGATGTGAACGCGGCCAACAACGACGGCGATACCCCGCTGCACGGCGCCGCGTGGCGCGGCGCGAACGACATCGTCCTGCGGCTGGTCGGGGAAGGCGCCGAGCTGCACGTGCAGAACAACAACGGCTACACGCCGCTGCAGATCGCGAACGGCGAGGAAGAGGGCCGCGTCGCGAACATCAACATCCGGCCCTGGACCGTGGCCCTGCTGCAGGATCTGCTGAAGGAGCGCGGGCTGCCGTGGGAGCTTCAGCGCGGCCAGGAGCGCTTCGCGTTCGAGAACAACGAGATCGATACCCGCAGCCCCGAGGAGATCATGCGTGAGTACCTGCAGCAGCAGGGCCTCGGGCCGGCCGAGATTGAAGCCGCGCTGGCCGCGCAGCGCGGCGGCGACCGCTAGCTAATCCTCGCGCGGCACCCACTTCTGCAGGCAGCCGCCGGAGGGACTCTCGTCGCAGAAGGCGGTCAATCCGGCAAAGATGTTGCCCAACTCGTCGCCCGCCATGCCTTCCGGCACGGTCCCGGGAATGAAATAGCGCAAGGAGCCGTCCCGGGCGTTGCCAATCCGGATTCCATTCTGCCAGCCCGGATTGCGCGCCGCGCGACCCCCGCCCTCGGGCGCCGTGTCCGGTCCGGGAACGTTCCAGCCCGACTCCGAATCCGACACGAGCAGCGTATCGTCCTCGAGGATGGTGATGCCACTCGGCCGGCCGAAATGACGCCACTCGTCGATGAACTCGAGGTTCTCGTCCAGGATCTGGATGCGGTTGTTCGAGCGGTCGGCGACGAACAGGCGGCCCTGCGAGTCGAACGCCAGGGCGTGCGGTCCCATGAACTCGCCGGGCCCCGTCCCCTGCCGGCCGACCGCCTCGATGAACTCCCCGTCCGTGGTTATCCGCACAAGGCGGTCGCCGTCCTGCTGCCCGCTGGCGGGCCGCGGCCAGTGGCCGTCGGCGATGATGATGTCCCCGTTTGGCGCGGCTGCGCACGCCGTCGGACCGATGAACGTATCCTCGCCCGCCTGCGAGACGCCCGCCTTGCCGAGGCTGAGCAACAGTTCCCCGTCCGGGCTGAACTTGTGGATCTGGAAGCCGCGTCCGCGTGTTTCGGGACTGTCGCGGAACGGACCGCTGTCGCCCGCCCACAGGTTGCCGTCGTGATCCATGCAGAGGCCGTGTGACGTCACGATCATGCCTTCGCCGATGCCCTTCGTGACCTGGCCGGACGCGTCGATGTAGTTGAGCGGCGGCTCGGAGCGGAACAGCATCCACAGGCCGCCGGTGTTGTCCGGCAGAAGACTGATGGCCGCGCCCCAGGTCTGGCCCGGCCGCAGCGTGGGCCAGTTCTCGACCATCCGGTACGGATTGGTCATGGTGGTGGTGTCCCGGATGGAGAGCAACTGCGCCGACGTCGCATCCGGATTGTCACGCGGGCCCTGGCCGGTCGCATACGTCGCGGCGAGCATTGCCGCGCCGGTAATCGCGACGGCAGTCCGGATTCCAGTCTGCAGGTTCGGCATCATGCGATTACTTGCTCCGCGTCAGCGCCCGGCGGCCTCGTCGATCCGCGCGCCGGCCAGCATCGCGGTGAGGGCGTAGTTCCCCTCGTGGCAGGCCGACTCGAAGATCAGGTTCCGCGCGTTGTCCAGGCGGGCGAGCGCCAGATCCATGGTCCAGGGCGCCGTCCAGACGTCGGTGTCCTCGACGGTGATCTGGTACCGGAGCAGGTCGGGCGCCACGAGCGTGAAACGCTCGACCAGGTGCAGGTTCTCCTGGGCGCCCATGTAGCTCGTCCGGTCGCTGAAGTTCGTGGTGTCCACCACGAGCGTGTCGCCCTCCCAGTGCCCGACCGAGTCGCCCATCCACTGCCGGATGTGCGCCGGCGCGTGCGGCCGCCCGTCGAGCGGGATGCGCCGGAACGCGCCGCCGCCGTGGCCCTGCTCGTAGTAGATGCCCACCCACGCCGAGCCCTGGACGATGCGGCTGATGCCGCACAGGCCGCCGGTGCACGGCAGGGTCACGCCCACGCAGCGCTCCAGGTTGCCGGAATCCTCGGGGTTGTCGTAGCGGTCCTGCAGATCGACGAAGTACGGCAGGTCGATGCCGGCGGCGGCCTGCGCGGCCGCGCGCGCGGCGAGCGACTGCGAGCGCTCATCGGCGCGCCGTTCGCCCTCGGGCGTCATGGCCGGCAACCGCCCGTTCGGCGGGTCGATGATCAGCGACGTGCGCCGGTGCAGGCTGTAGCGCTGCCCTATCGAGGTGCTGAAGATGTTGTTATAGGCGCCTTCCACGTCCTCCGGCGTGCCGCGCTCGGCCCGCACGTCCCGGCCCTGCGCGTCGTCGGCCTGCTCCACCGCGATCCGCTCGCCGTCGAGCGCCGCGACCTCCTCCTCGGTCAGGAATTCGCGGTCCGCGTATTCCTCCGGCCGCTGCAGCGGCGTCGTGTTCTTGCTGTCCCAGATGCCGGTCAGATCGGGCACGCCCCACGGCGTCCGGGGCGCCTGCCAGTCTGCGTCGACCTCGAGGCTGGGCCACGGCGCGCCGGTCTGCCCGGCGACCGGTCCGGCCAGCAACGCCATGACGGCAAGCAGCGCGCCGATCGCGCCTGCCGCCGCGAACGTCCTCCCGTTAACGAGGGTCTTTTTCTCCACGGCCTTCCTCCTGCGGTGAACTTTAGCAGCCTTTGGCGCCGGCGCGGCCGCACGTCAGTGCGAACGCGTTCAATCCGCGAGTCCGAGCGCCCACTGTATGGCGCCGAGCATATGCGCCCGGAACGTGGCGTCGCCGCTCCACAGGTCGGCGCGGTGGCCGAGCGACGTATAGAACGAGCGCCCCCGGCCGAAATGCTGGTACCACGCCTGCGGATAGTCGCCGCCCCGCTCCCAGTCCGGCTCGAGCCCGGTGAAGTCGGTCCGCTCGGAATCGAAGCTCAGCAGCACGTTCACGCGGTCGCGCGAGAAGGCGTACGGCACGGGGTGCCCCGTCGGGCCGACCGCCTCTTCCGGCCGCGCTGGGTCCCAAGCCTCGCGGGCGAACTGGTAGAACTCGTCGTGCAGCGCCCAGCTTTCGCCCAGCATCCGCGTGGCGGGGTGATCGCGGTCCTCCACGTTGAGCACCGCCACCCGCTGCTCGCGGTTCGTGACGTCGAAGATCGGCCCCCGGGCCAGGTACGCTCCGACGAGCTCGCCGAACCGGGGAAACGTGTACAGCGTGACGACAGTCTGGTGCACGGCGACGAAACCGCCGCCGCCGCTGACGAACTCGACGAGCGCACGGCGCTGCTCGCCGCTCAGCGGCAGCTCGCCGTTCGTCATCATCATGACGCCGTCGAACTGCGCCAGGTAGTCGGCCGAGATGAACGACAGGTCGATGGCGTCGGCTTCCTGCAGGTAGCCTTCCGGCGACGTCACCTCGAAACCGCCTTCGCGTCCAAGCTCCGCCACCGCGGTTTCGGCCGCGGCGAGGCTGTCGTGCTTGTAGAACGCGTTGTGCGTCAGCAGCAGCAACCGCCTGGACGCCCTGGCGGGCGCTTCCGAAGTCTCGACCAGCTTGATGGCGAGCCGATCCGGTCCCTCGATCACAGCCGCCTGCAGGTCGGAGTCGCCGAAGCGGTGGATGTCCTCCAGCACCGTGACGCCGTGCGCCCGCAGGTGCGCCAGCGTGGCCCGCAGGTCGCCGGTGGCCAGGCCGATGTGGTCGAGCACGCGTCCGCGGGGCGACACAAGCGGCCGCTCTGGGCGCTGGTTGGGGTAGATGGACAGGAGAATGTCCCCGGCCTTCAGGCGCGCGTTCGGCTGGTGGATCTGGTTGCCCGGATCCCGGCGGGGGCCGAACTCCACGCGGCAGTCCGCGGGCGCGTCTCCGCCGCCGATCGCCGGCAGACGCTCCAGCCCCAGCACTCGCTCGTACCACTCGGCGGCGCACAGCGGCGCGTCGCTCATCAGGTGCACGTGGTTGAACGTCCGCGGCCCGGTCCCGCCGCTGTGCGGTCCGTACGGGCTGATCTCCACGTCGATGCCGTCGGGGGAGTACATGTGCCCGGACGGCGGCGGCACGCGGAAGAATTCCACGCCCAGCGCGGCGATGCGCTCGTAGTCGGCGACCAGATCGGGGCTGTTCCAGCCGAAGTGCCAGAGCGGGGTGTCGAGGTCGGCCGACGCAGCCTCCGGCACCTGCTCGAACAGCAGGTGGACGTCCTCGCTGCGCACGGCGGGCCACCCCGCGACCTCCGTCTTGCGCGTGGATTCGAAGGCGCCCGTGTAGAAGGCGATGGAAAGGTCGGGGTCCACCACGTTCATGTGCACGTGGTGGACCCCCGTAATCAGAGGCGTGTCCTGCGCCGCCGCCGGGCCGGCGCCGAGCGCCAGGAGAAAGCTGCCCAGCGCCGCCACACCCAGCGCCCCGGCGTGCCGCGGAAGCATCAGTCTCGTCGCTTCGGCGTCAGGACGGGCAAGGCTCCCGGCCGGGCCGGAGATTCGACCTAGCGCGTGACCGTGATCTTGACGTCGTCGAAGTCGATCAGGCCGCCGTCGGTCGTGAGCGCCCGCAGCACGTACTCGCCCGGCTCGCTGAACGTGGCGGTTGCCGTCCAGCGGTTGCCCTCCGGCACGGGCGGCGGCGCCCAGCCGGCGGACCAGGGCGAGTTGCCGCCGTCGCGGCGATCCTGCCAGACCTTGGTCTGCGGCGGGTCGAACACCACCTCCCCGGGGCCCCGGTAGCGGAACCACGACAGCCGCAGGCCGGTCGCCGAGTTCGGCACGAAGTGGCTCGTGCCGACCAGCGCCGCCGGCATCGGCCGCGGTCCGAAGTTCCCTTCATACTCGACCACGGCGCTCAGCGCCACCGGCTCGCCGGCGCTCACGCGGAGCTCCTTCTCGCCCTCGATCATCAGCACGGGCGGCTTGTTGTCCATCATTTGCGGAACGAAGCCGGTCGGACCGCCGGCGCCGAAGTTGGCCATCATCACCGTCTCGTCGACAATGTACTCCGGCCGCAGCGTGGCGTACGCGCTGGACGTCTTGCCGTGCGTGGTGAGCGTCCAGACCACTTCGCTGTCGCCGAAGTCGGCCGGGACGTTGATCTTGAAGACGAACTGGCTGCGCCGAGGAAAGAAGTGGGTCGGCTGACCTCGATCCGGACCGCCGGGCTCGATGAAGTTGTCCGGACCGATCGGCACGTCGAAGGTCTCTTCCCAGTTGCGGTTGTAGTAGCCGAACCAGAGGTCGTAGCTGCCGTCTTCCAGCGGCCAGAACCCCTCGTAGGCCAGCATGACGTTCTGGCCGCGGGCCGGTGCCTGCGCCTGCATGGCCGGGGCCGCCGCCAGGGCGGCCAGCGCCAGGCCGAACGCGGCGATGGCCACGCCGCGCAGCCAGCCGCGGCGGTGCTTGTCACTGATTCGCACGGTCCCGTTCCTCCCTCACCTGTGACGGACCGCGCCTAGTTCTGCGCAGCCGCCGGCAGCTCTTCGAAGCCGCACAGCGGGCAGCCGACCACGGACTCGCCCTTGGCCAGGTCGAGGCGCTCGCGGCGCATCTGCATCTCCTCGGCGAACTCCTCGTCCGTCAGGTAGATCGGGCTGGCAATCAGGATCGACATGTTGTCGATGGAGCGGTGTCCGAGTCCCTGCCAGTTGCGCGGGTCGATCACGTTCTTGTTGGCGGGCGTGGTGTCGAAGTGCGACGTGACCTTGATCAGCGTGCCCTTGGGCAGCAGCGGCGCGTAGTCGTCGTCGTAGTGGTACACCTTCACCCAGTTGTGGTCGTAGCCCGCGCAGTTCAGCGTCTCGCTGCGGCCGCCCCAGATCGCCTCGATGCACATCCGCACGCCGGAGGCGTGCATGTGCGGCTCGAAGGTCGTGAGCTTCGCGTTCTCGCGCAGCGTTGTGTACATCTCCACTTCCTGGCCTGCGGTCATCGGATCGAGGTCGATCTCGCCGTTGCCGAAGGTCATGTCGCCGACCTTGCGTGTCGGCTCGTAGCCGCGCGGGTGGAAGCGGTAGGCGGTGAGCAGGCGGGCGGTGGTCTGCTCGCCGTTCGCGTGCATGTGGATCGACGGCCACACCAACTGGGCGTCCGCAGGCAGCAGGCGCCCCGCCTGGTGGTCGAAGGTCTGGCCGTTGCGGCCCACTTCGTGGGGGCCGCCAATCGAGCCCACCGGCGAGCCGTCGGGTCCGAGCAGCGCGTGTATGGCGTGGTGGAAGATGAAGTTGCCGCCCGTGCCGCCCTGCACGTCGCTCACTTCCTTGATCTGTACGGCCGCGACGTAGCGGTCCTCGGTGTTGCCCACGGGTGTCGGAGGCAGCGCGCCCCAGTAGTCGGGCGCCTCGCCCGCCATGGTGAACGGCGCGCTCTCGACGACGATATCCGGCTCGCCGATGTCCCAATCGTTGGCGGCCGTGAAGACGACCGGCGGCGGCATGTCGGCCGGGTTGCCGCGGGGCGCTCCCGCATCGACCCACGCGCCAATCATTTCAATCTCCACCTCGCTCAGCGAGATGTCTTCCTTGAAGCTCTGGATGCCGACGTCCTTCTCGATGAACCAGGGCGGCATCACGCCCATGCGGTTGCGCAGGGCGGTGCGCTGCTTGATGCTGCGCGCCCAGGGCCGCACTTCCTCGTAGGTGAGCAGCGACATCGGCGCCACCGAGTTGGGACGGTGGCAGTTCTGGCAACTGCGCTGCAGGATCGGGGCGATGTCCTTCGTGAAGGTCACGTCGTCGCCGCCGGCCTGTCCGGCCACGGCCGCCTGGGGCACGCCCAGCAACGCGACGGCCGCGATCGCGACGGCCGCAAGCTTCCAGTGCGAGTGTCCGAACGTCATGGGGTCATCCTCCTTGGACTTCCTCTGAGCACGCCTGCTGTTGACCAAACTGACAGCAGCCTCTGATCTTAATATGAATCTGTAGACACTTCTACCGGAATATCGGTAGATCGCCATACCTTAGACAACCGCGGGGCGGCATGCAACAGCGCGGCCCGTGATCACGCGGTCGGGTTGCCACCCGTCGCCCGGAACAGCGCCATGGCGCTCTCCAGGCTTGTGGGGTTGCCGACCAGCACGATGGTATCGCCGGCCTGGTAGTGGAAGTCCGGCGCCCGCCGGTAGATCGGCTGGCCGTCGCGGACCACGGCCAGTTGCACCGCGCCGGTACGCCGCCGCAGCTCCAGGCTCGTGGCGCTGCCGCCGATCGCGGGTGCACCCTCCTCGACCTCCACGAGCTCGAGCGCGTCGTGGATGCCGAGGTGCCGCAGGGCGTCGAGCCGCAGGTCGGGCGCCGCCTTCCCGCGCAGCAGTCCGTAGTGCTCGCGGCGCACCGACTCGACCTCACGCCAGATCCGGTTGATCGGGATCTCGTAGCTGTCGAGCGCTCGTGCGAACAGCTCGATCGATGCCTCGAACTCCTCCACGACGACATCGTTGGCGCCCAGCTCCAGCAGGTCGTCGCTGGCGCGGATGTAGCGCGTGCGCACGACGATCCGGACCGCGCGGCTGAGCTTGCGGGCCACGGCCGCGCCGCGCCGCTCGTCGGCCGGCGAGGCGATGGTGAACACGATAGTGCGCGCCTCGCGCAACCGGACGTGCTCCAGCACCGCGGGCTGCGTTCCGTCGCCGTATACGACCGCGATGCCGTCCTCCCGCGCGCGGCGAACCAGCTCGGGATTCTGATCGACGACGGCGCAGGTGATCCCGGCCGCCGTCAGGACGCGCGCCAGGTAGCGCCCCGCCAGGCCGTAGCCGACGATGATCGTGTGCCCGGCCAGGGTCTCCAGGGTTCCCCGCGGTGCGGCGCCGGCCGGCGCGGCGGCGCGCAGCCGCGCGCTCACGCGCTCCGCAAGCGGTCCGGCAAAGTGGATGAACAGCGGCGTCGCCATCATCGACAGCACCGCCACGCTGAGGAACAACTGGTAGTCCCCGTCGCGGAACAGCCCGAGCGGCAGTCCGGCGGCGGCAAGGAGGATGGAAAACTCCCCGACCTGCGCCAGGCTCAGACCGCTGATCAACGCGGTCTTGAGCATGCCGCCGAGCGCCAGCACGACACCGACCACGATCGCGACCTTCACGGCGACCGCGGCCGCGCTCAGCAGCAGCAGCAGCGGAAGCTGTTCGAGCACCGCCGGGATGTCGAGCAGCATGCCGAGCGACGTGAAGAAGATGCCGCTGAACAGCGCGCGGAACGGCAGCACGTCCGACAGCGCCTGGAGGCCGTACTCCGACTCGGAGATGATCAGCCCGGCGATGAACGCGCCGATGGCAATCGAGAACCCGGCGGCCGACGTGACGACCGCCGCGCCGATCCCGAAGAAGCTGACGCACAGCGTGAACAGGTCGCGGTCGCGGAACAGCACCACGCGGTCCAGCGCCCACCTGACGAGGAAGCGCCCGCCGACGACCAGTGCGGCCATGATGGCCAGGCCGCGCGCGAGCTCCAGCCCGGCGCCGGCTTCCCCCCCCCCGCCGAAAGCGAGCAGCGGCAGCAGGAGCATGAGCGGCAGGATGCAGAGATCCTGGAACAACAGGATCGAGATCACGGACCGGCCTTGCGGAGAGTCCAGCTCCGAGCGGTCGGCGTAGGCCTTCGTCACGATGGCCGTGGACGACATGGCCGCCAGCGCGCCGTAGAAGATCGCCTGCCGCGTCGGAACGCCGAGAGCCGCGGCGGCAAGTGCGCCCGCGGCGAGGGTGGTGCCCACCTGCAGGCCGCCGCCGACGAATACCGACCGCGCCCACCTCCGGACGAGCGAGAGCGACAGCTCCAGGCCGACCGCGAACAGCAGCAGCGCGACGCCCAGCTCCGACAGCGTGCGGATCTGGTCGGGGCCGTCGATCAGGCCGACGCCGTGCGGCCCGACGACCACGCCGGCGGCGAAGAAGCCCACCAGCGGCGGCATGCGCAGCCAGTGCGCCAGCGCGACTATCGGGATCGCGAGCCCTACGAGGATCAGCAGCAGCTCGAGGAACAGCTCGACATCCGCCACGAACCCATTGTGACAGTACCGCGGCGAACTAGAACCGCACCCGCACGCCCCCGAAGGCGCTGCGCGGGATGCCCGGCGAGACGAAGCGCGGGTCGCTGGCGTCCGGCACTTCCGACAGGAACACCTCCAGCTCGGCGAGGGCGCCGAACGTCGCGTAGTGCGTGTCGAACAGGTTGTCCACCCGCAGGAAGAGCTCGATGTGCTCGCCGGCGCGGTACACCGAACGCAGGTTGGCCACGCCGTAACCGTCCAGCACGACCTGGTCGTTGCCTTCGTCTCCCAGGAAGATACGGCTGGAGGACGTGACCGTCTCCAGCATCACGTCCCAGGCGTCGGTCAGGGCGTAGCGCATGCCGGCCTTGAAGCTGTGGCGCGGGATGCCCGGCATGTGGTCGCCCGGCTCGACCGCCACGTAGCCGCCTTCCGTGGCGGCGTCGTTGACTTCCTCGTCGCTCGGAAGCTGAAGCGGCGACTGGAACGTGGCGTCCACCAGCCCGTAGCTGGCGTACCAGCCGAGGCGGTCGACCTGGCCGTTGAGCTCCGCGTCGAGGCCGACGCGGCGCGTATCGCCCGCGTTCTGGAAGTAGCCGGTCCCGATCAGCTCCGGCGAGGCGATGAACAGGATGTCGTCCGCGATGGCCGTGTGGTAGACCGCCACCGACCAGTTCAGCCGCCAGCGCGACGCATCCACGACGCGGCCGCGCAGGCCGCCTTCCACCGAGCGCGCCACGGCCTGCTCCAGCGGCGGGTCCGAGATGAACGCATTGGGCACGCGGCACGGCTCGGCCGGATCCGCGCAGCTCAGCTCGGCGGCGGTCGGCGCCCGGTTCGATTCCGAGTAGCGGCCGAAAATGGACACGGCGTCGCTGAACTGGTGCACCGCGCCGGCGCCGACGTTGAACCGCGAGAACGTGTGCTCGCCGTCCAGCGACGTGCCGAGGCGGTCGCCAATCTCGATGCGGGCGTGGTTGAAGCGCCCCGACACGGTCAGGTGCGTCTGCTGCGTTACCGAGAATGTGTCCGTGAAGTACAGCCCGATGGCGCTGTTGGCCGTGTCCAGGCCGGTATTGAAGATATCGTCCGGCGCCTGGCCGTAAAGCCCGGCCAGCAGTCCGGAGCCGTCCACGGTGCGCTCGGGAGTGAGCGTACCCACCTCGCTCGACGACGTGAAGCCAACGTCGGCCAGGTCGGCCGAGACGCCGAGCACGAGGACATTCTCGCGGCCGGAGCCGTGGGTGGTCGCCGCGGTGGCCTGCAGCGTGGCGCCGTAGCCCTTGGAGCGGGTCGTCGTGCGGTTGTACGCCGCGTTGCCTTCCGTATCGTCCTCGGTGATGAAGCGGCCGCTGTTCACGTCCACCAGCGGGTGCGCCTCTTCATCGTCGTCGTCCCCATCGTGGTCGTCGTCGCCATTGTGGTCGTCGTCATCGTCGTCGGCGGTCCCGAAGCCTAGCCCGCCGTTGTCATCATCGTCGTCGTCGTCTCCGTCATCGTCTCCGTCGTGATCGTGATCGTCGTGGTCGTCGTCGTCTCCGTCGTCATCGTCGTCTTCGCCGAAGCAAAGCGTCCCGAGCGGCGCGCCGGGCGGCAGGAAGTCGTCGTCGCACTCCTCGAACTCGGCCTCGTCGCCGTTCAGCGTCTTGCGGTCGAGGTCGCGGTAGTAGCCGTTCACCTGCACGGACCAGGTCGGCGACACGGCGATGTCGAAGCGGCCCTGGACGAAAGCGAGCCGGTTCTCCGTGATGTCCGGGTAGGTGAACACCGCGCTGCGATCCACGTCGAGCAACTCGACAGGCGCCGCGGCGTTGCCGTTCAGCATCGAGTCGGCGTAGGTGAACGTGACACCCGCGTCGACCGTTTCGTCGCGGTAGGCGACGTCGGCCACCGCCTGCGTAACCTCCGACGGCGAAGCCGTGCGCCAGCCGTTCTCGTCGAAGCGCGTTGCGCCGAGATAGACGGCCCACGGTCCGTTGTTGGCGCCCCACTCCGCCGTGGCCGAGTAGCGGTCGAAGGAGCCGCCCGAGAACTCGCCCCGGAAACCGGTGTGGTCGAAGCCGTTCTTGAGGTTGAGCACCATGGCGCCGCCGAGCGCGTTCAGCCCATAGGTGGGTTCGGGCCCCGCGCTGAGCTGCACCTGACTGACCGCGAACTGCGGAATCAGGTCGAACTGCACCGTGTCGCCGAACGGTTCGTTGATCCGGGCGCCGTTCTGATACACGGCCAGGCCCTGCGGCAGCCCCAGCAGCGGCGAGGCGGTGAACCCTCGAAAGCGCAGGTTCGGCTGGAACAGGTTGGCGGTGGCGCCCTCCAGCGAGACCGAGCCGAGCTGTTCATTCAGCACGTCGGCCAGCGACGCGGCCTGGCGATCCTCGATCTCGGCGGCCGTGACGACCGCCACCGTCGCCGGGATCCGGTCGCGCCTGACGGTGCTCCCCGCAGTGGGGCCGACGCCGATCACGTCGACCTGCTGGGCGAACGGGGCCAGCCCGAGCTGCACATCGAACCTGAGCGTCTCGCCCGCGCCGAGCGCCAGCGAGGTCCTGCGCTCCGTACGGAAGCCCGGCATCGCGACGGTAAGCGTGTACGTCCCGGCATCGAGCGTCGCGAAACGGAACATGCCGCCGCTGTCCGTCGCCGCGGCGACGGGCGCCATGCCGGGCGCCGCCGCCGTTACGGCGGCCCCGGCCACCGCGCCGCCTTGCGCGTCGGTCACCTGGCCCTCCAACGTGGCGGTCTGCGCGTTGGCGTCCAGCGGGGCAAGTGCCGTCAGCGCCAGCAGGCCGGCGCAGGCCACGCAACGTCGCGCCGCTGCCGCGACGCCGCAATCTGTGGAGTTTTCTCGCATCGGATTGGTGCTTCCTTCCCGGGAGTGCAAGGGCGTGCTCAATGGGATATTCCGCGAGGGGCCGGAATGTTCATACCAAGTCGCCGCAGCACGATGCCGGCAGCCAGTCCGCACGATGTACACTGGCGGCTACGCCATGGCGGCCGCACCCCAGGAAACCGCGCTCGACCTGACGCTTGCAGTCCCGAGCCGGGAGGCGGTGCGCGCGCGCGTCGAGTTGGAGGTACTGCAGTTGTTCGACGAGTGCCACGGCGGCGTGCAGCGCTACGTCCGCTCGTTCGGCGTTGCGGCGGGCGACTGCGAGGACGTGGTGCAGGAGACGTTCCTGGCGCTCTTCCGGCATCTGCTGCGCGACGGCGGCCGATCCAATCTGCGCGGCTGGATTTACCGCGTCGCGCGCAACCTCGCGCTCAAGCAGCGGGAACGACAGCGCCGCAAGGTGCGCTTCGCCGTGCCCGGCGGCCGCGTTCCGGATCGCATCGACTCCGCGTCGAGTCCGGAGGAGCGGCTCCTGGCGGACCAGCGGCAGGCGCAGTTGCACGCGGTCGTGCGCGCCTTGCCCGATCGGTCCCGCCGCTGCCTGCAGTTGCGCGTCGAAGGCCTCCGCTACCGGGAGATCGCGGGTGCGCTCGGCGTATCGGTGGGAACGGTGGCGAACGCGCTGGCGCACGCGGCCACGCGTGTCCGGCGCGCGGAGTTGAACGCGGCGCAGGGGAGTTGAGCACGATGCGCTGGTGGCAATCGCACGTATCGGATGCGGACCTGCTCCTCATGGAAGACGGGGATCTCGGCCGCAGGCGGCTGGCGCGAGCGCGGCGGCACCTGCAGGATTGCCCGGCCTGCGCCGACCGGCGCGAGGTCCTGGTGGCGGGGTTGGCGCGGCTGACCCGGGCGCAGCGCGCGGCGCAGCCGCTCGAGCGGGATGCGTACGCGGCGCGGGTACGACTGCAGGCGCAGTTGGCGCGGGAATCCGAAGCCGCGGGCGGACTGGAGAGCTGGGTCGCCTGGCCGCGTCTCGGCTGGCGCGGCGCACCGCTCGCGGCGGCCGGACTGGCTGCCGCGGTTCTGCTGGCGGTGCTCTCCGTGCAGCAGGTGGATGAGCGCGGCGACCTCGCGCCCTTCGCCGCGGGCCCGACCCTGCTGGAACCGGCGCTGCCCCGTCCGGACCTGACGCCGGGCGCCGTGCGCCGCGTGTCCGTCGAGGAAGTCTGCGGCCGCGACCAGTCCCCTCCGCCCCCGGCGGTCGCCGCCTCGGTCGCCCGGCGCGTATTCGAGGACTATGGCGCGGACTATCGGCGCGCGGAGGAATACGAGCTCGACTTCCTGATTACCCCCGAGCTCGGCGGCACCGCGGACGCGCGCAACCTCTGGCCCCAGCCGTACGGAGCGACGCGCTGGAACGCCTATGTCAAGGACGAGCTGGAGCAGCTCTTCCGGCGCCTGGTGTGCGAGGGCGCGATCGACATCTCCACCGCGCAGCGCGAGATGGCCACCGACTGGATCGCGGCCTACCGGCGCTACTTCCACTAGATGGGGGCTGCGCCCCCAAGGCCCCGGCGGCTGCTAGCGGGGACCCCTTCGCCCCGCGCCGCTGCCGCCGAGGCGCGCCGTGCGCGCCTTGGGGGACGGCCGCGTTGATGTCCAGCGTCCCCCTTCCGCGGTTGCGACGCTGCGGCCGTGCCGGAGGCGCTTGCCGTGGTGTGGGAAGATTGGTTGGCATGCCGCCGTCCGCCGGGCCGTTTTCCGACCTTCGCACGTTCCTCGACCAGCTCCGGCGCGACCGCGACGTCGTTGAGATCCAGGCGCCCGTCGACCCGTACCTGGAAGCGGCCGAGATCCACCGCCGGGTGATTGCCGCCGGCGGGCCGGCGCTGCTCTTCACCAGCGTGAAGGGGTCGGAGTTTCCCCTCGTAACCAACCTGTTCGGCACCGCGCGGCGGGCGGAGCTGGCGTTCGGGGAGCGGCCATTCCGGCTGATCCGGCGCCTGGTCGAGCTGGCCGAGACGCTGCTGCCGCCGACGCCCGCCGCGTTGTGGGGCGCGCGCGACGTCGCCAGGGAGGCGCTCCGGATCGGGATGAAGCGCGGCAGCCGCGGCCCGGTGACCGAAGTGGTCACCTCTGACGTGCGTCTGGACAGCCTGCCGGTGCTGACCACGTGGCCGGACGACGGCGGGCCGTTCGTGACACTGCCGCTGGTGTACACGGAGCATCCGGCCCGCCGCGGCCACAACCTCGGGATGTACCGGCTGCAGGTGCACGATCGGAAGACGACCGGCATGCACTGGCAGATCGGGAAGGGCGGAGGCTTTCACTACGCCGCGGCGGAAAGCCTGGGACAGCCGCTTCCGGTCACCGCCTTCCTGGGCGGCCCGCCTGCGCTGATGCTCGCGGCCATCGCTCCGCTGCCGGAGAACATCCCGGAGCTGGCGCTGGCGTCGCTGATCGCCGGCGCCCGGCTGCCCGCGGTCGAGGGCGGGTGGCCGCACCCCCTGATCGCGAACGCGGAATTCGCGCTGATCGGCGAGGTGCTGCCGTACGAGCGCCGGCCGGAAGGTCCGTTCGGCGACCACTACGGCTACTACTCGCTGCGGCACGACTACCCGGTGTTCCGCGTCGCGACCGTGACCCGGAGGCGGGACGCCATCTATCCGGCCACCGTGGTCGGCAAGCCGCGCCAGGAGGACGTGTACATCGGCGACCTGCTCCAGGAGTTGCTGTCACCCCTGTTTCCGCTCGTGATGCCGGGTGTCGAGCAACTCTGGTCGTACGGCGACACCGGCTACCACTCGCTCTCGGCGGCGGTAGTCAAGGAGCGCTACGCGCGCGAGGCGATGGCCAGCGCGTTCCGGATCCTCGGAGAGGGCCAGCTCTCACTGACGAAGTTCCTGATCGTGACGGACCAACCGGTGGACCTGAAGGACTTCCCGGCGACGCTGGAGCACCTGCTGGCGCGGACGCATCCCGAGACGGACCTGTTCGTCTTCGCCAACCTGTCGATGGACACGCTCGACTATACCGGCGCCGAGGTGAACAAGGGATCGAAGGGAGTGTGGCTGGGGCTCGGCGCGCCGGTGCGCGAGCTGCCGCGCGCGTTCTCGGCCGCGGAGCTGCCGTCAGGCGTCACGGAGGTGCACGTCTTCTGCGGCGGCTGCCTGGTGGTCGGCGTCGCGCCGGCCGGCGAGGACCCGGACGCGCCGGCGCGCATCGCGGCGCATCCCGCCTTCGCGGGCTGGCCGCTGCTCGTGCTGAGCGATCAGCCGGCGCGCGCGGCGAAGAGCCCGGCGAACTTCCTCTGGACGACGTTCACGCGCTTCGAGCCGGCCGCCGACATCCACTCCGCCGCCCCGCGCGTCGTCCGCAACCACGTCGTGCACGCGCCGCCCGTCGTCATCGACGCCCGGCTGCGGCCCGGCTTCCCCGAGGAGCTGTCGTGCCGCGATGACATCGCGGCGCGGGTTACCGACCGCTGGAAGGAGTATTTTCCGGCCGGCGGCGTGGAGATGGGCGACAGCGAGTCGGCGCATCTCGATCCCGCGTAGCGGAAATTCGTCTGCGGGTGACGTAATATACGGAATCAGCCAGAAGGGAGATCCGCCCATGAGAAGCTGGCTCAGCACACAGACCCTGGTCCTCGCGGCCGCGGCGGCCCTGGTGAGCGCGTTCATCACGGCGTCGGTCACGCGCGCCCCGGAGCCGGAAGCGGCGGTCGACGCGGTCCGCACGGTGGACGGCAAGCCCGATTTCAGCGGCATCTGGCAGGCGCTCAACGAGGCCCACTGGGACCTGGAGGCGCACGCCGCGCGGCCCGGCATCGTGACACAGCCGGGCGTCTACCCGTATGAATACGCCGAGGTCCCGGCGGCGCCGGTGCTGGCGCTGGGCGCGGCGGGCGGCGTGCCGGCCTCGCTGGGCGTCGTGCGGGGGGACGGCAGCATCCCGTACACGGCGGAGGCGGCCGCCATGAAGGCTGAGAACGGGGCCAACTGGATCGACCGCGACCCCGAGTTGAAGTGCTACCTGCCCGGCATCCCGCGCGCCATGTACATGCCGTATCCGTTCCAGATCTTCCAGAGCACGAACAAGATCCAGATGGCGTTCGCATTCTCCGCCTCGGCGCGCACCATCCATCTCGACGAGGTCGAGCCGCCGCCCGACTTCACCTACATGGGCCATTCCGTCGGGCGCTGGGAAGGCGACACGCTGGTGGTTGAGGTTGACAACTTCAACGGCAAGAACTGGTTCGATCGCGCCGGCAACTTCCACGGTGAGGGGCTGCGCCTGGAGGAGCGGTTCACGCCCATCTCCGCCGACGCCATCCAGTACGACGTGACGATCGAAGATCCGGACGTGTTCACGGAGCCGTGGCAGATCTCGATGCCGCTGTACCGCCGCCTGGAGCCGGACATGCAGCTCCTGGAGTACCAGTGCATCGAGTTCGTCGAGGAGTTCCTGTACGGGCACGTCCGCAAGGAGCCGCTGGTTACCCGCTGGGAGGGCGAGACCATCATCGTGGACATCACGCGGAAGGTGCCGCCCGGCGACGCGTTCTACGACTGGTACCGGAAGTAGCGGGAGGAAGAAATCATGCGAAACAAGCTGACCGTCGGGATGCTCGGAGTCGGTCTGTTGTTCATGGTGGGCGCGGCGCCCGCCGCTGCGCACCACGCGTTCGCGGCCGAGTTCGACGCCAACAAGCCGGTGAACTTCGAGGGCGTGGTCACCATGGTGGAGTGGCTGAATCCACACGTCTGGATCCACCTGGACGTCGATCTGCCGGACGGTGGAACCGAGAACTGGGCGTTCGAGGGCGGCACCCCGAACGTGCTCTTCCGGCGCGGCTTCACGCGGCAGTCGTTGCTGCCGGGCGCCCGCATCCACGTCGACGGCTACCAGGCCAAGGACGGCAGCAACCGCGCCAACGGGCGGGACATCACGTTCCCCGACGGCACCAAGCTGTTCCTGGGCTCCTCCGGCACGGGCGCGCCCTACGAGCTGCGGCCGGAGAACAACGCGCCGCGGGGTGCGCGGTGAGACGCCGGCTGGTCGAGCTGGTCGCAGCGACGGCCGTGCTGGCCGCCGTCGTGCTGCTGCTGAACCTGACGCCGGCCGCCGGCCAGGACGCAGAGGTCCCTGCGGCCCCGGCGGAACCGACCGCCTGGGGCGAGCCGAGCCTCGAGGGGCTGTGGACCACGCGCTACGACACGCCGCTGCAGCGTCCGGCGCGGTTCGCCGACCAGGAGTTCTTCTCCGACGAGGAACGCGCGGCGCTCGACGAGCAGCGCACGGCCATCCTGGAGCGCGACGCGCGGCCGGAGGTGGGCAATCCCCTCAGCACCGGCGGGGCCTACAACCGCGCCGTGTTCCTCGTGCACAAGGAAACCGGCCGGCGCACGTCGCTGATCGTGGATCCGCCCGACGGACGGATGCCGCCCTATACAGAGGAGGCACAGGAGCGGCGGCGCATGATCCGCGAGTATCAACTGGCGCTGCTGCAGGCCACCGACACGTGCAAGGACGGCCTGTCCGGGTGCGCTGGCGGGGAGTACGGACCGCCCTCGCCGCGGCGCGACGAAGCGCCGCCCATCTACTTCACCGGCGCCATGAACCGCGCCGACAACCCGGAAGATCGCACCCTGGGCGAGCGCTGCATGCTGGGCCGCCTGCCCGACTTCGGCGGCGCCGCGGGCTTCGTCCTGCAGATCATCCAGTCGCCGGCCGCCGTCTCGGTCTTCTACGACACCGGCCAGGGCCAGGGGTGGCAGCGCAACATCCCGGTGACCGACCGCCCGCACCTGCCGCCCGGCGTGCGGCAATGGCGGGGAGATTCGCGCGCCCGTTGGGAGGGGGAGACCCTGGTGGTCGACGTGAGCAACTTCTCGCCGAAGAACGACTTCTTCGGGTCGCGCGAGAACCTGCACCTGGTCGAGCGCTGGACGCGGCTCGACGCGGGGACGCTCGAGTACCGCGTGACGATAGAAGACCCGACCACGTGGACCCGGCCCTGGACCGTGGTGCTGGAGCTGGTCCGGGAGGACGACGCGGCGAACCGGATCTACAAGGAGCCGCGCTGCCACGAAGGCAACTACGGGCTGCCGGCGCTGCTGGCGGGCGCGCGCGCCGACGAGCAGGCGTACGCCGCGGGCACCGGACCCCATCCGGCGGCCATCTGCAGCGCGGGCTGCGGCGCCGGGCTCGGCGCCGACGAGCGCGATCCGTTGCGGTGACGGGAGGACCTCCCGCCTACCGGCCCGCTTCCTCCGCCTCGAGCAGCGCGCCGGCCAGGATGTTCTCGAGGCCGTAGTTCCCCTCGTGGCAGGCGTACTCGTACACCGGCTGGTCGCTCAGGCGCATGGGAACGGCGTAGGTCCACGGCCGCACCCACGTCGTGTCGTCTTCCACCGTCGCTTCGTACAGCAGCGTGCCGTCGGCCACGCGCGTGAACCGCTCGATCAGGTGGATGTCGGGACCCGAGCCGCCGAGCCTGACCACGGCCCCGGCATAGCGGCCGAACGCGGTCTCCCGCAGGAAGTTCTTCGTCTCGACAACGAGCGTGTCGCCCTCCCAGCGGCCGCGCGAGTCGCCCAGCCACTGGCGCAGGTGCTGCGGCAGGTGGTCGCGCCCGTCGAGCGGGACGATGCGGCTGGCCGGCCCCATCTCGTTGTAGAGCGCGACGTAGCCGGGCGCCTGGAAGATCTGCACGTTGTTGTTGTACGCGGCCGGATACATCGGCGGGCCGGAGTTGAAGCCCACGATGCAGCGCACGCTCACCGGCACGTCCTCGACCCAGTGCCCCGGCCGCGGCACGTCGTCGCCCACGCCCTCGCGCGCCGCCGCCAGCGCCTCCTGGCGCCGCTTCGCGGGCGGCGCCAGCTCGGGGATCTTCCCGTCGGGCGGATCGACGATGAGCGACGTGCGCCGCGTGCCGATGATGTTGGTGCCGAAGTCCATCCAGAACTGGTTGTAGGTGCCGGGATCGCCTTCCCTCGGCGGCCGGTCCACCTGGTTCTCGACGGCCTGCTGCTCCAGAGCCGCGGCTTCCTCCTCCGTCAGGAACTCCTGGCCCTCGAACTCGTCCGGCCGCTCCATCGGCGTGACCGTGCGGAAGTCCCAGACGCCCTGCAGGTCCGGCTCGCCCCACGCCGTGCGCGGAACGCTCCAGTCCTGCGCCGCGGCCGGCGCGGGCAGCAGCCAGGCGACGGCGAGGGCCGCCAGAACCGCCATCGATGCGTGACGTCGCTGGGTCATCTCAGTCCTCCTGACGCGGAAAGGCATCCAGACAGCCGATTCTACATTGGCTCGGCGGCCGTGAGGCAGAGCGCATGAAGGTCCAGGTGCTCCAGCACGTCCCGTTCGAGGGTCCGGGCAGCATGGCCGGCTGGCTGGCGGCACGCCGCGTGGAAGTCGGCATCACGCGGCTCTTCGCCGGCGACCCGCTGCCGTGCGCCACCGAAATCGACGGCCTGATCGCGATGGGCGGCCCGATGAGCGTGAACGACGAAGACAAGCTGGACTGGCTGCGGCCCGAGAAGCAGGTCGTCCGCGACGCCGTCGGCCGCGGCATTCCGGTGCTGGGCGTCTGCCTCGGCGCCCAGCTCATGGCCAGCGCGCTCGGCGCCCGCGTGTACCCCGGCCTGGTCAAGGAAATCGGCTGGTTCCCGATAAATGGGATCCCGAACGCGGCGCCCGCGTTCGAGTTCCCGGCCGAGCACCTGGCGTTCCACTGGCACGGCGAGGCGTTCGACCTGCCGCCGGGCGCCGTGCGCCTCGCCTCCAGCGCGGGCTGCGACAACCAGGCGTTCCAGGTGGGCAGCCGCGCACTCGCCCTGCAGTTCCACCTTGAAACGACGCCCGCCGCCGCCGAGGCGCTGGTCGAGAACTGCCGCGACGAGCTGGTGCAGGGGCCGTACATCCAGACGGAGAGTGAGCTGCTGTGTGCTCCCGCGGAGCACTACGCGGCCGTCAACCGCCTGATGGAAGACGTGCTGGGCTACCTGTTCGACTGAGCGCCGGCGGGCCTAGCGGCTGGCGGCGGCCGCCTTTGCGTCGTCGGCGCGGGCACCGGTGAGGATGCCCTCCATGCCGATGTTCCCCTCGTGGCAGGCGTACTCGAAGATCGCGTCGTCGGTCCGCTTCCACTCCAGCAACGCGGTCCAGGGCCCATTCCAGACGGAGGTATCGTTGACGGTGAACTCGTAGTGCATGTCGTCGGGGCCGACGCGCGTGAAGCGCTCGACCAGGTGCAGACCGTCGCTCGAGCCGCGGAAGTTGCTCTTCGGCGAGAAGTTCTTCGTTTCGACCACGAGCGTGTCGCCCTCCCAGCGGCCGACCGAGTTGCCGTGCCACTGGTCGATGTCCGCGTCGATATGGGGCCGCCCGTCGAGCGGGATGATGCGCGTCGTGTGGATCAGCTCCTGCTCGATCACGATGTGATCGGCCGTCTGGAAGATGTGGTAATAGCTGTTGTAGCCGGCCAGCAGGTTCGGCATGCCGAACGTGATGCAGCGCTCGCTGAGCCCGCGGTCCTCGGTCCAGGCCGCCGGCTGCCCACGGCGCGCACGCGCGGCGTCCGCGGCCTCCTGCGCCTCCGGCGTGAGCTCCGGCAGGCGGCCGTTCGGCGGGTCGGTTATCAGCGACGTGCGGTTATTGAAGTCACGCTCGACCAGCCAGAACTGGTTGTAGTTGCCGGTCCCCCCGTCCGACGAGGTGAACGTCTCCGGGGCGGTCAGCGCGGTGTTGAAGAACTGGTCGCCGAACGCGGCGTCGCCCGCGTCCAGGGCGAACAGCTCCTCGGCCGTCTCCTGCACCTGCGCCAGCTCCTCGTCGCTCAGCGCCTGGCGGTCGCCCAGCGACTCGGGGCGCTCCAGCGGCGTCACGGCGTTGTTGCCCCAGACGCCCTGGATATCGGGATGCCCTTCGGGCGTGCGCGGCACGGACCAGCCGGACGGCTGGCCGAGCGCAGCGGCCGGCAGCAGCACGAGGGCGAAGACGGCGATCAGCGGGACGGCGGCGCGGGCATATCCGGAGCGCATCGACAACCTCCTGGGTGACGCGAGAAACGCCCGGCCAGCATATCACGCGGTCGGACCGCGGCCGCCTCAGCTGCCTCAGCCGCCCAAAACGTACCTGACCGTGAACAGTACCGACCAGTAGCGCGTTCCGGCGAACGTGTCCGTGTGCGTGAAATCCGGGTTGACGCGATGCGCCGCGTGCCGGTCGTACGTGCCCGTGTATTCCGCGTCGCCCAGTATCGACCAGGTCAGCTTGACGCCGAACGCGGTCCGGTTGTTCAGGCCGAAGTCGGCGCCGGCGTGCACGTGCCCGGCCAGCACCGTGTCGGAAAAGTCGGTGTCCAGGCTGGCGTTGTAGGACGACAGGGGCGGGTCGTGGACGGCGCCGTCACCGGCCGTGTCGAAGTACTCGTCGGAGAAGCGGACGCCGCGGACGTCGACGAACGCGGGGCCCACGCCGGCGCCGACATAGGGCGAAAACCCGGTCGCCGCGTTCCGGAAGTCGTAGTACGCGTTGAACGCGAGGGTGCGGACCGTGAGGTTGTCGATCGACGACGTGGTGTTCGACGTGACCGTGCTGCCGTGCCGATCCTCGAGCGCGACTCCGTCGAAGGTCGTGACGCTGCTGAACATCTGGTCGATGTCGTTCCTGCGCTGTCCGAACGACAGCTCCAGACGAGCCCGGTTCACAACGTATCCCGCCGAGAGCTCGAACATCGCGCCGCCGGCGGAGTCGAGGTCGTAGGCCCAGCGGTAGCCGGGGAATTCCGGCCGCGGGTCTTGGTCGAAGCAGGCGTCCGTCGGATAGCAGAGCGGGTCGCGGTTGAAGCCCGTCTGTTCAATCTCCGAAGCCCAGTTGGCCCCGACGCCGCCGCCGACGTACCAACCGGAGCGTCGCTCACCGCTCTGGGCGGCCGCGTCCGAGGCCAGGGAGAGCACCAGCATGCCGCAAGCAACCGGTGCGATGAACGAAGCAAGACGCATCAATATCCTCCGCGGCGTGTTGATCTGTGCTGCCATGACTCCCTGAATTCAGGTTAGCAGGATCGGCGCAGTGGCGTGTGCCGCTGGCCGCCTGCCCGCGCGGCGCTTTGCACGACCGCACGAACGCGGTAGATTAGCGGGGTCCGATCCGCGGGGGAAAGCGCAAGGTAGAGGACGTCGTGGCATCCGAGGGGCAGCGTACCGGCGCCGGGCAGTGGCTGCGGCTGCACTCGCCCAACGTGCGGATCTGCCACTGGATAAACGTCATCGCCTGCACCTACCTGCTGCTCAGCGGCATCCACATCTTTCTCGACTTCCCCGAGCTGTACTGGGGCCATACCGGCTACCAGGGCCACCCGGCCATCTTCAAGCTCTCGGACTGGGGCCTTTCCTGGGACGAGGCGGGGGAGCTGGGCAACCGCATGTGGGGCCGCAACTACCACTTCACGTTCGCCTGGGTGTTCCTGATCAACGGACTGGTGTACGCCGGCTGGAACCTCGCGCGGGGACACTTCAGGCGCAACATGCTGCCTGGGCGGGAGGAGCTGACGGCCGCGCACCTGGGATCCGAGGTGCGCGAGCACCTGCGCTGGCCGCGGCGGTCGCAGGAGTCGACGCACCGCTACGGCACGCTGCAGAAGCTGTCGTACCTGCTGCTGATCTTCGTCTACGTGCCGCTCATGTTCCTGACCGGCATCGCCCAGTCGCCCGGCATCACCGCCGCCGCGCCGTGGCTGCTCGACATGTTCGGCGGCCGGCAGACGGCGCGCTCTCTGCACACGTTCGGCACCGTCCTGTTCGTCCTGTTCGTCGTCGTACATTTGCTCGAGGTCGCCGCGGCGGGCGTCGTCAACCGCATGCGTGCGATGATCACGGGGAACCTGCGGGTTCCCGAGGGGGAAGCATGAGCCGGGACATATCGCGCCGTGCGTTGCTGGGAGGCATTCCGGGACTGGGCGGCCTGCTGCTGACGGGCTGCACCGGCGGGTCCTTCACGCCGCCGCAGTTGAGAAGCGGGCTCGTCGGGGCCGCGGACGTGCTCACGATGGGGACTAACCGCTTCCTGCAGCGGAACCAGCCGCTGGCGCGCGAATTCCGGCGCGGCGACATCACGCACCCGTTTCCGACCTGGGCGCAGACCAACCCGCCGGACGAGGAGTACCAGCGCCTGCGGCGCGGGGAGTTCGCGGAGTGGCGGCTGCCGGTATCAGGGCTGGTTCAGCGGCCGGTCACGCTGTCGCTCGAAGACATCAAGCGCCTGCCGGCGCGCACGCAGATCACGGCGCACGTCTGCGAGCAGGGGTGGTCGGCCATCGGCGAGTGGACCGGGCCGCAACTCCAGCGGGTGCTGGAAGAAGCAGGCGGCGTGAAGCCAGGTGCGCGTTACGTGGTGTTCACGACGTACGACGGCTGGTACGAGAGCATCGACATGTTCGAGGTCGAGCACCCACAGACGATTCTCGCCTACCGGCTCAATGGCGAAACCCTGCCGATGGGCAACGGCGCGCCGCTGCGGCTGCGCGTCGAGCGGCAGTGCGGCTACAAGAACGTCAAGTTCCTCAAGACGATCGAGGTCGTGGATTCCGTCGCCGGCTACGGCAGGGGCGCCGGCGGCATCAGCGCCGACTACGGATTCCACTGGTTCGCCGGGGTCTGACCCCGCCGCCCGGGATGCCGCCTCGCCCGCGGCGCAGCACAGCGGCTACTGCTGCACGTTTGCCGCGGCAGCCTCCATCGCGGCCTCGGCCTCGCGCGCACCCGTGAGGATGTTGTAGATCCCGTAGTTCCCCTCGTGGCACGCGTACTCGTATAGCGGCTGGTCGTTCTGGTTCATGAGAAGCTGGAACGTCCACGGCGTCGTCCACACCGTCGGGTCGTCCACCGTCGCCTCGTACATGAGCGTCTCGGGGCTGATGCGCGTGAAGCGCTCCACCAACCGGAAGTGCTCCCCGGTCTGCCCGCCCTGGAACCCGGTCCCCCGCAGGAAGTTCTGCGTCTCCACGACGAGGGTTTCGCCCTCCCAGCGCCCCCGCGAGTCGCCCATCTGCTGGCGGATGCCAGAGTCGAGGTGCGGCTGGCCGTCGATCGGAATGACGCGGGCGCTGTGCACCATCTCGTTGAGCACCACGATGTGGTCCTCGGTCTGGAACAGTTGCATGTTGTTGTTGTAGGCGCTCGGGGTCATGGGCGGCCCGGAATTGAAGCCGACGATGCAGCGCACCGCCAGGTGCCCGGGCCCCATGTCCGCGACCCAGCCGCCGTAGGTCAGCTCGTGCAGGCCGAGCCCGTGCCGGACGCGCGCCTGTTCCGCCTGCCGCCGCTGCTCGCCCGCCGTCAGGGGCGGCATCCGCCCGTTCGCCGGATCCACGACCAGGGAGGTGCGCCGATCCTCCCCCACGCCCTGCACGTCGTACCAGGCTTCGTTGTACGAGCCGGTCGGCATCGCGTCGTTGCCGTCCTGGATCCCGCGCCAGGTCTCGTCGGCTTCCTCGCGCACGGCGGCGGCGTCCTCGTCGGTCAGCAACTGCCTGTCACCCAGCGCCTCCGGCCGCTCGAACGGGGTGATGGACCGGAAATCCCAGACGCCGCCCAGGTCGGGTGCGCCCCACGCGGTGCGCGGCACGTCGCCTCCGGCCGCCGGTTGGGCCGCAGCCACGGAGGCCACCAGCAGGGCGATTACCCATTGCAATGCGAGAAACCACCATCCGACACGTCCTGCCGTCGACACATTCCATCCGTTCCGCATCGTCGTCCCTCCCGAGCCGCCTGCGCAGCCCCGCTTGACCGCCCGATCATGCCAGCAACGCGCCGTGGCGCACAACCCGTATTCGTTGCACGTTGCACCGTTCTGATCCATCATGGGCACTCGGAGATCTTGGCAGCACAGGAGGGTTGGAGATGACTCAGCGGTGTCTCGTGGCGATGGTGGCGGCGGTTGCGGTCGCGGTGCTGGCTCCGGCGGTTGCGGTAGCGCAATCGGCCGAGGCCGAGGTGCCCCGGACGGCCTGGGGTACACCCGACCTGGGCGGCGTCTGGGATTTCCGGTCCATTACGCCCATGGAGCGTCCCGACAACCTGGCAGACAAGGCGTTCCTGACGGAGGAGGAGGCGGCGCGGCTGGAGCAGGAGACGGTCGACCGCAACCAGGAGCTGCTGAACCGGTCCCGGCGGGATACGACCGCCGGCGGGAGCGTGGACCGCGGCGAGGACGGCGCCCCGGGGTTCTACAACAACTTCTGGCTGGACCGCGGCGAGACGACGGTCGGCACGCGCCGCACGTCGCTGATCGTGGATCCGCCGAACGGCAAGATTCCGGCCATGACCACGGCCGCTGCGGGCCGGGCGGCGGCCCTCGCAACCGAGCGGAAGGGTGTTGGCATGCACGCGCCCACGGTCGGCGGCTGGGTCGAGGACCTGGGCTCCAACGGCCTGCAACTGCGCTGCATCACGGGATTCAACGCGGGTCCGCCGATGACGCCGGGCGGCTACAACAACAACGTCCAGATCTTCCAGACGGAGCACTCCGTGGCGCTGCTCAACGAGATGAACCACGACGTGCGCGTCGTTCCCCTGGACGGCAGCGACCGTCCCGGAATCGCACAGTGGGCGGGCGAGTCGCGCGCGCACTGGGACGGCGACACGCTGGTGGTCGAGACGGTCGACTTCCAGCGCGAGACGAGCTTCTCGCAAGGCCGGACGGACAAGAATCTGACGCTGACGGAGCGCTTCACGCGGGTTTCGCAGGACACGTTGATGTACGAAGCGACCATCGACGATCCGACGGTCTGGACGACCGCGTGGACCTACGAGATCCCGATGCAGCTCAACGACCAGCCGCTGTACGAGTACGCCTGCCACGAGGGCAACTACGGGCTCTACAACATCCTGGCCGGCGCGCGGGCCGAGGAAGCCGCGGCGCAGCAGGCGTCGGAGTAGCCTGCGCCGGCGCCGCGCCCGGTTCGTGATTCAGCAGGGGCTGTCCGGGGTCCGGAAAGACAGGGGGACGGAGATGACTCAGCGGTGTCTCGCGGCGGTGGTGGCGGCGGTTGCGGTCGCGTTGCTGGCTCCGGCGGCCGCAGTCGCGCAGTCCGCGGAGGCCGAGGCCCCGCGGACAGCCTGGGGTGCTCCGGATCTGGGCGGCGTCTGGGACTTCCGGTCCATCACGCCGATGGAGCGGCCGGACGACCTGGCGGACCAGGCGTTCCTGACGGAGGAAGAGGCGGCGCGGCTGGAGCAGGAAGCGGTCGACCGCAACGTCGAGCTGCTGAACCGGTCCCGGCGGGACACGGTCGCCGGCGCGAGCGTCGACCGCGGCGAGGACGGCGCGCCGGGCCCCTACAACAACTTCTGGCTGGACCGGGGCGAGACCACGGTGGGCACGCGCCGCACGTCGCTGATCGTGGACCCGCCGAACGGCAAGATGCCGGCGCTGACGACAGCCGCGGCAGCCAGGGCGGCGGCGCTCGCCGCCGAGCGGAAGGGCGTGGCCACGCACGCGCCCACGCCCGGCGGCTGGGTCGAGGACCTGGGCGCGAACGGACTGCAGTTGCGCTGCATCACCGGCTTCAATGCGGGTCCGCCGATGACGCCGGGCGGCTACAACAACAACGTCCAGATCTTCCAGACCGAGCACTCTGTGGCGCTCCTCAACGAAATGAACCACAACGTGCGCGTCGTGCCGCTGGACGGCCGGGATCGCCCGGGCCTCGCGCAGTGGACGGGCGAGTCGCGCGGCCACTGGGACGGCGACACGCTGGTGGTCGAGACCGTCGATTTCCAGCGCGAGACGAGCTTCGCCCGCGGCCGGACCGACCGGCACCTGCGCCTGGTCGAGCGCTTCACGCGCGTCTCGGCGGACACCATGATGTACCAGGCGACCATCGACGATCCGACGGTCTGGACGACCGAATGGACCTACGAAGTTCCGATGCAGCTCAACGAGCAGCCGCTGTACGAGTACGCCTGCCACGAAGGCAACTACGGGCTCTACAACATCCTGGCGGGCGCGCGCGTGGAGGAGGCCGCGGCCGCGGCCGAGCAGGCATCGAAGTAGGGTGGGCAACCGCGGCGGGGGCCGTTCCGGCGCCGGATGAGCAGCTTCGTCGCCATCGATTTCGAGACCGCGAACGGTGACGGCGACAGCGCGTGCGCCGTCGCCGTCGTGGCCGGGCGTGACGGCCGCCTCGCTGGCTCGTGGTCCTCGCGCATTCGGCCACCGACATCCGTCTTCACCTTTTCCCACATCCACAACCTGGCCTGGGAGGATGTCCGGGAGGCTCCGGCCTTCAACGACATCTGGCCCGAGCTCGATCGCCGGTTGCGGGAAGCCGACTTCGTCGCGGCGCACAACGCGCCGTTCGACAGGGGCGTGCTCGAAGCCTGCTGCAGGCGCTACGGCCTGCAGCGCCCGCCCGTTCCATTCGAATGCACCGTGCAGATCGCGCGGGCGCAGTGGCGCATCTACCCGACGAAGCTGCCGAACGTCTGCCGGCGCCTCGGCATCCCGCTGCGCCACCACGTCGCCGAGTCGGATGCGGAGGCGTGCGCGCGGATCGTCCTGGCCGCGGAGGCGGCGGGGTGGCGCCGGTCGCCACCCGCTCCGCAGCAGCGCTGATCAGAAGCCGACCAGCATCTGCAGGTAGAAGAAGTCGGCGGTGCGCAGCTTGAAGTCGGCGTCGCGCAGGTAGGCGCCGCCGTAGAAGCGGCCGTATCCCACCTCCAGGCCTGCATGGCCGACCGGCATCCGGACCGTCACGTCGATCTCGTTGCCGACATCCGCTGAAACGTCCGCGCCGGCCGCGCGATGAACGATGCCGGCGCCGGCGTTGTACCAGGCGTCCGTGCCAGGCGCCGCCAGGCGGAAGTCCTGCCAGGCGACGCGCAGGGTTGCGCGGCCGGGCAGCGAGGTCTCGACGCTGAGCTCCACGTTGCGCAGGTTCTGCAGCGCGAACAGGTCCATGTAGCCATAGTAGACGTGGTTCAGCGGGTACAGGTTGTCGAATGTCGCGTGCACCCCGTCGGCGGGATCGTCGTCGCCGCTCCCGGCGTTGAACGCGGCGCCGATCCGCGGACGGCCGGGAAGGGAGGAAGTGAACGAGCCGCCGAAGTGAACCATCAGCGCCCGGTGCGGGTTGCCGCCGTCGCGGCCGGTCTGCCCTGCGGCCTCGGCGTCGATGCGCCACGGCCCATGGGCCGCGTCGACGCGGGCGCCCGCGGTGTGCACGGCGTCGCCCAGCCGCGCCGCGCGGCGCAGCAGCCAATAGGCCTCGAGGTCCGCGCCCGGCAGCAGGCCGTCGTCGCCGTAGTAGACGCCGTGCAGCTGGCTGTTGAACATCCGGCTCGGCGTGGGGCCGTGATCGTTCAGCCGCGTCGGGCTAACCGGGACGAGCCGGCTGGCGAACGCGTCGAGCGTGCGGCCGCCGCCACCGACGGTAAGTGCGACACCGTCGAACACGCGCGCGGTGTTCACCCATTCGAGCGGCGAGATCAGCCGTTGCGCGCCGTACGACAGCTTGATGCGGCCGGCGCGGATCGCGACTGGCAGGGGCGCGGCAGCGGCCGCGCGGACGTCGAGGTACGCCTGGTGGATGTCGAGCTGGTCGGCGAAGATGTTCGGCGCGCGCGTTTCGCTGATCGCCGTCTCACCGTGGATCCGGGCGTCCTGGAACTCTACGACCCCGCGTACCGTGTCGCTCGGCTCCCACGTGAGCCCGAACCGGAACCGCGAGAGGAGAAAGCCCTCATCATTCCCCGGCCGGGCGGCGTCGAACTTGAAGTTGCGCCGGCTCTCGGTGCGCAGCCGCATCTGGGCGCCCAGCGTGACGCCCGGGAGGATCTGCCGCCAGTCGTCCCGCTCGTCCGCGCCGGACGCCGGCGCCGCGCCGCCCGCCGAGGCTGGGGAGGAGTCAACCTCGGCATTGGCGGCGGGCGCCTGCGCCTGGACGACGGAACCGCAACCGAACGGCAACTCCGCCAGGATCAGCAATCCGGCGAGCAGCACCGGAACTGACGCTGACGGCCGCCGCATGCGTCACGATCTAGAGCAAACGGTGTGCCAACTCCGGTGCAGCCGACCCGCGCATTTCGCACGTCCTCCGGTGATCGCTGCGCCCGCGATCCGCGCGTGAACTCTGCCAGAAGGTCCATTTTGTAGACGAGAATGTACGAATTCACGTTTTTGTAGGCCCTTGTTCGGGCGTTGGAACCATTTGCGCCTGAATGGTTGTCAGAACCCGTAAATCTCGACATAAACGTCAAAAACATCGGCCGTTCCGCAGGTTGTCGGGCGGTCACGGTGCACGATCCGGGGCCGATTGGGGGCGAAATCCCCAAAAAACCGACCAGGAAACCGATGAATCCGGCGCACCGTGCCGGACTCCTGGCATTCCTGGCCCAACGTTTGCATTAGAGGTTGGTCGGTCGACAGGCGCCGCTTCGGTTGGCGCCCTGACGGCGGCCGCCGAGAGCCCGCGCATCTCCTCCCAGGTTGTTCGGCTTGTCTCTCGTTCAGGTCGAACAACGTTTGCGGTGCGCGCGTTCGTCGGCTCGCGCGACCGCGCGGAGGCCTCTCGCAATGGAACTGGTCGGCAAGGCAGTCCGGATACGGCTCTTCAACTTCTCCACGCCCCAGATGCGCGCGTTCCACATGAGCTGGTTCGCGTTCTTCCTCTGCTTCTTCGCCTGGTTCGGCATCGCGCCGTTGATGAAGGTGGTGCGCGACGAAATGGCGCTTACGCAGTCGCAGATCGGCTGGCTCGTCATCGGTTCGGTGGCCATCACGGTGGTCGCCCGGCTGCTGGTCGGCTGGCTGTGCGACCGGATCGGTCCCAGGCGGGCCTACACCTGGCTGCTCGTGCTCGGCTCGCTGCCGGTGATGGGGATCGGCCTGGCGCAGGACTTCCAGACGTTCCTCGTATTTCGCCTGCTCATCGGCATCATCGGCGCATCGTTCGTCATCACGCAGTACCACACGTCGGTCATGTTCGCCCCGAACGTCGTCGGCACGGCCAACGCCACCACCGCGGGGTGGGGCAACCTGGGCGGCGGGGTGACGCAGCTCGTGATGCCGATCGTCCTCGGCGTGCTCACTGTCGGGGCCTACGTGCCGTTCACCGACATCCGGTTTCTGCCCGGTTTCGGTCTGAGCGACGACGTCGGCTGGCGGCTGGCGATGGTGCTGGCGGGCCTCATGTGCGCCGCCGTCGGGGTGGCCTACTACTTCCTGACCCAGGACGCGCCTGAGGGCAACTACCGCGAGCTGCGCGCGGCCGGCAAGCTGGCGCCCAGGAAGAGCGTCAAGGGATCGTTCGCGGCCGCGGCGCGCGATCCGCGCGTCTGGGCGCTGTTCGTCGTCTACGGCGCCTGCTTCGGCATCGAGCTGACGGTCAACAACGTGCTGGCGCTCTATTTCCTCGACTACTTCGCGTTCTTCGATGCGATGAGCGCCATGCAGGCGGTCCAATGGGCCGGCGCGGCCGCCATGCTGTTCGGCCTGATGAACGTGTTTGCGCGCACGCTGGGCGGCGCCTGCGGCGATCTGTTCGGCCGCCGCTGGGGTTTGTCCGGACGCGTGCGCTGGCTGTTCATTGCGCTCTTCGCCGAAGGGCTGGCGCTGATGTTCTTCTCGCAGATGTCGGTGCTCGTCGCCGCGATCCCTGCGCTCATCGTCTTCAGCCTGTTCGTGCAGATGGCCGAGGGCGCCACCTTCTCGGTGGTGCCATTCGTCAACAAGAAGGCGCTCGGCTCGGTTGCCGGCATCGTCGGCGCCGGCGGCAACGCGGGAGCAGTGGCGGCCGGGTTCCTGTTCCGGGGCGCCATTCCCTGGCCGACCGCGTTCCTGGTGCTCGGCGCGCTGGTGACCGGCGCGGCGTTTCTCGTTTTCGCGGTCCGCTTCAGCGCGGCCGCCGAGCTGGAAGAGCGGAATGCGCTGCAGGCGGCGCGCGCGCGCCGACACGTTGGACTGGCAGGCCCGCGGCCCATGGAGGCCGCCAGCTAGGGAAGCAGCGGAAGGGCAGCACGATGGTCAATCCCGCCGAGGTCTGGAAGGCGCAGAAGCACGGGTTCGACGTCTGGCCCGACGTGGTGCGGCACGCCGCGGCCGGCACGCCGATGAAGGACATCGCCACCCCGGACCTGGAGCGGATGAAGTGGTACGGCTTCTTTTACCGCAGGCGGGACGAGCCGGGCCGCTACATGAACCGCATCCGGATTACCGCCGGCGAGCTGAGCTCGGCGCAGGCCCGCGAGGTCGCGGCCATCGCCTACGAGTACGGCCACGGCATCGTCGACGTGACGACGCGCGCCAACCTCCAGGTGCAGGGGATCGATATCCGCCACGTGCCGGCGGTGGCCGACCGGCTCGCCGCCGTCGGGCTGACGTCCAAGCAGACCGGGCACGACAACATCCGCAACGTGTTCGGGCATCCGTTCAGCGGGGTGCTCGTAGACGAGCTGATCGACACGCGCGGGCTGTGCCGCGCCGTGACCGAGCTGTTCATCGGCAACCGCGACTACGCGGACCTGCCGCGCAAGTTCAATATCTGTCTCAACGGCGCCGCCGAACATTCGCTTCATTTCTGGACGCAGGATCTCAGCTTTCTCGCCTGCCGCTCGGGCCGCGACGTGTTCTTTCAAGTGCTCGTCGGCGGCAACCAGGGCCCGAATCCCAGCTTGGCCTGGCGCCTCCCGGTGCTGGTCCTGCCGGAGCAGGTGGTCGACGTCACGCGCGCGCTGCTCGACCTGTTTCGCGGCGCGGGCTCGCGCGAGAAACGCCACCAGGCGCGGTTGCGGTACCTGATCGAGCAGATTGGCGTCGACGGGGTGCTCGAGGCGCTGGCCGAGCGGGTACCCATCCAGATCTGGCCGGACCTGAAAGGCCCCGGGCCGGCGAGCCGCTACGACGACCTGGTCGGCTGGTTCCGGCAGCGCGACCCCGGCCTGTGGACGATGGGGCTGTGCGTCCCGCTCGGACGGCTGACCTGGAAGCAGCTGGAGGCGGTGGCGGTGCTCGCGAAACGCTGGGCCGGGGGACGCCTGCGCACCACGCACGAGCAGGGGCTGGCCGTCATCGACATCCCGGACGGTTTTCGGGATGCGGCGGCGACGGACGCGGCGGCCGCCGGCCTCAGCATCTACGGCGACACGCTGGACCGCAACACCATGGCGTGCACCGGCGCGCAGTTCTGCAACATCGCCGTGACCGAGACCAAGGGGACCATGTTCCGCCTGATGGAGACGCTGCGGCAGCGGAAAGTCGCGCTGCACGGCATCCGCATCCACATGAGCGGCTGTCCCTCGAGTTGCGCCCAGCACTTCACCGCCGACATCGGACTGAAGGGGGTCCGCGTGCGCCGGCTCATCGGTACGCGGGAGGGGTTCGACGTATATCTCGGCGGGGGCATGGCGGGCGACGTCCATCTCGGACTCCGCTATCGGCTCGGCGTCGATGTCGATCAGCTCCCGCTGGTGATCGAGGAGGTCGTCAAGGAGTACTACCTCAAGCACCGGCCCGGACAGACCTTCAGCGACTACTGGCGCACGCGCCTCCGCGAGGCGGAGGCGACGAAGGTCGGCGAGGAGGATTACAGGCCCGCGACATGGGTCTGCGAACGCTGCGACCACCGGCACCTTGGCGAGGATCCGCCGGTGTTCTGTCCCGGCTGCGCCGGCGTCCGCCGGCTGTTCGCGCGCACCGACCCGGGCACGGCAGCGGAGGAAACCGAACCCTCGCCGCCGCCGCGCGCGGACGGCTTCGTCCCGGTTGCGCGGGAGGAGGCCCTGGGCGACGGGCGGTCCGGCCTGGAGGTGCAGGTCGGCGGGCGCACCTACGCGCTGTTCCGCGCCGCGCGGAACGGCGGCGTGCACGCCATCGACGGCACGTGCCCGCACGCCGGCGGGTCGCTGGCGGAAGGGGCGGTCAGCGGCAACGTCGTCACCTGCCCGCTGCACGGCTGGCGTTTCGACACGTGCACCGGATGCAGCCTCGACCAGCCCGGCAACGACATCGAGCACCACGCGGCGCTGGTCGAGCAGGGCATGGTCTACGTCCGGCCGAACAATGCGCCGACGCCGGACGCGGGCAAGCTGACATGACGGCCAAGGCGTCCTCCGCTGCGCCGGCGGCGCTGGTCGAGCGCTACCTGCGCGACCAGCAGGGAACCGCGGTGGACCGCTTCGCCCGCGCACACGACGCGGCGCAGGGGGATGGGGCCGCCCCGGCCGGCCGCTACTCGGCGCTGATGCCGGCGGCCGCGCCGGCACCCGGGCAGCAATACGCCTTCGAGGTCGATCTCGACGCCTGTTCGGGGTGCAAGTCGTGCGTGGCGGCATGCCACGCGCTGAACGGCCTCGAAGAGGAGGAATCCTGGCGCGACGTCGGCCTGCTGCACGGCGGAAGCCGCCGGCTGCCGATCGTGCAGCACGTCACGACGGCGTGCCACCACTGCCTGGACCCGGCCTGCCAGCATGCCTGCCCGGTCGACGCCTACGAGAAGGATCCGGTCACCGGCATCGTGAAACACCTCGACGACCAGTGCTTCGGCTGCCAGTACTGCACGCTCGCGTGTCCGTACGAGGCGCCGAAGTACAGCCGCGCCAAGGGCATCGTCCGCAAGTGCGACATGTGCAGCGGGCGGCTGGCGGCCGGCGAGGCGCCGGCGTGCGTGCAGTCGTGCCCGAACGGCGCCATCGCGATTCGCGTGGTCGACGTGGAACAGGTGGTGGAGGCCTCGGAGACCAACCTGTTCGTCCCGGGTGCGCCCGAGCCGGGCCTGACGCTGCCGACCACCACGTACCGCACCGCGCGCGTCCTGCCGCGCAACATGATTCCGGCCGACTACTACGCTGTCCGGCCGGAGCACGCGCACTGGCCGCTGATTCTGATGCTGGTGCTCACCCAGTTGTCGGTCGGGGCGTTCCTGGTGGAGCGCCTGCTGGAGCTGTTCGTTCCGGGCGCGCTCAGCGCCGCAATCCGGCCCGTGCACAGCGCAAGCGCGCTGGCGTTCGGCCTGCTGGCGCTGGCCGTCAGCGTGCTGCACCTGGGCCGGCCGCAGCACGCGTACCGGGCGGTCATCGGCCTGCGTCACTCGTGGCTGAGCCGGGAAATCCTGGCCTTCGGCCTGTTTGCCGCGCTGGCCACGGCGTACGCCGCCTGGCTGGGGATGGAGCACGCGGGCTGGCTCGGCTCCCGAGGCACGGTGAGTCCCGCCGCCTGGCTCGGCTGGGGCGTGGCGCTGTCCGGCGCCGCCGGCGTGCTCTGCTCGGTGATGGTGTACCAGTACACGAAGCGGGACTTCTGGAACGGTCCGGCCACGGCCTGCCGGTTTCTGCTGACCAGCACCGTGCTCGGCCTCGTGGCGGCGTGGATCCCGCTGATGATCGCCACAGCCGCCGGTGCGGACGCCGCGGCCGCCGCAATCGACGGCTACGGCGTCCTGCTGTGCCGCGGACTCATCGCCGCCGCCGCTGCCAAGCTGCTCTTCGAGGCGGCAGTATTCCGGCACCTGGCGGCGCGGCAGACCACGTCGCTGAAGCGGACGGCGCTGCTCATGAGCGGGCCCCTGCTCAACGTCACGATGGCCCGCTTCGCCGCCGGTTTCCTCGGCGGCATCGCCGCGCCCGCGCTCCTCTTGCTGAGCCGCGTCCCGAGCGGTCCGGCGCAGGGCCAGGACCTCGTCTTCGCGGTGCTGGTCGCGATGCTCGTGGTGGCCGCCGTCGCGGGAGAGCTGCTGGAGCGCTACCTCTTCTTCGCCGCCGTCGCGTCGCCCAAGATGCCGGGAGGGCTGTGAGCGGCGTGCTGCGCCAGCGGGACGGGCATCTGACGCGTGACCTGTTGCGCGCGCCGGGCGGCTTCGGCCTGGGCCAGGTACCGGCGCGGCTGAAGCCGGACGCCACCGCCGACGTGGTCTGCGGCTACTGTTCGACCGGCTGCGGCCTGACCATCCACCTCAGGGACGGCGAGGCGGTAAGCCTGACGCCGGCCTCGGAGTACCCCGTCAACCGCGGCACGGCCTGTCCCAAGGGGTGGGAGGCGCTGGCCGTGCTGGCGGCTGCCGATCGCGCGAGGTCGCCGCTGCTGCGCGACGCCGCGGGCGTGCAGCGGGCCGTGGATTGGGACGCTGCGCTGCGCGCCATGGTCGAGCGCTTCAAGGCGATCCAGGCGCGACACGGGCCGGAGTCGGTCGCGTTCCTCGGTACCGGGCAGATGCCGACCGAGGAGATGGCGCTGTTGGGATCCCTGGCCAAGTTCGGCATGGGCATCGTGCACGGCGACGGCAACACGCGCCAGTGCATGGCCACGTCGGTCGTCGCGTACAAGCAGGCGTTCGGCTTCGACGCGCCGCCCTACACGTACCAGGACTTCGAGCAGTCCGACGTCATCGTCCTGGTGGGCGCCAACCTGTGCATCGCCCATCCGATCATGTGGGAGCGCGTGCTGCAGAACCCGCATCGTCCCGCCATCGTCGTCATCGATCCGCGGGTGACGGAGACGGCCATGCAGGCGTCGCAGCACCTGCCGCTCCGTCCCAAGTCGGATCAGGCGCTGTTCTACGGCCTGGCTCACCTCCTGATTGAACGGGGCGGCATCGACCGCGCCTACATCGCGGCGCATACGCGCGGCTTCGACGAGTACGCGGCGGCGGTGGCGCCGTTCACCATCCACCGCACATCGGCCGAGACCGGCCTGCCGCCGGCGGACATCGAGCGGCTCGCGGAGACCATCCAGGCGGGGAAGCGGGTCTCGTTCTGGTGGACCATGGGGGTGAACCAGAGCTACCAGGGCGTGCGCACCGCGCAGAGCATCATAAACCTGGCGCTGATCACCGGGAACATGGGCCGGCCGGGCACGGGCGCCAACTCCATCACCGGCCAGTGCAACGCCATGGGCTCGCGCCTGTTCAGCAACACGACCAACCTGCTGGGCGGCCGCGACTTCGAGAATCCTGCGCACAGGGAGACGGTGGCGCGCACGCTGGGTCTCGCTGCCGCAGCCATACCGGATCGCAACAGTTGGGCCTACAACCGCATCATCGAGGGGATTCTGCGCGAGGAGATCAAGGGACTCTGGATTGTCGCCACCAACACGGCGCACTCCTGGATCAACCAGGGTCAGGCCCGGGACGTGCTCGGCCGCCTGGACTGTCTCGTCGTCCAGGACATGTACGCCTCGACCGAGACGGCGCGCATGGCCGACGTGGTGCTGCCGGCCGCCGCCTGGGGCGAGAAGGACGGCACCTTCATCAACTCGGAGCGGCGCATCGGCACGATCCGCAAGGTGGCCCGCCCGCCCGGTCAGGCGTTGCCGGACTTCGCCATCTTCAAGCTGGTGGCCGAGTACTGGGGGTGCGGTGACATGTTCCGAGCGTGGGAGTCGCCCGCCGCCGTCTTCCAGATTCTCAAGCGCCTGTCGGCGGGCCAACCGTGCGACATCACCGGCATCGCCGGGTACGACGCGCTGGAGGCGCAGGGGGGCATACAGTGGCCGTGCCCCGCCGGCGAGCCTCCTCCTCCGCCGCAGTCCCAGCGGCGGCTGTTCGAGGACGGCCGGTTCTATCACCCTGACGGCCGGGCACGGCTGCTCTTCGAGATGCCGCGCCCACTTCCGGAGCCGACGACCGACCGCTTCCCGCTGATCCTGCTGACCGGCCGCGGCAGCGCGGCGCAGTGGCATACGCAGACGCGCACGTCGAAGTCCGCGATCCTGCGCAAGCTGTACCCGCCGCGGCTCTACGTGGAGGTCAACCCTGACGACGCGAAAGCGCGCGGCATCGGCTCCAACGACAGCGTCCATGTGGTGTCGCGCCGCGGCAGCGTAGTGGCGAAGGCGTTCGTCACGCGCTCCGTCCAGCGCGGGCACCTCTTCCTGCCGATGCACTACGAGGCCACCAACCGGCTGACCGACGCCGTCTTCGACCCGTACTCGAAGCAGCCGTCGTACAAGGCCTGCGCCGTCGAGCTGCGCCCTGCCGCGGCCGGCGCGTGACCCCCGGGGCTAGCGGAACACCTCGCTCATGGGCTGGCCGGAGTAGCCCGTCATCTCCAGGTAGCCGCGGCCGGTAACCTGCCGGCCGCCGATCTGGCCGCTGACGTCGACCGCACCTTCCCAGTAGGTCACGCCGGTTGAAGCGTCTGTGTGCAGCTCCTGCGCGTCGAGCGCCGCGACAACGTCGAAGCCGGCTTGAAGTCCGGGCAGCTCGACGCGCCATTCGACCGGGTACGCGGCGCCGCTGGAGGGCGAGGACCAGCGCCGCCCTGGAAGCAGGCGGACGTCGTCCCGCACGAGCGGCGTCGGGTCGCCGTCCGGGTCCACCCAGGTGCCGGCCGAGTGCTCGTCCGGCTGCCCGTCGGTGCGCCGGAGCTGGAACACCATGAGGTCCGAACCGTCGTCGAGCTGGATCGAGAACCAGTCCCAGCCGACCTGGCCGGGCTCCAGGAAGCTGGTGCCGAACTCGTGGTCCATCCAGCTGCTGCCGATCACGTCGATCCACTCGCCGTCCAGCAGCACGCGGCCGCCGGTCGGCATCCGGGTCATCGAGTAGTAGTACGAGGCGTTGCCGGCCGCGGGTCCCTTGCGGCTGAAGCCGTCCGCGCCGTGGCGTGTCGGCAGCTTGCCGGGATCCAGGTCGAGCTCGATGCCGAATACGCCGTCGCGGGCCTCCAGCCGGTGGCGTTCGCCGTCCAGCGCCGCGCGCCAGTCGCCGTTCCAGACGTCGAGCGTCCCCGTGCGCGCCCCGGCCCAGCCCAGGCCGCCACGGTCGAGCCGCTCGGCGGTCAGGTGCCGCCGTCCGGCGATGTCGGTCAGCGCCAGGTGCGCCATGTGGAGGTCGCGCACGGCCCATCGGGAGGGGTTCTCGGGCGCCGGGTCGACGCCCACCCGAAAGAAGGTCACCTGGTACCCGAAGCGCCGCCCTCCCGCGGTTTCCAGGTTGCCGGTGTAGTACCACCACTCGATGCGGTACGGCGGGTGGCTGCCGTGGTCGCGCGGAAACGCCCAGTCGTAGCCCGGCGCCGCCTGCCGCCAGCCGTCCGGCGTCGTCGGTCCACCATCGGTCTGGGCCTGGAGGGACACCGCAAGGGCGAGCCAGAAGAGCGCTGCGGCGCGCCAATACCGCATCATCGGTCGGCCCCGGCGACCATCCGCGCGGCCACGCGGGCCGGATACAGGCCGGCCAGCGCCGTCGCCAGCGCGATGAGCAGCGTGGACTGCGCGAGGAAGCCGAGCGGCAGGTGGAACTGGATAGTCCACCCGAAGCTCTGCACGTTGATGACGTAGATCAGGATCAGCGACAGCGCGACGCCGACCGCCAGACCGGCGCCCTGGCTGACGATGCCGATCAGCGCCGCCTCGATCACCACCATGCGCCGGATCTGCCGCCGGCCGGCTCCGACCAGCCGCAGCATCGCCAGCTCCCGGCGGCGCTCCAGCGCCAGCGTCAGCAGCGTGGCCGCCACCCCCATGATGGCCACCGCGATCGCAATCGCCTCCAGTGCGTAGGTGATGGCGAACGTGGCGTCGAAGATGCGCAGCACCACCGCCCGGAGCGCGGCGTTCGTGTTGATGAAGAGCTGGTGGTCCGTTCCGCCCGCGGCGAGCAGGTCTTCGCGCACCGCGTCCGGGTCCGCTTCCGGATCGAGGTACAGCGTGAGGCCGCTCGGCCGCTGCGCGCGATAGTGACGGGCGAAGGTGGCGACGTCCATCACCACCAGCCCGCGGTCACTGGAATAGTCGTAATAGACCGCTACCACGTTGAACGGCCGCGGCCCGCGCGGCGTGTCGAGCTCGATCCGGTCGCCGGCCGCGGCGCCGTGCTTGAGCGCGAAGCTCTCGGATACGACGACCGCGTCGGCGCCGACCGCCGCCCGCAGAGCCGGCCGCCCGTCGGCCGGATCCTTGAAGAGCAGGCCGCCGCGCTCGGCCATCACCTCGAAGCGTCCGGCGCCGAGCAGGATCAGGTCGCCGTCCGGCCCGTACGGCAGATCGACCGTGCGAAAGCCGTCCACGGCAACGACCGCCGGGTGCGACGCCAGCCGCTGCTCCGTTGCTTCGGAGATGACGGCCAGGCTGCCCGCGCCGACCGGCCCGCGCCCGGCGGCGGATACGAAGAGGTCGGCCTGCAGGGTCCGTCCGACCCAATAGGCCACGGTGTCCCGGAAGCTGCCGACCATGATGGCGACCGCGGCCAGCATCGCCAGGCTGACAACGAGGGCCGCCACGGAAACCGCCAGCCGCGACGCCGCCGCCGAGAGATTCGCGTGCGCCAGCAGTCCTTCGACGCGCAACCAGCGCGCAAGCACGGGCCGTCCCTGCCGGCGGAGCAGCTCTAACAGCGCAGGAACGCAGGCGGCCGCACCGAACAGGACGGCCAGCGCCGCGCACAGGCCGAACACCGGCAGGCCGCCGACCGCGTCCAGCGTAGAGAGCCAACCGGCCGCGGCGAACAGCGCCGCGCCCAGCAGCGCCGCGCGCCAGGGGAACGGCCGCCGGCCGGCATCGCCCGCGGTATCGCGCACGGCGTCGACGGGCGTTATGCGGGCCGCCTCGGCGGCGGGAATGACCGCCGCGATCAGGGCGAGCGGGATGGCGACAGCGCCGGCGAGCAGCACGTCCGTTGCGCCCAGCGCCGGCACGGTGGCCTGCGAGGTCACGTAGAGCGTGTTGACGGTGCTGGAGGTCAGGCGCACCGCGCCGCGCGCCAGCAGCCAGCCGGCCGGCGCGCCCAGCGCCGCGCCGACCGCGGCCAGCACCGCCGCTTCGCCCAGAAAGAACCCGAGCACGAGCCTGCGCGTCGCGCCCAGGGCGCGCAGGGTGCCAATCTCGGTGCGCCGCGCGATGACCGCCACGGCCACGGTGTTGTAGACCAGGAACAGGCCGACGATCAGGGCGATGTAGGACAGCGCGTTCAGGTTGAAGTGGAACGCGGCGAGCATCTTCTCGACCTCGCGTCCCCGCTGCGCCGGCCGCTGCACGCGCAGGCCGGCCGGCAGGCGCGCGGCGATCTCCTGCTCGCTGGCGTCTATGGCCGCCGGGTCGAAGAGCTGGATCTCGACGCGATCGACCCAGCCGAGCCGGTCGAACAGCCATTGCGCGGTGGCGATGTCCAGCAGCGCCAACTGTCCGTCGACGACCTGCGCCGGGCCTTCGTCGAGCAGCAGCCCCTGCACCACCATCCGGTGGCGGGTATCGCCGGCGACCAGCGTCACCGGCGTCTCGACGTCGATGCCGCGCCGCCGCGCGAACCGCTCGGTCAGGACAACGGACGTGGAATCCAGCAGGACGGACAGCAGCTCCTGCGGCCGCGGCTCGCGCCCCTCGTGCGCGAAACGCAGCAGTTGGTACTCGCGGAACGGCCGGTCGCGCAGCAGGTCGATGCCGAGCACCCGAAGCGAATGCTCGGTGCCCTCCGGGTCGGCGAGGCCGACCGTCTGGTCGATGAGCGGACTGACGCGGCCGTACTCGCGCAGCCAGCCCACGTCCGCCAACTGGCGCTCGGGCACGCCGACGCCCGCGCCGACGATCTCGAGCGACGTCTTGCCGGCGACCACGTCCAGCGCGGTCTCGAACCCGCGCACGGACGCGGTGTTGGCGAGCCGGATGGCCACGACCACGGCCACCCCGAGCGTCAGCCCGGCCACCGTGACCAGGGCGCGCCCCGGGTCCCGGGCCAGGCCGCGCACGATGAAGCGGCGGAAGAGCGCCAATGTCAGGTTTCGAGCGCGACGGTGGGAAGCAGGTCGGAGGCCGGCTCACGCACTTCCGCGCCGTCGCGCATGCGGATCCGGCGGTCAGCGGCCGAAGCCAGCACGGGGTCATGGGTGGCCAGCAGCACGGCCACCCCCGTCTCGCGGTTGAGGCTGCGCAGCAGATCCAGCACGCGCTGCCCGTTCTCGGAGTCGAGGTTGCCGGTCGGCTCGTCCGCGATCACGAGCGCCGGCTCGTGGACGAGCGCCCGCGCCAGCGCCGCCCGTTGCAGCTCGCCCCCGGACACCCGCGCGGGATAGTGCGCCAGGCGGTGGCCGAGTCCCACGCGCCCGGCCCACTCGCGGGCGCGGTCCAGGGCGGCGGGGCTGGACACGCCGGCCAGCAGCAGCGGCAGCGCGACGTTCTCGACGAGGGTCAGGGTGGGGAGCAGGTTGAAGAACTGGAAGACGAAGCCGACCCGCTCGCGACGCAGCGCGGTCAGCGCTTCGTCGTCCAGTCCGGCCAGGTCCACGCCGTCCACGACGACGGTTCCGGCGGTCGGCCTGTCCATTCCGCCGCACAGGTGCAGCAGCGTCGACTTGCCGCACCCGGAAGGACCCACGACCGCGACGAACTCGCCGGCGGTGAGCTCGAGGTCGACCCCGCGCACGGCGTCGACCGCGCTGTCGCCTTCCCCGTAGCGCTTGTGCAGGCCCTCGGCCTGCAGAACCGGCATGCGACCAAGATACACCGTGTCGAGCTCGTTCACCGCCGCTGGCAGCGGGGGCAGAAGTGGGTGCTGCGCTGCGCGACGACCACGCGCCGCACGCGCGCACCGCAGGTGGCGCACGGCTCGCCGGCCTTGCCGTAGATGCGGATCTGGCGCTGGAAGCCGCCCGGTTCGCCGCGGCTGTCGCGGTAGTCCCGGATGCTGGTGCCGCCGGCGCCGATGGCGTTGCGCAGCACTTCCTGGATGGCCGCGTGCAGGTCGCGCGCCTTGCGCGGGCCGACGCTCGCGGCGCTGCGCAGCGGGTGCAGGCGGGCGAGAAACAGCGCCTCGTCGGCGTAGATGTTGCCCAGGCCGCGCAGGAACTCCTGGTCCAGCAGCAGCGCCTTGAGCCGCGCGTTGCGGCCGGCGAGCCGCGCCGCGAACGCTTCGGGTCCAATCTCCAGCGGGTCCGGACCCAGCGCGGCCAGCCGCGGCGGCAATTGCTCGGACCACTGCCAGCGGCCGAACTTGCGGACGTCCTGGAAGACCAGCAGCGCGCCGCCCTCCAGCGCCATGGTCGCCCGCGTGTACTCCCCGCGCTCGCCGTTCAGCAGCAGGTTGCCCGTCATCCGCAGGTGGACGACGAGCACCGATTCGCGGCCGTCCTTGCGGAGGCGGAACAGCAGGTACTTGCCATGCCGGTCGAGCCGTTCGATGCGCTGTCCCGCCAGGCGCCGCTCCGTTGCGGACGCGTCGCCGACGCAGGTGCGCGGCCAGCAGAACGAGACGGCGGCGATGGTGCGGCCTTCCAGCTCCGGCGCCAGTGTGCGCCGCACCGTCTCGACTTCCGGCAGCTCGGGCATTGGCGCTAGACGAGCGCGGGGAGCACGTCGCCGATCTCGCCATGCACGACCACGTCGGCGATGACGTCCAACGGGGTCGGCTCGCGGTTCACGATGATCAGCCGCGCGCCGGCGCGCTTCGCCACCCGCGGAATGGATGCCGCGGGCTCGACCACCAGGGACGATCCGACGGCCAGCAGCAGGTCGCAGGCCTCGGCGGCCGCGTACGCCCGCACCATGACGTCGTGCGGCATGGCCTGTCCGAATGACACCGTGGCCGGCTTGAGCAGCCCGCCGCACGATTGGCAGCGCGGGGCCGCCTCACCGCCGGTAACGCGCCGGCACGCCTCGTCCATCGGTATCCGGTCGCCGCAGGTCAGGCAGACCGCCTCGGTCGAGGTGCCGTGCAGCTCCATGACCAGGTCGCCTGGCAGTCCCGAGCGCTGGTGCAGGCGTTCGATGTTCTGGGTGATCATCGCCGCCAGCTTGCCCTGCTCGTGCAGCGCGACGAACGCATGGTGCCCGGCGTTGGGGCGCGCCGCGCGCATGGCGGGCCAGCCTTCGACCTTCTGCCGCCAGTACTCGACACGGTCGGCCTCGCTGGAGACGAATTCCTGGTAATACACCGTCCTGTTGCGAGCCCACACGCCGTCCGGACTGCGGAAGTCAGGCACGCCGGACTCCGTCGAAATGCCGGCGCCGGTAAAGCCCACGACCCGGGAAGCATCGGCGATCAGCTCGCGGGCGGTCCGTTGCGCTGCACTTCTGTCACCCATCGTTCGCCGCGTCCGGAGATCGGTCACAGCGCCCGGCGCTGCAGGAACCACAGCACGAGCCACGCCGGGAGCGAGACGATACCCGCGTAGATCCAGATGCCGAGCGGTCCGAAGAGGCCGCCGACGGTGGCGGCGCCCACCGTCAGGGGACAAAGCACAGCCGCGCACGCGATGGTCGCCGGCCGCGAATGGGCGTGCAGCCGCTGCAGCGCCAGCGTCAGCGGAATGCCGCCCGGCCAGGCGAAGGCAAGCCCGATGACCATCGCCGGCAGGGAGAACAGCATGGGGACGAGGCCCTCGGGAGACACGGCGCCGAAGCCGAAGCGGATCACCGCCAGCAGGACGACACCGATCGGCAACCAGAGTGAGAGAAACAGCGTCCTTCTCATATGAGGCCAGCTTACTACGGTGCGCCGCGCGGCCCGGGGCTAGACGGTCGGGCCCTGCCGGCTAGACTCTTGGAATGGGACTCGAACACTACGTGACACTCGGCGACTCCGGGCTGCGCGTCAGCCCATTCTGCCTCGGCGCGATGACGTTCGGCGAGGACTGGGGATGGGGCTCGGACGTGGCCACGTCCGAAGCCATCCTGGCCCGCTACATCGAGCGCGGCGGCAACTTCATCGACACGGCGAATGCCTATACGAGGGGGCATTCCGAAACCATCATCGGCGACTACCTGCAGGCCGGAGGCCCCGGCCGCGACCGGCTGGTCATCGCCACGAAGTTCTTCGCCAACCTGTACCGCGGCGACCCGAACGGCGGCGGGGCCAGCCGCAAGTCGCTGACCGCAGCCTGCGACGAGTCGCTGCGGCGCCTGCGGACGGACTACATCGACCTGTACTGGATGCACCTGTGGGATCGGTTCACGCCGATCGAGGAGACGATGCGCGCGCTCGACGACCTGGTGAGCGCGGGCAAGGTGCGCTACATCGGGTTCTCCGACACCCCGGCGTGGAAGACGACGCAGGCGCAGATGCTGGCGCGCTTCCGCGGCTGGACGCCGCTCGCCGCGATCCAGATCGAGTACTCCCTCATCGAGCGTACCGTCGAGGCGGAGCTGATGCCGATGGCGCGCGAGCTCGGGATGGGGGTCGCGCCATGGTCGCCGCTGCGGGGCGGCGTGCTGACCGGGAAGTACACCCGCGAGAACGCCGGCAGCGCGCAGCCGGGACGGGGCAGCCGCGTGACGGACTACTTCGATGAACGGACGTTCGCCATCATCGACGAGCTGATCCGCGTCGGCGCCGAGCTGGGCACGACCCCGGCGGCCGCGGCGCTCGCGTGGGTGCAGGCCAGGCCGGGCGTAACGTCGACCATCATCGGCGCCCGCACGATGGAACAGCTCGAGCAGAACCTGGCCGGGCTGGACGTCCGGCTCGCACCGGAGCACGTCGACGCGCTCGACAGCCTGTCCGCGACGCCGCTCGCCTTCCCGGCCCCGTTCCTGCAGGCCGCCACGACCATCATGCACTCGGGCGCGACCGTCGATGGCGAGCCGTCCGCGGTCTGGCCGATGTCGCCGGCGAGCGACAGCGAGAGGTACTGATTCAGGAGGGAAGCAATGATGACGCGCAAGCAGTTTTTCGGACGGCTGTTCGCGGCCGTGCTGGCGCCGCTGGTACCGGCGGCGTGGCTCAGGAGCGGCGGGGTCCAGGCGCAGGAGCCGATCGAGCGCCTCGACAAGCCGCACGAGGAGTGGCGCAGGCTCCTGCCGCGCGACGCGTACGAAGTGCTGTTCGAGGAGGACACGGAGCGGCCGTACAGCAGTCCGCTCAACGACGAGAAGCGCGCCGGCACCTACGTCTGCGCGGCGTGCTACCTGCCGCTGTTCGATGCGGAAACCAAGTACGAGAGCGGGACCGGCTGGCCCAGCTTCTTCGCGCACATCGCGGGGCGCATGGGCACCAAGCGCGACTTCAAGCTGATCTGGCCGCGCACCGAGTACCACTGCATCCGCTGCGGCGGACACCAGGGGCACGTCTTCAACGACGGTCCGCCGCCGACCGGCAAGCGCTGGTGCAACAACGGCCTGGCGCTGCGGTTCGTGCCGGCCGGCAACCGGCTGCCGGCCCTGCGCACGTAACGGCCCGCCCGCCGTGGTCGCGCGCGGCGTGATTCTGCGATAGGCTGTCGAGACCGACGATGGGAGGTCACCGATGAGAACTGCCTTCACGTGCATCGCGCTGGCGGGTGTCCTGGGGCTTGGCCTGGCGGGTTGCGGCGCCGGCTCGTTCATGCAGCCGGAGGACCGGGCGCCCATCTCGGTCGAGCAGTTTCACACCTGGATGGAGGAGCTCTCCAACTGGGGGCGCTGGGGCGAGGACGACGAGCTGGGCGCCGTCAACCTGATGACGCCCGCGAAGCGCAAGGAGGCGGCGGGCCTCGTGCGCAGCGGGACCACCGTGTCGCTGGCGCACGACTTCCTCTCCGAGGAGGCCGCGGACGTCCGCGAGCCGTATCAGCTCCAGATGAGCATCAACCACGAGGGCCAGAATTCCGGCGATCGCATCGAGGTGTACTTCCACGGCATCCAGTACTCCCATCTCGACGGTTTGTGCCACGTCTTCTACAACGACCAGCTCTACAACGGGCACGATTACCGGGACGTCGTCACCGATGACGGCTGCGCCGTGATGGATACCGCCGGCATGCGCGACGGCCTGGTCACGAAAGGGGTCCTGGTGGACATGCCGCGGCTGAAGGGCGTGCCCTACCTGGAGCCGGGGACGAAGCTGTACGCGGAGGACATCGAGGCCTGGGAGGAGCAGGCGGGCGTCAGCATCGGCCCGGGCGACGCGCTGCTGCTGCGCACCGGCCGCTGGGCGCGGCGCGTCGAATTCGGCGCCGGCGAGGCGATGTCCGGTTGGGACGCGTCGGTCATGCCCTGGATGGCCGAACGCGACATCGCGCTGCTGGGCGCCGACTCGGTGCACGAGGCGCCCGACACCGTGCCCGGCCTCGGGTTCAACCCCATCCACCGCTTCGCGATCGTGGCGCGCGGCATGAACCTGCTGGACAATCTCGACCTGGAAGCGGCGGCGGAGACGGCGGCGCGCCTCAACCAGTGGGACTTCATGCTGGTGATCGCGCCGCTGCGGGTGCCGGGCGGTACCGGCTCGCCCGTGAATCCCCTGGCGATATTCTGACGGCCGGGCCGGACCCCGTCAGCGGCCGACCGCGCAGTCGCCGTAGTACTGCTCGGGCCGCGACGTGAAGCCGATCAGCGAGACGTCGGTGTATTCGTGCCGCGTGTGGACGGCCATGAGCTTGCCGTCCACCGTCTCGCGGTCGAATACCGTGGTGCTGTACAGCGGCCCCGCGCTGAACATCTGCAGGAAGTGCAGGTAGTCGCCCGAGTGCCGGGTGATGATGTGCGACGGGCCGAACGGACCGATCACCTCGGCCGTCGCCTCCTGCGTGTCGACGTCCTCGAACCGGAAGGAAAGCTCCGAGGCGTCGACTTGCGCTTCCGGGGCGCCCGCGTCGGTCCACGTCCCGACCGCAATCAGCGTGAACGTGCAGTCCAGGCTGCGCACGTCCGCCAGGCCGGCGCCCTGCGCGCCGGCGGCCGGGGCCGGCTGGACACCGGCGCAGCACCAGACCAGCGCCGCCCACGCCGCAACCTGTCGAGTCGCTGACATACGCCCTCCCTTCCCAGTCGGGCATTCTATACGCGCGCTGTCCGCGCGGGCGGCCGCGCTCCGTTTGACCGCCTGACCGGCGGACCGCATAATCACCCTTCCGGCATGGTGTGGAAGACGAAGGCCCTGGTGGTTGCGCTGGCGCTGGCGGCGGTGGCCGTCGCGGCGTCCCAGGTCCCGGTCGACAACGAGCTACAGCAGCAGCTTCTGCAACTGTTCCCGGAGGCGACGTCGTTCTCGCAGAAGGAAGGGCAGCCGCCCCACTTCAAGGCATTCGCGGGTCCGGCGCAGAAACTGCTCGGCTACGTGTTCTGGACCACCGAGCTCGAGCCGCTCGAACGCGGCTACGACGGGCCGATCAAGATCCTGACGGGCGTCGATACCGACGGCGTGCTGACGGGCATCATCGTGGTCGACCACCACGAGCCGTACGGTTACTTCTCCATCGACCTGCCGAAGTACGCCACGCAGTTCCAGGCGAAGAGCATCCGCGACCCGTTCCGCGTGGGCGGCGACATCGACGCCGTATCGACCGCGACGATCACGGTGAGCAGCGCGACGCGGGCCGTGCGCAACGGCGCGCGGCGCATCGCGCGGCAGTTCATCGTCCCGCCCGAAGCACGCTGATGCGCATGCCGGCAGCCGTCGCTTTCCTGTGCGCCTTGCTGCTCGTCCAACCTGCAGCCATGGCTGCCGCGCAACCCGCGCCGGCCGTTCCGGCGCAGCCCGACGCCGCCGAAGACCTGTGGAACTTCGACGACGAAGAGGAAGAGGTCGAAACCTGGGGCACGCTGCTCCGCGACCAGGCCGCCGACCTGCTGCTGTTCACCGCATTCGCCGCGCTGGCCCTGTTCGGCTTCTTCCGCAAGAGCGTCCCGCTCAAGTACGTCACGCTCGCCGCTGCGCTCGTCTACCTCGGCTTCACGAAGAGCCAGCTCATTTCCGTCGTCAACGTGTACGGGCTGCTGACGGGCAACCTGCCGGTCTTCAAGTACAGCCTGGCGTGGTACCTGTTCGCCGGCTTCACGGTAGTCACGACCGTGTTGTGGGGCCGGCTCTACTGCGGCAGGGTCTGCGCGTTCGGCGCGCTGACGCAACTGATGGACCGCGTCGTTCCCGCGCGGCTGCGCGTCGAGGTGCCGAAGTGGCTGGAGCAGCGCGCCGCGCTCATCAAGTACGGGCTGCTCGGCGCCACGCTCCTCTACTTCTTCGTCACCGCGGAGATCGCGGCCTACCGCTACGTCGAGCCGTTCTGGATGTTCACCCGCCAGGCGTCCGCGGGCATGTGGATCGGGCTCGGGGTGCTGCTGGTCGCCACGGTCTTCGTCCGCAACCTGTACTGCCGCTTCCTGTGCCCCGTCGGCGCCTTCCTCGGGCTGCTCTCGAAGCTGACCGTGTTCCGGATCAAGCGCTGGTCCGAGTGCAACACCTGCAAGATCTGCGAGAAGACGTGCGAGTGGGGCGCGATCCGCGGCCCCGAGATCGTCATGACCGAGTGCGTGCGGTGCGACGACTGCGAGCGGCTCTACGCGGACACCGCGAAGTGCCCGCACTGGATAATACTCAGGCGGCGCTCCGCCGCCTCCCAGACAGCGCGCTAGCCCGCGGCCATCCCGGCCGGCCCGCTACTGCGACATGCCCGTGTAGAGGAACCGCTGCGCCCGGTGGTTGCGCTGGGCCTCCGCCGTGTAGAGGTTGCCCTTGCTGTCGACGGCGATGTGGTGCAGCGCGTCGAAGTCGCCCGGCGCCTGGCCCAGCTCGCCCCAGGTGTCGAGCACCTCGAGCGACTGGCGGTCCAGCACGTGGATGTGCAGGTTCGCCTGGTCGGCCACGTACAGGTAGCGCTGCTCCGGATCGGGCGAGAACGCCATGCCCGCGCAGGTCAGCGAACGCCCTTCGTCCGGGTTGACGAAGACCTGGCGCTGGTAGTTCCCATCCAGGTCAAAGACCTGGATGCGGCTGTTGTTGCGGTCGCCGACGTAGACGAGTCCGTCGTTGGACACCTCGATGGCGTGCACGGTGCCGAACCAGGGCGGACCGTTCGGGTCGTCCGGATCGGCTTCGGGCTCCGTATCGCTGGGCTCCTTGCCGAAGGCCGCCCACATCCGCTTGAACTCGCCGCTGTCGGCGTCGAACACGATGACCCGGCGGTTGCCGTAGCCGTCGGCCACGAACACCTCGTTCGTGGGCTGGTAGACGAACATCTCCGCCGACTTGCGGACGCTGTCGGTGGTGAGGTTGCCGGTGCCGAGGTCCCGCCCCCCGATCTGCAGCAGCAGCTCGCCGGCGTTCGTGAACTTCAGCAGCATGTTGTCTTCGACCTGCGACTGCGGGGTGCGCCCGGTCGGGTTGTTGCCGCCGACCCAGACGTGCCCGTTGTAGTCCACGAACAGGCCGTGCTCGTTCCAGGGCCAGTCGTAGCCGTCCGCCTGGCCGCCCCATGCATTGACGAACGCGCCCGTGTCGTCGAACTCGAGGAGCGGCGGCGCCGCGTTCTCCCGGTTCTCCTCCGGCACCGTGTGGGGGCGTTGCAGCACCCAGATATGGTCGCGGCTGTCGACCGAGACGGAGGAAACCTCGCCGGTGACCCAGTTGTTGGGCAGTTGCGGCCAGTCCGGATCCAGCTCGAACATCGGATAGCTCGGACCGGACGCCTCGGGGGCGGCCTCGGGCTCGGGCATCGACTCCTCGGCGGGCGGCGCGCCGCCGCAGGCCATCAGCGCCAGCGCCAGCAGGGGCGCAACGGTCTTGAGCATCCAGTTCATGACGGTTCCTCCTTGCAGCGCGCAGCATATCACCCGCACGCCGCGGCGGTCATGCCCGCCTGCAATCCGGTCCCGGCTGCTGCAGGCTGGTACACTGCCACGCTTGCCCCGCCTGATGTCGACGTTTCCATCCAGATGTCGCCCGCGCCGGTCCGTTGTGCTGGCTGCCGCCGTCCTGCTGCTTGCTCCGTCCGCCTGGGCCCAACAGGGCGCCGGCGCCCGCGCCGGACTCGGCATCGACCTGCTGGCCACCATCGACGGCCCGCCGCCGCCGGTGGCGCCGGACGTCATCGCGCGCGACGAAGACGGGCGGATCACCATGCGCGCCGTCCGCGTCGACAAGCCCCTGCGCATCGACGGGCGGCTCGATGAGGCGGTCTACGCGGCCGTGCCGTCGATGTCCGACTTCGTGCAGACCGAGCCCGCCGAGGGCGCCCCGGCGTCGGAGAAGACCGAGGTGTGGCTGCTGTTCGACGACGACAACGTGTACGTGGTGGCCCGCTGCTGGGAAAGCCGGCCGGACCGCGTGCGGTTCAGCGAGATGCGGCGGGACAACCTGAACGTCGGCCTCGGCGACAACCTGGCCTGGGGCCTGGACACGTTCTTCGACCGGCGCACCGGCTATTTCTTCGAGGCGAATCCGATCGGCGGGCGCCTGGACGGCCAGTCCACGAACGAAGGCCAGACGAACTTCGACTGGAATCCGGTGTGGGACGTGGCGGTCGGACGGTTCGCGGGAGGATGGACCGTCGAGACGTCCATGCCGTTCAAGTCGCTGCGCTACCGTCCCGGACCGGTGCAGGTGTGGGGCTTCAACATGCGCCGCACCAACGTCTGGAAGAACGAGTTCTCGTATCTCTCGCCGATAGCGGCCGGCGTGGGGCGGCTCGGCCTGCGCCCGGCGCTGATGGCCCCGGTTGTGGGACTGGAGGCCCCGCCCGCGGCCCGCAACATCGAGGTGAAGCCGTACGTTGTAGCCGATCTGAAGACGGACATCGCGCAGCGCCCGCCGCTCCGGAACGACCCGGACGGCGACGGCGGGATCGACATAAAGTACGGACTCAGCAGGAACCTGACCGTCGACTTCACCGCGAACACGGACTTCGCACAGGTCGAGGCCGACGAGCTGCAGGTCAACCTGACCCGCTTCAGCCTGTTCTTTCCCGAAAAGCGCGAGTTCTTCCTGGAGAACCGCCGCACGTTCGAGTTCGGCGGCGGTGGCGGCGACACGCCGATCCTGTTCTACAGCCGGCGCATCGGCCTGCAGGGAGGCCGCGAGGTGCCTATCACGGCGGGCGGGCGGATGACCGGCCGGGTCGGCGGCTACGACCTGGGACTCGTCCACATCCGCACCGGGGACGAAGCCGTCTCCGGCGCCCGGCCGTCCGGTTTCTCGGTGGCGCGCGTCAAGCGCGACGTGCTGCGCCAGAGCAGCGTCGGGTTGTTGTTCGCCGAGCGCTCGGTGGCGCTCGACGGCCGCGGCCGCAACGGCACGTTCGGCGCCGACGGCGCCTTCTCGTTCCTAGAGAACCGGCTGTCGATGGACGCCTACTGGGCGCGGACATGGACGCACGCGGCGGCCGGCGACGAATCGAGCTACCGCGGGCGCATCGACTACAACGGCGACCGCTACGGCATGACGCTGGAGCACCTGCTCGTCGGCGACGACTTCAACCCCGAGGTCGGCTTCGTACGCCGTCCCGACATGCGCAAGAGCGCCGCGCGGCTCCGCTTCAGCCCGCGGCTGCCGGGGGTCGACGCCATCCGCAAGCTGTCATGGTCGGGCTCGATCGACTACTTCGAGAACACCGCCGGCCGGCCGGAGACCCGGGAACAGGACGCCGAGTTCGGCATCGAGTTCGAGAACGGCGACCGGTTCCTGTTCATCTACACGCGGATCTTCGAGTTCCTGCCCGAGCCGTTCGACATCGCGCCCGGCGTCGTGCTGCCGCCGGGCGGCTACGACTTCGAAGCGTTGCGCGCGCGGTTCACGTTCGGGCAGCAGCGTGCGGTGTCGGGCAGCGTGCTCGTGGAGCACGGCACGTTCTACAGCGGCCGGCAGACGGGCGTCACCGTCACGCGCGGGCGGATCGCCTTCACGCCGCGCTTCGCGCTCGAGCCCGCGTATTCGATCAACGTCGTGGACCTGGTGGAAGGGCAGTTCGTCGCAAACCTCGCGGGCTCGCGCGTCATCTATTCACTGTCGCCGAGGATGTTCACCAGCGCGCTGCTGCAGTACGACACGCTCGGTCACGGGACGTCCGTCAACGTCCGCCTGCGCTGGGAATATCAGCCGGGCAGCGAGCTGTTCGTGGTGTACAACGAACAGCGCGACACGTTCCGCCGCCGCTTTCCGCAGCTTCAGAACCGCGCGCTGATCGTCAAGTTCAACCGGTTGTTCCGGTTTTGAAACGCTACGGCTGACCCGGTGCGCCGGTGCCGGACGAGCCCACGTAGAACTGCGAGCCGTCGGGCAGGGTGATGTCGCGCGCGTTGGCGGTGTTCGAGCCGTCCTTGGCGCCGTAGCCGTCGACCACCAGCTCGGTGCCGGCCGGGATCGAGTTCTTGTTGAGGCCGCGGCGGATGAGCGCGTTGGGCGCGCCGCACTCGATGGCCCAGCTCTCCACGTTGCCGGCGTCGTCGGTGACGTCGATGTGAATCCAGGAGTGCGGGTTGATCCACTCGGTGCGGGTGACCACGCCCTGCAGCAGCAGCGGGCGGTCGGCGTCGAACTCGGCCGAGAACGCGTGGTGGGCCACGGCGGGCGGCGTGGCCAGCAGCAGGCCGAGGCCTAGCAGGACAGCGAAGATGGTGGTGCGCATCGTGTATTCCTCCTACATTCCTACCGGCTAACGGTCGGGACGTGGCCCAGCGCGACGCTCGTCGGCGCATCCGTGCCGGTCATCAACTTCAGGTTGCGGGCGTTCCCCTCGTGGCACGCGTACTCGTACAGGATGTGGTCCTCCGCGCCCCGCATGAAGGCGTCGTACGAGATGGTCCAGGGCTGCGTGAACACCTGTGGATCCGTGATGGTGGCCTCGTAGTGGATCGTGTCGGCGTCCACCAGCGTGTAGCGCTCGACGACCTTCAGCTCGTCGCTGTGGAAGATGCCGTGGCCCGAGGTGAAGGTATGGGCCGGCTGGTTCTCCGCGGGCGCGCCGTGCCCCACCACCCAGGTGTTCTCGGTGAAGTTGGAGACCTCGACCACCAGCGAGTCGCCTTCCCAGCGCCCGCGCGAGTCGCCCATCCCGAGCCGGATGTCCGACGCCACCGCCGGGCGCCCGTCGACCGGGATGTAGCGGAACAGGTGGTTCCACTCGTAGAGCAGGATCACCGCGTCGGGCGTCTGCAGGAACTGATACGTGTTGTAGCCCACCGGCAGGTTGCCGCGCGGCACGGCGGCAGGCAGGCACTTGACGCGCGGATCGAGATATTCCAGCTCGTCGCGCTTGGCCATGATCTCTTCCCGCCTCTCGGCCGCCCAGGGCTGCAGCGGGATCTTGCCGTCGGGCGGGTCCACGACCATCGTCCGCTCCTGGCGCACGATGTCGGGCGCGTCGGAATGGCCGGGGAAGAACCGGAAGCGCGGGCCGAGCTCGCGTTCCGACTCCGGGCGCACCCAGGACTCGCCGCTGGCCGGGTTCTCCATCGGCGCGGCGGTGCCGGGCATCCAGTGGCCGCGCAGGTCCGGGTGGCCCCACTCCGTGCGCGGCGGCGTGAACGCCGCGTCCTGGCCGGCGGCAACGGCCGGCGCGAGCATGGTGAGCGCGAAGCCCGCAAGGAGCAGGCAGACGGCGGCGGCGATGGATCGGTTCAGCATGCGACTGGCCTCCTTCGCAGACACCAGTAAGTATACCGGCCGCGCCGCCATGTCAACGACTACGCATCGCTGGTGGAACAGCGTTCCAGCAGGCGGGCCTGGGCGTTGACGGCCGGCTCCCCCGGCGGCCCTTCCACGGCGCGGTAGCTGCCGTCGGTCTGGAGCTCCATGGCGCGGCTGGTGTCGCTGAACATGGTCCCCAGCACGTCTTCGACGAGGTGGTTCCGGATCGCCGGATCACGGACGTAGCACAGCACCTCGACGCGGCGGTCGAGATTGCGCTCCATCAGGTCCGCGCTGCCGATCAGCAGCTCCGGGCTGCCGCCGTTCTCGAAGTAGTAGAAACGGGAATGCTCGAGAAAGCGGCCGACGATGGAGCGGACGCTGATGTTGTCGCTCACGCCCGGGATGCCCGGCCGCAGGCAGCAGACGCCGCGCACGATCATGTCTATCCGCACGCCGGCGCGGGACGCGCCGTACAGCACGCGGATCATCTCCGGATCGGCGACGGAGTTGTTCTTGACGATGATGCGCGCGGGACGACCGGCCTCCGCGTGGGCCGCTTCACGCTCCACCAGCTCCGTGAACCTCGCGCGCAGGTTGAGGGGCGCGACGAGCAGTTCCTTGTAGTCCTTCTTGTTGGAGTAGCCGGTCAGGTAGTTGAAGACGTCGCTCACCTCGGTGACCACCGCCGGGTTGGCGGTGAACAGTCCGATGTCCGTGTAGATGTGCGCGGTCACCCGGTTGTAGTTGCCGGTCCCGACGTGCGCGTAGCGCACGATCCCCTCGAGCTCCTTGCGCACGACGAGGCACAGCTTGCAGTGGGTCTTCAGGTTGACCAGGCCGTAGACGACGTGAATGCCCGCCGCCTCCATGCGGTGCGCCCAGACGATGTTGTTGCGCTCGTCGAAGCGCGCCTTCAGCTCGACCAGCACGGCCACCTGCTTGCCCGCCTCGGCCGCCTCGATCAGCATGTCGACCAGCGGCGAGTTCGACCCGATGCGGTACAGCGTCATCTTGATGGCGATGACCTGCGGGTCCCGGACCGCGGCCCGCAGGAACGCTTCGACCGACGCGAACGAATCGAACGGGTGGTGCACCAGGTGGTCGCGCTCGCGCATCTCGTCGAAGATCGAGTCCAGGTTCTCGTCCGACCAGAGCGGGCGCGGCGAGAACGGCGCGTCCTTCAGCTTCGGGCGGGGCAGGCGCGCCAGATCCCACCAGTGGCCGTAGCCCATGCGCGACGGCGTGCGCTCGACCACGTCGTCGTCGATCTCGAAGTTCTCCAGCAGGATGTTGAGGACGCGGTGCGGCATGCTCGACTCGACCACGAGCTGCGACAGCGCGCCGTAGCGCAGCTCCTTGAGCGTCCGGTCCACGGACTCGAGCAGGTCGTCCGCCTCGTCTTCCTGGATCACCATGTCCGTGTCGCGCACGATGCGGAACAGATGCACGCCCTGCAGTCTGGCGCCCGGGAACAGCATCCCGACGTGCTCGCGCGCGACGTCCTCCAGGAAGACGAACGTCTCCTTCGGCTGGCCCGAGACCTCGGGCGGAAGCTGGATGAAGCGCGGCAGCAGGTCGGGCAGCTTGACGCGGGCGAACCGCGTGCGGCCGTCGTGGCGCACCACGACGGCCAGGTTCATGCTCAGGTTCGAGATATACGGGAACGGATGGCCCGGGTCGAACGCCAGCGGCGTCAGCACCGGCTGCACGTTTTCCAGGAAGTACGTGCGCAGCCAGCCGCGCACCGCGTCCGACCACTCGGCGCGTTCCAGGAACACGATGTCGTGCCTGGCCAGCTCCGGCTGCAGCACGTCGTTCCAGCAGCCGGACATCTCCTGCATGATCCCGGAGGCGCGTTCGCGGATGGCGGCGAGCTGCTGCTCCGTGTCGAGGCCGTCCGGCGACACGTCGAGGGAGTCCGCGCGGTACTTCCGCAGCAGCGTGGCGACGCGCACCATGAAGAACTCGTCCAGGTTGGTGGCGACGATCGACAGGAACTTGACGCGCTCCAGCAGCGGATGCGCCGGGTCGAGCGCCTGCAGCAGGACGCGCTGGTTGAACTCCAGCCAGCTCAGCTCGCGGTTGATGTAGAAGTGGGGGTCGGTCAGGTCCGGCGCCGGTTCCGGCTCCCGGCTGACCTCCGGGCCGGCTGGCGGCGCAGCGACGCCCGCATCGGCGGCCTGCTTCAGCCCGCCGGGCGGCTGGTCCACGCTGCTGCCGCTACCGGTCGCCATGCGCCATCATATCCAATTCGCCTGTCTTATCGGCCGATCCGGGTAGACTGATGCCCAGGAGTCTTCGATGACCGATCCGACTGCCAAGCTGGACAAACCGCCGGGCGAGTGGCGCGAGCTGCTGTCGCCCGAGGCGTTCGCCATCCTGTTCAGGGAGGCCACCGAGCCGCCCGGCACCAGCGAGCTGAACCACGAGCACCGCGCCGGCACGTTCGTCTGCGCCGCCTGCCACCTGCCGCTCTTCGAGTCCGCCGCGAAGTACGAGAGCGGCACCGGCTGGCCCAGCTTCTTCCAGGCGATCGAGGGCCGCGTGGGGACGAAGACGGACTTCAGGATGATCCTGCCGCGGACCGAGTACCACTGCGTCCGCTGCGGCGGACACCACGGGCACGTCTTCAAGGACGGCCCGCAGCCCACGGGAAAGCGCTACTGCAACAACGGCAAGGCGCTGTGTTTCGTCCCGGAGGGCGAGCCGCTGCCGGAGCTGCGGGACTGACGTCCGCCGGTTGCCGCGGGGGCGTTCAGCGGCGGTGCCTTCATCCGCGGGTCTTCACGTTCGCGTCGAGCCAAGCCGCCCCTGCTTCCAGCCAGCCGATCACCCGGTTGACGTCGCGGCCGTCGGCTTCCGTTGCCGGCGCCGCATGCTGTAGCGTCAGGCGGCGGCGTTCGTCGGCCGTCAGCCGCTCCCGGTCGTCGGTGTAACCCTCGTCTGCCAGCCACTCGTCGAGATCGTCAGCCTTGTTGGTGTGGAAGCGGGGCAAGGTTCCGTCGCGTAGGGCGCGGACGAGTGCCTGGCCGTCGCCTTGCAGGTGTTCTGCAAGGTCGGCAACGCGGTCGATGAAGATGCCGGAGATAGCCGCGCACTGCTCCAGCGCCCCCCGGTCGACGGGCCGCCCCCGTCCCTGTCTCCACAGCTCGGTCCAGACGTTAACGGTCCGGCAGCGCTGCCGGAGGTACGCGCGCGAGTCTTCGTCAGCGACGGCGGATCGAGCCGCTTCACTCGTGAGCAGGGCTTCGAGCTGGCCGAGGGTTGTTATGCGCCACGTGTCCAAAAGCACGTGTAGCAGGGCCACGTCATCGCGGAGCGCGTGGAACAGGTGGATGGCGCCCGGCGACAAGCGCGGGTCGAAGCGCGGCACGCCGAGGCGGCTCGCGTACTCCTCAGCGCTCTCATCGGCGTCCGGCGCCGGGACTGGCGGCGGTACATCGACGCGATAGGATTCCGGCATCGCGACCTCGGCGCCGAAGCGAACCGCCTCCAAGTCGATGACGGCGGGTTCGGAGCCGGTCGCCTGCCGCCACAACGCAGCTTCGTGGCGGCGCGCCGACAGGTAGAAGATCTGGCGTTGCCGGCCGTCTTCGGCCGTGGCCAGCCGCTCCAGGCTATTCGCCATCACGGCGAAGCGCGTTTCGTCGCTGGTGGTCAGCGCCTCGTCGAGGAACAACGGCAGCGTCGCGCCGCCGTGCTCTTGGGCTTCCGTCCAGGCCAGCCGTAAAGCGAGCAGCAACTGCATCCGCGTGCCTGACGACAGCTCGCCAAGCCCCCGCAGTTCGCCCTGGCGGGCGTCGCGGGCGGCGAACGTCCCGTCGTTGCGGAGCTGCAGGTCAAAGTCGTGCGCGGTCACCCGCTCGAAGATCGCGCCCGCCCGGCGGAGGATCTCCGGCTTGCTCCCGGCCTCGAACGCCTGCTCGACGTCGCCGATCAACAGATCTGTCGCCGTGGCCAGCAGCGCCTCATCGCGCCTGTCCTCCAATGCCTGTCGCGCGCCGTCCTCTGCGGCCACGGCATGTTCCAGCTTGCGGTCGTGGCCTGCTTCGTCCAGCCTGGTGAGGATCGCCTGCTGCTCCCGTATCAACTCGGTATGCCTGGCGGCCTTTCCGGCCGCGGCGTCGCGCTCCGCCAGGAGTTGCGTGTGCTCGCCGACGTCGCCCCGCTCGATTAGCTCGGGCCGGTCCTCCAGCGCATCGCGTGCCCGCTTCTCGTCCCTCAGGGCGTCGTCAAGTGCCTTCTTTGCCTCCTTCCAGTCCGGCAATTGCTCCAGGCGCGCTGTGAGCGCGGCGCGGTCGCCGGATTGGACACCGGCTGCGGTGTAGAGCTGTTGCACGGCGCTCTCAACATCCGCGATCTGCTGGTTGATCAACCTGATGGCTTCCTCGCTGCCGAGGATCTCTGCCTGCGCCTTGTCCGCGTCGGCAACACGCCGCTGCAGGTTCCCGAACGCGGCGCGCAGCAAGTCGAGGTCCGGCAAGTCGGTCGCGGCTTCCGTATCGCCGTCGCTGCCGCCGACGCTGTCGCCTGCGTCCGCGACCGCTGGCCAGTCATCCAGAAATTCGCGAACGCCCCGCGTGGTATCGATGAAATCGCCGTCGAGCTGTGCCAGAAGCGCTTGCTTTTTGGCGTGCTGCAAGCGGGCCTGGTCCCAGTCCTTGCACTGGCCGACGAAGCGGTGGAAGTTCACAGCCGGTGCGGTCGGATCGAAGCCGATCTCGGTGGCCAGCACGTCCTTTTCGACGTTGATCCGGTCCAGTTGAGTCTGGCTGGTCCTGACCGCAGCCCTTACGCGCTCAATGCCGGTGCCACGCGCCAGCCAGGCCGCGGACACTGCAGACAGCACCGCCGCCAGCCCGGCAACGAGTGCTACGAATGTCGCTTGCAGATGTAACGCCAACCCAGCCGCCGAGGCCGAAGCCAGCACAGCGCCCGCGGCCACCGCGAGCGGCCACGTTGGCCGATCGGCCAGGACCTTCAAATGTTCCTGCAACTCGGCCAGCCGCTTCGTTTCGGCGATCCAGCCAGACGCAAGTTCCTCTGCGCGGCGGCAGGCATCGGCGTCGATGCGCGGCGGCTCGCCGCTGCCGCCAAGCTGTGCGCGCGCATCCCGCGCGGCAGCCTCCGCCTGGGCCGCGCCATCACGCGTGTTCTTCCTGTCGGCCTCCAACTTGTCGAGGGAGCGCAGCTTCTCGGCGGCAGCCTGCACCTGCTCGCCGGCCGGCGCCTCCTGCGCCAGCCCGGTGCGTTCGAGCGCCGCCGCGGCTACTTCCTGTTCCCGCTGGCGCGCGCGCAACGTCTCGCGCAGTTCGTCTTTCTTCGTCTCTTGCTCGTCGAGCCGACCCACCTCGTCGCCCCGCAGTCTGTCCATCTCGGGCGGGAAGAGCTTGAGCCGCTGCTCCCGTTCGCGCCGGGCGTCGATGGCGCCGGCCAGCTTGAGTGCGTGGTTCAGATGGTCTTGCTGCTGGCCGGCGTCCTCGGCGACATCGATCCGCTGCTGCAGGTCGGGCAGCGTCTCCTCGTCCCGCTGCAGTGCGGCGTAATCGCCCTCCACCCTGCGACGCGCCTTGACCGCATCATCCAGCTTCCTGGCGTCCGAGTTGCCGAATCGGGATCCGGATGCGTGCTGGATTGCGGACCGTAGCGCGTCCAGGTCGCAGTTGCCGAGCAGTTCCTTCCGCATCAGACCGGCCAGGTCCTTGTCGCCTTCGTCTTCCGGGTCGAGCAGGTGTTCTACGGACAGGCGGTACAGGCCGATCTGGTCCGCGCCCGGCAGCGCCGGCCGTGACGCCGCCGCGCCGTTGCGGCGCCACGCAATCTGGCTGCCGTTGCGGACTACGTTCCAGCGCGTTTCGCGGTCGTCGAAGTCGGCTTCGAGCGACAGCGCGTGCGGATCGTCCTTGCGGCTGCCCAGCAGGTGCTTGAGGGCGCGCGTGAGGCTGCTCTTGCCGCTGGCGTTGGGACCGACGACCAGGTTGACGCCGGCGCCGGGCGGCTCGAACGTGAAGCCCGGCTCGATGCCTGGCAGTGCGCGGATCGTGAGCTTGCGGAGCCGCATCAGTCGCCGTTCTGGTCGCCGTTGCGTTGCTGGGCCAGCAGCCGGTCCAGCGCGCGGAACCCGGCTTGCCGGAGCCAATGGTCAGGGTCGGGACCGCCTTCGGCTTCCAGGCTGCGCCAGACCGTGCGGGAGGCCTGGTCTACCAGCCGCTTCCGAGCCTGGTCCAGTAGCTGTTCGCGGTCGGGGTCCCCCGCGGGGCGGTCGAGCCAGAGCAGGCGTTGCGCCAGCAGGCCGATCGGATCCCGCCGCTGCGCCAGTTCTTCAAGATCGACTTCAGGTCTCGTGTCGGCCAGCGGCGGCTTGGGGATGAAGTACCTGGTGCCGGCGGCTCCGGAGTACAGGTGGTTTCGGTCATCCTCCGATAGCTCCCGGACCGCGTCATCCCCCAAGCCGGTGCGTCCCGTGAACCTGACCGACAGCCCCGCCGCAACCGGCGGCATGGCAAGCGCCGCCAGACCCGCGTCCAGCGCCTTCACCGCATCCAGCAGCCGGCCTCGCGCGTCGGCCGCTTCGCCGATGCCTTCCAGGTCGACTTCCAGCGCCTCCCAGCGCAGCGGCGCGAGCTGCAGGTGCTCCACCTCCGTGATGCGCCCGCCGCCGACGGTGATCAGCCACGGGCCGCGGGGACCGGGTTCGCCGCGATCCAGACCCGTCAGGCTGCCGAGATAGCCGCTCGGCGACTCGACGCTCAGCGTGTCCGGCTTGTGGATGTGGCCGAGCAGCCAGCCGTCGAGGTGGGCCGCGCGCAGGTCCGCGCTGGCGACCGGCGCGTAGCGCGAGTCCGCAACGGCGTCGCGGTCGCAGTGCAGCAGCCCCAGGTTGATCCCGCTCTCCAACCCGAAGGTCTGATCCTCCAGCGGGTTGCCGGCGACACCCGCGGGCGGGAACGACCAGCCCCAGATGGTGACGGACTCGCTGCCGTCGATGACCTGCGACTCCCATGTACCGCCCTTGCCCAGCAGCCGGAACTGCGGGATGTGCTCGACCAGCCGGGGCAGCACCTTGAGGTCGTGGTTACCGGCGACACCGATCACGGCAATGCCGGCATCCGTGAGCCGCCGGACGCCTTCCTCCAGTGCCCGATAGGCTTCGAAGAAGTCGTCGTCGCGGTCGACGAGGTCGCCGGCGAGCAGCACGGCCGCCACTTCGTGCTCTATCGCCGTGTCCACTGACCGTCGCCACGCTTCGGCGGGACCGTGGTCCGACGCGGACAGGTCCGGCGGCAGCCGCGACGGCGTGCGGCCGAGGTGCATGTCGCCGACGGCGAGGATCTTCACGGCGGCGGTCTGGCGGCGGGGGGCGTGTCCGGTCAGTCCGGCAGCGCCAGGGCGACCAGCGCCCCCGGGTGATCGTTACTGCCGATCGGGACGGCGATGTACTGCTTCCCGGCGTGCATGTAGCTCATCGGCACGCTGTTCGACGGCGCCGGCATCTCCACCGCGCCCACGTGCTCGCCGGTCTGCTTGTCCACCGCGTGGAACAGCGGCCGCCCGCTGCGCCCTTCGCCGTACATGAGCAGCGTTGCGGACAGGAGCGTGGTGGCGTGCGAGGGCTGTCCGGTGTTGGGCAGATCGACGCCGCGCAGCATGGGGTGGTTCGTGAACCGATCCGGCGTGGTGCCGTTCGGGACCCACCACAGCGTCTCGCCGCTGTTCAGGTCGATGGCCGTGATCCGCCCGTAGGGCGGCTTGTAGATCGGCAGCCCCTCGACGTTCAGCCTGCCGCCCGTGGTGCTCACGAACTTCATGACCGTCCGGCCGATCGGGTTCGGGTCTTCCGCGTCGACCTCGGCGCCGGGCACCAGGTTGGGCGTGGTGCAGCCCTTGACCGAGGCGACGTAGAGGATGCCGGTAGCGGGGTCGACCGACGCGCCGCCCAGGATGTTGGTGCCGCCCCCGTAGCCCGGGCAGAACAGCGAGCCGCGCTTGCCCAGCTCGTTGTCGCGGTGCAGCGGCGGCGTGAACAGGGGGCCGTATTCGTACTGCTCCAGCAGCTCGAGCGCGCGTTGGCGCAGCTCCGGCGTGAAGTCGATCAGGTCGTCCGGGGAGATCCCCTGCATCTCGTAGGCGTCCGGCCGCGTGGGAAACGGCTGCGTGGGCGAGTAGTACTCGCCGGGCACGTGGCCGCGCGGCACGGCGCGCTCCTCGATCGGCCAGATCGGCTCGCCCGTCGCCCGGTTCAGGACGTAGGCGAATGCCTGCTTGGTCGTCTGCACCAGGATCGGTATGCGCTGCCCGTCGACGGTCACGTCGACCAGGTTGGGAGCGGTCGGGTTGTCGTAGTTCCAGATGTCGTGGTGGACCGTCTGGAAGTGCCAGGCGCGCTCGCCGGTGCGCACGTCCAGGGCGATGATGCTGGTGGCGAACAGGTTCTGGCCGGGGTGGAAGCCGCCCCAACTGTCGTTGGTGGGCGGGTCGGTCACGATGTAGACGAGGTTCAGCTCCGGATCGGCCGACAGCGGCGCCCAGGCCGAGACGTTGCCCGTCCACCGCCAGGCGTCGTTCTCCCAGGTGTCGAAGCCGAACTCGCTCTCGGACTGCGGGATGACGTTGAACTTCCAGAGGTGCTCGCCGGTGGCGGCGTCGTAGGCCAGGATGTGGCCCGGCACGTTCTCGCGCCGCGTCTGGCGGTAGCCCTGCTCGTGCGAGTTGCCCACCACGACGACGCCGTTGACCACGATGGGCGGCGACGAGTTGGTGATGTAGCCCACCTCGGCCGGCAGCCCGTCCTCCGGGTGGTACGGGTAGCCGAAGTCCGCCAGCAGATCGACCGTGCCGCCGTCGCCGAAGCCGTCCAGCGGCAGGCCGCTGGCGGGATCCAGCGCATGGAGGAAGAAGGCGGGTGAGACGACGTAGATGCGGCCGGCGCCGTTCACCTGCGCGTAGGCCACCCCCTTGCCGTAGTTCTTGCGCATGGAATCGGCCCAGCGCTTGGTGGTTGGCTCGCGGAACGTCCAGAGCGTCTCGCCGGTCGCCGGGTCGAGCGCCACCACGGTGCGGCGCTGGCCCGCCACGGTGAACAGCTTCCCCTCGGCGTAGATCGGGGTCGACCGGAGGATGTAGTCGACGCCGGGGCCGAAGTTGTCGCCGCGCCAGACCCAGGCGGTTTCGAGGTCGCCGAAGTTGCCGGCGTCAATCTGCGCGTGCGCGCTGTAGCGCTGGCTGGCCGCGTTGCCGCCCCAGTGGGTCCAGCCGCCGTCCTGCGCCGTCACCGGCGCCGCGCCCGCCGCCAGCAGAAGGAGTGCCAGCCCGATGCGAGTGCCCTTCGTCACGCGAGTCCTCCCTGGATTGCCCGACGGGCAACGGACCGGGACGGCAGCCCGGGACCGCTACTCCGGCAGCCGGAACGCCATCAGCTCGGAGGGGCGCCCGCGCCCGCCGATGGAGAGCACGATGTACTGCGTGCCGTCCACCATGTACGTCATCGGCGTGCCGGTCTGCCCGGAGGGCATGAACACCTCGCCGACCTCGGCCCCGGTCGCCTTGTCGTACGCGCGCAGCATGGCGCCTTCCGCCCCGGACGGCGTCGTGAACACGCCGCCCTCGCCGGCGATGACCAGCGTCTTCGTCACGAGCGTGCCGATGCGGCCGACGCGGCCGGTCCGCGGGACGTCCACCCCCTGCAGCTTGTCGTGGTTCCGCACGTGGTCCGGCGTCTCGCCGTGCGGCACCTGCCAGACGATCTCGCCCTTGTTGAGGTCGACGGCGGTGATGCGCGCCCATGGCGGCTTGATGATCGGCAGCCCTTCCACCGTCAGGGCGAGATCCATGGGACGGACGCCGCGCGGCCGGAAGCTGCTGACATAGTCCATGTCCGACCGCTCGGGGTCATTGATCATCCGCAGCGCCGTCACTTCCGTCTTCGTGTACTGGTACAGGATGCCGGTCTCGGGATCGACCGCCCCGCCGGGCCAGTTCACGCCGCCGGTTGCGGCGGGCACGATCAGCGTGCCGAAATTGCCCGTGCCTTCCGGATCGAAAAGCGTCGGCGGGGTGTAGATCGGGCCGAGGGTGTAGCGGCTGGCGATCTCCTCGGCCGCCGCGCGCAGCTCCGGCGTGAAGTCGATCAGGTCGTCCACGCCGATCCCCTGCCGGTCGATCGCGGGCGGCTTGGTCGGAAACGGCTGCGTCGGCGACAGCACCTCGCCCGGCACGTCGGAGGCGGCCACCGGACGTTCCTCGATCGGCCAGACCGGCTCGCCCGTCTCCCGGTCGAACACGAAGATCCACGCCTGCTTGGTCGGCAGCGCCACGGCCTTGATGTCGCGGCCGTCCACCGTGATGTCCGCCAGGATCGGGGCGGCGGGCAGATCCCAGTCCCACACCTCGTGGTGCGAAACCTGGAAGTGCCAGAGCCGCTCGCCGGTGTCGAGATCCACCGCAACCAGGCTGTTGGCGAACAGGTTGTCGCCGATGCGGTGCCCGCCGTAGTAGTCGCCCGTCGGCGTCTCGGTCGGCAGGTAGGCGATGTTCAGCTCCTCGTCGATGCTCATCTGCGCCCAGACGCCCGTGTTGCCGGTGTACTGCCACGAGTCGTCCAGCCACGTGTCGACGCCGAACTCGTCGGAATCGGGGATCGTGTGGAAGATCCACTTGCGCGCCCCCGTGCGGGTGTCGTAGCCGCGCACGTGGCCCTTCACGTTCTCCCTCGACTCCGGAGCGGTGCCCGGCAGGTGGGCGGCCCCGATGACGATGGTGTCGTTGCCGATGACCGGCGCGGCGTGCAGCCCGATCTCACCGGTGACGAGGTCGATGTCCTGATCGAGCTCCAGCTTCAGGTCGACGATGCCGTCCTCGCCGAAGCTGCTCACGCGCAGCCCGGTTGCGGCGTCGAGCGCGATGAGGCGGTAGCCCGGCGTCACGTAGAAGATCTGGCCGTCGTCGCCGTCGTCCCACCAGGCAAGACCCCGGCCGGAGAGGCGCCGCGGCGCCTCCTGGCCCCGTTCGCCTTCGTCGAGCCGGTGCATCCACAGCAGCTCGCCGGTCGTGGCGTCCAGCGCGACGACGGCGCGCCGCGAGCCGACCGTGCTGTAGACCACACCGCCTATCATCAACGGCGTCGACTGCAGGATGACCTCCGGCCGCGGGCCGAAGTTGTGGGTCGAGAACCGCCAGGCGACCTCCAGGTCGTTGAAGTTGGAGGCGTCGATCTGGTCGGCCGGCGAATAGAAGGTGCTGGCCGCGTCGGCGGCGTACGACCGCCACTCGATGGTTTCGCCTTCCTGCGCCGACAGCCCGGCCGCGCCGCACAGGAGCAGCGCAAGCAGACCCCACACCGTGTAGAACACTCTTCGCGGCATCAAGTACAAACCTCCGAGCATCGCTGTTACGAGGAACCACAGCATACTGCAATCGCGGCGGCGATGCCTACGGCGCGCCGGCCGGCGCCGCGCGGACACGGCGCGGGCGTGTAGAATGAACCGTTTAGGAACTTGAGCGCACCTACAGACGAGCAGACCGCCACGCTTGACGAGCTCCCCGAGCTCGCATTCGACCAGTTGCCGGACGCGTTGCGCCAGGGCGCCTCCCGTGCGGGGTGGTCCAGCCTGATGCCCGTCCAGGCGCGGGCGATCCCTTACATCCTCGCCGGCCGCGAGGTGATGATCCAGGCGCGGACGGGCAGCGGCAAGACCGGCGCCTTCGTGCTGCCGATGCTGGAGCGCCTCGATCCGGAGGAGGCGCGCTGCCAGGCGCTGGTGCTGGTCCCGACGCGCGAGCTGGCCCGGCAGGTAACCCAGGTCGCCGAAACGATCTGCAGCGGGACCGGGCTGCGCACCATCGCCGTGTACGGCGGCGTCGGCTACGGCCCGCAGCTCGACGCCCTGGCGAACGGCGCGCAGATCGTCGTCGGCACGCCGGGCCGCGTGCTCGACCACCTGCTGCGCCGCACGCTGGTGCTCGACGCGCTGCGGATGCGCGTGTTCGACGAGGCCGACCGGATGCTGTCGATGGGCTTCTACCCGGACATGCAGGCGGTGCAGGGGCACCTGCCCCCCGCCACGCTCCGCACGCTGCACAACAGCATGTTCTCCGCCACCTATCCGACCTTCGTCCAGCGCACCGCCCGGGAGTTCATGCGCGCGCCCGAGTTCCTGTCCCTGAGCGGCGAGCAGGTGCACGTCACCGACACCGAGCACCTGTTCTACAGGGTGCCGTCCATGGAGAAGGACCGGACGCTGGTCCGCATCATCGAGGTCGAGAACCCCGCGTCGGCCATCATCTTCTGCAACACGAAGACCGCCGTGCACTACGTCACGGTCGTCCTGCAGCGCTTCGGCTACGACGCGGACGAGTTGAGCGCCGACCGCTCGCAGGCGGACCGGGAACGGATCCTGAAGCGCGTGCGCGAGGGCACGCTCCGGTTCCTGGTGGCCACCGACGTGGCGGCCCGCGGCCTCGACATCCCCGAGCTGTCGCACGTCATCCAGTACGAGCCGCCCGAGGACCCGGAAGGCTATATTCATCGCGCGGGGCGGACCGGCCGTGCCGGCGCGGCGGGCGTGGCGCTGTCGCTCGTGAGCGAAGCGGAGGCGCTGACGCTGGACGGCATCGCCAGGCGCTACTCGATCGAGTTCCAGCAGCGCCCCGCACCGACCGACGCCGACGTCCAGGGGGTGGTGGCGGAGCGCGTCACCACGCTGCTGGAGCAGCGCCTGCGCGAGCGCGACCGGCTGCAGACGGAGCGCAGCCAGCGTTTCGTGCCGCTGGCGCGCGAGCTGGCCGACAACGAGGACGAGTCGGCGCTGATCGCGATGCTGGTCGACGACTACTACCAGGAATCGCTGCACGCGCCGCCGCCGATGGTCCGCGAGGCCGCGCCGCAGGACGAGCTGCAGAGCCCGTCCCGCAAGCCGCGCGACGCCGGTCCCCGGCGTCGATCGTCGTCGCGGCGCCCGCGGCGCGGCCAGCGTTAAGAGGAGAAACACATGAGTACCGTCGTTACTGAGAGCGTCCATCCGTTCGACGCAGCGGTCCGGGCGGGCCGGCAGCCGCACAAGGTCGCGGACCTGAGCCAGGCGCCGCGCGGGCGCGACGAGATCCGGCTGGCCGAGCACGAGATGCCCGGGCTGATGGCGCTGCGCCGGCAGCACGCCGGCGAGCGGCCGCTGGCCGGGGCGCGCGTGATGGGCAGCCTGCACATGACCGTGCAGACGGCGGTGCTGATCGAGACGTTGACGGAGCTCGGGGCCGACGTGCGCTGGGCTTCCTGCAACATCTTCTCGACGCAGGACCATGCGGCCGCCGCGGTCGCGGTCGGCCGCCCGGAGACCGGCGGCGCCGCGGAGGCCCCGCGCGGCGTGCCGGTGTTCGCCTGGAAGGGCGAGACGCTGCCGGAGTACTGGTGGTGCACGGTCGAGGCGCTGCTCTGGCCCGACGGGCGCGGCCCGGACCTGATCGTCGATGACGGCGGCGACGCCACGCTGCTCGTGCACAAGGGCTACGAGTTCGAATGCGCCGGCTCGGTGCCGGCGTTCGACGCGGCGCAGGATTCCGAGGAGTGGGGAGTGATTCTCGACCTGCTGCGGCAGGTCCAGGGGGAGGATCCGACCCGCTGGCGGCGCCTGGGGCCGGCCATCCGCGGCGTGAGCGAGGAGACCACGACCGGCGTGCACCGGCTGTACGAGATGACGCGCGACGGGACGCTGCTGTTTCCGGCGATCAACGTCAACGACTCGGTCACCAAGAGCAAGTTCGACAACGTGTACGGCTGCCGGCACTCGCTGCCCGACGGACTCGCGCGCGCCACCGACGTGATGCTGGGCGGCAAGGTGGCGGTGGTCTGCGGCTTCGGCGAGGTCGGCAAGGGGTGCGCGCAGTCGCTGCGCGGCCAGGGCTGCCGCGTCGTCGTGACCGAGATCGACCCAATCTGCGCGCTGCAGGCGGCGATGGAGGGCTATGAGGTCGATACGCTCGAGAACCGCATCGAGACGGCCGACATCTTCGTCACCGCCACGGGCAACAAGGGGATCATCACCGCCGAGCAGATGGGGCGGATGAAGGACAAGGCGATCGTCGGCAACATCGGGCACTTCGACAACGAGATCGACATGGCCGGCCTGAAGAAGATCCCGGGCATCGAGCGGATCCGCATCAAGCCGCAGTACGACGAGTGGCGGTTTCCGGACGGCCACGGCGTGCTGGTGCTGGCGGAGGGCCGCCTGCTCAACCTGGGCTGCGCCACCGGCCATCCCAGCTTCGTCATGTCGACGTCGTTCACGAACCAGGTGCTCGCGCAGATCGCGCTGCACCGCAACGCCGGCGAGTACGAGAAGAAGGTCTACATGCTGCCCAAGCAGCTCGACGAGCAGGTGGCCCGCCTGCACCTCGATCACCTCGGCGTCAGGCTGACGGAGCTGACGCCCGAGCAGGCGGCCTACCTCGGCGTGCCGGTCGACGGCCCCTACAAGCCCGAGCACTACCGCTATTGAGGCGCTCCTCGCCGTTGCCACCTGGCAGGTCTGGACGGGCGCCGGCGAGCGTCCGAGTACAGGGATAGGGACCCCGGAAAAAAGGGGGAGCAATCCGGGCGGATTGCTGATAGAATGACCGAAAGTTATCCGAAACACAATGGCCTCCGACTGCGTCTAAAGCGCACGGGGCCATGTTTGCCCCGCCACTTTATGCCCGTCGCCTGATGGCGGTCCGGGCAACTCGGGAGGAGCCAATTTGCTGACGCAGGAACGGCATGACTTGGTACGGGAGCTGGTTGCCGCCGGACAGGATCGCGGCTTCGTGACCCTCGACCAGGTCATCGAGCACGTCGCTTCGGACATCGACTCGGACGATCTCGCGCTGCTGCTGCAGGAAATCGAGAACCACGGCATCGAAGTAGAAGGCTCGGCCGATCAGTTCGAGGCCGAGGCCCGCCCGCACCCGCCGCTGCGGGTCGTCTCGGAGGGCGAGGTCCACGCGCCCGGCGAGGAATCCGACCAGGGCCAGGACCTGGTGCGGACCTACCTGCGGCAGATGAGCCGGGTGCCGCTGCTCACGCGGGAGGGCGAGGTCGCCATCGCCAAGCGGATCGAGCGCGGCGAGCGCCGCGTCATGACGGCCCTGTCGCAGAGCACGATCGTGGCGCGCCGCGTCATCGAGCTCGGCAAGCGGGTCGCGAGCGGCGAATGCGAGCTGCGTGAAATCGTCGTCATGCCGGACGACGAGCTGACAGAGCAGCAGCTCGCCGCGCGGAAGACGCAACTGTTGACGGATGTCGTGCGCGTGGAGGCGCTGCTCAAGGAGCTGGTGCGGCGCCAGAACCGGGCCGCCGCCACGCTGCGCCGCTACGGCCACGTCACGCCGCGCACCACCAGGCGCCTGCTCCGGGCGCGCGTGGCGGTCGCGCACGCCGTGCGCGCCATCGAGTTCACGCCGGACGTGCGGCAAGACTTCTCCGACCGGCTCGACGCGGCCATCGGTGCGTTGCGGCAGGCGGAGATGCGCCTCGAGAATCTGCGCAGCGCCGCCGGTCAGGCGGAAACGGAATCCGCCGCGCTGCAGGCGGCGCGCGAGGAGCTCGCGGACCACCAGCGCGCGATCGGCGAATCCGCCGAGCAGCTCTCACGCTGCCAGCAGGCGATCAGGATTGGCGCGCGGAAGGCCGACTGGGCGCGCAAGGAGCTGACCGAGGCCAACCTGCGCCTGGTGGTGTCGGTGGCCAAGAAGTACGCCAACCGCGGACTCGCCTTCCTGGACCTGATCCAGGAAGGGAACATCGGCCTGATGCGCGCCGTCGACAAGTTCGACTACCGCCGCGGATTCAAGTTCTCCACCTACGCCACGTGGTGGATCCGCCAGGCGATTACGCGGGCCATCGCCGACCAGGCGCGGACCATCCGCATCCCGGTGCACATGATCGAAACGCTCAACAAGCTGAACCGCGCCGGCCAGACGCTGATGCGCGACCTCGGCCGCGAGCCGACCGTCCGCGAGCTGGCGGAGCGTTCCGATCTGCCGATTGCCGTGGTGCGCAAGGCCCGCCGCATCGCCCAGACGGTAGTCTCGCTAGATTCGCCCATCGGCGACGGCGAGGAAAGCCAGTTCGGCGACTTCATCGAAGACCGCCAGGCGGTCAATCCGTCGGACTCGACCATCGCGTTCGATCTCCGGCGGCAGACCGAGTCGGTGCTCGACACCCTGAGCCCCAAGGAGCGGGAAGTCATCCGCATGCGGTTCGGGCTGACCGACGGCGCCGAGCCGACGCTGGCCGAGCTGGGCGAGAAGTTCTCGCTGACGCGCGAACGGATCCGCCAGATCGAGGCGGCCGCGCTGCGCAAGCTCCGCGAGCCGACGCGCAGCGGCCGCCTGAGCACGTTCGTGGAGCCGCGCCGGCCGCTAACGCGCAAGCGCCGCCGCGGCGGCGACGCAAACGATCCGGGACAGCCAGTCCCGGCGGTCTAGCACCCACCGCGCCCCTTGCGGTGGTCCCAAGGCCCGCACGGCGGGCCTCGCCGGGCACGGAGTGGGGCGACGGCGTCCCCGCGAGTGGCCGGCGGGGGTTTGGGGGCGCAGCCCCCATCTACAAATGCTTCGGCCGCTGGCGCCCCTCGGGCGTCTAACACGGCGGCAGCGGAGGCAACGATGAGCGCGACGGGTTCCGGCTCGGGCGAGCCGATGATCGAGGCGAGCGGGCTGAGCAAGTACTACGGTCCGTTCGTCGCCGTGCACGACATCTCGTTCGTGATTCCGCAGGGCCAGGTGGTGGCTTTCCTCGGCCCGAACGGCGCCGGCAAGACCACGCTGATGCGGATGCTCACCGGCTACCTGGCGCCCAGCGCCGGCCGGGCGTCGATCGCGGGCTTCGACGTGCGGACGAACCGGATCGAAGCGTCCCGGCGCCTGGGCTACCTGCCCGAGAACGGCCCGCTCTACCCCGACATGACGCCGCTGGAGCTGCTCAACTTCTGCGGCGAGGCGCGCGAGCTCGGGCCGGCGGTGAAGCGCCGCATCGAGGAGGTCGTGAACCTCTGCGCGCTGGAGCTCGTGATAGAGAAGCCGGTCGGCAAGCTGTCGCGGGGTCTCAAGCAGCGCGTCGGGCTCGCGCAGGCGCTGCTGCACGACCCCGACGTGCTCATCATGGACGAGCCCACGGCCGGGCTCGACCCCAACCAGATCCGGCAGTTCCGGGAGAACATCCAGCGCCTGGGGCACACGAAGACGCTGCTGGTGTCCACTCACATCCTCCAGGAGGCCGAGGCCGTGGCGGATCGCGTGCTCCTTGTCAACAGCGGCCGGCTCGAATTCGACGGGCCGCTGGATGAGCTGCAGGAGGACGGCTCCATCGCGCAGGCGTTCTACCGGTTGACGAACCACGGCGCCCCGCCGCCACAGGCGGCAGCCGCTGACAGCAGCGAGGGCCAACATCCATGAGCGGACTGCCGAACACCCGCATCGTCCAGGCGATCGCACGGCGCGACCTGCTGATGTACTTCAGCAATCCGACCGGCTATGTCTTCATCACCCTGTTCATCTTCATCAGCGCCGGGGCGGCGTTCTGGCAGGAACGGTTCTTTCTGCAGAACCTGGCCAACCTGGAGCAGCTCAACAACGTCTTTCCGTACCTGCTGCTGTTCTTCATCCCGGCGCTCACGATGAGCGTCTGGGCGGAGGAGCGCAAGCTGGGGACGGACGAGACGCTGCTCACCCTGCCGGCGACGGACCTGGAGGTCGTCCTCGGCAAGTACCTGGCGGCCCTCGGCATCTACACCGTGTCGCTGGCGCTGGCGCTGAGCTACGTGCTGGTGCTGTTCTATCTCGGCAGTCCGGACCTCGGCCTGATGTTCGCCAACTACGCCGGCTACTGGCTGATGGGAGCGGCGCTGATCGCGGTCGGCATGCTGGCGTCCCTGCTGACGCGCAACGCGACGATCGGGTTCATCCTCGGCGCTGCGTTCTGCGCGGCGCTCATCGTCATCGGACCGGCGGCGGGCTCCGTCGCGCCGGGCCTGGAGCGCACGCTGCAGGCCGTCGTGATGGGGACGCACTTCCAGGATTTCGCCCGGGGCGTCATCAGCCTGACGGCCGTGACGTACTTCGCCGCGGTCGCCGCCGCGTTCCTGTATCTCAACGTGCTGGTGCTCTCGCGCCGCCACTGGCCGGCGCAGGCGGACGGCTACCCGATGTGGTCGCACCAGGCCGTGCGCGCCGTCGCCGTCGTCGTGGCGCTGCTGAGCTTCGGCGTGGTCGTGTCGCGCGCCGGGGTGCGCGTCGACGTCACGGCCGAGCAGCTCCATTCGCTGAGCGCGGAGACGCGGCGGCTGATCCGCGAGCTGCCCGAGGATCGCCCGGTGTTCATCCAGGCGTACATCAGCCCCGAGGTGCCCGAGCCGTTCGTGCAGTCGCGCGCCAACCTGCTGAGCGTGCTCGACGAGATCGACGCGCTGGCCGGGTCGCGCGTCGAGGTGCTGGTCCACGACACGGAGTCGTTCACCGACGCCGCGCGCGAGGCGCGCGAGACGTTCGGCATCCGGCCGCGGCCGTTCCGCGACGTGCGCTCGACGCGGGCCGACGTCACCGAGGTGTTCATGGGGCTGGCGTTCACCTGCGGCGCCGAGGAGCAGGTGATCCCGTTCTTCGACCGCGGGCTGCCGACCGAGTACGAGGTAGTGCGCAGCATCCGCGTCGTGGCCGGCACGGAGCGCAAGCGCATCGGCGTCGTGCGCACCATGCTGAACCTGATGGGCGGCGTCGACTACCAGCAGAACCGCTTCGACCCGTCCTGGCCGGTCGTGGAGGAGCTGCGGAAGCAGTACGAGGTGTACCCGGTCGATCCGGAGTCGCCGATCGTGGCGGAGCTCGACGCGCTGCTCGTGCCGCTGCCGTCCTCGATGCAGACCGACGAGATGGGGCACGTCGCGGACTTCATCCGCCAGGGCACCCCGGCCATGCTGCTGGTCGATCCGATGCCCGCCGTCAATCCCCAGCTCTCGCCCACCGAATGGGTCGGCGACGGCAACCCGTTCGCCTACCCGCCGGGCTCGGCGCGCCCCGGGCCGCGCGGCAACGTGCGGCAGTGGATGGCCGACCTCGGCGTCGACTGGGAGCCCACGCGCATCGTCTGGGACAGCTACAACCCGCACCCCGGGCTGGCGCACATGCCGGACGACGTCGTGTTCCTCGGGCGGGGCAACGGCAACGAGGCAACGTTCAACGAGGCCGACAACGCCACCGCCGGCCTGCAGGAGCTGGTGTTCCTGTGGCCGGGCTACCTCGGGCCCGCGGAGGCTGCGGACGTCGAGTTCCAGCCGCTGCTGCGCACCGGCATGCTCTCCGGTACGAACGGGTACTTCTCCATCGTCCGCAGCACGCCGTTCGGGCCGCAGATCAATCCCGAGCCGCCGCGCGAGCAGGACGAGGACGACTACGTGGTGGCCGCCCGCATCCGCTCTCCCGGGGCCGCGGCCCCCGCGGCCGATGAAGAGGCTGAAGCAGCGGAGGCCGATGCCGTCGACATGATCGTCGTGGCCGACCTCGATTTCGTCGGCGAGCAGTTCTTCGCCATCCGCGAGCAGGCCATCGCCGACCTGAACTTCGACAACGTCACGTTCTTCCTCAACGCCATCGACCTGCTGATGGGCGACGATTCGTTCATCGAGCTGCGCAACCGGCGCGCCCGGCACCGGACGCTGGAGCGCGTGGAGGCGCAGACCGCGAGCTTCAACGAGGCCCAGACGGCCGAAGAGCAGCAGGCCGAGGCGGACGCCGAGCTGGCGATCGAGGAGGCGCAGGCCAGGCTCGACGAGCGCGTGGAGGAGCTGCGCAACCGGACCGACATCGATGCCCAGACCATGCAGATAATGGTGCGCAATCTGGAAGGCGTCGAGAACCGGCGCCTGGAGGTGCTGTCGGCCAACATCGAGGCGGAGAAGGAAACGCGCATCCAGGCCAGCCGTGAAGACATGGAGTCGCAGATCCGCCAGATCCAGACGTCGATCCAGACGTTTGCCGTGCTGCTGCCGCCGGTGCCGGTATTCGTCGTCGGCGTGATGATCCTGCTGCGCCGGCAGCGCCGCGAGCGCGAAGGCGCGGCGGCCGCGCATCGCTTGAGGGACGAATGATGAGCGACATGAGCGAACTGAAGAAGACGCTGAGCATCGCCGGCATCGCCGTCCTGCTCGGGGCGGTGGCCATCGTGAGCGCCCCCCGGCGCGCGGCGCCCGACGCGTTCTTCGACGTGGGCGAGCCGTTCTTCCCGGAGTTCACCGACCCGGAGGAAGCCGCGACGCTGGAGGTGATCGAGTTCGACGAGGGGCAGGCCACCGCCATTCCGTTCATGGTGACCAACCGGAACGGGCTGTGGACCATCCCGTCGCACCACGACTATCCCGCCGACGGCGAGGAGCGGCTGGCGGACGCGGCGGCCAACATCATCAGCGTGATCAAGGACGACTTCCGCTCGGACAACGTGGCCGACCACGAGGCGCTGGGCGTCATCGACCCGACGGACGACACGGTGAGCTCGCTCCAGGGGCGCGGCTCGCGCGTGACGTTCCGGGCCGCGGACGAACGGGTGCTGGCCGACCTGGTGATCGGCAGGTCCGTGCCTGGCCGCCCGGGTCTGCGCTTCGTCCGCGTGCCGGACCAGAAGCGGGTGTACGCGGCGCGCTTCGAGGCCGACATCTCGACCGCGTTCGAGGACTGGATCGAGACCAACCTGCTGGAGGTCGAGCGCGAGCAGGTGGACCGGATCACGCTCAATGAGTACTTCATCGACGAGCGGACGCTGTCGGTGGTCCGGCGCGGCGAGTTCATCATGTCCAAGGACGGCGAGGACGCCTGGAGCGCCAACGAGGTGCCCGCCGGGCAGGAGGTGGACACCGTCCAGGTGAACCTGCTCGTCGGCGCCGTCATGACGATGCGGATTGCCGGCGTGCGTCCCAAGCCGCCCGGCCTGTCGGGCAACCTGCGCGAAGCGTTCGAGCAGGGCCAGATCAGCCAGTCCGACGTCCAGACGCTGACCAGCCGCGGCTTCTATCCGACGGCCGAGGGCGGCCTGCTGTCGAACGACGGCGAGCTGCTCGTGCGCACGAACGAAGGCGTGCTCTACACGCTGCGCTTCGGCGAGATCGTCTACGGTCGCGGCGACTCGGTCGCGGTGGGCGACGACTCCAGCGACGAAGAGGAGACCGGCAGCGGGGAGAACCGCTACGTCTTCATCACGGCCGAGTTCGACGAGTCCGCGCTGCCCGAGCCGGACGCGTCGGATGAAGACGCGCACGCGTCGTGGGAGAACCGGGTGCGCGAGGGGCGCGAGAAGGCCGAGCTGCTCGCGAACCGCTTCGCCGGTTGGTACTACGTCATCCAGTCCGGCAGCTACGACCGCGTCCACAGGCCGAGCGCGGAGTTCCTGAAAGACGTCGAGGAAGAGGAAGCGGACTAGTCCCCGCTATCCTCCTCCCCCTCGCGCTACGTCTCACCGGACCTGCCCGCCCGGCGCACGTCCCTGCCCGCCCTCCGGACGCGGCATCCAGCCGCCGCCGCAGATCGACATCCGACGTGCCGAAAAAGGGTATCGACGACCAGCGGCCGGGAGTATCATGCCGGGTCAGAAGAAGGGGGCCATTCACCATGAGGAACTGGATTGGCGGCGTGATGATCGCCGCGGTGAGCGCGGGGGCAACGGCCGCCCTGGTGCTCTCCGGGGCCGGGTCGACCGCGGCCCAGACGGAGGGCGCGGCCTGGCAGGCGCCGCGGCTGCCCGGCACGGACCACCCGGACCTGAACGGCATCTGGCAGAACCTCACCACCGCGAACTGGGACATCGAGGATCACGGCGCCGCTCCGGGACCGTTTCCCGCCCTGCTCGGCGCGTGGGGCTCCCAGCCCGCGGGGCAGAGCATCGTGGAGGGCGGCGAGCTCCCGTACCGGCCCGAAGCGCTGGAGCAGCGCGACGCGAACTACGCGCAGCGCCTGGACGTCGACCCGCTCAACCTGCACACCGTGGGCGATCCGGAAGCCAAGTGCTACGCGCCCGGCGTGCCGCGGGCGATGTACATGCCCTACCCGTTCCAGTTGGTCCAGATGCCGGAGAAGATCCTGATCGTGTTCGGCTACAGCAACATATCCCGCTACATCCAGCTCGAGAACCACACGGAGGCGCCGATCGACTTCTGGATGGGCTGGTCGAACGGCCACTGGGAAGGCGACACGCTGGTCGTCGACGTGACTGGCTTCAACGGCCTCACCTGGCTCGACCGCGCCGGCAACTTCACGAGCAGCGCGCTGCACGTGGTCGAGCGCTATACGCCGGTCGGGCCCAACACGATCCTGTACGAGGCGACCATCGACGACCCGGAGGTGTTCACGCGGCCCTGGACGCTGAGCTTCCCGCTCTACCGCCGCCTGGAAGAGAACGTGCAGCTCCTGGATTTCCGGTGCGTGCCGTTCACCGAGGAATACATCTACGGGAGCCTGGCCAAGGAAGGCAGCTACGTGCAGAAGGGCAGCTAGCCCGGGATGCATGAGGAGACCTGAGATGAGACACCATCTGTTCACGTCATCCGGGCTTGCGGCGGTCGTCATGGCCAGCGCGTTGCTGGCGGCGTGCGGCGGCCAGCCGCCGGCGGACACGTCCGGGAGCGCCGATCCGGAGGCGGCCGGTGGGCCGCTGCGCACCGCCTGGGGCGATCCCGACCTGCAGGGGACCTGGGAGACGCTCGAATCCGTACCGTTCGAACGGCCGGCCGAGTTCGGGGACCGGGAGTTCATGACGGAGGAAGAAGCCAACGCACGCGCCGGCGGGACCCCGCTGACCACCAGCGGCACTCCGACGACGAGCCTCCCGGTGGGCGAAGCCGACTCAATCGTCGAGAGCCTGGCGGCAACGGACGAGGCGCGCAACGCCGCATCCACCGCGGTTCCCGACGAGCGCCCCGGCAGGAACATCGTGGGCAACGAGTACAACGCCTTCTGGAACGCCCCGATCAACGCTGGGCGGACGTCCCTGCGCACGTCGCAGATCGTGGATCCGCCGGACGGGCAGTTGCCGGCCTATACGCGCGAGGCGCTGGAGATGTGGGACAGGCGGGAGGAGGAGCGCGCGCACCGCGGCCAGGGCGATTCGTGGGAGGACCGCGGTCTGGGCGAGCGCTGCATCTCGCAGCCCGTGGGCAACGCCGTCTTCCTGCGCGGCTACATGAGCATCATGCAGGCGCCGGGATACGTGGTAGTCAACTGGTTCACGCCCGGAGACGGGGTGTACCGCATCGTCCCGCTGGACGGGCGCCCCCAACTCGGCGACAGCATCCGCCAGTGGTACGGCGACGCGCGCGGCCGGTGGGAGGGCGACACGCTGGTCGTCGAGACCACCAACTTCAACGACGGCCACGCCGGCGAGACGCTGCCGGCCCACGGCGGGCTGTTCGGGACGGGGCACTCGCACAACTACGCGGGCACCGGCGAGACGCTGCGCATGGTCGAGCGCTTCACGCGCCTCGACGAAGCGTCGATGGAATACCGCCTGACGATCGACGACCCGAGCGTGTTCGTCAGGCCCTGGACGGCGGTCACCATCAAGAGCCGCGATCCGGGGACGTTCCCCGAATACGAATACGTGTGCCACGAGCACAACTACGGCATGGTGAACGCCCTCACCGGCGCCCGCGCCAACGAGGCCGAATCGCTGGCGGAAGCGGAACGCGAACTGAACATACGCGCGCCGGGCACCCAGCAGGAGTGGGAGCAGCTCCGCGAGTGGGAAGCCAGCGGGGGGCAGGACTAGCCCTTTCTGCCAGAATGTCGGCGTGAACGTATTTCTGGTCGACGGGACCTACGAGCTGTTCCGGCACTTCTTCGCGGTGCCGCGCGCGACGAACGTCGACGGCGTCGAGGTCGGCGCCGTGCGCGGGGTGGTCGGGTCGCTGCTGGGGATGCTCGAGGAGGGCGTCACCCACGTCGGCGTGGCCACCGACCACGTCGTCGAATCGTTCCGCAACGAGCTCTGGCCGGGCTACAAGACCAGCGACGACATCGCCCCGGAGATCCTCGAACAGTTCCAGCCGCTCGAAGAGGCCATGGAGGCGCTCGGCGTCGTGGTCTGGAAGATGGAGCGCCACGAGGCCGACGACGCCCTGGCTTCGGCGGCCGTGCGCGCCGCGGCGGATTCACGCGTGGAGCAGGTGTTCATCTGCACGCCGGACAAGGACCTGGCGCAGGCGGTCGACGGCCGCCGCATCGTGCAGTTCGACCGGCGCGCCGGCGTGGTGCGCGACGCGGACGCGGTGCGGGAGCGCTACGGCGTCGGCCCGGCGTCGATCCCGGACTACCTGGCGCTGATGGGCGACTCGGCGGACGGTTTCCCGGGCCTGCCCGGCTGGGGCGCCAAGTCGGCGTCGACCGTGCTGGCCCGCTACGAGCACCTCGACGCCGTTCCGGACGACGCGTCGGCCTGGGACGTCAAGGTGCGCGGCGCCGCCCGGCTGGCGGCCGCGCTGGCCGGCGCGCGCGACAAGGCCGCGCTGTTTCGCGACCTCGCCACCCTGCGCACCGACGTGCCGGTATTCGATGCCGTCGACGACCTGCGCTGGCGCGGGCCGCAGCCGCGCTTCTTCGAGTTCTGCGCGCGCATCAACGCCCCCGGCTACTTCAAGCGCGCCCAGGCAGTCGCGAGGCGGTAGAATTTCCGGATGGGCAGGACGCTGTTCCGGAAGGTCTGGGATCAACACGCCGTGCGGCGGCTGCCGACCGGCCAGACCCAGTTGTTCATCGGGCTGCACCTGATCCACGAGGTCACCTCCCCGCAGGCGTTCGACATGCTGCGCCAGCGCGGCGCCCGCGTCGCGTTTCCGGAGCGGACGTACGCCACCGTCGACCACATCGTCCCCACGCTGGACCAGCGGCGGCCGTTCGCCGACGAGCTGGCCGAGCAGATGCTGGCCGCGCTGGAGCGCAACTGCCGCGAGTTCGGCATCCACCTGTCCGACCTGAGCACCGACCGCCAGGGCATCGTGCACGTCATCGGCCCCGAGCTCGGCCTGACGCAGCCGGGCATGACCATCGCCTGCGGCGACAGCCACACCTCGACGCACGGCGCGTTCGGCGCGATTGCGTTCGGCATCGGCACGTCCCAGGTGCGCGACGTGCTGGCGTCGCAGTGCCTGTCCATCGACCCGCTCAAGGTGCGGCGGATCGCCGTGACCGGCGCGCTGGGCCCCGGCGTCTACGCCAAGGACGTCATCCTGGAGATCATCGCCCGGCTCGGCGTGCGCGGCGGCGTCGGCTACGCGTACGAATACGCCGGCCAGGCGGTCGAGCGGATGTCGATGGAAGAGCGCATGACGATGTGCAACATGTCCATCGAGGGCGGCGCGCGCATCGGCTACGTGAATCCGGACGAGACCACCTTCGAGTACATGGCCGGCCGGCCGTTCGCCCCAACCGGCGACGCGTTCGACCGCGCGCGGGAGTGGTGGCGCTCGCTGGCGTCGGATCCCGACGCGGCGTACGACGACGACGTGGAGCTCGACGGGAACGCCATCGAGCCGCGCGTGACGTGGGGCATCAACCCGGGCCAGTCGGTCGGCGTGTCGGAACGCATTCCGGCGCCCGGAGAAGCCGGCGGCGACGCGGACGCGGTCGGCGAGGCGCTGGAGTTCATGGGGCTGACCGCCGGCGCGCCCATCCAGGGCACGAAAGTGGACGTGGCGTTCGTCGGCTCCTGCACCAACTCGCGGCTGTCCGATCTGCGCGAGGCGGCGCGCGTCGCCAGCGGACGCAAGGTCTCGCCGCACGTCAAGGCGCTGGTGGTCCCGGGGTCCAAGGACGTGAGCAGGGCCGCCGAAGCCGAAGGACTGCACGAGGTCTTCCGCGCGGCCGGCTTCGAATGGCGCGGCGCCGGCTGCTCCATGTGCCTGGCAATGAACCCGGACCGCCTGCAGGGCCGCGAGGTCTGCGCCTCGTCGTCGAACCGCAACTTCAAGGGGCGGCAGGGCAGCCCGACCGGCCGCACGCTGCTCATGAGCCCGGCCATGGTCGCCGCCGCCGCCGTCGCGGGCGAGGTGACCGACGTGCGGGGCATGCTCGGCTAGGACATGGACGACAACGACCGCCGCATCGACCGCGTCGAGGGGACCGCCATCCCGCTGCGCGGCAACAACATCGACACCGACCGCATCATCCCGGCGCGCTTCCTCAAGGCCATCACCTTCGACGGCCTCGGTGAGCACGCGTTCGAGGACGACCGCCGCTCGATGTCCGACCACCCGTTCGCCAACCCGGCGTACGCCGACGCGTCAATCCTGGTCGTCAACGAGAACTTCGGCTCCGGCTCGTCCCGCGAGCACGCCCCGCAGGCGCTCAAGCGCCGCGGCATCGGCGCCTGCGTCGGCCAGTCGTTCTCCGAGATCTTCCTCGGCAACGCCACGACCATCGGCCTGCCGTGCGCCACGGCGTCCGCCGCCGACGTGGAATTCCTGCTGGCCGCCGCCGAGCGCGATCCCGCCGCCGTGATGGCGCTGAGCGTCGACGCGCAGTCGATCCAGGCAGCCGGCCGCACGCTGCCCGTCAACATCCCCCCCGCCGTCCGCGAATCGCTCCTGACCGGCCAGTGGGACGCCACCGGCCTCCTCCTCGACGACTTCGACGCCGTCCGCCGCGTCGGCGCAGCCCTGCCCTACGTGGGCGGCTTCTGAGCCGGCGCAGTAGCGCGCGCTCGGTGGTGCAGTTAGCGGCCGCCGAGTGCGGTGGAGCGCCCACCAACGATGGGTTCCAACTGGCTCATTGCGTCTGTGGCGAGTCGGGCGGCATCCGGTAGCCCGTGGCTCATCCAGGCGCTTCCAACCCCTCTGACCGCGGCCTCCACAACGAATCGACCGCCCAGTTGATGTCCATTCGTTCGCCCTTCCACGCCGGAGTGGCCGTCTGGGCATCAATCGTGACGCCGTCCTGATCGAGCCGCTCCGTTACGGGCGCCAGTGGCGCGCCTGTCCAGAGCGGCGCCGGAGGTGCCGCCGGGAACGGCCGCCCGTCCGGCCGCAGGAACTCCACCTCGCCCGCTGCATCGAGCGTGATGCGGAACCCTTCCTCGTGCACCACCCGGTGATGGCGCCGGCATAGCAAGACCAGGTTGTCGAGCCTTGTCGGTCCGCCGTCAGCCCAGTGCTCGACGTGGTGCGCATCGCAGCGGCGATTCTGGCACCCGGGAAAGCGGCATTGCCGGTCGCGGGCGGCCAGCGCCCGGCGTAGAGCGGGCGAAATTGTCCGCGTCCGCCGGCCGACGCCGAGAATCTCGCCGGCGGGACCGTGTTGCATCTCGACCATCGCCGCGTCGCAGGCCAGCCTCCGGGCTGTCTCCGCGGCGACATGGATGCCGCCCGCCTCGTCGAGCACCGTCTGGCTGTGGGCGGCTGCTGAGGTGTCGGCCGGCGCCGGCGTTCCCGCGGGAACGTCCCGCGCTTCCGTCAGTGCCCCGGCGTCCACGTGCACCACCACCTGATAGCGGTCGCCCGCCGTCCCGCGGTCCAGACCGCCCACCAGCGCGCATTCGGCCAGCAGCCCAATCGCATCCGCCTGCCGCTGCGCGAACGTCGGCGCCAGTTCCTCGTCGACGGCCACTGCGTCCTGCGCCAGCGCCTTCGCCGTTGCATCCTCGGGCTGCTCCGCGACGACATCAGACCCGGCGTCCGCGAGCCCATCCGCTTCGGGCGAACGCCGCATCTTCATCTGGTCGCATGCCGCCTCCAGCGCTCTCCGCAGCACCGCCCCCACCTCCGGCGTCAGCCGCCCCTGTACCAACACCATCCCGTCATCGTCCACCCAGGTCCGCAGCGACCGCGTCTCGTGCCGCCGTCTCTCCTCGGTCTTCTCTGCGATGCGATCCACCCGCCGCAACCCGCGGACGACTTGCTCTACATGCGCGGCCGTGCCGCACTTCGCCACGTCGAGCAGCGCCTGCTCGTTCTCAGGTGTGGCCACCCGCGTTACGGCTCGCACCTTCGAGTAGGAGATGACCCCGCGCCGCATGGCGTCGCTCAGCTTCGGCAGCTTCCCCAGGGCACGCGCCACGCGCACGTGCTCGCGCGCCGCACCCGGAGCCAGGCCCGTGCGCCAACTCAGCCAGTGCGCGCAGGAGGTACAGCCCGACCAGCCGGTGCGCGCGTCGAACTCCCGAATGAGGACGAGCAGCTCGTAGGTGGCGGCCTGAATGCGTGCGGAGAGCTCGGCGATGCGGTCGCCGAGGTGTTCGAGCTCGGCGCGGCGATTGAGGTCCGGCATGGTCCGGGGATCGTGCGGCGCGGTGGAAGGACCGTCCGGCGCGGCGGCGGGACCCATCCCGGCCGCGAGGACGGAAGACGAGACGTCGGCTACGGGAACGAGAGCGGTGCTGTCAACAGGCATACCCCATCATAACCCACTGTTTTTAAAGGGCTTATATGCCCGCGAGAGGGTCGCGAAGGCCGCGGAACGGCGATTTTGACCTGCCCGACCGCCCGCGCGCAGCAGGCACCTGGAGAGACGGTCAGAGGGGCATTCCTGGCGGCGTGCCCAACTCGGGCCAACCCGCCTTGAAAAAGCTGTCAAGCAAAAAACGAACAAAAGACGAAAAAAAGTTTCAGCATCGCCACGAGGACGTTCCCGCGGGAACGTACATCGTGGGCTCGACATATGTGAGCCCGCCAACCACACGACTTCTACGCCATCCGCTGCATCGGGGCGTGGCGCTGCCGGGCGTCTGCCGCTTCCGAGGCGACGCCGCAGTAGCACAACCTGTTGAGTCGTCGCCATAATTCTCCAGCGTGACCCGCGAGCCATCCTCGCCGCAGTTTCCCGCGTTCTTTGTCTCGGCCGATTGGAGCAAGGACACGCGGAAGCGTTCCGTTCACGTGGCCGACCTGTCCGCCCGTCGCATTCGCCGCCCGGAAAGCTGTGGATGGACGCTCGAGGCACTCCTGAATTTGGCCGCGAACCTGGCACAACGCGGACCGGTGTTGGTGGGAATCGACGCGGCGCTGGGGGTGCCGGCTTGCTATTGGCGTGCAGTGCAGGTTCGGGACTGGGGCAGCGGGGGCACGCCAGCCACCTTCATCGACTGGCTCAGCCGGCTGGATTCGGCGCACGAGTTCTTCGAACCCGTTGATGATCCCGCTGGGTGGCGCGTGGATCGACCGTTCTTCCGCGTACCTGGGCGGAAGGGAGGTCTAAGCGATTTCAAGAACAGGTTCGGCGATGGATTCCTCCGGACAATCGATGAACGAACTGGCGCGAAGCCACTGTTCGCAGTCAGCGGCATTCCCGGAACCGTTGGTTCGGGCACACGGGCGCTGTGGAAGGAAATGATTCCGTTTCTGGCGGGCAAACGGGAATTCGCCGTCTGGCCCTTTGAGGGCGAGCTTACCGAGCTGCTAACAAGGCACGGGATCGTGCTGGCCGAGACCTACCCGGGATTGGCCTATGCTGCGGCGCTGGCCGCCGATCTTCCCGTCAGGCAACTAAAGGTGGCCAAGACGAAGCGGGACATCCGCCGACACACTTGCATGGAACTCGCAGCATCGCGTTGGGTCCGGGAATTCGGCGTAGATCTCGGCGATCTCGAACAAGTAAGGGCCGACGAGGATGCGTTCGATTCCCATTTCACCGCCGCCGCGGTGCTGCGCTGTGCGCTCGAAGGACGAGCGTTGTGTGATCGCGAGTGGATCGACAACCAGGCAGGCGGTGCGATGCTCCTTGCCGGCCCAGTTGATCCGCGATTGCAGGCCAGATCATTGGCTGCACGGCAACCGACTTTCGGCAGGTTTTCCAACGAGCCGGCTACGCAGCCTGCACTTGCGGTACAGAAGATCAAGCCCTCGGTTTACCGTGTCGCGTCTGTACGCCGTTCATCGGTCCAGCCGAAATCAACCGTGCCTGCCGGGCGTCATGGATATCGTTGCCCGATACCCGGTTGCTCCAAGGTCTTCACAAGTACAAGGGGCGGATGGGATGCGCATATCGCTTCGCGACGAAAACACCCAGACTGGCATCCCGACCTCACCGATCCTGAAGATCGCAAGCGGAGGTTCAAGACCGAATACAAGCAGTGGTTCCGGCAGTAGAGCCGGTCGACGCATCAACGGATCACCCGGATGTCGATGCCCAGGTCGAGCTTTGCCCACGCCCGGTCCGCGGTGACGACCGGGGCGCGCTCGCGCAGGGCCAGGGCGAGGCACGCGCGGTCGCCGAGTGACAGGCCGTATTGCCGTGTTTCGGTGCGCAGGTAGCCCGCCTGCAGCGCCAGAGCCTCGTCGAATGGTCGGATTGCGGGACCGACCTTGCGCAGTGACCTGAGGGCCTCCTCCCGGTTGGCGCCTCTGTCGACCAATCTGGTAATCACCTCGGTCGCGTTGACGGCCGACATGATGGCATCGTCGGCGGCGCGCCGCGCAACCGCGGCGCCGTCTTCACCCCATGTGATCGCCAACAGCGCCGAGCTGTCGAGTACGACGGTCACTCCTCGCCCCACATCGCCCGCCTGTCCGCCAGGAAGCTGTCGACCTCGCTGACGCCCGGCTTCTTGTACTTGCTCAGGAGAGCCTGGACCTCCTTGATGGAGACGAACAGGTCGACGACGCGCAGCGCGCCGGCCTCCACGCTTGCGATCACGTGGCCGCCTTCCCGGAGCTGCATGGCCTCGCGCATGTCGGCAGGGATCAGCAGGCGGCCGTCCGGCGCGACCTTGAGCCGCCTCGGGTGGAGGTCGGCGAGCGGGGGCGCCGTATCCGGTGCATCGCCCGCAGCGCGATTGTCATGGTCCGCTTTCCATCGTGAGAACTGCGTGTTCGCGGTGTTGGGGTTGCCGCCCTCCGCCGTGTACCGCTCGCGGACCTCGCGGCAGGTCGCGGCCCGGCCGTTCTCACGGGTTATCGCGTCGGCGGTTTCCCAGACGCGCCCGGTTTTCGTGCCAGCCGCCGGGCGCTTGCCGACCGTGGATCCACTCTTCTTCGTGGCCATCGTCTTTGCTTCTCCGAGCTCCCCGGTCCCTCCACCGTGTGCAGGAGCGAACCCGTCGGGTCAACGCCGAATATCCCAATAAAAATAAAAAATGGCAATAACTATTTTTATGGGATTTTCATGTTAGAGGACTACGCCGCAGCTTCCGCGCGGGCGGCGTCGAGGAACGCCGTCGCGGCGTGCGACATCTCGCCGGAGCGGCGGTAGGCCAGGCGGACCTGGCGGGGGAGGCGCAGCTCGGGCACCTTGACGGCGGCCAGTTGACCGCGGGCGATCTCGGTGCGCGCGCAGCGCTGGGGCAGCAAGGCTACGCCGAGGCCCATCTCCACCGCGCGCTTGATGCCGTCGAGGCTGGGCAGGCCGATCTGGATGTTGATCGACGTGTGGCGCTGCTCGTAGAGCCGCAGCACCCGCTCCCGCGCGGGTGAGGCCTCGTTGTGGGCGATGACGGTCTGCCGGCCGAACTCCGCCATCGTGATTTGCTTCCGGCGGGCCAGGGGGTGCTCCGGGCTGATCAGCATCACCAGCTCGTCCTCGCCGAGCAGGAGGGTCTGCAGGCCCTGCTCGCGCGGGGCGAAGGTGAACACGCCGAAGTCGAGCGAGCGGCTGAGCACCTCGCGCGCAATCTGCCGCGCGTGCACGCGGCGCACCTCCACCTGCGCGTGCGGATGATCGCTTCGGAACCGCTCGACGATGGGCAGCAGCACGTGCACCGCGCCCTCGTTGGTTCCGATGAGCACGCGCCCGCGCCGCAGGTCCTGCAGCTCCCGCACGGCGCCCGCCGCCTCGTCCTTCAGCCGCGTCAGCCGCTGGGCGTAGTCCAGCAGGATCTTGCCTGCCTCCGTGAGCTGGCCGCCCTTCGAGGAGCGGTCGAACAGCCGCTCGTCCAGCTCTTCCTCCAGCCGCTTGACGGCCTGGCTCACCGCTGGCTGCGTGCGGTGCAGCCGCGCGGCGGCGCGCGAGAAGCTGCGCTCGGTCGCGACCGTGACGAATACCTGCAGCTCGCCGAGGTCCATCCGCGCTACTATAATCCAGAGTTATCCAAACGTAATATTTATAACTTTGACTTTCGTCCGGCCGCCGCGCCTAAATAGAAAAGGCCCGGCCTATCAGGAGGAACTGTGGCAAACGACAGACTGGTGATATTCGACACGACGCTGCGGGACGGCGAGCAGTCGCCCGGTTTTTCGATGAACACGGAAGAGAAGCTGGTGCTCGCGCGGCAACTAGCGGCGCTCGGGGTGGACATCATCGAGGCGGGGTTCCCGATCGCGTCGGACGACGATGCCCACGCGGTGGCGTTGATTTCAACCGAGATCCGCGGCCCGGTTATCGCAGCGCTGTCCCGCTGCAACCCGGCCGACATCCAGCGCGCCGGCGAGTCGCTCCAGCCGGCCGAGCGCTCGCGCATCCATACCTTCATCGCCACCTCGGACCTGCACCTGGAGCGCAAGCTGCGCATCACCCGCGAGCAGTGCCTGGAGGCGCTCATCGCCGCCGTACGGCAGGCGCGGGGCTACACGGACGATGTCGAGTTCTCGGCCGAGGACGCGACCCGGACGGACATGGACTTCATGTGCCGCGTCGTCGAGACGGCCATCGACATGGGCGCCACCACGATCAACCTGCCCGACACCGTCGGCTACTCCACGCCGGAGGAGATCGCGGAGTTCTTCGGCGAGGTGCGCAGCCGCGTTCCGAACGCCGACAAGGCGATCTTCAGCGCGCACTGCCACGACGACCTCGGCCTCGCGGTAGCCAACTCGCTGGCGGCCGTCAGCGCCGGTGTGCGGCAGATCGAATGCACCATCAACGGCATCGGCGAGCGGGCCGGCAACGCCTCGCTCGAAGAGCTGGTCATGGCCACCAAGGTGCGGCCCGACCGGCTGCCGTACGACACCAGCATCGACACGAAGGAGCTGTTCCGCACCAGCCAGTTGCTGACCGAGATAACCAGCGAGGCGGTGCAGGCGAACAAGGCCATCGTCGGCCGCAACGCGTTCGCGCACGAGGCGGGCATCCACCAGGACGGCGTCATCAAGGACCGCCGCACCTACGAGATCATGCGCCCCGAGGATATCGGGGTGGAATCCACGCTCGTGCTCGGCAAGCACTCGGGCCGGCACGCCGTCAAGCGCCGCTGCGAGCAGATCGGCTACGATCTCTCGCGCTTCGAGCTCGACCGGGTCTATCGCGCCATCATCGACTTGGCCGACCGCCAGAAGCAGATCGACGACGACGACGTGACCAGGATCATCGAGAGCACGCGCGCCGAGCTGGCCCGGACCGAGACCGCCGCGCGCCCCGCGTAATTCCGCTCAACCGCATGCAGGCGAACATCGTTCTCCTTCCCGGCGACGGGATAGGACCGGAAGTTATCGACGCCGCTGCGCGTGTGCTCGACCGCGTGGCCGCGCGCGGCGGCCATCAGCTCACGCTCGAAAGCCATCCCTTCGGCGGCGCGGCGCTGCGCACGGGCGGGCCGCCTCTGCCGGACGCCACGCGCGCGGCCTGCGTGGCTGCCGACGCCGTGCTGCTCGGCGCGGTGGGCGGCCCGGAGTTCGACCACGGACCCGCCGAGCGCCGCCCCGAGACGGGGCTGCTGCAGCTCCGCAAGGAGCTGGGCGTCTTTGCCAACCTGCGGCCGGCGCGCGTGTGGCCGGGTCTGGAGGATGGCGGAACGCTCAAGCCCGAGATCATCCGCGGCCTGGACATGTTGATCGTGCGGGAGCTGACGGGCGGCCTCTACTACGGCGAGCCGCGCGGCCGCACCGAGGACGATCAGGCCGCATTCAACACGATGCGCTACTCGCGGCCCGAGATCGAGCGCATCGCGGTCGTGGCGTTCGAGAGCGCCCGCCAGCGCCGGGGCCTGGTCACCTCGGTCGACAAGGCGAACGTGCTGGTCACGTCGCGGCTGTGGCGCGAGGTCGTGACCGAGGTCGGCGAGCGCTATCCGGACGTGCGCCTGGAGCACCAGTTGGTCGATTCCTGCGCGCTGCTGATGGTGTCGAATCCGCAGAAGTTCGACGTGGTCGTGGCGGGCAACCTGTTCGGCGACATCCTCTCGGACGAGGCGGGCGGCATCGTCGGCTCGCTCGGCCTGCTGCCGTCGGCCAGCGTGGGCGGCCGCGGCGGGCTGTTCGAGCCAGTCCACGGCTCGGCGCCCGACATCGCCGGACAGAACGTGGCCAATCCGGTGGCCGCCATCGCGTCGGCGGCCATGCTGCTGCGCCACGCGCTCGGCGCGGCCAAGGAAGCCGACGCCATCGAGCGCGCCATCGGCGAGACGCTGGCCGCGGGCGCGCGCACCGCCGACCTCCAGGCCGGCGCCGGCGCACCGCTGTCGTGCACGGGGATGACCGACGCCATCCTGCAGCGGCTGGATGGTATCGAAATATAATTACGAGTTTGCGGCCGACCCACTCGTCGCCGCCCTTCGGGTACCCCAGGACTCCGTGTTGAAACCCAGCGCCGCTCCGAATCCGGCGTGGCGCCTGACGGCGCTGGCGTGCGGAATTGCGCTCGTCGCGCTGGCCCTCGCCGCGCCCGCGGACGCCGGACAAGCGGCGCCCGCGGCCGGCGTACAAGAGGAGGGCTCGCCCGGCGCACAGTCGGAGCGCACTCCAACCACCGGGGATGCCCAGGAGCCCGCGCAGGCGTCCTCCGGCGCCGCGTCCGACGAGCCGCCCGAGCCGGATCGCCCCGCATCCCGCCGCCGCCTCGGCGGCCCGTTCGGCGCCGTCGCCGCGCCTCCCGAGGCCATCATTCCGCCGCTCGCCCCCGAGCCGGAAGAGAGCAGTGAGCCGTTCCCCGAGCCGGCCCCGAGGCCGGCCCTGGTGCCCGTGCCGGTCGCGCTGCCCGATCCGGCGGTAGTCGGCGGCGTCGCCGCGCCGGAGGTCATTGCGCTCGAGACCGACGTGCCGCGGTTCGGCGTCGCGGCGGGCGCCGGCATCTTGACGGGCCGGCCGGAAGTGCGGCCGCCGCGCACGACCGCGCCGCCGACCATCGACGGACGGCTCGACGACGTCGCGTGGACGCGCGCGGTGCGCATCTCCGAGTTCGTGCAGCTCGCGCCGCGCGCCGGCGAGCCTTCCACCCAGGACTCCGACGTCTACATCGCCTACGACAGCGCCAACCTGTACATCGCCTTTCACGCACACTTCACGGATCCGGGGATGCTGCGCGCCAACCGCAAGGACCGCGACGTGCGCACCGGCGACGACGTCTTCTGGGTGTACATCGATCCGTTCCTCGACCAGCAGCGCGCGTACTCGTTCGGCGTCAACGCCTACGGCATACAGATGGACACGATCGTGACCACGCGCGGAGGCAGCGGGTTCAGCCGGCGCGGCGGCGGCGGGCCCGGCCTCCGGCTGCCGTTCGGCGACCCGTCGTGGGACACGCTCTTCGAAAGCGCCGGCAGGATCGTCGAGGACGGGTTCACGGCCGAGGTCGCCATCCCGTTCAAGAGCCTGCGCTATCCGCAGCGCTCGGACGGCGTTCCGCACCAGTGGGGTTTCCAGCTCGCCCGGCGCATCCGCGCGGGGAACGAGACGGCGGTCTGGGCGCCGGTGGCGCGCGAGGTCGCCGGCTTCCTGACGCAGATGGGCACGCTGCAGGGCATGACCGGCCTGTCGACCAGCCGCAACATCGAAATCCTGCCGACGTTCACGGCGGTGCAGTTCGGCCGGCTGAACGACGCCGGCAGCTTCCAGAACGACCGCGCCGACCCCGAGGGCGGGGTGAACTTCAAGTACGGCGTCACCTCGAACCTGACGGCCGACGTGACGTTCAACCCGGACTTCTCCCAGATCGAGTCGGATCGCCCGCAGATCGAGGTGAACCAGCGCTTCGCGCTGTTCTATCCCGAGCTGCGTCCGTTCTTCCTGGAAGGCGCCGAGATATTCAACGTCCGGGCCCCGGTCAGGGTCCTGCACACGCGCACCATCGTCGACCCGCGCTACGGCGCCAAGCTGACCGGCAAGACCGGTGACATGACCATCGGCGTGATGTACGCCAACGACGAGGCCCCGGGCTACGCGGAAGACGTGCCGGAGGGGGCCGCCGGCGAGACGGCGACCACGTTCGTAGGGCGCCTGCGCTACGACCTGTACGCCGAATCGCACATCGGCGCCACGTTCACCGCCCGTGAATTCGCTGACAGCTACAGCCGGCTGGCGGGCCTGGACAACAATTTCCGGATAGGCGACACGCACGAGATCGGCGTGCGGGTCTTCGGCACGCAGCACCGCGACCTCGACGGCGTGGAGACGTCGGGGCACCTGCTGAACGCCAACATCCGCAAGAGCGGCCGCAACCTCAGCTACATCGCCGCGGCGTACGCCCTGTCGCCCGACTTCAAGACCGACGTCGGCTTCGTGCGGCGCACCGACCAGCGCTGGCTGTACAGCGAGATGGGCTACCGCTGGTGGCCGGAGAGCTGGCTCATCAGTTGGGGCCCACGGCTCCGCTACACGCGCGGCCACAACTTCGCCGGCACCCTGGAGGACGAGCAGTACACCGCCGGCGTCAACATGGCGTTCGCGGACAACATCAACTTCAACGCCGACGTCGATCGCGCCATGGAGCGGTTCGGCGGCATCAACTTCTTCAAGACGCGCTACCGCTTCTTCGGAGTCGTCAGCCGGCTCCGGCAGTTCTCCTTCGGCCTCGGGGGCAACGGCGGCGACCAGATCTTCTTCGACGAGGAAAATCCGTACCTGGGCCGCGACCGCGGCTGGAACACGTTCATCAACCTGCGCCTGATCGCGCCGCTGGAGTCGCGCATCAGCATCGACACCAACCGCTTCGTCGACGTGGGCAACGGCGATTCGACGGTGTTCGACGTGAACATCTTCCGCACCCATACGACGTACCAGTTCACGGACCGCTTCCTGCTGCGCAACATCAGCGAGTTCAACAGCTTCGACCAGAAGCTGAGCCTGAACTTCCTCGTGACCTACCGCGTGAACGCCGGCACGGTCTTCTACGCCGGCTACGACGACCACTACCTGCAGGCCGACCACATCATGCGCGACCTCGACGGCAACGGCATCGACGACCGGATCTTTCACTCCACCGCGCTGCGGCGCACCAATCGCGCGCTTTTCGTCAAGCTCCAATACCTCTTCCGGATTTGAGCGTCTGGCGGGGTAAGATGGCCTGTTGCTTTCCCATAGGGTTTCCCCGCGGCGCGTAGCCGCCATAGTCGCAGTCTGCCTGTTCGCCGCCGGCGTTGCCGCGCCCGTCCACGGCCAGACCGTGGAGGGGGAGGAGGGCGGCGACCGGCGGCAGGGGGGTACGCTCGGGCCCGGCAGGCCCCTGCCGGCGCCGCCACCTGAACCGCAGCCGCAGCCGACGCCGGAACCGGAGGCGGAGGAAGCCTCGCCCACGGACCGGGCGGAAGGGGATGCCCCCCGGCGCCGCGGCGGCACGCTGGGGCCGCGCAGTGTGCCCGTGTCGCCGCCGTCCGAGCCGCTGGCGCCCGCAGACGTCACGGGCGCCATCGCGCTCGAAGAAGGCGAGGACCGGTTGGGTGTAGCGGCGGGCGCCGGTGTGCTGACCGGCCGTCCGACCGTGCGTCCGCCCGACGTCGCGCAACCTCCTACCATCGACGGCCGGCTGGACGACGAGGTATGGGCCGAGGCGGCCCACATCACGGAGTTCGTGCAGATCTCGCCGCTGGACGGCGCGCCCGGCACCGAGCGGACGGAGGTGTTCATCGCCTACGACAGCGCCAACATCTACCTGGGGTTCCACGCGCACTACACCAATCCGGACATGATGCGCGCGAACCGTTCGGACCGCGACCGCACGCCCGGCGACGACGCCTTCGTGATCTACATCGACCCGTTTCTAGACCAGCAGCGGGCCTACGTGTTCTCGGTCAACGCCTACGGCGTGCAGGGCGACGCCATTCTCAGCTCGCGCGGCGGCGGCGGGTTCGGCGGCGGCGGCGGCGACGGCGGGCCGCGGGGATTCTTCGGTCCGCCCCGCGGCGACCGGACGTGGGACACGCTGTTCGAGTCCGGCGGGCGGGTGGTTCAGGACGGATTCACGGCCGAGATGGCCATTCCGTTCAAGAGCCTGCGCTACCCGCGGCGAGGCGGCAACGCGCCCCACCGCTGGGGGTTCCAGATCGCGCGCCGCATCCGCGGCAAGAACGAGACGGTGGTCTGGTCGCCCGTGCATCGGGACGTGGCCGGCTTCCTGCCGCAGATGGGCGTGCTGGACGGCATGACCGGCCTGTCGACCAGCCGCAACATCGAGATCCTGCCGACGTTCACCGCCTTCCAGTTCGGCGCGCTCGACAACGCCGGCAGCTTCCAGAACGACCGCGCGAAGCCCGAGGGCGGCGTCAACTTCAAGTACGGCGTCACGTCGAACCTGACCGCCGACGTGACGTTCAACCCCGACTTCTCGCAGATCGAATCGGACCGCCCCCAGATCGAGGTGAACCAGCGCTTCGCCCTGTTCTATCCCGAGCTGCGGCCGTTCTTCCTGGAGGGCGCCGAGATCTTCCAGTTCCGCGGCCCGGTCAACCTGGTGCACACGCGCACCATCGTCGATCCGCGCTACGGGGCGAAGCTGACCGGCAAGGCCGGCGACACGACCATCGGCGTGATGTACGCCAACGACGAGGCGCCCGGCTACGCGGACGACGTGACCGAGCGCGGGCTGGGGCAGTCGGCGCAGACGTTCGTCGGCCGCATGCGCTACGACCTGTACTCGGAGTCGTACGTCGGCGCCATCGTCACCAGCCGCGAGTTCGCGGACAGCTCGAACCAGGTGGCCGGGCTCGACAGCAACTTCCGCATGGGCGACACGCACTCGTTCGGCGTGCGCGCCGTCGGCACCCAGACCACGGACCTCGACGGCCTGGAGACGTCCGGGTTCCTGCTCGACGCCAGCATCCGCAGCACCGGCCGCAACCTGAGCTACTTCCTGGCCCACTACGCGCTGTCGCCCGACTTCCGGACCGACGTGGGCTTCGTGCGCCGGGTCGACCAGCGCGCCACCTTCGGCAACATCGGGTACGCCTGGTGGCCGGAGAACTGGATCGTCAGTTGGGGCCCGAACTTCACCTACATGCGCGGCCACAACTTCGCGGGCGACCTGGACGACGAGCAGTTCAACGCGGGCGTCAACTTGTCGTTCATGAACAACATCCGCTTCGACGGCAACATCAGCCGCGAGATGGAGCGCTTCGGCGGCATCAACTTCCACAAGACCCGCTTCAGCTACATGGGCGTCAACAGCGCCAGCCGGCGGGTCTCGTTCGGCATCGGCTCGAACGGCGGCGACCAGGTCTACTACGACGAGGAGCGCCCCTACCTGGGCCGCGATTTCGGCTGGAGGACATTCCTCAACCTGCGCTTCGTTTCCCGCTGGTCGACGCGCATCTTCGTGGACACGAACCGTTTCGTAAACGTCACCGCCGCCGAGCAGGACGAGCTGGTGTTCGACGTCAACATCTTCCGCACGCAGACCACCTACCAGTTCACCGACCGGCTGCTGTTCCGGAACATCAGCGAGTTCCACAGCTTCGACCAGCGGTTGAACCTGAACTTCCTGCTCACCTACCGCATCAACGCCGGCACCGTGTTCTACGTCGGCTACGACGACCGCTACCAGCAGGGCGATCTCATCAGCCGCGACGCCAACGGCGACGGCATCGACGACCGCTATTTCCCGACCGTGTCGATGCTCCGCACCAACAGGGCGTTCTTCACGAAGCTGCAGTATCTCTTCCGTTATTAGATGGGGCTGCGCCCCAAACCCCCGGCGGTGCTCGGCGGGGCGAAAGGATTAGAATTGGCGGTTGGCTTACCTTCGGCGGGTCACCCCCGTACACATCGCAATCGGAACTGCACTGGTCGTGCTGGCGGCCGGTTCCAGCAGTGCTGCTTTCGCACAGGAGCCGGCGGCCGAAGAGCGGCAGACTGAGGAGCCGAGGCGGCGCGGGGGAGCGCTCGGCCCGCGCCGGACGGGTGAAGCTGCGCCGGAGCCGCCGCCACCGCCGGCCGCACCTGCCGCCGTCCCTGCCGAGAGCGAGCCGCGCATCGGCGTGGCGACCGGCGCCGGCGTGCTGACCGGACGGCCCACGGTACGGCCGCCGCGCATCCTGACGGCGCCGGTGATTGACGGCCGGCTGGACGACGACGTCTGGCGGGACGCCGCGCTGCTCACCGAGTTCTACCAGCGCCAGCCGCTCGACGGCGCGCCGCCCACCGAGGCGACCGAGGTGTATATCGCCTACGACAGCGCCAACATCTACATCGGCGCCCACGTCTACTACTCCCAGCCGAACATGATCCGCGCCAACCGCGCGGACCGCGACCGGCCGATCGCCGACGACGCCTTCCTCATCTACTTCGACCCGTTCCTCGACCAGCAGCGGGCGTACGTGTTCGGCGTCAACGGCTACGGCGTGCAGAGCGATTCCATCCTGAACGCGCAGGCCGGCGGCGGCGGACTGGGCCGCGGGGGCGGCTTTGGCGGGGCCCGCACCGGTCCCGGGGGCGCGCCGCGGGGCGACTTCTCGTGGGACGCGCTGTACGAGACCGCCGGCCAGCTCGTCAGCGACGGCTACGTGGTCGAGATGGCCATCCCGTTCAAGAGCCTGCGCTACCCGCAGCGCACCGGCAACACGGCCCACCGCTGGGGCTTCCAGATAGCGCGCACCATCCGCGGCAAGGACGAGAGCGTCACCTGGGCGCCCGTCACGCGCAGCGTCGCCGGCTTCCTGACGCAGATGGGCGTCATCGAGGGCATGACCGGCCTCTCCACCAGCCGCAACCTGGAGCTCCTGCCGACGTTCACCGCCTTCCGCTTCGGCTCGCTCGACACGTCAACCGGCGGCTTCGCCGACCGCGACATCGAGCCCGAGGGCGGCATGAACATCAAGTACGGCGTCACCTCCGACCTGACCGCCGACGTGACGTTCAACCCCGACTTCTCGCAGATCGAGTCGGACCAGCCGCAGATCGAGGTGAACCAGCGCTTCGACCTGTTCTTCCCCGAGCTGCGGCCGTTCTTCCTCGAAGGGGCGGAGATCTTCCAGTTCCGCGGGCCGGTCAACCTCGTGCACACGCGCACCATCGTCAACCCGCGCTACGGCGGCAAGCTCACCGGCAAGGCCGGCAACACCACCATCGGCGTGATGTACGCGGACGACGACGTGACCGGCGCGCTCGCCGACCCCGGCGACGCCGCGTTCAACTCCAGCGCGCAGACGTTCGTCGGCCGCGTGCGCTACGACCTGTACGCCGAGTCGTTCGTCGGGGCGATCTTCACCGACCGGCAGCGGGCGGACGGCCACAACCGGGTGGCCGGCATCGACAGCAACTTCCGGCTCGGCGACACCCACTCGTTCGGCATCCGGGCGGTCGGCAGCGAGGACGTGCAGGGCGACGGCACGAAGACCACCGGCTACCTGATAAACGCCAGCGTGCAGAAGGCGGGCCGCAACGTCACCTACGCCGTCGGCTGGTACGACCTGTCGCCCGACTTCAACACCGAGGTCGGCTTCCTCGAGCGCACCGACCAGCGCTGGATGCTCGGCATGTTCTCCTACCGCTGGTGGCCGGAGTCGTGGCTCATCAACTGGGGGCCGCGCTTCACCTACTCCCGCAGCGGCAACTTCAACGGCGTCCTGGAGGACCAGGAAGCCAGCGCGCGCCTGGAGTTCGAGTTCGCCAGGAACATCACCCTCAACGCGACCGGCAGCCGTTTCCTGGAGCGCTTCGGCGGGGTCGACTTCTGGAAGACCCGCTTCAACTCGTTCCTGACCGTCAGCGCAAGCCGGCGCATCGCCGTCGGCCTCGGCGTCGACCGCGGCGACCAGATCTTCTTCGACCCGGACAACCCCTATCTCGGCGCCGACGCCGGCTGGATCCTGTTCCTCAACGCGCGCCTGTTCGACCGCCTCCAGTCGAACATCAACATCATCACGAACCGCTTCGCCGACCCGGCCCGCGGCGGGGCACGGGTGTTCGACGTCAAGATCGGCCGCGCGCTCACGACCTTCCAGTTCACCGACCGCTTCCTGTTCCGCAACATCACCGAGTACAACAGCCTCACCAAGAAGCTCGGCCTGAACGCCCTGTTCACCTACCGCATCAACGCCGGCACCGTCTTCTACGCCGGCTACGACGACCGCTACCGCCGCGCGAACCAGATCGACCTCGACCTGAACGCCGACGGCATCCTGGAGCGCCCGTGGATGACGTCGTCCTTCCGGCGCGAGAACCGGGCGATCTTCGTGAAGTTTCAGTATCTGTTCAGGCTGTAGTGGGGGAGTGGGGGCGGCGGGGTGCGGGCCCGCTGCCTGGTGGCGGGTGCCGTCGCGCCGGCGTGCGCGCGGCGTGGTATGGTAAGGGTCCTCGCGGGCGCCGTGTCGGGCGCTCACCAGCGGTGAGGTGGCCGAGAGGCTGAAGGCGGCGGTTTGCTAAACCGTTGAGGGGGCTTTAACCTCCTCCCAGGGTTCGAATCCCTGCCTCACCGCCAAGTTTTCCGTTCGTAAACACTTGGAAATAAACGTTTTATTGGGTCTAGATCTGGCCATATCCTACAGGCTTGCGCGTGGCGCAACCGCGGCACGTCGTGTGATCGACGATCGGCGCCTGACTACCACGATGGAGCGCTGCGTCTCCCGACCACCCTCGCCACATCCCGCCGTCCTCGCGGCCGCGCAGTGCGTCCTCTTCACTGACGAGACTCCACGCCGAAGCCGTTGCATCTAACCAGCCGTGATCTCCTGTACTATCGGCCCATCTCGGCCGATAGCGGCGAATTCATAGAACCGCGCGTCTCGCCCCAAGTGCCTGAACCTCTTCCTTGCGAGCTGCATTACCTTTCGGTCGCATGTCGACATTATGAATTGCCGGGGCCCGGATCGGGCATCTAGGAACCCGGCCACCATATCTAGGAACGCATACGTGTTTAGGTCATCAAAGTGCATAATCGGATCATCTAGAAGTACCGTCGACAAGGACGACCACGATTGCGATATTGATGCGGTCAGAAACAGCCCTAGGAGAAGGGTTCGTTGCTGTGAATCGCTAAAATAGTCGGTCGGCCGCAAGACATCTTTTCCGCGCCTAACCCTCACTCGAATCGTTGTTTCGTGACTTCGTGTATCAATTCCGTCAAAGCCATAGACTGACCGAAGGCGCTCCTGAATCGCGGACGCTGTTGGGCCATATTCATCCGCGAAGCTCGCAACGGCCGCATTCTGCTTGGCAGCCAACTTGACGTTCAGCTCTGCGAAATAGTCTCTCCACGACTCGTATCGTTCGATTTTCTGCTTCGTCTCTTCAATCTTACGCTCCCTTTCTCGAATCGCCTGCCGCTGTTGCCGCAACGCTGCAGCTGTCATCGCAGTATCCATCGCAACCTCGACACTGTCCGCAAAGTCCAGAAGCTCGGCCAACCGGCTGTTGGTTTTTGTCTCCTTTTCCAACCGGTTCGCTACCTCCCCGTGCTCTACTCCGGCAGCAAGGTCGAACTCTGCGAGCCGCGCGGTCGTTTCTGTAGTCGTCCTCCGTCGCGCACCAATCTTCCTTTTCAATCCATCCAGAGTAGTCGCTAGCGCCGACACTCTTTGGCGGAGTCCACTTACGTCGGCGGTCCTCTCCTTCGCAGGTCCCGACGCCGTCGAAACCGCGACGTCGGCCTTCGTCAACTCCTCCATCCGCAGGGCCTCGACCGTCAGGAGTACCGTTGCTTCCGCGTCCAACGACGCCTCTGCGGTTCGGTCGTCCGTTCGCAGTCGTTCCGCTTGGCTCCGGCAGTCATTCAGCTCGCGCTCAGTCTCGCTAACGTTCTTCTCTGCGTCCTGAATCTCTCGGTCCAGTTCCGCAAGCGTAGCGCGGGCGCTTTCCACTCCCACGTGCAAAGTCCCCTCAAGGCGTTCCATTTCGTCAGTACTGTCTTTTTCCCGAGCCAGCCGTTCATTGATGTCCTTAATCGTCGTCGACGGTTCCTGAACAGTAGTCACGACCTTCGCAAGAGCCTCCTCAAACCCTGCAATTCGCGCGTCGGCCGCCTGCCGTTGTTCCCGCAACGCGTCCGCCTGTTTACCCTGCGCCGTCGCGGTTCTTCGTACTTCCGCCAACCGTTTCTCAAATTCTTCCCCGGCCTCCTTCAACACGCCTAGTTCCCGCCGCAAGCCGGCCGCCGCATCTCGGGCCCGCTGTTTCTCTACGTGCTCCACAAGCACTTCCAGTGAGCCATGATCATGACCGCACAACGGACAAAGAGCGTCTCGAAGGTGTTCTTCCACTCGCCCCAGCAACTGCGCGAAATCTGATTGCTCACGCTCGATCGCTACCAGCTGCTCGTCGAGCCTTTCGCGCGCCGCCCGACTTTGCCGCAACCTTGACGCGAGCTCCTCCTCCTCGCGCCGGAGATTCGCCAACTGTTTGCCTAGCGCCTCCTCGCGCGGAGTCGCCTGCTGTACAACAACCAGGTCGGACCGCCATGTTTCCGCCGCATCCACCAGCTTCCTCAACCGGGCGACGACATCGCGGCCTCTAGCCAAGCGAGGCCGAATCTTCTTGGCCTCCTGCTCTTTGGCCCGCAGGTCCCCCGCCGTTACAATGCGCCTTTCCCGAAGTTGTTCGAGAGCGCCGCTGGCGGTTCGGAGTGCCTCCGTCCTTTCACCCTCCACGCGCAACAGTTCCCTGTATCGCGGTTGCGTCTGCTGTACCCACCGTAGTGCGTCCACCCGTGCTCTCGCCGCCGCTCGTCTTGCCTGCAATTCCTGCAGAAGCGCTGTGGCCTCGCCTTGTGCCGCTGCCGCCTGTCCAAGTGCCTCCTCCGCCGAGCGTAAGTCGTTCTCGGCCCGACTCCGTCTCTTCGCCAACTCCGCAAGGCCTTTGCCAACACTCGGCAACGCACGCACCTCTTCGACAAGCGACGTCAAGCGTCGAATGCGCGCCTCACCATCCGCGAGGCCCGCCTGAAGGGCAGCCCGACATGCTCTCACGAACACTCGCTCTGTTCCTTCAGTCGCCACCGACAGACCCACCTCCTGGATCCGCCGCCGCAGCTCGGCCAATGCTTCTGTGGGGCTCGCCGAATGCTCAAACTCTGTTGAGGCCCGCTCCAGGTTGCCAATAGCCAGTTCCGCCTCCTCAACCTGTTTCCTAAGCACCTCTACATTCTTATTGGCTTCATCCAACCAACGGTTCAGAACATCGCATACTTCCGACGCCTTGCTCCGAGCGTTTGCGTAATCGTCGAACGCCAGCATGTGGGCCAGTACTTGCGGCGGCAGCGCGCAATCCCGGTCGAATCCCCTCGCCAGCTCCGGGCGCCCTTGGCCAAAGAGATGCGTCGCTCGAAAAAGGCTCACAAGGTGCTCGACGCGGTCCGTGGCCTCCAAACCACCGCCTGTGATTTCAACAAGCGCCTTCTTGCGATCATAGGTCGACCCGTCTATCAACGCGTTCGCCCGAGACGCAACGTACCGAGTGATTTTCCGCGTCGCACCGGTTGCGCTAAAGCGCAGTCCCACGACGGCGTCTTCGGGTTTGCCGTCCAAATGCCCCATTGCCTTTGCGAAGCGGTCTGTGCTTGCTGACAAGCCAAGGCGCCCCACGCCTCCCGTCGCCGCAAAGTCGACAGCATCAAAGAATGACGTCTTGCCAAAACCATTCGGTCCGTACAACATCGTGACCGCACTACCCAATTCAAAGACCTGTTTCCTCTTGTACGCGCGGAAGTTCTGAATGGCTACCGCGTCAAGACGGACTGATTCATCCTCTTCGTTTTGGTCGCCCGTCACCGACATCCTCGCCCGACTCGAGCCAGCCAATATCGGGGTCCAGGTCGAACTTTCGTCCACGCAATCCTTCACAATGTTCTCTGCTCCGCGCTGGTGGGGTACTGCCAGGTACTTCGCGAGCGTTGCCGGCACTTCGCATTGCCGCATGTAGGTTTGCGCGGACGGAGGGCGTTGAAGTCGTCCAGTACCCAAAGCTAGTGGCAAGAAGGGTAATCGTTCGAACGACCTATCCAAACTCTCGGCCAACCGGACTACAAACTTCCGGCAGAAGTACGCGTCCGTCTCTACTGCCGAGGAAAAACTCTCGACGTCCGGCAGGTCAGGGCGCACGCAGAAGACAAACGACAGCTCTAGAGCATCCAGCCGCTTGCGGTTCTCCGTGTAATAATCCTTGAAACCTCCGTACAATTGTTGATAGCTTGCCCCTGTATCACCATTGGAGAACGCAAATCCCGCCATTAGGTGCGCCGTCCACATGAAGATCATGGGGGTCTGATCAGACACCAGTGACTCCGACGTCACCTCACATTCCGGCATCGCCCCCGTGAGGTAGCGCCGCACCCGCTCCCAGTTTCGCTCTGCATCAACAGGGAAGCTTGCCATTGAGCCGCTCCTTCGCCTGTTCAGTGTTGCCGGACGCCAGATACACAGACAACAGGTCCCTGAACCCGATCTGATACGAAATCCCTTCCGGGTCCGTGAAGTTTCGCTCGGCGGAAGCACCGTCTGCGGTGGCGTCCACGAACCGGCCGAACCGTCCTAGCCGTTCGTTGTTTTCTACGTCGCGGGATACAAGAAGCACGGGCCGTCGTCCAGCAGGCAGTTCCCTCGTGAAGTGCTTTCGACAGGCCTCATGGGTTTCGCCCCGAATTGCCACCACGTCGAATTCCCGGTCGGCGAGAGACAATGTCGCATGAACGGACGTGTCGGCCACGGCGCAACGGTCGGCACATACCCGGAGAACACTGACGGTGTGCAACACGTGCGCCACAGCCTGTCGTTCTGCAAAGCCCCAATCGTCGGCGCTCGGGTCTTCTTCCGGATTCTGGCTTGAGGCGTTCCGGGTTACCGTTGGCGACGCGAGCCTAACAACAGTTCCCGCACTTCGATGGGAAGCCTCTCGCACGTTCTCTGTGGTCAGCTCGTATGCAGCGTCTAGGCCTTCCGCCAAGACAGCGTCGCGATACTCCGGTGCGAGGCTCGTGGGACTCTGGATCGTGTCGAGTTCATCATTGAGCCACTTGACCGAGCCAGGAACCACGTCACCCGGGGTCCGAGGATCTTGACAACCACCAAGAGGATGGACGGTCGGTTTGCCAAGTGCTATCGTGCGACGCGCCGCTCCGGCGACCAATGAGTCAGGGTTGACGAGCCTGAAGGAATGTACGCACGCACCACCCTCGCGGAAAAGACAGTCCTTGTGGTGGCTAATCACACCGTGCCCACGGAATCGCCGCCCGCCACTACAAAATGTGGCGTGGCACCTAGGCATTTCGAATAGCGTTTGTTGTGGGAAAATGACGCTCGTGTTCCCATGGTGCTGAATGGTACCGGGGTCAGGTTTTCCGGCGCTATTGGCGAAAACGAGACACGCCCGGTCTCGACGAACGTTCGTAGCAATGGTGTTGTTGAAAAACTCGTTAACTTCCGTCATGAAGCTCTCGTGCGATGGGCTCCGATTGTGCTGGATCACAATCATCCAAGACAGCGACAACTCCCCGTCACGTTCAGTTGCCTGTTCAGACAGTGCCTCCACCATCGCTCGCCACGGCTTTTGGCCCTCGACGGTAGCGATCCAATCGAAGCATACAAGCACCGAGAATCGGTATTGTGTCCTATCGTCAAAGCGGCCTCTAAAAGTGAAGATGGAGTTGCCTCTGAACATGGCGCTGTCCGCGACGTCTTCTTCTGGCCAGGATGGGTATAGCTTGGGCTGCAACCAGCGCTCGAGCCTGCCGTCAGCTCCTTTAGCCCAGATGATGGCGCAGTTAATCCACTGTGCCGCCGGAATCCCAGCAGGATCGTTGTGTGCCATGTCAACATGAGTCCCCGGAGCCGCTGCCAGTTGTGCGTACTGCGTCGCAGTCAGACCGTCTATTCCCCCGACGACGATTGTTTGATTAGGCCATTCTGGATTGCGAAGATTAGCTTCGACCAGCTCAACTCCTTCCGGGCCGGGAATGCAGTATTCAGGAAAGATGGTGAAGTGTGTCTTGGCGGCCCCATGGACCGTTGTACGCGCTACGGCTAGTGTCGCCCGAACGGTCTCCATTTGGCGTGGTTTCGCTGTATCGGTGCACCGATATGGCTCCCGCGGAGTCAAGTCGAGGTGGGGCTGAGCAAGTACCATGCCAGTGCTCGCGCAAGGGAGTTCAACGCCCCGTTGCGAGAGGTCTACTTCAACCGTTCGAACTGGTGACACCGCTGGGCAACTCCACGTTCTCGCAGGCGAGATTTTCGCAAATGTTCCGGGTTTACGCGAGGGGTCGCACTACGCACGTCAAGATTCGCGGCAGTGGGTGGCTCTTCGGCATCGAACAGACATCGTAGGGGTTGCGACGGGTGCTGTAAAGGCAAGCGAGGAAGTCGCACCCACGACGGTAGTCGCGCGTTGTGTCGGAGGCAGTTGCCGCGGAAGCTGGCAACAAGATCCCGGCCGGTGAACGATACGTTCGAGCGGCCGTCTCCTGTGGAATGCCTAACCGATCTGGCTATGTTGCTCACCGGGCGTTGCGAGCGTGGCTCGCGGAGGGTGACGCTGGGCCAAGCCAAACGCGGGACGTTAGCGGCATCTACGATTCACTCTTTATGTGGGGAATCGTTAGCGTCGGGGATGGCGACGTCCTCCGACATCCCGAGTTCTCGCAGTGCAACCTTCATCTCCGTGATCTTGGCCTTTTCAACACCGCCCTCGGGCTGGACGTCTACGGTCAGCGAGAGCTTGAGCCCCTTCGCGGCCGCGAAACGGGCCAGGACCTTGGTGTAGAAGTTCATCCACTTTTGCGGCGCGATATCCCCGTTCCAACGGAGGCCGGGCACAACATCGGGCCTCGTCCCGGCTGGAGGCGCGGATGTAGGTTCATCGGTGATTTCGACCTCGCCGTCTTCACCCCCAGGTTGCTCAGTGTCGTCTGAGGAGGAACCAGACGGCTGGTCGTCCTCGCTGGCGGCCTGGCCCTCAATATACGCGTTGGCGGCTTCCTTCGAGATCAGGAAGACATCGTCGGTGACCTCTATGTCAGCCTCATTGAGGGACTCGCGATACATGAACGGGTCGTACTTGCCGGTCACCTCCTTTATGACGTACGCCATCATGCCAGCTTCCACGCCACGGCAGATGGTCTGCTTCACCACATCTGCATTCAACAGTCGCGGGAACTTAGGGGAGGCGAAGAAGGCGTCACGGACAGCTTTAGTGCTCCACTCGGGGAGCGCCGGTGGCCAGTTCCGGACAAGAAAGTTCGGGCCTACGTTCTTGCTGACAAGGTCTTCCTGCTGAAGACGGTCGAGGATCAGGCCAGTGAGCGACGCTGCGGCGCTCGAATGCACGAGCCCGAGATCGATCTTGCGGATCGCGTTCGTTTCGTCGAGGAGGAAGACGTTCTTGTAGGTGCGCCAGACGGCTTCCCGTAAGTCCCGTTTGGCGCGCGTCAAATTCTCGTCGAGCTGCCTTTGCTGCGATTCGTCTATCCGGAGCACCTCCGACTCGGCGTCGATGTCCTCCCAAGCGAGCACCTTGCGCGCCTCTTCAGAAAGCAGCGCGCCGGCCTCGGCCACGCACCAGAGAAGCGCGCTCTTGTACGTCCTCGACGACGAACCGTGTTCCTTGGCCATCGTCTCCATGAATTTGGTGGTGGTCGGCTCCTCGGCGTGATTCTCTGGCGCGAGCACGACGAGCGTGAGCGCCGCACGGTCGGGTACTTGGTTCGTGCGGTCCGGGAAATAACTGCGCTCGACGCCTTTGCCGACTGCGAAGACCTGCTGAATCTGGGCGCGCACTCGGTCGCGGATCGCCTTCGGGGGGACGCTTGCGCGCCGGTCGGCGAGGAGTTTGTTGAGGTTCGGCCGGAAGCTGAACCGGTAGCGGTTCAGCTCGGCCGATAGAAAGTAGCAGGTGTCTGCTAGTGCCTCAAGGCTCTGTTCTACGTTCCCGACGTCGAGGTCGGGCTCGGCCACAGCGAGCCGAACCTCGGGTTGCGTCGCCTCGCCGCGCTGCTGGCCACCGTTCGACTCGAAGAAGATTGCCGTCGCCACCTTGCGGTGGAGGCGCGCCTTCTTGACTTCAGCCGTCGCCACCTTGTCAAGGCGTAGCGCGTGCGCATAGTCCTTGCCCGCGATGTCGGTCGTCACCGCGCCTTCAAGGCGCGATTCGCCGAGTTGTTCGAAGACCGCAGCCCGGAACGTCGGATTGTCAAGGGGCGCTGTGCCCAGCGTGATTAGCGGGTCCTTGTGGGCGCCCTTGTACCCTTCGACGTAGGCGTGCGAGACCCACAGGGCCAGGAGCCGCAGCATCCCGCGGGTCTGTTGGAAACGTGGCAGTGCCTGCCACTTTCGCTCGAAGACCGAGAGCACCGACGGGTGGAAGGGGTAGCTGGCCGCCAGGGCCTCGCGGGCATTGTCCACGGGAAACCAGCTCGGAAGCTGTTTCCGGTGCGCGGCCATCCATTTCTCGTAGTCGCCGACGGTCTTGGAAGCGTTCACGGGTAGGCCATTCCACTCGAAGAGCCGCCGCCGGATGATCTCCGAAGTCTCCGACTCGACAGACATGATCACGGCCTTGCCTAGCCGGTCGAGGAGCTTCTTGAGGCGCTCGTAATCGGACTGGTCCTCTACCGTCATCTCGAGCTCCGATGCTGGGATCGAGACGGCGAGCACGACGTTATCGCGAGAGCGGGCGACCTCGGACAAGTTGTGGAGGAAGCTGTACAGTTGGCCGCTGAGGCCGCTCCTCCGATTGCGGCTCACGTAATTCATGAGCTCGTCGAGCAGGATCAGCACAGGCCGATCGACGGGCAGAATCCGCGCGACGACATCTCCGCCCGGTGCCGTGAGTGACGCATCGTGCTTTGCGACGACGCGGAATCCCTCCATCTCGCCTAGCTGCCAAGCGATCTCGCCCCAAGGGGTCTTGCGGACCGGTGTGCCGTCCGCCCCGCCCCGCCCCGCTATGGAGTCGAATTCGGTGCCGACGAATACGGCGGTGGAAGCCCGAGGGATTTCAGTTGCGCCGGCCATCTCGAGGAGCGCCCGCACTCCCTTCCACCCTGCGGCTTCCGGTCCTCCCCGCGCAAGGTGGTAGAGGAGCGTGAGCGCATGCGTCTTCCCGCCGCCGAACTGCGTAGTCATGTTGAAAACTGCGGAGGTCTCGACCTTGGTCCCGGAGAGCCGGCGGATGGCTTCGGCGGCGAGACCCATCAGGTTATTGGTGAGATAGGTGCGCTCGAAGAAGTCGGCCGGCTGCTGATAGACTGGAGGCGCCTGACCGTCCCGCACCTGTTCGAGGTGGACCGCAAACTCAGAGGCGTCGAGTGGCCGGCCCTCGCGCAGATCCTCGCGCGGCGTCACGACCTTGTACCAGGGTTTCAATGCCATCGCCTGATTCCTCTTGGTCCTATTGCTGCCATCTGAAGGCCTCGAATCGGCCGAGGTTTCGATTCAGACGCCAAGCTTGAAAGAAGCCGTACGGGAACGTGTCCGACTCGCTGCGCGATCCGACGAACACGAGCGTGTCGGCGCTCAGTCGTTCCCGATCCGATAGCGCCATACCGCCGACCACTTGGTCGGAGAGCGACCCAATGAGCGTTCGTGCATCGGTGCGCGCGCTCCGGTAGCAGAAGACCACGCGCAAAGCGTGTCGGATACAAAGCACCTTCCATAGCGAGTACGCAACCACCTCGTCGCGGGCCGAGTTTTCAAGCTCGCAGACCGCAACTGGGAAACGCCAACCGCCTCCTGTCTCGCGGAACGCAGTCACGTCGAGCGCAAGATACTCCTGCCGTTCTACCGGCAGCGCCGTGCAGGGGTGGCCCTTGGCCGCCACTACCAGCCCAAGGTCACGTAACGACTGGGCCACCACACCCGTAAGGGCCTGCGTCCATCGGCCGAGGTCGTCAGCGACGCTAGCCCTGCGCAGTTCGGTCGCGGTCACGCGATCACCGTCGAGCGCCGAGTACAGCGACCCCGCCCAGTCGCCCGCATCGACGGCCATCAGAACCCCAATCCCTTCTTGCGCCCCATCACGCCGTCGACCCAGCGCTTATCGTCGGTACCCATTGGGTAGAGCGCAGAGAGTGACTGCGCGAGCTTCCAGAAGCGCGTGTCTCGGCCAATGCCCTCCTCAACCAGGAAGCGCTTGAGCGCCTCACTCCGGCCCGCGGCGAAGAGGATCATGGCTTGGTGGACGCGGTCGAGCGTGGTCTCGCCGGTCGGCGGCAGACCAACGTCGCCCCAGCCAGCGTCCTGCTCGGCCACTTCTAGCTCCTCGAACAGCGTGAGCTGCTGCTTCTTAGCACGCCGGGCCGCCGCCCGCTCGACGTCCATACCGAAGAGGTGCCTAGTTCGCTCGGCGACGGAGAGAAGCCGTGCCTGGTCGCCCTTGATCTCAACCACGCGACCCAGATCGTCGAGGTGGGCGCCGAGTCCCTGGGCAATCTTGCGCGCGGCGTCGAACTCGAGCGTGAATCCAGTGCTCGGCTTCGTCTTGCCAGTGGTCTCCTCGTCGTCCTCGCCCAAGGAGTTTCCCTCTTCGTCAAACGCGCTACCCACTCCGTCATCGTCGTCCGCGCTCGTGGACATAGTCCAGAGCCACATGGCGGTTAGGCGGGCGTCCCCCTCGAGGCCGGTGGCATCGGCGTCCTCGAAGATCATCGAGAGCGCCTCACGCGCGACCGCGGCCCAGACCTGCTCCAGGTACTCTCGCAACTCGACGCGCTCGCCCGAGGCCTTTTCGACGCGTGCGTAGCGGGAGAAGATCTCAAGCGCGGGTCCCAGGCAGGCGAAGATGGCATCGGCACCGACGACGCCTTCCTTAGCAAGGCGCGGCATCCAGGCGTGGATGCGATCAGGTAGCTCGCGCAGCACCGCCCGCCAGTCACCGACGGCTTCGTGGCGCAGAGAACCGTCAGGGTTCTCGCGGGGGCGACACGCAAGATGAATCGATGACGCCAGAACACTTTGTCTTTGGGCCAACACACGGGTACCCATTTCGGTATCGATGGGCCAGGACGCTGTCACGATCCAACCCGCGCGAATAAGAGCGGCAACGAACACCTCCCAGGCTTGAGTTTCCGAGTGTGCGAATACGAGCGTCGCAATCGCGTCTGGGCGCGCTATGCGACGACCTTCGGAAAGCGCCCTCTCCATTGCCGCTTCGTAGTCACCTCGTGACTTCTGGCGTTCCGCAACCTCCGAATGGGGCAGATTTTGAATACACTCCTCGGTCCTATCGACGGTTTCGCGCCCGAAAAGTCCTGGATGGAGGTCGGAGAGCGTTCTTCTCAACCACACGTAGAAGAAGTCCGACAAATCCGCATAGGGCACCGAAAAGTAGTACGGCGGATCGGTGACAAAGGCGTGGGCGGCATCGTCTGGTAGCGGGTGCGCTGTGGCAGAGGCGAGTTGGACGTGACCGGGAGTCTCTTGCGCAGCCGCCTCCTGTTCCACTACGCGCTGGATCCACTCTAGAGCCCCATCGTAGTTTCCAGAACCGTCAGCGAATGGTTGCAACTCCACGAAATCCCACACCATTGGAAGAGCCTGTCTCGCAAAGGTATGGCCAATTTTTTCGCCTGTGGTGTGCCACGTGCACAAAGCGGAGTTGTAGTCCACTTGGCGATCCTGGAGTAGCGCCAGACATGTCACCACTGCTTCAGCAAGCCCGGCGTCGCATTGCTTGCGGCAGCGCTCGCCCGCCTCACGCACGAGCCGCATCAGCGCCACGAGCGCGAGCGCTTGGCGGGGAGAGAAGAGGTCTCCGATGCACTCCATGCCGTACATCGGGATCGGAATCCGCCGGGGTTCCGCACCCGAGAACCGCTCATGCGGCACGAGGCTGGGCGTGTCCCGGTGAGCCGCTTCACGCCGCCGGAGTTCCTCGATCGCCGCCCGCACCGCCTCCAGATCCTGCTCCTCTGGCAGTCGGTAGAAGCGCCCCTGCTGCCCGGCACGGGTCGTCACCACGCACAGAAGCTTCGCATCAACTGCACCGCCCCGGCGTGCCTTGAGTTGCTTGCGTACCGAGGTCACCGGCGTCGTGTAGCCGCAGCAGGGACAGGTCGCCGAGCCGCGGCGCACGGTGCCCTGGCTGACCTCGGCGACTCGCGGGCTCTTGACAATTTCTACCTCGACGCCACTGCGGTCCTCGCTCGGCACTAGCCGCATGCCGACGGTCCGTCCCCTTTTCTTCGACAACCACAGCGAGCGCACGAGCGGCACCACCGCCCCACACCCCGGCCCTTCGCAGTGAAGCGTCCGCGCCCAGAGATATGCGATCGGCACCGCGCCGTCGGCGTCCTTGGGATAGAACCGGCCGAGTTCCGCTTCGGCCCTCTCCCGCACCCATACGCCCCAGCGACGCAGTTCCTCAGCGAGCCGAGTGCGGTGCTTCGGGATGTACTCAAGTACAACCTTGTTGAGTAGCACCGCGACAGGATTGAGGTCCGACGCGAAGGCGTCGGCCCCAATGCGCAGCGCCTCAAGCGGGATCGCACCCCCACCAGCGAACGGGTCCACGACGAGCGGTCGAGTCCCGGGCACTCCACCGAGTGACTCATGCGCCGACTGCGTGAGACGCCGAGCCGTTTGAAGAAAGCTCTGGTTGGTTGAGTTCTTCCAGTTCGCGAAATCCGAGATGAACGCAAGCAGCGCCTCGCGCACCTCCCGTGGCTGCGCCCAGTCGCGCGCTTTGCCGCCGCGCCAGTCGCGCCATGTTTCCATCGCGTCGGCAGCCTCTGTGCGGAAGCGCTCCGGACAAAACGGGTCGGCAGGATCGGGCCAGAGCGCTGCGCAGAGCACCGCCCGGCACGCCGCGAGTGGTCGTCTGGCCCACCAGATGTGCAGCGTCGAAATGTGCCCGTGCCGGATCGACTTTTCCCGCCGAGCGTGCTCCGAAATTTCCTTGATCGGTAGATCCACCTCGATGAGGCGCCTGGGGTGCTCAGTCATCACCGAACGCTCTCGCGGAGCACGTCCCGAAGGTTCACGGCCTCGTTCTCAGGAACACTGGCTGCATAGGTGGCAGCTAGCTCCACTAGCAGCGCGGTCTCGTCCACATTCACGCGACCCGCCAAGCGAGAAATCCACTCGTGGTGGCCTACGTCTCCAAGTCCCGCGAAGAAATCGTCGAGGCATACCCCATATCTAGTCTGGACGTGCGCCCTTACACGTGTGCTGCCGAACAGCTCCCTCTCCGGCGCTTCGTCACCGGGTAGTTTGAAGATACTGTTTTCAGGCGTCTCTGGCTGATCGCCGTCGCGCACGACCGCGACTGAGAGTCCTGTGTCCCGAATAACCCGTGCGGATTTCGCCAAGGAATCGGCGTCTCCGCCGGCATAGATTCCTACGGTCCTGAGGAAACCCGCGTCTACTCGACGGAGTAGCTCTCGCAGGATCGCTCGGGCACACTCATCCTCGACAAGCACGGTTAGCGCCTTCGTCGCACCATCCGTCATTAGACTTCGCGCTTCCGCCGCCGAAAGGCCCGCAAGGCATCTAATGGAACCCCTCGAATCGCGCATCAAGTACAGACGAGACGCAGCCGGTAGCCCATTCAGTAGGTACTCGCTGTGAGTCGTCAAGAAGATCTGGTGCCCTCGACGATTGCATGCTTCCATCAGGTACCTGGCCAAGGCGTGTTGGGCGCTTGGATGTAGTGAAGTCTCAGGCTCCTCTATGAGGACTAGGCTCTTTTCCGGGAGTTGCTCGAGCGCGACGATCAGGCTCTGCGTCCTTCCCTCCCCAAAACCCATGTGCGCTTCGGAATATTCCACGCCTCCGCGCTGGACACATACGATGTCGCCGTTATGCCCGGAGTACGTCACGGCCTTGCTCTTCGCCGCGCTGTATTCGCAAGCGAGAATCGTCGATGCTGCCTCCCTAACGACCTGAGGAATGTCCTTCTGGTCAGTAATTTGAAGATTTTTCGCGTGCCGCACGACGAAATCGCGTTGCTCGATGCGAGGCAGGTAGTGTCCAACTCCGGCGAAATAAACGTCTCTTTCTGGCCGTCGGGTGTAACCGCTCCAGCGCTGTGTCGTGGTACGGCGACTGATCGTCACCGTTTTGCGGTCCGTCGGGCTTTTCGTGTACATGAATTCGACTTCGGCGGCGGCTGAGAACGGTTCCGGGTCGAGTGGGCCAATGACCATGAAGTCTTTCACGTAGTACGACTGTGCAGGAGTAGGTCGCTTGTAGGCAACGGCCAGAACCTGCAGGAGCGTCGACTTCCCGGTGCCGTTCATTCCACAAAAAGCGGTGATTGGACTTTGGATCTCAATGACCGTGTTCGTGTGGCAGCGAATGCCACGTACGCCCATTCGAACCAGCACATCGCCAAAGTTGGCGTGACGATCAGTGCGTTCGAACTTCGACTGGAGCCTTTCCCGAAGGTCACTCATACTGACGTTCCGCCTCGACGATTTCCTTCGCGCTTAGGTGATAGTGCTCGACGCGCACGACCGGCTTCCAGCCCAGCCTCGCGGGGTCGTGAATCGCGTGAAGTTCGGCAGTCTTGGCACAGTTGTAGACGACATAGAGCCAATAATCACCGCCGAGCCGCTGCGCCGTCTTGAACTCGTTCGCGCTCAGGGCGACCTCGGCCACGCCAGAGCGGCCCTTCACCTCGATGAAGCGGACCTCGACGAAGGTCTTTGGGTCATGCGGGTGCGGCTTGCGGGAGATCAGGTCGAAGCCGCGGTTGTCCGACTCGACGCTCTCGACCACCCAGCCGCGAGCCTCCTCATGCTTGAAGGCTTCTCGGACCGCGATCCGCTCGATCTCGTCGTCGCGCACCATCGGAGCGATACCGGGGTTCGTGCGGTCGGGATGCGGTAGCACCCACGCGCAACCGAGGTGTGCGATGTCGCCGATCGTGCAGTGCCGCTCCATTTCGAGCTGCTCGTGCCGAGTCTCGAGGCGCCGGTTCAGCTCATCGAGGTGCTGTTCGGCCTGGGCGATATTGCCGGCAAGGCCCGGGGTTGTGTCGCCGGCTTGCTGCTTCAAGACGAAGTGCGCAAGTTGGAGGTTCTGACGGTGGATCAGCTCACCGAGCGAGATCTCCATGTGCTCTCGGACAACTTGGTTTTCCTGTGCGCGCTGGTTGGAGACCTCGGCGAGGAAGGGCTCGAGCGCGCGGGTTACGAGTGCGAATTCGACGTCTTGGCGGTCGGACAGGCTGAGCGCCGCCGGCACGACCGTTCCCTGGGGGGCAGGGATCACGTCGAGGAGCAGCGTGGGCTGGCGCACGGAAAGCGTGCCGTCCAGATCGGCGCGCATTATAAACAGCCGGCGGTGCAGCGTGAAACCGCGGCCATCCTTGATGGAGGCGCCAAAGATATCAGCCCGGTAAGGCTCGGCCGAATGCAGGTCGAAGAAGACCGCTCCGCGCTGCAGGTCGTCGCCCACCCGCTCGCGAACATCACCCCGTACGGCCTCAAAGAGAGGATGGCCCGGCGTCACCCATTCCAGCGTCGGGTCGTCGCCGAGGCGGGCCTTGTCGAAGGTGATGCGTTGGTAAGCCTTGCCGAGCCGGCCAAACTGTGGTTCCAGCCGCTCGCCGACGGTGACGAGGGCACTTGGCATCTTGCCGATACGGTATACGTGCGGGCTTCCACGCTGCGGGGCCGGATGTACGCCGGCGATCGGCCCGGCAGTGACGAAGAAGTCCTCGATAACCTCGGGGACTAGCCGACGCTCTTTGGCCTCGGCCGACTTGCCGATCAGAGCGCCTAGGTTCAGCTCGCGCTTAGCCAACCCCTCAAGCGTCGAGTCGGTGATCTCACGGAAGCGATCCGGCTCGATCTCGCGAACTATGCGTTCCTCAATGCTCGGCGCCGAAAGCCGCTGGGCGTACATCTCCCGGAAGAGCTTCTCGAGAAGGTTCGACGGGAATACTTCGCCGACCACATCGAAGACCTTGTCCGTGCCTAGCTCGCTCTTTATCTCCAGGAGGCGCGCGAGGAGCTTCTGCAGGACGCGTCCCTCGCGCGTGCTCATCGCCACGAAGTTGAAGATCAGGCAGTCGTGGGTCTGGCCGTAGCGGTGGATGCGACCCATGCGCTGCTCGAGCCGCACCGGATTCCACGGGATGTCGTAGTTGATCATGAACCAGCAGAACTGGAGGTTGATCCCCTCGCCCGCGGCCTCCGTCGCCACCAGAACCTGGGCATCTTCCCTGAACTCGCGCTCAGCATAGATGCGGGTGCTGTGCGTGTCCCGGTCGCCGATCTTCATGCCACCGTGGATCTGCGTGACGGTGAGGCCCCACTCCCGGAGCTTTCCGAGTGGGCGTCCGTCCTTGCCGTCGCCGGCGAGGTAGTCGAGCGTGTCCTTGTGCTCGGTGAACACGAGCAGCTTCATACGTCGGTCGCTGAAGATGTTCTGCTCGTTCAGCACCTCGCGGAGCTTGGCGAGCTTCGATTCCACCTCCCGGGCCTCAAGCGCTCTAGCCTGCTCGACGAGCTTCGCGAGATATCGGATCTCGTCGCGGAGCGCCACGGGGTCGATCGAGACGACGACGCCTTCGAGCTGATCGCGGATCTCGTCCTGCTCCTCTTCGGTCAGGTCGTCGAAGTCATCGGGCAGCTTGCGCTCGATCTGCTCGCGGCGGTACCTCTCGGGGTCGTCGAGGATCTTTTCCCGCTTCTCACGCATGCGCTCAAGGCTCCGGCGCACGGCGTAGACGCTGGAGGCGAAGCGCCGCTGCAGCATCGCCATGGTGAATCCGAGGGCTCGCGCCTGCGGCGAGTCGCTCGCGGCGGCTTTCATCGACTGGTCCTCGACGTAGCGCGTGAGAGCGTCGTAGAAGTCGTACTCCTCGCCGTCGAGGTCGAACTTTGCCGTGCGGACGTCGCGGTTCGTGAAAAGCGGGTGGACGTTTCCCTGGCCGTCGGGGAAGGTGACGAGCGCCTCCTTGGTCCGGCGCAGGTAGAACGGCGCCTCGTGCCGGCGCATCGCCTCCTCAAGACTCTTGACGTTGCCGTAGACGTCGCGGTCGAGGAGCGAGAGAAACAGGCGAAAGTTCTCCGGGTCGCCCTTGTGGGGCGTCGCCGTCATCAGAAGGTAGTGGTCGGTGCGCTCCGAAAGCGCCTCACCGAGCTGGAACGCAAGCGTCTTCTTGTCGTGGCTGTACGCACTCATCTTGTGGGCTTCGTCGACGATGACGAGGTCCCATCGGCTCCGCAACAGGCTGTCCTTGGCGTCGTTGATCCGCGAAATCCACGAGACAGAGGTGACGACTTGGTTCTTTTCCTGCCAGGGGTTCTGGCCGTACTGGCTCCGGAGGATGTCGCCGCGCATCACCTCAAAGGTCTCGCGGAACTTGTCCTTCATCTCCCGCTGCCACTGGAAGGTGAGATTTGCGGGCGCAACGATCAATGTGCGCTGGACGAGACCGCGGATCTTGAGCTCCTTTAGGAGCAGCCCCGCCATGATCGTCTTACCGGCCCCCGGGTCGTCCGCGAGCAGGAAGCGGATGCGCGGCAGCGCCAGGAAATATTCGTAGACCGCCTCGAGCTGGTGGGGCAGCGGGTCAACGCGGGCTATCGAGAGCGAGAAGTACGGGTCGTACTCGTAGGCCAACGCTAGGCGTTCGGCCTCGATGCCGAGGCGGAAGCGGACGGCGTCCCCGTCGAAGGGCTCCGTGGTCGGCGATACCGTGAGTTCTGCGAGCTGCTCCGAGTTCAGGATCGGATCGTGAACTCTCCCGGTCTTCAGACCCTTCGCGACGAGTTTGACCGACTCGCCCATCGGGATCGCGGTGATGACCTCGACGGGCTCGGGCAGCAGCGGTCCTCGGACCACGGCCCCAGGAGACAAGTTCGGACTCTGCGTCTCAGACGTCATGCCACTTCATGCGTCGATTTACTCTGGCGGGTCCGGTCGCGCCCGGACCGACTCCGGTTGGGCGCTCAGGGTTGAGGCCAGCCATTCTACCCGAGCGCCGGTTGGACCCGTAGGAGAAGTCGGGAGGGCGGAACTAAGCTGGAACGCGGCACCATGCGGGTACATGGCTTGGGCAACCATGTGTGTCTACTAGTGTTCCCTGTCAGCGCGTCGACGGCATGCTCGTTGCAATCTGGGTGTTGCTCGGCTACACCCGCTTCAGCCTCGGTCCTGTCGGTGCCAACCCGTCGTGGAACATCCGGTAGTCCTGCACCTCGTGGTGTACCCATGTTGCCGCCCGCTGGTGGGCCTCGCCGAGTGTGATCTGCTCGCCAACAGCGACCTTCGCGGCAGAACTCGGGAACAGAAAGACCCGGCGTCCGTCATTCAGATGCTCGTGGGCCTCCACGCGGGTTAGCCAGACGAAGCCAACGTCGAAGCAAAGCCCCCGGCCACAGACCAAAGTACCGAGACCTGCATAGGGTAGGTAGGGAACCTCGACGTAGCGGCCACCCGCTTTAGGCCAGCCGTGATACATGCATCGAATAAGAGCCATCAGCAATCAACTCCCTAGCTTATAATCCCGCCGTCCCATACCTGCACACTGTGGCTGCACGTCGCACGACATACGAGCGGATCGTACATCACAACACGCGGCCAGCGGTTTGGCGGGTCTTGCTTCATGAAGCCGCGCCGCGGAGCCTCTGAGCCTAGAATGAAGATCGGAGGCCCGACCCAAACCCCGTGACCCAGCGACCCTACCAGGAGCTCCTCGCCCGCTTGCGGGACGCGTTCCCCGCGCCGGTCTCGGACCGGATGCACGACGCCTACTTCGTCTTCTCGATGCTGCAGGCGCTGGATCAGCTCGACGACCTGAAGTCGGAAGTGCCGCTGCTGGGCCGACCGCGGACGCCCGAACTGGGTGCATCCGCTGACGCAGATCAACTGCCCCATCCACGAACGCGTCTTCACGCGATCGAGGACCGTTCGAGAGAATTAGACCGACAAGATTGGAGCGATCGATGAACCAACCGGACCCGCAATCGCGGAGTTTTGAAATGGTAATGTCGAGTATTCAGTTTGGAACACTTAAGGTTCCCCAGTTTCAACGCGAATTTGTGTGGCCACGGGAAAAGTCGGCCAAACTGATCGACAGCATTTTGAAGGGCTTCCCGATCGGTACGTTCATCCTGTGGAAGACAACGGAGCAGCTCCGATTCGTCCGAGAAATCGGCGGACAGGCACTTCCCCCAACGTCCAAGGGAGACTACTCCGAGCAGGTTCTGGACGGCCAGCAACGGCTTACGAGTCTCTACGCCGCCTGCCATGGACTCACCGTCACCCGAGACGAGCGGCCCGACGATTTCCGGAACATCTTCGTGGATTTGGACGTCGACCCTGGCCGTGATGCGGAGGCCCCCCTCGTGGCTATCGCGCCGCAGGGCCATGTCGCTTCGACGGAAGAGGATGGCCGTTGTGTCCGTCTGGTCGATCTGCTCAACGGCGAGTTCGAATTGCTCTTGAAGCTAAGAGAGGAACGGCGACAGCGACTCCAGGCCTACCAAAAACGAATCCAGACCTACCGATTCTCGGTCATCTTGATCCAAGATGCGTCGCTCGACGTCGCAACGGAAGTCTTCACGCGAATCAACGTAAGTGGGCAGCCGCTATCGGTCTTTGAGATTATGGTCGCCAAGACTTACGATCAGGAAACTGGATTTGACTTAGCTGAGCGGTACAAAACACTACTAGCGCGGTTGGAAACCGTCGATTTCGGCACTGTCCCACCAGCAGCGCTTCTCCAACTTGCAAGTTTGCTCATGGTGGGTCAATGTCAGAAGCAAGATATCCTAAGGCTGGATACGGCCAAATTCCGCACGACATGGACAATCGTCGAGGAGGCTGTCGAAGCAGCATGTGATTACTTCCGGAGTTACTTCCGGATTCCAGTATCGAAACTTCTACCCTATGCGGCGTTAATTGTACCATTTGGGTACTACTTCGCCAAGGCAGGGGAGCAGCCAAAGGGCGACCAGCGCAAGTGGATGCGAGAACTCTTTTGGAGAATCTCGCTCTCCGGACGGTACACGTCGGCCCTCGAGACCAAACTCGCCGTCGACATCAAGCGAGTCGAGGCAGTGATGCAGGGCGAGGAGCCTAACTACGAGGGTTTGGACGTCAGTCTCAGCGCGGACTCCATCGAATCGGATGGGTACTTCAACACCGGGCGCAGCTTCATCAAGGGAATCCTCTGCCTTTATGCATACCAGCAACCAGAATCCTTCGCATCTGGCGCCAAGGTACGCGTCGCGAATGACTGGTTGAAAAGGGCCAACAGCAAGAACTACCATCATTTTTTTCCGCGAGCCTACCTGGAGCGGCGCGGCGAGGATCCTTGGTACGTCAACCACGTCGCCAACATCACCATCGTTGACGACTATCTCAATAAGCGGGTGATCAGGGCCAAGGCACCGTCCGTCTATATGAAGGCGTTCAGGAAAGAAAACCCTGATATAGATGACACAATGAAAACGCACCTCATTGACCTCGATTCATTCGGCGTATGGGAAGACGATTACGATCGTTTCTTTAGAGAGCGCTGTAAATTCATCGCTAGGAGGCTCCGGGGGTGGATACCTAAACGACCTATCGACGCTGTTGGAGTTCAACTCCGTGATGAAGACTACGACCCAAACGATTTGGCGCCTAGCGGATGACTTTTGCCGGCTTCTGCGGATGGCCATAAGAGTTGGTGATCACTGCTACGCGATCGAATGCGTCCCAAGGGTTTAGCCACGGATTCGAAGAATGAGTCCAACTACCTTTCCGGCCGGGAGTGCCGAGGCGTGGGTCGTCAAAAATATCGTTAGGTGCCATCAACGCGACTATGCGTTCGCAGCACCGAGGTTTCACTATACGGTCCAAGCGCATGCCGTACGGGCGCTCTCCAAGAGACCCTGTTTCTCGCTCCCTCTAGTCCGGCTCCGTCAACACGCTCCAAAAAGGAGGTATAATCACTGCATTGCGCAGCCGGATAGCCAGCGGAGCGCGCGGACCCGATGTCACGACTGAAGCCGACAATGGACGTCATTCGCGGGCTCTTCGCCCGGTCTGGCAACCAGTGCGCTTTTCCCGACTGCAGCCATCCCTTGGTGAACTCCAAGAATATGTTTGTTGGGCAAGTTTGTCACATAGAAGCCGTCCTGCCCGGCGGCCAGAGATACAACGCTGACAAGTCTGATGAAGAGCGGCGCTCTTACGACAATCTACTGCTCTTATGTTACGCGCATCACATTGAGACGAACGACGAGAGAGAATGGACGGCCGACAGAATGAAGGCTATGAAGCGTAACCACGAAGAACAATGCTACCAGTCCACATTCACGATAGAGGAGTCGACCCTCCGAGAAGTCTCCGACGATATAGAAGCCTACTGGACTGAAATCCATAGACTAAATCAAGAGGCTCACGTGGCCCCACCCGACGTGGTGGTACAGATCGACTCTCATGCTTCTTTTGACGAACTCGTGGAGTCGTGCAACAGTTCGTTGGACGGACTCTCCGACCATCACGACATCCTTCGACAGTCAGATGAGAAGCTGAACGACGACTTTTGCGGTCTCTTGAGGATCAAGGGAATTGATCCGAGCCTGTTTGACGATATTCCATACTATAGGCATCCATTTGAAAATAGGAATTTCTTGACGCACGCCATGGGCCTGCCGAACACTTTGCAGAGACTTCGCGTTGATCTTATTCTTATGGAGATTAAGTTCCTGGAGAAATGCCTCAAGTCAAATAGCGGAAACGAGGAAATAAGGAGCCGACTTCTTGAATTGAGGGCTCAGTTTGCGGAGATTGCGCAGAATGAGGTCGCCGTAGATTGATTGGATGCAGTACAAGTCGGAACTTGGCTTTTCACGGCAGGGAGCATGTTACGTGTCCTCTTAGCCTTCTTTCCGTGCTATTTTGCACTGAAAGGAGGCGGTCATGGCACGTGCGGCAAGGCGGTCTGAGAGCGGTCGGCGGGATCCGCGGAGCAAGCTTGCCGAGCACCGGCTGAGCGTTCTGGAGCTGGCTCGTGAGCTGGGCAACGTCGCCGAGGCGTGCCGCCAGCGCGGACTGGATCGGACGAGCTTCTACGAGTGGAAGCGGCGCTTTCAGACCCAGGGGTTTGAAGGTCTCAAGGACCTGCCGCCGATCCACAAGAGCCACCCGCAGACGACCCCGCCCGAGACGGTGGCGCGCATCAAGGAACTGGCACTGGACCATCCGGCCTACGGCTGCAACCGGCTCGAGGCGATGCTGGCCCTGGAAGGCCGACGGGTGTCGTCGATCACGGTCCAGAAGATCCTCAACGACAACGGCCTGGGCACGCGCCACGACCGCTGGCTGGCGCTCGAGCAGGCCAATGCCGGCAAGGCAGTCGAGCTCAGCGCCGAGCAGACGGCCTTTCTCGAAAAGCTCAATCCCTGTTTCCGCGAGCGCCATGTCGAGAGCTCGGCGCCAGGTGAGTTGCTGTCAGCCGATACGTTCTTCGTCGGCAGCCTCAAGGGGGTGGGCAAGGTCTACCTGCATGCGGTCGTCGATACCTACGGCTCGCACGCCTTCGGCTTCCTGCACGTCTCCAAGCAACCCGAGGCCGCCGTGGCGGTCCTGCACAACGACGTACTGCCGTTCTATCGGCGGCGCAAGCTGGAGGTCAAGGCCGTGCTCACCGACAACGGCCGCGAGTTCTGCGGCACCGAGCGGCACGCCTATGAGCTGTATCTGGATCTCAACGGCATCGAGCACCGGCGCACGAAAGTGCGCAACCCGAAGACCAACGGCTTCGTCGAACGGTTCAACGGAACGGTGCTTGACGAGTTCTTCCGAGTGAAGATGCGCGAGACCTTCTACGAGAGCGTCGAGGCGCTACAGGCCGACCTCGACGCCTGGCTGCGTCACTACAACACCGAACGGCCTCACCTCGGTTACCGAAATCAGGGACGCAGGCCGATCGAAACCATTAACCTGTTCGTAAGCCAAGAAGGCTAAGAGGACATGTTACGCCGCTAAATGAAGGCGAAGAACCGTAGTGCCGCAACCGCAGACATGGCCCGACGTCGGCACCCATTGACGTCTGGCACGTCAAGCGCTACGCTCGTGTTCGGCCAGCCCGCGATAGCATCGCTGGCCCGGCGCCCCGCAAGGGGCGTTTCTTTTTTCCCGCCAAATCGTCGCGGCGTCTCTGCTTGCGGGAGCGACGGTCGCCGTCAGACGTGGGCAACGATCAACCTGTAGCCGAGATCGAGCTCAGTCTTTTCGAGCAGCTCGCCGTACTTGCGTCGCCACGCACCGGAAGCGAGGTCATCACCCAGCCGCTCAAGTCCGGATTCCAAGCCGGACAACTTCGAGAACGTCGAGATCCCGCCGCGCACGCTCCCATCGAGATAGGCAGCCGGTCGCCGCCAGTGGGCTCCGAGGAAGCCGTCACTGCAGTCGTGCGGCACGGGAATCGCAGCCACGGACACGGGTCCAAGCGCTCGCTCGAAGTCGGGAACGGTAGGGAATAGCGGTCGATCGACATGGAGAAGTTCGGGGAAGTAGTCTGTCAACCAGAAAGGCGGCGACGCGGAATCCCAGGTCAGCACGACTACGCGGCGGCGTGCTACGCGTCGCAGTTCGGCAAGCCCAAGTGGCTTGTCCGGCCAGTGGTGCACGGTCAGGACCGCGAGTGCGGCGTCGAAGCTGTCGTTCCCGAACGGCAGCGACATCGCTGTGGCCCGGACGACAGGCGCGGACCCCGGCGTGCGCTGTGCGATCATCGTCGTCGATGGTTCGACGGCGACCACGGCGCGATCGGATGGCTCGTATGCGCCCGTTCCGGCGCCGACATTGACAACGGAGTGGACATCGCCCAGTCCGCGCACGATGGCCTCGGTGATGCGCGGATCGGGCTTGCGGACTTCGGCATAGCCGCGGCCGATCGTGTCGTAGAGCGCGGCCACGGTGACAGCCTAGCAGTTGCCAGACGCGATGCAAGCGGAGCGAGGCAGTGCCTGCGTCGCATCGCAGGAGGGGATACGGTGAGTAGTACCGGCCGGATTCGAGATCCGGATCGCTCGGTGACGCGTTCGGCGGACCGCACTGGCGGTTCGTCGGAACTCGCCGAGCGACTGCTCACTGTGCTGGCCGACGGGGCCTTCACGTCCACCTACAAGTACGCCGTGCTTCTCGGCCTCGTGGATTTGTGTGTCGAGTGGTCCACGCGTAGCGGCGGCGCCCCAACCAGCGTCACCACCCGGCAGCTAGCCGAGAGGATTCTCGAGTTGTACTGGCCGCAGGTCCGGATGTTCGACGAGCGGACGCTTCGACAGAACTCGGGGAATCAGGCGGCGATCTTGACGAGGATCCTTCGGTTTCAAGATCGGGTCGGCGCACCTGGCATATCGGTCGCGCGGGCAAGGCATCTTGCTCCCGACGAGTTCCTTAGCTTGGTTCGTGATGTCGAGTGGATCCTTGTTGAGATGCCGCTTCCCAAGCTTCAGCGAGTGGGCTCGGAGCAAGTGCACTTCCTCTACCGCATCAACTGGAGCGATGACATCCGACGTTCAACCTTCATGTCGCGTGACTTTGACAACGCCATCAGGTTCATCGGCAATGCCGGCGAGGACCTGGTCCGGTTGGCCCCGTTCGTGCGCCCGCTCGTCCAGCGTGAGTGGTCAGGGCTCGTAGCGCGGTTCAACGGACTCGCCGAGGCCAGGTTGGAGCACTTCCTGTTCGGCGCTCCACGCGAAGCGATCGCTCACCTGGCAGAACCGTTGCTGCAACTGCAGGGCGGTAACTGCTTCTATTGTGGAAGAAAGGTTCGCCAGCGGAGGCAGGTAGATCACTTCGTACCGTGGAGCCGCCACCCGGATGACGGTCTCGACAACCTCGTTGTGACCGATGCGGCCTGCAACGGCGCGAAGCGGGATCACCTGGCCGCCGCCGAACACGTTGAACGCTGGGCTGAACGAAACCAGCAGCGCGAGGTGGAGCTCGCCCAGATCGCGGATCTCAAGCAGTGGTCACACCGACCCCGACGCACGTTGAGCGTAGCGCGGTCGATATACCTGCGCTTGCCCTCGGATGCCCGCCTGTGGCAGATCCAACGCCAGTTCGTTCCAGTGGATGCGCCCAGGCTCTGGTCGGTGCTCGGCTGAATGAAAGGTTGTGCCTCGGCAGTTTGCAAGGTTTACGCAGCCGACGTCAGCCGGAATTGCCTAACGGGGCACCAACATCGCGTCGAGCTGGTCCAGGAAGGCCTGCCGCTTGTCCTGCCCCATCATCTGGATCAGCATCTCGGCGTCGGAGCCGGTCGGGTTGTGGATCGGGGCCTCGCCCGTGACGCACTGCAGGACCCGGTCGGCGACCTCCTGCGAGTCGGCGAGGCTGCCGCCGCGGGTGGCCATCTGCTCGCCCACGGCGATGATCTGCTCCCTTAGGCGCTTCGAGAGATCGACGAGTTGGTCATCGCCCTCCTCGACCCACTTGCCGGTATTGGTGCCGAACCGGGTTGTCGGATAGACGCCGGGCGCCACGGAGTAGATGCGCACGCCAAGCGGCTTGTACTCCAGCGCCATGGCCTCGGTCAGGCCGATCATGGCGTGCTTTGAGGCGGTGTAGACCGCGTTGCCCGGCAGCCCGAGGTGGCCGGCCATCGACGTCACGTTGACGATGACGCCGCCGCCCGCCGCCCGCATCTCGGGCAGCGCCTCGCGCATGACGTTCATCGAGCCGAACACGTTGGTCTCGAACATCGCGCGGACGTCGTCGTCGCTGGCCTGCTCGAAGAGCCCGTGGCCGCCGTAGCCCGCGTTGTTCACGACCGCGTGGACGCGGTCGAAGCGCGAGCGGGTGGCGGCGAAGGCTGCTGCGACGCTGGCTGTATCGGTGACGTCCAGCTTCAGGACCAGCATCCGGTCGCTGTCGGCGAGCTCGGTTTCGTTTTCGGGAGAGCGCATCGTGGCGGCGACGTTCCAGCCCTCTCTGTGGAAGGTCTGGGCGGTCAGCTTGCCGAATCCGCTGGAGCATCCGGTGATGAGAACGGTCTGGTTCATGCTTGGTCCTTCCCTAGGCGGTGTTTCCTTACGTGTCAACGCTGCGACACCTGCTGCAGCACCCACTCGGACAGGCGATCGTCCGGCAGCAGCGCCCGATGGGCCATGCGGTATTGCAAGCCCTCGAGTCGCTCCCGGATGCCGACCTCGATGCCGCCGTAGGACAGGAGCAGCGGCACGACCAGTACCGACTTGTCCTCCTGGACGGCCGTTTCGACCACGGTGCGCAGTTCCGCGGTGGCCTGGTCCTGAATCTCGTCCGGCGCGTCGTCACGCACGGTCAGGTGCTCGATGCGGCTGAAGTCCGCGTGCCGGCGCATCCGCTCGGCCAGGATGCGCATGTTCTCGAGCCAGACGGCGTTGTACTCGTCGGAGCTCGGGCCGTGAGCAACGAGCACGACTACTTCGTCGTCCGGCTGCTCGCTGATGTCCAGCGCGCGGGACATCAGGATGTCGGCAACCAGCTCGTGGCTGTCCAGCGCGGTCGCCACCGTGATCGGCACGGTCGCTGTGACGGGCGTGGTCCATTCGAAGTCGGGGTCGCCGCCACCCCCGTCGGCCGCTAGGCGGCGCGCGGCCATGCGGCCGAGGAGCTCCATTTCGGGCGGCGCGTCGTCTCGGCTCCCCAACAGGTACTCGGTGGCGTGCATCACGCTGCTGTGGGACGAGACGAACAGCGGAACCGCGACGATCTTCGTGACGTCCCGTTCCGCCAGGCGGTCCACCGCGTCCTGGATCGCGCGCTTGCTCGCCATGCCGAATGCCACCTCGACCGGCCGCTCCGATTCCACCTGCGCGGCGAGATCGAGGACATGTCGGTTCCACTCGTCCCGGCCCCCGTGGGCGAGCAGCAGAACGCCCTGGGCCTCCACTACGCCGGGTATGAGCAATGCCGCCGCCAGGACGGCCAGCAGTCCGATTCGAGCTCTATGGGCCATGCTTGTTCCGGATCGTAAGTCTATCGCGGCGGTTCGTGGCCGCCGTAGCCCGCGTTGTTCACGACGGCGCGGAGGCGGCCGAACCGTCGCCACACGATGCTGTGTCTAATATGGAGGTAGGAGGTCTGATCCAAACCCCGTGGCACAACGACCCTACCAGGAGCTCCTCGCCCGCTTGCGGGACGCCTTCCCGGCGCCGGTCTCGGACCGGATGCACGACGCCTACTTCGTCTTCTCGATCCTGCGGGCGCTCGATCAGCTCGACGACCTGAAGTCGGAGGTGCCGCTGCTGGGCCGGCCGCGGACGCTCGACTACGCCGCCGCGGAGCGGGCCGAGCTGGCCGAGGAAGGGCGCAGCGCCGAGGAGGTGGCGCGCCTGCTGGTCGGGCAACTGGAAGGCATGCCCATCTGGGGGCATCCGCGGACGCAGATCAACGTCGTGCCGCCGCCGTCCATCCCCAGCGTCATCGGCTCGCTGCTGCCGGCCATCTACAACCCGAACTTGGTCTCGGACGACACGTCGTACGGCCTCATGCAGACCGAGGCGGTGGTCACGGCGATGGCGTCGCGGCTCGTCGGCTACGACCCGGCGCAGGCAGCCGGCGTCTTCACGTTCGGCGGCACCGGCACCGTGCTCTACGGCGCGAAGCTCGGCATCGAGAAGGCGTTCCCGGACGCTATGGACAACGGCGTGCCGGAGGGCGGAGTCATCCTGGCGTCGGCGCAGAGCCATTACTGCCGCCTGAACGTCGCCGGCTGGCTCGGGCTAGGCGAGAAGAGCGTCGTGGAAGTGCCGACCCACCTGGAGAACGACATCCGCCTCGATGCGCTGGAGGCGGCGGCCCGCGAGGCGCTCGACGGCGGGCGGCGCATCGTGGCGCTGGTGGCGACGATGGGCACGACCGACGCGTTCGGGGTCGACGACCTGGGCGCCATCGCCGACCTGCGCGACCGACTAGTCGAGGAGTACGGCCTCGACTACCGGCCGCACATCCACGCGGACGCGGTCATCGGCTGGGCCTGGTCGGTGTTCAACGACTACGACTTCGAGGAGAACGCGCTCGGCTTCCGCCCGCGCACCGTGCGCGCGCTGGCCTCGGCGCGCCGCCGCATCTCGAAGCTGCACCGGGCCGACTCCATCGGCATCGACTTCCACAAGACCGGCTTCGCGCCCTACGTCTCCAGCCTGTTCCTGGCGCGCGACCGCGCCGACATGCAGCTTCTCGTCCGCGGCCGGGAGCAGATGCCCTACCTGTTCCAGAGCGGCGAGCGCCACCCCGGCGTGTTCACGCTGGAGACGTCGCGCGGCGGCTCGGGGGTGCTGGCGGCCTACGCCAACCTGCAGCTCTTCGGCCAGGTGGGCCTGCGCGTGCTGCTCGGCCACCTCGTCGAGATGGCGGAGACGCTCCGCGAGCACCTCGAAGGCCACGACTCCACGACGGTGCTCAACGACGACGGCGTCGGCACGGTCACCGTGTTCCGGGTCTACCCCGACGGCGTGGACACGTGGACGGTCAAGGACCGCGAGCGCACCGACCCGGCGGCGCGCGAGGAGCTGCTGCGCCACAACGACTACAACCGCCGGCTGTTCCGCTATCTCTACGAGCGGGCGATGCGTGGCGAAGGCGTCCACATCTCCATGACCGACTGCTACCGGGAGACCGACTACGGGGAGCCGATGGTCGGCCTGAAGAGCTTCATCCTCTCGCCCTTCATCGACGAGCAGGACGTCGAGCAGCTCGTGCGGGACATCCTCGACGCCCGGCACGCGCTGGCCGCCGCCGCGCCGGAGTGACGGCCCGCCAACGCGCCATCACCGTCTTGAAGCGTCTCATCAGGAGCGTGACCAGCAGCCCTTGGTACGCCAGGCCGCCCAGGAAGTAGAGCCCCGCGTGGGGCTCGCCGGCCGCGAGCATCCAGAAGAGCTTGAGGGGCCAGTAGAGCGGGACTATCCCGAACGCCACCTGCCACGGCGAAGAAACGAACCAGGCGAAGACGGGCGGCCACGCGAGCACGCCCACGGCCTTCAGCAGGGCGAATCCCTGGACCTTGTTCGCCGCGAACGCGGCGACGAACAACGCGTAGAGCGGCGCGGTGGGAGCCGCCTGGACGGCGGCGGCGAACGCCGGGACCACGCCCATCGGTGCCAGGTCCGCGATGCCGATGCTCACCATCATCACCGGCACGCTCACCGCCATCGGGACCGCGATGCGGTAGGCGAGATACCCCTGCGCCGTCAGCGGCGTGACCTGCAGCGCCGTGAGCGTGCGGTCGTCGCGCTGGTCGAGCAGCAGGAAGCCGACCACGGAGCCCATCAGCGTCGGGACCATCAGCACGAGGAAGCTGGTAAGGAGCGGGTAGTACGGCGCGAGGTCGAATCCGTACCGCTCGCCGAGCCATGCGTTGACACCTGGAACGCCCCAGCGGAAAGCGAACGCGAGGACGATCGGCATGCCAACCAGCCAGCGCAGCATGCTGTCGCGGGCGATGCTCTTGAGGTCGATCGGCCCGAGCCCGCGGACCACGGCGGCCGCCGTCGGCATCAGCGGCTCCCCTCGCGGGCGACGATGTAGCGGTCGAACGCCCGCCGTGCGGCGAGCAGCAGCAGCCCCGCCCAGAAGGCGCCGTAGAGCACGCCATAGACCAACTGCCACGCCGGGATCGGCCTGAACGCGCCGGCCAGCAGCACGAGCGGCGGGGTGAAGGGGTGGAGATAGAGCAGCCAGGTGTCCCAGAGCTCGAAGTAGTGCAGCAGCGGGAGCGAGATAACGGTCGTGAAGACGACCGACGGGAACAGGAACTCGTTGATCGAACGGTAGCGCGCGACCAGGACGAATCCCGTCAGCGTATAGAGGATTGCCGCCAGCACGATGCCGGCCGCCAGCGGACCGCCTGCGAAGCCGGCGCCGTAGGCCGACCAGACGATGACCACCTGCTCGACCAGCGAAAGTGCGGTCAGCGTCACCGTTTTCGAGGCGAGGTACTGCCAGTCGGCGAGCGGCGTCACCACCTGGGCCTCCAGGGTCCCCTCACCCTTCTCGAGCAGCACCAGGCCGGCCACGAAGTAGAAGTTGACCATCACCATGTTGCCGAACACGACGGCCGGCAGCACGTAGCCCCAGTCGATCGCGGGGAGGCGGGTGAGCACGACGAACCAGCAGGCCAGCACGAAGGCCACGGCGTAGTAGAAGCCGTTCCGCGCCTGCAGGCGGAAGTCCAGGCTCAACGTGGCGGCCAGCGCGTGCATCGGCTCACTGCAGGCTGTGGCCGGTGACGCGCAGGAAGACGTCCTCCAGGGTCGCTTCCTGCGTGTGCAGCGTGCGGACGGTGGCGTCGCGCAGCAGGGCCAGGAATTCGGTGTTGGCGCCGAGCCCGTCGAGCGGGAACTCGCGTCGCCCGGGGCTGCCATCGAGCACGTACTCCATCGCGACAGTCCGCGCGCCGTGGGCCAGCTTCAGCGCGTGCGGCGACTCGACGAGCCGAATCTCGCCGCCGACGATGAAGGCCACGCGGTCGCACAGCTCGTCGGCCACCGTCATGTCGTGCGTCGTCAGGAACACGGTGCGCCCGGCCGCCTTCAGCTCCCGAATCAGGTTCCGTATGCGCCGTGCGCTGGCGGGGTCGAGTCCCACCGTCGGCTCGTCCATGAAGATCAGTTGCGGGTCGTTGAGCAGGGCGCGCGCCACGCCCAGCCGCGTCTTCATGCCCTTGGAGTACTCGGCTACCAGGCGCTCCCGATCCTCCGCCAGCCCCACCATCTCCAGCAGCGCATCCGGCCGGCGGGTCTCGCCCCGGTACAGCGCCCGGAAGTAGCTCAGGTTCTCCAGGCCGGTCAGCCGCAGATAGTGGTTGGGCAGCTCGAACGAGACGCCTATCTCCTCGTAGAAGTCGGCCCCCCAATCCGCGAGGTCGCGGCCCAGCACCGAGACCGCGCCGCGGTAGCCGCGCAACAGCCCGATCAGCACCTTCTGGGTGGTCGACTTCCCCGCGCCGTTGGGTCCGAGGAACCCGAAGATCTCGCCGCGGTCGATACGGAAAGAGAGGTCGCGCACCGCGGGATTCGCCGCGGACGCGTAAGTGAACGTCAGCCCGTCTACGTCGACTGCCGGCATGCGTGCGTCACCGCGCCCGCATGTTACCAGCCGCTACTCTTGTAAGGCGGGTATCGTTCAAGGATGGCCAAAGAAGCGCCGCATGCGGTGAACCATGTCCGACAAGCCCCTTGAAGGCCAGGTGGCCGTCGTTGCCGGCGCCACGCGCGGCGCGGGCCGCGGCATCGCGCGCATGCTGGGTGCGGCGGGCGCCACCGTCTACTGCACCGGACGCAGCGTGCGGGGCCGGCCCGCCACCGACGGGCGGACCGAGACGATCGAGGAGACCGCGGAGATGGTAACCGCCGAGGGCGGCCGCGGCATCGCGGTCCGGACGGACCACACCGTGGAGTCCGAGGTCGAACAACTGTTCGAGCGCGTCCGCGCCGATGAGGGCCGGCTGGACGTGCTGGTCAACGACATCTGGGGCGGCGATGCGCTGACCGAGTGGGGCTCGCCCTTCTGGGCCGTTTCAATTGCCCAGGGACAGAAGCTGCTGGAGCGGGCCGTCCACAGCCACATCATCACCAGCCGCCACGGCGTGCCGCTGATGGTCGAGCACGGCTCCGGTCTCGTCGTCGAGGTGACCGACGGCGACACGATGGGGTATCGCGGCAACATCTTCTACGACCTGGCCAAGAACGCCGTCATCCGGCTCGCCTACGCGATGGCGTCGGATCTGCACGCCCATCCCGGCGTGACCGCCCTGGCGATCACGCCCGGCTTCCTGCGTTCCGAGCACGTGCTCGACCACTTCGGCGTCGCCGAAGCCAACTGGCGGGACGCCATCGAGAAAGACCTCTACTTCGCCGAGTCGGAGACGCCCTGCTACGTCGGCCGGGCCGTGGCGGCGCTGGCCGCCGACCCCGATGTCGGCAAGAAGAGCGGCCGGCTGTTCTCGAGCTGGGCCTTGGCGAAGGAGTACGGCTTCACGGACGTCGACGGCCGCCAACCGCATTGGGGCAGCTTCTACCTGCGCAAGGTGCGGGAGATCCTGGACAACGAAACGCCGCCAGACGACCTGGACCGCTTCGTCATCCGCTCCCGCCTCTACCAGGCCGAGCTCGACCCGTCCGCCGGCGATGAAGCCGCCAGCCTTCGCGCCTGGCTGGCCCGGCACGAGTAGGCTGGGTTACCGCGCGGCGCGGCCGAGGTAGGCCTGGAAGGTGGTCTCGACGAAGTCGTCGACGCCCGGGATGAACAGCACGGCGAGGACCGTCAGGACCAGCGCCGCCGCGATGCAGTAGTAGAAGTTCTTCATGGGGCGGATCGGCGCCGCTAGCGCGGCCCCGCCTCGAACAGCCAGACGTCGCCGCTTTCGACGATCTCACGGCTGATGTTGTACGAGTACTTTTCGGCGATCGAGGCGGTAATGCCGTCGAGGGCCGGACCCGACTCGATGCGCTGGAGCTGCCGCTCGTAGCGCTTGCCGTCGATACGGAGCACCGCGCGGCCGTCCTGCTCGGCCTGGTGCGGCCACGCCTTCCATACCCGGCCCACCAGGCTGCGCATGTAGGCGGAGAAGACGTAGAGCTTGCCGTCGTGCTCGCCGACCCAGATGGTGCGCGTCCGCGGCGGGTCCACCAACTGCAGCTCTATGAGCGTGACGTCGTTGGTGAAGCTCCAGTCCGGCTCCGGACCGGTGTGCAGCTCACCCGACACGAGGACACCCCCGGAGAACACGAAGTCCGAGCCGTCCGAGAGGCCTTGCTTCATGGCGGCCGTGAGGACCGCGGTCACCGGGATCAGCAGGAGACAGCCGACGATTATCAGCACGCGGGTAGCTACTTGCATGGTTCGCCCATACTACCACCGCTGCTCCGGTTGCTGGCATCACCCTTGCAGTTCCAATGTGCAAGATCGGCTGCGGAGGGTGTGATGTCCTTTGCAGATGTCATTCCGGGAGGGCGCTGTCGCCCAACGGGGTCATGCTGCGCATCGCGGAGCGGATGGCGGCAGCCTGGGCAGCGGACCGAGGAAGGAGAACTACATGACGGTGATTCGTACGCGGTACCTGGTGCTCGCGGCCTGCGCGGCGCTCGTCTGCGCGGCGCCGGCGGCGGCGCAGCAGCACGTTCCCGAGCGCGGCGGGCGTGTCTACGGCCTGGTGGGCGGAACTTTCGGTGAGGGGACGCTCTTCACGACCGGCGGCGGTGCGGGACTGCGCCTCACGCGGCATCTGGGGATCGACGTGGAGCTGGCGCACTTCCGCGGCGGGGCGGACCGCGACTGGGACGACGTCGTCACGTTCTCGCGCTTCGGGTTCCCCGAGGACTATCCGCCGGTGGGCGTGCCGTTCCCTCTGCTGCCGCCACCGGACGGCGACCGCAGCGCCACGACATTCCTGACGAAGTTCACCGTGGAGTTCCCGGCGGTCGGCCAGCGCCTGTTTCCGTACATCACCGCCGGCGGCGGTGTCGGGCACGTGACGGAGCAGGTCGGCGGCGTGTTCGCGAGCCCGCTGCGGCCGTTCGCCGGGGGGATTCTGGGCGGCGCGGTATCCGCGTCGAGCCACGACGATGGTGGCGGCCGTTGGGACGGCGACTTCCTGGATCTGGGAATTCCGGCGTGGCCGTGGCCGTACGAACACGCGGAAACGGGCCTGAGCCTGGTGGTGGGCGGCGGGATCGACGTGCGGTTGTGGCGCGGCCTCGCCGTGGGGGCGGAAGTACGCTGGCTGCGCGTGCTGCTCAGCCGGGACGACTTCGATGCGGCGCAGGTGGTCTCCCGCGTGAGCTACCGCTTCTGACCCCCGGGGCGGCCTGCAGCCCGAATGCCCTGGCGCCCGTGGTTGGACTAAGCTGAATGCTCAGTTCTATGGGGATCCAGCCATGCGCACGGTCAACATGCACATTGCCAAGACGCACCTGTCGCGGCTCGTCAAGGCCGCCGCAGACGGCGAGCCGTTCATCATTGCCCGCGCCGGCAAGCCGCTCGTCAAGGTAGTCGCCATCGATTCGCCGGTTTCCCGCGGGCGCCGCATCGGATTCCTCGCCGGACAGATCACTGTCCCGCGCGACTTCGACCGCATGGGATCGGGAACGATCCAGAACCTGTTCGAGGGATGATGTTCCTGCCCGCGCGCATGTGATCCCTTCCTGATGACCGCCGACGATTTCCGCGCCCTCGCCATCCACTCCGCGGTCGTCGCAGCGGCCGTCGCGACGGGTATGACGGCGCAGCCCGCGCATGCCCAGGGCAGCGGTCAGCTCCAGCTCCCGAATCCGTACCGCTTGGTCGAGAATTGGCCGACGCTGCCGCCCGAGATGAACGGCGGCCGGTGGGGCGAGCTGATTCGCGCGCAACTGGATCCCGACGGCAACATCTGGATCTTCCATCGCTGCTTCAACACGGTGCCCCCTGGCGCCGCGACGTGCGTCGGGCGCACCGACCCGCCGATTCTTCAGTTCGATCCGTCCGGGCGGCTGCTGGCGAGCCTGGGCGGCGGGATGTTCGCTTTTCCGCACGGCTTCACCGTCGACCCGGAGGGGAATCTGTGGGCGACGGACGCTAACGGCGAAGAGTCGGTGCTCGGGATGCCCGCCCGCGCCACGGCCGGGCCCTTCGCGGGCGAGCGGATGGGTCACCAGGTGTTCAAGCTGAGCCCCACGGGCGAGGTGCTGATGACGATCGGCCTGGCCGGCGTGGCCGGCAACGGTCCCGACACCTTTGACCGGCCCACGGGCGTTGCGGTCGCGCCCGACGGCGACGTGTTCATCTCGGACGGCCACGGCGGGAACGACCGGATCGTGAAGTTCTCGAGTGATGGCCGGTTCATCAAGACTTGGGGTCGGACCGGGTCGGAGCCGGGCGAGTTCGACCAGCCCCACGACATCTCCATCGGCGGCTCCCGGGGCCACGTCTACGTGGCCGACCGCAGCAACAACCGGGTGCAGATCTTCGACCAGGACGGCAACTTCATCGCCGCGTGGACGCAGTTCGGCCGGCCCAGCGCGCTCCACGTGGCCGCGGACGACACGCTCTACGTGAGCGACTCGATGTCGAATTCGAGGCTGAATCCCGACTTTGTACGGGGCATCACCGTCGGCAGTGCCCTGGACGGCACGCTGCGCGCGTTCATTCCCGACCCCGACCTGGCCGACGCCGAGGTCAACCGGATCTCCGGCGCTTCCGGCATCACCGCCGACGCCGAGGGCAGCATATTCGCGGCGGACGTCGGCCCGCATACGCTGCGGAAGTACGTCAAGGTAAGTCCGTGAAGCGGCCGGCGACCTCGACACCGGACGGCTGGCGATGAGTATCATCCTGTCGGCCCTCGGCAAGTTCATCGACCGCGACTGACGGCCTAGAATGTACCCCTGCTGGTCATCACGCCTCGACATATCAAAACCAACGCGCATCTATTCGTCCACGACTGCAGAGAATCGCCACGAGCGCAAGTTATAGAGCGCACTGGTAAGCATCTCGGGCCATGGTCGCGCAACAGTGTGTACAGCAACCCGACTGAGATGATGCTCGGCGATCACTGAACGGAGGGTGAGCTTTCCGATAGGGAGTTGCCGTTACGAAGGTCGTACATGCGGCACATCTTCAGTTGGTGACCTGACGCGTGGGGCACTGGTACTCGCCGTGCCGCTGCCCCTCCGCCCGCTGGCTTGACCCTTCACCAGTCTTCCGGTTCAATCTTGCCGAATGGACAGAGTAGCGATCGACGCCGTCGACGATAGCAGAGACAGCCTGCCTCTTCCGGCGGCCCGGAGGTCTTGTACACCGCATCGAATATCCGTTGGCTCACGACTGCGCTGACGGATTAGTTCGTTCGTACATCCTTGAATCACTAGGCTGACGCGACATCATGACACCAGATCAAGAGCAACGGAGCAAGATTCGGCATCTAGGCCAAAAGATTCTGTGGGCATTGGAAACGGTCGCTGCACGAGCCACTAGCCTGCTCCAGTCTACCCACGATTCGGTCGATGTCCTTGCTGTCGACACCAATCCCATGACCGGACCTCCGCTTGGTCGCCAACGTGTGGGTCGAGTGAGATCAGGCAGTCGACAGAACTTGGAACGGATCGCCCGAGAGCCATTTGTTGCCCGCGTGGAGGTTGAATGGATTGATGAAAGCTCGTCGCATCGCGAAGTTCTCTACGTCACGCGCGGTCCGGCCACTGATCTCGTAGATGCACTTCCAGACGATCGCGTGGTTTCCTACTTTGCGCCCCTCGGTCGAATCGCCGAATTCGCTGCCGGAGAAGAGGCGGAAGTCGACGTACAAGGACAATACCGACAGGCAGAAGTTGTTCAGCGACTACGCCTACGTCCAGTTCATCGAGACGGCCAATGGGATGGCCGCGAAAATAGTATTGAATATCCCACGTGGGGCGCTGCACTAGACTCGATCCGCGCTTTTCTCGAACAGCTAGAAGAAACTGTTGAGCCGGCCGATACTCCAGTCCCAGACGTTATCGGCCGACTTCTTGGCGAAGCTGACAAGCGATCACGCATTCGAGAAGCACTTCAGCGTCAAGTCATTTATCGGATGGCGCTGCGAGATCAGCCTACGTTGGACCGCTATCAGGGCGAGGTATTTCGAATGCCGATCAATCGTCGTCTGGTGCTGTTGGGACCGCCGGGCACGGGGAAGACCACGGCGTTAATAAAGCGATTGGCACAAAAGCGTGCTGCCGATGGACTTACGGAGGAGGAGCATGACTATCTTGAGCCGCTAGGGTTTCTTTCCTCACTCCAAGAGTCTTCATCGTGGGCGATGTTCTCACCCACAGAGTTGCTGCAGCTCTACCTTCGCGACGCTTTTACAAGGGAAGGTGTGCCCGCGACTCCAGACAATCTCCGAACCTGGGAGCGCCAGCGGCTTATTCTAGGTCGCCATGTCCTGAGAATACTCCGTACGCCGGAATCTGGCCGTTTTCGTCTGGACAGGACGGTGACAGCACTGGCGGATCCATCGAGTGGTCGCATCACTCAACTACAGGAGGAATTTGAAAGGTACTTCAACGAAGCGATGTTCGAACGCGCGCGGGAGGCGTTGAGACATCTGCGATTAATGGGCAGCGACGCCACGAACAGAGCACTCGATGAGCACCTTGCCATGATTGAGGGTGGCCAGGCGACATCACCACGGGACCTTGTGGGAATTCTGGACTTATCGGGACTTCAGCCGGAACTCCAGCGGCTCCAAAACCAATCGAGTGACGACTTGAAACGGATGGCGAATGTTCTAATCAACCGCCATGAGGGGCTTCTAGAGGCCATGACCGCGGCGCTCTCCAGCATTCTCAGCACAGAGAGTGAGGATGATGATTCGGAGTACGACGACGAGTCGTCAGATCCCAACGACGACGTTACGACGAGGTCAGATGACAAACGAACAACCTGCGCCAAGCTGCTGGTGTCTGCCCTTCGAAGCAGGTGTCTTTCACTAGCTCTCGGCCGACGTAGGCCTCGCGGACGCATCGGCCGAGTACTGAAATTCCTAGACGACCGACTCCCGCCGACAGGAGATATGAAGCGGCTAGGAGACCGACTCGTTACGGCGAGACACCTTCGATTCTTGAGTCTATTCGCTCGCGCGCTTGTCATGAACGCGCCGGCGTGGTTCGCGCGCTTCAGACGCTCGAAGGATGTACAGGCGCGGCACTATGGCGACGCCGTAAGGGGGTTAATTGAGGAGAACCGGCTGTCGCCTGAAGAAGTAGACGTCATAATCTTGACAATGCTTAGAAACGCGAGGCTTCTACTCGATTGCAATCCAACACATTTGTCAGTGCGAAGTCGGCATGATTGGCTGGAGGAAATCAAAGGCCACTATCTAACGCAATTGTTCGTAGACGAGGCCACCGACTTTTCAGCGGTTCAACTGGCTTGCACTATGGAGATGTGTCACCCTCGTCTACGTTCGTGGTTTGCTTGTGGTGACATCAACCAACGAATCACGCGTGAAGGGGTTAGAAAGGTTGAGGAATTACAGGAAATGGGGAATGTCGCAGGTACAGCGATTGATATTCGTCGGGTAAAGCGGGGCTATCGTCAGAGCACGAAACTGCGGGAATTAACGACGGCGCTGATGACGGACCGGGAAGGATTGGGAACAACCATCGAGGATCCGGGACTCGAAGACAATGGCGGCGTACCGCCACAATTGGCCGAGCACTGTGCTGGTACCAACGTTGCGCGGTGGCTTGGGTCGAGAATCCGAGAGGTGGAATTCACGACGGGTCGCTTGCCGTCGATTGCGGTGTTTGTACACAATGATGTACAGGTCGATGTTCTTGTTGAACAACTAAGTGCCGACCTCGCAGACGAGAATATTCCGGTCGTTGGGTTCAAGGATGGAAGAGCAATGGGCGACGCCGCCGAGGTGCGCGTATTCGACGTGCGCCATGTAAAAGGGCTTGAATTCGAGGCGGTTTTCTACGTGGGCATCGATAGGCTCGCACAGATGACGCCGGACTTGTTTGAACGCTATTTTTTCGTGGGTATTAGTCGGGCGGCCACATACCTCGGAGTGACGTGTGAAGTGGTACTTCCGGATGCCATCCAGCACGTGCGCGGGCACTTTGGTACGGGGGGATGGGCGGCGTAGCTGAGGCGGTGGCAGGGACGTTGGCCGAGCGGTGCGCGGGGAGTGGCGGAGAGTAACAAGGCGAGAGGTGCGTCGAAGCCGCCGCGATGGGGAAGGGCGCTGTCGACTGCAGGTCGTAGTCGGAGCGCGGCCGGACGTTGTCGGTCGGGAAACGCTAGATGACCTCGATGTCGTCGAAGTTGCTGGGGTCGATCTGGTATAGCGGCGCGGACCCCGTCGCGCCGAGGTCGCCCGCCGAACTACGCCAGTCGCCATCAACGGTGCTTGCCGGACCACATGGTCCTTGCCTGGAGTGATATCACTATGATATTTATGTGAAATCGTCCAGGAGGGACCATGATTCAAGAGAAGCGGTTCGCCGCTCCGTCCGGTTGGCTCGTTCTCGCCGTCCTGGTGACTGCGCTGGCGCTCTGCATCACGCTGTTCATCGTCGACCTCGTGTCGGACGGGATACTCTCGCCGGGCGGCCTGGCCTGCATCGTGCTTGTCCCGGTCATCGGCTTCCTGTTCACCGGTCTGTTCGTCGTCAATCCGAACGACGCGCGGGTGCTGCTGCTGTTCGGGAGCTACGTGGGCACGGCGCGCGGTCCCGGTCTGCGTTGGGCCAATCCGCTGTACGCGTTCTCCGGGCGGCGGCGGATTTCGTTGCGCGTGCGCAACTTCGAGACCGCGCAGTCGAAGGTCAACGACATAGACGGCAATCCGATCGAGATCGCCGCGGTCGTTGTCTGGAAGGTGGTCGACACGGCCGAGGCCGTCTTCGAGGTGAACCACTTCATCGACTACGTCAACGTCCAGAGCGAGTCGGCGGTCCGCAACTTGGCCACCCGCTACCCGTACGATGCGCATGAGGATCAGCAGGTCTCGTTGCGCGGCAGCACGGAGGAGATCGCCGCCGAGTTGAAGACCGAGATACAGGGCCGGGTCACAAGGGCCGGCGTGGAGGTGCTGGAGGCGCGCATCACGCACCTGGCCTATGCGCCGGAAATCGCCGCCGCCATGCTCCAGCGCCAGCAGGCGGGCGCCATCATCGCCGCCCGCAGCCGCATCGTGGAAGGTGCGGTCAGCATGGTGCAGATGGCGCTCGACAGCCTGTCCGACAGGAACATCGTCGAGCTCGACGAGGAACGCAAGGCGTCGATGGTGAGCAACCTGCTCGTCGTGCTGTGCGGCGACAAGGCGACGCAGCCCGTCGTCAACACGGGCACGCTGCACCAGTAGCCGGGACGCGACCGTGGCTGCACGCAAGCCGTTCCTGTTGCGCCTCGAGCCGGAGGTGTTTGCCGCCCTCCAGCGCTGGGCCGCCGACGAGTTGCGGAGCGTCAACGGCCAGATCGACTTCGTCCTGCGGCGTTCCCTGCAACGGGAGGGACGGCTTCCCGCAGGGCGCCGCGGCGAGGCCGCACCGCAGCCGGCGGAGCGGGAATAACTCGTTCGGTTGGAATTCCGCCGCGGGCTCGCCGCGGGCTGGTAATATGCGGGCCTGACTGTTGCAGCCTGTGGAGGAGACGATGCGAACCACGACATTCGGCGTACTCGCGGTGGCAGCGCTTGCGCTTTCGTTCGCCTGCGGTGGAGGCGGGCCGGCCGGTGAACCGGAAGACGCGGCGATGACCGACATGTCCAACCCGGCCGAGCGGTTCGCGGGCGCCTGGTCGCTGGTGAAGCGCGAGCGGCGCGGCGCCGACGGCGAGCTGGCGGAGCCTGTGAGCGACAACCGGGTGGGCTACATCATCTACCACCCCTCCGGCTTCATGGGCGTGACCACGATGGAACCCGGCCGGGAGCCCTACTCCGAGGGCGGGCCGACCGCCGCGGAAGCCCTGGCGCAGATGGGCACCTACAACTCGTACTTCGGGGGCTTCAGCGTCAATGAGGACGAGGGGTACGTTACCCACCATCTCGAAGGGGCCATCAACCCGAGCGGCGCGGGCTCCGACTACCAGCGCTTCTTCACGTTCAGCGACGACGGCAACACGCTGACGCTGCAGCCGCCGCCCGATGAGAACGGCGTGAAGTCGTTCATCACCTGGGAGAAGCTGCCGGACCTGCCGGAGTCCGCGCTGACCGAGACGCACCGCAAGCTTTTCGGCTTCTACCGCCTGGAGTCGCTCACCCGCGCGACGACCGACGGCGAGCCGATCGAGGTCGACCCGTACCAGACGGCGTTCATCATCTACGCCCCGTCGGGGCACATGGCGGTGCACCTGATGCGGCCCGGCCGCATGCCGTACGCCGGCGACGAGCCGACCGCCGAGGAGGCGCTGGCGACGGTCCTGAGCTATGGCAGCTACTTCGGCCCGTTCTCGGTGAACGAGGAGGGCAGTTATCTCGTGCACAACCGCATCGGCAACGAGGATCCCGGCCAGAGCGAAACCAACGCGCAGCGCTTCTACGAGCTGACGGATACGCAGCTCAGGCTGCAGCCGCCCGTGCAAATCGACGAACAGGGGCGGGAGGTGCAGGGCACCATCGTCTGGAACCGCATCAGCGACTGACCGCGGTGCGCACGGAGCCGGCCCCGCTCAGAACACCGCGATCGGGTTGAGCGGCGAGCCGGTTCCGCCGCGTATCGGCAGCGGCGCGGCCATCAGCAGGAACTCCCAGCGGTTGCGCTCGGCGGCCGCCTCGGCGACGGCCTCCAGGTTGCAGTTGTCGAACATGTGCACGCCGAGGTACATCAGCGCGAAGTCGTGCACGGCCCCCGGCAGCTCGGACGGCGAGACATAGGTCGGGTGGTCGCTGCCCAGCAGCGCGATGTCCCGCTGCTTCAGCCACGGTATGACCGAGGGGTGCAGTCCGGCCTGGCTGCCGCCGGGACGGCGTCCCCGGAGCCACGGCCCCTCGGCCTCCCGGCGGGGCCACACGCCCGTGCGTATGAACAGCGCGTCGCCGGATGAGACCCGCACGCCCGCCTGCTCCTCCCATTCCTCTAGGTCCTCGATGTAGATCGGCGTCCCGGGCTCCAGCCACGGAACGCCCTTGAGCCGGGCGATGTCCATCAGCACGCCCCGCGTCACGATGCCGTTCTTCAGGTTGTGGATGGAGTACTGGTCGTGGCCCCGCTCGGCGACCGCGTCGGGGTCCGGCGCGTAGCCGTTGAAGAAGACGCCGTCGTCGTTGATGTGCGCCAGCGCGTCGATGTGCGTGTGCTGGATGCCGTGGTACTGCACGGAGATGCGGTCCGAGCTGATGCTGACCATCTCGTGCTCGTAGGGATACGGGTTGTCGACCGCCTCGACGGTGTTGGCGTCACCGGCCAGCGACACCGTGAACCCGTCCCGGACCGTCGCCACCGCTTCGAGACGCTTGGCGGGCGTGATGAGGTTCAGGGCGCCGATCTCGTCGTCGTCACCCCACCGGCCCCAGTTGGAGAGGTCGGTCTTCCACTGCTCGTACCGGGCCTCGGTGACGGTCCGGTCGGACTCGCCGGTCTGCGCCGACGGCCCGCAGGCCATCCCGGTTGCGAGCAGCAGGATCGCGGGCACGAGCGCAGTCATCTTCGTCATGGTTTCCTCCCGGGTGCGCGTCCGGCCAGTCGGTCAGAAGAGCTCGTCGCGGGCGCTGGTTTCCTCGCCGGCGTCTATCTCGGCCGCGTTGGCCCCGTCGATCTGGTCGGCCAGCACCTCGCCGTAGGTCGGATAGCAGGAGCGTTCGACCTGCGCGTCCGGCTCCCAGAGGCGGGCGCGAATCACCGCCTTGGCGCAGTGCAGGAACGCCTCCTCCACCGTCACCTTGAGGACGGAAACGGGCAGCCGGCCCTGGATGGCCACGAGCTTCAGCAGTTCCGGGTCGGTGGAAATTTCGACCCGCCCGTTCACGCGCAGCGTCTCCGTCAGGCCCGGCACGAAGAACACCAGCCCCACGTAGGGACGTTCCACCAGGTTCATCAGCGAGTCCACCTGCCGGTTGCCCGGCCGGTCGGGCAGCAGCAGCGTCCTGTCGTCCAGCACGTGCGCCAGCGAGCCGGGCGGATCGCCCCGCGGGGTGGCGTCGGCCCGCCCGTCGGCGCGGGCGGAGCTCATCACGTAGAACGGGGACAGGTCGATGAACTTGCGGCAGTGGACGTCCAGGTGGTCCAGCACCTTGAGGCCGGCGCGCGGGGCGGGCGGAGGATAGACCTCACGCAGCTTTGCCATGGTGTCGATGGCCATTGCTGCCTCCCTGTTGGTTCAGCACACAACATATCACCAGCGATCGTCGAGGGTCGTGCGCTTACGGTACGAGCCGTCGAATCATGCCGTCGTGCTTGTTGAGGAGGAACAGCTCGCCGTCAGGTCCCTCGCCGAAGCGCAGATCCGCTCGCGGCGCCGGGTCCTTGCCCTGTTCCCGGTTCCTGGCTTGCACCAGTTCGAGGAGCGTTTTCGGTTCGCCGGCATCATTGAGGAGCACCCTGCGGATGGCGCTCTGCCCGCCGCTGGGCAGCCGGTCGGCCTGGACGTAGAAGACCTCGCCGCTGGGCATGTCGCCGAACAGCACCAGGTTCGCAAGTTGGGGGATCCTGGCCTGGCGGTAGACCACGACGCCGGTGACGGCAGCCCGCGACAGAATGAGCGGGTCGCCGTGCGCGTATTCCGCGACGGGGTAGGTCAGTCCGGGATCGCTTCGAGCATCGGCGACACTCACGTTGCGCCGATCGATGAATCGAAAGCTCCCCTCCCAGTCGTTCCAGCCGAGATCGGCGCCGCGCTCGACGAGACTGATTTCTTCAACGACGCCCTGCCCGATATCGGCGACGAACATATTGCCGTTGTGCGGGTCCCAGGCAAAACGCTGGGGATTGCGCATGCCCGAGGCATAGATCTCGCCGGGTGTGGTTGGGTCGCCGTCGCCGGCGTACGGATTGTCGGCCGGGATGCCGTACTGGCCGTTGGCGCTGTCGGAGCCGCGGGGGTCGATCCGCAGGATCTTCCCGAAGACCGAGGCGGGGTCCTGGGAAAGGTCGAGCGGGTCGCCGCCGCTTCCGCCGTCGGCCGAGCCGACATACAGCAGTCCGTAGTCGGCATCTCCGGGTGACGCGAGCGGGTTGAATCCGATCTGGCCGCCGTTGTGATTGCGAAAGGGCTGCTCGAACCGGATGAGCGTGCGGGGCGGGCCGCCGTCATAGGTTGCCGCTCCGGGCGTTTTCGCCACCCACTCCAGCAGGACCGTGTCGTGCGTGTCGTCGCCGCCGCCCGGAACGAAGTCGGGGGTGGGCGCCGTGTTGCCGCTGTCGAGGAAGGTATAGAACCTGCCGAAGCCCGGCGCGCCGGCCTGCCCGAACTCCGGATGGAACGCGAAGCTCTGAAACCCGCGCTCCCGGCCGGTCGCCTCGACTTGCAGTCCCCGGGTCGCCGCGGTCAGGTCGAGATAGAGAGACACGGTCCGACCGTCATAACTGACGCTGTAGAGGAGTCCCCGCATGTCGCTGACGAACAGGCGTTGCGTGACCGGCTCGTCCACGAGGTGCATCATGCGCGCCGCCTCGCCGTCGACGTCCGGCAGCGCGGCGAACTCCTCGAAACCGACCGTGATCACGTCCTCGTCCGCGGTGATCGGCGAGGGAAACGGCGCGCTGCCTGTTTGCGCGAATGCCGCGGAGGCCGCCAGCAGGAAGATCCCGATCACTGCTTCGACTGCAGGCGGCGCCTGTCTCGAACGGATCAGCCGGAAGGGGTGGTAATTGCTCCGCCCGGCTCGCCTGCGGAGGATACCGGGCGTATGATCGCGGCAGTCCCTCGCAGCACGACAGGCGGACGGAAACGGGGAGCGCACCGATGAAGAATATGCGAACGCGCGCGATCGTGGCGGCGGCGGTGATGATGGCTTTTTCAGCGGCCGCAGCGGCACAGGACTGGCCGCAGTGGCGGGGGGCGGCGCGCGACGGCGTGGCGGCGTTCGACGTGCCGGCGAGCTGGCCGGAGGCGCTGCAGCGGCAGTGGTCCGTCGACGTCGGACTGGGTTACGCCTCGCCGGTGGTGGTGGGCGATCGGATCTACATGTTCACCCGGCAGGGCGGCGACGAGGTGATGGCCGCCCTGGACGCCGCCAGCGGGGAGCAGCTCTGGCGCACGGCCTACCCCGCGCCGTTTGCCATGAACCCGGCGACGGCGCCGCACCGCGAGGGTCCCAAAGCGACCCCGACGTATGCCGACGGCCGGCTGTTCGCGCACGGCATCACCGGCATCTTCACCGCCTACGCCGCGGATTCGGGCCGGCAGCTCTGGCAGGTGCCCGGCCGGGACGTCGAGCCGCTCTACCACACGTCGCAGTCGCCGATCGTGGACGGCGACCTGGTGATCCTCCACGTGGGCGGCCACGACGACGGCGAGCTCGCGGCGTTCGACGTCGCCGACGGCTCCGTGCGCTGGAGCTGGGACGGCGACGGCCCGGCCTACGGGTCGCCCATGATCTTCGAGGTCGGCGGCACGCGCCAGGTGGTGGTCTTCGCGCAGGAGCACTTCGTCGGCGTGTCGCTCGAAACGGGCGCCCTGCTCTGGAGCCGGCCGTTCACCACGCGCTCGACCACCACGTCGCAGACGCCGCTGATGCACGGCGACCTGGTGATCCAGAACGGCCGCGGCAACGGCGTCACCGCCTTCCGCGTGACGGAGGGCGCCGGCGGCTGGACGACCGAGAACGTCTGGCACACCGACGAGGTATCCCTGCACATGGTGAACCCGGTGGCGCACGACGGGGTGCTGTACGGGCTCTCGCACCTGAACAGCGGCCAGTACTTCGGCCTCGACCTCGACACCGGCGAGGTGCTCTGGACGAGCGACCCGCGCCAGGCCGACCACGCCTCCATCCAGCGCGCCGGCAGCACCATTTTCTCGCTGGAGGACGACGCCGAGCTCGTGGTCCTGGGGCACAGCCGCAGCATGTTCAACCCGATCCGGCGTTACGAGGTGGCCGACAGCGAGACCTGGACGCAGCCGACCTTCTCCGGCAACCGGATCTACGTGAAGGACATCTCGACGCTGACGCTCTGGACCGTCGACTAGGAGCCCGCATGCTGGGTCGCCGCCGGTTCAACGCGTTGCTGGCGGGTGCGGCCGGCTGGCTGGCCGTAGGCCGGTCCGGAACCGGTGCCGTGGCCTTCCAAGAGGCGTCGCGTGGCGCCGTCTACGCTGCGGTGGGCGCCCGGCTCTACCGGATCCGCCGCGACGGCGACAGACTGGTCCGTGAATCCCAACCGCTGGTTCTGCCCGAGCAGGTGCACGAGGCGTGGCAGCATCCGTCGGGCCAATACTTCTACGTCGCCAGCAGCGACCAGCGCACGACGCCCGGCAACGGTCGGCATCACTACCTGAACGCGTTCCGCATCGGCCCGTCGGGGGACTTGCAACCGTTCGGCAACGCTGCGGATCTGCCCCACCGGCCGATCTACATCACCGTCGATCAGCGCGGCGAGTACCTGCTGTCGGCCCACAGCTTCCCCAGCTCCATCACGGTGCACCGGCTCAACGCCGACGGCTCCATCGGCGAGCAGGTCGAGCAGCGGGCGAGTCTGGATGCCGGCTACTATGCGCACGCCATATACGTCATGCCCTCGAACCGCGCCGTGCTGCTGCCGGCGCGCGGCAACGAGCCGGAACCGGGCATCCACACGGAGGACCCCGGCGGCCTCTACGTCTACGGCTTCGAGAACGGCCAGCTCACCAACCGGCAGACCGTGGCGCCCGACGGGGGCCTGGCATACCGCGTGCGGCATGCCGACTTCCATCCGTCGGGAAGGTGGGTCTACGTCGACATCGAGACCCAGAACCTGCTCCATACCTATTCCATCGGCGCAGACGACCGGCTCTCGCCCGAGCCGCTCTTCGTAAGCACCACGCTGGACGCGCCGGAGGCGTACCGCGGCGGCCAGACGACCTCGTCAATCCGCATGCACCCCACCAACGGCCGCACACTGTACGTCGCGAACCGCGGGCGGGGGCATCAGACGTTCCAGGGCGAGCAGGTGGCGAACGGCACCGAGAACACGATTGCCGTGTTCGACGTCGACCCCGGCACCGGCGAGCCGACGCTAATGCAGACCATCGACACCCACAGCATCGCCGTCCGGACGATGGCGTTCGCGCCGGATGGCCGCTCGATGGTCGCCGCCAGCACCACGCCTGGATTTGTCCGCGTGGAGGATCGCCTGGAGACCGTGCCCGCCGCCCTGACGCTGTACGACATCGAGAACGACGGCCGCCTCGCGTTGAGGTCGACGCTACCCGTCGCGACGCACGGCGAAGAGATGTTCTGGTGCGGCGTCGTCCGCTACTGAGATGACGGCCCGCCGCGCGGCCGGTCCCCGCAGCCCGCGCGTGCGGACGGTGCTCTGGCGCGGCGTGCGCCGGCGCTGCCCGCACTGCGGCGAGGGGCCGCTCTTCTCCCGCTGGATCAAGTTCCATCCGCGGTGCTCGAGCTGCGGCCTGGTCTACCTGCGCAACCAGGGCGACACCTGGCTCTACTGGATCGTCATGGACCGCATCCCGATCCTCGCAGGCATCGCCGCCATCTACTTCGGCTTCCGGATCACCGGCATCCTCAGCGGCCTGCTCTTCTTCCTCGCCATCGCCGGCCCGCTCTTCGCCACCATGCGCGAGCGCCAGGGCGTCGCGCTCGCCCTCAGCTACCTCTCCCGCGTCTGGTTCCCCGACCCGTCGGACACAATCCCGCCGCCCCCGGCAACGGACCGGAAGTGACCAGGCACTGGCCTACTGCGGCCGGCGGGCCCAGGCGCCGAACAGGACGCCGGCGATGAAGCGGAATTCGGGGTCGGCGAGGCAGGCTTGCACGTGATCCAGGTCGGTCTGCTCCACTGCGCCGTCGGCGACTAGCCGCGGGCCGGAGAGCGGGAAGGTCAGGCTCCAGAACTTCCCGCCGGGATCGTCGGCGCCGCGGGCCATGAACGGCTCGCAGTCGTGGCCGGTCTCCTGGAAGCCGAGCCGCTCGACGAACAGGGAGATGCGGTGGCCGAGGGCGCCGTCCCAGATGCCGGCGTTGCCGATGGCATCGAGCAGGCGTCGGACGCTCACGTCGAACTGCTCCGCGCCCGGGTAGTGCGCGTCGCTCGCCCGGAACATGCTGAAGTCGGCTTCCTCCAGCAGCAGCCAGCCGCCGGGACGCACCGCGGCCGCCAGGCGCGCGACGGTGCGTTCGGGGTCGGGCATGTGCACGAGCAGCGCCCGCGCGTGGACGAGGTCGTAGGCCCGCGGTTCGAAGCCGCCCGCGAGGATGTCGTGCTCGCGCACCTCGACGTTGTCCGGGAGGTCGCTGCCGGGCAGGAAGCGGGTGTTGAGGTCGGTGGCGACGACGCGCCCTGACGGACCGGCGCGCTCCGCCAGCCAGCGCGCGATCGAACCGCGGCCGGCGGCGACTTCCAGGCAGCGCCACCCAGTGCCGACGTCCAGCGCCTCGAGTCGCTTGGTGGTGGCGCCGTCGCACAGCGCTTCGAGCGCCCACAGGCGCTCTTCCTCGCGGTCGGCTGGAGCGTCGTCCGCGAAGTACGGGCGCTGCTCCATCAACTGGGGCTGCCGGAATTCAGCCAGCGCCGCACCACGCGGTTCCACCACATGATCACGCCGGTGACGAACAGCGCGGGCGGGATGAGTCCGACGAGCGCCCAGGTAGCCTTGGCGACCTCGTTGCAGATCGCCTCACAGCCGGGGATGCCGCGCCCCCCGAGCCGGCCGAAGTGCAGGAAGGCGAGCCAGTACATCACCCGGTCACCGACGCGCTCGACCGGGTTGTCCATGTCGAACGGTTCGAGGTAGTCGACGATGGCGATGAAGAACGCCGGGAACGACAGGTAGGCCCCGGTCAGCGCCCACATGATCAGGAACGGCCAGACCCAGAAGCCGAACGCGCTGTGGAGGCTCCAGTTGAACAGCTTCCAGTCGGCGTTCCGGTCGATGGTCAGGCTGCGCCGCCAGCGCTGGATGCCGGGCCACCAGATGACAGCCCCCGTGAGCGCCAGCAACAGGAGCAGGATCGCGCCGATGCCGTTCACCCGGCGGCCGGTCTGGCCGCCCAGCAGGTTGTCGTGCAGGTCCAGCAGCCAGGCGGTGACGCGGTAGCCGAGCGGCAGCGGGTCGCCGAGGTCTTCTCCGGTGAACGGATTGAACAGCCGGCGTATCGGATCGCTGTCCCCCCGGAGGGTGATCTCCACGGCGTGCTGCGGCGTCTCGCCCGGCCGCACGTTGCGCACCTCGTGGCCCGGGTAGGCCTGCCGGGCGGTGCGCTCCAGCGCGTCCTGGCTCATTGCCGTGCCGACGCGCTCCACAAGGACCGGCTGCGGACCGAAGTAGGTGTACAGCTCGTTGCGGTAGACGAGCACGCTGCCGGTCAGGCAGATCACGAAGATGTAGGTTCCGAGACCGATGCCGGTCCACAGGTGGACCTGGAAGATGGCCTTGCGCAACCGCACGTTCTGCGGCGCCTGCACCCAGCGTGACCAGGTTTTTTCCGCCATGTCGCGTTCGTCCGTCCGGAAGGATCGCCTGCCGGCCGCGCGCCGGCGGTTGATAGGATACTGCGTGGAGGGATTCATGCCGTATTCGTCATTGCCGCGGGTGCTGTCCGCTGCCGGGCTGGTCAGCCTCGTTGTCGCGCTGGCCGGGGTGACCGTCAACGCGCAGGCCAGGGGCCAGGAGCTCGCCGCGCCGCGGCTCGGCGTCCCGGCCGTGCCGCCGCCCGAGCGGCCCGTGGTGCTCTACACGGCCGCGCACCCGCGCATCCGCGTGGTGCCGGTCGCCACCGGGCTCTCGCATCCGTGGAGCATGGCGTTCCGCCGTAACGGCGACATCCTGATCACGGAGCGGGATTCGGGGGCGCTGCGCGTCGTCCGCGACGGGCAGCTCCTGGAGCGGCCGGTGCCCGGCGTGCCCGAGGTGTACACGGGCGTGCTGCTGGCCGGCCTGATGGACGTGGCCGTGCACCCGGACGACGACTCGATCGTCTACCTGACTTACTCCAAGCCGGTCGAACGCGACGGCCGGGAGGGCGCCACCGTGGCGCTGGCGCGCGGGCGGCTCGACGCGGGCGCGCTGACCGAGGTGCGCGACATCTTCGTGGCGGAGGGGATGGTCGGCGCGGGCATCTCCGCGTCGCGGGCGCTGTTCGGGCCGGACGGCAAGCTGTACGTGACCGTCGGCGGGGCGTTCCAGTTCGCGCAGAACGGCGAGGACGCGCAGAACCCGGCAAACCACGTCGGCAAGGTGATCCGCCTGAACGCGGACGGCAGCGTGCCGGACGACAACCCGCACGTCGGCGAAGCCGGCTACCTGCCGGAGATCTACTCGATGGGTCACCGCAACCAGATCGGCCTGGCCTTCCATCCGGATACCGGCGATCTGTGGGCCACCGAGAACGGCCCGCAGGGGGGCGACGAGGCGAACATCATCCGCGCGGGCGCCAACTACGGCTGGCCCGTGGCGTCCTTCAGCCGGCAGTACAGCGGGCAGCCGGTGACCGACACGCCGTGGCTCCCCGAGTTCACCGGTCCGGAAGTGGTCTGGTGGCCGTCCATCGCGCCGTCCGGCCTGACGTTCTACACGGGCGAGCACTTCCCCGCCTGGCAGGGCAACCTGTTCGTCGGGTCGATGATGGTCGGCCGCATGGAGCGCACCGGGCACCTGGAGCGCATCGTCTTCAACCGCTACGGGCAGGAGATCCGGCGCGAGTGGCTGCTCACCGAGCTGCGGCAGCGGATCCGCGACGTGCGGCAGGGGCCCGACGGATACCTCTACGTGCTGACCGAGGAGGAAGACGCGGTGCTGCTGCGCATCGAGCCCGCGCGGGCCATCACCGCGCCGCCCGGCAGCATCGTCCCGGCGGTGCGGCTGCGCGAGCCGCGGGTGCCGCCGCTGCCGGAGTCCGAATGGACGGACCGCGAACGCGCGCTGGCGGCGGAGTACGCGCCCGGCGGCGAGGCGGGCAACGCCCTGCGGACGCTGATGCGGGCGCCCGGCCTGCCCGAGCGGATCTTCCCCTTCCTCAACTACGCGACCGGGGAGTCCACGCTGCCGCCGCGGCACCGCATGATGCTGATCCTGCGCACCGCCTGGCTGGCGCAGAGCGGCAACCTGTGGGCGACGTACGCCAGCCGCGCGGCCGAGGCGGGGCTGAGCGAGGATGAAGTGCTGGCGGTGGCGTCCGGCTCCGGCGCCGGGTTCAGCGAGTTCGAGACCACGCTCATCGGCCTCTCCGACGAGCTGTTCCGCAACGTATCGGTCACCGACGCCACGTGGGACGTGCTCTCGGCCGAGTACGGCCTCCACAACCTGATGGACGCGGTGGCCGTCGTCGCCGACATCACCGCCGCGGCCACGCTGTTCAACTCGCTCGGCGTCCAGCCGGACGAGAGCGCGCCCGCGCGCATGCCGGTGAACGACGTCGGCTACCGCCTCAACTTCCCGGATCCGGACCCGCCGCTGAGCGCGCCGCGCGTGGAGCCGGTCGACGGCGACGAGATCCGCATTCGCCGCACGCTCGCCCGGCACCCGGAGCTGCGCGCGACGTGGTACTCCAACGGCCGCTACGTGCTCGACCCCGAGCGCTCGCGCCTGACGCCCTACGACCGCGAGCTGGTGATCCTGCGCATGGGCTGGAACTCGCAGGCGGTCTACGAGTGGGCCAAGCACGTGGGCAGCGTCGGCCGGGCGCGCGAGCATGGCCTGGAGCCGCTCTGGATCGCGCAGGGCGGCGACGCCGGGGGCTGGGGCGACCGCGAGCTGGCGCTGATCGACGCCACGAACGAGATGTACCGCGACACCATGATCTCGGACGCCACGTGGGAGCGGCTGTCGGAGTGGTACGACACGCACCAGAAGATCAGCATCGCGGCCTCCGCGGCGCGCTACCGGAAGGTGTCGATGGTGCTCAACGCGCTCGGCGTGCAGCCGCGGCCCGACGACGAGCGGTTCCCCGTGCTCGAAGGCTATTAGGCGGACGGCCTGCTAACCTGAAGGTATGCAGGCCAACGGCACGGTCGAGCCGCGCGCCGCGGATGACCTGGCCGTCGTCCTCACCGGCGGCGGCGCGCGCGGCGCCTATCAGATAGGCGTGCTGCGCTGGATTGCGCGGCGCTATCCCGGCGTCCACTTCCCCATCGTCACCGGCGTCTCGGCCGGGGCCATCAGCGCCACGTTCCTCGCGGCCTGGCAGGGGACCCACGCCGAGGCGATCGAGGAGCTGCGCCGCCTGTGGAGCGGCCTGACCATCGAGCGCATCTTCCACGCCGAAGGCTGGTCGCTCGCCGGACAGGTCGCACGCTGGGCCGCCCGCCTGCTCTCGGGCGGCAGCTCGCTGGCGCCCGCCGTGCGCGGCCTGGTCGACGCGGCGCCGCTGGCCGGCACGCTGCGCGAGGTGTTCGACGTCCGCGACGGCGGCGCCATCGGCGGGGTCGCCGAGAACCTCTCTGCCGGGCGCCTGTGGGCGCTGGCGCTGGTGACCAGCCACTACGGCACCGGGCAGTCGGTGGTCTGGACCGCGGGCCGCGAGCTGACGGACTGGCGGCGGCCGGACCGCCACAGCCGGCGCGCGACGATCACGCTCGACCACATCCTGGCCTCGTCGGCGCTGCCGCTCGTGTTTCCCGCGGTCAACCTGGGCGACGGCTGGCACGGGGACGGCGGCATCCGCCTCACCGCGCCGTGCTCCCCGGCGCTGCACCTCGGGGCGAACCGCGTGCTGGCCGTGTCCACGCGGAACGCGCCCGCGGGCGGCGAAGCCGTCGCCGCCGCTTCGGGCGCGCGCAGCGCGCCCTACCCGCCGCCGCTGCAGATCTCCGGACAGCTCCTGAACGCGGTATTCCTCGACGACCTCGACCGCGACGCCGTGGAGCTGGAGCGGGTCAACCGGCTGCTGCACGACGTGTCGCCGCCGCGCCGCCGCGGCCTGCGTCCGGTGAAACTCGTCGTCGTGCGGCCGTCGGTCGACATCAGCCGCTTGGCGGCCGAGCACGAGCCGCAGTTGCCGCCCGCCTTCCGCTACCTGATACGCGGCCTCGGATCGCGCGAGGTGGCGGCGCCGGACCTGCTCAGCCTGCTCGCGTTCCAGCCGGAGTATCTCGACCGGCTGATCGAGATCGGAGAGGCCGACGCCGAGGCGCAGGCGGACGCCCTGGACGACCTGCTGGCCGGTTGAATCTTCGCGGTTGTTGGGACGCGCAGCCGCCGCCGTGCGGATCGGGTGTCACCCGGCGAGAGCGGCGATGCCGGCCGGATCGTCGAGCCAGTAGTCCGGGGCTTCCGGATCGAGCTCCTTGCGGCCGAACGCCCCCCACAGCACCGCCGCCGTCCGCACGCCCGCACCGCGTCCGGCCTGGATGTCGTAGGGCGAGTCGCCGATGAACACCGCGCGTCCGGCGTCTGCCGATAGCTGCCGCAGCGCGGCGCGCACGGGGGCAGGATGCGGCTTGTGCGGCTGGACGTCGTCCATGCCGATCAGCGTGTCGAAGCGGCCGTCCAGCCCGCAACGGGCGAGCCCGCGCCGCGCCAGCCCGTTCGTCTTGCTGGTGACGATCCCCAGCCGGGCGCCGCCGCCGCGCAGCGCCGCGAGCGCGTCGTCGATGCCCGGGAACGGCCTGAGCAGCCGGTCGTGGTGCTCGTCGGTGAAGTCGCGGTACGTATCGACCATCCGCGACGCCTGGCCGGCGTCGCGCGCAAAGTTGGCGAGCTGCGGCCGGAGCGGCCGGCCGAAGCCGGCCCGCCAGCGGTTCTCGTCCGGCACCGCGCCGAGATGCGTCCGCATCGTGTGGCGGAACGCCTCCATGATCAGATCGGTGGAGTCGATCAGCGTGCCGTCGAGGTCGAACAGGTAGGTCTCGAAGCGGTTGGCGCCAGTCAAGTCGGCGGATTATACCGCCCGCCGTGCAGGCCCCTGTGCCTTCGGCCGGTGTCCGCTATAGTTGACCGATCGCGCGCTCGCCTTGACGCCTCTGATTCGACCGATCGGCCCAGTTCTCGCCACCGCGCTCCTGCTGTCGGCGACCACCGTCACGGGCGCGGGTCAATCCGCCGACCCCAACGACGCGCTGCGGCTGCCGCCGCCCATCTATCCGCTGGCCGTGGCGGAAATGCGCGCCGGCCGTCCGGCCGCGGCGCTCGATGTGCTCGACCAGGCGCCGTCGTCCGCGGGCGCCGAGACGCCGCCGCTGGAGCGCGCCATCCTGCGGGCCGCGCTGCTCGGCCGGGCCGGCCGTCCAGCGGAGGCGGAGGACGCCTGGCGGGAGGTCAGCGAGCACGCCGTGTTCATGCGCACGTTCGCCCGCCGCGCGCTGGTCGAGAGCCTGGCCGGCCGCGGGGCGCCGGCCGAGGCGGATGCGATTCTCGACGTGCTGGTCGGCGCCGACGCCGCGCGCCACCGCGACCTGCTGCTGCGCGTCGCGGCGGCGCACGTCGATGCCGGAACGCCGGACCGGGCCGCCGCGCGCTACCGCCGCGTCCTGCGGGTAGATGGGCGTGGGACGCAGGCCGACGCCGCACGGATGGGGCTGGCCGCGGCCCTGGAGGCGTCCGGAGACACCGCCGGCGCCCTCGCAACGCTACGCGAGGCGCAGCTGCGCTTCCGTGGCGGGGATGCGTTCGTGGCGGCGCGCCGCGAATCCGAACGCCTGGCCGACGCCCGCGGCGTGCCGCTCCGGCTGTTCGCCGCCGGCGAGTACCGGACGCTCGTGCGCCGGCTGCGCCGCGCCGCCCGTTATGACGCCGCGCTGCGCCTGCTCGACGACTGGGCCGCCGCGCATCCCGCCGCGGCCGCCGCGGACCACTACGCCCTGGAGCGCGTGACGACGCTGTACGACCAGCGCGACAACGCCGCCGCGGTCGCGGCCTGTGCGGCGTTCGCGGAGCGGCACCCGGGCAGCCCGCTGCTGCCGGGCGTGCGCCTGACCGACTTCCGCCTGGCCGTGCGGATGGGCGACACGCCGCGCGCCCGCCGGCTCGGGCTCGACCTGTGGGAAGGCCGGGTGGCGGGCGCGACCACCGGACAGCGCCGGGCCGCGGCCCTGCTGCTCGGCGCGTATCTCGTGGCCGTCGGCGAAGTCGACGGCGGACTGGAGCTGTACCGCGGGCTGTTCCGGACGGCGACCGCGCCGGACGACCAGCGCTCGCTGCTGTGGCGCGCCGCGGTCGCGGCGCTCAGGGTCGGCCAGCACGAGCGGGCGCTCACCAACCTGCGCAGCCTGGTCGACCGGCAGCCGGACGGCGACCTCGCGCTGGCGGCGCAGTACTGGCTGGCCGTCGCGCGCGAGCGGACCGGCGACCCCGGCGCCGCGGCGCGCGGCTTCGGGGCGCTCGCGGCCCGCTATCCGTACCACTACTACGGTCTGACCGCGCGGCAGCGGCTGGCGGAGCTCGGCGGCGACGCGCCGGCCGCGCGGATGCTCGATTTTCCGAGCCTGACGGTGTCGGCGGCTTCACGCGGCCGGGCGGAGTACCGGGCGGCCATGGCGCTCGCGCGCGCGGGGCTCGTGGAGGACGCCGCGTGGTACCTGCGCCGGCTGCTCGACCGCCGGCGCGGCGACCGGGGCCTGGCGCTGCTGGCCGCCCGGGCCTCGGCCGCGGCGCGCGATCACGCCGCGGTGTCGCGCGTGCTCGCCAACCACTTCGGCGGGTTCCTCAACCGCCCGGCGCGCGGGTTGCCGGCCGACTTCTGGACGCTGGTCTATCCCCGGCCGTTCTGGGACACGGTGGCGCGGTCCGCGGGCGCGCACGGCGTCGATCCGACGCTGCTGGTCTCCCTCATGCGGCAGGAGTCGCGGTTCGATCCGGAGGCGCGGTCCATCGTCGGAGCGCTGGGGCTGCTGCAGGTCATGCCCTACACCGCCGAGGCGCTCGCGGAGCGCGCCGGAGTCGGCCACATCCTGGAGCCGGACGGCCTCGACGAGGCGGCCCTTACCGATCCGGCGGTGAACACCGCCATCGCGGCGCGTCTGAACGCGGATCTGCTGGCGCTGTTCGACGGCGCCCGGGCGCCGGTTATCGCCTCGTACAACGCTGGCGAGGAGCGCGTGGCGATCTGGTGGGAGGCGGCCAGCGACCTGCGGCAGGACTTCTTCGTCGACACCATCCCTTACAGCGAAACGCGGCGGTTCGCGCGCGAGGTGCTGGCCAACTACGCCGCGTACCGGCGCATCTACGGCGGCGAGTAGCACCGGGACCGCCCGGGTCAGTACCCCGCGGCGGTGCTGTCCGGCCGCCGCGGATCGGCGCCGCCTTCCAGGATTCCGGTCTCCGCGTCGACGGCGATGGCCTGCGCGGCCCCCTGCCGCGCCCGCGCCACGAGCGTATGGCCGCGCTGCTCCAGCAGGGCGATCGTGTCGGGAGACAGCCCGCGGCGCTCGTAGCGCAGCTCGTCCGGCAGCCACTGGTGGTGGAACCGGGGCGCGTCCACGGCCTCCTGCACGTTCATCCCGAAGTCGACGACGTTCAGGATGGTGTGCAGCACCGTGTTGATGATGGTCCGCCCGCCGGGGCTGCCGGTCACCAGGACGACGCGGCCGTCGCGCACGACGATGGCCGGCGTCATGCTCGAGAGCATCCGCTTGCCCGGCTCGGCCAGGTTGGGGCGGGTGCCGATCAGGCCCGCGGCGGTGGTCAGTCCGGGGCCGGCGTTGAAGTCGCCCATCTCGTTGTTCAGCAGGAAGCCGGCGCCCGGCACGACGATCTTCGAGCCGTACGACTGCTCCAGCGTGGTCGTCAGCGACACGGCGTTGCGCTCGGCGTCCACCACCGACACGTGCGTCGTCTCCTGTCCCACCGGCGGCCATTCGAACCTGTCGGGACCTGACACCGAGGCGCGCTCGGGTCCGATAGTCGCCCGCAGGCCCGCGGCGTAGTCCTTCGACGTCAGGCGCGCCACGGGCATCGCGCGGTTGAAGTCGGGGTCGCCCAGGTGGCGCGCGCGGTCGGCGAAGGCGCGGCGCATCGCCTCCGCCATGCGGTGGACGTTGGTTGCCGAGCCGTGGCCGGCGGCGCCCAGGTCCCAGCCCTCCAGCACGTTGAGCATCTGCACGAGCGCGACGCCGCCGGAGCTCGGCGGCGGCATGGACAGGACGGTGTGACCGCGGTAGCTGCCCTGAACCGGCTCGCGCACCCGCGGTTCGTAGGCGCCCAGGTCCGCCGCGGTGATGAGCCCGCCGCCGGCTTCCATCTCGCGGGCGATCAGCTCGGCGGTGCGGCCGGCGTAGAACCCGGCCGGCCCGTCGTCCGCTATCCGCTCCAGCGTCGCCGCGAGATCCGGCTGGCGGAAGCGGTCGCCCGCGGCGTACGGCTCGCCATCCTTCGAGAAGGTGGCCAGCGACGCCGGATAGCGCGCCATGCGCGGCAGGACGGCCGAGAGCGACGCGGCCCGGTCGTGCGACAGGACGAACCCGTCGCGCGCCAGCGCGATGGCCGGCTCGACCAGCCGCCGCCACGGCAGCCGGCCGTGGTCCATCCAGGCCCGGTGCAGGCCGGCCACCGAGCCCGGAACGCCGACCGCGGCGTGGCTGTCGTGGTGGCGCGCGAAGTCGTAGGCGCCGTCCGTGAGGAACATTCCGGGCGACGCCGCGGCGGGCGCCGTTTCGCGGAAGTCGTAGGCGGCTGCTTCGCCGCCGGCCGCGCGGTGCACGAGAAAGCCGCCGCCGCCGATGTTGCCCGCGTTCGGGTAGGTCACGGCCAGCACGAACGCGGTGGTGACCGCCGCGTCCACGGCGCTGCCGCCTGCCCGCAGCGCCTCCGCGCCGGCCTCGGCGGCGAGCCGGTCGGCCGCCACCACCATGCCGTGCTCCGCCCGCGCCGGCGTGGACTGGGCGCCGGCCGTTGCGCCGGTAGCCAGGCAGGCGCACGCCGCAACAAGCATCACTGCGCGTGCAGTGGTTGGCACTGGTCCGTCAGAAGCGGTACTTCAGGTTGACAGTGACCGCCTGGTAGCTGATGCCGGCGAACTCCAGGTCCGCGGCGAACGGCGTGACGCCGTCGGCCTGCACCGGCGCGTGGCTGCGGACCACGTTCCAGGTTGTATCGTGGTCGATGTCGTCGAACCGCGCCCAGCGGTACGCCACGCCGAGCGACGTGCGCTCGCTCAGCGCGTAGTCGATGCCGGCCAGAGCCTGGAACCCGAACACGTTCTTGCCGGCCGTCGTGTCGATGATGCTGACGGTCCCCGCGGCGGCGCGCCTGGCGGCTTCCGGCCAGTCCGGGTCGAACTCGATCTGCAGGTATTCCGCTTCCGGCTTGCGGATGTACTGCTCGTAGTAGCTCAGGTTCGTTGCGGCCCAGCCGATGCCGACGCCGGCGTACGGCGTCCAGCTCGAATCGTTCAGGAAGTCGTAGTACGCGTTGGCGAAGACCTGGTGCGCCGTGAAGTCCCCGATCCACTGGTGGGGCGGCTCGTCGGTGCTCCACTCCGATATCTTGCTCAGCGACTCCGGGTCGGTCGTGCCTGCATACGGCCGCGTGTCGTCGCCCATGTAGCGGTGGAGGTACTCGACTTCGAAGCGCAGTCCGCCCGTCATGTATCCGACCATCAGGCCGCTGGCAATTCCCATGCCCGGGTCGAATTCGTTCGACGTGCCCAGGTCGTACGTGTTCGCCAGGCACGCCGGATCGTTCACCGGCGGGCTCACGGACGGTGGGTAGAGGAGCACGTCGCAGCGCGTCGGGTGGTTCACTCCACTACGGGCTGACTCGACAATGGAGGAAATCGCGGCGCCCAGTTGCAGGCCGGCGTAGAAGCCGTCCCGATCGTCCTGGGCGCCGGCGCCGGCCGGCACGCCGGCCAGCGCAACGCCCAGCGCGGCAGTAAACGCGCCACGCGACAAGCGAATGAATTTGGAGCGAGTGTTCATGTACGTGATGGTACCGACGGATCTTGCGATTTGCCAACCGCCGCCCGTCCGGCGCCTGGCAGCGGTTACAATCCCGCAATCCGCTACTTGACGGAGGCAAGCTGATGTCGATCGATAACCTCCGGCAACTCAGCCGTCGCGAGCTGCTGGCGCTGATCGGCGCGAGCGGCGCCGCGGCAGCCGTTGCCTGCGCGCGGGACGAGCCGGCCGCCCCGGCCGAGACCGGCGCCCCGGCATCCTCGCCGGCCTCCGCGGCGCCGATCATCCGCACGATCCTGCGCGACGTGGCGCCCGGCGATCTCGGGGATGGCGCCGTGCTGTTCCACGAGCACGTGTCGCTGAACAACCAGTTCTGGATCGACATGAATCTCGAACGGCTGATCGACCCCTCGCAGCCGTACTTCATGGAAGACATGGACTTCATGGTGGCCGAGATGCAGGCCGCCGCCGAGGACGGCATCGCCTGCATCGTGGACGGCGGGCACGTCGACATGGGCCGCGACATCGAGTTCATCCGCGCGCTCTCGGAGAGCTCGGGGATGCCGATCGTCGCCAGCGGCGGCTACTACCACGAGCCGACGTTCACGCAGCATGTCTACGACCGCAGCGAGGAGGAGCTGGTCGAGGAGATGGTGCGCGATGCGGCCGCGGAGCGCTGGGGCGCGTTCGGCGAGATCGGCTTCTCCTCGCCGAGCATTCCGGCCGAGCGCAAGGTGCTGCGGGCCGTCGGCCGGACGCACCTGCGGACGAACCTGCCCATCTTCACGCACACCGCCAACGGGGTCGAGGCGGAAGAGCAGCTCGACCTGCTCGAAGCGGTGGGCGTCGATCCCGCCCGCGTCGTCATCGGCCATCTCGGCTATCCGGACGTGACGGTCCACGCCGATCTGTGCCGCCGCGGCGCGTACGTCGGCTTCGACCGCCTGGGCGGCCAGCCCGAGGCCGACGCCGCGCAGGTGCCGATGGTGCTGGCGCTCATCGAGGGCGGCTTCACCGACCGGGTGCTGCTGGCGTCCGACTTCGCGCTGCCGGCCGATACGCGCCGCAACGGCGGCCCCGGCTACGGCAAGACGATCACGCGCTTCGTGCCGCTGCTGCGCGAGGCGGGCGTGGACGACGACACGCTGCGGCGCATCACGTCCGACAATCCGCGCCGCTTCCTGGCTTTCGAGCCGCTGGACGCAGTCACATGAAGAAATTTCTGCTGGTCTGCGCCTGTATGGCATGGTCCGCGCCGGCGGGCGCCCAGCACGGCGCAACGGGCGGCGAGTGGCCGACCTACGGCGGCGACCTGGGCAGCACCAAGTATTCCCCCCTCGATCAGATAGACGCGGCGAACTTCGACGAGCTGCAGATCGCCTGGCGCTGGCAGTCGGCCGACGGCGCGCTCGACCTGGATGCGCTGCGGGAACGGCAGCCCACCGTCAGCCCCCGCAACTTCAAGGCCACGCCGCTCATGGTGGGCGGCGTGCTGTACACCACGACGGCGATGCACCAGGTGGCGGCCATCGACGCCGGCACGGGCGAGACGCTGTGGGTCCACGACCCGCAGGCCTACCTCGGCAACCCGTCGCCGCACGCCAACGTGGGCCTCGCGTTCAACTCCCGGGGGCTGGCGTACTGGACCGACGGGGACGAGGCGCGCGTGCTGTGGGGGACCAACGAGGCGTTCCTGCACGCCGTCGACGCCCGGACGGGAGAGGCGATACCGACCTTCGGCGTAAACGGCCGCGTGGACCTGATGGAAGGCATCCCGCGCGCCGTGCGGGGCACGGCCGACTTTCGGGGCAACGCCTGGATTGGGGTCGCCTCGCCGCCCATCGTGGCGCGCGACGTGGTGGTCACGCCTACGGTGATCTCCGACTTCCACCTGACGAAGGAGGCCCCGCCCGGCTGGGTGAAAGGGGTCGACGTGCGGACCGGCGACGTGCTGTGGACGTTCCGCACGGTGCCCCAGGCGGACGACTTCGGCGCCGACACGTGGCTGAACGAGTCGTGGCGCTACTCGGGCAACTCGAACGTCTGGTCGATCATGAGCGCCGACGAGGAGCTCGGCTACGTCTACCTCCCCACCGGTACGGCCACCAACGACTACTACGGCGGGCACCGCCTCGGCGACAACCTCTTCGCCGAGAGCCTCGTGGCGGTCGACATCGAGACCGGCCAGCGCATGTGGCACTTCCAGTTCGTGCACCACGGCCTGTGGGACTACGACACCGCCTCGGCGCCGAACCTGGTGGACGTGACGGTCGACGGGCGGCCGATCAGGGCGGTGGCGCAGGTCACGAAGCAGGGGTTCGCGTACGTGTTCGACCGCGTCACGGGCGAGCCGGTCTGGCCGATCGAGGAGCGGCCCGTGCCCCCGGCCACGATGCCGGGCGACGTGGCGTCGCCGACGCAGCCCTTCCCGACCAGGCCGCCGCCGTTCGAGTACCAGGGCGTGAGCATCGACGACCTGGTCGACTTCACGCCGGAGATCCGGGCGCTGGCGGTCGAGGCCGTGAGGGACTTCAACCTCGGGCCGCTCTACACGCCGCCGTCGCTGCCGGTGGAGGGCGGGACGCACGGCACGCTGCAGCGCCCGCGCATCGACGGCGGCGCGAACTGGCAGGGGGCCGGCGTCGATCCCGAGACCGGACTGCTGTACGTGCCTTCGGAGAACGGCGTCTCGATGATGTCGTACGTGACTCCCGAGCCGCACGAGGGCAACACGCGCTACGTGGTGGCCAGGCTAGGCGGGGCGTACCCGCAGATGCCGCGCGGGCTGCCGCTGCTCAAGCCGCCCTACTCGAGGATCACGGCGATCGATCTGAATACCGGCGACCACGCGTGGATGCAGCCGAACGGCGACGGCGACCGGCTCCGCAACCATCCCATGCTGCGCGATCTCGACCTGCCGCCGCTGGGCGGCGAGGGGCGCGGCGGGCCCGTCGTGACCCGGACGCTGCTGGTCAGCGCGCTGACGGCCGGTGGGACGGGTGGCGGCCCGCGGCTCGTGGCGCGCGACAAGGCGCACGGCGCTATCGTCGGCTCGGTGGATCTGCCCGCGGGGGCCATCGGCACGCCGATGACCTACATGCACGGGGGGCGGCAGTACATCGCGCTCACGGTAGGCGGAGACATCCCCGAGCTGATCGCGCTCGCGCTTCCGGCGGGCCAGTGACCGACTCGATTCGAAGGAGGGACGTGTGACGACGAGAGTGCTCATCGCAATCGGTCTGCTGGCGGGCGTGGCCGCCGGCGCGGCGGCCCAGTCGGATGACGCCGTGCCGCGCACGCCGTGGGGCGATCCGGACCTGCAGGGCATCTGGGGCGCGGGCTACATCCTGACGCCGCTGGAGCGGCCGGACGAGTACGAGGGCCGGGAGTTCCTGACCGACGACGAGGTGGCAGCGCTGGAGGGCCGCGCCGCCGGGCCGGGCCGCGACCGGCGCGCGGAGGCCGGCACCGTCGCCGACGTGGAGGGCGCCTACAACGACGCCTACAGCGGTCGCGGGCGAACGGCGCTCCACACGCGCCGCACGTCGCTGATCATCGATCCGCCCGACGGCAAGATTCCGTTCACCCCCGAGGGCCGCGCGCGCCGGGAGGCCGAGGTGGCGGAGTTCGATCGCATCCGGGACCGGGCGCATCATCCCGAGGACCAGCAGGACGACCGCTGCGAGGGGATCACGCTGCCGCTGCAGTACGGCAACGCGCGCATCTCGGGCGGCCACAGCCGCATCGTGCAGAGCCCCGGCCTGGTTTCGTTCTACTACGAGTCGGGGCACCAGGGCGGGCAGTACCGCGACGTGTTCCTGGACGGCCGCGAGCCGGTGGCGCAGCACATCCGCCAGTGGTTCGGCCGCTCCGCCGGCCGCTGGGAGGGCGACACGCTCGTGGTAGAGGCTTCCCACTTCAGCGATCGCACCACCTACTACGGCTCGCGCGAGAACCTGCGGCTGACGGAACGCTTCACCCGCGCCGAGCCGGACCTGCTGATGTACCAGGTGACCGTCGAGGATCCGGACACGTTCGCGCGCCCGTGGACCATCGAGGTGCCGCTGCACCAGCTCGACAACCGGGCGAACCAGATCTACGAGTCGGCCTGCCAGGAGGGCAACTACGCCCTGACCAGCATCCTCGCCGGCGAGCGCGCCCTGGAGCGCGCGGCGGCCGGCCGCTAGGAAACGACCATGATCAACGGGCGACGGACGGCGGCGGCGCTCGGCGTGGCGGCGGCGTTGGCGTGGGGCGCCGCTCGGGCGTCAGCACAGGGCGTGGGGGAGACCGGCGACGACTGGCCGCGGCACAACCTGGACGAGTACAACAGCCGCTTCTCGCCGCTCGCCGAGATCAACCGCGGGAACGTGGGCTCGCTGGAGCTCAAGTGGTCCATGCGGACCGACGTGACCATGCGCGTGGGCGAGGTGACGCCGCTCGTCGTCGACGGCGTCATGTACTTCCATTCCGGATCGACCCTGTTCGCGGTCGACGGCGCGACGGGCGAGGAGGTCTGGACCTTCGAGGCCGAGGAGCCGTTCACCGGCGGCGGCCGCGGGCCGGCGTACGGCGACGGGCGGATCTACGCCTACGGCCAGACCATCATGTACGCGGTCGACGCCCGCACCGGCGCGCTGGTGGATTCGTTCGGTCGGGACGGCCTGCTGCGCATCACCAACGCGGCGCTGACGTTCAAGTACCCCGACACGTATCCGCCCGACATCGATCCGCTCAGCCTCGGCTACATGATGACCAACCCGCCGGCGTACCGCGACGGGACGATCTACGTCGGGCTGCCGTTCTCCGACAGCCTGCTGCCGGGCGGTCTGCTGGTGGCCGCCGACGCCGAGACGGGCGCCGTCAAGTGGGTGTTCAACAGCATTCCGCAGAGTCCGCGCGACAGCGGCTGGGAGATCGCCCGGGATACCTGGAGCAACCCGGGCCGCTACGGCGGCGGGATCTGGACGCAGCCGGCGGTCGACGCCGAGCTGGGGATGGTCTACTTCAACGCCGCCAATCCCTCGCCCAACTACGACGGCTCCTCGCGCAAGGGGATCAACCTGTTCACGAACTCCATGCTGGCGGTGGACATGGAGACCGGCGAGCTGGAGTGGTACTTCCAGACGCTGCACCACGACATCTGGGACTGGGACCTCGTGGCCGGGCCCATCCTGTTCGACGTCGAGGTCGACGGGCGGCTGGTAAAGGGCATCGCCTCGCTCGGCAAGACCTGCTACGTCTACATGCTCGATCGCGCTACCGGGGAGCCGATCAACCCCATCGTCGAGACCGCCGTGCCGACCGCCACGGACGTGCCGGGCGACGAGGTGTGGCCGACCCAGCCGGTTCCGTACACCGCGCGCGGCATACCCCAGCAGCCGTTCTGCGCGATCTATCCGCTGATAACGGATCCGGAGCTGGCGCCGCGGGCGCGGCAGATCTTCCAGCCACACTCGGTGAACGAGTTCTTCATCGTCTCCCCGGGCCTGATGGGCGGGGCGAACTTCGGGTCGCCCTCGTTCAGCCCGCGCACCGGGCTGCTGTACGCGACCGGCAAGAACGACGCCTGGTCGATCAAGGTCAATCCGGTCGGCGACACGCTGGAGCCGGGCCCCGGCAACATGGGCCACTTCGCCGTCTTCACCGAGGAAGGCGAAACCGGGATGACACCGACGACGACCCTCGCGGCCTACGACCCGGCGAGCGGACGCCGCGCCTGGTACGCGGAGATCGAGGGGATGACCAACAGCGGCAACATGGTTACCGCGGGGGACCTCGTCTTCCAGGGCGCCGGCACGGGGCACTTCTACGCCTTCGACGCGGCGACCGGCCAGCAGTTGTTCCAGTACAAGGCCGACACGGGGATACGCTCCAGCCCGGCGACCTTCGGCGCCGGCGGCGCGCAGTACGTCACCGTGATCGCGGCGAATACCGTGCTCACGTTCGGTTTGCCGTAGCAGCAGAAAGGAATCGCAGATGGTGCGCGAGTTCTGTCGTCAACTTGCCGGGGCGGCGCTGCTGCTGGTCCTGGCCGCGCCGCTGGCCGAAGCGCGGGTGGTGCGCTTCGTCATCGAGCAGCAGCGCACGTTCGCCGGGGGCATGGAGTTCGGGGACGTCGGGCCGTACGAGCGGCTCGACGGCACCGTCCACATGGAGGTGGATCCGGACGATCCGCTGAACGCGGTCATCGTCAACCTCGACAAGGCCCCGCGCAACGCCCGCGGGCTCGTCGAGTTCAGCACGACGTTCTTCATCCTCAAGCCGGTGGCGATGGCCCGCGGCAACGGCAAGATCTTCTACGGCATCAACAACCGCGGGAACAAGCTGGAGAGCGGCCTGCGCTGGCACTACGTGCCATCGAGCAACGACCCGATCGGCGCCGAGCACGCCGGCGACGGCTTCCTGATGCGGCTCGGCTACACGGTCGTGGACGCGGGCTGGCAGGGCGACGTCGCCGAGGGCAACGACCGGCTGTTCCCGAACCTGCCGGTGGCGACCGAGGCGGACGGCAGCCCGCTCGTGGCGCGGATACGCGTGGAGCTGTCGGACCGCGCCATCCCCTACGAGGGCACGTTCAGTCTGCCGCTGAAGGGGAGCTCGAACTTCCGGCCGTATCCCGCCGCCGACATGGAGCCGGGGAACGCGACGCTCGTGATGCGGACCGCGCTCGACGGCGAGGCAATGCCAGTCGCCGCCGACGCGTGGGCGTACGGCCGCTGCCCGCAGGGCCGCGCCAGCCTGGAGCCGTCGGAGACCCACATCTGCCTGTTCGACGGCTTCCGCGCCGACCGGGTCTACGAGCTGATCTACCCCGCGAAGAACCCGATCGTGATGGGGCTGGGGTATGCGGTGACGCGCGACCTGGCGTCGTTCCTGCGCTACGGCACGCACGACGACGAGGGCACGCCGAACCCGCTCGCGCTCGGCGCGGACGAGGTGGGCATCCGGCGCGCGTACGCGTCGGGCTCCTCGTCCACCGGGATGTACCTCCGGGACTACCTCTACCTGGGCTTCAACGAGGACGAGGCCAACCGGCAGGTGTTCGACGCGGTCAACATCCAGATCCCGGGCTCGCACCGGCTGTTCGCCAACGTGGCGTTCGCCGATCCGAACACCTATTCGCGCCAGGACGACCGGCGCCACTTCCTTTCCACGTCGTACCCGCCGATGCAGTTCGCGGTGGTCACCGACCCGCTGTCGGGCATCCGCGACGGCATCCTGAAGCGGCCGGAGACCGATCCGCTCGTCTTCCAGACCGACACCGAGAATGAGTTCTACGCGATGAAGGCGTCGCTCAACGTCCACGACGGGCTGGGGCGTCCGGTGTTCGTTCCCGACAACGTGCGGCTGTACCTGCTCTCGAACTACCAGCACGCGGGCGGCAACCCCGATCTGGCCGTGCCCGGCTCCAGCGAGCTGTGCGCCAACCCCACGAATCCGAACTACAACGGGCCGACGTTCCGCGCCTTGCTGACCGCGCTCGACGCCTGGGCCGACCGCGGCGTGGCGCCGCCGCCGAGCCGCTATCCGCGCGTGGAGGACGGCACGTTGGTGTCGCTGGATGAGTACCGCGCCGGTTTCCCGCGGATTCCGGGCGCCGCGATCGTCGAGGGGCTCAGCGAGGTGTCGCTGCTCGACTTCGGGCCCGGGTTCGGCTCCACCGGCGGCTTCCTGACGCGCCTGCCCCCCGGCGTCGGACCCGGCTATCCGGTGCTGGTGCCGTCAGCCGACGCGGACGGCCTGAACCCGTCGGGCATCCGGCCGGTCGAGGTGCGCGCGCCGCTGGGCACCAACGTGGGCTGGAACGTGCGCGCGGACGGCCGCCGCGAGCCGAACCTGTGCGGCCTGACCGGGTCGTTCCTGCCGTTCGCGGAGACGCGCGCGGAGCGCGAGGCGAACGGCGATCCGCGGCTGTCGCTGGAGGAGCGCTACGGCGACCGCCAGGGCTACGTGGACGCGGTCCGGCGGGCGGCGGACGAGCTGGTACGGGAGCGGTTCCTGCTCCCGGAGGATGCCGAGCGCTACGTTCAGTCGGCTGAAGCGAGCGACGTACTGCGCTGAGCCGCGGGCGCGCCGCGCAGCGCGATGGCGTTCAGCACGTGCTCCGTCGCCTCGATGGCGGCGGTCACCTGGTCCGTGTCGACGCCCACGGTCTTCAGGCCGTTGTCCCACTTGATGGTCGTCTCGACGAGCGCGTCGGTCTTGCCGCCCGGCGGGATGCGGACCTGGTAGTCGAGCAGCCGCGGCACCTTGATGCCGAGCTGCCCCTCCACGCTCCTGAGCGCCTGCATGAACGCGTCGTAGCCGCCGTCGCCCGAGGCCGTGGCCTGCAGCTCCGCGTCGCGGTAGCGCACGAGGATGGTCGCCACCGGCCGCAGGCCCAGGTTGCTGACGATGGAGAAGTCCTTCACCTCGAACACCCGCAGCTCGGGGGTCTGCAGCAGCTCGGTGATCAGGAACGGCAGGTCGGCCGTGGTGACGTGCCGCTTCTGGTCGCCCAGCTCGACTATCCGCGCGAGGAGCTGCCGCTTCTCCACGTCCGTCAGCGTGACGTTGAGCCGCTCCAGGTTGAACTCCAGGCTCGCCTTGCCCATCAGCTTGCCCATGGCGTACGAGCGCCGCAGGCCGAACCGCGACGGCCGCAGGCGGCTCTCGTAGAGCCCGCCCTTGCGGTCGCCGTCGGCGTGCACGCCGGCCGCCTGCGTGAAAACGTTCTCGCCAACGATCGGCTTGTTGACCGCGACCCGCCGGCCCGAGAAGTTCTCCACGAGCTGGCTGACGCCCGCGAGCGCCCGCTCGTTGACGTTCGTCCGCAGGCCGCCGTGGTCGCGCAGCGACACGACGACCTCGTCGAGCGGCGTGTTGCCGGCCCGTTCCCCCATGCCGTTCACCGTGCAGTGCACGCCGCGCGCGCCGCCCAGCGCCGCTTCCAGCGTGTTGGCCGTCGCCAGCCCGTAGTCGTTGTGGCCGTGGAAGTCGAAGCGGCAGGCGGGGAACTCCTGCGTCATCTGCCCGACGAACGCCCGCACCTCGGCCGGGCTCAGGATGCCGAGCGTGTCGCACAGCATCAGCCGCTGCACCGGCATGCCGGCGAGCGCCGCCACGTGGCTCCGCACGTAGTCGGGCGAGTCGCGCATGCCGCTCGACCAGTCCTCCAGGTAGACGTTGAACACGACGCCCTGCCGCACGCCGTAATCGACCGTCCGGCGGATGTCGTCGATGTGCTCCTCCGGCGAGCGCCGCAACTGTTCGCGGCAGTGCTTGAGCGAGCCCTTGGTCAGGAGGTTGATCACCCTGCCGCCAACGGATCGCGTCCAGTCGACCGACGCCTGCCCGTCAACGAACCCCAGCACCTCGACGCGGTCCGCAAGACCCAGGGTTTCCGCCCAGTCCGTGATGCGGCCGACGGCGCTGCGCTCGCCGTCGCTCGTGCGTCCGGACGCCACCTCGATCCGGTCCACCTTCACCTTCTCCAGCAGGCGCCGGGCGATGGTCAGCTTCTCGGCGGGCGCCATCGACACGCCTTCCGCCTGCTCGCCGTCCCTGAGCGTGGTGTCCAGGATTTCGACGCGCGGCCGGGCGCGCGACGCGCGGCGGGTGGTCGTGCTGGGAGGCGGCATGCTGGAGGAAAGAGCGATCAATACCACGCTTGACCGCTCATCGGCCAGCGGGTACGCTGCGGCGCGTAAGTGTTCAAGGGGGAATCACACATGCTACGCAACCGCACCTCGATCATGCTCGCGCCGATGCTGTTGGCGCTGTTGGCCGTTCCGGCGGCCGCCCAGGATTCCGCCGTCTCCTCCGGGGTCGGTCCGTCGCTGCAGCACATGGGACCGATCGCGTTCGGACCGGACGCCGTGCTGTTCGCGGCCGACGCCGAGGCGGTGCAGGTGTACGCGCTCGACCTCGCCGCCCACGTCGGCGGCGGCGTGCCGGGCGCCTCGAGCATCGAGGCCATCGACGAACAGATCGCAGCCACGCTCGGCACCCGGGCGGACAACCTGCTCATCACCGACCTGGCGGTGCACCCGGCGACGCGCAACGTCTTCATTTCCGTGATGCGCGGCACGGGCGCCGGCGCCCGGCCGGTGCTGCTGCGGGTCGACGGCGCGGGCGACATGACCGTCGTGTCCCTCGACCAGGTGCCGTACTCCAGCGTGGAGCTGCCCGACCCGCCGGGCGAGCAGACCGACATGCTGCTCAAGAACGGCAACGGGATCCCGATTCCCAACTATCCCAGCAACCAGGCGACCGAGTATCCGCTGAACCTGTTCGGCGTGCAGACCATCACCGACCTCGCCTACACGGACGGCCGCCTCTACGTGGCCGGCCTGTCGAGCGAGGAGTTCGCGTCGAAGCTGCGGTCGATCGCCTATCCGTTCACCGGCGTCGACAGGGGCACGAGCGTCGAGGTCTGGCACGCGCCGCACGACCAGTTCGAGACGCGCTCGCCGGTCTACACGTTCGTGCCGTACGAGATCGACGGCGAGCCGCATCTCGTCGCCTCGTACCTGTGCACGCCGCTCGTGAAGTTCCCGGTGGCCAGCCTCCAGCCGGGGGCCGACGTGCGCGGCGTGACCATCGCCGAGTTCGGCAGCGGCAACCGGCCGCTCGACATGATCGTCTACCGGAAGGACGGGCAGGACTACATCCTGATGTCGAACAACCGCCACGGCGTGATGAAGGTGCCGACCAGGGACTTCGGCACGGCCGAGCCGCTCACGGGGATCGTGCCGGACGGCGGCACCGCCGGCGTGGAGTTCGAGCCCATACCGGCGATGGTGGGCGTGGAGCAGCTCGACCTGCTCGACGACGAGCACGCCATCGTGCTGGCGCGCGCGTCGGAGCAGTCGCCGCTGAATCTCCAGACGGTGGCGTTGCCCTGAACCGGGGCGGAGATTGCCGATCGAGTACCATTACCGCCGATGACCCAGGCCGCGACCACCTCCACCGACACCGAGCGCTACCGACCCGTCGATCTGCGCACGGTGGCGGATACCCCGCAATGGGCGCTGCTCGAAGATGAGTTGAAGTCCGCCATCCAGGTGGTCGGCGAGGTGCTGCCGTTCCGCACGAACCGCTACGTGATGGACCAGTTGATCAACTGGTCCAACGTGCCGCACGACCCGATCTTCCAGCTCGTCTTTCCGCAGCGCGAGATGCTCGGCGCCGAGGACTTCGCGGCCGTGGAGCAGTCGCTGCGCAGGGGTGACACGGAGCGGCTGGCGGCCGACGTCTCCCGCATCCGGATGAGCCTCAATCCGCATCCGGCGGGACAGCTCACCCACAACGTGCCCGAGCTCGACGGCCGCAAGCTGCCGGGGCTGCAGCACAAGTACCGCGAGACGCTGCTGTTCTTTCCGGCGCCCGGGCAGACCTGCCATGCGTACTGCACCTACTGCTTCCGGTGGGCGCAGTTCGTGGGGCTGCAGGACATCAAGTTCCAGACGACCGAGACCGACGATCTGCTCGACTACCTGCGGGCGCACCGCGACATCACCGACGTGCTGTTCACCGGGGGCGACCCGATGATCATGCGCACGAAGATGCTGCGCCGCTACATCGAGCCGCTGCTCGCGCCCGAGTTCGATCACGTCCAGAACATCCGCATCGGCACGAAGGCCGTGGCCTACTGGCCGCAGCGGTTCGTATCCGACGCGGACGCCGATGACTGCCTGCGCCTGTTCGACGAGATGACGGCGGCCGGCCGGCACGTCGCCATCATGGGCCACTACTCGCACCCGGTGGAGTTGGAGCCGGATGTCTCGCGTGAGGCCGTGCGGCGAATCCGGCAGACCGGCGCGCAGATCCGGATGCAGGCGCCGCTCATCAAGCACGTGAACGACAATCCCGCGGCGTGGGCCGCGCTGTGGCGCACCGGGGTGCGGCTCGGCCTGGTCCCCTACTACATGTTCGTGGAGCGCGACACCGGCGCTCGCAACTACTTCGAGGTGCCGCTGGTTCGCTGCTACAAGATCTTCAAGGAGGCGTACTCCAACGTGTCCGGGCTGGCGCGCTCGGTGCGCGGGCCGTCGATGTCCGCGTTTCCCGGCAAGGTGCGCATCCTGGGCGTGATGCGCCTGCGCGACATGATGGACTACAACCTCCTGGACATCGTGCGCGAGAGCACCGGCTTCGACCTGCTGGGAGAGCCGGACAAGCAGTTCCTTATGTGCGATTTCATCCAGGCGCGCGACCCGCGCTGGGTGAAGAAGCCGTTCCTCGCCGAGTTCGACGAGGGCGCCTCCTGGTTCGACGAGCTCCGGCCGGCCTTCGGTCGCGACCGCTTCTACTTCGAGGAGTCGGAAGCCGAGGAGCAGTCGCGTCCGCTGCTCGAGCTCACCGAGATGCTGCTCGACTAGTTGCCCGGCCTGCTCTTCCTCTGCGTAGCGAACTCGGCGCGTAGTCAGATGGCCGAGGGGCTTGCGCGCGCCCGCTTCGGGGAGCGCGCGCGGGTGCAGAGCGCGGGGTCGGCGCCCTCTGCGGTCAACCCGCTCGCCGTAAGGGCCATGGCCGAGCTGGGGATCGACATCTCCGGCCAGTGGTCGAAGCGCGTGGACTCGATCGACCCGGCCACCGTCGACACGGTCGTGACCCTGTGCGCCGACGAGGTATGCCCGGCGTTCCCTTCCCGCGTGCGGCGCCTGCACTGGCCGCTGCCCGATCCGGCCGGCGCTCCGGGGTCGGAAGACGATCGGCTGGCGCGGTTCCGGGCGGTGCGTGACGAGATCGCCGCCCGGCTGGAGCGTTTCGATCTCGCGGGTTCCTAGTGCGCCGTTCCGGCGCTCGCGGGAAGCGCGGCGGCCGGCGCCACGCCGCCGTGATATCGTGCCCGCAGGATGTTCCTCCCGCTCGGCGACGAGCCCAATCCCCGCGGCGTGCCGTGGGTCACGTACGGCCTGATTGCCGCCAACGTCGCGGTATACCTGCTCGTTTCGCTGCCGCTCAGCTTCACCCGGGCCGACCCGTCCGACCCCGCGCTGGCGGCGTACATCGGCGTCCTGCTGGAGCAGTTCGGCGGGCGTCTGTCGCCGGCGGAGCTGGTCGGGCAGGTCAGCGCCTACGACCTGGTCGTGTTCACCCACGGTTTCCGCCCCGCGGACCCGCACCTGCTGGCGCTGTTCACGTCGCTGTTCCTCCACGCCGGGTTCCTGCACCTGGCCGGCAACATGCTCTTCCTGTGGATCTACGGCGACAACGTCGAGCACCGGCTCGGGCCGGTCCGCTACCTGGCAGCGTACCTGGCCACCGGGGTCGCCGCGACGCTCTTCCACACGGTGTTCGATCTCGGTTCCGAGCTGCCGCTGGTCGGGGCGTCCGGGGCGATCTCCGGCGTGCTCGGCTTCTACTTCATCTGGTTTCCGCGCAACCGGGTCCGGCTGTGGATCATGCTGTTCCCGTTCTTCATGCACATGGTGCGCTGGCCCGCGCGGCTGGTGCTGGGGATCTATCTCTTCCTCGACAACGTCATGCCGTTCCTGATCGCGCAGGGCGGCGCCGGCGGAGGCGTCGCCTACGGCGCCCACATCGGCGGGTTCCTGGGCGGCCTGGGCTGGGCCTGGTGGTCGGGGCGCCGGGAAATCACGGCGCGCCCCGCGGAGTACAGCCACGGCGCCAACGCGCCGGCGACGTCGCCCGGCGAGACGGTCGCCGCGCTGGTCGCGGCGCGGCGCTTCGAGCAGGCGGCGCCCGCCTATTTCCGCCTGACGCCCGAGCAGACCCGGAGCCTGCTGCCGCCCGAGGATTCGATTGCCCTGGCCGACTGGCTCGCGGCGAACGGCCACCCGTCGGCGGCGCTCATCGTCTACCAGCGGCACCTGCGCGACGATCCGGTCGGCGCGCTGGCGGCCGAGGCGCACCTCGGCGCCGGCCTCGTCCAACTGCACGCGCTGGGCCAGCCGACGGCGGCCTACCAGCACCTCGTGGAGGTGTTCGACCTGGACCCGGAACCGGACACCGCCGCCTACGCCCGCCAGGCCCTCGCCGAGATCGCGGCCCTCCAGAAGTTCAGGCGCTAGCCCGCGCGGGTGCTCGTCCCACCGGGTTACGAGACCGCCGTCCGCTGCTCCGCCTCGCGGAGGCTCAGGTTGCCGTAGCGGTGGTAGTCGATGCTGATGCTCTGTTCGCGCAGATACCACAGCAGCTCCACGCGGCCTGCCACCAGGACCGGCGCGCGCGCCAGGTAGACGCCGGACTCGGCCGCCGCCCGCAACACGACCTCCGGCACCCGCTCGGGCGCCGCGAAGCGGACGCGGTCGGTCTCCCCCGCACGGATCCGATCCGCCAGCTCCGCGTCAGATTCCTCGACGAATGCCGTGGGCGCGATCCACCCGGCGGTCAGCTCACGCAACCAGTGGGTGGCCGCCGACGACCAGCCCGGGGGGATGCTGACCGTCGCTTCGCAGCCCACTGCCCTGGCGGCGCAGACGCGCGCGAATGTCTCGAACAGCGAGTCGGCGGGGTCCACGCGGATGTGGACGCGCCGGACGGGCAGGTAGCGCCGCAGGTTGTCCTGACCGACCAGGCGGAAGTGGTCGTGCGTGCGGCCGAATTCCTCCTGGAAGCTCACACAGTAGCTCTCGAGGGCGGCAACCACCCGCGGCAGGTCCTTCCGGGATGAGGCCACGCCGGACGGCGCCGGCCGTTGCAGGGCCGCGCGAAACGCGGCGAGGTCCGGATCCGCGACGTCCGCGGCTCCGGCTCCCGGCTCGCCGTCGCTGAAGTCCATGAGTTGCGCCACGTAGTTGGCCCCGCCGGCCTTGATGCCGGGTCCGAAGGCGGACTTGCCCATGCCGCCGAACGGCTGGCGGAGCACGACGGCGCCCGTCGTGCCGCGGTTGACGTAGAGGTTGCCGGCCGCGACGCGCTCGCACCAGTAGGCCTGCTCGCGATCGTCCAGGCTCTCCAGGCCGGCGGTCAGGCCGTAGCCGGTCCGGCGGATGATGTCCAGCGCCTCGTCCAGGTCCTTCACCGGCATGACGCCCAGCACGGGACCAAAAAGCTCGGTGAGGTGGCTGAAGCTGCCCGGCTGCACGTCCCACTTGACCCCCGGGGACCAGAGGCACGGATTGCCCTCCAGCGGCCGGGGCATGACGGCCCACGATTCGCCCGGTTCCAGCTCCTTGAGGCCGGTTTCCAATGCACCGTCCGGAGGGCGAATCAAGGGACCCATCCGGTTGCGGAGGTCCCAGGCCGGGCCGACCTCCAGGCTCCGCACCGCGTCGCAGAGCGTCTCCCTGAACTTCGGGTCCCGGTACACCTCCTCCTCGACGAGCAGCAGGGACGTGGCCGAGCACTTCTGTCCGCTGTGACTGAACGCCGAGTGCACCAAGTGGCTAATGGCCAGCTCCCGATCTCCCAGCGCGGTCAGGGTGGTGGCGTTCTTGCCGCCCGTCTCGGCCAGCAGGTTCAGGTCCGGCCGGGCGCGCAGCAGGTGCAGCGCGGTATCCGTGCCGCCGGTAAAGATGACGGCGTCCACCTCCGGGTGGGCGACCAGGTTGGACCCGGCGACGTCGTCGGTGCAGGTGACCATCTGGAGGGTCCGCGTGGTGACGCCGGCCCGCCAGAAGCAGCGGCACAGCTCGTGGGCCACCAGCACGGTGTCCGGGGCCGGCTTGAGGATGACGGTGTTGCCCGCCGCCAGCGCGGCCGCGACGCCGCCGCCCGGAATGGCGATGGGGAAGTTCCAGGGCGAGACGACGACCACCACGCCCTTGGGCTTGACTTGCAGGCCCGGAAGATCCTGGAAATGGCGCGCCGCCAGGTCGTAGTAGTTGACGAAGTCGACGACCTCGCTGACCTCCGGATCCGACTCGGCCAGCGTCTTGCCGCCGTCCGCCACGGCGGCGCCCATGAGGTCGCCCCGGCCGCGGCGTAGCTCGCGGGCCGCCGCCGCCAGCACCCGGGAGCGTTCCTCCGCCGTCCGCCGCCGCCAGCCGTCGGGATCGCTGCGCGCGCAGGCAACCGCCCGCTCGACATCGTCGGGCTCGGCCAGCCGGTAGCGGCCGACGATCAGGCCCGGCCGGGAGGGGTCGCGGCAGTCGCGCAGCCGCCGACCCGCGAAGATCTCCCGGCCGTCCACGACAAGCGGAACCTCCACCTTGTCGGCGCCGTGCCTGGGCCGCCAGCGCTCGATGATGCCGCGGGCCCACTTGCGGTTGGCGGGCAGCGAGAAATCGGTGTCAGGCTCGTTGACGAACCGGTCCCACGTGCCCGCCTGCGGCGCGGCGCCGCTCTCGGTCAGGCGGTTCTGGACGCGGCGCGGCGTCTCCGACACCTCCGCGACGCGGCGGGACGACTCCAGGAATCCCGCTTCGAGCCGCTGCCACTCCGGGCTGCCGGGAACCAGCTTGAAGGCGTGCCTGAGGAAGTTGTCGGGCCCCGTGTTCTCGTCGAGGCGGCGGAAGAGGTAGCCGATGGCGTTGACGAAGTTTTCCTTGCGCGTCGCCGGGGCATAGAGGAGGAGGTTCTGCGTCAGCTCGTGGAGGGCCCGCCGCTGGGCGTTGGCCATGCCTTCCAGCATCTCGAACTGCACGCGGTCCAGCGCGGCGGCCTCCGCGGCCAGCAGCAGGGCGTACGACACGTCGAAGAGGTTGTGCGAGGCCACCCCGAGGCGCACGGCCGCGATGTTCTCCGGCGCCAGCGCCGCGTGCAGCATGCGCTTGTAGTTGGCGTCGGTGTCGGCCTTCGAAACGTACGGTGCCTGCGGCCACCCCCGCTGCGACGCCTCCACCCGCTCCATCTCGAGGTTGGCGCCCTTCACCAGCCGGATGGTGACCGGTCCGCCCCCGCGGCGCACCCGCTGCCGGGCCCAGGCGTTGATGCGCTGCTGCGCCAGGTACGAGTCGGGGAGGTAGGCCTGCAGCGCGATGCCCGCGCCGGCCTGTTCCAGGCCCCGGCGGTCGAGCGTCCGCAGGAACGCCTCGGTGGTCACCGCCAGGTCGCGGTACTCCTCCATGTCGAGGTAGACGAGCTTGGGCGCCTCGCTGCCGTCCCGGCGGCGAAAGCGCGCCCGGGCGGCCGCCCGGTACAGCAGCTCGAGCCGGTCGCACAGCACGGAGACGGTGTGCTCGAACGCCAGCGACGAGATCTGCGAGTAGATGGTCGAGATCTTGACCGAGATGACCTCGATCTCCGGGACCTGGAGCGCGCGCAGATACGACTCCAGCCGCCGCTGGGCGTCGGCTTCGCCCAGCAGGGCCTCGCCCAGGAAGTTGACGTTCATCCGCAGCCCGCTCTGCCGCCGCCCCTCCAGGTGCCGCACCAGCAGGCGCTCCTCGGCGGGGAGAATGACATTGGCGGTCTCTTCCCGCATCCGCTCCCGCACCAGCGGCGCCGCCACGCCCGGCAGGTAGCCGCCGAACGAGTGGAAGCCCCTGAGCAGCGTGCGGTCCAGGCCGCTGAAGAAGCGCGGGATCCCCTGCACGTCCAGGATGTGCAGGATCTGGTCGACGGCGCGCTGCGGGTTGCGGGAGCGGAAGGCCTGGTCCGTGAGCTGGGTCAGCGTCGCCTTGTCGTGCGGATCCTGCACGATCCGCTCCAGCTCGGCCTGCTGCCGTTCTTCGACCGGGGTCTGCAGCTCCGCGGCCTGTTCCTGCAGATGCCGCGCCAGGCGGGCGGCCTTCTGCGCCAGCTCCGGGTAGGGAGATCCGGGGTCGGGACTGAACGATTCGAGCAGCTCTTCCAATACTTGTTGAGACGCTTACGGCGAGCGTTCGGATTCCATGACGTACCCCCGCAGCTCGCGCCGCCACCATTCGCCGCTTGCGCGGCCCGCCTCGAACGAGGTGAAGTCGTAGCGGTAGTACGCCAGCCTGACGTGGCGCGGCGGCGCGCCGGGGAACGGCGGTTCGCCGAGCAGGCGGGTGACCGCCGGCGTGCCGTCCAGCACGTGCTCCATCAGCGCCTGGAGCCACACCTCGGCGCCGGCCGGATCGAGCGCCGCGAACCACATCTGCCAGTCGAGGCGCGGCATGTGGGGCTGCACGAAGCCGGGCGCCCGGCCGGGGTCGCCGGGCTTCCAGCGGAACGGCTGCTCGCGCCACTCCAGGCCGTCGGGACTGACCTCCACGACCAGCTCGGGACGCACGGTGGTCATCGAGCGGAACAGGCCGTAGCCGTTGATCGACCGGAACGGCGCGACCAGCCGCACCAGCCGGTCCGACCATTCGGGACGCCCTTGGCGGTAGGTCACTTCGTGCCATATCGTCAGCATGCTGATGACGGCGATGCCCGACGCCGCGACGGCGACGGCGGCGCGCCACGGCGCCGGCTCGCGGCGCCAGACGCCCGGCGCGGCCCGCAGCGCGAGGTTCCGGGGCAACAGGCGCATCAGCGTCGCGTCGTCGAGCAGCGCCAGGTACAGGACGACGGTCAGCAGGTTGAAGAAGCCGTAGTTGCCGGTGGCTGCGATAGCGACCTGGAACAGGCAGAGCAGCGCGCACGCGGCGAGGCGGGTGCGGCGGAAGCGGGCCGGAGCCAGCACCAGGAACGGCACGATCAGCTCGATGCCGAACATGACCACGGTGGATCCCATGTGCAGCCAGGCCGGCAACTGGTGCACGTACCAGCTCGTCCAGGCGGGCAGCGGCTGCGTCTGGTAGTGGAACGTGAGCGCGGTCAGCCCCGACCAGGTCGGGTCGCCGCTGACCAGCTTGGTGATGCCCGACAGGAACGTCAGCTTGAACGCCAGCCCCCAGACGAGCCAGCGCGCGACCCACAACGGCTCCCGGCCGCCGCCGAGGTGCGGCAGCCAGCCGAGCGGCGCATAGAGGCAGGCGAGCAGGCCGGTTTCCAGCAGCAGCGTGTCCCACTGGAACGCCAGGAACGTTTGCCCGGCGACGGTCAGCGACAGGTACAGCAGCCAGAGCAGGGCGAACGTCAACACCGGCGCCACGCCGGCGAGGGCCAACAACGAGAGCACGATGCCCGCCCAGCAGATCGCCAGCAGCCCGGCGTCGCCGGCGCCCAGCCAGGCCAGCGTGGGAAACTCGTACCACGCGGCGGCGCCGTAGAACTCGCCGGCGCGTTCGAGCAGGTCCGCGGCCGGCAGCAGCCCCTGCTCACCCACCAGGCCCCGGAGCTGCGGCGCGAGCGAGGCGAAGGCGATCAGGTAGACCAGCGCCAGCAGACGCAGGAACAGCCAGCGCGACAGCTCGTAGCGCGGGGATGGGACCAGCTCGCTGCTGGTTGGCATATCGCCCCGTCTACTATAATCACAGTTTCCTGCGCGGCGCCTTCCTGCTGGGAGGTCGTTCAATGGTAGGACACGTGGCTCTGGACCACGGTATCGGGGTTCGAATCCCTGCCTCCCAGCCAATCCGCCAACACCGTTGGTATCATCGCGCTCATGCATCGAAGCGGGATTGTTGACGGGGCGGGCGGGTGTTGAGTCCGCTGCGGGGCTGGCTCGTCGAGAGCGGTCTGGACGACGTGTACGTCGAGGGGCTGCTGCTGGCGGTCGAGCTGCTGCTCGTGGCGCTCCTCGCCATCGTGGCGGACTACATCGTCAAGCGCATCGTCCTGAGCCGCCTGACGGCGTTCGCCCGGCGCAGCGAGTCGCACTGGGACGACCGCGTGCTGGAGCACCGCGTCATCCACCGTCTCGCGCACGTCGCGCCTGCCATCGTCATCTACCTGTCCGCGGACCTTGTGCTGGCAGATTTCGCCGGGGCGGCCTCGCTGGCGCGCCGCGCGGCGCTCGTCTACATGATTGCCATGACGACGGCCGCCGCCTTCGGCGGGTTGAACGCCGCGGTCGACATCGCGCGGGAGTCGCCGACGTCGCGCTCGCTGCCGCTCAGGGGCATTGCGCAGGTGGTCAAGATGGCGCTGTTCGCGGTTGCGGCGGTCAGCACCGTGTCGGTCATCCTGAACGAGTCGCCGCTGCTGCTGCTGAGCGGGCTGGGGGCCATGAGCGCCGTGGCGATGTTCGTGTTCAAGGACGCGATCCTCGGATTCATCGCCGGCGTGCAGCTCTCCACCAACCGGATGGTTGCGCGCGGCGACTGGATCGAGATGCCGTCGCACGGCGTGGACGGCGACGTGATCGAGGTCGGCCTGACCACGGTGAAGGTCCAGAACTTCGACAAGACCATCGTTACCATTCCCACCTACGCCCTCATCAGTGAGTCGTTCAAGAACTGGCGCGGCATGTCCGAGTCGGGCGGCCGCCGCATCAAGCGGGCGATCAACGTCGACATCGGCTCGGTGCGCTTCTGCGACGACGGGATGCTCGAGCGCTTCGGCCGCATCCGGCACATCGCCGATTACGTGGCCTCCAGGCGGGAGGAGGCCGCGCAGGCTAACCGCGAGCAGGGCGTGGACGCGGCGGACATCGCGAATGGCGAGCGCCTGACGAACGCCACGGTGTACCGCGCCTACATCGTCGCCTGGCTGCGCCAGCACCCCATGGTGCACCAGGACATGACGTTCCTCGTGCGGCACCTGGATCCGACGGAGCACGGCTTGCCGATCGAGCTCTACGTGTTCTGCCGCGAACAGGGATGGGCCGCCTACGAGGCGATTCAGGCGGACATCATCGATCACCTGTTCGCCATGGCGCCGCAGTTCGACCTGCGCGTCTTCCAGAGCCCGTCGGGTCCGGACGTGGAGCGGGCGCTTGCTTCGACCGCGGACCCGCCGCGCGCGCACGTATCGTCGTCCTGAGCGCGCGCCGACCCCCGGGCCTCCAGCGCGATGGCGCCGCAACCTGCAGCTCTCGCGTGCGCAGCCGCCGCGGCCTGGGCCGCGCTGGCGGGCGTCGGCTTCGGGCAGCCGCGCCTCACGAATGCGCAGTACGACGCGCTCCGGGCGCAGGTGCGGGAGGTCGTCACGGGCGCCTCGGTCTGCGACGTCGGCCTGCTGCCGGCCAGCCCGCGCCGGCCCGCCACGATAGTCGCCGTGGTCGACTACAGCGGGCGGCTGTTCTGCAACTACGTGGTGCGGGTCGCCGACTCCGATCCGCCGGTGCTGCTGCAGGAGCTGACCGGCTGGTGGGTGGCCAGCCTCGACAGCCCTGACGGCCCGGTGGTGCGCGACGTGAACGGGGACGGCGAGGCCGACCTGGTCGTACCTGGCGCGGTCTCCGACTACGAGAGCGACCGGCGGTGCGTCGCGACGGTGCCCTTCGTCTATCGCTGCGGCGCCGAACGGTGCGTGGACGCCAGCGGGGCGGCGCCGGCGTTCTACGCGGCGTTCCGGCAGCGGCTGGCGGCCCGCATGCGCGAGCTGGAAGCCTCGTCCGACGCTGCCGGCCGGGATGAGCTTTCCTGCCTGGCGCTGGCGGCGGCCAAGGCCGAACGGCTGCAGGGCGGCAACCCGCGCGCCGGACAGCGGCTCGCCGAGCAGTGGATGGACGACGCCGATCCCGTCCGCCGCCGCAAGGTGGTCTGGATCCTCGCCGACATCCACGCCGTCACCGGCGACCCGGACGCCCGCGCGCGGCTGGAGGTACTGGAGCGGCGTGGTCAGGAATACTCGCACGTGCTGCGGTGGCTCCGGCGGCTCCACCGCCAGCGGCCGGCCGCTCCGTGGTGAGCGCCGCGCCGGCGACCGGCGTGCAACGGGCGGTGATATCCTCACGCGTGCATATGAGGGGATTCGCGAAGACAGTCGCGGCGACCGGCCTGCTGCTGTCGTGGTCGGCCGCGGCAACGGCGCAGCCGGACGCTGCCGGCGGCCTGTTCACGGCCGCGCAGGCGGCGGCCGGCCGGGCTGCCTACGACCAGGTGTGCGCCGAGTGCCACCGCAACGATCTGCGGGGCACGGCCCAGGGGACGGAGCTCACGGGCGTGGGCTTCATGAGCGTCTGGGATGCGCGGCCGGCGCGCGCGCTGTTCGAATACCTGCGCGAGGAGATGCCGCCGGGCGCCGGCGGATCGCTCGAAGACGAGATGTACCTGGGCATTGCCGCGTACATCCTGCAGGCCAACGGTCTGGCTGCCGGCGAGCAGCCGTTGAGCGCCGCCACCGAGGTCGCCATCGGCGAGGCGCCCGCCGGGCCGCCGCCGGACCTGGCGGCCGCCCTGAACGTGCCGGACGCGACGCAGCAGAGCGAGGCGCAATCGGCAGGGTTCCTGGTTCGCATGCCGTCGGCCTTCGTCAACCGGGAGGTCACGGGCTTCCGGCCGGTGACCGACGCGATGTTGCAGCAGCCGCCCGCGGGCGACTGGCTCAACTGGCGGCGCACGCTGGACGGCCACGGCTTCAGCCCCCTCGAACAGGTCAACCGCGAGAACGTCTCGCGCCTGCGCGTTGCATGGGCGCTGACGATGCAGGAGGGCAACAATCAGCCCACGCCGCTGGTGCACGACGGCGTGATGTATCTGGTCAATTCGAACAACGTCGTGCAGGCAATTGACGGCGCCACGGGCGACGTAATCTGGGAGTACCGCTACGGGTTTCCGCCGGATTCGGTGACGCTCGGCGGCGTGACCCGCTCGATTGCCATCTACCAGGACAAGGTATTCCTGTCGACGTACGACGCGGCCATCGTGGCGCTCGACGCGCGCACCGGCGAACAGGTGTGGCGCACGGTCAAGGCGGACTACAGGAAAGGCTTCACGCATACGAGCGGGCCGGTGGTTGCCGACGGGGTGCTGGTCAGCGGCATCAACGGCTGCGAGCGGTTCAAGGATGACGGCTGCTTCATCACGGGCCATGACCCGGAAACCGGCGCGGAGCTGTGGCGCACGTCGACCATCGCGCGCGGATCCGATCCGAACAGCGCGACGTGGGCCGATGTGGCCGAGACCTTCCGCGCCGGCGGCGATACGTGGATCCCGGGCAGCTACGACCCGCGGCTGGGGCTGTTCTACATCGGCACGGCGCAGGCGAAGCCCTGGGTGGCCGTGAGCCGCCGCATGTCGCCGCTCGACGCGGCGCTCTACACGAACTCGACGATTGCCCTCGACCCGCGGACCGGCGAGATGGCCTGGCACTTCCAGCACGTGCCGGGCGAGACGCTCGACATGGACACGGTCTACGAGCGGGTGCTGATCGACGCCGGCGGTGAGCAGTGGGTATTCACCATCGGGAAGGACGGCATCCTCTGGAAGCTCGACCGCCGGACCGGAGCGTTCCTCGACTATACGGAGACGGTGTATCAGAACATCTTCGAGTCGATCGATCCGCGGACGGGGCGCGTCAGGTACCGGGCCGACATCATCGACGCGGAGATCGGTCAGTCGGTCCACTCGTGTCCCGCCCTGTACGGCGGCCACAACTGGCAGGCGACCAGTTACCATGCAGACACGCACGCGCTCGTGATCCCGCTGCTGCAGGCGTGCGGCGAGATGGCTGCCCGCGTCGTGGAGATGGTGGACGGCGGCGGGGGCTACGCCGGCGGCGGGCCGGCGCTGGAGATGCCCGGCACGGAAGGCCGGTTGGGCAAACTGGCGGCCTACGACGTGCGGACCATGGAGGAGATCTGGAGCCACGAGCAACGGCCGGCCTTCCTCACCGCCGCGCTCGCCACTGCTGGCGGCCTGGTGTTTGCCGGCGACGTGGACCGCAACTTCAAGGCGTTCGACGTCGAGACCGGCGAGGTGCTGTGGCAGAGCCGGCTGGGACAGTCGCCGCAGGGCTTTCCTGTCAGCTACACGGCGAACGGGGCGCAGTACATCGCCGTGCCCACCGGCACCGGCCTGTTCCGGGGTGTCACGGCGGCGCTGAGCCCCGAGATCTATCAGCCCACCGGCGGCAACGCTCTGTACGTGTTCGAGCTCGCCGGCGAGCGCTGAGCGCCCGGGAGCCGTGACCCCGGCGCCCACAAGCGGTCGTGCCGGCAGCGATGTTCGTCGCGGGAGGATTGACGTGGTGAAACACTGTTGCTCGGCGCTCGCGCTGCTGCTCGTCCTGCCTGCCGCGTCCGCGGCGCAGTCCGGCGAGTGGCCCGCGCTTCCGGATCCGCCCGGCGCGGAGGGTCCCGGCATCCGAATCTCCGAGCCGCGCGTCCCACCCCTTCCGGAGTCGGAGTGGACGGACGCGCAACGTGCGCTGGCGGAAACCTACGCCCGCGCGGGCGACGGCGGCAACGCGTTCGCGACGATGCTCCACGCGCCGGAGCTGGCCGACGTGGTGCATCCGTTCCTGGACTACACCGCCCGCCGGTCGACCCTGCCGGACCGCCACCGCAAGCTGCTGATCCTCCGCACCGCCTGGGTGGCGCAGAACGCGTACCTGTGGGCCGACCACGCGTCGGACGCCGTGTCGGCGGGATTCACCGCGGCGGAGCTGCGGCGGATTGCGGCCGGGTCGGAGGCGGACGGCTGGACCCCGTTCGAGTCGGCGCTGCTCGGCTTCGTCGACGAGCTCTACCGCAATTCCTCGGTCACCGACGCCACCTGGGCGGCCCTGGCCGCGGAGTACGACGAGTTGAACATGATGGACGCGGTGGTGACGGTGGCCCAGCTCACCACGTTCTCCATGCTGTTCAACACGCTCGGCGTCCAGCCCGATGCCGGCGCGGCAGAGCAGCTGCCGGCCGCTGTGCTCTACCGTCTGGAACCGTCGGAGCGGGAGCCGGCGCTCACCCGACCGCGCATCGAACCGATCGACGGGCCGGGGCTGAGCGTATCGCGCACCATCCGCCGGCATCCGCAAGTGGCCGAGACCTGGGGCGGCAATACGGAGTACGTCAACCGCCGGTCCCCGCTGACGCCGGGCGACCGGGAGCTGCTGATCCTGCGCATCGGCTGGAACTGCCAGTCCGAGTACGAGTGGGCGCGGCACGTCGGCGAGGTCGGCCGGGCGCGCGAGTACGGGCTGGTGCCGCTGTGGATAGCCGAAGGACCGGAATCGCCGCGCTGGGAGCCGTACCAGGTTGCGCTACTCCAGGCCGCCGACGAGCTGTACCGGCACGCGAACGTGTCGGACGAGACCTGGAGCACGCTGGCGGAGCTGTACGACACGCACCGCCTGATCAGCATCGTCATGACCGTCGCCACCTACCGCTTCGTGTCGATGATGCTGAACGCGTTCGGCGTGCAGTTGCGGCCGGACGACGAGCGTTTTCCGGCGTTCTAGCGGATACGGCGGTGACACCGGCAAGGAGGCGCATGCGCACCACCCTCTCGGTTCTCGCACTCATCGTGGTTTCGTCGTCCGCGCTCGTAGTGTGCGGACAGGAGCCTGCCGCGCCGCTGAACGGCCTCGTCAGGCTGCTCGATGAAGACCAGGTCGCCTTCGGGCTCACGGTAGACGCCCGAGCGGACCCGGTCGCCCTCGCGGCGAACCCCGACATCGACTTCGTCTTCTTCGACATGGAGCACGGCCCCTACGACGTCAGCGCGCTGCGGACGTGGATGCAGTGGCTGATCAATCCCGGCGCGATCGCGGCGGCGGGCGACGCGCTGGCGGGCAAGGCCGTCATCGTGCGCATTCCGGCGACCGGCCGTGAGCTGGAGCCGAACATCTGGATGGTGAAGCAGGTCCTGGACACCGGCGCGCACGGCGTCATCTTCCCGACGATCGAGACGCCGGAGCAGGCGCTCACCGCGATCCAGTCAATGCGCTACCCGCAGCCGGTGGGCGCGGCCGATCAGGAGCCTGCCGGGCTGCGGGGCACCAATCCCCGGCTCGCGGCGCGCTACTGGGGACTGTCGGTGCCGGACTACACCGCGCGGGCGGACGTCTGGCGGCTCGACCCGCCGAACGGCAACCTGCTGCCGTGGATCCTCATCGAAAGCCCGGCCGGCGTGGCGAACGTGCGCGAGATCGCCCGCCAGCTCAGCGAACGGAACATCGGGGCGGTGCTGTTTGCGGGATCGGAGACCGCCGGGGACATGCTGAACACGCACGGCGGCGACCGCGAGGCCGTGGCGCGCGCAATCGACACCATCCTCGCCGCCGGACAGGAGTTCGGCTTGCCCGTTGCCATGACCAGCACGGCCAACATGCTGCGGCGCATCGAGCAGGGCGCCCGGCTCTTCACCGGCGGCGTGACGCCGGAGCTCCGGAGACAGGCGGGGCGCTAGCGCGTGTCTGCTTGACGGCGCCGCGGAGGCGCTGCTACCGTGGCCGCTCTGGATTCAACGCGACAGGAGGGCTTGCGATGGCATCCAAGGGCCTGCGCTTGCTGGCAGGGATAGGCGTGGCGCTGCTCGTAACGGCCGGCACCGCGTGGGGGCAGCTCGGGGCGCCGTTCTCCGGGACGCTCGAGCCGGTAGACGGCAGCGACGGCGCGACCGGCACCGGGTTCCTGTACTCGGTGCTCGACTACTACCCCGAGGGGCCGAAGCTGATGGTCAACGGCACGTTCGACGGCATGAGTTCGGCTGCGACAGTGGCCCATCTGCACCGCTCCACCAAGGGTCCCGAAGAGCCCGGTGGCCCGACGCCCGGACCGGTGCTCTTCAATCTCGACGTATCCACGTCGACCGACGGCACCCTCAACGGAAGCTGGTGGATCACCGAGGAGCAGGCCGAGGAGCTGCGGCAGGGGTGGTACTACGTGCAGGTCCACTCGGAAGCGAATCCGGCAGGAGCCCTGCGCGGTTACCTGCTGCAGGGGTTCCTGTACGACCCCTGCGCCCCGTGAGGATGGCGAGAATGACGAATCTGCGATTCCCCTGGGCCGCGCTCGCCGCGGCCGGACTCCTTGCCACGGTCCTGCCGCCGGCCGTTGCCGCGCAGACCGCGGACGCCGGCCGCTACTGGCCGCAGTGGCGCGGGCCGCACCAGTCCGGCGTGTCGCTCACGGCGACGCCGCCGGTGGAATGGAGCGAGACAAGGAACATCAAGTGGAAGACCGAGGTCCCCGGCCTGGGCGCGGCGACGCCGATTGTCTGGGGCGATCGAATCTTCCTGCTGTCGGCGGTGCCGCTCGGCGTGTCGGACGAGGAGCAGCACGAGTACCGCGGCGCCCTCCCCGAGCGCGACGTCCACCGCTACGTCACGCTGGCGTACGACCGCAACGACGGCAGCCTGCTGTGGGAACGGGTGGCCGGCGAGCGCGTGCCGCACGAGGCGACCCACGCCACGGCCGGCACATACGCGTCCAGCTCGGCGATCACCGACGGCGAGCACGTGGTGGCGTTCTTCGAATCCAACGGCCTGGTCGTGTACGACATGGACGGCAACCTGGTGTGGGAGACGGACCTCGGCGACAAGCGGGTGCTCACGGAAGGCGGCGAGGGCACGACGCCGGTGCTGCACGGAGACCACCTGGTGCTGGTGTGGGACCACAACGACCAGTCGTACGTCGTGGCGTTCGACAAGCGCACCGGCGAGGAGCTGTGGCGCACGAACCGCGACGAGCTCGATACCTGGGCCACGCCGATCGTCGTCGAGCACGCGGGCCGGGCGCAGGTCATCACCAACGGCTGGAGCCGCATACGCAGCTACGATCTCGAGACGGGCGAGGAGCTGTGGTACACGCGGGGGCTGACGCCGCTGACCATCCCCTCGCCGGTGGCGGGCGACGGCATGGTCTACGCGATGAGCGGCTTCAACGGCGCCGCGCTGAAGGCCATCAGCCTGATCGACGCGCGCGGCGACATCACCGACAGCGGCGCCATCGTCTGGTCGCACAACCGCGACACGCCGTACGTGGCGTCACCGTTGCTGTACGACGGCCAGCTCTACTTCACCAAGTACGTGCACGGCATCCTGTCGGTATTCGATGCACAGGCCGGGACGCCGCACTATGGTCCGCAGCGCATGGACCAGATCCGGGGCATCATGGCCTCGCCGGTGGCCGCGGACGGCCGCGTGTACATCACGGGCCGCGACGGGACGACCATCGTGATCCGCCACGGCAAGACCTACGAGGTGCTGGCCACCAACAAGCTGGACGACCAGTTCAGCGCCTCGATGGCGCTGGTCGGGGACGAGATCTACATGCGCGGCGACCGCTACCTGTACGCCATCGCCGAGGACTGAGGACGTTCAGTCGCTGATCCGCGCCCAGGTGATGGCGCCCTGCACCATCCGGCCCTCGTCGTCCGGACGCGGCGGCGGCCGCAGCGTCAGGTGCGTGTCGGTCAGCTCGAAGAAACGCTGCGCGTCCGTCCCGGCCGCCCCCGGATTGAAGTTGCCTATCCGGTGGTGCACCAGGTAGCCGCCCTCCTCATTGACGGAGAACGGACCGAAGTAGCTGCCGTACGTCTGCACTGCCCCCAGCGCCTGCTCCGGCGTCGGCGCGCCCGTGTAGACCGGCCGCTCGGGGCGCGAGATGTGCACGGCCATGTGGCCGGACGGCATGTAGATGATGAAGGCGTCGTCCCACTGGCCGGTCGGCAGCATCTCGCCGTCGGAGGTGGTCCGCTCGATCTTCTCGAAGCGGTAGAAGCCGAACAGCCGGCCGTGCGTTTCCGTCAGGTGCTCCGCGGAGAGGTCCGGGACGCGCCGCCAGACGATGCGGCGTTTGGCGCCCGAGTCGTCCGGCGGCGGCATCAGGATCAGCTCGTCGCCGGCGAATTCGTAGAACCGCTGGTTGTTGTTGGCGGCGTCCGGGGGGCGCACGTTGCCCAGCAGGTGGTGCGTGACGTACCCCTCGTCCGCGTTGACGGTGTAGGTGCCGAAGTACGACGTGTAGGTGCCGAGCTGGCCAATCGCCTCCTCGCCGGTCGGCTCGTCGCCCGCCCAGGGCGGCCGGCCGGGCGGTTGGATGACCACGCCCATGTAGCCGGCCGCGTCGTACATGATGAAGCCGACCTCGCCGGTAGCGCCCGGCGCAGGCGGATCGGGCGGCGGCAGCAGCTCGCCGTCGGCGCCGTACTGCTCGCGTCTGACGAGCTCCCAGTTGCCGACGAACGCGTCGTGCGCGTCGGCGGCGCTTTCCGCCGCGGGAGCGTTGCCGTCCCCCGCGTCCGGCGCGGGCGCCGCGCATCCCGTCCAGGCCCCGGCCCCGGCCAGCGCCAGCAATAGTGCGAGCAGTCTTGCGGACATCGGTCCCTCCCCGGTGCAAGCCATGATGTCTTGCGCGTCATGATGTCACAGGATGGCTGGTTCGGTGGGAGATGCGGGTTGGCGTCCGGACGGAATAGAATGCTTGGGTTGTAGTGGAATTCAGGACAACAACGGAGAAACACATGCGCATGATGCAGCGGTCAGACCGCACTGGTATGCAATCCGTATTCGCCGCGTTCGTCGTCGCGGCAGTCGTCTGGGGCGTGCAGGCCGTGAGCGCCGAGGACTGGGCGCAGTGGCGTGGCGCGGACCGGCTGGCGGTGTGGCACGAGACGGGTATCGTCGAGAGCTTTCCGTCTGCGGGCCTCGAGGTGAAGTGGCGTGCGCCGATCCGCTCCGGCTGGGCCGGACCCGCCGTGGCCGGAGGGCGGGTGTTCGTGCTCGACTGGCTGGAAGATCCGGATTCGCGCACGCTCGACGGCACCGAGCGCCTGGTCGCCCTCGACGAGGAGACCGGGGAGGTGCTCTGGACGCACGAGTGGTCCACGTCCTACCGCATGCTGCAGGTCTCCTACGCCATTGGTCCGCGCGCCACGCCGACGGTAGACGGTGACCGCGTGTACGTGGTCGGCGCGGCCGGCGATCTGCGCTGCGTCGACGTCGCAACGGGTGAGCTGGTCTGGTCGAAGAGCTACATCGACGACTACGACACGAGCGTCGCCACCTGGGGCGTCTCGAGCGCGCCGCTGGTGGACGGCGACCGCTTGATTTCCATCGTCGGCGGGGAGCCGGACGCGCTGGTGGTGGCGTTCGACAAGCACACCGGCGCGGAGCTGTGGCGCTCGCTCGACGTGGTCGGGGAGATGGGCTACGGCCAGCCGGTCATCTACGACGCCGGGGGCGTCCGGCAGCTCATCATCTGGCACCCCGCTGCCCTCGCGTCCCTCAATCCCGAGACCGGCGAGGTGTACTGGGAGGAGCCTTGGGAAGTCAGCATGGGCATCAGCGTGGCCACGCCGGTCAGGGAAGACAACTACCTGCTGGTGAGCCAGTTCTACAACGGCTCGCTGATGATGCGGCTCGACACCGACCGGCCGTCCGCCACGATGCTCTGGAAGGGATCGAGCCGCAGCGAGATGCCGGACGAGACCGACGGGCTGCACGCGCTCCTGACCACGCCGATCGTCAGCGGCGACCACATCTACGGGGTCGGGAGCTACGGCGAGCTGCGCGGCCTCGACGCCCGCACCGGAGAACGGCAGTGGATGAGCGGCGAGATGACGGCCCAGGCGCGCTGGGGCGCCGCGTACATGGTGCGCAACGGCGACCGCTACTTCGTCGCCAACGACGACGGCTACCTGATCATCGCGCGCTTCACCCCGGAGGGCTACGTCGAGCTGGACCGCACGATGCTGCTCGAGCCGACCTCCAACGCCGGATACGGGCCGCAGCGCTTCTTCGACCGGATAGTCAACTGGTCGCATCCGGCGTATGCGAACCGCCACGTCGTGCAGCGCAACGACAACGAGATAGTGCGGTTCTCGCTGGACGCCGCGGACTACTGATGAGAACCCGCTGCGGCCGTTGGGCGGTGTGCGCGCTGCTGGCGGCCGCGCCGGTGGCCGCCCATGCGCAGGGTGCGGCCCAGGCGATCTTCGAGCGCGCCGTGGCCGACTTCGAGGCCGGGCGCATCGAGGAGGCGACCGCCGGGTTCGACACCGTGGCCGAGCTGCTGCCGCAGCAGGCGCCCCGCCTCTGGCAGCGCGGCATAGCCCTCTACTACGCCGAGCGCTACGACGACTGCCGCGAGATGTTCGAGTCGCATCGTACGGTCAATCCGAACGACGTCGAGAACGCCGCCTGGCACTTCATCTGCGTGGCGCGCGCGGAGTCGCCCGCGGCGGCCGTCGCGGCGCTGCTGCCGGTCGGCCCCGACTCGCGCGTGCCGATGCGCGAGATATACGCGCTGTACCGCGGCGACCTGACGCCGGCCGACGTCATGGAAGCCGCGGGCGACAGACCCTCCGGCCGCTTCTACGCCCACCTGTACCTGGGGCTCTACTACGAGGCGCTCGGCCGCGCGGACGAGGCGTACGAGCAGATCGAGCTGGCCGCCGACAGCCAGTACGCCCGCGCCGGCGGCTACATGCACATGGTCGCCGAGGTCCACCTCGCCCTCCTGCAACGCTGACGACTAACCCGCTGCACACCGCCTGAATCTCCGCTTCCCGCTGGCGGTGAGCCGTTTCTCCTCCCGTTTGCGCACTCCCTGTCAGCGGCCGGATCGATAGCCGGTCCGGCCGGTCTTCGACAGGGAGGAACCGATGGAGGCAACCATGCAGGGCGCACACGTCCGGGAGCACGGCAGCATCCTGGCGGACGCGGAGAAGCGGGCGCTGGTCTGGATGGCGCGGCGCCTGCCGCGCTGGATCAACGCCGACCACCTGACCGTGCTGGGGCTGCTGGCCATGGCCGGCACTGGCGCGGCGTACTGGGCGTCGCAGTGGCACGAGCTGGCGCTGCTCGGCGCGGTGGCCGGGCTGGCCGTCAACTGGTTCGGCGACAGTCTCGACGGGACGGTGGCGCGCGTCCGCAACCACCAGCGGCCGCGCTACGGCTACTACGTCGACCACGTGGCCGACATCACCAGCATGCTGCTGCTGTGCGCCGGCCTCGCGCTGTCGCCGTACATGAGCCTGGCGCCGGCGCTGCTGCTGCTGGCCGCCTACCTGATGCTGTGCGCCGAGGCGTACCTCGCGACGCACGCCTGCGGCGTCTTCCGCGTGTCGATCCTGCGCGTGGGACCGACGGAGCTGCGCATCCTGCTGGCCGCCGGCACCCTCTGCGTGCTGCTGCGCGGCGGCGAGGTAGCGCTGCTGGGCGGGACTTGGCTGCTGTTCGACGTCGGCGCCCTGGCGGGCATCGCCGGCATGTTCGGCGCACTGGGCTTCTCCGTGGCCCGCAACGCGGCGGCGCTCTCGCGGGCCGAGCCGCTGCCGAGGTGAGTCATGGACAGACATATGGCACACCGCTGGCTGATGTTCAACGCCGTGGGCGGCATGGGCGTCGGGGTGCAGCTCCTGACGCTGGGCGCGCTGGCCGACGGGCTGGGCCTCGACTACCGGCTGGCCACGGCGCTCGCCGTGCTGGCGGCCGTGCTCCACAACTTCGTGTGGCACGAGCACTGGACGTGGGGCGACCGCTGCGCCGGGCGCCGCGGGCGCTGGGCGCGGCTCGGGTCGTTCACGCTGGTCAACGGCACGCTGTCGATCGCCGGCAACGTCCTGTTCACGTCGCTCTACGTCACGGCGTTCGACATCCACCACGTGCCGGCCAACCTGCTGGCGATAGCGACCTGCTCGATCGCCAACTTCCTGGCGAGCCACCACGTCGTGTTCCGGGCGGCCGCGAAGCCGGCGGCGCTCGCCGCCGCGCTGGCCGCGGGAAACGTGGCGGGACTCGGCGCGGCGGAGCTGAAGGACAAGACGGTCGCGGCGTGGGAGCGCTATGTCTTGGCGACCGAGCGGCGCATCGCCGGCGAGCTCGACGACGCGGAGAGGTTTCTCGCACTGGACTTCGCCGAGGGGGCGGCCGAGGCGCGGCGCAAGGTGCTGGCCGGCGGCGTGGTCGTCGAGCGCATGCAGGCGCGGGACGCGGCGGGCGGCAAGATCAAGGTGCCCAGCGGCGCCGTCCACCACTGGCGCGGCAGCATCCTGATCCCCGGCATCACGCTCGACGACCTGCTGCACGGCCTCATGCACGCGGTGGCGCCCGAGGAGATCCAGAAGGATGTGCTGGAGTCGCGGCTCATCGCCAGCGACGGCGACCGGCGCGAGGTGTTCCTGAAGGTGCGCCGCGAGTCCGTGGTGACGGTCCACTACAACACCGAACACCGGGTGGTGTACAGCCGCCACCGTCCCGGCAGGGCGTCGAGCCGCAGCGCATCCACGCGGATTGCGGAGCTGGAGGACGCCGGGTCGCCGGCGGAGCGCGAGAAGCCGATCGGCCGCGACCGCGGGTTCCTGTGGCGCCTGAACGCCTACTGGCGCTACCAGGCGGTGGACGGCGGGGTCATCGTGGAGTGCGAATCGGTCAGCCTGAGCCGCGGCGTGCCGCCCGTGCTCAACTGGATGATCCGGCCGATCATCAACCGCACGGCGCGCGCCGCCCTGTCCGACACGCTGACGTCGATGGCGCGCGTGCTGCCGGACCGTGCACCGTTCGACGTGCCCGCCGGCCGCGCGGTCATTCCCGCGGAAACGCTGCCCGTGTCGTGGCCGGCTCCATGACGCTGGCGCTGAACGCGGCCGAGATGGCGGCGGCGACGAACAGCGCGGCCCACAGCGCATTGCCGGCCGCGCCGCCGGCCGCAGCGAGCAGCAGCACGACGAAGGCGCTGTCCGCAACGCGCCGCCACACCGCGAAACGGCGCCGCTGGTCGGCGAGCTGGTCCGGATAGACACGGGAGGTGAAGAGCAGATGCAGCCTGACATTCGCGGCCACGCCGACGACGGCGACCGCCGCCACGAACAGCGCCAGGCCGAGGTCGCCCGGCACCTGCGCCCGGATGCGCCACAGCGGATAGAGCAGCAGGATGTACGCCGTGCTGACGGCGGCCTGGTGGAAGCTCCACCACCACTGCGCCGTGGTCGACGTCGCAGGCGCGGGCGTCTCTCTGCTGCCGCTCTCCTGCGCGGCCGCCGGAGACGGTGCCGGGGCCTCCGTTGCCACGGCTTCGAGCTCGGCGGCCAGGGTGTCGGTGGACCGATAACGATCGCGCGGCGCCTTCGCCAGGCAGGTCGCGACGATCTGCGCGAGGCGGTCCGGGCAGTCCGGATTGGCAGTCGCCAGCGCCGCCGGCTCCGTTTCGAGGATGCGCGCGACGGTCGACGCGTCGTCGTCCGCCTCGAACGGCCGCCTCCCGGCCACGAGCTCGTACAGCAGCACGCCGAACGAGAACTGGTCCGCCCGCGTGTCCACCGGGTCGCCGCGCAGCACCTCCGGCGCCATGTAGCCGGGGGTCCCGGGCGTGCCGCCAGGCCGGGTCAGGGTGGTGAGTCCGTCGCCGTGCTCGAAGCGGGCCAGACCGAAGTCGACCACCTTGATCCCGCCGTCGGCGCCGTGCATCACGTTCTCCGGCTTCAGGTCGCGGTGGATGATGCCGTGCGCGTGCGCCGCCGCCAGCGCCCGGGCGACCTTGCCGGCGATGGTCAGGATCTCTTCGATGGACAGGCCCCCCCGCCGCAGGCTCTCGCGCAACGTATGCCCGGCCACGTATTCGCGGACGAGGTAAAGCTGGCCGTCGAACTCCTCCAGCGTGAAGACCGTGGCGATACCGGGATGCGACAGCGCCGCGGCGGCCATCGCCTCGCGCCGCAGCCGCGCGCGGAACCGCTCGTCGTGCAGGACGGCCGGCGGCAGCGCCTTGATCGCCACGGGCCGGTCGAGACGCGTGTCGCGCCCGAGGTAGACGATGCCCATGCCGCCGCGGCCGAGCAGGCCGGTGATCTGATAGGGACCGAGCCGGCGCCCAATCACGACGGCGTCGTCATCGCCCGCCGCCAGGCCGGAGTCGGCTGCGGCGGCGGGCTGCTCCAGCGCGCTCGCCTCCGCGTGCGCCTTGAGGAGCGACTCGACGTCCTCACGGAGCGCGCTGTCGCCCGCGCACTCCGCGTCGAGGAACGCTTCCCGCGCCTCCGGCTCGCGCGCGAGCGTGGCGTGGAACAGCTCGTTGATCCGCTGCCAGTACTCCGGTCTCACGCCTCACCGCCGCCCCGGGTGATCTCGCGCTGCAGCCAGGCGCGCGCCAGCGTCCAGTCCCGCTTCACCGTGGCGGGCGAGACGCCGAGCACCTCGGCGCACTCCTCGACGGTGAGCCCGCCGAAAAACCGCAACTCCACGAGTCTGGCTTGCCGCGCGTCGATGCCGGCCAGCCGGATGAGCGCTTCGTCGACGGCGAGCAGGTCGACCGTCTGCGACCGGGCGGCCAGCAGCCCCTCGTCCAGCGTGACTCGCGCCCTGCCTCCGCCGCGTTTCTGCGCGTCGCGGGCGCGGGCGCGCTCGATCAGGATCTGCCGCATCGACATCGCGGCGATGCCGACCACCCGCGCGCGCGACCCCCACTCCTGCTTCCTGTCCTTGGCCAGGCGCAGGTACGCCTCGTTGACGAGCGCCGTCGGCTGCAGGGTCTGGCCGGGCCGTTCCCGGCCGAGGTAGCCGCGCGCGAGGCGCCGCAGCTCGTCGTACACGAGGGGCACGAGCTCGGCGAGCGGCTGCCCGCCGTCGTCGCGCGGTCCGCGGGTCGGCTGCATGAACGCGCCATCTTACTATCCGCGCCGGCCGCCAGCCTGCGGTAAACTTCCGGCTGCAATCCTTACGGAGAATCCAATGGCGACCAGCTTCTGGAAGGTCGTTGCCCTCGCGTGCATCGTCGGCCTGGCGCCGGAGCTGGCCAGCGGGCAGGCGCCGCTGACACCCGAGGAGGTGGAAGCGGACGTCATTGCCGGGGCGCTGGCCAACCAGCAGCGTAACCTGGCGCCCTTCCCGGAGGTCGATCCGGCCACGTCCCACGACTGGCCGCTGCACAACTACGACCTGCTCAACTCGCGCTACGCGCCGCTGGATCAGATCGACACGTCGAACGTGGCATCGCTCGCCGTGCGGTGGCTGTACCACGCGGCGAGCGGGCGGGCGACGCCGGTGGTAGCGGGCGGCCTGATGTACGTCACCACGCCCAACAACGTCGCGGCGCTCGACGCGGCGACGGGACGCGTGGTCTGGCGCAACGGCGAGGCCAGCGGCTCGCGCGGCGCCGCCTACGGCGACGGCAGGGTGTACGTCGCAAACGACATTTACGTGATGGCGCTCGATGCCCGCACCGGCGAGCTCGTCCCCGGCTTCGGGGAGAACGGTGTCTCCAATGTGTTGACCGAGGTGCTCAAGGCCCGCATCCCGGAGCTGGATGAGCCGACGGCCTGGGGCTACCGCTACAACATGGCGCCGCAGTACCACGACGGCGTGCTCATCGTCGGCACGGCGCTGAGCGAGAGCCACATTCCGGGCGGCCTGGTGTTCGCGCTCGACGGCGAGACGGGCGAGTTGCTCTGGCAGTTCGTCACGATACCGCAGGGACCCGAGGACCATGGGTGGGAGATCGCGCGCGATACCTGGGTGGGCGGCGTGCGCCACGGCGGCGGGGTCTGGGGCACGCCGGCCATCGACGCGGAAACCGGAACCGTGCACCTGACGGTGGCCAACCCGTCGCCCGACCAGGACGGCTCGGCGCGCAAGGGCATCAACCTGTTCACCAACGCCTTCGTGACGCTGGATCTGCACACCGGCGAGATCCAGTGGTACTACCAGCAGATCCACCACGACCTGTGGGACTACGACGCGGCCCAGCAGCCGACGCTCTTCGACGTCGAGGTGGACGGCCGCACCGTGCGGGCCACGGCCGCGGGCAACAAGAACGGCCTGCTCTACATCCTGGACCGGGACAACGGCGAGCCGATCAACCCGATCGTCGAGACCCCCGTGCCGACCGAGACCGAGACGCCGGGGGAAGAGGCGTGGCCGACGCAACCGATTCCGCACACCGCGGCCGGCCGGCCGATGGAGCCGCTGGCGGCGACGTTCCCAACCGAGAACGTCTATCCCGAGTTCAACAACTACCGCAAGCTGCCGTTCTACACGCCGCCGACGATCGAGGGCGCCCTGCACGCCCCGCGCGAGGGTGTCCACTACGGGGTGAGCGCGTTCCATCCCGGCACGGGTCAACTGTACGTCGCCGGCCGCGATTTTCCGATCATGATGACCGCCATTTCGGTGGGCGACACGCTGCGGCCGGGCCAGTTCAGCACGGCCGGCCGACGCGTATCGGCGGCGTCAGCGCTGGGCAACGTGTCGGCCTACGACCCGGCGACGGGCGAGCTGACGTGGCGCACGGAGATTGACGGCGGCCCGTCCGCCGGCACGCTCGCCACGGCCGGCAACCTGGTGTTCACCGCCGAGCGCCTCGGGACGTTCTTCGCGCTCGACGCAAGGAGCGGCGAGCTGCTCTGGGAGTTCCACACCGGCGCGAGGGTCGGCGCGTCCCAGATTACGTACCAGGTGAACGGCGTGCAGTACGTGTCGGCGGTCGCCGGCAGCGTGATCGTGACGTTCGCCCTCCCCGGCCGCTAAGCTTCCATGTTGAGGGACACTGCCATGCATAGCACGAACAACGAGCGCCAGGCACACCGGTGGGTTGCCGTGGCCGTCGCGGTCGCCGGTTGTCTCGCCGCAGCCGCTGCGGCGCCGGCTGCGGCCGCGCAGCCGGCCGAGGTGACGTTCACCAAGGACATCGCGCCGATCCTGCAGCGCTCCTGCCAGAGCTGCCACAGGCCCGGACCGGGCGGCGGCGCGCCGATGTCCCTGCTGACCTACAACGACGTGCGGCCGTGGGCGCGCGCCATCAGGGCGCGCACCGCCGAGCGCACGATGCCGCCGTGGTTCATCGAGAAGGAGGTCGGGGTCCAGGAATTCAAGGACGACCCGTCGCTCAGCGACGCGGAGATAGCGCTGATCGGACGCTGGGTCGACGCGGGCGCGCCGCGCGGCAATCCGGCCGACCTGCCGCCGCCGCGGGAGTTTCCCAACGGCAAGGAGTGGAGCATCGGCGAGCCGGACCTGATCGTCTCGTCGCCCGAGAAGGTGATCGAGGCCGTGGCGGCCGACTGGCACGGCTACTGGGAATCGACGCCCGTCGGGTTGACCGGGGACCGCTACGTGAAGGCTGTGGAGGTACACGAGGTGCGCGTGGCCGGCGGCATGGCCAAGGCGGAAGGCCTGGGCGGATACTCGGTGATCCACCACGCCGGCATCATGGCGGGCACGCCGGGTGAGGGAGTCGCGGCCGGCCCCGTCAACCCGTCCGAGGGCGCCTTCATGATGACGCACGAGGCGGGCCAGAACGCGACGCGCTACACGGACGGGCTGGGCATCAGGCTGCCGGCGGGCTCCTCGCTGCACTGGCGGGTGCATACGCACTCGTTCGGCGAGGAGGTCACGGCGCGGCTCGACGTCGGCTTCCAGTTCCACCCGGACGGCTACGAGCCGAAGTACACGGCCCCGGGGCCCGGCGTGTTTCTGACGTTCAACGACCTGGACATCCCGGCCGGGGCGAAGGACCTGCGCTTCGACGCATTGGGGGTGACGAAGAACCCGTCGAAGCTGGTGACATTCGAGCCGCACATGCACGCGGGGGGCACGCGGATGTGCCTGAACGCGCAGTATCCCGACGGGGTGCGCGAGACCCTGACGTGCGCCGGCTACGACCACAACTGGGTCAAGGTGTACAACTACGCCGACCACGCCGCGCCGCTGCTGCCGGCGGGGACCATCCTGCACGCGATCGCGTGGTACGACAACTCGACCGGGAACCGCAACATCATCGAGCCGCGCAACTGGCACGGCCTGGGCAGCCGCTCGATGGACGACATGTTCTTCTTCCTCGGCCGCTTCGTCGGCCTGACCGAGGAGCAGTACGAGGAAGAGCTGGCGGCGCGGCAGCAGCGCGCGCAACTGTCCGCGCAGGACAACTGAAGCGGGTCCGACCGTGAACGGGCGAATGGCGTCGGCCGGCGGCGCGGCGGCGTGCGCGGCGCTGCTGGCGCTGGGCGCTGGCGCAGCGGACGGCCAGATCACGTACCGCAGCGGCCAGAACGTGGCGCCGTCGTTCGAGGGCTGGATGCCGAACGCGGACGGGACGTTCGAGATCTACTTCGGCTACTTCAACCGCAACTTCGAGGAGCACCTGCACGTCCCGGTCGGCCCGGACAACAACGTGCAGCCCGGTGGCCCCGACCGCGGCCAGCCGGCGTGGTTCCTGCCGCGCCGCAACCTCAACGTCTTCACGGTCACGGTCCCGGCCGATTTCGGCAACGGGGAAGTCGTCTGGACGCTGACGGCGAACGGGAAGACCGAGCGCGCCTACGCGTCGCTGATTCCGGAGTTCATCCTGGACCAGCGCGTCATCTTCCGGCAGTACACCGGGTTCGACGTGCAGGGGGAACTGGAGCACAACCGCATCCCGACCGTGATGCTGGAGGGCGAGGCCGCGCGCGAGGCGACGGTGGGCACACCGCTGGCGTTGACGGCGCTCGTGAGCGACGATGGCATCCCGGCGCCGCAGGCCGCAGGCGGCGGGCCGTTCCGCGGCACCTCGCTGGGGCTGCGGGTGGCGTGGTTCGTGTACCGCGGAGACGGCGCGGCGGTGACCCTCGACCCGCCGCAGTTCAAGGCGTATCCCGACTTCAGGCACGGCTCGCCGTGGACGCGCGGGTGGCAGCCGCCCCCGCCCGCCGCGGACGGGCGCTATCCGGTGCGGGCGACGTTCAGCGAGCCCGGCACCTACGTGCTGCGCGCGCTCGCGCACGACGGCGGCTCGGCAGCCGCCAGCGACGTGACCGTCACCGTCCGCTGATCACCGCGCCGCCGGCCACAGCGCGCCCTGGTGCGGCGCGCGGATGGGCCCCTCGCCCTTGTAGACGAACTTCTGCAGCCGTTTCCCTTCGTACGTCTCCGTCGTGTAGATGTTGCCGTGCGAGTCGACGGCCACGTTGTGCGTCCCGTAGAACTGGCCCGGCTGCCGGCCGCCGTTGCCGAAGCTCGACACCATCTCCAGCGCCTTGCGGTCGACGATGTACACCTTCTCGTTCGTCCCGTCGGCGATGTAGAGGTACTTCTGCTCGCCGTCGTGCGAGAAGGCGATGTCCCAGACGGAACCTGATCCCAGCGTTTCTTTCTCGATGAACATCTCGTCCACGAAGGTCCCGTCGGGGTTGAACACCTGCAGCCGGTCGTTCGCCCGGTCGCAGACGTACAGCAGCCGGTCGTGCGACATCTCGGCGCAGTGCACCGGGGTGCGGAACTGGCGCGCGGGGGGCGCCCGCGGGTCGTAGCGGCCCAGGTCGGCGTCGTCCGGCACGTTGCCGTAGGCTCCCCAGTAGCGCTTGAACTCGCCCGTGTCGGCGTCGAGCACCACCACGCGCCGGTTGCCGTAGCCGTCCGCCACGTACGTCTCGTTCGCCAGCGGGTCGACCGAGATCTCCGCCACGCGGCTGAAGTTCTGCATGTCGTTGCTACCCTGGCTCATCCCCGCCCGGCCGACCTGCAGCAGGAACCCGCCGTGGCGCGTGAACTTGAGGATGTGCGCGTCGTTCCGGTCGTTGCCGCCGATCCAGACGTTGCCCTTGTAGTCGACCGTGATGCCGTGGTTCGACCGCGGCCACTCGTAGCCCTCGCCGGGTCCGCCCCAGTGGCGCACCACGTTGCCCTGCGGGTCGAACTCGAGCACGGGCGGGGCGGGCACGCAGCACTCGATCGCGACGGGCGGGTCGGCGGCCGCCTCGATCTCGCCCGCGTTGAGCGTCGCCTCGCGGTGCACGATCCAGACATGGTCGCGGTCGTCGACCGAGACGCCGATGGCCGAGCCGATCACCCAGTTGTTGGGCAGCGGCCTGGGCCACAGCGGGTCGACCTCGAAGATCGGCCCCCGGACCAGCCCCTCGGTCTGTGCTGCGGCCCGCCGCTCCAGCGCCGCCTGGCCAACGCCAAGCGCAACCACCAGCGCCATGCCCGTCATGCCGACCCACAGCCTGCGGGCTGGCGCATGGTTCCATTTCGACTTGCGTTCAGGCATTCGAGAGCTCCCGCTACTGAAGGTGCGTTCCATGGATTACGCAGCGCTAGCGTCGGCTGTAGAAGCGCTTGAGCACGGGCGCCGACTGGACGGCGATCACGCCGCCCGCGTTCAGCACTACCTCTGACAGGAAGCGGTCGCACGCGGCCAGGTCTTCCACCACGACCAGTATCACGTAGTCGCTCTCGCCGTGCGTGCGGTACGCTTCGAGCACCTGCGGAGCGTCGAGCAGCGCGCGCTCGAACGCACGCCGGTTGCTCTCGATTGTCAGCTCGAAGCGGATGCGAATGAAGACCGTCGTCGTCAGGCCGAGCGCCTCGAAGCTTACCTTCGCCGTGTAGTGGCGGACGACGCCGTCGCGCTCCAGCGCGTGCACCCGCCGGCCGCACGGCGCGGCCGACAGTCCCACCTTCTCGCCCAGCTCCACCAGCGAGAGCCGCGAGTTGTCGGCCAGGTGCCGGATGATCTCCAGGTCGATCTGGTCCAGCTTGGAATGCGCCAGGTCGCCTCTCATCGCCGGCTGACTCGGCCGCGTGACGACGGCGTGCCGGGCCTGGCGGGACGGCCAGCTCCCGTCGGCGTCGAGCGCCTGCGCATACGACGGCGACACCAGGTTCGCGTGCGGAAAGCGGAGCGTCGTGACCTGCTTGAACGGATTCAGGACGAGCAGCGAGCGGCTGACCGTGGCGCCGTCCATCCGGTTGAACTCGTCCGTGGAGCGCTGGAACGCCGACAGGTCCGGCGTCAGGACGCTGACGATGTAGTCGGAGTCTCCTCCGGTCCGGAAACCGTGCACGACATCGCTGCGGCTGCTGACGACCGCCTCTGTCGCCTCGCGAGTGGTCCGGCTGTGGTCCAGCGTGACCGAGAGGAAGGCGAACGCGTGCAGGTCGAGGGCCTCGATGTCGAATAGCGCCGTGTAACCGGTGATGATGCCGGCCTGCTCGATGCGATGGAGCCGGCGCGAGCACTGCGACTCGGACATGTGAATCCGCTTGGCGAGCTCCGCGTTGGTAATCCGTGCGTTCTGGAACAGCGCCTGCACGATCTCGCAGTCGGTCTCGTCGAAGCGGATTGACATGGCACGAAATGGTACGCGTCGGGATTGTCGGCCGCAAGAGATCCCGCCGCAGCCGGTTGGCGCTACAATGCGATACCCCGGTCGTGACGACGCAAAGGAGGCAGTGCATGTTGCGCAACAAGCGGTTCGGTCTCGTCCTGCTGGCGGTTGTTTTCGCCGCTGGATTCGTCCTCGGCAACCTGGTCCAGCCGTCCTCGGTGCTGAGCGCGCAGTCCGGCGGCAAGGTCTACGAGCTGCGGACCTACACCGCGGCGCCCGGCAAGCTGAGCGACCTGGAATCCCGCTTCCGCGACCACACCGTGCGGCTGTTCGAGAAGCACGGCATGACGAACGTCGGCTACTGGGTGGCGACTGACGCGCCGCTGTCGGAGAACACGCTGCTCTACGTCCTGGAGTACGACAGCCGCGAAGCGGCCCAGGCGAGCTGGGACGCTTTCCGCGCGGATCCGGACTGGGTGGAAGCGCGTGCAGAGTCGGAGCGGAACGGCCGGCTGGTGAGCGGCGTGGAGTCGGTCTTCATGAAGGCGACGGACTATTCCCCGATCAACTAGGTATCCAGACGAGGTTCAAATGCGTATTCGAGTGGCGTTTGCCGTAGCGGCGTGCGCGGCCGGGGTACTGCTGGCCGCCGCGCCCGGATCGGCGCAAGTGCGCGACTTCACGCCGGTCACCGACGCGGTGCTGCAGGATCCCGACCCGGCCGACTGGCTCAACTGGCGACGGACGCTGGACGGCTGGGGCCACAGCCCGCTCGACGAGATCGACACGGGCAACGTCGGCGAGCTGCAACTGGCCTGGTCGTGGGGCATCGAGCAGGGCGTGTCGCAGACGACGCCGCTGGTCTACGACGGCGTCATGTACATCGCCAACCCCGGCAACGTCGTGCACGCGCTCGACGCCGCCTCGGGTGATCTGATCTGGGAGTACCGGCGCGAGATGGACGAAGCTCGCCGCGCCGCCGCGCAGTTGCGCAACCTCGCGATCTTCGAGGACCTGATCCTCGTAAATACCGTGGATGCCCATACGGTGGCGCTCGATGCGCGCACGGGGGACGTGCGCTGGGACGCGACGGTGGGCGCCGAAGGCGAGGGTTACCGGTTCACCAGCGGGCCGATCGTCGCCGACGGCGCGGTCATCTCGGGGCTGACCGGGTGCGGCCGCTTCCGGGAGGATACGTGCTACATCGTGGGCCTGGACGCGCGGACCGGCCGCGAGCTGTGGCGCACCTCCACGGTGGCGCTGCCCGGTGAGCGCGGCGGCGATACCTGGGGAGACTTGCCGGTGCTGTTCCGGGCCGGCAGCGACGCGTGGATACCCGGCAGCTACGACCCGGCGACGAAGCTCATCTACTGGGGGACGGCGCAGGCCAAGCCCTGGTCGCGCGCCGCGCGTCGCACCGACGGCGACGCCCTGTATTCCAACTCCACGCTGGCGCTGAACCTGGAGTCGGGCGAGCTGGAGTGGTACTACCAGCACCTGCCGGGCGAGTCGCACGACATGGACGAGACGTTCGAGCGCGTGCTGATCGACTACGACGGCCGGCAGTCGGTGTTCAGCATGGGCAAGCTGGGGATCCTCTGGGAGCTCGACCGGGCGACCGGCCAGTTCGTGAGCGCGGTCGACCTGGGCTACCAGAACCTCGTCGACGTCGATCTCGATACCGGCGCGGTCACCTACCGCGACGGCATGATCCAGGAGGTCGGCGAGCTGATCCACATCTGCCCGAGCACCGGCGGCTTCAAGAGCTTGCGGGCCATGTCGTACCACCCGGACACCGAGGCGTTCTACATCCCGCTCAACCTGCACTGCATGACCGCGGCGTTCCTCGACGTCGAGCGCCGCGAAGGCGGCGGCGGCACCGGCGGCCTCCGCGAGCGGAAGTACCACTATCACCCCGACAGCCCGGACGATCTCGGGGAGCTGGCAGTCGTCAATATCCGCAGCGGCGAGACGCTGTGGAGCCGCCGCCGGCCCACGCCGTACAATACGGCGGCGCTGACCACGGCGGGCGGAGTGGTGTTCATCGGCGACTGGGACCGTTACTTCTTCGCGTACGACGCGCGGACCGGGGATCAGCTCTGGCAGACGCGCCTGCCGACCCTGGCCAACGGCTTCCCCATCACGTACGCCGTGGACGGCAAGCAGTACGTCGCGCTCGGCGCCGGCCCGTCGGTCGGCGCATCGAGCTGGTCGACGCTGATCCCGCTGGATCTGCTGCCCGACAAGCGCAACCCGCGCGCCGGCAACGGCATCTACGTGTTCGCGCTGCCCTGAGTGGAGGTGCATCCATGCTGTCACGCATCCGCCCGGTCGCGTTAGCCGCGGCACTGTTCCTTCTCGTTCCGCAGGGGCTGCTCGCCCAGGGACTGACCGTCGCGGTCCCCGAGTCGGTCGGCATGTCCTCCGAGCGGCTGGAGCGGCTGACCGCCGCGCTCCAGGCATACGTCGATGAAGACCGCCTGGCGGGCGCCGTGGCCATCGTGGCCCGCCGCGGCAAGATCGCCTACATGGAGGCCGTCGGCTACCGCGACAAGGAGTCGGGCGCGCCGATGACCACCGACGCGATCTTCCGGATCGCTTCGCAGACGAAGGCGCTGGCCAGCGTCGGCGTGATGCTGCTGCAGGAGGAGGGGCGGCTGCTGATCACCGATCCGGTCGGCAAGTACCTGCCCGAGTTCATGGAGACGACCGTGGCGGAGCCGAACGGCAGCGGCGGCTACAACGTTGTACCGGCGAAGCGCTCCATCACCATCCGCGACCTGCTCACGCACACCGCCGGCATCAGCTACGGCAACGGTCCGGCGGCCGACAAGTGGGCGGAGGCGGGCATCACCGGCTGGTACTTCGCGGACCGGGACGAGACGGTCGGCGACGTCATGGCGCGGCTGGCCGAGCTGCCGCTCGACGGCCACCCGGGCGAGGCGTGGATCTACGGCTACAACACCGACATCCTGGGCGCGATGATCGAGAAGATCAGCGGCCAGACGCTGGGCGCGTTCCTCGGCGAGCGCCTGTTCGGCCCGCTCGGCATGAACGACACCCACTTCTTCCTGCCGGCCGGCAAGGTCGGCCGGCTGGCGACCGTCTATTCGGCGACCGACTCCGGCGGCATCGAGCGCGCGCCCGATCCCGGTCACATGGTGGGTCAGGGGGCGTACGTGGACGGGCCGCGCAAGAGCTTCTCCGCCGGTGCCGGGCTGGTGTCCACGGCGGCCGACTACGCCCGGTTCCTGCAGATGATGCTGAACGGCGGCGAGCTCGACGGCGTGCGCGTGCTCTCGCGCAAGACCGTCGAGTCGATGACCGTCGGCCACACCGGCGACATCCCGTTCCGCCCCGGCCAGAGCTTCGGCCTGGGATTCTCGGTCGTCGAGGATCCGGCGGCGCTGGGCCTGCCGGCGTCGGTGGGGGAGTTCGCCTGGGGCGGCGCCTACCACTCGACCTACTGGGTCGACCCGGCGGAGGAGATGGTCGTGGCCTACATGACGCAGATCATCCCCGCGGGCGACATCGACGATCACGGCAAGCTGCGCGCGCTCGTGCACCAGGCGATCATCGATTGACGCGCCGCTTGCCGTTGCAAACGGGGGGACATTGACCAAGCAGGAATTGATAGACAAGCTCAACGAGGACCTCGCCGACGAGCTCGGCGCCATCATTCAATACGTCGTCTACAGCGCGCGGGCGACCGGCCCGTTCCGGCCGCAACTGTCGCAGTTCTTCCAGGCGGAAGTAGCGGACGAGCAGGTGCACGCGCAGTTCCTGGCCAACAAGATCTGCTCGTTGGGCGGCACGCCCACCACGACGCCGCGCCCCGTGCCGCTGCCCGAAGGCAACCGGGCGATGCTGGAGGAAGTAGTCGAGGCCGAGAGGCGCGCCACCGCCAGCTACGTACAGCGCGCGAAAGACGCCGAGGCGTACGGCGACAAGGGGCTCGTGGTGCAGATCGAGGACTTCATCCGCGACGAAAGCAGCCACGTCGAGGAGACCGAGCGCATACTCCGCGACTGGCCTCTCTAGTGTTCCCGGCGCGGGCCGGCAGCGCCTGCGCCGACACGCCGTGAGCACATCCGCGGCACCACCTCTCCGGCGGATCATCCACGTCGACATGGACGCGTTCTACGCGTCCGTCGAGCAGCGCGACCGACCGGAGCTAAAGGGGCGTCCGGTGGCTGTGGGCGGTCGCCCGGAGAGCCGCGGCGTCGTGGCGGCGGCCAGCTACGAAGCGCGCAAGTTCGGCGTCCGGTCCGCCCTGTCGATGGCGCAGGCGGTGCGGCGCTGCCCCGAGCTGGTGATCGTCCCACCCGACTTCACCAAATACCAGGCAGTCTCCAGACAGGTGTTCGACCTGTTCCGCGCGGTCACGCCGCTGGTCGAGCCGCTGTCGCTAGACGAGGCGTATCTCGACGTCACCGAGAATGCCTGGGGCGAGCCGCTGGCGACGCCGGTTGCCAGGCGTCTCAAGCAGCAGATCCTCGAAACCACCGACCTGACCGCATCGGCCGGCGTTGCGCCCAACAAGTTCCTGGCCAAGATCGCCTCCGGCTGGCGCAAGCCCGACGGGTTGACGGTGGTGCCGAGCGAGCGGGTCGAGGCGTTCCTGCAGCAGCTGCCCGTCGACAAGCTGTGGGGGGTCGGCCCCGTGACCGCACGCCGCCTGCGCGCTGCCGGCATCGAGCGGCTGGTCGACGTCCGCGGCGTCGAGCTGGAGCGGCTGCGAAGGGTCGTCGGCAGCCATGCCGAGCGACTGCAGCAACTGGCGCACGGTGTCGACGAGCGGCCCGTGACGCCGCACCGGGAAGCGAAATCGCGCAGCGCCGAGCGGACCTATGCCGAAGACCTTGTCGACCTCGACGCCGTGCGCGCCGAGGTCGACAAGCTGGCGCGCCGCGCCGCGGCGATGATCGAACGCGCCGGCGTCTACGCCCGCACGGTGACGTTGAAGGTGCGCTACGACGACTTCCGGACCGTCACCCGCAGCCAGACGGAGCGCGTCGCCACCCGTGACGCCGACCCCATCGCGCGCCGGGCCTGCGCCCTGCTGGACCGCACCGCCGCCGGCCGCCGCCCGATCCGCCTGCTCGGCGTCGGCCTGCACGGCCTGGCGCAGGCGCCGGAGTCTGCCGGGCAGGTGCGCGAGCGCCTGCTGTGGGAGCTTGAATGAACTGCGAAGAATGACAAGGCAGGCCGCTGGCCGGAGCGCCGTGCGTCAACTCGTCCCGGCGGTTCGGTTGGCCAGCAGTACGGAGTCGATGCGGTGGTTCACGCCGTCGATGCGCTGATTCACGGCCCGAATCTCCGCGGTCAGGTCCCGGCGCAAGCCGTCCATCTCCCGGCGCACGCCATCCACCAGCCGCCAGACCCCAAGCAGCACGCCGAAGCCCGTCAGCACAGTCGCCATCACGTTGGTATCCATCACACTACTCCCAACGGCAGCCGACCCGACCTCCTTCCCGCAGTATAGCGCGTAGCGTGCGCCGCGCCGGCCGGGGCCGTTTCCGCCCCGCGCCGTCTGATTGACAGTCCAGCCTTCCCTGCTGCATCCTGCACACGCTACAACAACCGCGGGACCGGACCCGTTACGTCGGGCCGCCCGCTGAATAGAACACCCCTGCCAGGGGGAACAGGCGGGAACCCGCGCAGATCCGGTCTGTACGTGGTTGTTGTGGCGACTGGCCCGACGACCACTGCCGGTTGCCGGGACAACCCGGAGACCATCTTGCGCGATACCGCCGGCGACGCATCATCGTTCTGCCCCCTACTGACAGTTTCTGACGGTAGCGAGTGCGACAACCGTAGCGGGACGCAACCATGAACATCCCATACCAGGCGCCACCGCAATGCGCCGCCGGCTTGGTTTGTCTGCTGCTGTGGGCCGCGCCGGCTGACGCCCAGTACCGCTGCGGTGGCCACCGCATCGAATGGATCGGCGGCGCCCCACGCGCCAGCCTGGCCCCTGACAGCGAACTGGATGACGACGTCCGGTACCACGGTCTGCCGACCCGACCGGTGCCGGACGGCATGACCGCCCGTGATCGGGAGCTGTGGGATCAGTTGGTGTTCGACGCCTACGACCACCCGACACCAGAAGCAGGCGCAGAGTCCCACTGGAGCACGTCGCTGCCACTCGACGAACGCCACACGTTGGTCATGGCGCAAAGTGACGCAACGTCGTTCCGCGTATGCATGGAGAGTCCTGACGATTCCTACACTGGTCAGCGCCTTGACCGTTACAACGATCCCGCGTGGTGGCGCGAGCAGGTCCAGCGGTTCACGAACTTCCGTTGGTCTGGACGCATCGAGACCGGAGACTGCTGGCCAACAAGTTTCGACTTAGCCTCTGCCCCAAACGGATGGGTGTTCGTGCGCGAAGGCGAACCGGGCGAGGTCGGCGAAAGCTCTCTCGCGTATGCGCGTTCGTGGCGCCGCTATGACCCGCACGACATAGTCGGCGGTTGGATGCGCTCCGAGATCGTCTGGCACTCGGCAGACAAAGTGCGGGACACCAACGAGGCGTACTTCGAGGACTCCCTCGCGCATGAGTTGGGGCACGTGCTCGGGTTATGGCACGTAGATGACCCGAGTTTCGTGATGGAGGGCAAGGGCAGCACCAGTACGCGAGCCGACAAGGAACGTTGGCTGGCGCAGTGGGCATACGTCGTCGGTCCCGGTGTGGAGTACCCGGGGTTCAAGCGACCGACAGCGCCACCTCCGCCGGAGCCGCCCTCGCTCAGCGACGACGTGAAGGACCTTGTGGACGACGCGCTGGATGACCTAAATGACGATGCGGATGGACGCAACGCGGCGCAACAGGTGCCCGCGCTGCCTGCCCTTGGCGTGCTGCTGCTGGCGACGCTGCTGGGGCTGATCGGCGGACGACTTCGGCTCAAGGGGCGACATACACATTAGGCGCGAGAGAGGACGACACCATGTACCGTTACGTAGGTTGCCTACTCGTGTTTGCGGCGTTGTGCGGCACGGCTGCAGAGGCGCAGACGATCACCGGACGAATCGAGCCGGTCTGGGACGAAGAACGGGAGCAGTACACCTACGCTTTCGACGACAGCTTGCAGTGGCGCCTGCGGGTCGCGCCCGGTTCAGCTCGTTCCGATGAGCTCAGCGTGTACCTCTATTACAACAAGCGCTCGGCATGGATGGGCATCACATTGTGGTGTCGGGAAAATTCGCGGGAGGACTGGGAAGAGCACGCGAATTCTGTTTCGGGAGAGCACTTCCTTTCCCTGACGACGGGATTGATAACCGGCGAGGATTGCGTGCTGGTCCTCTACGGCGGCAACAGCCGGGACGAGGTCGTGTCGTATCGGATGGCAGTTTCCGAGCGCGTGGCCAGGACCGCTGTGCTCCTGGAATGACCAACCTCGGAAAGGACAGCGGGATGCAGCGCGGGATTGTCGCTCTACTTGTCATCGGCACGTTGTGCTGCGCCACGGCGGCGAAGGCGCAGACGGTCGCCGACTGGATCGAGCCGGTCTGGGACTCCAGCAAGGGCGTCTATACCTATGGCCCCCTGTACTGGGACGTGGACGTGGCGCCGGGATCGGCAGCGTCCGATGAGTTCAGCTTCTACATGTACTACAACCGCGCCGCGGCGCTGATGGCGGTCACATTGGCCTGTCGGGATGAGGATGACGACTTCGCGACCTGGACGCGGTCGTTTTCCGGAGAGCACTTCCTGTCCATGACAACCGGGTTGATACCCGGGTGGGATTGCGTGCTGTTCCTGGTCGGCGGCAGCGAAAAGAACGAACGCCTGGCGTACCGGATGACGGTCGGGGAGCGCGTTACCCGCCGCACGGACGAGCGGGAAGTCAGGAACGCGAGGCCCCGTCTCGGGCGAGCGTACCATGCCGGCCCGCCGACGGTCGGGCCGATCGTCTCCCGGACGCTGGATCGTCTAGCGCGGGCGCTGCATGCCGAACGGGGGGAGTAGCGTGCATCGGGCGCACCGAGCCCTGCCAGCTGATTCGGGTTGCCGCCGCGTCGGCGCGGAAGCGGCTGCTCAGGGAGTCCGAGTCGTAACGCGCGTCTGGTCCGTGACACCCGCAACGAGTCTGTTACAATCGCGCGTCATGCTGCGTTCAGTCGCGTTCGTCGTTGTGGTGCTCGTGGCCTTCGAGAAGCCGGCGGCGGCGTATCTCGACCCGGGGACGGGGAGCATGCTGCTCCAGGCGCTACTGGGCGGCGTGGCGGCGGTGGGCGTCATCGCGAAGCTCTACTGGCACCGTCTGGCGGCTGTCTTCCGTGGCAAGCCGCAAGGGTCAAAACGCTAGATCCCGGCCGCTGCATAAACGTGCCGTCGCCACACCCCGGCACGGTCCGCGCCGCCGATGACCGCCGCAATACCACCTGTACATTTTGACGCCGGTTCCTTCCGGGATCCCGACACCCGAGTATTCCACTACGACGGGTCTGTGTACCGTTGCCTGTCGGCCCGCGCCCTCGCCGACTGGCAGCAGCTTGCCGGTACGGATTTCCACGCACGTTTCAGCGCCGATCGCCGGGTGATACCGACGCGGCAGATTACCGATCCCGAGGCGTTACCGCCGCTGGACCGACGTTGGGCGGCAGTCCTGGAGCACGAGCGCGTGCCGTTCGTGTCCTACCCGTACGAATGGTCGTTCGGCATGCTCAAGGACGCCGCGCTGCTGCAGCTCGACTTGACGCGCGCCGCCCTCGACGAAGACATGACGCTCAAGGACGCGACGGCGTTCAACGTGCAGTGGCTCGGCGCGCAGCCCACGTTCATCGACATCGGGTCGTTCACGGCGTACGCCGCTGGCGAACCCTGGGCCGGGTACCGGCAGTTCTGCGAGTCGTTCTACTATCCGCTGCTGCTGCAGGCGTACCGCGGGGTGCCGTTCCACCCCTGGCTGCGGGGCAGCCTGGAAGGGATTACCGCCGCGCAGTGCAACGCGCTGCTGTCCGGCCGCGACCTCCTGCGGCGCGGCGTGCTGGCGCACGTCTATCTGCAGGCCAAGGCGCAGGCGCGCTACGACGATACGCCGGGGAACGTGCGGCAGGAGCTGCGCGCCGCCGGGTTCGGCGCGGCGCTGATCAAGCACAACATCGAACGGCTGCGACGGACCGTCGAACGGCTGCGGTGGGACGCCGGCCGCTCGACCTGGTCCGAGTACCAGCGCGAGCATTCGTACGACGACGCCGACCTGCGGCGGAAGACGGAGTTCGTGGAGCAGGTTCTGGCCCGCCGGCGGTGGCCCCTCGTCTGGGACGTCGGCTGCAACACCGGCAACTACTCCCGCATGGCCGCGAAGCATGCGGAGTACGTGCTCGCGCTCGACGCGGATCACCTGGTCATCGAGCGTCTGTACCAGGCGCTCAAGGCAGACGGACCTCCGAACGTCCTGCCGGTGCTCGCCGATCTGGCCGATCCGTCCCCCGGCCTGGGCTGGCGCGGCCGCGAGCGCCTGCCGCTTGGCGACCGCGGCCGGCCGGCGCTCATCCTGTGCCTGGCGCTGATCCACCACCTGGTGATTGGCCGGAACATCCCGCTGGACGACTTCGTGGCCTGGCTCGCGCAGTTCGGCGGCGAGGTCGTCCTGGAGTTCGTCGGACCGGAGGACCCGATGGTGGAGCGGCTGCTGCGCAACCGCCAGGACCAGGAATTCGACTACTCCGCCGCGACAGTCGGCGCCGCGCTCGAACGGCACTTCGGCTCCGTAGTCCACGAGACGCTGGCTTCGGGTACCCGCACGCTGTACCACTGCCAGCCGGCATCCGGATGAATCGGTCGAACGATTCGGGTCCCGCCCTGCCCGGCTGGGCGCGTGTGGCCGACGGCCTGACGGTCGTGCTCGCCGTGATGGCGACGTATGTAGTCGTCTTCGGCGGCATTCGCGTCGGAGACCTGTTCTCCATGTCCACGCCGTGGCGGGCGTTGATCGCGCTGACCCTCATATGCGGCGTCCGGCACTACCTGGTCCCAGCCTCACCCCTGCATGAGCGTGTGCTGCACGCACGGGCCTGGAGCTGGCTGGCTGCGGCCGCGCCGTGGCTGCGGCCGGTGCACGAGCGTGTCAGCGGGTGGCTGCGATCCGTGGCGCCGCGGCCGAGGCAGGTGCCGCCGGAGACCGCGGCGGACCGCCGCCTGGAAGCGCTGCACGTCGTCGGCCTGTGGTGCCTTGCCGTCGCGCAGCCGATTTTCGACGTCGTAGGGCGCAGTCCCGAGTTCTTCATTGCCCACGACACCCGGCCGGGCGACCTGCTGGCTCTCGTGGCAATCCTCTGCCTCGGCGGTCCGGCCGCCTGCGTGCTCGCCGTCCGTCTCGCCGGCCTTGCCGGCGGGCCCCGCTGGCGCCGTCGCATCGCGACGGCGGTCATCGCCGGCCTCGCAACGGCGGTTGCGCTAGCCGCACTCAAGCCGCTTTCTGGCGCGGATGGCGCCTATCTCGTCGCTCTGGCCGCGCTTGCCGGTGCCGGCGCGGCCGTCGTCTATCGCGGGTTCGCACCCGCACGGTTGTTTGCAACGTTCCTGGCCCCGGCCACGCTTGTCGTGCCGGCGCTGTTTCTCTTCACACCGGGAGTGGGCCGCCTGCTGTCGCCCGCCGGCGACGTGGCGGCACTCGACGGCGTCACGTTTGGCGACACACCACCGGTAGTGTTCGTCGTATTCGACCAGTTCCAGCTCGCTGCGCTGCTCGACCGGGACGGCGACATCGACCGGGCGGCCTTTCCCAACTTCGCGGCCTTGGCCGACGACGCCACCTGGTTCCGCAACGCGACCGCGGCGGCGGGGTTGACGACGTACGCCCTGCCCGCCGTGCTGACCGGCATGCGCCCGTCGGAAGGTCTGCTGCCTGTGGCGTCCGAGCATCCGGCCAACCTGTTCACGCTGTTGGGTGGCCGGTACCAGTTGCACGTCGAGGAACCGCTTACCGATCTCTGTCCGGAGGCGCTCTGCCCGCCCCAGCGCCCTCCGTGGAGTGCTTGGTTCGGGGGCGTCATGGGCGATCTGGCGGTCGTTTATCTGGCGGTGGTGTTGCCGGACGACCTGGCTGCCGCGCTGCCGCCAGTGGACCAGAACTGGAAGGACTTTGCAGCGAACGAGGACACCGAGACGTTCGGAGACCGCTGGCGGACGGCGCGGCTCGATGACCGGCGCGTGACCATCGACCGCTTCATCGCGGCGATCGACGCTGACACGCAGCCGATGCTGCACTTCATGCACGCGCTGTTGCCGCACGAGCCGTTTCTGTACCTGCCGACAGGACAACAATTCACCTTCCAGCGGCACATGATCGGCCTGCGGGAAGGACGGTGGAACGAAGATCGGTGGGCTGCGGCGCTCAACTACCACCGCTACCTGCTGCAGGTGGCGTATGTCGATACTTTGCTCGGCCGTCTCATGGCGCGCTTGCGAGAGGTGGGCATCTACGATGACGCGCTGATCGTGGTCACCGCCGACCACGGCCTCAGCCTGCAGCCCGGGCAGTCGATACGGCAGCCGACGGAATCTTCGTTTGCGGACGTCGCCGGCGTGCCGCTGTTCGTCAAGCGGCCTGCGCAGCGCCGGGGAAACGTGGTCGACGCGAACGTCGAGGTAATCGACATCGTACCGACACTGGCGGCCGAGCTGGGGGTCGACCTGCCATGGTCTCCCGACGGTTCGAACATGCTCGACCCGGCGCACGCCCCGCGTCCGTCGAAGGTGATGTTCTACGACGGCGCCAGGCGGCACATGGAGGTTCCCGGTGATCTCAACGCTGCGCTGATCGAAAGTGCAGCCCGCAAGTTCGAGTGGCTTGACACAGGCGAGCTGCTGGACATCCCGACTCCCGATCGCCGCTACGGCGATTTGATCGGCAGTCCGGCCGTGCCCGCGCCCCTGGCGCAGCCGGGGGACTTCGAGGTGATCGTGGACGCGCTCCCGCTGATGCGGGACATGGACCCGCAAGCCGACTTCGTACCCGCCCACATCACGGGCCACGTCGTCGGCCTTTCCGACGGTGCGCCGCCGCCGGTGCTGGCGATAGCGCTCAACGGCCAGGTCGCGGCGGTGACGCGCCCGTACGCCTTTCCCGTGGTCGGCCGGCGCGAGGCGTGGGAGGCAATCATCAATCCGCGCTGGCTCGTCCCTGGCGACAACTCCCTGCAGGTGTTCGAGGTGCGCGAGGATAGCGGCAGCGGCGCTATCAGCCTTGCGGCGACCCGGGGTGATGCAGCCACGTCAGGCTCGCCGAACCTCATTCGCGACGAGCAGTTACAGAGGCTTGGCGGACGTGTTTCCGGCTTCTACGGCACCGAGTGGGCCGGCGCCAGACCCTTCCGCTGGACGCGCGGCGACGCGCGGCTGGTGGTCCCGCTCGATCTGGAGACGTTGCCGACCTCCCTGGCAGTGGAAGTCCTGATAACCGGCGGACCGAAGCAACTGAACATCTCCATCGACGGCTGCACACTCTTCGAGCAAACCATCAGCGGGCGCTGGAGTGCGACGTTCGATCTGGGAGACTGCCGGCTTGAGCCGCCGGAGCTGGAAATCGCATTGCTGAGCGATACGCACGTGCCGAGTGCGCGTGACACACGTGCGCTCGGTGTTGCTGTCGGCCGGATAGAACTGCGCTCTGCGGGTCCCGCACCGTAGACTACGAGTGTGGAGCGTCAGCAGCCGGCCGACTTGACGTTCTTTCGGGTCTTCGACTTCTTCATCCTGTCGGTCGTCTGCATTTCGTACGCGTCCGTAGCCCTGCTCGCGCTTGACGCGTTCGACGGGCGGATCGCGGCCATCGCGGGTCTGTTGCTCGCGACGGCCGCCCGCCATTTCCTGCCGGCCACGTTCGATCCGGAGCACGCTTCCGCGGGCAAGCCGGTCTTTGCGGTGATCCTCGTAGTCCTGTTGGCGGCACTGCTGTTTCGGGCGGAACCGTTCCTCCCCATGCACGGCGGACAGGACCAGGGGGTCTACGTCAGCATGTCGGCCCACCTGCAGCGGGAAGGCTCGGTGTTCATCGACGACCCGTTGCCTGCAACGCTGCCCGACCAGCGTCTGCGGGACATCTACGACGAGGTTCTCCCCGAGCAGCGCGGTTTCGGGTACCACGTGCAGCCCGGCGTCTACTATTCCCACACGCGGGGCGACTACGTATTCCAGTTCTACCATCTCCACCCGCTGTGGATGGCGACGTTTGCCGATCTGTTCGGCGATCGGGCGCGGTTCTACGCCCTGACCTTCTTCAGTCTGCTCAGCATCGCCGGGATCTGTCTGCTCGTGCTCGAGATCACCGGCGCGCGCGCGGCGGCGCTGGCGGCCGGGTTGCTGCTGGCGGTGAATCCGTTGCACGTCTTTTTCAGCCGCCTGCACGTCACGGAGATCGTGGCGCTGGCGTTCTCCGCCATCGGGTTCTATTACCTGGCGCGCGCGGCGCGCGGGGTGCAACGCGCGGCGCCGCCAGCCTCCACGGCGGCGTTGGGGGCACTGTCCGCACTCTCTCTTGCGCTGGTCTTCTTCGTGCGCATCACCGGGTTCCTGTACCTGCCGCTGCTGGTGCTGGTTTACGGTCTGGGCCTCTGGTGGACCACGCAGCACCGGCCGGCGTACACCCGCCAGGTCATCGCGTACGGCGGCCTCGTCGCGGGCCTGTATGCGATCTCGGTGCTCTATGGCTTGTACTACTCGCCCGTCTACTCCCCGGTGATCTACGGGTGGCGGTTCGCCGGGCTGCTCGGGACGTACTGGAAGGAGATCCTCGCGGTTGTCTCCCTGGGGACGATCGCGGCCGGAGCGATCCTGCCGTTCGCGGTGCGCAGCGACGCCTGGCGCCGCCGGCTGGCGTTCGCCGCGCGGCCGGGCTTGTGGATCGGACTTGCCGGCGCGGCCGTTGCGCTCGGCGTCGCCGGGAGCCTCTACGAGGCCTATGTCATCGGGTTCACCGACCGCTACGCCTACGTTCCGCACTACACGCGGTTCGGGATAGTGGGTGCGGGTGCGCCGATCTTCTGGCAGACGGGCGCGGTCGGCTGGCTGCTGTACACCTCGCCGCTGCTCGCGCTGGTCGCGATCGCCGGCGTGCATCGTTCCCCCCGCCAATGGCCGGTGCTGCTGCTGTACGTCTTCCTGGCCGTATGCCTGTTCGCGAATCTGGCGGTGAACGTGCCGGTCATCTACCAGCACTACTACTACGCGCGCTACCTGGTCAGCGAGATCGTGCCGTACGGCATCGCCATCGCCGTGGCCGTGACGTTCCTTTCGGCGTCGCGATGGTTTCGCGTGCTCGGCGCGGCGTCGATCGCGCTGACGATTCCGTTCCACCTGTACTACGTCATGCAGCAGATGCCGGTGCGTGAAGGCGTGCGGCCGTACGCCGTCATGAGCAGGATTGCGGACGCCGTCGGGGAGGGCCTGCTGCTGCTGGATGTCGACGGTTGGGGCGGCAAACGCAACTGGGAGGGCTACGCGCGACTGCAGACTCCGCTGACCTACTACTTCGGCAAACGTGTCTTTCCCTTCGAGTCGGATGACCTGGACCTGATCCTGTCGTCCTACGACCGCGTCGGCGGTTCCAGCGTGTGGATGCTCGGCAGGCGGCCGAGCGATCACCGCTGTCTCGAGCCGGCCGACACGATGTCGTACTGGGACAGCAGAATGGCCAATGCCCCGACGATTCCCGTAGCGGCCGACGACAGCTTCTGGAGTCAGGACCTGTACCTGTACAAGCGGCCCGCGGTATGCGCATCCCCGGACCGTGGATTTACGTTCGAGGCCGGGCGCATGTACCCCACGCGGCGCGGATACGTTGACGCGCAGAGAATCCTCGGCCGTGGTTGGCACAACCCGGAGGAGGGTCACGTCTGGTCCAGCGCCGCGCAGACGCTGGAGCTGTCGAGGGACTGGTTCGACGGAGGGCGCTGGCCGGCCGTGCTCCTCATGGAGCTGCGGCCGTACGCGGCGTCGCCGGAGCACCTGGTGACGCTGACCGTCAACTCCGGCGAAGTGCAGCAGGAGATCGTCTTCGACAGCGGCGCGACGGCGGTGCACGAAGTCGGCCTGGGTTGCACGGACGACAGCCCGACGTGCACAGTGCGGCTGGACGTCGATGGCGCCCGGTCACCGCAGGAAGTCCGTGGCTCGCAGGACCGCCGCACCCTGGGCATCGGCTTGTACAACATCGGCTTCAGGTTCGACCGGGAAGCAAGTTGAAGCTCATCATTCAGGTCCCCTGCTATAACGAGGCCGAGACGCTGGGCGCCACCCTGGCCGAGCTGCCGCGGGAGGTGCCCGGCTTCGACGCGGTCGAGTGGCTGGTCGTCGACGACGGCAGCAGTGACGGGACGCGCCAGGTTGCGCTGGACAACGGCGTCGATCATGTCGTGCGGCACACCACCAACCAGGGCCTGGCGCGGGCGTTCATGACCGGACTCAATGCATGCCTGCGCCACGGCGCCGACGTGATCGTCAACACCGACGCCGACAACCAGTACGACGCGCGCGACATCCCGGCGCTCGTGGCGCCCGTTCTCGACGGTACGGCGGACATCGTCGTGGGCGAGCGGCCCATCCAGGTCATCCGCCACTTCTCGCCGCTGAAGAAGATGCTGCAGAAGCTGGGGAGCTGGGTGGTGCGAATCGCCAGCAATACGAGCATCCCGGACGCCCCGAGCGGCTTCCGCGCCATCAGCCGCGGCGCCGCGCAGCAGATCGCCGTGTTCAGCGACTACACCTACACGCTGGAAACCATCATTCAGGCCGGGCAGAAGCACATCGCCATCACTTCGGTGCCGGTCCGGGTGAACGAGGATCTGCGGTCTTCCCACCTGGTGACGAGCATCCCGTACTACATCGCACGCAGCGTCATCACCATCGTCCGCGTATTCGTCATCTACCGCCCGTTCCGTTTTTTCTCATCGCTCGCCGCGGTCACGTTCCTGGCCGGGTTCGCCATCGGCGTCCGGTTCCTGGCGTTCTACCTGCGCGGCGACGGCGACGGCCACGTGCAGAGCCTGATCCTGGCGACGCTGCTGATGGGCGCCGGCTTCCAGTTGTTCCTGGTGGCCTTCATTGCCGATCTGCTGGCGGCCAACCGCAAGCTGATGGAGGATCTGCTCCACAGGATGCGGTCCGCCGGCGGGCGGTAGCGCCCCGGTCCGCCGCCTGGCACGAGCCAGACATGAAGATCTCCGGCGGCCGGACCGAGGACGGCGTCGTCTTCGGCAACACCTGTGACAAGTACGGCTCGGCCAATCCGGTGGTGCGGCGGATCATGCGCGGCTTCACCGACCGCCTGGAGGGCTACGTCGACCGCGCCGCGCCGGCGTCCATCCATGAAGTGGGCTGCGGCGAGGGATACTGGACGCTGCGCTGGGCCCACCGCGGCGTGCCGTGCCGCGGCACCGACTTCGCGGCCACCGTCATCGACTACGCGCGCGCCAACGCGCGCGACGCCGGGCTGGACCCCGGCATGTTCGCCGTGCGGAGCGTCTACGACCTGTCGGAGCGCGAAGATCGGGCGGACCTGGTCGTCTGCTGCGAGGTGCTGGAGCACCTGCCGGACCCGCGCGCCGCACTGGCCCGGCTGGCCGCCGTAGCCGGCCGCCACCTGATCCTCAGCGTGCCGCGCGAGCCGCTGTGGCGCGGGCTGAACGTGCTGCGCGGGGCGTACCTTCGCGAGCTGGGAAACACCCCCGGACATGTACAGCACTGGTCGCGGCGGGGCTTCGTCCGTTTCGTAGCGGCGGGATTGCCCGGGTTCGACGTCGTCGATCAGTGCGCGCCGCTGCCCTGGACCATGCTGCTGTGCCGCCGCCGGACGGCGACTGCATGACGCCCGCGCGGCGCGGTCAGTGCACCACGCCGCCGCCGCCCGTTTGAAGCAGCGTCGGGTCGGCGCCGAGACGGCGGATGGCCGCCTCCCACATGTCATCCGCACTCGTGTCGAACACGATGTCGAGGTCGACATCGGCATGCAGCCAGGCGGAGGACGCCAGCTCGGCGTCGAGCTGGCCGGCGCCCCAGCCCGCGTAGCCGGTGAGCAGCCGCGTGCGCGGTTGCGGCGGTCCCTCGATCAGGCGGCGCAGCAGCACCGGAGACGTCGACAGGAAGATCCCGTCACACACCTGGATGGCTTCGATGTCGGACGGTTGCGAGCCGGTCAGGATCCAGCCGCGGTCCGGCTCTACCGGCCCGCCTATCCAGAGCTCCATGCCGCTGTCAGCCGATAGCGGCGGCGACAGCCGGACGACGGCCGAGGCGGGCGTGTTCGTGCGCCGGTTGAGAACGAGGCCGAAGGCGCCGTGCTCGCCGTGCTCGCAGAGCAGGATGACGCTGCGCTCGAAGTTCGGGTCGTGCAACTGCGGCATGGAGACCAGCAGCGAGGGAGCGAGGACCGGGATCGCCTTTACGGGAGCGTCCATCAGCGCCGGTCCCACTGCTGCCGCATCCAGGCGCCGGCCTGCCGCAGCGCCTGCACGTAGCCGCCCATCGTGTAGTGGCCGACGCCCGACAGCTCGGTGAACTCCGTGGGATCTCCGCGCTGCGCCAGCGTGTCGGCCGCGGCCCGCGCCGGCTCGATCGGCACCAGCTCGTCGTCGCGGCTGTGGATCACGTGCACCGGCATCGGCCCGATGCGGTCGAGCGGGTTGTCGCGCGGCGCGCTGGCGATCGGGATGGCGCCCGTGAAGCGCTCCGGATGGTGCGTGGCCATGAACCACGTGCCGGCGCCGCCCATGCTGAATCCGGTCACCAGCATCCGGTCGCGGTCGATTTCGTATTTCTCGAGAATGTCGTCGAGCAGATACAGCACCGACTCCTCGGCCGACGGCACGGACCAGCGCCGGTTCGGCGAGTCCGGCGCCACGATGATGGCGCCCCAGTCGCGCAAGGCCGGCTCCACGATGCCCTGCAGGAACGGCCCGCCGCGGCTGCCGCCGCCGGGATGGAGCGCGAGAATCAGGGGGCGCGGCTCGCCGTCCCGCAGGTCGCGGGGGACGGCGATGGTGTAGAGCAGCGGACCGTGTCCGGGCACGTCGATGGCGTCCGCCGAGATCTGCGGCCGGGCGCCCGACTGGGCGAAAGCGACGGTGGCCGACATCGCAAGCAGCGCCAGAACCAGGCTGGTAAGCTTCATGCCCGATGATAGTGCATCGGGAGGCGGGGTGAGCGTCCGGACGCGGTTCGCGCCGAGCCCCACCGGCTACCTGCATATCGGGGGCGTGCGGACCGCCCTGTTCAACTGGCTGTTCGCACGCCGGCACGGCGGGCGCTTCATCCTGCGCATCGACGACACCGACCGGCAGCGCAACGTCGGCGAGGCGTTGCAGCCGATCCTCGACGGGTTCCGCTGGCTCGGCCTCGACTGGGACGAAGGGCCGGAGGTGGGCGGCCCGCATGCGCCGTATTTCCAGTCGCAGCGGCAGGCGCGCCACGCGGCGGCGGTCGACAGGCTGCTCGCCGCCGGCCACGCCTACCGCGACTATGCGACCGCCGAAGAGATCCAGGCGGAGCGTGAAGCGGCGCAGCGCGGCAAGCGGCGCTTCATCTACAGCCGCCGCTGGATGGCGGCAACGCCGGCGGAAGAGCAGGCGTTCGAGGCGGAGGGCCGGCGCGCGGTGGTGCGCCTGAAGATGCCGCGCGAAGGGATGTGCGCCTTCGACGACCAGGTGCGGGGCCCCGTGGAGTTCGATTGGGCGCTGGAGCAGGACCACGTCGTGCAGCGGACCGACGGGAGCTGCCTCTACCACCTGGCGAGCGCGGTGGACGACCACGACTTCGCCATCACCCACGTGATCCGGGCGGTCGAGCACCTGTCGAACACGCCGCGGCAGATCTTCATCGCACGCGCGCTCGGCTACGACGTGCCGGCGTACGCGCACCTGCCGTACGTGTCCGAGCCGGGCAGCGCGGAGAAGCTGAGCAAGCGGAAGCTGGGCCGCTATCTGCAGCACCCGGATTTCAGGAAGCTGCACGAGCACGGTTCGGGCATCCTGGCGGCCCTCGGAGCAGCGCCCCCGGACGAAGCGTGCAACCCGCTGCTGGTGGAGTTCTACCGCGCCGTGGGGTATCGGCCGGAAGCGCTGCTCAACTACCTGCTGCTGCTCGGTTGGTCGCTCGACGACCGCACGGAGATGTTCACGGTTTCCGAGATGATCGAGCAGTTCTCGCTCGACCGCGTGAACCGCTCGGCGGCCAGCTTCGACGCGCCGAAGCTGCTGGCGTTCGAGGAGCGCTACATGCAGCGGCTGCCGCCGGCCGACAAGACGGCGGCCGTCGTGCCGTTCCTGCAGCGGCGCGGCCTGCTGCCGGCGGCGCCCTCGCCTGAGGATCTGCACCGCGTGGCGCGCGTCGTAGCGGCGGCCGGCGAGCGGATCAAGGTGGCCGGCGACATCGTGGGCTACGGCGAGTTCTTTCAAGCGGACGACGCCTTTCCGTACGATGAGAAGGCGTTCCGCAAGCGGATCGCCGCGGACGGCGCCGGGGCGCGCCTGGCCCGCTTCCGCGCGGCGCTCGAGACGGTCGAGCCGTACGACGCCGAGGCGCTCGACGGCGCCATGCACCGCTTCGTCGAGGCCGAGGACATGCCGATCGGTCGCATCATCCATGCCGTGCGCGTGGCGGTGACCGGCAAGGCCGTCGGCTTCGGGCTGTTCGAAGGACTGGAGATTCTGGGCCGGAACGCGTGCCTGGCGCGCATAGACCGGGCGCTGGGCGAGTTGCAGGAGAGCGGGGCGGAGGGGGCATGAGGGACGACGGCGCAGGCGGCGGCGCGCCGGCCGCCGCGGGGCTGGATTTCATTCGGGAGATCGTCGTTGCCGATCGCGAGGCCGACAAGCACGGCGGGCGCGTGCACACGCGCTTTCCGCCCGAGCCGAACGGCTACCTGCACATCGGGCACGCCAAGGCGATCTGCCTCAATTTCGGGATCGCCCGGGAGCACGCCGGGCTGTGCAACCTGCGCATGGACGACACCAACCCGGAGACAGAGGACCAGGAGTTCGTCCGCGCCATCGAGGACGACGTGCGCTGGCTCGGGTTCGACTGGGAAGACCGCTTCTACTGCGCCTCGGACTACTTCGAGCGGCTGTACGACTGCGCGGTGCAGTTGATCCGCAACGGCGATGCCTACGTCTGTGACCTGCAGGGCGACGAGGTCGGCCGCTACCGCGGACGCTGGGACGAGCCGGGCCGCGACAGCCCGTACCGCGGCCGTTCCGTGGCGGAGAACCTGGACCTGTTCGAGCGGATGCGGGCCGGCGAGTTCGCCGACGGCAGCCGCACGCTGCGGGCGCGGATCGACATGGCGTCGTCCAACATGAACATGCGCGACCCGGCGCTCTACCGCATTCGACGCGCCCCCCACTACCGGCAGGGCGACCGCTGGTGCATCTACCCGATGTACGACTTCACGCATCCGCTGTCGGATGCGTTCGAGCGGATCACGCACTCGCTCTGCACGCTGGAGTTCGAGGACCACCGCCCGCTCTACGACTGGTTCCTGGAGCGGCTGCGGTTCGAGGCGCCGCCGCGGCAGATCGAGTTCGCGCGCCTCAACGTCACGCACACCGTGCTGAGCAAGCGCAAGCTGCTGGAGTTGGTCGAAGGCGGCTACGTGGACGGCTGGGACGACCCGCGCATGCCGACGCTGGTCGGCATGCGCCGCCGCGGTTATCCGCCGCCGGCCATTCGCGACTTCTGCGACCGCATCGGCATCGCCAAGGCGAACAGCCTGGTGCAGGTCGAACAGCTCGAGGACGCCGTCCGGCAGGAGCTGAACCGCACGGCGCAGCGCGTGCTGGCCGTGTTGCGGCCGCTGCGCGTGGTGATCGAGAACTATCCCGAGGACCAGGTCGAGGAGCTCGACGCGGTCAACAATCCCGAGGACGCCTCCGCCGGCACGCGCAAGGTGCCGTTCGCGCGGGTGCTGTACATCGACCGCGACGACTTCCGCGAGGATCCGCCCCGCAAGTACTTCCGCCTGGCCCCCGGCCGGGAGGTGCGCCTGCGCTACGCCTATTTCATCAAGTGCGTCGACGTGGTCCGCGATGAGACCGGAGCGGTGGTTGAGCTGCGCTGCACCTACGACCCGGAGACACGCGGCGGCTACGCGCCCGACGGGCGCAAGGTGCGCGGCACGATCCACTGGGTGTCCGCAGCGCACGCCGTCGAGGCCGAGGTGCGCCTGTACGACCACCTCTTCTCGAAGGAGAATCCGGACGACCTTGCGGAAGGCGAAGACTACAAGGACCACCTGAATCCGGGGTCGCGCGAGGTGCTGACGGGCTGCCGCCTGGAGCCCGGCCTGGCGGGCGCTGCGGCCGGCGAACGCTACCAGTTCGAGCGCGTGGGGTATTTCTGTGTCGATCCCGACACGGCGGACGGCGCGCCCGTCTTCAACCGCACCGTCGGCCTGCGCGACACCTGGGCCCGCATCCAGAAGCGCGCAGCGGGTGGTGGCTGACGCCGGCCGCGACACTATACTGACAGCGCCATGACGGACCTTGCCGCAACGAGCCGCAACCGCAGCATCACACTGGCCGCCCGCCCGGCGGGAGCACCGAAGGCGGCGGACTTCAGGCTGGTGGAGGGGCCGGCGCCGCGTCCCGGCCCCGGCCAGTTGCTGAGCCGCACCATCTACCTGTCGCTCGATCCCTACATGCGCGGGCGGATGAACCGGAGCGTCGGTTACGCCCAGACGGTGGATATCGGGGGCGTGATGGTGGGCGGCACCGTGGGCCAGGTGATCGAGTCGAACCTCGACGGCTACCGGCCGGGCGACTTCATCCTGTGCGGGAACGGCTGGCAGGAGTACGGGCTGTCCGACGGGACGGGCGTCCGCAAGCTGGATCCCGCCGACGCGCCGATCTCCACGGCGGTCGGCGTGCTCGGCATGCCGGGACATACGGCGTACGTAGGACTGCTCGACATCGGACAGCCGCAGCCGGGCGAGACGGTAGTGGTCTCGGCCGCGTCCGGGGCCGTCGGGGCGGTCGTGGGGCAGATCGCGCGCATCAAGGGCTGCCGCGTTGTCGGCGTGGCGGGCGCCCGCGAGAAATGCGACTACGTGACGCGCGAGCTCGGCTTCGACGCCTGCGTCAGCCGCTACGACGAGGAGTTTCCGGAGGCGCTGAAGGCGGCCTGCCCGGACGGCGTCGACGTCTACTTCGAGAACGTCGGCGGCGCGGTATTCGACGCGGTCCTGCCGCTGCTCAACACCTATGCGCGCATACCGATCTGCGGGCGCATCGCCAACTACAACCAGTCGGACGCGCCGCCCGGTCCGAACCTCGTGCCACGCGTGATGGGGTTGGCGCTGGTGCGCCGCCTCACCATCCGCGGCTTCATCATCTTCGACCACGCCGACCGCGAGCCGGACTTCCTGCGCGACGTCGGTGCATGGATCAAGAGCGGCGAGCTGGTCTACAAGGAAGACATCGTCGAGGGCCTGGAGCAGGCGGTGCCGGCCTTCCAGGGCCTGCTGCGGGGCAAGAACTTCGGCAAGCTGCTGGTGCGGGTGTCGGACGACCCCACGCGCTGAGCAGCCTGTGGCCATGAGCCGACCGCGAAGGCGCAACTGGCGCATGCCGGACGCGCTGGTGCTGCTGCTCCTGCTGATCGTCGTGGCGCAGCTCGCCACGTACTTTCTGCCGGCCGGCGAGTTCGAGCGCGACGGGCGCCAGGTCGTGCGCGGCACCTACCATCCGGTCGAGGCCGACCCGCTGCCGCCGCTGGCGTTCCTGACGGCTATCCCGGCCGGTCTGGCGGCTGCCCAGGACATCATCTTCTTCGTCTTCATCGCCGGCGGGGTGATTGCCGTCGTGCGCGCCACCGGCGCGGTCGACGCGCTGATCGGAGCCGCGCTGCGCCGCCTGGCGTCCCGCCCGGCCCTGCTCATCGGCGGCATGGTGCTGCTGTTCGCGCTGGGCTCCTCCACGGTTGGCATGGCCGAGGAGTACGTGGCGTTCGTGCCGGTCCTGGTCACGCTCTGCCTCGCGCTGCGCATGGACGCGGTGGTGGCGGTCGGCATCCTGTACGTCGGCGCCGGCGTCGGCTACGCCTGCGCGGCGCTCAACCCGTTCACGGTGCTGATCGCGCAGGACATCGCCGGCCTGCCGCTGACGTCCGGCCAGGCCGTGCGGTGGCTGCTGCTGCTCGTCTGCGCGGCGGTCGGCGTGCAGCACGTGCTGCGCTACGCCGTGCGGGTGCGCGGGGAGCCGGCGGCGAGCCTGGTGGCCAGCATCGACTATTCGAGCGGATACGAGTTGCCGGCCGACGTGGAGATGACCCGCGGGCGGCTGCTGGCCGCGCTGATTTTCGCGGGCGGCGTCACGGTGTTCGTATACGGCATCGCCGCCTACGGTTGGTACCTGACCGAGCTGTCTGCCGTATTCCTGGCGATAGGACTGCTGGCCGCGCTGGCCGGCGGGCTGGGGCCGAACGCCGCGTCGCGCGCGTTCCTGGGCGGCGCGGCGGCCATGACGACCACCGCGCTGCTCATCGGCTTTGCGCGCACAATTCAGGTGGTGCTGTCGGACGCGCGCGTCATCGACACGGTCATCCACGGCCTGGCGGAGCCGCTCGCGGCGCTGCCGGGCCACGCGGCGGCGGTGGGGATGCTGGTGGTCCAGACGGTCTGCAATTTCTTCATCCCGTCCGGCTCCGGGCAGGCGTTCGTCACCATGCCGATCATGGCGCCGCTCGCCGACCTGACCGGGGTGACGCGCCAGACGGCGGTGCTCGCCTACCAGTTCGGCGACGGGTTCACCAACATGATCGCGCCGACCAACGCCGTGCTGATGGGCATCCTGGGGCTCGCCCGCATTCCTTATGCGAGCTGGGTCCGGTTCATCCTGCCGCTCCAGCTCAAGCTGAACGCGGTGGCCGTCGTCGCGCTCGTCATCGCCGTCCAGCTCGGCTACCGGTAAGGTGCCGTCCTGGCGGCCGGTGCGCGCGGTGGGGCAACAGGCGGTACAATGGAGATCCTCGCAAAGGCAGGTATGACGATGCGCATGTATTCCGCACGGGTGTCGCCGTGGGCCGTCGTTGCGGCGGCCGTGCTGGCCGGGTGCGGCCAGGCGTCCGAGGCGCCCGTCCCCGCGCCCGAGCCGGTGTTCGAGTCGCCCGAAGATCTGACCATCGAGCTGCTGCGGGAGCCGCTGCCCGTCGGCGACGTCGCGATGGACATACTTGGCGGCGGGAACATGTCGACCGGCGACTGGCGCGGGAAGGTAGCGCTGGTGAACTTCTGGGCCACCTGGTGCGGGCCGTGCCGCGAGGAGATCCCGCACCTGATCCAGTTGCAGGAGCGCTATCCGGACCACCTGCAGGTGGTCGGCGTCTCGACGGACGAGGGCGACCCGGCGGACGTCGCTGCGTTCGCCGATCGGATGGGAGTGAACTATCCGATCGTCATGGCGACGGACGATCTCTACCGGGAGTTTCCCGGCGTGTTCGCGCTACCCACTTCCTTCATCGTCGATCCGGACGGGAGGATGGTACAGACGCACGTGGGCCTGATCAGCCCCAACGTGTTCGAGCAGGAGGTCCGCCACCTGACCGCGCTGCCGACGACGGTCAGCGTCGAGCTGATCGAGGAGAACAACACCACGCGCCTCGTCAACGCGGCGCACGCCACCAGCATCCCCGGTCTGGACCTGTCGGAGCTGACGCCCGATCAGAGGGAGCGCGTGCTGCAGCGGCTCAACGAGGACGGCTGCCCGTGCGGCTGCTCGCTGACGCTGGCGCAGTGCCGCATCAACGACTCCTCCTGCGGCATCAGTCCCCCGCTCGCCGAGCGGGTGGTCGCCGAGATAGTCGGCGGCGCCGACTAGGTTTCGGACGCCGCCGCTTCGGGTTCGAGCGGTGAAGGTGCGCCGCTCTCGGGTTCGCCGCGGCCGAACGCCAGCTTCCGCGCCAGACGCCGGACGTCCTCGACGATGAGGTAGGCCGTCGGCACCAGCATGAGCGTGATGAAGGTGGCGAAGACCACCCCGAACGCCAGCGAGACGGCCATGGGCTGCAGGAACGCCGCGTCGACGCTGCGCTCCAGCATCAGCGGCAGGAGGCCGAAGAACGTCGTCAGCGACGTCAGCAGGATGGGCCGGAAGCGCGCGGCTCCGGCCTCCCGGATGGCCGTGTTCAGGTCGGCGTGCAACTCGCGCTTGCGGTTGATGAACGTGACCATCACCAGGCTGTCGTTCACGACGACGCCGGACAGCGCCACCAGGCCGAACATCGACATGAAGCTGACGTTGAGCCCCATGATCATGTGGCCCCAGATCGCCCCCACCAGACCGAACGGAATGGCGCCCATGATGATCAGCGGCTGCAGGTACGACTTCAACGGCACGGCCAGCAGCGCGAAGATCGCCAGCAGGGCGATGAGGAACCCGCTCTGCAGGCCGCCCACCGCGTCGACCTGCTCCGCCTGCACGCCTTCGAACACGTAGCGCACGCCCTGGTGGCGCGCCAGCACCTCGGGCAGGACGCGGTTCTGCAGGTCGGCGAGCACCGTGCCGCTGGTGGTCACGTTCTCGTCCACGGACGCCGTGACGTTGACCGCGCGGTTGCGGTCGACGCGCTTGATCGAGGCGAATCCGCGGCCGGGATCCACCTCCGCCACCTGGCTGAACGGCACCTCGCCGCCGTCGGGCGTGCGGATGTGCATGTTCTCCAGGTCGCCCAGCGAGCGCCGATCCTCCAGCGGATAGCGCACCATGACGCGGATGTCGTCGCGCCCGCGCTGGATGCGCTGCGCCTCCTCGCCGTAGAACGCCTGGCGCACCTGCCGGCCGAGGTCTCCCAGCGTCAGGCCCAGGGTCTCGGCTGCGGGCTTGATGCCGAGCTTCATCTCCCGTTTCCCGGCCCTGAACGAGTCGGCGATGCTGTAGACGCCGGTGTAGCCGGACAGCTCCGCCTTGACGTCCGCCGCCGCCGCGCGGAGCTGCTCCATGTCGGAGCCGACCAGCATGATGTCGATGTCGTCGCCGGGCGCCATGATAGAGGCGTTGAAGCTGACGTCGACCGCCTCGGGGATGGCGCCGGTCGCCTCGCGCCAGCGGTTGACGACCTGCTCGCTCGACAGCGCCCGCGCCTGCGACGGCAGCAGCTCGATGGAGACCTCGCCGAGGTGCGGCGCGGTGGCGCTGATCATGCCCGCCATCGGACCGCCTTCGCGGGCCGCCATCGGCTGGTCGCCGACCGCGGTGAAGGTGTGCCGGAAGTAGTCCTCGCCGGTCTCCTCCACCAGCTCGCGACGCACGCGCTCCGCGCCGATCTCCAGCTTGCGCACGGCCGCGGCGGTCTCGGACACCGGCGTGCCCTGCGGCATGGTGATCGAGGCGGCCATGAAGTCCGCCTCGATGTTCGGGAAGAAGTGAAAGTTCGTCCAGCCGCCGAGCACCATCCCGCCGGTCACGATCAGCGTCGACACGCCGACGGCCGCGGTGGTGTAGCGCCACTGGAGACCGAGCTCCAGCAGCGGCCGGTACACGCGCCGGATGAACAGCTTGAGGCCGTTCGCGAACCGCTGCTGCAAACGCCGCAGCGGACCGTTGCGGCGGCGCTTCGGAATATGCGAGAGGTGGGCCGGCAGAATCCACAGCGACTCGACCAGCGAGAACAGCAGGCAGGGTATGACCACCAGCGGGATGACGCGGAACACCTTGCCCATCAGGCCCGGCACGAACATCAGCGGCATGAACGCCGCCACGGTCGTCAGCACGGCGAAGACGACCGGCGTCGCGATCTCCCGGCCGCCTTCTATCGAGCCGCGCAACCCCTCTCCGTGCTCCTCCTGGTGCGCGTAGACGTTCTCGCCGACGATGATCGCGTCGTCGACCACGATCCCCAGCACCAGGATGAAGGCGAACAGGGAGATGACGTTCACCGTCACGTCCGCTCCCGGCATCAACATGATGGCGCCCAGGAACGAGATGGGAATGCCGAGGCTGACCCAGAAGGCGAGCCGCAGCTCCAGGAACAGCGCCAGCACCAGGAACACCAGCACGAACCCGGTCAGACCGTTGCGGAACATGGTCCCGAGGCGGGCCAGGAGGATCGTCGACTGGTCCTGCCAGACGGTGAGGGATATCCCCTCGGGCAGCCCCGGACCGGTCCGCTCCACGTAGTCATGGACGGCGGCGGCTATCTCGAGGGCGCTCTGATCCCCGGTGCGGAAGACCGAGACGAGCACCGTCGGGTCGGCGTCGAACAGCGCGAACTGGTCGGTCTCGGCGAACCCGTCGACGACCGTCGCCACCTCCCCCAGCTCGAGCCGCGTGCCGTCGGCGCGCGTCAGCACGACGAGGCTCGAGTACTCGTCGCCGCGGTAGGCCTGGCCGATCGTGCGCAGCAGGATCTCGCCGCTCTCGCTGCGCACGGAGCCGCCGGGCAGATCGAGAGAGGAGCGGCGGACGGCGTCCGCGACTTGGTCGAAGGTGAGCCCGTGGCGCCGCAGCGCCGTCTCGGACACTTCGATGGATATCTCGTAGGGCCGCGCGCTCGTGATCTCGACTAGCGAGATGGTCGGAATCGCGGCGAGATCGTCGCGAATGCGGTCGGCGGCCGCCTTCAACGCGAACTCGTCGGCCGACCCCGATATCGCCAGGTCGATCACCTGGTTCCTGGCGATCAGCTCGCGGATGATCGGTTTCTCGGTCTCTTCGGGAAAGGTGTCGATGGCGTCGACGCGGGTCTTGATGTCGTCGAGGACCCGCCGCACGTCGGCGCCCAGCTCCACCTCGACCAGCACGTTGCCCACGCCTTCGTCCGCGGTCGAGACGATCTGCTTGATGCCGTCGATGCCCTGAATGGCCTCCTCGATGCGGACGTTGACCGCTTCCTCGACCTCTTCCGGCGCAGCGCCCAGGTACGGCACCTCGATCTGGACGCGATCGAGCGTAATCTCGGGGAAGATGTCGGAAGTGACGCTGAATGCGGCCAGCACCCCGCCGCAGACGAGGAAGGCCATCAGCAGGTTGGCCGCCACCGTGTTGCGCGCGAACCAGCTGATCGATCCGTTCATTGCGAGCTGTGCTCCGCGAGCCCCGCGGCGACGTCCGCCGCCACCGCCGCCTGGAGGGTGGCCAGCTCGCTTGCGCTGCCGTCCTTCTCGATGGTGAACGCGACGTCGCCGGCACGGGCCTGCACGACGCGCACGGTGACCCGCACGTCCTCGCCGGTCTTCCGCACCGCGCCGCCGACGACCCACCCGGCGCGCGCCACGGTCGGCGCGACCGTGAGGTCTGCGAGCGTCTGGATGCGTTCCACGACCTGCCGCCCCAGCGCCGCGCCCAATCCGTCCGCGGTCGTATCCGGGTTCACGTCGGTGAACGGGAGCACCGCCACCATGCGCGCGTCGCGCATCGCAGGCTGGGGAGTCGCAGCCGCTGCCGCCGTTGCGCCGGCCGGCTCGGCCACGGCCGCCGATCCGCCGGATCCACTACCGGCCGCCGCTTCTTCCTGACTTCCGGCGGCAGGCGCCTCGACTGCCGCGGCGGGCGCCGCCTCATCCGCGCGCTCCCCCGGGGCCGGCCCCGCCGGCGCGCCGGCCACCAGGACGTCCGCGTCGCCGTTCGTGACCTGGACCAGCATGCCGTCGGTCGGGCTGTCCACGGTCGAGATGGCCACGCGCTCGTCGGTCTGCAAGCCGTCCCGCACGTAGATCGAGGTCGTCGTCAGACGCAGGATGTCGATCGTGCGGAAACGCAGTCGGCTTTCTTCGTCCACCAGCATGACCTGGTCGCGGCCGCGCAGCGCTGCGCGCGGGATGACCGCGAGCCGGCCGAACCGGCGCCCTTCGATCTCGGCGTCCACGTACATGCCGACCGCCAGCGGTGGGCGGTTCGGATCCGGCCCGGAGCTGTACGGGTCCATGACTTCGGCGACCACGTGCACCATGCGGCTCACCGGGTCGATCTCGCTCTCCGTGCGTACGATGCGGCCGTCCCAGGCATGGGTCGCGCCCGCGAAGGTGGTGCGCACCGTCACGCGCGGGCCCAGCCGCGTCTCGCCGCCCCTGTACGACAGCGGCAGGTCCAGATAAGCTAGCTCCGCGTCCGGCAAAGGCAGGCGAATCTCGGCGACGTCGACGGAGTAGATCGTGCCGACGGAGTTGCCTATCGTCACGAACTGCCCGACGTCCACGTTCTTGCGGCGCACGCGCCCGGCGTACGGCGCCCTGACCTCGGCGCGGTCGAGGTCGCGCTCGGCGCGCACGAGGTTGGCCTCGGCCGCGGCGACCCCGGCGCGCGCGTCTTCGAGCTGCGGTTCGCGCAGGGTCAGCGCACGCGGGTCGCCTTCCCCGATTTCGTCCCATTCCCGCTGGGCGATCTCGGCTTCCGCCTCTTCCTGGGCCAGGCGCAGCCGGCTCTGGGCGAGCTGTGAGCGCGCGGCGATGACCGCCTGCTGGTAATCGAACGGGTCGATCTCCAGCAGCGTGTCGCCCTCTTCGAAGAAGCCCCCTTCGGCGAACGAGGGCGAGATCGAGATGACGCGGCCGGAGATCTCCGGCACCAGCTCGCTCTCCGTGCGCGGCTGGACCGTGCCCTCGCTGATGACCGACAGATCGACGTCCTCCAGCTCGACGGCATGCACGCGCACGCCGGGCGGCGCAATCTGCGGCGGCTGGATCTCCGCCTCCGGTCGGTTGCGGATCATCGTTATTGCCGCCAGCGCGGCGACGCCCAGCAGCGCCAGCGGCAAGACGCCCTTCAGGATGTTGATGAGGATGCGCATGGTTCTTGTCCCGTTATTGCTGGTTGCCCGCGTTACCGACCGCGATCAGCTCGACCGGCGAGCGCAACTGCTCGAAGCCGCCGCCCAGCGCGAGGTACAGGTCGACGCGGTTCTCGAGGCGCAGCCGCCTGGCCGCGATCAGCTCACCTTCGGCCTGCGCCGCCGAGCGTTGCGACTCGAGCACGGTGATGTAGTTGTCGATGCCCGTCAGGTAGCGCTCGTACGCCAGGCGCGCCGCGCCCTGCGCATGCTCGACCGACGCCGCCAGTTGCCGCTCGCGCTCGAGCAGGATGGCCTCGGCCGCGAGCGCGGTCTCGACCTCGGCGTACGCGGTCAGCGCGGTGTTGGCGAAGGTGGCGAGCGCCTCGGCGCTCTGCGCCTCGGCCCGCGTCACCTCCTCGCGCAGGCGCCCGCCCTGCCAGAGCGGCGCGGTGACGTTCGCCAGCAGGGCCCAGACGGTGAAGTCGCCGTTGACGAGCGACACCAGCGCGTCGGTGGCGGTGCCGCCGCGGGCCGTCAGGGTGAGGTCCGGAAACCGGTTGGTCCGCGCGACGCCGACCCGGGCTTCGAAGGAGGCCAGGCGGCGCTCCGCGGCCACCAGGTCCGGACGCCGCGAGACCAGCTGGGCCGGCAGGCCGGCTGGAACGTCGGCGGTCAGGTCCGGCAGATCGAGCGGCATGGCGATGGCGTCGTCGGCGTACTCGCCCAGCAGCACCTTGAGCTGGCGTGCGGCGGAATCGAACTGCTGCCGCCGCTGCTGCAGCAGCGCCTCGGCGTTCGACAGGTTGAGCAGCGCCAGCCGCAGGTCGAGCGGCGGCCGGATGCCTGCCTCGAAGCGCCCGCGGACGCGTTCAGCCGACTCGCGAAAGCTCTCGACCGTCGTGCGTGACAGTTCGATCTGCTGCTGCGCCTCCGCGACGGCAAACCACGCCTTCGCGGTCTGGCCCGCCATGGAGAGCTGCGTGGCGCGCAGGTCGGCGGCAGACGCCTGCAGGTCGGCCAGGACCACCTGGGTGGCGGCGCGCAGCCGGCCCCACAGGTCGATCTCCCACGACACGTCCAGCGACACGCCATGGTTCGTGAAGATCGTGCTGAGCACCTCGTCTTCTGCCCCGGGGATCGGGAAGCCGACGAAGTTCTGCCGCTGGCGCGCCCCGGTGTACGAGGCGTCGATGGAGGGAAACAGCTCGGCGCGGGCCGTGCGGGCGTCCGAGGCGGCGATCTCCAGGCGGAACGCCGCGGCCTGCAGGTCGAAGTTGCCGGCGAGGGCGGCCTCGACGGCCGCGTCCAGGCCGTTGTCGCCGAAGTCCTTCCACCAGTCGGCAGTGATCCGACCCGCCGGCGAGTCGGCGGCGGTCCAGGTGGGCGGCACCGGCACGCCGATGTCCGGGACGGCGACCGGCGCCGCGGTCGCACACGCGCCGGCCGCGGCGAGCACCGGGATGAGCGCGACCAGCGCGCTGGCCCTCCTCATGCGTGGCCTCCGTGGGCCGCAACCGATGCGTCGGTGGGGAGTGTCTCGGGCGCCGGGATGCCGGCCGGCGCCGTCGCGGGGGCGGCCATGCCGGCGCTGGCGAACTCGATCAGCGATTGCAACAGGCGTTCCGGGGCCTGGGAAGGCGGATGCCCGGACTCCTCGCCCCACGACATCATGTAGATCATGGCGCCGACGATGTACATGACCCGCCGCGCCACCTCTTCCGGATCGATGTCGGGGAGCACGCGCTGGAGGCTGGCGGTGAAGCGTATGCGGACCTCGTCGAACTGCTGTATGAACAGCCTGCGGAACTCGGGGTTCACCTGGGAATGAAGTTGTCCTACGAGCTTCAGCATCTCCCGGCGACGGGAGCCTTCGATCAGCGCGGACTGGAACGGCGGGCTGACGAATGCGGCCACGATCTGCTCGACCGTCGGCCCGCCGTCGGCCCGGGACTCCAGCTCGTCGAGCAGCGCGAGGCGCCGGTCGTTGACGGGTCGGATCCGGCGCTCGAGGATGGCGACCAGCAACGCCTCCTTCGAGCCGAAGTGGTAGTTGACCGCGGCGAGATTCACGCCGGCCTCGGCGGTTATGTCGCGCAGCGAGGTCGACGCGAATCCGGCGGTCGCGAACAGGCGCTCTGCGACCTCTAGTATGCGTTCTCTTGTCTCACCGGCCATCTGCTACTCCACTAACACGTTAATCAAACGTATGTTTCAAGCATACGCATGAATCAATCCCGGAATCAAAGAAAAAAGTGGCGCGTGCGGGCCGATTCGCGTTGGCATGCCCTCGACAAGTACGTGATAGACTCACCCACTGGCGGACCGTCCGCGCCGACACCATTGGTTCGGCGTTCGTGACTGTGCTTTCGCGGGTCGCGCGTGCAGCGCGGTCCGCGCCGAGGAGGTTGTCTCATGGACGACGTGAGACCAGCGGAAGACAATTGCCAGGTCGCCTCACCGCAGGCGGACCAGCCCGGCCATTCCCGGCGGAACTTCATCAAGGGCGTCATCGCAGCCGGCGCCAGCGTCTCGGCCTCGAGCTACGTGTTCAAGGGCGGGGTCGCGGTGCGGGCGCAGGCCCCGGGCGCGGTGGAGCGCCTCGTGACGCTGACGGTGAACGGCCGGCAGCGGCGCGTCGACGTGCTGCCGCAGGAAACGCTGGCCATGACGCTGCGCTACAAGCTGGGGCTGACCGGCACGAAGATCGGCTGCGACCGGGCCGAGTGCGGCGCCTGCACCGTGCTCATCGACGGCGTGCCGCAGTACTCCTGCTCGATGCTGACGCACCAGGTGCGGGGCCGCGGCGTGCAGACGGTCGAAGGGCTCCAGGCCGAGGACGGCACGCTGCACCCGGTGCAGCAGGCGGTCGTGGACGAGCAGGGATTCCAGTGCGCGTTCTGCATGCCGGGCTTCCTGATGAACATGGTTTCCTTGATCGACGAGAATCCGAACCCGACGCGGGTCGAGGCGGCGCAGCACCTCTCGGGGAACCTGTGCCGCTGCGCGGACTACAACAAGATCCTGAACGTCGCGCTGCGGGCTGCGGAATACACGCGGAGGGGCTGACGTGGCTGACTACAAGCTGATCGGAAAGCCGTATTCCACCGCCGACCTGGTCGCGAAGGCGACCGGCCGGGCGAAGTACGCCGAGGACTTCCGGGCGGACGGCATGCTGTTCGCCAAGCTGCTGGTGAGCCCGATGCCGCACGGCCGCGTGCGGAGCATCGATACCAGCGCGGCGGAGGCCATGCCCGGCGTCGAGGCGATCCTGACGGCGGACGATCTGCCGGCGGCCGACGCGCCCAACGAGACCTCGCTGACCAACGAGCCGAGGTACGAAGGGGAGCCGATCCTGGCGGTGGCCGCGGTGGACGAAACGACCGCCGCCGACGCGATCGAGGCGATCCGCGTGGACATCGAGCCGCTGCCGTTCGCGGTGGACCCGCTGGAAAGCCTGCGGCCCGGCGGGCCGGACGCACGGCTCGACGGGAACACCATGGTCAACCGCGAGCTGGCGACCGTCAAGTGGGACAACGTCGACTGGGCGGCCATCGACCGGGGCGAGCTGCCGACCGACGGCGAGGTCACCGAGCAGTGGGAGGTCGGGGACGTGGAGGCCGGTCTCGCCGAGGCGGACATGGTGCTCGACGAGACGCTCTTCCACCAGTCGATGGGCCACCAGCCGCTGGAGACGCGCACGGCGATGGCGTACTGGCAGAACGGCAAGTGCTACCTGCACGTGTCGACCCAGAGCACGCAGCGCACGCACGGGTTTGCGGCGCGCGGCATCGGCATCGCGCCGGAAGACCTGGTGCTGGTTTCCGAGTACTGCGGCGGCGGCTTCGGCAGCAAGATCTTCGGGTTCATACAGATGAACATCCCGGCCCTGTTGTCGCAGAAGGCGGGCAAGCCCGTGATGATGCGCATCACGCGCCAGGACGAGCATTTCATCGGCCGCGCGCGGCCCGGCCTCCAGGGCCGCGTCAGGATCGGCTTCCGGCGGGACGGCCGCATCACGGCGATGGACATGTTCGCCGTCCAGGACAACGGCCCGTACGGCCAGTCGGGCGACTTCGTCGTCTGGCCCGACATGGCGTCGCTGATGTACATGCCGCTCAGCCACCGTTTTCGCGGCATCTCGGTCTACACGAATACGCCGCCGCGGTCCCCGCAGCGCGCGCCCGGCGGGCTGCAGGCGGTGTCGATGTTCGCTCCGCTGATGCAGAAGGCGGCCAGGCAGCTCGACATCGATCCGCTGGAACTGATTCGGGTCAACGCACCCGCGGGGCAGGCCAAGATCGGACGCCCGGACGAGAACGGACAGCAGGGCAACGTCACCAGCGCGTTCGTGGCCGAAATCGTCGACTTGGCCGAGGCGCAGTTGGACTGGCCGGCGATGCGCGCGAGGAGCGGCCAGCGGAACGGAACCAAGGTGACCGGCGTCGGCGTCGCGCTCAGCTCGTTCAACGCCGGCGCCTGGGGCATGGACGGCCTGCTGACCATCCGGCCCGACGGCAAGGTGTACATCCAGCAGGGCGTGGGCAACCTCGGCACGGAGTCGGTGTTCGATACCGCCCGCACGGCGATGGAGGCGCTCAAGACCGACTGGGATCAGGCGGAGGTGATCTGGGGCGACACCGCCAAGCACCTGCCCTGGAGCACCGTCCAGGCCGGCAGCACCACGACGTGGGCGCATACGCGGGCGAACTACGCCGCGGGCGAGGACGCCAGGCGCAAGCTGCAGGAGATTGCCGCGCGCGACCTGGGCGGCTCGCCGGACGACTACGACGTGGCCGACGGCAGGGTCTTCCGGCGCGGCGCGCGGTCGACCGGCCTGAGCTTCGCCCGGGCGGCGCAGCGGGCCATCGAGCTCGGCGGCCGTTACGACGGCCACGAGCTGCCGGAGGACATCAACGCGGCAACCGTCGGGGCAGCCACCGCGCTGGCCGGCGTCGGGCTGATGGGCGTCGCCAGGGACAACTACGCGGTCGGCGGCCGGGTCATCTCGCACGCCATCGGGATTGCGGAGGTCGAGGTCGACCTCGAGACCGGCGCGGTAACGTTGAAGGATTACCGCGTGGCCACCGACGTGGGCACGGTGATCAACCCCCGCACGCTGGCGGCGCAGCTCCACGGCGGCGGCATCCAGGGGTTCAGCGCGGCGCTGGCCCAGAAGTGGGTGTACGACCGGCGCTGGGGGCTGCAGGTGACTAAGCGGTTCTACACCAACCGCCCGCCGACCATACTCGACGTGCCGCACGAGCAGCCGCTGCAGTGGGCGGCGCAGGACAAGCCGGATCCGTTCAGCCCGGTGGGGGCGAAGGGTGTCGGCGAAACGGCGGAGGGCGCCGGATCGGGCGCGGTGCTGTGCGCGATTGCCGACGCGCTCGGCGACGAGTACTTCAACCGCACGCCGCTGATGACCGACCTGATCCTGACCCGGATCGAGAACCTGCCTCCTGCGTTCTCTACGCTGACGGCGCACGTCTGAGCCGGGGATCGACCAGAGGAGAACTGACATGGCCGTGATTCGCGACATGATGCCGGCGTTCGAACTGTTTCAGCCGACGACCACCGACGAGGCGCTGGGGCTGCTCGACGAGTACCGGGAACGGGCATGGGTGCTGGCCGGCGGCCTCGACTCGTTCGATTGGCTCAAGGACCGCGTGAAGCGGCCCGCCGCGGTCGTCGACCTCGGCGGCGTCGAAGCGCTGCGCGCCATTCGCCCCGCTGGGGGCGGTCTGGAAATCGGCGCGATGGCGACGTTGCGGGAGGTTTCCCGGAACCCTGACCTGCGCGAGCGCTACGCGTTGCTCGCGGACGCGGCGGAGATCGTGGCCTCCCCGCAGATCCGCAACCAGGGCACGCTGGGCGGCAACCTCGTCCAGGACACGCGCTGCTGGTACTACCGCGACGGCTGGAACTGCTACCGCGCGGGCGGCACCATCTGTTACGCGGACACGCCGACGGCGATGAACCGCGAGCACTGCATCCTGGGCGCCAGCCGCTGCGTGGCTGTCAACCCGTCCGACACGGCGCCGGCGCTCATCGCGCTCGACGGCGAGCTGGAGATCCACAGCAGCGGCGGGACGCGCGTGGTCGCGGCAGAAGATTTCTTCGTCGGGCCGGACGTCGACATCATGCGCATGACGGTGCTGGAGCCGGGCGACCTGCTGACCGCGGTCAGGGTGCCGGATACGTGGGCCGGCGCGCGCTTCTACTTCGAGAAGAGCCGCGACCGCCAGGTGTGGGATTTCGCGCTGGCCGCAGTGGCGTCCGCGGCGAAGATCACGAACGGCACCGTCGAGGACATCCGCATCGTGGTCAACGGCGTGGCGCCCACACCGCTGCGGCTGCGGGCCGCGGAGGATGCGGTGCGGGGGCGGCAGGTGACCGACGAGGTGGCGGCGCGCGCCGGCGAGGCCGCCATACAGGGGGTCCGGCCGCTGAACCACAACGGCTTCAAGGTGGCCCTGTTGCGCAATCTGGTAATGCGGGCCGTCCGGGGCGGCGAGGCGTAGAATGGAACTGTTCGAGTGGGGCACCAACCCGTGGGGTCAGGAGACGCTCGTCCGCGTCTCCTGGGATCTGCTGTACCTGGCCTTCTGGGCGGGGATCGCGTTCATCGTGTTCCACATCGCGTATGCCGTCGTCTGGCTGCCGCGCCTGGCGCGCGCCGCCGGCTCGGGTGAAGGCGGAGCCGGCGCGGCGGACGTGCCGGCGCGCATCGAGCGCCATACGTCCGCGGCCAGGTTCTTCCACTGGGTGATGGCGGCCGCGATGATCGCGCTGCTCATCACCGGGTTCTTCCCCATCGTCGGCATCCAGTTCCCGTGGGTGACCATCCACTGGATCGCCGGCGTGCTGCTCACGATTTCCATCCTCTACCACATCGTGCACGCGACGTTCTTCCTCGATTTCTGGTCGATCTGGATCCTGCCGTCCGACCTGCAGGAGGCGTGGCAGCGGGTGAAGAACCAGATGGGGCAGGATGCGGGCGCCATCCGGAAGCACGGCAAGTACCCCCTGGACCACAAGCTGTATCACCTGGCGGTGACCATCGCCGGCATCGCGGTGATCGGCACCGGCCTGGTGATGATGCTGCGCATCGACAGCGCGCTGTGGCCGCGCAATCCGTACCTTTTCAGCGAAGCGACGTGGGGCCTGATGTACGTCCTGCACGGCCTCGGCGCCGTGCTGTTCGTCACCTTGACGCTCACGCACATCTACTTCGCCGTCCGTCCCGAGAAGCTGTGGATCACCAGGTCGATGATCTTCGGGTACATCGACCGCGACCGGTACCTGGAGCACCACGACCCGCAGCGCTGGGTCGTCTCCCGGGATTCCACCGAAGGGTGACCGCCCCCGCCGAGCTGCAGGCTCGCGTCGACGCCATCGAGGAAAGCTACGAGTTCTTTCTCGCCTACGCCGCCCAGGGCGTGCCCGGCGAGCAGGAGTCCGGTGCGGGCGGACAGGTGCGCGGGTTCCTCCAGCGGATGGAGGAGGCGCTGGTCGTGCTCGCCGACCTGTTCGCGGCGGCCGTTGCCGAGCGGGACGCAGCGGCGCAGGCCGCGTGCCGGCCGTTCCTCGACGTGCTCAGGCGCGACGCCGACGCATCCCTGGCGGCCATTCGCCTGGTACAGGCCCAGCCGGTGGTCAGCTCGCAGATGGTCGACAACCTCAACGCGCTCATCCACCTGCGGGCGTTGCTGACCGACGTCTTCCTGATCGACGAAATCCTCAATCCGCGCGTCCCCGGCGAGGGCCATACCGAGAGCCCGACCGCCTGACGCCGGGCCCCCATGGATCTCAGCGGCAAGGCCGTGCTCATGACCGGCGCGCGGCGCATAGGCGCGCGCGTGGCGGACGAACTGCAGCGCCGCGGCGCGCGGGTGGCTCTCTCGTATCGGCGGGAATCCGGCGCCCCTCGGCTCGCGGGCGTCGTCACGAAGGCGGTCGATCTGACGGACGCCGCCGACTGTCGCCGGCTGGTCGACGACATCGCCGCGGAGCTCGGCCGGCTCGACGTCCTGATCAACATGGCGTCGATGTACGACTCCACGCCGGTCGACGAGCTGGACGCGTCGCACTGGGACCGGGCGCTGGCGGTAGACGCCAGGGCGGCCTACCTGTGCGCGCTGGCGGCCGTGCCGCACCTGCGCGCTTCCGGCGGCGGCCGCATCGTCAACGTCGCGGACTGGGTCGCCGCCAGCGGCCGCCCGCGCTACCGGGGCTACCTGCCGTACTACGTGGCGAAGGCCGCCGTCGTCGCCCTCACCGAGGCGCTGGCGCTGGAGTTGGCAGGTGACGGGATTCTGGTGAATGCGGTCGCGCCGGGGCCGATACGTCCCCCCGAGGACATGGCGGCGGGCACCGTGGACGCGGTCGTGCGGGAGACGCCGCTCGGACGCTGGGGAGGAGACGACGCGATCGTCCAGGCGGTGCTGGCGCTGATCGAGACGGACTTCGTCACCGGCGAGACGCTGCGCGTGGACGGCGGCCGCCACCTGCGCTGACCGGCCCGAGCCGCCCGGCCGGGACCTACTGCACCTGGACGGCGGTGCCGCTGACGCTGACCATCAGCATGCTGGAACCCTGCCCGACTACCTCGTAGTCGATGTCGACGCCGATCACGGCGTTGGCGCCGAGCTTCTCGGCTTCCTCTGCTATCTCCCGCATCGCGATTTCTCGCGCCTGGTGCAACTCTTTCTCGTAGGAGGCCGAGCGCCCGCCGACGATGTCGCGCACGCCGGCGAGAAAGTCGCGAAAGATGTTGGCGCCGAGGATCGCCTCGCCCGAGACGATGCCGCAGTACTGCGTGATGCGCTTGCCTTCAATGTTGGGGGTCGTCGTAACCAGCATGCCTGCCGCCTCTCCTGCTGAATGCCCGCGCATCATACACCGCCGCCGCGGACCGGCCCTCCCGCGTGTATATTTCAAGGCGTCACGAAAGTCTGGAGGTGCTCCATGTTGCGAATGCTCGTGCTCGTCGCGTCGGCGTTGGTTCTTTTCGGCGGGCACCCTCTTGGCGCCCAGACCTGCGATCCCGCCGGAGACGTGAAGTTCGTCTGCGGCACGACCAATCCGGAAGATCTGTACGCGGTTCCGGGCGCCCCGTGGGTAATCGCATCGGGACGCTACTCCGCTTCGGAAGGTCCCGTCTACGCGGTGGACCTTCGTGATCACCGGGTCCAGGAGATCTTTCCCGCGGGAGCGTTGCCGCCGGAGCACGACCGCGATACCTATCGCGCCTGCCCCGGTCCGAACAACGTGTTCCAGCCGCACGGGCTGACCCTGCGGGAGGGCCGCGGCGATGTGCATACCCTCTACGTGGTCGGTCATGGCGCGCGCGAGGCCATCGAGGTCTTTGCGCTGGACGTCGGCGGCGCCGTGCCCACGATGAAGTGGATTGGATGCATCCCGGCGCCGGAAGGCACCGCCCGCATCAACTCCATTACCGCGTTGCCGGACGGCTATCTTGGTGCGACGAATTTCGACCGCGAAGGTGGGGAGCTCTGGGAATGGCATCCCACGACGGGCTGGGTCGAAGTGCCCGGTAGCCGGATGCCCGGTCCCAACGGTCTCGTGTCCTCGGACGACGGGCAGTGGTTCTATATCGGGGGCTGGAGCGATCGGGCGCTGGTGCGGCTGTCACGCGGCCGGAGTCCGGTACGCGTCGACCGGATTCCGGTTGGCTTCAACGTCGACAATGTGCGCTGGGGACCCGCCGGCAAGGTCATCGCCGCCGGCCACGTGACCCGGTGTGAAGACGTCGATCCTTGTGAGTTGTCGGCCGCTCGTGTGGCCGAGGTCGATCCGACGACGTTCGAAGTCCGGCAGCTTGTGGACTACAACGGAAACGAGTTCTTCAGGGTCGGCACCGTGGCCATCGACGTGAACGACGAGATCTGGATTGGCGGGATCAGGGGCAGTTACGGGATCGCCCGCTTCCCGCGATAGCCGGTGACGTCAACACCCGGCATGGCCGCCGCCGCTCTCCGGCCGCAGGTGCCGCCGGACGAAGTCGAGCATGGTGACGTGGCGGTGGTGCTCCTGGTCCATGCCGCCGAGGCGGTGCCGGGAGCGCGGGTAGAGCATCATGTCGAACTGCTTGCCGGCCTGCTGCAGGGCGTAGGCGAACTGCAGCGTGTTCTGCATGTGGACGTTCTCGTCCATGGTGCCGTGCACCAGCAGCAGGGCGCCGGAGAGGTCGGCGGCGGCGAAGCGCGGGGAGCTGCGCCGGTAGCCGTCGGGGTTGTTCTGCGGCATCAGCATGTAGCGCTCGGTGTAGATGGTGTCGTAGTCGCGCCAGTCGGTCACCGAGCCGCCGGCGATGCCCATGGCGAAGCGGTCGCTGTGGGTTAGCGCGTAGCTGACCATGTAGCCGCCGTAGCTCCAGCCCTCGATGCCGATCCGCTCGGCGTCGACGTACGGCTGCGCGGCGAGCCAGTCCAGGCCGTCCTCGATGTCGCGCAGCTCGGACTCGCCGAAGTTGCGGTAGACCGGCCAGGTCGAGACCGCCCCCTTGCCGCTCGCCGTGCGGTTGTCGAGCACCCAGACGATCAGCCCCTCCTGCGCGAGAAGCTGCCAGAACATGTACGTCGAGCCGCTCCAGCGGTCGCGCACGCGCTGCACGTGCGGGCCGCCGTACACGTGCTGGTAGACGGGGTAGCGCCGCGCCGGGTCGAAGTCCGGCGGCTTGATCATGAGCGCTTCCATCAGGAAGCCGTCGCGGTTCGGGACCTGCAGCAGCTCCGGCTCGGATAGCCCGTACTGCGCCAGCACCTCCGCCGGATTCACGTCGATGGCGCGCGTTTCGGCCCCGTCGGCCGCGTGGATCCGTACCTGCGGCGGCGTGGAGAGGTTGCTCCAGGTGTCGATGTAGTGCGTGAAGCCGGGATTGAACCGCGCGGTGTGGCTGCCCCCCCGTTCCGACAGTCGGGTGAGGTCCGATCCGTCCAGCCGCACCCGGTACACGTCGCTGCCGATCGGGCTGCGCTCGGTGCCCGACCAATAGATCCACCCGGCCTCCTCGTCGGCGCCGTGGAGCGTGCGCACCTCCCACTCGCCGTCGGTGATCTGCCCGAGCAGCTCGCCGTCGGCGGCGTAGTGGTACACGTGCTTCCATCCGCCGCGCTCGCTCAGCCAGAGGAACGTGCCGTCGCCGAGCCAGTGCGGCGCGCCGTTCACGTTGACCCAGGCCTCGGTGGTCTCCCGCAACACGCCGGTCGTGCCGCCCGTGTCCGCATCGGCCAGAACGAGGTCGAGCCACGTCTGCTCCCGGTCCTGCACCTGGAACACTACGCGCCGGCTGTCGGGCGTCCAGCCGACGTCGACGATCAGCGGCTCGCTCGGCGCGTACTCGTCCAGATCCACCCAGGTCACGCCGCCGCCGGCCGCCCGCACGATGCCGAGGCGCACGCCGGGATTCGGATCGCCCGCCTTGGGGTACTCCCACCGCTCGACGTTCGGGTGGTACTCGATGGTGTCGACGATGGTGAACTCCGGCACGCCGGCGTCATCGAGCTGCAGGAACGCGAGCTGCGTCGAGTCCGGACTCCACCAGTAGCCGCGGAAATTGCCGCGGCCGTAGATCTCTTCCTGGTACACCCAGTCCAGCAGGCCGTTCCGCACGGTCGGCGAGCCGTCCGTGGTGAGGGCGTGCTCCCGCTGCTGTTCGACGTCCACGACATGCAGATCGTGATCGCGCACGAATGCGACCAGCCGGCCGTCGGGGCTGAACGACACCTCGTCTTCCGCTGCCGGTGTGTGCGTGAGGCGCACGGCCCGTGCGCCGTCCGACCGGTGGTGGTACAGGTCGTCGGCGAAATCGAACACCATCGCCGGCCGTCCGGGGTCGACGGTCGACAGCAGCGGCCGGCCCGCCCGCGCGAGGCGCCGCGCCTCGGCCGCGCCGATGCCTGGCAGCGCGGCGATGGCCGCTTCCATCGCGTCGGAATCGAACAGGGGCTCGCGCTCGCCCGACACGGCGTCGACCTTGAGCTGCCGGCCGTCAGGGGACGGCTGCAGGTAGTGCCGGTCGTCGAGCCAACTGAGGTTGCGGGGCGGGTTGCCGTCGAAGTCGACGCGCTGCGCGGGGTGGAAGATGGCGTCTACGGTGAGCCGCTGCTGGGCCTGCAGCGGGGCCGCCAGAGAGACTGCCAGCACCACCGCCAGGAGCGCCGGAAGGCCCGAAAATCTATGCCGATTCACGTATGATGCACAGCGTAGCAGATCCGTATTGCGGCGGATGCGGTAACGGCAGACTTGGGTCGGGGAGGCAAGAATGCACCTGCGGATCCTCATTGCGGTGATGGCGATGGGCGGACTGATGGCGTGCGGCGAGCCGAGCGGAGGCGGCTCGCCCGACCCGCCGCCCGCGGATGCCCCGGCGGCGGCCGAGCCCGAGCGCCAGTACCTGCTGGAGCGCGTCGACGACGCGGCGATCGTCCAGCTCTACGCGGACGGCTTCAGCGATCTCCCGCTGCGCGAGAAGACGCTCATCTGGCACCTCTACCAGGCCGCGCTCGCCGGGCGCGACATCTTCTACGACCAGCGCTACGCCCACAACCTCGAGATGCGCGAGGTGCTCGAAGAGCTCCTCGTCCACGGCGGCGCGCTGGAGCCGTCGGCGCTGGAGGAGATCCACCGCTACGCCAAGCTGTTCTGGATCAACACCGGTCCGTTCAACAACCTGACGGCGCGCAGGTTCGTGTTGCACCTCACCCCGGAGGCGTTCGGTGCGGCCCTCCACGCCGCGGCGTCGTCCGGCGCGGGCCTGCCGCTGCGCGACGGGGAGAGCGTGGACGAGCTCGTGAGCCGCCTGGCGCCGCTGTTTCTCGATCCCGACGTGGACCCCATCGTCACGAACAAGTCGCCCGCCGCCGGCGAGGACCTGCTGCTGGCGAGCGCGAACAACCTGTACGACGGTGTCTCCATGGCGGACCTCGCGGACTTCGAAGAGCGCTATCCGCTCAACTCGCGGCTCGTGAAACGCAATGGCCGACTGCACGAGGAGGTGTACAGCATCGACGGGCTCTATGGCGCCGAGATCGCCGGGATCGTGAAGCACCTCGAAGCGGCCGCGCCCTACGCCACCGAGCCGATGGCCGCGGCGCTGGAGGCGCTGGTGCAGTGGTATCGGACCGGCGAACCGGCCGACCGGCGGGAGTACGACATCGCGTGGGTCGCCGACCGCGAATCGCCGGTCGACACCATCAACGGCTTCACCGAGGTGTACATGGACGCGCGCGGCGTGAAGGGCGCCTGGGAGGCGCTCGTCTTCTACGTCAACCGCGAGAAGACGGAGGCGATCCGCACGCTGGCCGAGCACGCGCAGTGGTTCGAGGACCACATGCCGTGGGATCCGCGCTACCGCAAGGCGGGCGTGCGCGGTATCACCGCGAACGCCATCGACGTGGTGGTGGAGATGGGGGATTCGGGACCGATCACCCCGATCGGCATCAACCTGCCGAACGACCAGACGGTACGCGAGGAGCACGGCAGCAAGTCGGTGTCGCTGACCAACGTGGTCGAGGCGTACGACCTGTCGCGGCCGCCGGCCTACCGCGCCGAGTTCACGTGGGACGCGGCCGAGGACCAGCGCGCGGAACGCTGGGCCGGCTTCGCCGGCGACATGACGGTGAACATGCACGAGGTGATCGGCCACGCCTCCGGCCAGGTGGCGGAGCACGTCGGCGGCAACCCGCAGACGTTCCTCAAGGAGCAGTACTCGGCGCTGGAGGAAGCGCGGGCGGACCTCGTGGCGCTCTACTTCATCGCCGACCCGAAGCTGGTCGAGATCGGCGTGATCGACGCCGAGCATCATGAGGACATCGTCCTGGCCGAGTACGAGGCGTACGCCCGCAACGCCATCCTGCAACTGCGCCGCGTGCGCGAGGGCAGCCAGTTGGAGCAGGACCACATGCGCAACCGGCAGATGGTCGTCCACTGGCTGATCGACAACACCGATGCGGTCGAGGTACGGCGGCGGGACGGCAAGACGTACAACGTCGTGACCGATGCGCAGGCGTTCCGCGCCGGCGTGGCGGAGCTGCTGGCCGAGGTGCAGCGAATCAAGTCCGAGGGCGACTACGACGCGGCCCGGACGCTGTTCGAGACCTACGGCATCCAGTTCGATCCCGCGCTGCGCGACGAGGTGCTGGAGCGCGTCGCCGCGGTCGACCTGCCGTCGTACACCGGCTTCGTGATGCCGAAGCTGGAGCCGGTGACCGCTGCCGACGGGTCGATCACCGACGTGCTGATCTCGTATCCGCGCGACTTCACGCGGCAGATGCTGGAGTATTCCGGCAAGCGTCTGCCGGACGACGAAGCGCGCGGATCCGGCAAAGACCCCGCGCTGCTGGTCGAATTGTTCACGGCCGAAGGAGAAGATGCGGTGGAGCGCTACCGCCAGCAGCGTGCGCAGGCATTGCTGGCCGGGGGCGGCGGCTTCGTCAACGGCGCCAGCCTGTACGAGTTGAAGCAGCAGCAGGAGCCGGCCGCGCCGCTGCGCGCACCGTTCTACGCCGCCGTGTACCACGTGCAGCCCGACGCGCCGGCGCTTTCACCGCCCGAACCGGTGAACGGCATCTCGTTGGTCGGTTCCACCGCCTACAGCCGCATTGCGGTGTACGGCGAGCCGGCGCCGGCCGGAGAGGCCCTGCCGTCCGCCATGCTCGTCCTGTCGCATCCGACCGACCTGGGCTACGACGCGGAATACAACGAGTGGTATACGGACAACCACATGATCGACGTGGCCCGCTCGCCGCACTTCCGCGCCGCGACGCGCTACGCGCCGCTGCGGCAGCTCGCTGGCACGCCGCTCACCTACCTTTGCCTGTACGAGATCGAGCAGCCGTACTCGCCCGAGCTGCACGAGGGCGCCATGCACTGGCTGCGGGAAACGCCTGACGACTTCCGCCTGCCGATGCCGGATACCCCGGCCGGCCAGCCGGTCCTGACGCTCGATCTGTGGGGCTACTTCGCGCGGGTCTGGTCTGTTCCTGGCTAGCGTAGCCAGCCGGGCGGGGCGCCGGCGCGGCGGGCTTCTTCCTGGATCCCGGCGATTTCCTCGTCGAGGCGCTCCAGCTCACCCCGCGTTTGCTCCAGCTCCGCGATCGCGGCCAGACGGTCGCGTTCGAGGCCGGCGCGGGCCGCCGGGTCGTCGCGCGCCGTGAGCTCGGCCCACAGGCCGTCGACGCGGTTCTGCAACGCGGCCGCGACGAGCTCGGCGCGCTGCCTGGCGCCGCGGGCTGCGGTGATCCGCTCGCGCCACCAGGTCTCGTCGCGTTCTTCGACGGCGTCTTCCGCCGGTGCGCCGCCAGCCTCATCGGTGACGCCGTCGGGCGCGGGTCGTGCGGCCGCGGCGGTGGTCAAACGCCGCGTCTCGGTAAGGTCGGCGTTGGTGTAAACTCTTGACTTCTCGCTGATGGACGCCCGGCGCGCCTGTTCGGCGCGGGCGACCTCGGCCAGCGGCGGCTGGGCCGCGGCCGGCGCCGCGATCGGGAGGGTGACGGAGAGCACGACGACGCCGGCGCAGCGCGGAAACTCCATAGAGGCAGTCTATACCAGAGGAGATCGGTCACATGCGAATTGGATATCGAGTCGCGGTGTTGGCGGCGGCCGGCGCGGTCCTGCTGCTGGGCGCAAGCCATGCCGCCGCGCAGGGGACGGACTACCGGGCCCCGCGCACCAGCGACGGCGTGCCGGACCTGAACGGGATCTGGCAGGCCATCGGCACGGCGCACTGGGACCTGCAGGACCATCCGGCCTACGAAGGCCTCCCGGGCGGAGGCGCCATCGGCGCGGTGCCGCCGGGACAGGGCGTGGTCGTCGGCAACGACATTCCGTACCAGGACTGGGCGCTCGAGCAGAAGCAGGAAAACTTCGAGAACCGGTTGACCGAGGATCCCGAAGCGAAGTGCTACCTGCCGGGCGTGCCGCGCGCCACGTACATGCCCTACCCGTTCCAGATCGTGCAGGGCACCGAGAAGATCCTGATCGCCTACGGGTACGCCGAGGCGGTCCGCACGATCCACATGGACAAGGATGACCCCGAGGCGCCGCCGCTCGACTCGTGGATGGGTCGCTCGCACGGCCACTTCGAGGGCGAGACGCTGGTGGTCGACGCGCAGGGCTTCAACGGGGAGCAGTGGCTCGACCGCGCCGGCAACTTCCACAGCGCCGCGCTGCGCGTGACGGAGCGCTATACGCCGATCGGTCCGAACGCGTTGATGTACGAGGCGACACTGGAGGATCCGGACGTGTACACGCGCCCCTGGACCATCCGGCTGCCGCTCTACCGCCGGCTGGAGCCGAATGCGCGATTGATCGAGTACAAGTGCATCGAGTTCTCGGAGGAGCTGTTGTACGGACATCTGCGCCGCGGGGCGCGCGAATAGCGGCGGCGGTTCGCCGACGTGTGTGAGAAGATGTGAGGGAAGCAGGAGTCAGGAGGCATACCCGATGCGAACGATGACAGGATGGCTGTTGGTGGCGGCCCTGCTAGTGGCCGCGGCGCCGGTGGTGGCGCATCATGCTTTCTCGGCCGAATTCGATGCGACGAAGCCGGTCCGGCTGCAGGGCGTCATCACGAAGATGGAGTGGATCAACCCGCATGCCTGGATGCACGTCGACGTGACGAACGACGACGGCACGGTCGACAGCTGGATGGTCGAGGCCGGCCCGCCGGGAGCGCTCGTACGCCGCGGCTGGCGGAAGGACTCGGTGAGGCCGGGCACGGAAGTCTTCATCGAGGGCTACCAGGCGCTGGACGGCACCAACAAGGCCAACGGCCGTGACGTGACCCTGCCGGACGGCACCAAGCTGTTCGCCGGATCATCCGGCACCGGCGCGCCGCTCGACGGCAGCGACCCGACCGAACGCTAGCGTCCGGCCGGATCGCCGGCAACCCACGCAGTCTCAACTGGGGGAGCTTCTACCCATGGGCGTTTTCTCTCTGCCTGGACTCGACTGCTGCGGCGGCATGCGGGGAATGCTCGCATTGGCCGTCGCCGCCGGAATCGCGCTCGGCATCGGCGCCTGCATCGTACGCGGCGACGACGCGGCCGAGGGCGCGTACGAACTGCAGATCCTGTCCGGCCGCCCGGACATGGTGACCGGCGGGGACGCGCTGGTCGCCGTCCGCGCCGCGCCGGACGCCGATCTCTCCGAGCTGCGGGTCACGCTGGACGGCGCCGACGTCACCGCCGCGTTCCGTCCATCGCCGGCCGGCGCGCTGGTGGGTCTGGTCGAGGGGCTGCCGCGCGAGAGCGAGCTGGCGCTGGCCACCGCCGACGGCACGCCGCTGGGCGCCGTCTCGTTGGTGAACCACCCCGTCGAGGGTCCGGTGTTTTCCGGTCCCCACGAGCAGCCCTTCGTCTGCGAGACCGAGGCGTTCGAGATGCCGTCGGGCGAAACGCTGGGCATGGCGCTGGACGCCAACTGCTCCGTCGCGCGCCGCATCGACTACGTCTACCGCTCCACGGACGGTGAGCTGAAGCCGCTGGCCGACCCGGCCGCAAGGCCTGCCGACGCCGCGTCCACGACGACGCTGACCGGCGCGACCGTGCCGTACATCGTCCGCATCGAGACCGGCACCATCAACCGCGCGATCTACCAGATCGCGATGCTGCACGATCCGTCGGCCCCCGACCCGGGTCCGTGGACGGCCTCGCCCGGCTGGAACGGCCGGCTCGTCTACACCTTCGGCGGCGGCTGCGTGAACGGCTGGTTCCGCCAGGGCAACCGCACCGGCGGCGTGACCGACGACGTGATGCTCGGCCAGGGGTACGCCGTGGCCTCCTCCAGCCTCAACGTGTACGCCAACAACTGCAACGACCTGCTGGCGGCCGAGACGATGATGATGGTGAAGGAGCGCTTCATCGAAGGCTACGGCGCGCCGCACTACACCATCGGCTGGGGCTGCTCGGGCGGCTCGTACCAGAACCACCAGATCGCCGACAACTACCCCGGCCTGCTGGACGGCATCATTCCCGGGTGCAGCTTCCCGGACGTCGGCTTCGGCACCATCCCGATGATCACGGACGCGCGGCTGCTGAACCACTACTTCCAGAACGACGGCGCCGGGAAGTTCACCGACGAGGAGCAGTTGGCCGTCGCCGGGTTCCTGGTGCTGGAAACGATGCCCAGGGTGTCGATCAACGCCGGGAGGATCACGGTCGGCGAGTTCTGTCCCGACGCGCTGCCGGAGGCGGCGCGCTACCACCCGACCGACAATCCCGGCGGGGCGCGCTGCGACGTGTACGAGCACTACGTGAACGTGTACGGGCGCGACTCGGAATCCGGTTTCGCGCGCCGTCCGCTCGACAACATCGGGGTGCAGTACGGCCTGCAGGCGCTCAACGACGGCGCCATCACCACCGCCCAGTTCCTCGATCTGAACGCAGGGATCGGCGGCTATGACGGCGACGGCCACTTCCGTGCGGAGCGCACGGTGGGCGATCCGGAAGCGCTCCGGCTGGCGTACGAGACCGGCCGGCTGACGAACGGCGGCGGCGGCCTGGCGACGACGCCGATAATCGACTACCGGGCCTACAGCGACGACCGCGAGCTGGGCGACGTCCACACGCGCTATCACTCGTTCTCGATGCGCGAGCGGCTGCAGAAGGCGAACGGGCGGACCGACAACCACGTGATGCTGGTCGAGGACGACCGCCACGGGCTGTACAGCAGCGCGAGCCCGGTGCTGGCCGGGGCGCTGCGCCAGATGGACCGCTGGCTGGAGAACCTGGCCGCCGACACGTCGGACGACCCGCGGGCGGACAAGGTGGCGCGCGCCAGGCCGGCGGACCTGACCGACGCCTGCTGGTCGCGCGACGACGAGCCGGTGCTGATCGAGGAGACCCAGGTGCGCGGCTCCGGACACTGCGAGGAGCTGTACCCCTCGCCGCCGTCGCCGCGCGAGGTGGCCGGTGCGCCGCTGGCCAGCGATATCCCGAAATGCCGGCTCAAGCCGATCGACCCGGGCGACTACAGCGTGGAGCTCACCCCGGACGAGATGGACCGGCTGCGCGGCATCTTTCCCGACGGCGTCTGCGACTGGAGCCAGCCGGGCGTCGGTGAAACGGACCTCCGCGGCACGTGGCTGACCTTCGGGTCGACCTAGTCCACCCGTGAACGTCGGCATCGTCTGCTACGCCTCGGTCGGCGGTAGCGGCATCGTCGCCACGGAGTTGGCCAAGGCGCTCGCCGCCCGCGGACACCAGGTCCGGCTGATCAGCACCGAGCGGCCGATCAGGCTCGGCGAGTTCCAGGCCGGCCTCGCGTTTCACGAAGTCCAGACGCCCGGCTATCCGCTCTTCCGCGACCCGCAGTACCTGCTGTCGCTCGCGAACAAGCTGGTCGACGTGACGCGCGCGTTCGACCTCGACGTCATCCACGCCCATTACGCGATACCGCACGCCGCCGCCGGCTATCTCGCGCGGCAGATCCTGGCCGCGTCGGGCCGCCGCAAGGTGCCGCGCATCATCACCACGCTGCACGGCACGGACGTGACGTTGATCGGCAGCGACCCGTCGTACTCCGAGACCGCCGCGTTCTGCATCGATCAGTCGGACGGCGTCACCGCCGTTTCCGAGAGCCTGCGCGACGACACGTACCGGCACCTGCCGGTGCGTGCCGAGATAAACGTCATCCCGAACTTCCTCGACTGCCGGATCCACCGGCGGACCGTCGACGAGCGGCTGCTGGCGCGCTACCGCGGCGGCGATCCGGAGTCGAAGCTGGTGATTCACGTCTCGAATTTCCGGCCGGTCAAGCGCGCCGGGGTGGTCATCGAGCTGTTCCGCCGCATTCGCGAGCGTATGCCGGCGCGTCTGATGCTGGTCGGCGATGGTCCGGATCTGGCGGGCGCGTGCCGCCGCGCGCAGGAGCTGGGGCTGGCGGAAGACATCGAGCCGCTGGGTGAGCAGGAGCTGGTGGTGCCGCTGCTGTCGCTGGCCGACCTCTGCCTGCTGCCGTCGGCCCAGGAGAGCTTCGGCGTGGCGGCGCTGGAGGCGATGGCCTGCGAGGTGCCGGTGGTGGCGTCGCGCGTCGGCGGGCTGCCGGAGGTGATAACGGACGGCGATTCGGGATTCCTGCACGACCCCGACGACCTCGACGGCATGACCGCCAGCGCGCTCGGGCTGCTTTCGGACACGGCGCTGCACCAGCGGATTGCACGCGGCGGCCTGCAAACGGTTCACGAGCGGTTCTGCGCCGAGGAAGTCGTGCCGCGCTACGAGGCGTTCTACGAGCAGGTGCTCGCGCGCGAATATATACTCGACGCATGACGTGGCGCGCCCGTGCGGCGGCCGCGGCCGCCGCGGCCGTGCTGCTGCTCGCCTTCCTCGCGGCTGTCCCGCCCGCATTCGGCCAACCCCTGCAACCCTCGGACGGGCGGGTCGAGCTCGGTCTCGTCCTGCGCCAGCTCAACAGCACAGGCACATTCCTGTCGATCGTGGCGCATCCGGACGACGAGAACAACGCGCTGTTGGCGCTGCTTGCCAGGGGGCAGGGGCACCGCGCCGTGCTGCTCTCCGCCACGCGCGGCGACGGCGGGCAGAACGAGATCGGCGCCGAGCTGTTCGACGCCCTGGCGGTGCTGCGCACCGAGGAGCTGCTGGCGGCGCACCGGCTGGACGGCGCCGAGCAGTTATTCACGCGCGCAGTCGATTTCGGGTACTCGTTCAGCCAGGAGGAAACTTTCGCCCGCTGGGGCCGGGAGGAGGTGCTCGGCGACTTCGTGCGCATCATTCGCAGCGTACGCCCGGACGTGATCTCCGCGATGAGCCCCGAGGGCCAGTTCGGCGGACAACATCACCAGGCGTCGGCGATCCTGGCGCAGGAGGCGTTTGCCGCCGCCGCGGACCCGGCGCGGTTTCCGGAGCAGATCGCCGCGGGCCTGCGGCCGTGGCAGGCGGCGAAGTTCTACTTCCGGGCTGGATTCCCGTTCGGAATGGGCTTCGGCCCCCCCGGGTTCTTTGCGGGCCCGGATCCCGACCCGTCGCTGACCACCGTCGACCTCGGCGGCTACGATCCGCTGCTCGGCCGCACGTACGCGGAGATCGGCAGCCGCGCGCGGAGCATGCACAAGTGCCAGGGAATGTCGCAACTGGTGGCGTTGCCCGCGGGCGCGGTGGGTGCGCAGTACCGGCTGGCCGGCACGACGCTGCCCGAGCCGCGGCCGGCGGGCGAGACCTCGCTGTTCGCCGGCATCGATACGACCGTGGAAGGCCTCGCACGGCTGGCCGGGCCCCATCCCCCGGAGGCGTTGACCCGCGGGCTGGCCGCGCTGGGGCGCGCGGCGCGCGGCGCCCTCCAGGCGTTCGAGCGCGCCGGCATGACCGCGACGCGTGAGCCCGTGATAGCGGGGCTGGAGGCCGTGCGCGACCTGCGCGCGGCGCTCGGCGGCCTGGGGTTGCCGGCCGGCGCCGCGGAAGAGATCGACCTGCGCCTGGAGGCGAAGGAGCGGCAGTTCGAGCGGGCCGCGCTGCTGGCGCACGCCGTCCGCCTGGAGGCGCTGGCAGACGATGGTGTCGTGACGCCGGGCCAGCCGCTGAACGTCGCCGTGCTGGCCGCGAACCAGGGAGATGTTGGCGTCCGGGTTGGTGCGGTCCGCCTGTCCGGCTTCGATACCCCGAGTGCTTCCTGCAGCGGGGAGCCGCTGGCGGCGGGCGGCGTGTACCGCTGCGAGCAGGCGGTCACCACTCCTCCGGACTCTGCGGCGACCGGCATTCACTGGAGCCACGTCGACGGCGCCGACCGCTACGCGTTCGACCCGGACGCGCCGTTCGGCGCGCCGTTCCGTCCGACACCGTTCCGAGCCACGTTCGATATCGAGCTGGACGGCGCCCGGATTTCCATCGAGCGGCCGGTCGAGCACCGCTACGCCAGCGACATCTTCGCCGGCGAGAAGCGGATGGAGCTGCACGTCGTGCCGCGTTTCGCGGTGTCCATGACGCCGGAGATCGCGGTGGTGCCGGCCGGTGGCGGAAGCCCGCGCGAGGTGCGCGTCACCGTCACCAAAACCGCGCCCGGGGCGGCCGCCGGCGACGTCACGCTGGATCTGCCGTCCGGCTGGCGGGCGCAGCCGGAACGGGTGTCCGTACGGTTCTCGCGCGAGGACGAATCCCGGACGGTGCGCTTCACGGTCACGGCCGGTCCGTCCGCGGCGGCCGCCGGAGGCGAGCACGGTATTCGAGCGGTCGTCGAGGAGTCTGGCCGGCGTTACGACCACGGCTTCCAGGTGGTCGAGTACGCCCATACCGCACGCCGCCATGTGGGCCGGCCGGCGGCCGGCACGTTCAAGGTGATCGACGTGTCCGTCGCGCCGGACCTGGCCGTCGGCTACATCGTGGGCGTCGGCGACGCCGTCCCGCAGGCCATCGAGCAGCTCGGCGTGCGGTTGGAACTGATCGACGCGGACGAGCTGGCCTGGGGGGATCTGGACCGGTTCGACGTCATCGTCACCGGCGTACGGGCGTACGAGCGGCGCCAGGATCTCCGCGCCAACAACGACCGGCTGCTCGAGTACGTGGAGAACGGCGGCGTCGCGATCGTTCAGTACAACAAGTTCGAGTTCAACCAGGCGCAGTACGGCCCGCTACCGGCCGAGGTCAGCCGCAACCGGGTGACCGATGAGAACGCCCCCGTGAGCGTCATCGCGCAGGACCATCCGGCGTTCGCCTGGCCGAACCGGATCGGCGCGCCGGCCTGGAGCGGCTGGGTGCAGGAGCGGGGCCTGTACTTCCTCGGGGAGAAGGACCCGGCGTACGTCGACCTGGTCGAGCTCGAGGACTCGTTCGAGTGGAACCCGGGCGTGAAGCGGGGCGCGCTGGTGGAGCTGCAGCACGGCCGCGGGCGCTGGCTGTACGTCGGGCTCGGCCTGTGGCGGCAGCTCCCGGCCGGGACCCCCGGCGCCTACCAGTTGCTGGCCAACCTGCTCAGCCTGGGCGCGGTGGAGTAACCGTCCCAGTCTGCAGCCACTTGTGCACCTGGTCGAGGACGTCGGCCAGCGCGGCGCGATGGCGCCTGAGCCGGGCGCGGGCCCCCAGCGGGGTCTGCCGCAGCGCGAAGAACGCCCTCACCGTCCGCAGCACGGCACGTTCGCGCTCATAGGCGGCCATGCCGCCGAACGCCAGCCCCACCACGCCCGCAACGGCCAGCAGGCCGCCGGTGGCGCCGGTAATCCAGCCCGCCAGAGCCCCGGCGGCGCCGGCCCAGGCGCCGTAGGCCACGCCGCCGGCGCACACGGCCCAGATGCCGCGGCTCTTGAGGTCGGGCGCGAAGCGGGTCACCAGCGCCGTGAGTTGGTACGGCAGGGCGAAGAACGCCAGGCTCAGCACGGTGACGGGGAGGAGCACGAGCGCGAGCAATCCCTCGCGGACGGCGAAGCGGGCGGCTTCCGCGAAGGGGATGTGGCGGTCGATGTCGTGGTCGCGCAGGCCGAAGCGCGCCAGGCTGGCGTCGTACTCGCCTACGCTGGCCGCGATGTCGGCCAGCCGCTCCGGGGCCCGCTCCCTGAGCTGCGCCATGCCGGCGGCGATCACGCGGCGGCGGATGACGCGCTCGCGGGGGTCGCGCGACACGCCGCGCGCGGCCGTGTAGAGGTGGTCGATGCGCATGACGATCGGCAGGTCCTGGCGCGGCTCGGCCTCGACCATCAGACGCCGCAGCCGCCGCTCGATCCGGTCGGTCAGCTCCCGTACGGCGGCCTGCCGGTCGGCGGCATAGGCGGCGGCAAGGTCATCCGTGCCGAAAGGACGCCCGAAGAAAACGGTCACGCGCGACCGGAAACGGGCCACGTGCTCGAAGTTCAGGCCGACCGGCACGATCGTCACGGGGTGGCCGCCAGCCCCGCTGGAGAGCGCCATCCGCGCCGCGCCCGTGCGCAGCGGCTCGAGCCGACCTCCGGAATGGCTGATCCCCTCGGGAAAGAGGCAGACCGCCTCACCCGCGGCGAACGCGGCCTCGACGGCGGCGAACATCTCGACGTTGCGGGACGTGTCCACACCCGGGTCCATCTTGCGGTAGACCGGAACAGCGCCCGAGCCCCGGATGAACCAGCTCAGCGGATGGCCCCCGAAGAGCGTCGACTTGGCCAGAAAGCGGATGCTGCAGCCCGCCGTGGCCTGGATGAGCCCCGGATCGACCAGCGTATTCGGATGGTTCGCAAGCAGCAGGAGGGGCCCGTCCGGCAGCGGCCCGCCCACGCGCTCGATGCGATAGAACGTGCGCACCGCGCCGCGCGCCAGCTTCCAGACCCAGTCTCTTGGAGCTGTGCGCGCTGGCATTTGTTACTCGGGGCTGCGTCCCGAACCCCGTTCCGGCGCAGGGTCGGGGAGCGGCAGGCGGCCGGTGTAGATGGCCATGCCCACCACTGCGTCGATGCCCGCCGCGTCGAGCGTGTCAATCTCCGCCTGCGTCGTGATGCCGCCCGCGGCCGTGAGCCGGCGGGTCGTCGCCCGCCGCACGGCCATGATAGCGTCCAGGTCCGTGCCCTGCATCAGGCCCTCGTTGTCGACGTGGGTGTAGAGGAACTCGCCGCAGAACGGCTCCAGCGCCCGGGCGGCTTCGACGGCCGTCAGGCCGGCCGATTCCCGCCAGCCCTTGACCACCACCTGGCCTCCACGGCTGTCGACCGCCGCGATGATCCGCTCGGCCCCGACGGCCCCGGCCAGGGCCTCGGCGAACGCGAGGTCCGGCCGGCCGCCGCGGAATAGCGCTGACCCGACAATGACGGCCGACGCGCCGTAGCCGAGCACCGCCCGCGCCCGCTCGACGGTGCGGATGCCCCCGCCCACGCGGCACGGCAGCCGCGGGGCGATCTCCCGCACGATCCCGTCGTTGGTCCCGGACCCCATGGCGGCGTCGAGGTCGATGAGCTGCACGCGCGGGAACCCCCGGAACTTCAGCACCCACGCCTCGATGTCGTCCGAGGCGATGGCCGGGCGCTCGCCCTGGATGAGCTGCACCACCTGCCCGCCCTTGAGGTCGATGGAGGGGATGAGCATGCCGGCGGATCAGAGGCGGACCGGCACGCCGTGGGCCGCCAGGTGCTGCTTGAGATCGGCCACCGCGTGCTCCGCGTAGTGGAAGATCGACGCGGCCAGCGCCGCGTGCGCCTTGCCGGCCGTGAATACGTCGACGAAGTGGTCGAACGTGCCGGCGCCGCCCGACGCAATGACGGGTATGGAAACCGCCTCCGAAACGGCCGCGGTCAGCTCGCAGTGGAATCCGCTCTTGGTGCCGTCGCGGTCGATCGAGGTGAGGAGGATCTCCCCTGCGCCGCGGTCGGCCGCTTCCCGCGCCCACTCCACGGCGTCGCGATCCGTGGCCTGCTGGCCGCTGCGCACGTAGATGCGGAAGGCGTCGCCCTCGCGCTTGGCGTCGATGGCGACGATGACGGCCTGGCTCCCGTAGCGCCGCGCCAGCGCCGTCAGCAACTCGGGCCGGGCGATGGCGGCGGTATTCAGGCTCACCTTGTCGGCGCCGGCTTCGATGGCCGCGTCGGCGTGCGCTTCGTCCTTGATGCCGCCGCCGACGCACAGCGGGAGGAAGATCTCCTGCGCCACCGCGTCGATCGTGCGCGCCAGCGCCTTGCGCTTCTCGATGGTCGCCGTGACGTCGAGGATCACGACTTCGTCGATCCCCTCGCGGTTGTAGCGCCGGGCGAGCGCGGCAGGGTCGCCGGCGGAGCGCAGGCCCTCGAAGTTGATGCCCTTGACGACCTGTCCGTCCCGAACGTCCAGACAGGCGATGATGCGTTTTGACAGCACCGCTATGCCGCCTGCTCCAGGAAGTTGCGCAGAATGCGGAGACCCACGTCGCCGGACTTCTCCGGGTGGAACTGCACGCCGGCCACGTGGCCGCGCTGGACGGCGCTGGCGAAGTCGATGCCGTAGCTAGTAGACGCCACGCAGTCGGCCGTCACCGGCGCCGCGTAGGAGTGAGTGAAGTACACCTGGTCGCCCTCGCCGACGCCGTCGAGCAGCCATGATTCGCGGACCACGTGCAGGCTGTTCCAGCCGACGTGCGGCACCTTGAAGATGCCGAAATCGTCGTCGGGACCGCCGCGGATTAGCGCGCACGTGCCGGGCATGGCGCCCAGCCCCTCGGCGCCGGGGGCCTCCTCGCTGCCCTCGAACAGCCACTGCAGGCCGAGGCAGATCCCCAGCAGCGGCGTCCCGCGCCCGACAGCGCCGGCGATGGCGCCGCGCCATTCGGGGGCGAGGACTGCGGTGGCCTCGAAGTTGCCCACGCCCGGGACGATGACACCCGCCATGCGATCCAGGTCGGCCGGTCCGTCCGGCACGCTGAACTCGGCGCCGAGGTGCGTGAGCGCCTTGCGGACGGACGTCAGGTTCCCGGCGCCGTAGTCGATCAGGGCAATCATGACCCGGGCCGCCCCTACAGGAGTCCCTTGGTGCTCGGCAGCAGCGCGCCGAGCTGCGGATCGCGCGAGCAGGCCACGCGCAGTGCGCGGGCGAACGCCTTGAAGGCGGCCTCGACCTTGTGGTGGCTCGACCGGCCGTAGAGCACCTTCAGGTGCACGTTGGCGCGCGCGCCCTGCGCGAACCCCTCGAAGAAGTCGGTGACCAGCTCGGTCTGCAGATCGCCGACCAGCCGCGCGCGCACCCGCAGATCGACGACCGCGTGCGTCCGGCCGCTGAAGTCGATGGCCGCCACGGCCAGCGTCTCGTCCATCGGCATGACGAAGTAGCCCGCCCGGTTGATGCCCTGCCGCGTGCCGAGCGCCTTGTCGACCGCCTCGCCGAGCGCGATGCCGACGTCCTCCACCGTGTGGTGCTGGTCGACGTCGAGGTCGCCTTCGGCCTGCAGCTCGAGGTTCATGACGCCGTGCCGGGCGGCCAGCTCCAGCATGTGATCCAGGAAGCGGATGCCGGTCCGCACGTCGTAGCGCCCGGGCCCGTCCAGATCGAGCCGGAGCTTGATGGCGGTCTCGCGCGTGCGCCTGTCGATCAGTCCTTCCCGCACGATCTCCTCACCGCAGCCTGACCGCGATCGACGCGGCGTGGGCCAGCAATCCCTCGGCGTTGGCCAGCGAAATGGCGGTCGGCGCCAGGCGCCGCAGTCCGTCGCCGCTGAGATGCTGCACGCTGCTGACGCGCACGAAGTCGGCGGCGCTCAGGCCGCCCCGGAAGCGGGCCGCCCCGCCGGTCGGCAGGACGTGGTTCGAGCCGGTCGCGTAGTCCCCGGCCGCCTGCGCGCCGTACGGACCGACGAAGACGGTGCCGGCGCGGTTCAGAGCGCGCGCCGTGCGCTCGTCGTCGCATACGGCGTGCTCCGGTGCGACGGCGTTGGCCAGCTCGACCGCCTGCGCCAGGTCGCGCGTCACGACGGCGCCGCCGTGCTGCTCGATGGATTGCCGCGCCGCCGGGTGGTATTCCAACTGGCGGTCCACCTCCCGCGCCACCGCGCGCGCCAGCTCGCGGCTCGGCGTCAGCAGCAGGGCCCGCGCGTCGGGGTCGTGCTCGGCCTGCGCCACGAGGTCGGCCGCGATCCAGCTTGCGTTGCCGCCGGCCGCCACGATCACGATCTCGGTCGGCCCGGCGAAGAAGTCGATCGGGCAATCGGCGGCGACGTGCGCCTTGGCCGCCGCTACGTACGCGTTGCCGGGGCCGACGATCTTGTCGACGCGCGGCACGGTCCGGGTGCCGTAAGCGAGGGCGGCAACCGCGTGCGCGCCGCCGATCCGGAACAGGCGCGAAACCCCCGCCTCGAGCGCGGCGGCGCAGACGGACGGATCCGGCCGCGGACAGACGGCCACCACCTCCTCCACGCCGGCCACGCGGGCGGGGACCGCGGTCATCAGCAGCGACGACGGGAGCGGGTAGCGCCCGCCCGGCACGTAGCAGCCGACGCGCGCCAGCGGCGTCACGCGCTGCTCGACGATCACGCCCGGCACGGTGGCGGTGCGCCATTCCTTCGGCACCTGCCGTTTGGCGATGCGGCGAATATGCGCGGCGGCGCGCGCGACGGCGCGCCGCACCGCGGCCGGCGCCTCGGCGGCGCTGTCGCCGATCTCCTCGCGGGTCAGCTCCAGCGATCCGCGCAGCTTGTCGAAGCGGCGGGCGTACTCGCGCAGTGCGCGGTCGCCGCGCTGCCTGACGTCCTCGACGATCCGCGCGGCCTGCTCGCCGACCGCCGGGTCGGCGGTCCGGTCCCGGTCGAGCAGTTGCCGCCGCGCCCGCGCGTTGGTGGCGGATATGACTTTCATCGCGGCTACCTACAGCACCACCTTGTTCAGCGGATACTCCACGATGCCATGGCCGCCGGCGGCCTTCAGCTTCGGGATCAGCTCGCGCACCTCCCGCTCCTCGAGCACCGTGGAAATCGACACCCAGTCGCTGTCGCTCAACGGCGCCACCGTCGGCCGCTGCAGCGCCGGCAGCAGCGCCAGCATGGCGTCCACCTCGTTGCGCCGCGCGTTGAGCATCAGGCCGACGCGGTCCTGGGCCTCGATGCCGGCCTTCAGGAGCAACGCGATGTTGTCGAGCTTGCCGCGCTTCCACTCGTCCTCAAGGGCGCGCTCGTTGGCGATCAACTGCGGATTCGAGGTCATGACGGTGTCGATGATGCGCAGGTGGTTGGCGCGCAGGGTCGACCCGGTCTCGGTCGCTTCCACGATGGCGTCCGCCAGTTGCGGCGGCTTTACCTCCGTCGCGCCCCACGAGAACTCCACGTTGACGCGCATGTTGCGCTCGGCGAAGTACGCCTCCGTCACGCGGACCAGCTCCGTGGCCACGGTGCCGCCCTCCAGGTCCTCGACGGTCCGGAAGCGCGACTCCTCCGGCACGGCCAGCACCCAGCGCACCTTGCGGAAGCTCTGCTTGGAATAGACCAGGTCGGCGATGGGCGTCACCCCGTCGCCGGTGGCCGCCAGGTGCTCCGCTATCCAGTCCTGCCCGGTCAGGCCGGCGTCGACCGCCTCGTCCGCGACGTAGCGCGCCATCTCCTGTGCCCGGATCAGGGTGCACTCGATCTCCGGGTCGTCGATCGCGGGGAAGTACGACCGCGGGCTCGAGTAGATGTTGAATCCTGCACGCGCGAACAGCTCGATCGTCGACTCCTGCAAGGAGCCTTTCGGCAGTCCCAGTTTCAGCTTCATGGCCGGCTCACTCCGTGGGTTCCAGTTCCCGGAAGAAGCAGGAGCGGGCGCCGGTGTGGCACACGTTGCCCTCGCCGAGCCGCCGCACGCGCACCAGCACGGTGTCGACGTCGCAGTCGGTCAGCATCCTGACCACCTGCAGCCGGTTGCCGGACGTCTCGCCTTTCATCCACAACGTGTTCCGCGTGCGGCTGAAGAACGTGGCGAACCCCGACGCGGTCGTGCGCCGGAGCGCTTCCTCGTTCATGAACCCCACCATCAGCACTTCGTTACTCTCGTCGTCCTGCACCACGGCCGGGATCAGGCCGTCGAGCTTGTCGAAATTCATCTCCATTTGCCGCCCTCAACAAAAAAGCCTCGCCGAATGGTCGGCGAGGCGGTGTCGTGCGCCTGACGTGCTTGTGTCGTGTCTATGTCACGCAAGCCGCCAGCGACCGCCCTGCCGCGGCAGATGATGATGGCGCGCATGGTGGCCGGCGAACTGCATGATGGGCGTACCCTAGCGCAGCCGTCGAAATGCTGTCAACCGACTCCGTCCTGGTTGCTCGCATATACTCGGACAGGGAGGTCCTGAACATGCAGAAGCACCTGTTCGGCGCGGCGCTGGCCATCATGTTCGCGCTGGGCGTGCCGGTGTCGGCCCAGGACGATCTGACCGACGCGCGGGCGGCGCTGGACGAGTACTTCCGCGCCTTCAACGCCGAGGACAACGACGCGCTGGTGGCCATCAGCAACTTCCCGCGCATCAGCATCGGCCGCAACGGGCAGGTCGTGGTGCGCGAGGAGCCGGCCGAAATCGAGACCGACTTCCTGTTGCTGCGGCAGGTCGAGGGCTGGGACCACAGCACGCTCGATCTGGTGGAAGCCGTGCAGGTAGCGCCGGACGCGGTGCACTTCAAGGTCGTGTTCAGCCGGCGCAAGGTGGACGGCGCCGCCTACCGCACGGTGCCCGGGCTGTTCGTGATGACGAAGCAGGACGGCGAGTGGGGGCTGACGCTGCAGTCGATACTGCCGGCCACGTTCCAGGAACAGTGATCTGCCCGCGGCCGGTCCGCCGCGTACGCGCTACCGGATGCCGACCCCGAGCACGGTGAACAGCAGGTAGCAGGTCAGGCCCCCGACCACCGTCATCGAGAAACCCCACGCCATCAGCTTGTTGAACAGCGCCCGGCTGTCTTCCTTCGCCGGCGCGGCCGCCATGCACAGCGCGCCCAGGGTGGAGAGCGGCGACACGTCCACCAGGTGTCCGCCCACGTTCATGGAGGACGCGATGGCCAGCGGCGCCACGCCGCCGAGCTGCTCGGAGAGGCCGGGCACCGTCGGCAGGAAGGCGGGCAGCACGACGCCCGAGGTGCTGCTGTAGATCGACACGAAGCCGGTGGAGAAGGCGATGATGCCGGTCACCGTCTCGGGCGTCGACATGCCGGCCAGCAGCCGCGTGAACAGGTCGAGGCCGCCGGTCACCTGCAGGACCGATATCAGGACGGTGACGCCGCACACCATCATGATCACGCGCCACGGCATGATCCTGACGGCCTCCAGCTCGTCTCCCGCCCTGAGCAGCGAGAGCAGCACGGCGCCGCCGAACGCGCCGAGCCCGACGTGCACGTCGAAGAACACGACGCTAGTCACCAGCGTGCCGATGACGCCCAGCGTGATCAGTTGCGCGCGATTGAAGTCGTCGCCGGCCTGATCTCCATCGGCGTCATCGCCCGCGCCCGAGGGGACCTCTACCGCTCCGGCATGATACCGGCCCAGCAACCGCCAGCCGCCGAACAGGAAGTACGCCGTGAAGGCGATCACGACGTGCGCCATCATGTTGTTCAGGTAGGTCAGCGTCTCGTATCCGCCGAGCCCGATGTCGGCCATCACGCCGTTGACGATCACGCCGGTAGGCGCGATGGGCGACAGCGAGCCGGCGTTCGCGCCGTTGCCCACCATGATCGCCATCAGGAACGCGGGCACGCCCACCCGCCCCGCCACGGCCATCCCCATCGGCGCGATCAGCGCCACCGTCGCGATGTTGCCCGGGCCGATGGACGCGATCACGAACGAGAGGGCGAAGAACATCATCGGCATCACGCCGACGTTGCCGCGGCACAACACCACGGCCTTGCGCGCGATCCGCTCCAGCGTGCCGTTCGCCTGCGCCTGCGAGAAGAGCAGGGTCACGCCGGCCAGCGTCAGGAACAGGCTGGTCGGAAAGCCGGACATCACCTCGCGGGGCGACATCCCGGCCACGTACACGCCGGTCAGCCAGGCGAGGGCGATGGCGAGAAACCCCACGTGCAGCCGGATGGTGCAACTGACGACGATGGCGACCACCAGGGCGCCGAGGGAGGCTACGGCCGCGTCCATGGGCGGCGAGTATACCGGGTACACTGGCTTCATGCCTGACGACGTCGTATCGCTGTTCAGCGATACGGGCACCCGGCCGACGGCCGCGATGCGGGCCGCGATGGCGGCGGCCGACGTTGGCGACGAGCAGGAGGGCCAGGACCCTACTGTCAACCGGCTGCAGGAACGGGTGGCCGCCCTGCTCGGCAAGGAGGCGGCGCTCTGGTTTCCGAGCGGCACCATGTGCAACCTGGTGGCGGTGAAGGTTCACACGCGGCCGGGCGACGTCGTGATCGCCGAGGCGCTGGCGCACGTCGTGCGGGCGGAGTCGGGAGGCGCGGCCCTCGCATCCGGTGTGCTGCTGGAGCCGATTCCTACGGAGCGGGGCATCTTCACGGAGGCAGAACTCGAGGCGGCGTTCGCCCGCGCGCAAACGGTACCCCCGCCGTGGGGGGCGCCGGCGGGGCTCGTGTGCGTGGAGCAGACGCACAACCTGGGCGGCGGATCGGTCTGGCCGCTGGACGCGCTGGACGCGGTCGCCGCTAGCGCGGCGCGGCACGGGGTGCCGGTCCACATGGACGGCGCGCGGCTGTTGAACGCAAGCGCGGCGTCCGGCGTGCCCGCCGCGTCGTTCGCGGCGCGCGTGGACAGCGTCTGGCTGGACTTCACCAAGGGCCTCGGGGCGCCCATTGGGGCCGTTCTGGCAGGGAGTAGCGAGTTTCTTGCGCGTGCCCGCCGCTACAAGCAGCTGTTCGGCGGCGGGATGCGGCAGGCCGGGATTGCGGCCGCCGGCTGCTTGCACGCGCTCGACCACCACGTCGAGCGGCTGGCGGAGGATCACGAGCTGGCGCGGCGGATGGCGCGCGGACTGGCCGGGATTCACGGCATCCGTCTCCGGACACCGGTTCCGGAGACCAACATCGTGTTCTTCGACACGGGCGGACTCGGGCTGAGCACCGCGGACATGACAGACCGGCTGGCGGCGTCCGGGGTCCGCGTGAGCGCCGTCGGCGGGTGGATCCGGGCGGTGACGCACCTTGACGTGTCGGAGGCGGGCATCGACCGGGCCATCGCCGCCGTTCAGGATATCTCCCTTGACATCGCCGGCGAGCGGTGACAGAGTTGACGGGCCGCGTCCGGTTTCGGGCGCGGGTATTTACCTTGGAGGTAGCGATGCGGCGTTTGATTTTGGTTTTGGCGGTAATGGCGGTTGCGGCGGCGCCGGCGGCGGCCGCCGAGATGACCGTCACGGGCGAGCTCGTCGACCACGCCTGCTACACGAAGCGGGGCGCGGAGGACGGATCGGGTTCAGGCCATGCCGCGTGCGCGAAGAAGTGCGCCATGGGTGGCCAGCCGGTCGCGCTGGTCACGGCGGACGGTGAGATCTACATGCTGGCCGGTTCGGTCACCGCGGATAACAACGCCGCGCTGGCCAACCACATGAGCCACACGGTGGAGATCACCGGTGACGTCACCGAGTCCGGCGGTGTGAAGACCATCACCACCGACGCGGTGAAGCACATCTCTGCCAACTAGTTGTACGGCGCCCGCTGGGCGCTGCGTTCGATTTTCCTGAAAGCCTCACCCGGCACGGGTGGGGCTTTCTGCGTCTTTGCGCCCTTGCCCGGCGGCGGCTGCCTGCAACAGCTCCCACGCCCGCGCCACGTGGCGCTCCCGCGTCCGGATGTGGCCGACCGCCAGCCGCAGCGCGTAGCGGCCTTCGATGCGCGTGTGCGACAGGAACACCTCGCCTGACGCATTGACAGTTTCGAGCACCCGCGCGTTCAAGTCGTCGAGCGCCGGGTCGGCTTGGTTGCTGCTATCCGCGCCCGCGTAACCCGGCGGGCGCGCGCGGAAGCAGACGACGCTCAGGGGCACGGGGGCCAGCCGCTCGAACCTGTCGCTCGCGTCAACCCACTCCGCGAACAGCCGGGCGAGCCGCATGTGCTCCGCCAGCCGGGCCTGCAAACCGGCCGACCCGAAGTAGCGCAGCACGGCCCACAGCTTGAGCGCGCGGAAGCGCCGGCCGAGCTGCACCCCGGTGTCCATCAGGTTCTTCACCTGCCCGGCCTCGGGCGTGCTCAGGTAGTCCGGCGTCAGGGCGAACGCCGCGCGCACCAGGTCCATGCGGCGCGAGTAGAAGGCGCTCAGATCGAACGGCGTGAACAGCCACTTGTGCGGGTTGGTGACCAGGGAATCGGCGCGGGCGCTGCCATCCATCAGGGCGGCGGTCGCCGGGACCAGGGCGGCGGCCCCGGCGTATGCCGCGTCGACGTGCAGCCAGATCCGCTCGGCCTCGCACACGTCGGCGATGCTGTTCACGGGGTCGCTGCTGGTCGTCGACGTCGTGCCGACGGTCGCCACCACCGCCATCGGCGTGCGGCCGGCGGCGCGGTCTTCGGCGACGGCCGCGCGCAGCGCTTCCGGCCGCATGCGGAACTGGTCATCCACCGCTATGCGGCGCAGGGAGCGCTGGCCCAGACCGAGGGTCATCACTGCCTTGTCGATCGACGAGTGGGCCTGCTCGGACGCGTACACGCGGCACGGCGGCAGGTCGCGGCCCGCGAGCCCCTCGACGCGGACGTCGGGCACGGCCGCCTCGCGGGCGGCCGCCAGCGCGTGGAGGCTGGCGACGGAGGCGGTGTCGTAGATCACCCCTTCGAATGCCGGCGGCAGCCCCAGCAGTTGCCGCAGCCAGCCGAGCGCCACTTCCTCCAGCTCGGTGGCCGCCGGCGACGTGCGCCAGAGCATCGCCTGGACGTTCAGGGCACCGATCAGCAGCTCCGCAAGCACGCCGGGGGCGCTGCCGGAAATGGCGAAGTAGGCGAAGAAGCCGGGGTGGTTCCAGTGCGTGATGCCGGGCAGCAGGATCCGTTCGAAGTCGGCGAATATGGCGTCGAACGGCGCGCCGGACTCCGGTGGCGCTGCCGGCAGTTGCGCGCGGATCTCTCCCGGCCGGGAGCGGGAGAGCACGGGGTAGCGGTCGTCCTGGTTGAGGTACGCGGCGATCCAGTCGACGAGGTCGCGGCCGTGACGCCGGAACTCGTCCAGCGTCATGTCGCCGAGGAGATCCGGCCGCTCAGGCGCCATCCCGCACGTAGGCGAGCGCGAACTCCCTGAGACCTTCCGAGCGGAGCCCGATCGTCTCGGCCTCCGCGAGCGCGTCGTCCACCGTCCAGCCGTCCTGCTTCACGCGCTTGATCAACCACATCGCGCCGACGCGGTTGGCCGAGCCGCAGTGGATGAAGGCCGGCTGATTGGCGGGGTCGCCGATGGTCGCGAGGAACGTCTCCGCAACCTCGGCGCTCGGCTCCCGGAACGGGATGTGGTGGTAGCGCAGGCCGGCCGCCTCGGCGGCCGCCTGTCCCGCGTCGACCGTCGCGCCGCGTTCGCCGGCGGTGCGGAAGTTGATTATCGACGCGAATCCGCGGGCCCTGATCTCGGCCATCGCTTCCGGCGGCGTCGCGCCCGCGCAGGCGACCGTCGCGTCCACGCGCGTGTAGTTGACCACGCCTTCCGGGCCCTCTTCGGCCTGCGGCGCGGCGTCGCTGCCGCCGCACGCCACGCCTCCGGCCGCCAACAACATCAACGCCAACGCCGCCGCAACACCGGATTTATTCATGGTCGAATGATTGTACCATTGCGTTCGAATGCAGCGGGGTTTAGCCGCAGGCTGCCAGCCCCCGGAGGGACAATCGTGGGAGACGTAGTTCATACCAGCCGCCTCCGCATCGAGCGCGTGCAGGGTCCCACCCGGCAGGCGTTTCTGGAGAACTTCGACACGCCCATCCGCTTCGGCGTGCACAGCGGGATCAAGGAGTTCTACGGCGCCAATCCGGACGAAGAGGTGCCCGCGACGCTCGACCACATCGTGGCCGCCGTCGGCGCCTGACTGCTAGGCACCCTGGCACGCGCACTGGAAGTGCGCGACGTTCCGGCTCCCCTGGACCGCATCAGCGCGGCGGTCGAGGGCGACATCGAGGCGATCGACAACGTGCTGCGGATCACCCGCATCCGCGTGCGCTACGCGCTGACGGTGCCGCCCGGAAAACGCGAGACGGCGGAGCGCGCGGTGGCCCTCCATCCGCGGGGTTGCCCCGCGTGGAACAGCGTGCAGGGCTGCATCGACATCGACATCCAGGCCGACATCACCGAGGCGGCTTAGCGGCCCGCGTCCACCTGACGCGAGACGGCGTCCGCGAACTCCTGCGTGGTGGCGCGGCCGCCCAGGTCGGGCGTGCGGATCTCGCCGCCGGCCAGCACCTGCTCCAGCGCCGCCAGGATCCGGGCCGCCTGCGCGTCCTCGTCCAGGTAGCGCAGCATCAGCAGGGCCGACAGCAGCAGCGCCGTCGGATTGGCGAGCTGCCTGCCTGCGATGTCCGGCGCGGTCCCGTGCACTGCCTCGAACACGGCCATCTCTTCCCCCACGTTGGCTGACGGGACCAGCCCCAGGCCGCCCACCAGCCCGGCGCAGAGATCCGACACGATGTCGCCGTACAGGTTCGGCAGCAGCAGGACGTCGAAGCGGCCGGGATCCATAACCAGGTGCATGCAGGCGGCGTCGACGATCCGCTCGTCATACTCGATTGCCGGATGTTCTCCCGCCACGGCGCGGACGGAGTCCAGGAACAGGCCGTCGCCCAGCTTCATGATGTTCGCCTTGTGCACGGCGGTCACCTTGCGCCGGCGGTGCCGCGCGGCGTACGCGAAGGCGAAGCGGGCGATCCGTTCCGAGGCCCTGGCGGTGATGATCTTCAGTGACTCCACGACGCCGGGCACGACCTGGTGCTCCAGGCCGGAATAGAGGTCCTCGGTGTTCTCGCGGACCACGACCAGGTCGACGCCCTCAAAGCGCCCCGCGACGCCGGGCAGCGAGCGGACGGGACGCAGGTTGGCGTACAGGTCGAGCGCGCGCCGCACCTCCACGTTGACGCTCGGGAAGCCGGAGCCGACCGGCGTGGCGATCGGACCCTTCAGCGCCACGCGGTTGCGCCTGATGGAATCGAGCACGCGGTCGGGCAGCGGCTTGCCTTCCCGCTCTGCCACCGCCGCGCCCGCTTCTTCCCGTTCCCACTCGATGTCGAGGCCCGCGCGGTCGAGCACCTGCACGACAGCGGCCGTCACTTCCGGACCGATGCCGTCGCCGGGAATCAGGGTTACGCGGTACGCCATGGAAGGCCAGGAGGCAAGAGCGGCGTCATTATAATCGCCGGCGTGGAGCAGACCGCGGCCGCCGGCCGCACGGGGCGGGTGGACTGGCTGCCCTGGGGCCGCGCCGCGTTCGCGTGGGCTGCGGACGAGCAGCGTCCCGTCCTGCTGGCGGTCGGTGCGGCGTGGTGTCCGGCCTGCGCCGGGATGGCGCGCACGACCTATAGCGATCCGGCGGTCTGCGATCTGATCGAGCGCCACTACGTGCCGGTGCGGGTCGATGCCGAGCGGCGCCCCGATATCGGCGAGCGCTACGCGCTGGGCGGCTGGCCGACCACCGCCTTCCTCACGCCCGACGGACAGCTCCTGGGCGGCGAGACGTACGTCGACCCGCCCCGCATGGCGCTGCTGCTCGGGCGAGTCGCCGACGAGTTCGCGCGCCGCCGGGACGAGCTGACCGCCGCCGCGCCACCGCCGCCGTCCGATTCCGACGGGCCGTTCACGACGGACGACATCCCCGCCTGGCTGGAGCAGGAGCTGCTCGCCGCGTTCGATCCGCGGCACGCCGGTTTCGGGACCGGGCCGCAGCAGTTGCAGGCGCCGGCGCTGCGTTTCGGCCTGCGGCGCATCGCCGCGGGACACACGGCGCTGTTGGAGGCGGTGACGCGCACGCTCGATGCGGCCTGCCGCGGCGGGCTGTTCGACGACGTGGAGGGCGGCGCGTTCCGCTACTGCGCGGAGCGGGACTGGACGGCGCCGCGGGTGGAGAAGCTGCTGGCGGTCAACGCCGAGGCGCTGGAGCTGCTGCTCGACGGCTGGTCCGTGCTGGGTGACGCCGGCTGCCGCGAGAGGGCGGTCGGCGTCATCCGCTACGCGGCGGAGACGCTGGCGGATCGGGAAGCCGGCGGCTTCTACGCCAGCCAGTACGCCGACGAACGCTACTTTGCCGCCGCCGCGGAGGAGCGCGCGCGGCTGGGCGTCCCGCCGGTCGATCGCTCGGTCTACGCCGAGGGTACTGCCCGCATGGCCGCTGCGTTCCTGCACGCCGCCGGCAGTTTCGAAGATTCCTCCCTCGCGGAGTTCGCGGCCGCGGCGCTGGAGCGCGTCGTCGGCGAGACCTACGAGCGGGGCAACGGCATAGCACACGCCGCGGACGGGGGAGAGGCGGTGCGCGGCCTGCTGGCGGATCAGGTGTGGACGAGCGCGGCGCTGCTGGAGCTCTACGCCGCCGCCGAACGGGAGGTCCACCTCGACATGGCGCAGGAGCTGATGCGCTTCGCGCTCCGCCACCTGTTCGACCCCGCTGCCGGCCGCTTCGCCGACCGCACCGTCGCGGAGGACGACGTCGGCCTGCTGCGCGCGCCGCTGTTTCCGTTCGAAGCCAACTGCATGGCGGTGCGGGTGCTGGCGCGTCTGGGCAGGTTGACCGGCGACGACGATTTCCGGTGCCGGGCGGACGCCCTTCTGGCGGCCCTGGCGCCGGCGGCCCGGGCGCGCGGCGCGGGCGCCGCGCCGTGGGTTCTCGTCCATCTCGACCTCCAGATGTAGGCGTCCAGCGGCGTGATAGACTCCGCACCGGAGGTGCGCTTGTCCGCCGATCGGTCCTCGCTGATTCCCGCTCTGCAGACCATCGCCGCCCGCCTGCGCATGGAGTCCGTGCGCGCGACGTCCGAGGCGGGCAGCGGTCACCCGTCGAGCTGCTGCTCGGCGGCGGACATCGTTGCCGCGCTGTTCTTCGGGGAGATGCGGTTCGACCCGAACAACCCGCAGCACGACGACAACGACCGCTTCGTGCTGTCCAAGGGCCACGCGGCGCCGCTGCTGTACGCCGCCTGGGCCGAGGCCGGCTTCGTCGACCGCGGCGAGCTGCTGTCGCTGCGGCGGCTCGACTGCGATCTGGAAGGCCATCCCACGCCGCGGCTGCCGTTCGTCGACGTGGCGACCGGCTCGCTGGGACAGGGTATCTGCGCGGCCATCGGGATAGCCCTGAACGCGCGCCGCCTCGGGTCCGGGTACCGCACCTACGTCCTGCTGGGCGACGGCGAGTCGGCGGAGGGCTCGGTGTGGGAGGCGGCGCAGGCCGGCGCGCGGCTCGCCCTCGACAACCTGTGCGTCGTCACCGACGTCAACGGCTTCGGCCAGAGCCGCGCCACCCAGTGGGGCCACGACATGGACGCGTACGCCCGGCGCTGGCGGGCCTTCGGCTGGCACGCCGTCGTGGTTGACGGACACGACGTCGGCGAGTTGCTCGATGCGCTGGAGGAGGCGCGCGGCACGCGCGGCTGCCCGACGGTCATTCTCGCCCGCACGCTCAAGGGGAAGGGCGTGCCGTTGATAGAGGGGCTGGACGGCTGGCACGGCAAGCCGGTGCCGAAGGGCGAGGAGTTGGACCGCGCGCTGGCCGCGCTGGAACGGGAGCTCGTGCCCGGCGCCGCAACGCCGCCCATTCCGCCGCCGCCGGCCCGTGCGTCGCAGCCCGCGTCCGCGCCACCGCCGATTCCTGACCCGGCGTACCAGCTCGGCGACATGGTCGCCACGCGCGTGGCGTACGGCGCCGCGCTGGCGGCGCTCGGATCGGCCGACCCGCGGGTGGTGGCGCTGGACGCGGACGTCGGCAACTCTACCTTCAGCGAGACCTTCGAGCAGCAGCATCCGGAGCGGTTCTACCAGACCTACATCGCGGAGCAGGTCATGGTGGGCGCCGCGGCCGGACTGGCGAGCCGGGGGGCGATCCCGTTCCCGTCGAGCTTCGCCTGCTTCCTCACGCGCGCGTCCGACTTCATCCGCATGGCCGGCATCGGCGCGACGTCGGCCAACATCAAGCTGGCGGGTTCGCACGCGGGTGTCTCCATCGGGGAGGATGGGCCCTCGCAGATGGCTCTGGAGGACCTGTCCATGATGCGCGCCGTGCCGGGCTGCGCGGTGCTGTATCCCTGCGACGCCGTCAGCTCCGAGCGCCTCGTCGCGGCGGCGGCGGCGCACCACGGGATGGTGTACATCCGCACGAGCCGGCCGAAGACCGAGGTGATCTATCCGAACGGCGAGCAGTTCCCGATCGGCGGCTCGAAGACGCTCCATGAAAGCGATGACGACGCGGCCACCATCGTCGCCGCCGGCATCACGGTGTTCGAGGCGCGCAAGGCATACCGCATGCTGCAGGAAGACGGGATAGCCGTGCGGGTCATCGATGCCTATTCCGTGCAGCCGATCGACGCGTCCGCCCTGGTGCGCGCGGGCCTGCGGACCGGCCGCCGGATCATTACCGTCGAGGACCACTACGCCGCGGGGGGGCTCGGCGACGCCGTAAGCGACGCGGTCGCCGCGCACGGCATCACCGTCGAGCGCCTAGCGGTGCGCGAAGCGCCCCGCAGCGGCAAGCCGGCGGAGCTGCTGGAGCGCTACGGCATTTCCGCCTCGTGCATCGCCGCCGCCGTGCGCCGCCACGTGGCGGAGGAACCTGCCGTCACCGTCGGCTGATCACACCAGCCGCCTCAGTCCGGGAGCGTGAACGTCACGAGCATGTTGCTCCCGATTGGCGCCTCGAGCTCGGCCGCGTAGTTGTTGAGGCGGAAGTATCCGCCACCGCCGACCGGCACCGTGAGGTATTGGCGTCCGCCGGCAGTGTAGGTGACGGGAAACCCCGTGATCTGGCTGCCGAGAATCGTCTCCCACAGGACCTCGCCCGTCTCGGCATCAAACGCGCGGAAGCGACGGTTGAGATCGCCATGAAAGACCACGTTGCCGCCGGTCGCCAGGACCGAACCGGCATTCGGCGCCCGCTGACTGAAGCGCCAGACCTCGCGTCCCGTCGAGATATCGATCGCACGCAGCTCGGTGAGGTCGCCCTCTTCCTCCAACCCGGGCTCAGGGATCGTGAACCGCGGGCCCGTGCCGGTGACGGAGCGGTCGTTGGCCGTCTGGTTCAGGCAGGACCGGTTGAACGGGATGTAGAGCAGTTGGGTCTCGGGGCTGTAGGACCAGGACCAATACCCCTTCACGTTGTGTCCGCAGATGATGTACTGCTCGCCGATCTCCCGGGCCACGAGGTCCATGTTGATATGGACCTGGCCGGTCTCGACATCGATGTCGCTGATGACGAACCGCTCGGTCGAGGTGAACGGAACCGGGTCGGCCCACAGGAACTCGCCGGTCTGGCGGTCGTTGACGAACAGTCCACCGGGTTCTCCCATCGTCACGACGACCTTGCGCTCCTGCGGGGTCCCGGCCACCGCGGGATTGATCCACCTGACAGCATCGGGGTCCGGGTTCACGACGATGTCGATCAGCGTCCGCTCCTGAACGAAATCGTGGTCCCAGTCGTCACACGGCAGGTGCTGGTAGTACCAGTCCATGGCCCCGGTGTCCACGGCCAGGGCGACCGTCGAATTGGAATAGAGCTCGCACGGCGTGCGGTCGCCGACGTCCCATGTGCCGCGACGCACGATCCGCGTGAAGGGTGACGGCACCGCAATGCCCCAGTAGGTGAGACCCAGCTCGGGGTCGTAGCTGCCCGGAACACCCCACGGAGAGACGTGGATTCGCCGCGCGGTCGGAACGTCGCCCCACGTCGCCCCGCCGGGATCGTCGGCGCCGGCCGCCGTGTAGAAGCGCCACTGCTCCTGGCCGGTGTCGGCGCTGTATCCCGAGATGAAGCAGCGCGCATCGCCGCCGCTGCCGCACGCGCGTCCGGTCAGGACCCGTCCATCGACGATCATGGCCCCTGAGGAGTGCGTCACACCGTCGCGGTAGTCAGCCATCCGGCTTTCCCAGTTCAGCGCACCCGTACGCGCATCCACGGCGACCAGGTGCGAATCGCCGGTCAGATGGAGGATGTTGTGGCCGTAGATCGCCAGGCTGCGGGTCCGATCGCCCAGGCGCGCGTACTCGCGGATATCGGCGGGCAACTCCCTCTCGTAGTCCCAGATCAGGTCTCCCGTCGTGGCGTCCAGCGCCTGCAGGTGATCGCCGCCCGGGTGCGCGACATACATCACACCGTCGTAGACGAGCGGCCTCAACTGCATCGGGCCCTCGTCCATCGCGCGGATCCAGGCCAGCTTCAGATCACCCACGTTGTTGCGGTTGATTTCGTCGAGCGGGCTGAAGGCGTGATGGTCGTAGGTCCGATGGACCAGGAGCCAGTCCTCGGGGTCGGGATCCCGCAGCATCGCATCGGTCACGGGGACGAATTCCTCCGGGGTGCGTGACTGTGCTTCGAGAGACTGGAGCTGACCGAGAGACACCACCATCAGCAGGACCGCCAACGCTACCGTGCGCTTCTGATTCGCCATTCGTCCCTTGTCCTTTCCGGAAGACACGCGCTTAACTCTACCCGGCTAGCGCCGCCAGGCGAACCAGCGGCTCAGCAGGCGCTTCTGGCCGGCCGAGAACCGCGCCCGGCGCAACTGGTTGGCGAGCTTCCGCAGCGCCTCGGCCTGCGTGGGGTAGGGGTGAATGGCGCCGCCGATCGTGCCGAGGCCGGCGCCCGCCTTCATCGCCACCGTCACCTCGCTGATGATGTTGCCGGCGTTGCCGCCGACGACAGTGGCCCCCAGGATCCGGTCGGTCCCCTTCCGCAGGTGAATCCGCGCGAAGCCGTCCTCATCGCCGTCGAGCACGGCGCGGTCCACCTCGTCGAACGTCTGGGTGAAGGTCTCCACCTCGATGCCCTGCTTGCGCGCGTCCGCCGCGTACATCCCCACGTGGGCCACTTCCGGCTCGGTGTAGGTGCACCACGGGATGATCAGCGACCGCGTAGTGGCGCGGCCGAGGCCGAACGGGTGGGGGAACAGGGCGTTCTGGATCACGATCTGCGCCATCGCATCGGCGGTGTGCGTGAACTTGAACGGGAAGCAGATGTCTCCGGCCGCGAAGATGCGCGGGTTCGTGGTCTGCAGGTAGTCGTTCACCTGTACGCCGCCGCGGTCGAACGCGACGCCGGCCTGCTCCAGGCCCAGCCCCTCGACGTTCGGGGCGCGGCCGACGCCGACCAGGATCTCGTCGGCCTCGACCTCGTGCTCGGCGCCGCCCGCGGCGTAGCGGATCAGTTTCGCGCCGTCCGGCCGCCGTTCCACGCTGCCGATCGCCGCGTCGAACGCCAGGCGCACGCCGTCGCGGCGCATGCGTTCCTGCACGATTGCCGCCGCGTCGTCGTCCTCCCGCGGCAGGATGCGGGATGTCACCTCGATCAGCGTCACGTGGCTGCCGAACCGGGCGAACGCCTGCGCCAGCTCGCAGCCGATCGGGCCGGCGCCGATCACGGCCAGCCGCGCCGGCAGGGCGGTCAGCGAGAAGACGGTCTCGTTGGTGAGGTAGCCGGCCTCCGCAAGCCCCGGGATGGGAAGCGCTGCGGCGCGCGCGCCCGTGCAGACGGCGGCCCGTGCGAAACGCAGCGTGGCGCCGTCGACATCCAGGGTGTCGCGACCGGTGAAGCGCCCGGGGCCGATGAACACGTCCACGCCCAGGCCGGTAAACCGCTCGGCCGAATCGACGCGGCTGAGCCGCGCCCGCAGCCGGCGCATGCGCTCCATGACGGCGCCGAAATCGCGCTCCACGGCGCCCGGAAACGCCAGGCCGAACTCGCTGCCGCCGCCGACCGCCGCCCACGCGCGCCCGGCCCGGACGAGCCCCTTGGACGGGACGCAGCCCACGTTGAGGCAGTCGCCGCCCATCAGGTGGCGCTCTACAAGCGCCACGCGGGCGCCGATCCCGGCGGCCACCGCGGCGGTCACGAGCCCGGCCGTGCCGGCGCCGACGACGACGATGTTGTAACGCCCGCCCGGCTCGGGATTGCGCCACTCGGAGGGATGGACGTTGGCGACGAGCGCGCGGTTGTGCTCGTCGTCGGGAGTCAGGCGCACGGGGGGTCAGCGCGCCGTCTGTCCCTGCCGCAGGGGCCGCTGCATCTCGCGCGGCTCGTCGGGGTACAGGTCTGCGACGTACTCCTCATAGCCGTTGTAGATAGGCGTCGGGAACGTGTCCTCGGTATCCAACCAGTAAGACACGTTCTGCGGCCAGCGCGGGTGCGGAATATTCGGGTTGACGTTGGAGATGAAGCCGTACTCGTGCGGCTGCACCTGCCAGAAGATGGACGGCTCGTCGCGGACGAACTCGATCCTCGCGATCGACTTCGGGCTCTTGTAGCCGTACTTCCAGGGCACGATGATGCGTACCGGGGAGCCGTGCTGCCGCAGCAGCGGCTCGCCGTACACTCCGGTGACGACCATCGCGAGGTCGTTCATCGCCTCGTCGATGGTCAGGGCCTCGTGGTACGGCCACGGGTACCACGGCGATCCGGTAACGCCCGGCATCTCGTCTTCCTTGACCGCCGTCTCGAAGCGCACGTAGCGCGCGCGGGCATTTGGGTCGGCCTTCTCGATCAGCCGGCTCAGCGGGAAGCCCGACCAGGGAACGTTCATGGCCCAGCGCTCCACGCAGCGGAAGTGGTAGACGCGCTCCTCGTGATCGAACGCGAACAGGTCGTCCAGGTCGAGCGTCATCGGGTTGTTGCACTCGCCCGTGATCTCGATCTGCCAGGGCTCCACCTCGAAGTCGCCGCAGAACTGCCAGACGGGACCGCCGCGGCCCGACAGGAACTCGTAGAAGTTGTTGTGCGAAGCCGCGATGTCGCGCGGCGTCATGTCCTGCCGCCGGATGGCCGCCGGGGGCGAGTCGAACGCGGCGTTGCGCATGGGCGGGAAGACGTCCGGCCGCTGCAGCGGAACCTCCAGCAGCGAGCCCTGCGGGCGGGCCTGCTCCGCGCCGAGGATGCAGCCGGCGAACGGCGCCGCCAGCACGCCCAGCCCGACGGTCGACATGAACTGCCGCCGGTTGAAGAAGATTTCGGGCGGTGTGATCCGGTGCGAAGGTACGGCCGCCTTGAACCGCTGAACCACTGCTGCCTCCCTGTATGCTAGGCGAGTACAGCGTATCACTAAAGCTGATCGACGGAGATTCATGGTGATCTGGCATTCACTGATCGCGCCACGCAAGCTGGTGCTGCCGAAGCCGGAGGACGCGCTCGCCGGCCGCCCCGAGCGGATGCCCGTGCCGATCGGCCACGCGGTCAGCGGCGCGAGGCTGGAGCCGCCGTTCCCGGCCGGCGCCGAGCGCGCCGTATTCGGCATGGGCTGCTTCTGGGGCGCCGAGCGCATGCTGTGGCAGACGCGCGGCGTCTACTCCACCGCGGCGGGGTACGCCGGCGGCTTCACGCCGAACCCCACCTACGAGGAGGTGTGCAGCGGGCAGACCGGCCATACCGAGGTCGTGCTGGCCGTCTTCCATCCCGACCAGGTGACCTTCGACGAGCTGTTGCGGCTGTTCTGGGAGGGGCACGACCCCACGCAGGGCATGCGCCAGGGGAACGACGTCGGCACGCAGTACCGCTCGGCGGTCTACTGCCACTCGGACGCCCAGCGGCAGGCCGCCGAAGCGTCGCGAGATGCCTACCAGGCCGAATTGACGGCCGCCGGCTACGAGCGGATCAGCACCGAGATCCTGCCGGCCGGCGAGTTCTACTACGCCGAGGACTACCACCAGCAGTACCTCGCGAAGAACCCGTTCGGCTACTGCGGCATCGGGGGCACGGGCGTCGCCTGTCCGACCGGCCTCACCGCGTGACGGGCCACCACCGCGCGAGCCGCGCCGCGCGCAGCGTTCCGCTCTTTGCCGCCGCCGTATGCTTCTGCGCGCTGGCCGTTCCCGCGGCGGCGCAGGATGAGGACGAACCGGAGCCCGAGCCCGGCTGGACGAACGAGACGGAACTGAGCCTCGCGCTGACCGGGGGCAACTCGACCGCGCGAACGTTCGGCTTCGGCAACACGCTGCAGTACGCCGGCGGGTCCTCCAGGCTCCAGGTCCGCCTGAACGGCCTCCGCTCCCGCACCGCCGTTGCCCCGTTCCTGCTCGTGGCGCCCGGCATCCGGTTCCCGCTCACCGGCGCGCCCGACGACCCGGCGGTGGCGCTGGTCGAGCCCGGCTCCGAGCCGGAAGCCGAGCACTACGAGCTGACCGGCCGCTACGACACGGAGATCAGCGAGCGTTTTTTCTGGAACGCCGGCGGCAGTTGGGACCGCAACCGCGAGGCCGGCATCCTCAGCCGCTACAGCGCCTTCGGCGGACTCGGCAACGTCTGGAGCGACAGCGAGGCGCTGCGCCTTTCCACGACTTACGGCGTCAGCGTCACCAACCGCCGTGAAGAGACCGAAGATCCGGGGAAGGACGGCCGCTTCGGCGGCGCGCGGCTCGGCGTGGACTACCGCAGCCGGGTCAACGACGCCGTCATCCACGATGGCGTCCTTGCCGCCAACATCAACCTGGGCTCCCCGTCCGACTATTCGCTCAACGCGACGACCGCCGTGAGCGTGTCGCTGAGCCGGCGCCTCGCGCTGCGGCTCAGCCTGCAGTTGCTGTACGAGAACGACCCCGCGCAGGAGGACGTCGCGGTGATCGCCCGCGCCGCCGTGGTGGACCCGGACGGCGTGCCGGGCAGCGGCGACGAGCTGTTCGAGACCGTGGCGGACGGCGGCACGACGATAGCGCTGGGAACGGACAGGCTACCCCGCGACCGCCTGGACGCCATCTTCCGCACCGCGCTGGTGATCGGGTTCTAGCATGCGGTGGTAGGATCGCCGCGATGCCTGCGAGGAAAGCCGCCGCTCCGCGTCTCGTCTGGTCCTGCGTGCTGTGCCTGGCGGCCGCCCTCGCGCTGGCCACGCGCGCCGCCGACCGCGAGTGGCTGGCCGGCGACTCGCACATCCACAGCCACTGGAGCGCCGGCTACGACCATCGCACCAGTCCGCCGACGCCCATCAAGGCGCGGGACGCCATGTACTCGACGCCGCGCAACGCGGCGATGGCGCGGCAGCACGGCCTGCGCTGGATGGTGACCACGGATCACGGCGGCCCCAACCACGCCAAGTTGAACCTGGAGCAGGCGTACCGCGAGCTGACGCTTTCGCGCGAGCTCGTCCCGGAGGTCCTGCAGTTCTACGGCCTGGAGCTGAACATGCCGGGCATGGACCACCACACGCTGATCATCCCCCGCGCCGAGGACGAGGCGGCGGTGCTCTACGAGATCGAGAGCCGTTTCGACGCCAACGAGGACTGGCGCCGGCCGCCCGACCCGCGCCGGCAGTCGGCGGAGCTCAGGCGCGAGGCGCTGGCGCACATGCAGGGGTTGGAGCGGCTGCCGATCCTGTTCGCGAACCATCCTTCCCGGTCGGCGCAAGAGATCGGAGTCTACGGCCGCGACGAGCCGTGGGAGCTCCGCGAGAACAACGACCTCGCCCCGGACGTGTACCGCGGGATGGAGGGCGCGCCCGGCCACCAGGCCGCCACCCTCGCCGCGGGCAGCCGTATTCGACAACGCGGCGCCTACGGCGCTTTCTTTAACGACGGGGCGCCGACCCTGGGCGGCTTCGACCAGATGACCGCCATCGTCGGCGGCCTGTGGGACGCCCTCCTGGGAGAGGGTCGCCGTTTCTGGATCGTGGCCTCGTCCGACTCGCATTTCCACTACGCGGATCCGGTGCGCGCCGGCAGCGACTTCTGGCCCGGCGAGTTCCACAAGACGTGGGTCCACGCGCAGCCGACCTACGCCGGCGTCCTGGACGGCCTGCGGCAGGGCCGCATGTTCGCGGTCGCCGGCGACCTCGTCAGCGAGCTCGACTTCCGCCTGAAGGGCCCGGGCGGACGGGAGGCGGAGCTCGGGGGCGCGTTGCGGGTAGCGCGCGGCGCGCAGGTCAGCGCGACGGTCGGGTTCCGCGACCCCGAGACGCCGAACGCGGCGGGCGAGAACCCCGCCGTGCGGCGCGTCGACGTCATCGTCGGCGAGGTGGTGGGACGGTCATCCGATCCCTCGGTCGACCGCAACCCGACGACGCGGGTCCTCGCCCGGTTCACGCGCGACGCACTGGCCCGCGACGGCGACCAGTTCAGTTTCGAAGCGCCGCTGCCGGTGGCCGACCGCGACCTCTACGTGCGGATACGCGGCACGAGCACCGACGATCTCGAGCCTCCGATGGACGGACCCGGGGAGAACCCCTGGCACGACCTCTGGTTCTACTCGAACCCGATCTTCATCGAGGTCGAGTAGCGGCGCAATCCCGAGCACGGAGCGGGTTCACCCGTCGTCCAGTCCGCGCTCGCGACGCCAGAGGGCTTCGACCTCGTCCATGTGATCCTCGTCCCAGCCGAAGTGGTGGGCGAACTCGTGGAAGACCGTCTCGGCAATGCAGTCGACGATGTCGTCTTCGTCCTCGCAGTCCTCGACGATCGGCCGCTGGTAGATGGCGATGCGGTCGGGCAGCGTGTTGCCGTAGGCCCAATCGCGTTCCGCCAGCGGCGTGCCCTGGTAGAGGCCGTACAGGGTGTCGGGCGGCTCGATGCCCATTTCCTCCAGGAGCTCGTCCGACGGCTCGTCCTCGACCACCACCGCGACGTTCCGCATCTCGTCGCGCAGGAATTCCGGGATGTCGGCCAGCGCCCTCTCGACCAGTTGCTCGAACCGCTTGCGTGTCATGCGTCGCCGTCGCCGCTAAGATTACGTGAACCCGGGGCAGGCATGCTGATCCTGAAGATGGCGTGGCGCAACATCGGCCGCAACCGCAGGCGGACCGTGGTCACGGTCGGCGCGATGGCGTTGGGCCTCTACGCCATGGTCATCTGGTTCGGCATGCTCCAGGGACTGCTGGACGACATGGAGGAGACCGTCGTCGAGGTCGAGCTCGGCGACCTACAGATCCACGCGCCGACCTACCTCGACGACCCGTCGCTCTACACGGACATCGAAGACTTCGAAGCGCTGCTCGCCAGACTGGAGTCGGCGGGATTCCGGGCCAGCGCGCGGCTGGTCGGCGCCGGGCTCGCGGCGGCCCACGACTCGGCGGCCGGCGCGTCGCTGCGCGGCATCGACGTGCGGGGCAACGCGCGCGTGAGCGTCATCTCGACGCGGCTCGCCGCGGGGGAGTGGCTCGACGACGGCGACCCGGCGGGGGTCGTGGTGGGACGGCGGCTCGCCCGCGCGCTCGACCTGGCCGTGGGCGACGAGCTGGTCGTCCTGAGCCAGACGACCGACGGCGCCATCGCGAACGATCTCTACCTGGTGCGCGGCATACTCGAGAGCGTGAGCGACGGCGTCGACCGCTCCGCCGTCTTCCTCACCGACGCGGCGTTCCGCGAGCTGTTCTTCATGCCGGCGGGCGCGCACGAGGTCGTGGTGCGCAAGCCGGAAGACCTCGAGCTGGCCGCGGCCCTGGAGGCCGTGCAGGATCTGGCCCCCGGTCTCGACACGCGGTCGTGGCGGTCGCTGGTGCCGACGATCGCGACCTACCTCGACTCGGCCCGTCAGATGATGGGCTTCATCTCCGCCATCGTCTACATCGTCATCGCGATTCTCATCCTGAACGCCATGCTGATGGCGGTGTTCGAGCGCATCCGCGAGTTCGGCGTGCTGAAGGCGCTCGGCGTCGAGCCGCGCCAGGTGCTGTCGCTCATCTTCGTCGAGAGCGCGCTGCAGACGGGCCTCGCCCTGGCAGTCGGGCTGGCGCTATCGCTGCCGACGCTCTGGTACCTGGTCGAGTTCGGCATCGACACCGGCGCGCTCGGCGGGGTGAGCGTCATCGGCGCGACGTTCGCGACCGTGTGGCGGGCGGCGGTGTCGCCGTTCACGTTCGCCACTCCGGCGCTGACGCTGATCCTGCTGGTGCTGGTGGCGGTGATATATCCGGCCCTGAAGGCGGCCAGGATCAGCCCGGTCGAGGCCATGCGGCACCAGTGAGAGGGCGGATGTCATGAAGAGCAGCAGTCTGGCGACGATGGCGTGGCGCAACCTGTGGCGGAACCGCCGCCGCACCGTCATCACGCTCTCGGCGATCGTCTTCGGCGTCTTCCTGGCCGTCATCATGATGGCGATGCAGGATCGCAACTGGGCCGACATGATTCGCCTGGCGGCGCGGCTCGGCGCGGGCCACGTGACGCTGCAGCATCCGGAGTACTACGACAGCCCCACCCTCACCCGCCCCGTGGGGGGGACCGCCGAGCTGCGGCGGCTGGCCGCGGACAACCCGCGGGTCATCCGCGTCGTGGAGCGGATCACCGGGTTCAGCATGTTGTCGACCGCGCACGACAACATCGGCGCCGGCTTCATCGCCGTCTCCCCGACGGACGAGGACGAGGAGACCCTGTCGCTCCTCGAAGCGGTCGTGGAGGGCGAGTTCTTCGAGTCCTCGACGGACGGCGGCATCATCCTGGGCGCGAAGCTCGCCGCGAACCTGGATGTCGAGCTCGGGTCGAGGGTGGTCTACACCCTGACCGACAAGGAGGGTGAGATCGTCAGCGGCCTGGCGCGGGTTTCCGGCATCATCGAGACCGGCTCGCCGAGCGTCGACGGGGGCATCTGCCTGCTGCCGATCGACGCCGTGCGCGAAGCGATCGGCTTCGGGCCCGACGAGGCGATTCAGGTGGCGGCGTTCGTCGACGATCAGCGGGTCACGGACCGCGTCGTCGCGGACCTCGGCCGCGCGGCGCCTGCCGGCGTCGCCGTGCTGCCGTGGCACGAGCTGCAGCCGGACCTGGCGGTCTTCATCGCCATGAAGGTCGGCGGCTCGAAGGTCATGATGTTCGTCCTCGCCCTGCTCGTGGCGGCCGGCATCTTCAACACCCTCTTCGTCAGCGTGATGGAGCGCCTGCGCGAGTTCGGCATCATGCTCGCCGTCGGCTTCAGCCCGGGGCAGCTCTTCCGGCTGGTGATGCTGGAGAGCACCTGGCTGGCCGTCGTCGGCCTGACAGCCGCCGCCCTGATCACCATCGGACCGTACCTCTACCTCGCCTCTACCGGCATCGACATGTCGGCCCTGGTCGCGGCGGACCAGATGGAGATCGCCGGCGTCGGCATGTCGTCCGTGATGCGGGTCGGCATCTACGGCGAGAGCGTGCTGCTCATCGGCGCGTCGGCGCTCGCCGCCATCCTGCTCTCCGGCGTCTATCCGGCGTGGCGGGCCGGGCACGCCGATCCGGTGGAGACGATCCGGCTGGTCTAGCGAGTCCGGGGCGAAGCCCCGCGAGGTTGTCCTTGACGAACAGCGGCAACGGCACGGATCCGGTAGTCGAGCTGGAACGCGTCACCAAGGTCTACCAGCAGGGCGATCAACGGGTCGAGGCGCTGCGCGGCCTAACGATGACCGTCCGCGGCGGCGAGTTCACGGCCATCAGCGGCCCGTCGGGTTCGGGCAAGACGACCGCGCTCAACCTCATCGGCGCGCTGGACACGCCGACATCGGGGACCGTCCGCCTGGAGGGCGCGGACCTGGGGTCCATGTCCCTCCAGGCGCTGAGCCGGCTCCGCCGCGACCGCATCGGCTTCGTGTTCCAGGCCTACAACCTCATCCCGATCCTCAGCGCGTACGAGAACGCCGAGATCGTGATGGCCGTGCAGGGGGTCGCCGAGGCGGAGCGCCGGGAGCGCGTCATGGAGCTGCTGGACCGCGTGGGACTCGCGGGGCTGGAGCAGCGGCGTCCCCTGGAGCTATCGGGCGGCCAGCAGCAGCGCGTGGCGATCGTGCGCGCGGTCGCGGCGGGCCCGGCCGTCGTGCTGGCCGACGAGCCCACCGCCAACGTCGACTCGGCCACGGCCGAAGCGCTGCTCGACATGATGGAGACCCTGAACCGCGAGCAGCGGGTCACCTTCCTGTTTTCGACGCACGACCCGCGGGTGATGGCGCGCGCCCGCCGCCTGATCCGCCTCGCCGACGGCCAAATAGAGAGCGACGAGGTCCGCGCCTGACGCCGGTACCTGCGGCGGGCTGGTTGGCTGCCGGGTAGGCGGGCGGCGCTGCTCGTCGAGCCTACGCCAGCGAAAGCGCGTCGAGCTTGCCGCTGCTGCGGCCGACGGCGTCGACGGGCACGCCGAGCTTGTCCATGATGGCCACCAGCAGGTTGGCCATCGGCGTGTCCTTCGAGTAGGTCAGGTGCCGCCCGCCGGGGAGGCTGCCGCCGGCGCCGCCCACCAGCATGACCGGCAGGTCGATCGCCGCGTGCGCGTTGGAGTTCGACATGCCGGCGCCGTAGAGCAGCAGCGTGTGGTCGAGCAGCGAGCCGTCGCCGTCCGGCGTGGCGCGCAACGTGTCGACGAACTCGGCGAACAGCGACACGTGGTACGTGTTGATCTTCGACATCGTGGCGATCTTCGCCGGGTCGTCGAGATGGTGCGACAGCGGGTGGTGCGCGTCGGGTATGCCGATTTCGTTGTACGTGCGGCCGCTGATCTCGCGGCCCACCATGAAGGTGACCACGCGCGTCAGATCGGTCTGCCAGGCCAGTCGCTGCAGCTCGAACATCAGCCGCATGTACTCGTCGAACGCCGCGGGGACGCCGGCCGGTTGTTCAACCAGCGGCAGATCGCGGCCGCTCTGCTCCTCGGCGCGCTGGATGCGCCGCTCGACGTCGCGCACGGCGTCCAGGTACTGCACGATCTTCCGGCGGTCGCCCGCGCCGAGCCCGCGCTGCAGGTCGTCCACCTTGTCGGTGACCGAATCGAGGATGCTGCGATCTTCGGCAATGCGCGCCTTGCGCACGGCCGGGTCGGTGCTGCCGCTGTCGCCGAACAGCCGTTCGAAGACGACCCGCGGGTTGTTCTCCATCGGCAGCGGCGTGGTCGGATTGCGCCACGAGATGGTGTTCGTGTAGGCGCAGGCGTAGCCGGCATCGCACGAGCCGGCGAAGTCGCGGCTGTCGAGTCCGAGCTCGAGCGTCGCAAGCTGCGTCTGCTTGCCGAGCTCCTGGCCGAGAAGCTGGTCGATCGAGATACCGGAACGGATTCCCGTTCCGTCGGTCATGCGGCCGGGCACCCCGGTGAGGAACTTGGTCGACGCGCCGGCATGGGCGCCGCCGCCCACTCCCGGATGCAGCCCGCTCAGCACGAGCGTGCGGTCCCGGTGCGGGGCCATCGGCTGCAGGATCGGCGAGAGCTCGAAGGCCGTGCCGGCGGTCTTCGGCGTCCAGTATTCCATCGCCATGCCGTTGGGCACGTACAACACGCCGAAGCGGCGCATGCCGGCGGCAGCCGTATTGCGGATCGCCGAGAGCGCGGGAACCATGCCGTCGAGCAGCGGCAGCGCCAAGGTGGCGCCCAGGCCGCGCAGGACCGTCCGCCGGGGCAGCGACTTCTTCGTGATGATCATGAGCTCGTGCTCCGCATGCGAAACGCCGGACTCCGGACGACTCCGAGGATGACCGACGACCAGCGGTAGCCGTCCGCCTCCGCTTCCCGCGCGATTCCCCGGATCGCCGGGTAGTCATGGTACTCGATGGCGCGGCCGAGCGCATACGCCAATAGCTTCTCGGTTACGGTCCGCACGAGCGGCTGCGGGTTGCCGGCGAGCATCTCCTTCAGCCCGGTCAGGCCGTCGAAGGCGTCGCCGGTCGGCATGACGCCGTGCGCGTCGATCGGTGCATTCCCGTCGGTCGTGCGCCAGCGGCCGATCGCGTCGAACTGCTCCAGGGCGAAACCGAGCGGATCCATCGGCGCATGGCAGCCCGCGCAGGCCGGGCTGCGCCGGTGCATCTCCAGCAGCTCGCGCACCGTGGCCGGCTCGCCGTGCTCCCCGCTCTCGGGGAACGACGGCACGTCGGGAGGAGGAGGCGGCGGCGGTGCGCCGAGCAGGTTCTCGAGCACCCACTTGCCGCGCAGCACCGGCGACGTGCGGTTCGGATACGACGTGACCGTGAGCAGGCCGCCGTGCCCCAGCAGGCCGGCCCGCCGCCCGTCGAGCGTCACCTTGCGGAAGCGGCTGCCGTACACCCCGGGAATGCCGTAGTGCGCCGCCAGCCGTTCGTCGACGAACGTGTAGTCGGCCGCGATCAGGTCGACCACGGAGCGGTCCTCGCGCATGATGCTCTCGACGAACAGCTCCGATTCGCGCTGGAACGCGGCGCGCAGGTTCTCGTCGAACGTCGGAAACAGGATCGGGTCGGGCTGCACGGTCGGGATGTTGCGCAGCAGCAGCCACTGCCCGGCGAAGTTGTCCACGAGCGCGCGGGACCGGCGGTCGCGCAGCATGCGGCGCACCTGAGCCTCCAGCACGTCGGGGTCGGAGAGATCCCCGCGGATGGCGGTGTCGAGCAGCTCCTCGTCGGGGATGCTGCTCCACAGGAAGAACGCCAGCCGCGACGCCAGGGCGATGTCGCTCAGCGTGTACGCGGCGCCGGGCTCGACCCCGGCCGGGTCGCGCTCGATCCGGAACAGGAATTCCGGATCGGTGAGCAGCCGCTGCAAGGCGAACTGAATGCCGGCCTCGAAGCCGTCCTGCCGCTCGCGCTCCCCGTAGAAGCCGAGCAGCAGGTCGACGTCGGCGTCCGTCACCGGGCGCCGGTACGCCCGCCGGGCAAGCCGCTCCAGAATCTGCCGGGCGCAGGCCGCGGCGTCATCGCCAGCGTCCGGATGGCACGTGAAGATGGTCCGCCGGCTGGCGGTATTCCCCGGCCCGTCCACGGCGTACGGTCCGCCGATCTCGACGCTGCCGATGGCGGCGTTGCCCTGCCAGCGCTCGTTGATCGCGAGGGGGAAACCGGTCTGGCGCGGCTGCAGCACCCCCTCGGGCTCCCACAGCTTGCGCTCGAACGAGACGCCGACCACGCGCTCGCCGGCCTCCGCGCTGAACGTAAGCTCCAGGTCCGCGTCCGCGCCGAGTACGTATTTCTCCCAGTCGGGATGCCCGAACAGGGGCGTGTTGCCGGCGAAGCTGGCCGGCGCGGCCGAGGCGTGCGGCGGCGCGTCGCCGCCCACCGTGAACCGCTCGATCAGGCGTCCGCCGATCCGCACGTCGAGGTGCTGCGGCGTGCCGAGGCCCCGGATGTAATCGGTGTAGGTACGCTGCAGGTGCAGCTTGATCGTGTACTCCCCGTCCACGGGGAAGCGGTGGCGTATCGCGACACCGCCGCGCGAGCCGAACGGCAGGTCCTCGCTCAGCCGCTCGTCCTGGTACAGCAGCAGGGGCACATGGTGCGTGTCGACGCTCGGCACCGGCGGCGCGAATCCGACGGCCAGCCGGCTGATCCTGCGCGCTGCCGACAGGTAGCGCTCGAGCAGCGCGGGCGATACCGACAGGACCGCGGCCATGTTGTCGAAACCGTGCGCGTCGGCGTCGTCGGCCGGCAGCAGCTCCGAGACGTCCGCGTCGACCTGCAGCATGTCGCGCACGGCGTTGCGATATTCGGCGCGGTTGAGGCGGTGGAACGTCTCGGTCCGGCCGACGCGCGGATTGTCGGCCGCGGCGCCGTCCAGCGCGGTCTCGAGATAGGACACCAGCGCCAGCGCGGCCGGCCGCTCGGGGCGCGGCCGGCCCGGCGGCGGCATCGCGCCGATGCGCAGCTTGCTGGCGACCTTTTCCCAGACGTGTCCGTCCTGCGCCACCGCCGCGGGGTCTGCCGCGTCGAGCTCCAGGCCGGCGGTGCGCAGCCGGCCGTTGTGGCAGGTGACGCAGTAGCGATCGAGCAGCGCGCGCGCGGTGGTGGCGTCCGCGGACATTTCCGGCTGCGCCGCCGCAGCGGTCGGCGCAAGGAACGGCACCCCGACGACGGCGGCGCCGAGCAGCAAGCGCGGGAGGTGTCTGGCCTTCATCTTGCCGGTCGAGAATGGTGCGACCGTTGATCGTCGCCCATGGCCGCCGGGTTGTCAATTTGCGGGCCGCCGCAGGGCGTTGTCAGCACCGCCGGGACGCGGTAGCATCAGCCTGCATGCGCGGATCGAAGCGTTCGGCGGTCGTCCGGAGCGTTCTCATTGCCCTGAGCGGACTCGGTCTGCTCGCCGCCACCGCCGCGGCGCAGGGACAGCACGTAGCCGATGCGGCCAAGCGGCAGGACTGGGCAGCCGTGCAGGAGCTGCTGCGTGGCGGCGCGGACGTCAATCTGCGGCAGGGCGACGGCGCCACGGCTCTCCACTGGGCGGCCTATTGGAACGACTCCGAGGCCGTGCAGCGCCTGCTGGCGTCCGGCGCCGCGGCCGACGCGGCCAACGACCTGGGCGTCACGCCGTTGTGGCTGGCGGCCAACAACGGCAACGCCGCCGTGGTCGAGGCGCTCCTGGCGGGCGGCGCCGACCCGAACCTGGCGCTGCCCTCGGGCGAGACCGTGCTGATGACCGCGTCGCGCACCGGTGACCCGGAAGCGGTACGCGCCCTCCTGGCCGCGGGCGCCGATCCCCACGCGACCGAAGCCGCGCACCGCCAGACCGCCCTCATGTGGGCGGTGGCCCAGCAGCATGCGGAGGTCGTGCGCCTGCTGCTGGAATCGGGCGCGCGCGTGGATGACCGCTCGCTCTCCTATCCGCAGGTGGTCAGCTCTTCCGGCAACGCGGATCCCAGCGGCGTGTTCGAAGTGCAGCAGGGCGGCTACACGCCGTTGCTGTTCGCCGCGCGCCAGGGCGATCTGGCGTCGGCGCGCCTGCTGGTCGCGGCCGGCGCCGCCGTGGACGAGGCGGCGGCCAGCGGTACCACGCCGCTGGTTGTGGCCGCGCACGGCGGCCACGGCGAGCTTGCAGCGTATCTGCTGGACGCGGGCGCGGATCCGGACGCGGCCGCCGCGGGCTATTCCGCCCTGCACGCGGCCGTGCTGCGGGGCGACCGGGCGCTGGTCCAGGTGCTGCTGGACCACGGCGCGGATCCGGATACCGTGATGACGCGCGGCAGCCCGGCGCGCCGGGTGAGCGCCGACTGGCGGCTCCCGCACCGCATGATCGGCGCCACGCCGTTCTGGACAGCCGCCTGGTTCCGCGAGCCGGACATCATGCGCCTGCTGGCGGCGCACGGCGCCGATCCGCTGGCATCCGTCGACGGCGAGACGGCGGTCATCGCCGCGATCCGGGGGCGCTTCTCGAGGGGACGCTTCGGCGTGATACGGCCGCCTGCCGAGGTGGAGGCGGGCAACGCAGCTGAGGCGGCCGCAGTGGCCATCGACGCCGGGGCGGATGTCAACGGCCGCACCGGGAGCGGCGACACGGCGCTGCACCTGGCGGTCGCGCAGCGCCTCGACGGCGTCGTTGCCGCGCTCGCCGAACGCGGCGCGGATCTCGATGCGCGCAACGGAGACGGCATGACGCCGCTGGGCCTGGCGCTCGCCAACGCCAACGGCGCGGACGACACCGGCGACAGCACGGTGACGCTGTTGCGCAGCCTCGGCGCTACCGACCCCGGCGGCACCCCCGCCGCGGCGCGCTGACGCCCGTCAGGGCAGCGCCAGCGCGACGTACTCGCTGGGCATGTCCGTCCAGCCGAGGGTGAGAACGATGTACTGCTTCCCGTCGACCATGTAGGTCATCGGCGCGGCGGTGGTGCCGCCCGGCAGCTCCTGCTCCCAGACGACGTCGCCGGTCTGCTTGTCATAGGCGCGGAACACCTTGCCGCCCGCGCCGTCCTCGATCGGGTTCAGCACGTATACGCCCGCGCGTCCGCCCTCGCCGAGGAACACCAGGGACTTTGTGACGAGCGGCGAAACGCGTCCGGCCTGGCCTAGCGGCGGCAGGTTCAGGCCGCGCAGCGCGGGGTGGTTGCGCGGCCCGTTGCCGTTGGCCTTCGACCACAGAATCTCGCCCCGGTTCAGATCTATGGCGACCAGCCGGCCGTAGGGCGGCTTGTACAACGGCAATCCCCGCGGTCCCACGACCGGCGCTATCCTCTGCAGCGCCAGCCGCATGTCCGAGCGGGGGTGCTCCGACGGCACGATGCCGAGCACCGACTCACTGTGCACCGACGGGACATAGAGAATCGCGGTCTCCGGGTCGACCGCCGCGCCGCCCCAGTCGGCGCCCCCGACCAGGCCCGGCGCCATGAGCGTGCCCTTCGTGCCGCCCGGCGATTCATCGACCAGTGACGGCGGCGTGAAGAGCGGACCGCTGACGTACTGCTCGAAGATCTCCAGCGCTTCCTGCCGCAACTCCGGCGTGAAGTCGAGGAGATCGTCCACACTGGTGCCCTGCTGGTCGAACGGCGGCGGCTTTGTCGGAAACGGCTGCGTCGCCGCGTACCACTCTCCCGGAATGTTCCCGGGCTCCACGGGGCGTTCCTCGATCGGCCAGATTGGCTCGCCGGTGACGCGGTCGAAGACGTAGGTGAACGCCTGCTTGCTGACGATGGCCACCGCCTTGACCGGTTCGCCGCGGCCGTCCACGCGGATGTCGACCAGGTTCGGCGCAGCCGGGAAGTCGTAGTCCCAGAGGCCGTGGTGCACCGCCTGGAAGTGCCAGATCCGCTCGCCGGTGCGTGCGTCGAGGCAGACGATGCTCTCGGCGAACAGGTTGTCGCCCGGCCGGTAGCCGCCGTAGTAGTCGTTGGTCGGTGTCGAGAGCGGCAGGTAGACGTAGCCGAGCTCTTCGTCCGCGCTCGCCCACGCCCACATGTTGGTGTTGCCGCTGTACACCCACGACGGCTCGTCCTGGTCGATCGCCGTCAGCCACGTCTCGTTGCCGAACTCGCCCTCCTGCGGCACGGTGCGGAACGTCCACACCAGCTCGCCCGTGCGTACGTCGAAGCCGCGGACATCGCCCGGCGGGGCCCGTTTGAGTGCAGGCATGTTCGGGCTGATGATGTCTTCGACCGTCGAGCCGATCACGACGATGTCGTTGACCACTATCGGAGGCGAGCCCCAGCCGAAGGTGTCGACTTCGCGGTAGTAGCCCTTGCGGAGATCCACTTCGCCACCGTCGCCGAAAGCGGGGATGCGCTCGCCGGTGCGCGCGTCGACGGCCACGAGGTACTCTCCTACCACCGCCAGCACGCGCGCCTCGCCGCTGCCGGTGTCCTCCCAATACGCCACGCCGCGCGTCTGGCGCACCCGCTGGAACGGCTCGCCGTCGCGGTCCGGCGGCTCGTCGAACCAGAGCACCTCGCCCGTCGTCGCGTCGAGCGCAGCCACCGTGCCGAGGCCGCTGCTGATGTAGAGGCGGCCGTCCGCCATCAGCGGCGTGTTCTGCGCTGCCGGGGACGCCGTGAGCTCGCGGTCGCCGCGTATGGCGTCGGGCAGCACCGACTGGCGCCAGACGATCTCCAGGTCGCCGACCGTGTCCTTGTTGATCTGATTCAGCGGGGAGTACTTGGTGCTGGCCACGTCCGAGCCGTAGGACCGCCATTCCACCTGCTGGGCGTAGGCCGGCGCCGACGGGGCGGCCACGGCCGCCGCCAGCGCCAGCAGCGCTGCCGCGCGTGCGCGATTCACTGCATGTTCCCTTCAGGGCAGGGCCAGCGCGACGTATTCGCTCGGCATGTCCTCCCAGCCGAGAGTGAGCACGATGTACTGCTTCCCGTCGACCATGTAGCTCATCGGCGCGGCGGTCGTGGCGCCCGGCAGCTCCGTTTCCCAGACGACATCGCCCGTCAGCTTGTCGTAGGCGCGGAACATCTTGCCGCCGGACCCGCCCCAGACCGGGTTCAGCGCGATGATGCCGTCCCTGCCGCCTTCGCCCAGGAACAGAAGTGACTTCGTGACGAGCGGCGAGACGCGCCCGGGCTGGCCGAGCGGGGGCAGGTTCAGATGGCGCAGCGCCGGGTGGTCGCGCGGCCCGTCGCCGTTGGCCTTCGACCAGAGAATTTCGCCCTCGTTGAGGTCGATGGCCACCAGCCGGCCGTAGGGCGGCTTGAAGAGCGGCAGCTCCCGGGGGCCCTCGACCGGCTCGACCGAGTGCAACACCAGCCGCATGTCGGAGCGGGGATGCTCCGACGGCACGATGCCGAGCACGGACTCGAGGTGCGCGGACGGGACATAGAGGATTCCGGTCTCCGGGTCTACCGCTGCGCCGCCCCAGTCCGCGCCGCCGACTAGGCCCGGCGCCATCAGCGTGCCCTTCGTGCCGCCCGGCGACTCGTCGATCAGCGACGGCGCCGTGAAAAGCGGGCCGGTCACGTACTGTTCGAAGATCTCCAGCGCTTCCTGCCGGAGCTCGGGGGTGAAGTCGATCAGGTCGTCGATGCTCGTTCCCTGCTGGTCGAATGGCGGCGGCCTGGTCGGAAACGGTTGCGTCGCCGCGTACCACTCGCCCGGAATGTCCCCCGGCTCCACCGGGCGCTCCTCGATCGGCCAGACCGGCTCGCCGGTCGCGCGGTCGAAGACGTACGTGAACGCCTGCTTGCTGACGATGGCCACCGCTTTGACGAGGCGCCCGTCCACCGTGATGTCGACGACGTTGGGCGCCGCCGGGAAGTCGTAGTCCCACAGGCCGTGGTGCACCGCCTGGAAGTGCCAGATGCGCTCGCCGGTGCGTGCATCGAGACATACGATGCTCTCGGCGAACAGGTTGTCGCCCGGCCGGTAGCCGCCGTAGTAGTCGTTGGTCGGTGTCGAGAGCGGCAGGTAGACGTAGCCGAGCTCCTCGTCCGCGCTCGCCCACGCCCACATGTTGGTATGCCCGGTGTACTCCCAGGACGGCCGGTCCTGGTCGATCGCCGTCAGCCACGTGTCGTTGCCGTACTCGCCCTCCTGCGGCACGGTCCTGAAGATCCACACCTGCTCGCCGGTACGCACGTCGAAGCCGCGCACGTCGCCGGGGGCCGCCAGCTTCATGGCCGGCTGTTGCGGGCTGACGATGTCCGTGACCGACGACCCGATCACCACGATGTCGTTGACGACGATCGGCGGCGACCCCCAGCGGAAGGTCTCGACCTCGCGGTGATAACCCTTGCGCAGGTCGACCTCGCCGCCCTCGCCGAAGTCCGGGAAGCGCTCGCCGGTGCGGGCGTCGAGCGCCACGAGGTACGCGCCGACCACGGCCAGCACGCGTGCTTCGCCGCTGTCGGCGTCTCGCCAGTACGCCACGCCGCGGGTCTGGCGCACGCGCTGGAACGGCTCGCCGTCGCGGTCCGGCGGCTCGTCGAACCAGAGCACCTCGCCCGTCGTCGCGTCGAGCGCCGCCACCGTACCCAGGCCGCTGCTGATGTAGAGGCGTCCGTCCGCCATCAGCGGCGTGTTCTGGGACGCTATCGAGGCCTCGATGTCACGGTCGCCGCGGATGGCGTCGGGCAGCACCGACTGGCGCCAGACGATCTCCAGATCGCCCGCCGTGTCCTTGTTGATCTGATCCAGCGGGGTGTACTTGGTGCCGGCCACGTCCGAGCCGTAGGACCGCCACTCCACCTGCTGGGCGTAGACCGGCGCCGATGGGGCGGCCACGGCCGCAGCCAGCGCCAGCAGCGCTGCCGTGCGTGCGCGATTCGTCTGCATGTTCCCTTCAGGGCAGGGCGAGCGCGACGTACTCGCTCGGCATGTCCTCCCAGCCGAGGGTGAGGACGATGTACTGCTTCCCGTCGACCATGTAGGTCATCGGCGCGGCGGTGGTGCCGCCGGGCAGTTCCTTCTCCCAGACGACGTCGCCCGTCTGCTTGTCGTAGGCGCGGAACATCTTGCCGCCGGCCCCGCCCCATATCGGGTTCAGCACGACGACGCCCGTGTTGCCGCCCTCGCCGAGGAATACGAGCGACCTGGTGACGAGCGGCGAGACGCGGCCGGGTTGGCCGAGCGGGGGCAGGTTCAGGTGGCGCAGCGCCGGGTGGTCGCGCGGCCCGTCGCCGTTGGCCTTCGACCACAGAATCTCGCCCTTGTTGAGATCGATGGCCACCAGCCGGCCGTAGGGCGGCTTGAATAGCGGCAGTTGCCGCGGACCCTCGATCGGATCGATCGAATGCAGCACCAGCCGCATGTCGGAGCGGGGGTGCTCCGTCTGCGCGATGCCGAGCACCGACTCGCTGTGCACCGACGGGACATAGAGAATCGCGGTCTCCGGGTCGACCGCCGCGCCGCCCCAGTCGGCCCCGCCGACGACGCCAGGCGCCATCAGCGTCCCCTGCTTGCCGCCCGGCGAATCATCGACCAGCGACGGCGCCGTGAAAAGCGGGCCGGTCACGTACTGCTCGAACATCTCCAGCGCTTCCTGCCGCAACTCCGGCGTGAAGTCGAGGAGATCGTCCACGCTGGTGCCCTGCTGGTCGAACGGCGGCGGCTTTGTCGGAAACGGCTGCGTCGCCGCGTACCACTCTCCCGGCACGTTGCCCGGTTCCACCGGGCGCTCTTCGATCGGCCAGATCGGCTCGCCGGTGACGCGGTCGAAGACGTAGGTGAACGCCTGCTTGCTCACGGCCGCCAGCGCCTTGACCGGCTCGCCGCGCCCGTCCACCCGGATGTCGACGACATTCGGTGCGGCCGGGAAGTCGTAGTCCCACAGGCCGTGGTGCACCGCCTGGAAGTGCCAGATGCGTTCGCCGGTGCGCGCGTCGACGCATACGATGCTCTCCGCGAACAGGTTGTCGCCTGGCCGATAGCCGCCGTAGTAGTCGTTGGTCGGCGTCGACAGCGGCAGGTAGACGTATCCGAGCTCCTCGTCCGCGCTCGCCCACGCCCACATGTTGGTGTGTCCGGTGTACTCCCACGACGGACGGTCCTGGTCAATCGCCGTCAGCCAGGTGTCGTTGCCGAACTCCCCCTCTTGCGGCACGGTGCGGAAGATCCACACCTGCTCGCCGGTGCGGACGTCGAAGCCGCGGACATCGCCGGGGGCCGCCAGCTTCATGGCCGGCTGTTGCGGACTGACGATGTCCCGGACCATCGAGCCGATCACCACGATGTCGTTGACGACGATCGGCGGCGAGCCCCAGCCGAAGGTCTCGACAGGGCGGTGATAGCCCTTGCGGAGGTCTACCTCGCCGCCCTCGCCGAAATCGGGGATGCGCTCGCCGGTGCGTGCGTCGACGGCCACAAGGTACTCTCCTACCACCGCCAGCACGCGCGCTTCGCCGCTGGCGGCGTCTCGCCAGTACGCCACGCCGCGCGTCTGGCGCACCCGTTGGAACGGCTCGCCGTCGCGGTCCGGCGGCTCGTCGAACCAGAGCACCTCGCCCGTCTGCGCGTCGAGGGCCGCCACCGTACCGAGGCCGCTGCTGATAAAGAGGCGCCCGTCCGCCATCAGCGGCGTGTTCTGGGAGGCTATCGAGGCCTCGATGTCACGGTCGCCGCGGATGGCGTCGGGCAGCACCGACTGGCGCCAGACGATCTCCAGGTCGCCGACCGTGTCCTTGTTGATCTGATCCAGCGGGGAGTACTTGGTGCCGGCCACGTCCGAGCCGTAGGACCGCCACTCCACCTGCTGGGCGTAGGCCGGGGCCGGTGTGACGGCAACGGCCGCCGCCGTTACCAGCAGCGCTGCCGTACATGTGCGATTCGTCCGCATGCTGCCTCTCGGGAGTTGGTTTCCGCCGTCCGTCTCCGTGGACGGCCATTGTTTCACGGACGCGGCGGCCGTGGCTACGTCAGGAGTAGCGGGTCCGCATGTGCTGGAAGGATCCGGCGATCAACCGCCGCAGGGCGGCCAGGTCGACGTCCGCGAGCTTGTTGACGTACAGGCAGGACGCGCCCTTGCGGTACTTGCCGAGCGCCGCCAGCAGCGCGTCGTATTCGGGGAAGCCGGCGGGAAGGTAGAGCGACAGGCTCTGCTTGCGCGGCGAGAATCCGACCAGGAAGAAGTCGCCTTCCCGGCCGGACTCGTAGCGGTAGTGGTAGTCGCCGAAGCCGATGATGCTGGGGCCCCACATCTCCGGCTCGAGGCCGGTGACCTCCCGCATCATCCGCAGCAGCACGCGGCCGTCCTCCCGCCGCCGCGGATGCTCGACGGCCGCGAGAAAGCCGTCGACGCTGGCCCCGGTCTTCTGCGTCTTGTTGTCTGCCATGCCGCCGCCGGACCGCCGCTAGCGCAGCTTCTGCAGTTGGTTCTCGACCCGCAGCACGCCCTGTGTCTGGGCCACGATGCGCTGCATCTCGAGCAGCTCGATCTGGCCCTGCACGTAGCCGACCAGCAGGACGATGCCGTTGTTGATGACGATGTGGAACGGGGGATTCGGCATCATGACGAGCCGCTCGAAGTGGGTGCTGCGCGCAAGCTGCCGGATGATCGAGCGCCGCAGCCGGTTGTCGCCCTGGGAGGGTGACAGTATCTGGATTTCGTTGCGGACGTCCTGCACGCCGTCGATCTTCGCCACCCGCTCGAACAGGTCGCCCGACTTGTCGCGATCCGGCGTCACGAAGCCGCCCAGCACCACGTTGCCCTCGTTGACGTTGCCGGTGATGAAGTCCCAGATGGTGTAGTGCGGATACCGCTGGACCTGCCTGGAGAGCTCCTCCGCGATGTCGTTGTCGCTCTCCCGCTCCGGCAGCTCCAGCTCGCTGACGACGGTCTCGATGCCGTCCACGTCGAGCGCCCTCTGGATGGCCCGATGCTTGTCCCAGAACGATTCGACGATGCCGGTCAGCGTCGCCTCGCTGCCGTCCACCGACACTTCCAGATGGCGCAGGTCGCGCACGTCGTGCACCGACTCGCGCACCTCGCGCTCCAGCCCCGGCGACGTCTGGCCCGCCTCGGCCGGCCGGTCCGCCAGCAATGTGAACGACACGACGCACGCAACGACGATCGCCGGAGTGATGGAGCTTCTCATGGTCTACCTCTCCTGATTTCTATCACAGACCGCTGTGCGGGACACGGCTTATTCGAGTCCCGCTGCATGCGGCCCACTTGCCCTTCTGCAATGAACTGCGCAGGGCCATCGCAAAACGGCTCATCCCGCGCGAACCAATCGATGCACTCCTGCTAGTGTCTAATGCAAGCCGGCTGCCGGCGGCGGCGGAGGGATTGCATGTTCGAAGCGGCGGAGCTGGGGGCGAAGATTTCCCGGGAGGAGTACCGCGAGCGCGCGCCCGCGCTGCGCCAGTCGCTGCTGGAGACGCAGCGGGAGCTGAAGGCGGCCGGCGCCTTTCCCGTGATCATCCTCCTGGCCGGATTCGACGCCTCCGGCCGCAGTGAAACGGCCAACCTGCTCAACGAATGGATGGACCCGCGCTGGCTGGTGACGTGCGCCTGGGGGGAGCCGTCCGACGAAGAGCTTGAGCGTCCGGCGTTCTGGCGCTACTGGCGGCACCTGCCGCCGCGGGGCCAGGTCGGCCTGTTCCGCGGCGCCTGGTACGAGCCGGCGCTGACCGACCGCGTGGAACGCCGCTTCGGCCGCGCCGCGTTCGAGAGCCGCCTGCGGCGCATTTCGGCTACGGAGCAGGCGTTGGCGGACGACGGCGCGTTGATCCTGAAGTTCTGGCTGCACCTGTCCGCCGCCGCGCAGCGCAGGCAGTTCAAGGCGCTCGAGCGCGATCCGCTCTCGCGCTGGCGGGTCACCAGCGCGCACCGGCGCCGCCAGGGCCAGTACCGCCGCATCAAGCAGGCGGCCGAGGTGGTGATCAGGCAGACCAGCACTCCGCGCGCGCCGTGGCAGATAGTCGAAGGCGCCGACGACAACTACCGCAAGCTGACAGTCGTGGCGCAGGTCCGTGACGCCATCGCCGCCGAGCTCGAGCGCGTCGAGGCGCACCGGCGCAGTCGTGCCGCCACTGCCGGCAACGTGCGCACGGACGGTCCCGGCGTTCCGCCGCATGCCGCGCACGAGCCGCTCGCGGGCGCCGCCAGCGTGCTGGGTGTCCTCGATTTGACACAGGCGATCGACCGCGATCGGTATCGCGTGGAGCTGGCGCAGCAGCAGGGCCGCCTGAACCGGCTGCAGTGGCGGGCTGCGGCACGCGGCGTATCCACAATTGCGGTGTTCGAGGGCTGGGACGCCTCGGGCAAGGGCGGCGCGATCCGCCGCGTGACGGGCGCTCTGGACGCACGGCACTACCGCGTCATCCCGATCGGCGCGCCGACCGACGAGGAGCTGGCGCACCACTACCTGTGGCGCTTCATGCGCCACCTGTCGCGTGCCGGCCGGATCACGATCTTCGACCGGAGCTGGTACGGGCGGGTGCTGGTGGAGCGGGTCGAGGGCCTCGCGTCGCGCGAGGAATACATGCGCGCCTACCCTGAAATCAACGCGTTCGAGGACCAGCTCGTGGACCACGGCATCCTGCTGGTCAAGTTCTGGCTGCACGTCTCGAAGGACGAGCAGCTCCGGCGCTTCGAGGAGCGCCAGCGGACGCCCCACAAGGCCTGGAAGCTGACCGACGAGGACTGGCGCAACCGGGAACGCTGGGACGAGTACGAGCTGGCGGTCAACGAGATGGTGGCGCGCACCAGCACGCGGCGCGCGCCCTGGGTGCTGGTGGAGGCGAACGACAAGCTGTTCGCCCGCATCAAGGTGATCCGCACGCTGGCGGACCGCCTCGAACGGATGCTCAAGAGGCTTCGCGCGGGGCGGAAGCGGTGATCGCCTCGGCGGCCGGCGAGTCGGGCCACACCGGCCGCGGGGCCGCAACGTAGCCGGCGTGCGCGAGCTGGCTCTGGAAGTACGCGGTCTGCGACGCGTAGAAGACCAGCTTCACCGCCAGCCGCGCGACGATGTACGCCTGACCGACGATGAGCGTCAGCCAGACCCGGCCGCCGCCGCCGTCCGCGCCCGGGACCACGGCGGCGTAGGCGGCCAGCACCAGGACGAACAGCAGGCCGGCGAGCAGGTAGAGGCCGAGCGTGGCGCCGGGCCGGCGCCGCACGAAACGGCCGGCCGCCAGCAGCGCCCCGATGATGCTGCGGCGATCCTCCACCACGGTGCGGATCTTGACGTAGTCGAACAGCATGTTGACCGGCAGCAGGACGGCGGCGAACAGCAGGTACAGCGCGACACGCATCAGGAAAGCGGTGCGCTCCACGGTGACGTCGCGTGTCGCTGCGCCGTACAGGTCGTCGAACAGCCAGCCGTGCAGCAGGCCGAACAGCGCCCAGTAGGTCAGGCCGGCAATGACGGCAAGGCGGCAGAAACGGAAGAAATGGACGCCGCAGGCGGAGAAGAACTCGGCCGCGGTGACCCGCCTGCAGCGCGCCAGCCGATCGAGGATGCCGCCGATCAGGAAGCTCCAGACGGCGATGTACAGCGCCACCAGCGCGAGGAGGGCGGCCGGCGGCCCGTTGCCGTCGGCCAGCGCGCTCAGGTTGGCCAGCGGCGCGGCGAAGCCGATGATCGACGGCGCGAACGTGCGCTCCATCCCTTCCGCCTGCGCCTGGAATTCCTCCCACCACGCCCAGTGGACGCCCTCGGCAGCTTGATCGGCCGCGACGCTGGCGCCGAGGTGGGATTCGATCGTGCCGTGCAGGGCGAGCGCGAGCGGGGCCGCCAGCAACAGCGTCGCCAGGTAGACGCCGGTCAGCAGGGCCGGCGCGCCCGCAACGCGGCCGATGCCGTCGCGCAACGCCTGGCGGACCATCAGATGAAGAACCCGTACGTGAGCAGCAGGTCCTGCAGCCAGACCAGCCACGTCACGCTCCATTTGGTCGCCGCCGCGCGGGCCCGCGGGGCCAGCGTGCGGCTGTTGTTCGTATAGTCGACGTCGAGCAGCAGCTTGCGCTCCGGATCCACGAACGCCCGCGTCGCCCGCGCCGCCCGGTCGTAGGTGAACTCCCGCCAGCGGCCGCGGCCGTCCCAGATCTCGCGCGCACGGTGGCCGTCCTCGAACTCCGTCACCACCTCGACCGGGAAGATGCCCTCGCCGTGGCGGCGGACGACCACGCGCGTCTCGTAGCCTTCGTCCCCCCCGTCCTGCCGCGCCGCGAAGCTGGCGCCCGCGCCGTCGCCGAAGTAGCCGCGTCCGCCGGCGCGCCGGCTCGTCAGCTCCTGCACCCCGTAGTCGAAGACGACGGCCGAGCCGTGCACCTGGCGGAAGAACCAGCCCAGGTCGCGCCCGGCCTGGGTGCTGAGGCTGCGGAAGAAGTCTTCGGGCGCCGGATGTCCGAACCGCCAGCGGTGGAAGAAATCCTTCATCCCGCGCTGGAGGATCGGCCAACCCAGATACCGCTCCAGCGTGTGCAGCCACAGCGCGGTCTTGTTGTAGCTGATGCTGCTCGCGCTGCCCGGCCAGTACAGATACGTCGGCGTCGCCTGGATATCCATGCGGGCGTCGCGCCGGTACCCGCTCAGCCGGTTGCCGTCGATCGCCCGCGACCAGGGAATGTCGCGGAACACCCACGGCACGAAGCGGCCGAAGAAGCGCGTGGAGCGGTAGTTCTCCGTGAAGAACTGCTCCATCACCCGGGCCGTGGCGAACGTGTTCAGCCCTTCGTCGATCCAGGCATGCTCGAACTCGTTGCTGCCGACGACGGTGTGCCAGAACTGGTGGCCCGCCTCGTGGACGGTCACCTCCTCCGGGCTCGAGAAGTCCGCGGGCGCCAGCCAGCGCGTGCCGGAGGTGAAGAACGTGGGGTACTCCATCCCGCCGGAACGGCTCTGCCAGGCCGGGTCGACAATCGTCACCTGCTCGTACGGATACGGCCCGAACCACTCGCCGTAGTAGCGCAGCGTGTGCCGCGTCGCCTCGAAATGGCGCGCCTCCTGGCCGGCGTGCTCCGGCTGCAGGAGCAGCCGCATGTCGACGCCCGGCAGGCCCGGGTGCTCGAACCGCTCGCGGCGCTCGATGAAGTCGGGGCTGGTGGTCCAGGCGAAGTCGTGCACGTCCGCCTGGTAGTAGCGGTGCGTGGCCGTGCCGTCCCCGTTGTCCGTGACGCTCTGCTCCGTCCCGGTGGCGCCCACCACCCAGCCGGCGGGTACGGTGATGCGCACGTCGTAGACGCCGTAGTCCGCGAAGAACTCGGTGGCGGCGTGGAACTGGTGGCAGTTCCAGCCGTCCGCTTCGAGCACGCCGATCTTCGGGAACCAGTGTGCGAGGAAGAAGTAGTCGCCGATGGTTCCCGTGCGCGCGAAGGTGCGCGGCACGCGCGACGACCACTCGATCTCGAGTTCAATCGTTTCGCCGGGGGCGACGGGCGCCGGCAGCGGCACGCTGAGCACGGTCCGGTCGTCGGGATTGCCGTCGTCGGGGGCGATGTGGACGGCGCGTGCCGTCAGGTCGACCGCGGATGCGCCGCCCGCGCCCGACAGGCGTATCGACGTGACGTCGATCCACCCCCAATCGGCCTCCGGCCGCGCGTGCAGGCCCTGGCCGCGCCGGCCGCGGCGCCGCAGCTCGCGCATCCAGGTCGAGCGCGTGTTCTTCCAGGCGTTGTAGTACAGGTGGAACTGCAGCTCCGCGGCCGCGATCGGGGAGATGTTGCGCCAGGTCAGCACCTGCCGGCCCGTCAGCGTGCGCTGCCCGGCGTCCAGCTCGACGTCGATGGAGTAGCTGGCGTTGCGCGGCGACTGCACGCGAGCGGCGGACTGGGATTCCGCAACCGCCGGCCAGAGCGCCAGCAGGGCCCCGCAGGCCGCGGCGGCAAGCCGCGGGGACGGCAGTTGGCGCATCAATCGAGCCCGAACGTGTACACGACGTTGCCCGCCGCGATCGTCACGAATTGCCGCCCATCGACCGCGTAGGTGATCGGCGCCGCCTGCACCAGCGCGCCGAGCGCGATGTGCCACAGTTCCTCGCCCGTCTCGGCGTCGAGGGCGTAGAAGTACCCGTCGATGCTGCCGCTGAACACGAGATCGCCGGCGGTGGCGAGGATGCCGGCCCGCGAATGCGGCGTGATGCGGAACTCCCAGCGGCGCTCCGCCGTCGTCGGGTCGATGGCGCGAATGGCGTTGACGTAGTTGTCGATCGCCTCGACCGCCTGCGGGCCACCGCCGGCGAACCGCACGCCCGCCGTGTACTCGTCGTCGCGCACGAAGAACTTCGACTCGCCGTCGAACGCGTTCACGTAGAACAGGCCGGTGCGCGGGCTGTAGGCCGGCGACCACCAGTTGGTGCCTCCAAGGACCGGCGGCGAGACCACGGTGCCCTCCGGGGTGGGAAACGTGCCGGGGATGCGGATGGGCCGCCCGTTCTCGTCGAGCCGCTCGGCCCACGTCTGGCGGGCGAACGGCTCGCCGAGCAGGAACTCGCCGGTCGCGCGGTCGAGCGTGTAGAAGAACGCGTTGCGGTTGGCCCACAGCAGCGCCTTGCGCGGCTGTCCCTCGAAATCGATGTCGGCCAGTACCGGGATCTGGATGGCGTCCCAGTCGTGCACGTCGTGCGGCGTGAACTGGAAGTACCACGACAGCTCGCCCGTGTCGCCGTCCAGCGCGAGCACCGAGTCGGAATACAGGTTGTCGCCCAGCCGCATCTCGCCGTTGTAGTCCGGACCCGGGTTGCCGGTGCCCCAGTAGACTAGGTTCAGCTCCGGGTCGTACGAGCCGGTAATCCAGGTGGGGGAGCCGCCGGTGCGCCACGAATCGCCGGCCCACGTCTGGTTGTGCGGATGGTCGGGGCCGGGAATGGTGTAGGTGCGCCACTCCAGGGCGCCCGACTCGGCGTCGTAGGAGTCGAGGAAGCCGCGGATGCCGAACTCCCCGCCCGCGATGCCGGTCACCACCTTGTCCTTGACGATCAGCGGGGCGGCCGTCTTGCTGTAGCCCGCGCGGTAATCCGCGACTTCCGCGTCCCATACGAGGTTGCCGCTGACGGCGTCGATCGCCACTAGGTGGGCGTCGAGGGTGCTCATGAACAGCGTCTGGCCGAGGATGGCGACGCCGCGGTTGTTGCGCCCGCAGCACAGGCGCAGGTCATCGGGCAGCTCGTGGTCGTAGCGCCAGTAGCGGCCGCCGGTGGCGGCGTCCACCGCCACGACGTTGCTGGGCGCCTCGGTGATGAACATCACGCCGTCGACGACCAGCGGCGAGGTCTCCGCGCGGTCGATGATCGGAATCTGGTAGGCCCACTTCAGCTCCAGGTTCCCGACGTTGCCGGTATGGATCTGGTCCAGGCGGCTGAACCGCTTGCTGTCGAAGGTGCCCGAGTACATCAGCCAGTTGTGCGGCTCGTCGGCCGCGTTGACCAGCCGCTGCCACGTCACCGGCGAAAACGACGGTGCGGAACCGCCTCCCGATTCCTGGCCGGCGGCCGGGGCGGCGGCGGCCAGGAGCGCGGCGGCGAACGCAAACCGTTTCATGCGTCAGCTCTCCTTCCGCAAGGTGAAGAGGTACGCGATCAGGTCGTACACCTCATCGGCGGCGAGCGTACCGCGCGCGCTCGGCATCGTGGACGCCTTGCTGTGGTCGTACGACCGCAACTCCCGCTTGGAGAACGACCACAGGCGCTCGTCCGCGTCGAGCAGGCGCAGCGTGAACGTGTCCTCGCCCATCCTGAGCCCTTCGACCACGGCGCCGTCCCCGGTGGTTGCCGCAACGGTCCACCAGCGCGGCTCGACCTCGGCGTCCGGGTCGAGCAGGTCGGTCCGCAGCTCGTCGGCGTCCCGCCGTTCCGCCACGCGTGACAGGTCCGGACCGAGCCGGCCGCCGCGGCCGTTCACCATGTGACAGGCCGCGCAGTTCCCCTTGCCGCCGAACAGCGCCTGTCCCGCCGCCGCGTCGCCGGGCAGGTCGACGTCCGTGGGGTTGGGCGTGAGCGTATCGAGGTAGGTGATGATCTGCCAGACGGTGCGGTCGGGAGCGTTCGGGTCGATCCCCAGCATCGCCGTGCCTTCGACGCCGTTGCGGATGATGTCGAACAGTCCGGTCAGGGTGCTCGTGCGCCTGAAGCGGCCGGTGGTCAGGTCGGGACCGTTGGTCTCGCCGCCCCCCTGCGCGTCATAGCCGTGGCACAGGCTGCAGTGGACGCGGAAGCTCGCCTCGCCCGCCCGCCGGTCCACCCCTTCGTTGTTATACGGGTTCTCGACTTCCTGCGCACCCGCTGCGACTGCCGCCGCGACGACAAGCGCCGCAGCGGAGAGAATCCTGGTCATACAACGCCTCGCAACCGCGGACTCAGAACCCCGACGCGCCGGTCACCAGCAGGCCGCGCAACATGCGCAGGCCGATCAGCAGCACGAGCGGCGAGAAGTCCAGGCCGCCCATGTCGGGCAGCACCCGGCGGATCGGCGCGAGCACCGGCTCGGTGGCCGTCTCGAGGAAGCGCACCACCGGGTTGGTCGGCGGCAACTGGATCCACGAGACGATGACGGCGCCGAAGACGATGAGCGAATAGATGTCGAGCAGGTCGATGAGCAGCACGCCCTAATTCTAGTGCGCCGTTTCCGCCAGCACGACATAATTCCGGCAGCCCCAAGTGGTAATGAAGACCCTGCTGATTCTGCGGCACGGGAAATCGAGCTGGAAACATCCGGGACTGGCGGATCACGACCGGCCGCTCAACAAGCGCGGCCTGAGGGACGCGCCGCGGATGGGTCGGCTGCTGCGCGAGGAGGACCTGGCGCCGGACCGGATCGTCAGCTCCACCGCGGTCCGGGCGCGGGAGACGGCCAGGCTGGTGGCCGGTGAGGCCGGCAGCGACAGGGCAGTGGAGCACAGCCGGCGCCTGTACCTGGCCTCGGTGGCCGAGATCGTCCGCGTCCTCCGCGAGGTTGGCGGCGACGCGTCGCGGTTGCTCGTGGTCGGGCACAACCCGGGCCTGGAGGAGCTGGTTGCCTGTCTGACCGGCTGCGCCGAGGCATTGCCCACCGCAGCGCTTGCCGAGCTCGAGCTCGATCTGCAGTCCTGGTCGAAGCTCGAGGAGAGCACGCCGGCCCGGCTCGTCAATCTGTGGCGGCCGCGCCTGCTCGAGGCCTAGGCCGCAGGTTGCGGTCGAGCTCCACGACGCTGTTCGGAAAGGCAGGTCCCGGCCGCCGCGCGTAGCGGACATCGCGAATCGTGACGCGATGGCCGTCCGGCAGCTCCTCCACCGTGTACAGCGGAAAGCGCAGCCATTTCCGGATGCCCTGCACGTGCGGAGCGGTCAGGGCCGCTTCGACGGCCGGCCCGCCGACGCGTTCCAGCGCCGGGCTGCTCACCCGAATCCGCTCGGCGCCCAGCCAGTTCAGCTCCAGGAAGTGGTAGTGTTTCGCGTCGGCCACGACGATGTCTCGCGCGAACGGCCGAGCCGGCAGCGGACCGGCCATGATCTCCTGGTACGTGCTGTCACGCGCCGCGAGCCAGTCGGCAACCTGCCGCGCGGCCAGGCGCGACCCAGCGTGCATCGCAAGCATGTACGTGCCGGTCACGACGAGCGCGACGGTCGCCACCCGCCGTATCCGGGGCGGCGAGACGCCGCGCGCCCTGGCCGCGACGATCGCGGTCAGACCGGCCAGCCAGAGCAGCCAGATGCCCTGTGGCACGTTGCCGACCAGCATCAGCAGCAGCGTCATGGCGCCGCCCAGCGCCAGCCAGCCGGCGACGGCCGCCACCGACCTCGAGTGTGCGACCACGACCGCCGCCCCCGTGAGCAGCCAGACCAGCGGGTCCATGATGAACAGCGCGTCGCCGTAGAACCAGCGGCCGTCGAACGGCATCAGGAAGCGCATGCCGTACGTGTTCAGCCAGTCCAGCAGGGGGTGGCTCGCCACGGCGATGTACGCCAGCAGCAGCAGCCGGTCGGGCCGCGCGCGCGGCGCCGTGCCGCGCCAGTGCGCGACGGCGCGGTCGAGCAGGCAGATCAGCCCGGTCAGCAGGATCGGCAGCACCGCGATCGCGAGCACGCCGTGCGTCCATCCGCGCCGGAACCCGAGCGACAGGTCGCGGTCGATCAACATCGTGACCGCGTCCATGTCCGGCGCGTTGGCGCCGAGGATCAGCGTCGGCGCGGCATACGCCGACCAGCGCCCCAGGCGCGTCTCGGCCAGACTGGCCCCCACCAGCGTATGGGTGACCGGATCCATCCCATTAGAATACTCGCGGCCCGCCGCGCGGCAGACGGCACCCGGCGCGGCCCCGAGAGGTCATGCTTATGAATCCGCTCGAGAAATCGCAGCTTGCGTTCATCGGCGCCGGCGCGATGGGCGAAGCGCTGATCGGCGGGCTGCTGTCCGGCGGACACGTCGCGCCCGACCAGGTCACGGCGACCGACACGCGCCCGGAACGGCTGGAGGAAATGCGCGGCAGGTTCGGGATCAGGACCGGCGCCGACAACCGCGCCGCCGCGCGCGCGGCGGACGTGGTGGTGCTGGCGGTCAAGCCGCAGGTGCTGCCGGCGGTGCTGGCCGAGTTGCGCGAAACCATCGAGCGCGACGCGCTGGTGGTGTCGATCGTGGCGGGCGCCACGATCGAATCGATAGCGTCAGGTCTGGAGCACCGCGCGGTCGTGCGCACGATGCCCAACACCCCGGCGCAGGTTGCGGAAGGCATGACGGTCTGGACCGCCACGCCCGAGGTGTCGCCCGCCCAACGCGCGCAGACGCAGGCCATCGTCGGCGCGTTCGGGCGCGAGATCCACGTCGGGGAGGAACGCTTCCTCGACATGGCCACCGCCGTCAGCGGTTCGGGCCCTGCCTACGTGTTCCTGTTCATCGAGGCGTTCATCGACGCCGCGGTGCGGCTCGGCTGGCCGCTGCCGCAGGCGCGCGAGCTTGTGATGCAGACCGTGCGCGGGTCGATCCTGTACGCCGAACAATCCGACGCCCCACCGGCGGAGCTGCGCAGCCGGGTGACCTCACCGGGCGGGACAACCGCCGACGCCGTGTATCAACTGGAGAAGGGCGCGCTGCGCACGGCGGTCTCCAACGCGGTGCGGGCGGCCCATGACCGCAGCGTCGCGCTCGGGAAGAAGCCGGACGGAAAATAGGCCGGCCGCCGGGTGCTACGGTGAGCTGATCGTTTCGACGAGCTCTATCCGCACGCCGTCGTCGCTGGTGACGAAGGCGATCTTGAGCTCCTGCCCGACCGCGTTCGTCACTTCCCGCACGCCGGGGTCGTCGAGTGCGATCCCCATGTTCTCGTACTTGGCGACAGTGGCGTCCAGGTCGTCGGACGGCCAGCCCAGGTGGTCGACCGACCGCCCGCCCGTGGGTGCGATCTCTCCGTCGTACGGCCGCGCCAGCAGCCACAGGCCGCCGTAGCGCAGGCCGTTCAGGCGCCCGTGCATCTTGTCGGGCACGCCGCCGAACAGGCTCTCGTACCAACTGATCGTCGCCTGCGGATCCGGCGTGTACAGGTGCAGGTGGTGGAAGCCGGGCCAGGTGTGGTCCTCGACCACCTCGATCTTCGTGCCCCACGGGTCTTCGAGGAACGCCAGCTTGAAGAGGCCCGGCACCTCGCGGATGTCCTCGAGAACCGTGACGCCGGCGGCCTTCCAGCCTTCCATCTTCGCTTCGAGGTCGCTGAACGAGAAGCCGATGTGGTCGACGCCGCTGCCGACGCTGGGGCCGCTCGGCTGGTCTTCGTTCGTATAGAAGATGATCTGGATGTTGTCGACCATGCAGGCGCCTTCACGGCCGTATTCCTCGCAGTCCATGTGGTCCTTGTACCACTGGGCGGAGGCGATGGCGTCGCCGGACCTCAGGTGCAGGTGGTGGTAGAGGTCCTCCGCCTGCGCGCCGGCCGACAGGCCGAGCAGTGCGACGGCGAGCAGAACGGGCAAGAGCGCCTTTCGAGTCATGATGTTCCTTCCTTCCGGTCGTCCGGGATCCAGATTCAACGAAGCCGCATTATAGTCCGCATTCCTCACCGGCCACTTGCCGCGGCGTCCACCCGTGGACCCTCCGGCTGCGGGCGCGAAGCGACCGATTCGGAAAACTGAGATCAAATCTCAATTTCCCCTTGACCGACTAAATCGGTCGGGTATATAGTTCCCCGCGGTTCAACTGAGATTGAATCTCAGTTTCGTTTCGTGCCGCAAAAAAAGGCCCGCCGGTGGGGCAACACCGGCGGGCCGGCTGAACGCCCGGTAACCGCAGCCACTTCGATCGCGCGCAGCTCCCGTACGCATCCAGCGTTCCTAATGTTAGGCGTCGGGCGTCAGGGCACGCAATACCGGGCCATACCGGAGGAGGTGTCAGGATGCCCATGTTTCGTTTGTTCGTTTGTGGTCTTGTAGCTCTGGTGCTGGCGGTGGCCGCCGGCGCACAGCCCGCGGCGGCCGCACAGCAGGACGGCCGCGGCCCCGCCGCCTCGGAACCGGGTGAACCGGCGCCCGAGCCGGCGGAGGCTGAAGCCGGGGAGTCGGAAGCCGCGGAACAGCAGGCCGACATCGAAGAGCTCGAACGGCGCATCGAAGTGCTGGCAGAGGAGGTCGAACGGTTGCGGAGCGGTGAACCGGAGGTCGAGGTGAGCGTGGACGAAGCGCGCGCGATGGGACTGGCGCCGTCCGCGGCCGCCGCCTACGGGATCGAGCAGGGCGTGTCGATCGCGGGCTACGGCGAGATGCTGTACGAGAACTACGCGTCGAACAGGACATCCCAGTTCGACTACCTGCGCGCCATCCTGTACGCCGGCTACCGCTTCAACGACAAGTTCATCTTCAACTCGGAGATCGAGGTCGAGCATGCGAAGGAGATCTTCGTCGAGTTCGCCTACGTGGACTGGCTGGCGCGCGAGGACTTCGGCGTGCGGGCCGGAATGCTGCTAATCCCCATGGGGCTGGTGAACGAGTTCCACGAGCCGAACGTGTTCCTGGGCGCCGAGCGTCCGGTGACCGAGCAGAGCATCATCCCGTCGACGTGGCGGGAGAACGGCGCCGGTGTCTACGGGTCAGCCGGCGACATGGTGTCCTACCGCGCCTTCGTCGTGAACGGCCTCAACGGCTCCGCCTTTTCGTCCGGCGGCGTACGTGGCGGGCGGCAGAAGGGCGGCAAGGCCAAGGCCAACGACATGGCGTTCACGGGCCGGGTGGATATCACACCGACGCCCGGCGTGTTCTTTGGCGGCAGCTTCTACGCCGGCGGTTCGGGGCAGGGAGACATCGAGGTCGACGGCGTCAACTACGGCGTGCGGACGAGCATCTTCGACCTGCACGGGCAGGCGCAGTTCCGCGGCTTCGACATCCGGGGGCTGTACGCGCAGGCGAGCCTCGACGATACGGCGGAGCTGAACCTGGTGCTGGGCCTGACCGGCGCCGACGGCGTCGCGGAAACGATGCGGGGCGGCTACGTGCAGTTCGGCTACGACGTCCTGTCGCAGGTGCCGGCGGCGGGCGGCGTGGCGCTCACGCCGTACATCCGCTACGAGAAGGTGGATACGCAGGCGGCAGTGGCGGCCGGCTTCACCCGCAACCCGTCGCGGGACAACACCTACACGACGTTCGGTGTCGAGTTGAAGCCGATCTCGAACATCGCCGTCAAGGTCGACTACATGTGGGTCGCCAACGACGCCGGCGGCGGGACCGACCAGTTCAATATCAACGTGGGATACGCGTTCTAGGTACTCGATGCGGCAACGGCAGGCGGCGCGACGGTACGCGGTGCGGTGGGTAGCGGTGGCGTGCGCGGTATGGCTTGCGCTGGCGGCCGGCACCGCGTGGGCGCAGTCCGGCGTCGTCTCGCGCGAGGAGGCCTTGGCGGCCGTATTCCCGGGGGCGACGCTAGACACCGACCGCGTCTTTCTGACCGACGGCCAGGTGGAGCGGATCGCCGCACTGTCGCGTACCGAGGTGCCGTCGAAGATTTACGCCCGCTACGTCGCCGTGCGCGGCGGCCGGGTGGTCGGCCGGGCGTACGTCGACACGCACATCGTGCGGACCAAGCGCGAAAGCCTGCTGGTGTCGCTCGAAGCGGACGGGCGCGTCCGCCGCATAGACGTTACGGCGTTCCTGGAGCCGCCCGAGTACGTGCCCTCCGAGACGTGGCGGCGCCAGTACTACGAAAAGCCGCTCAGCGACGAGCTTGCGGTGCAGCGATCGATCCGGCCCATTGCGGGCGCCACGTTGACCACCGGCGCGGTCAATGCCGCGGTGCGCAGGGTGCTCGCGCTGGACGAGGTGCTACAGGCCGGCGCCGCGGACGCGGGAGCGGCTCCATGACCCGCTGGGAGCGCTGGGCGTTCAACACCCTGCATTGGATCGTGGCCGTCACCGGCTTCGCGTACCTGTACATGCAGTACGTGCTGGCCACCGACGATCCGTTCGCGATCATCAATCATCCCTGGCAGCCGGCGACGCTTTCCATCCACATCGTCGCTGCGCCGGTCTTCATCGCCCTCTTCGGCATGCTGTTCCGCTCGCATTCCCTGCGCAAGCTGCGGTCGCCGAGCCCCGAGAACCGCCGCAGCGGCTGGACCTCGCTCATCGGCTTCGCCGTCATGGCTTTGTCGGGCTATGCCATTCAGGTGGCGGCGGCGCCGGCCCTCATCACGTTCTTCGTCTGGCTGCACATCGCCTCCGGCGGGCTCTTCGCCGTCTTCTACGGCGTGCATCTCTTCGTGGGCTGGCGGGTGAATCGGCAGTCGGCCAGCGCACCATCCAGCGATCCGGAAACCGCGCCCTTCGCGTCATGAAGATAGCGGCCGCGCTGCTGTGTCTCGCAGCGGCCGCGTGCCAGCAACCTGCAGCACCCGTTCGCGTCGAGCGCACCGTCGTGCTGATGGGCACTACGGCGACGTTCGCCGCCGAGGCGGCGGACCGCGCCGCCGCGCTCGCTCGGCTCGAGCGGATGGTACGTGTCGTGGAGGCCACCGAGGCCGAGCTGAGCACCTGGCGCCACGACAGCGCGCTGAGCGAGCTGAACCGGCAACCGGCGGGTGAGCCGCTGTCCGTGCCGCCGGCGCTCTGCGACCTGCTCGGCCGCCTGGAGGGCTGGCGGGAAGCCACCGCCGGCGCCTTCGATCCCGCGATCGGGAGCCTGATCGACGCCTGGGGCCTGCGCACCGCCGGCCGCCGGCCGGATACCGCCGCGTTGAGCGCGGCGCGCGCGCGTGCGGGCTGGCCGCTGCTGGGCTTCGACCGCGAGGCATGCACCGTCACTCGGGAGGCGGACGCACCGCTGGACGCGGGCGCGTTCGGCAAGGGCGAAGCGCTCGACCGCGTGCGCGCGGCGGAGCGGGACGATCCCGGCGCCTGGCTCATCGACTTCGGCGGGCAGGTGGCCGTCTCGGGCGGAGCGGCGGGCACGGCGTGGCCCGTGGCGCTCGCGCATCCCGCGCACCGCGATCAACCCGTGGCGGAGCTGCAGCTTGCCGGCGGCTCGCTAGCCACGAGCGCCGCGTCCGAGCGCACGTTCACGCTCGACACCGGCGACGTTGTTGGACACATCCTCGACCCGCGCAGCGGCGCGCCGGTGGCGCGGCAGTCGTCGGTCGCCGTCTGGCATCCGAACGCGTTCACCGCCGACGTCCTGTCAACCGCCCTCTACGTGATGGGACCGGACGCCGGACGCGCCTGGGCGGCGGCGCGCGACTTCGCCGTCTGCTTCATCGTGCCCGTCGCGGGATCGGACCGCGTCACGTTCCTGACCACCCCGGCATTCGAGCAGCACTTTCCGCTCTAGCAGTCCGTGGCGAAACCCCGCGTCGCACCGAGAGCGGCGAGGCGCGCGGCTGACAAGGCGCGAAGAGCGAGCATATTCGAAGATATGTGAGCGATGAGCAACGCCGTCAGGCGTGATGCATCGTCGCTCGAATGCAGCGGGGCTTTTGCCACGGGCTGCTAGCGCTTCAGTACCTTCGCCCGCCGCCGATATATGATTCAGCGTTTTGTCCGGAGGTGACCGTTGATCGAAACCGTTGCCGTTGACGAGATGTTGACCCTGGACGATTACCAGGCCCACATCCACCTGTCGGAGGCGGTGCGCTCGCTGCGCACCGAGGCGCGCGCTCTCGTGCCGCACCTGGAGGGCCGCACGGTCTGGATGGTCAACTCGACGGCCCGCGGCGGCGGCGTCGCCGAGATGATGCCGCGCATGATCACGATCTTCCGCGAGCTCGGCGTCGACGTGAAATGGGTGGTCATCGGCAGCGACAAGCCGGACTTCTTCACGCTGACCAAGCGCCTCCACAACCTGATTCACGGCAGCGGCGATCCCGACCTCGGCTCGGCCGAGCGGGAGGTGTACGCGGCGGTCAGCCGGGAGAACGCCGACGCGCTGCGGCCGCTCGTCCGTCCGGGCGACCTGCTCGTCGTGCACGATCCGCAGCCGCTCGGCTCGGGCGCCATCCTGCGCCGCGAGCTGGACGTACGGGCCGTCTTCCGCTGCCACATCGGCCTGGACCGGTCGACGCCGCAGACGCGCGCCGCCTGGGAGTTCCTGAAACCGCACGCCGACGTCTACGACCACGCCGTGTTCACCGCCCCGGAGTACATCCCGGACTTTCTGGCGGGGCGGGCGGGCATCATCCGGCCGGCCATCGATCCGCTGGGGCACAAGAACCGCGACCTGCTCGTGCCGCGGCTCGTCGGCATCCTGTGCAACGCCGGCCTGGTCGCCGAGCAGCATCCGGTGGTGCCGGCCAGGTACGCCGAGATGGCGACGCGGCTTGCACCCGACGGCAGCTTCGCGCCGGCGCACGACAACGGCGGCGTCGGGCTGCTCTTCCGCCCCATCGTCACCCAGATCTCCAGGTGGGACCGGCTGAAGGGGTTCAAGCCGCTGCTGGACGGCTTCATTCGCCTGAAGGAGCGGGCCGGATCGGCCGCCGCCGGCAGCCCGCACCGCCGCCGGCTGGAGCTGGTGCGGCTGGTCCTGGCCGGCCCCGACCCGGCCGCGGTCGCGGACGACCCGGAAGCGCAGGAAGTGCTGCAGGAACTGACGGCCGCGTACACCGCCCTGCCCCCGGCACTGCAGGCGGATGTCGCGCTCATTTCGCTGCCGATGGCGGTCCGCAGGGAGAACGAGCTGATCGTCAACGCGCTGCAGCGCTGCTCGTCCGTCGTCGTGCAGAACTCGTTGCAGGAAGGCTTCGGCCTGACGGTTACCGAGGCGATGTGGAAGCGGGCCCCCGTGCTCGGCAGCCGTGCCTGCGGCATCCGCCAGCAGATCCGTGACGGCGTGGACGGCCGTCTGATCCAGCACCCGGAGGCTCCGGGGGAGATTGCCGCGCGCCTGGACGCGCTGCTCAAGGACGTGGCGGGGCGCATTCAGCTCGGCCAGAACGCCCAGCGCCGCGTCAACGACGAGTTCCTCGTCTTCACGCAGGTGCGCAACTGGCTCGCTACGCTGGCGGATCGCGTGCTGCACTGGGGCAGCTCAGCCTGACAGCCCGTGGCAAGAGTCCCGCTGCATTCGAGCGGCGATGCATCGCGCCTGGGCTGCGTTGCTCATCGCTCACATATCTTCGAATATGCTCGCTCTTCGCGCCTTGCCAGCCACGCGCCTCACCGCTCTCGGTGCGACGCGGGACTCTTGCCACGGGCTGTTGACTCGGCGCCGGCGGCCGGCAGCCGCGCGATGGCGATGTTGGCGAAGCCGAACGCGGCTGCGACCAGCGGGCTGAGCAGGTTGAAGAAGACGAACGGCGCGTAGGTCAGCGTCGCCACCCCCAGCGTCTGCGCCATGAACGCGCCGCAGGTGTTCCACGGCACCAGGACCGACGTCAGCGTGCCGGCGTCCTCCAGCGAGCGCGACAGGTTCCTGGGGTCCAGCGAGCGCCGGCGGTACTCGTCGCGGAACATACGGCCCGGCAGCACGATCGAGATGTACTGATCGGAAGCGATCACGTTCGTCCCGACCGACGTCACCAGCGTCGCCGAGATGAGGCTGCCGGTGCCGCGCACCGTCCGCAAGACCCGCGCCGCGAGGACGCGCAGCATGCCCGTGGCCTCCATGACCGCGCCGAACATCATGGCCGACATGACGAGCCAGATCGTGGCCAGCATGCTGTCCATCCCGCCGCGCGAGAGCAGTTCGTCGAGCACCGCGTTGCCGGAGTGGAGCTCGAAACCCCCGTACATCGCGATCCAGACGCCCTTGAGCAGCGCGAGCCACTGCGGCAGGCCGCTCTCGCCGACGTAGGCCAGCACGGCCGGCCGCTGGAACAGGACCGCGAACAGCCCGCCCAGCAGCGCGCCGAGCAGCAGCGCCGGCAGCGCCGGCACCTTGCGGGCGATCAGGCCGAGCACCACGACCAGCGGAAGGAGCAGGTGGGGGCCCACGGCGAACTCCGCGGTGAGCGCCTGCAGCAGCGGATCCAGGTCTCCGCCGCCGCCCGCCGCCGGGACGAACAGACCGGCAACGGTGAACAGCACGAGCGCGGCAGCGAAGCTGGGCCCGGTCGTCCAGCCCATGTGCCGGATGTGCGTGAAGACGTCAGTGCCGGCCACTGCCGGCGCCAGGTTCGTGGTGTCCGACAGGGGCGACATCTTGTCGCCGAAATAGGCGCCGGAGATGATCGCCCCGGCGGCCAGCCCAAGGTGCAGATCCTGCGCGGCGGCCGTGCCGATCAGCGCCACGCCGATCGTCCCGGCGGTGGTCCACGAACTGCCGGTAGCCAGCGCGGCGACGGCGCAGATGACGCAGGCGGCCACGTAGAAGATGGACGGCGCGAGCGTCAGCAGGCCGTAGTAGATCATGGTCGGGACGATGCCGGCCAGGATCCACGTCCCGATCACCGACCCGACGACCAGCAGGATCAGGATGGCGCCCATGGAAGCCGAGACGCCGTGCGTGATGCCCGCTTCGATGGCGCTCCACGAGTGCCCGTTGCGCAGGCCGACCGCGCTCGCCGCCGCCGCCGCGAGGATCAGCGCGATCTGGTTCGGCCCGAAGGACGCGTCGGCGCCGAACAGGTAGACGGCCAGCGCCAGCAACCCCATCAGCAGCACGACCGGCGCGAGCGCCTGTCCGAACGACGCCTCGCGCGGTTCCCCTGGGGCTGTCATGCGGCCGGCGGTTTCGTGGAAACCCGCCCCCGCCTACTTCGAGTCCTGCTCGGCGGCCGCCGCGGCGGCCTGCCGCTCCAGGTTGCGGTGGATTTCCTGGATGTGGCGGATGTCGTGGTTCCCTTCGTGGCAGGCGTACTCGTACATCGGACCGTCGGTTTTCACCAGCGGCAATTCCATGGTCCACGGGGTTACCCACGTCGTCGGATCGGTGACCGTGAATTCGTAATGGATCCGGTCGTCGCTGGTCCGCGTGAAGCGCTCCACGACGTGCAGGGCCGTGGTGGAGCCCCGGAACTCCCGCTTCTGGTGGTAGTTGCGGGTCTCGACGACCAGCGTGTCGCCCTCCCACCAGCCGCGCGAGTCACCCGGGTACTGGCGGATCTTCTCGGAGATGTGCGGCCGTCCGTCGAGCGGGACGATGCGCGGCGGGTTGTTGCCCAGCTCGGTGAAGATCACGATGTGGTCCGACGTCTGGAAGATCTGGTGGATGTCGTTGTACGACGGCGGCATCATGGGCGGCCCTTCGTGGGGCCACAGGTAGCAGCGTTCGGTCAGCGTCCGGACCTCGTAGCTGTCGAAGGCGTTGGGCCCCGTCCGCAGGGCGCGCACCGCGGCCGCGCGCGCCGCCGCCTGCGGCGTGAGGGGCGGGAACCGGCCGTTGCGCGGATAGGTGATCAAGGACGTCCGCCGGCTCGACAATCCCTTCGGCACCGACGTGCGCAACCAGATCTCGTTGTCGTAGTGGATGTGGTGGCGTTCCTCGCGCGTGCGGTTGCCCTGGAACTTGTAGCGCTCGATCTCCTCGCGGTTGTCGACCTCGATGAGGGTGAGGATCTCGCGCGCGGACGGATCGACGCCCTCGGCCGTGAGCGTGCCCTGCAGATACGCCCACTCCTCCTCCGTGAAGAACTCCTTCTCGCCGAGATGCTCCGGTCGCTCCAGCGGCGTGAAGGTCTGGGTCGTCCAGTAGCCCTGGAAGTCCGGCTGCCCGTCCGGCAGGCGCGGCATCTCCCATTCCTGCGCGGCGGGTGCTGCAGCCAGAAGCCCGACCGTGAGGACTGCAGCGAAAGCGGCGAGTGCGGCGTACCTCATTTGACCTTCCCCCAGCATGCCTGGTTGGGGCCGCGCCGTGCGCGGCTTGGGTCATCATTGCGCAGAACCTGCCCATGCTGCAAGATAGCGCCATGTTCAGGATCATCTGTGGCGCGATGCTGGCCGCTGCGCTCTTCCTGCTGGCGTCGGCGGGCCCGTCGCGCTCCCAGTCGGCGGGGGAGCGGTTGGCAATGGTCAAGGCGCTGACGTTCGACGTGTTCGGCACCGTGGTCGACTGGCGATCGACCATCATTCGGGAAGGCCGGGAGCTCGGCGGGCGGCTCGGGCTGGACGTCGACTGGCCGCAGCTCGCCGACGACTGGCGCGGCGGCTACGGGCCGGCGATGCAGCGCGTGCGCAGCGGCGAGCTGCCCTGGACGAAGATCGACGACCTGCACCGGATGATCCTCGACGAGCTCATCCCCAGGCACGGACTGGAACGGCTCGACGACGCGCAGCGCGACCACCTCAACCGGGTCTGGCACCGCCTGGAGCCGTGGCCGGATGCGGTGTCCGGTCTGACGCGGCTGCGGACGCGCTACATGCTGGCGACGCTCTCCAACGGCAACGTGGCGCTGCTGGCGAACATGGCCAAGAACGCGGGGCTGCCGTGGGACGTCGTCCTGTCGGCGGAGCTCGCACAGCAGTACAAGCCCGATGCCGAGGTGTACCTCAAGGCCGCGGACCTGCTCGGGCTCGAGCCGCACGAGGTGATGATGGTGGCCGCGCACGAGGGCGACCTGCGCGCCTCCGCCGGTGTGGGGTTCAGGACGGCCTACGTGCCGCGGCCGCTGGAGTACGGCCCGGGTCGCCACCGCGAACTGTCGGCGGACGCATCGTTCGACGTCGTGGCGGACGACTTCAACGACCTGGCCGACAGGCTGGGAATCCCCTAGAAGCCCGGCGCCGGCCCGGCGGGCAGCGTACGAGTCGTGATGCGGGCCATGAGGTCGGTCAGCAGCGCCGCGGTGTGGGGGGCCTCCTTGTAGGTCTCGGTCCTGAAGATCCCCTGGGCGATCCGTAACGGCGTCCAGCCGCGGGAGTTCTCCACGTCGAACGTGTCCGCGCCGTTGTCGACGAGCAGCTCCACGATGGAGTTGGCGCCGCGGTACGCCGCCCCGTGCAGCGCGGTCTCGTGATTCATGTCGATGGCGTTGACTTCGCCGCCCAGCTCCAGGGCGATCTGTACGCACTCCAGCGCCTCGGCCTCGGTGCCCGGATCCTCGCCGGGCGAATGGATGCCGAGCCCGGCAGCCACCATCAGCAGCGTGGAGCCGTCCTCGTTCGCTATCGTCGGGTCCGCGCCCAGCTCCAGCAGCACGCGCATCAGGGGCGCGTCGGCCAGCCGCGCCGCCATCATGAGGGGCGTGGCGCCGACGCGGTTGAGGGCGTTGCGGTAGCCGTTCCGCGGCTCTACGGTTATCCGCGCGTTGACGTCGGCACCGCGCCCAACCAGCTCGCGCACGAAGGCCAGGCTGTCGAGGTTTCCGGTGGTTACCGGACCGGGCGGATTGAACCCGAAGTTCGGCCGGCGGACCCACGTCATCTCGTGCAGCGCCGTCCAGCCCCGCTCCGCTCCGTTGGGGTCGGCGCCCTGATCCGCCATGAAGACGCCGAGCTCCCAGTGTGCATTCGCGGCTGCAAGGAGCACGGGGCCCGTGCCGTCCGGCAACTGGTCGTTCGGGTCGGCGCCTGCCTCCAGCAGGGCGCGCGCGGTATCGATATGGCCGGCCCGAACGGCGAAGAGCAGCGCGGTGAAGCCGTGCGGCGCGGGAACCCCGAAGAGCGCGGTGCGCAACGGGTTCTCGGGGACGATCGTGCGGGCGTGGACATCGGCTCCGGCATTCAGGAGGGTTTCCACGGCCGCCGTATGGCCCTCGGTCGCTGCCCACATCAACGCCGTCTGGCCGTTCCGTTGCGCCGCGTCGACGTCGGCGCCGCGCGCCAGCAACGCCTCGATCGCCTCCACGCGGCCGGTACGCGCCGCCGTCATGAGCACCGACTCGCCCGCGGCCGACGCGGTGTCGGGGTCCGCGCCCGCCTCGAGTAGCCGGTCGAGCATTGGCGCGCTGCCGTTGAGCGCCGCGAGCCACAGCGGCCGCACGCCGAACGCGTTGGCGGCCGCTATGTCCGCCCCGGCCGCCAGCAGCAGATCCGCCAGCTCGACGCTGTCCAGCCGCGCGGCCCAGTGGAGCGCGGTGGTCCCGTCCGCTTCGGCCGCGCCCGCATCGGCGCCGCCATCGAGCAGCGTGCGCACGGCCGCGGCGTCGGCGCGCTTGACCGCCTCCACCAGCGGATTGTCGCGTCCGGCGGCGTCCGTGGATACAAGGACGCCCGCGGTTCCCAGGCAAACAATCGCCAGAGCCCGTCGGACTGACTCCCGGCGCGCTGTCCTACGCAATCTCATTTGGTCATCCTCTCGGGGCTACGCCCCGCACCCCCGCTGGTGATAGAGTTAACCACCATGTGGGAGTCTGCCGCAATACCCGTGCGGCTCGCGGCGGTCCTGGCAGTGATGTTGCTGCTTCCGGCCGGCGCAGGTGCGCAGGCGCCGGCGGGTCATGCAGGCGCAACCGAGCAGGCGCTGCTCGAACGCTACTGCGTCACCTGCCACAACGACAGCCTCCGCACCGCCGGACTCTCCCTGGAAGCGCTCGACCTGAGCGACCTGAGCGCCAACGCCGAGACCTGGGAGAAGGTCGTGCTGAAGCTGCGGGCCGGCATGATGCCGCCGGCCGGCCGGCCGCGTCCGGATCGGGAGACGTACGACCGCCTGGCATCCTTCTTCGAAACCGATCTCGACCGCGCGGCCGCGGCCGACCCGGATCCGGGACACAGCGACGCCCTGCGCCGCCTCAACGCCACCGAGTACGGCAATGCCATCCGCGACCTGCTCGACCTGGAGGTCGATGTTACGGACCTCCTGCCCGCTGATGACTCCAGCGCCGGATTCGACAACGTCGGTCTCGGCGGCCTGGACGCGGGCCGGATGGAGCGCTACCTCAGCGCGGCGCAGAAGGTCAGCCGGCTCGCCGTCGGAGCGCCGGTGCGCTCGGCGGTCGCCGACACCTTCATCGTGCCGTCGGATCTGAATCAGAACGGCCACATCGAGGGCATGCCGTTCGGCACCCGCGGCGGCGCCGCGTTCCACTACAACTTCCCGGTGGACGCCGTTTACGAGGTCCGCGCCGAGCTCGGCAAGAGCTGGAACAGCAACCGCATCGGCGGCCTGAGCAAGCCGCACGACGTCGTGTTCATGCTCGACGGCGAACCCGTGGACGTGCTGACCGTCGCGCCGCCGTCGCGCGGCGACGGGTCGCAGGAAGTGCTGAACTTCTACATGCAGACGGACCGCGCGGCGGACGCCGACTTGTTCGTGCGGATACCGGTTTCGGCCGGCCCCCACACCGTGGGCGCTGCGTTCGTCGGCCAGGGCTCCGAGCTGATCGAGCACCACCGCGAGCCGTTCCTCAAGGTGCACTTCACGGTGGGCGGGGACCAGCGCTCGCAGCCGAACGTCTACTCGGTCACCGTCACCGGGCCTTTCGACGCGACCGGGCCGGGCGACACGCCGAGCCGCAGGCGCATCTTCAGCTGCCGGCCGTCCGGCGGCGTGGACGAGCGCGCGTGCGCGGAGGAGATTCTCACCACGCTGGCCCGTCGGGCCTACCGGCGGCCGGCCACCGCGGCGGATCTTGAAACGCTACTCGGCTTCTTCGACGAAGGGCGCGCGGTCGGCGACTTCGACGCCGGCATCGAGATGGCGCTGCGGCGCCTGCTCGTCAGCCCGGAGTTCCTGTTCCGCGTCGAGCGCGATCCGCACGGCGCGACGGCGCACGCGGCGCACCGCGTCAGCGACCTGGAGCTGGCGTCGCGCCTCTCGTTCTTCCTCTGGAGCAGCATTCCGGACGACGAGCTGATCGAGGCCGCCGCCGCGGGCACGCTGCGGGAGTCAGGAGAGCTCGAACGGCAGGTGCGGCGGATGCTGGCCGATCCGCGCGCTGAAGCGCTGGTCACCAACTTCGCGGCGCAGTGGCTGTACCTGCGCAACCTGCCGGCGGTCTCGCCCGACTTCGTCATATTCCCCGACTTCGACGAGACGCTGCGGCGGGCGCTGCGGCAGGAGACGGAGCTGTTCTTCGACAGCATCATCCGCGAAGACCGCAGCGTGCTCGACCTGCTGACCGCCGACTACACGTTCATCAACGAGCGGCTGGCGAAGCACTACGGCATCCCCGGCGTCTACGGCAGCCACTTCCGGCGTATCGACCTGCCGCCCGGCAGTCCGCGCGGCGGGCTGCTGGGGCAGGGGAGCATCCTGGCGGTGACGTCCTACGCCACGCGGACCTCGCCGGTCGTGCGCGGCAAGTGGATTCTCGAGAACCTGCTGGGCACGCCGCCGCCTCCGCCGCCCGCGGACGTGCCGCCGTTGAGCGAAGAGGGGTCCGACAAGGTGCTGTCCATGCGCGAGCGGATGGTCGAGCACCGGCGCAATCCGGTCTGCGCGTCGTGCCATGCCATAATGGACCCCATCGGCCTGTCGCTGGAGAACTTCGACGCGATCGGCCGCTGGCGGACGCGGAGCGCCGGGTTCGAGCCGCTCGACGTGGAGGGCAGCTTCCCGGACGGCACCACGTTCGACGGCGCCGCCGGGCTCAGGGACACGCTGCTGGACAGGTCGGATCAGTTCGTGCGGACGCTGGCGACCAAGCTGCTCACGTACGGCCTGGGCCGTGCGGTCGAGTATCATGACATGCCGGCCGTGCGGGCGATCGAACGCGAAGCGGCGGCGGGCGGCTACAGTTTCTCGTCGCTGATTCTCGGTATCGTCAAGAGCACGCCATTTCAGATGAGACGGGCGCAGCAATCATGATCATCACGAAGAAGCACCTGCCTCGCCGGACCTTCCTGCGCGGCGCGGGCGCGACCGTCGCGCTGCCGCTGCTCGACTCGATGGTCCCGGCGCTCTCGGCCATGGTGAAGACGTCGGCGAACCCGGTGCGCCGGCTCGGCTTCATCTACTTCCCGCACGGGTCGGTGTCGTGGGCCAAGGGTTCCCAGAACACGTGGACACCGCCCGGCGAGCCCGGACCGCTGACGCTCTCGCCCATCCTCCAGCCGCTCGCCGCGGTGCAGGACCAGACGATAGTCCTCACCAACATGGAGCACCGCAACGCGCAGGGGAACGGCACGGACGGCAACGCGGAGCATACGCGCTCGAACGCCAGTTGGCTGAGCGCGGCGCGGCCGAAGATGACCGAGGGCGCCGACGTCCTGCTGGCGACGACCGTCGACCAGATCGCCGCGCAGCGGCTCTGCCGCGATACCCGTCTGCCTTCGCTCGAGCTGACGCTGGAGAACAGCTTCCTGGTCGGCAACTGCGACAACGGCTACAACTGCGTCTACGTCAACACGCTGTCGTGGTCGTCGCCGACCACCCCGCTGCCGATGGAGAACAACCCGCGGCTGGTGTTCGAGCGGCTGTTCGGCGAGGGCGGCACGCCGGAAGAGCGTCGCGCCGAGATGCGCAAGGACCGCAGCATCCTCGATTCGGTCACCGACGACATGTCGCGGCTGCTGCACTCCCTGGGCGCCGGCGACCGCACGCGGGTCACCGACTACGTCGACGCGGTACGCGAGGTCGAGCGGCGCATCGAGCGGGCGGAGGAGCAGGCCGGCCAGGCGGCGCTGGATCTGCCGGATCGCCCGGTAGGCATCCCGGAAGCGTACGACGAGCACGTGAAGCTCATGTTCGACCTGCTCCTGCTGACCTGGCAGGCGGACATCACGCGCGTGTTCAGCATGCAGCTCGGCCGCGAGCAGAGCGCCCGGACGTTCCCCTGGATCGGCGTCAACGAAGGCCACCACGGCACTTCGCACCACCAGGACAAGCCGGAGAAGATCGCGGCCATCGCCAAGATCAACACCTACTACAGCGAGTTGCTGGCGTACTTCGCCGAGAAGCTCGCCGCCACGCCGGACGGCGACGGCAGCCTGCTCGACAACTCGATGGTGCTGCAGGGCAGCGGCATGTGCAACGGCAACGCGCACGACCACAAGAACCTGCCGCTCGTGCTGCTCGGCGGCGGGGCGGGACAGCTTCGCGGCGGCCGGCACATCAAGTTCCCGGAGCTGACGCCGATGGCCAACCTGCTGCTGGGGTTGCTCGACAAGGCGGGCGTGCCCGCCGACAGCTTCGGCGACAGCAACGGCCGGGTCGACCTGGAGCCGCTGTCGCTCCTGTCCGACGCGTAGGAATTTCCGGCAGCCCGGCCGTGGCGGCAGGTCGCCGAAGCAAGTCGGCGATCCGTGCCATGACACGCGCATTCCCGCTTGCCGGCGCACCGCTCCTGCTCTTCCTCTGGGCGTTCCCTGCATCCGGCCAGGACACCGCTGTGGCGCCCACGGCGCCGCTGCCGCAGCCGCCGCCCGTGCAGTTCGAGCGCACCACCGAAGTCGGCGGCCTGCTGCCCGACTCGGCCCGCCAGTACGGCGCCATCCGCGCCGAGCGTCTGATGCAGTTCGTGGAGGAGCTCGTAGACATCTCCCGCCGCTACCGGGACAGCGGACATCCGCGGTTCTGGGGCCGCATCCTGGGGACGGAATCCGACGCCTGGAACGCGGAATGGCTCATGGACAAGTACCGCGAGCTCGGTCTCGCGGACGTCCGCAGCCAGCCGCTCGACATGTCGCCCCAGTGGATGCCGCGGCAGTGGACGGTCACCGCGAGCGGCGGCGGCCGGCCTCTCGAGCTGGTATCGGCGCAGCCGACCTACGCATCGCCCGGCACCACCGGTGATGGCCTCGAACTCGAGGCGGTCTGGGTCGGTCTGGCCAGCGACGCCGAGCTGGCGCTGGCTCCGGACGTGCGGGGCAAGGCCGTCTTCTTCTACAGCGATGAGCTGAACTCGCGCTTCGCGAGCATTTCCGACGAGGCCTTCCGGCGCATCAGCGAGCGGGGCGCGGCGGCCGTCTTCGGCATCATCGGGATTCCGGGCAACGCGCGGGTCCAGATGTACCCGGTCAACAGCGCGGCGCCGAGCTTCGTGGTCGGACGCGAGGACGGCCTGGCGGTGCGCGATCTGATCGGCGGAGGTGGTGCCCGGGTCCAGGTGCGCCTGGACGTCGAGATGGTGCCGGACCTGCAGACCGCCACGGTCTGGGGCACGCTGCCGGGCGCGACCGACGAGACCATCTACATCGTCGCCCATCGGGACGGCTGGTTCGACGGCGCGGTCGACAACGCCAGCGGCATGGCCACGCTGCTCGGGCTCGCCGAGTACTACTCACGGATTCCGCAGGCGCAGCGGCGCCGCACGATCCACTTCATCGGCAGCTCCGGACACCACACGGTGGGGACGGGCGTCAGCGGCGAGTGGTTCGCCGCGCGTCCGGACCTGTTCCGGCGGACCGCGCTCATCATGAACTGCGAGCACACCGGCCCGCGCCAGACCTTCCACGGTTCGCTGCGGCTCGGGAACGCCCCTATCCTCATGCGCTGGTTCGCCCACGACGAGCGCATGGCGGGCATCGTGCGTGACGCTCTCGACACGTTCGGCATCGGCACTTTCCGCGAGTCGGATCCAAGGGGGATCGGTGAGGCGGGACGCTACTACCACTACGCGCCGATGGCGCAACTCCTCGGCGACGGCGGCCGGGGCGGGTGGTACGCCTTCCACACCGATCTGGAGACGCCGGAGACCGTCTCCCCCGGCGGGCTGGAGGCCAACACGCGGGCCTACGCCAGGATCATCGACGAGGTGAACAAGCTGGATCTGGACGTGCTGCGCGCCTCGATCGACGCGCCCTGACCTGATCTACTTCGCGAACTCCTTGCGCATGCCCCGCTTCCACTCCTTGAACGGCGGGGGCACGTACGAGTCGCGGTTCGGCATGACGACCTGCGGCAGGGTCGTCTCGTCCATCACCTCGTCCTCGCCGATGATGCCGCTGCGGTGGAGCAGGTAGGCTGTCAGGCTGTACACCTCGTCCGGGGTCATGCAGCACGGCCGCGACGCCTCGGTCCACACCGAGCTGCTGAAGCGCCGCATGTCCATGTGCTCGTGCTGCAGGTCGAGCGGCATCATCTGGTTGATGTAGCTCCAGATCAGCGGCGCGAAGGGGTGCTGCGCGTCCGAGATGCGCGGATAGCGCCCGCCCGGCGTCCGTTCCAGCAGCTTCGGGCCCGGTCCTTCCAGTCCGGTGGAGCCGTGGCAGGAGGCGCAGCCCCGCGCCAGCCAGACGACTTCGCCTTCCTTCGCGGTGCCGCGCCCGCGGGGCAGCCCCTCGCCGTCCGGACCGACGGCCGCATCCGGCGGGTTGAGCTCCGCTTCCGTCGGCGTCCGGCCCAGGTTGTACTTGGACTCCTGCGCCGCGGCGCCGCCTGCGCCGAACGCCAGCAGCAGCGCTGCGACGACGAACAGGCTAGACCGCGTTGTGGACGGTTCCATCGCTGGCCACCCTCCAGGGTTGAATCTGGTTTCCGTGCGGCGCACCGGAGGTGCCCCAGAAATTGGGGAACTCGTCCGCCGTCGGCTGCACCTGGTCCTGATCGTCGGTGCAGCGCGACATGAGCAGCGCCTCTTCGCCGTTCCAGGTCCACGGCAGCGTGAAGCGAGTCAGTGCGATCCGCTGCAACGGCTCCTGCAGCTTCGCGTCGGTCCAGGTGCGGCCGCCGTCGGCCGACACTTCCACGCGCCGCACGGTGCCGCTGCCCGACCACGCCAGGCCGGTCAGCGTGTAGTAGCCGCGCCCCGGCAGCCGCTGCTCGCCGGACGGAAACGTGATGACCGACTTCGGCCCCTGCTCCATGAAATAGGCGCCCGCCCCGGCAACGTGGCTGTTCGACATCCGGTTGGGGCCGGTCCGCCGGGAGCTTTGGCGCTTCGTGTATGAGTGTTTCTCCCAGTAGGTGATGTAGGGACGGTCGACCACCTTGACTCGCTGCAGCCACTTGACGTGGTACTTGCCCTGGAAACCGGGCACCACCAGCCGCAGCGGGAATCCCTGGTGCGGGCGTATCGGCTCGCCGTTCTGCGCGTAGGCCACCAATACGTCGTCCATGGCCTTGCCCATCGGCATGCTGGCCCCGAGCTTCGTGGCTTCAGCGCCTTCCGAAAGCACCCAGCCCGCGCCGTCCTTCACTCCCACCTCGTCGAGCAGCACCGAGAGCGGCACGCCCGTCCACTCGCTGCAGCCGACCATGCCGTGCATCTCGTCGAGCGTCTTCTCCTCCGGGCGCGGGGAATTGGCGATGCACTCGATGAAGTGCGTCCGCGTGACCGACGGCAGCCGCGTCAGGTCCTCCATGGTGAACACCAGCGGCCGGTCCACCATGCCGTAGACCGTGAGGCGGTGCTCGCGGGGATCGATGTCCGGCGGGTTGTTGCCGTGCGAAGAGACATAGTGCAGCGCGGACGGCGTGATCGTGCCGGTCAGCTCCGACAGCGGCGTCCGGGCGTCGAGGCCGTCCGGGTGGCCGTGCAAATCGATGTGCCCGATCATCGTCATCGGCGTGCGCACGGTCTGCACGAAGCGCGACCGCTCGCCGTACGCCATCGGGTGGTCGACGACGCCGCCCGGCCGCGGCGCTCCCAGCCCCTGGCCGCTCGCGGCATTCGCGCCGATGGCCATGCCGCCGGCCAGCCCGCCGGCGAACACCGCCCCTTCCTTGATGAAATGTCTGCGACTCGCGCGCCTGGCAGCCATGGCTCCTCCGGTAACAAGCATCTAACGGGAACGAACGCAGCAACAGCTACGGTTTAGCCCAGAGCCGCCTGCGAGTCAAGGTGAATCGGACGCGGGCACTACGCAACCTGCAGGGGAACGGCTATGTCGGGTGCGCCCGCCAGTATCGCCTGGTCCAGCGTCACCAGCGGGACGCCCAGACTCCTTGCGAGCACGACGAACTCGGCGTCGTAGGCGCTCAGCCCGCACTCCAGGGCGACGGCGATCACCTGCTGTCCGGGTACGGCGGCAATGCGATCTCCCAGCACGCCGCGGGCGTCGTCGCTCATTGCCAGCGCCTGATCGGTAGTAATGTGGCCGCGGCGCGCGAACCCGAGCAGCACGTTGTTAAGTTCACTGAGCAGGATGCCCGGCGCGGCCCACTCGCTGTCCTCCCCGAGCAGCCGCGCGGCGCCGGCGCCCTGCTCGCCGCCCACGACCAGGCGGACCATCACGTTGGTGTCGACGACGATCACGGGCGGCCCGCGTTTCTCAGTTCCCGCAGCGTTGCCTCGCCGAGATCGATGGACCCGATCGCCACGTGCCGGCGACGGATGCGGTCCAGCAGCTCATGGACGTTCATGGAGGAGGGCCGCACGGACGCGGCGAGCCGCGCGAGAATCTCGCCGTTCAGGCTCCGATGATTCCGTTCGGCCGCCGCCTTGAGCTCCTGATGGAGATCGTCGGACATTCCGCGCAGCGCGATATGCGGCATCGCTACCCCCTGCAGCTAATATGATATCTATACGCTATCACACGTGAATATGGCGCGTTCTCGCGCAACGTAGTTTTGCGTGCCGGATGGCAGTCTCGGTCAGGCGCTGGACAGGCCGTTGGTTATCTGGCCGGTCTCCGTACAGCCAGGTAGGCGCCGAAGAAGAATCCCACGAACTCCAGCAACGCCAGAGCCAGGGCGGAGTGGAGGAAGGCCGAGCTGTGCTCTCCTGCAACGTTGGCGTGCAGGTCGGGGCTGTCGATGACGAAGTGGAGCAGGTAGCCGAACAGGAACGCTGCTCCCATCGACACGGCGAAGAGACCGGCGCCGCGCCGGGCGTCCAGCTTCCAGTAGGCGTACACGGCGGCCAGCGGCGCGACGGTGACAATCACGACGACGAAGAGCTGTTGGAACACGGTGAGCGGCACGCCGGCAGCTACGTGGCTGTAGCCGTGCGCCACCTGCGCTACCAGATGCAGAAGCGCTATCGCCAACAGCGCAAGGCCGTCAGATCTCGCAGGCGTCCCCATCGCATCCCGGGTCGTCCCCGCCCGCCAGCCGGCGGAGAGGGGGCAGGAAGAGCAGCAGTCCGTAGAGAAAGAACAGCGGCACCTGGAGACAGATCTTGCGCGTGGCGAATATACCCGTGAACACGCGCTTGTCGCGCGCATCTACGACAACGATGCGGCCCTTCGGCACCGCGCCGATAGGAGAGTCGGCGGTCGACAGCGCGACCCTGCCGAGCCAGTCCAGGCTGGCGGTGAGTTGCGCCTGACGCGCGCATGCGGAGCATTCCGGGTTGTAGTGCAGCGTGATGCTCGCCATTTCGTGGTTCCCGGGCGGCGGCCAGGATTCGCGGCCGCTACGGCACGTTAGCACAGCGGCCGAAATGCGTGACACGCGGCCTGTGGAGTGGCATACTGGCAACACTCCGGGAATCTGTTTCATCCTCCAAGGAGGAGCATGCGCGTCGCATCAGGATGGCCGGCGGCGTGGGCGGCGATGCTGCTGCTGGCTGCCACTGCGGCAGGGGCGGCCGACGCGCGCCTGACCGAGGCTCTCAGAAGCGGGGATCATGCGGCCGTGCGCGCCCTGCTCGAGGGCGGAGTCGACGTCAACGCCCCGGAGGAGGACGGCGCGACCGCGCTGCACTGGGCGGTGCGCTGGGACGACGCCGCGGCGGTCGACCTGCTGCTGAGCGCCGGCGCCGACCCCGACGCCGCCAACGACTACGGCGTCACGCCGATCTCGCTCGCCTGCATCAACCGCAACGCCGCCATGGTGGGGAGGCTTCTGGCCGGCGGTGCGGATCCGAACGCCGCCACCTCGATGGGGGAGACGGTGCTCATGACCTGCGCGGGCACCGGCAGCGCAACGGCGGTGTCCGCGCTCCTCGAACACGGCGCCGCCAACGTCAACGCCAAGGAGTCTTCCCAGGGCCAGACGGCGCTGATGTGGGCCGTGGCGCAGGGCTATCCGGAGGTCGTACGAGTCCTCCTGGAGCATGGCGCCGCCATTGACCCGCGCACGAAGAGCCGCTCGCTGCTCGTCAGCCTCGAGGGCGGCGCCGGCGGGACGGATCCCGGCGAGGTGAAGCTGGGCGGCTTCACGCCCCTGCTGTTCGCCGCGCGGCAGGGCAACGTCGAAAGCGCGCGCCTGCTGCTCGAGGCGGGCGCGGACGTGAACGACACGGCGCCCGACGGCGCCTCCGCGCTGGTGGTCGCCGGCTTCAGCGGCCACGGCAAGCTCGGCGCCTTTCTGCTGGAGCGGGGCGCGGACCCGGACGCGGGCGGCGCGGGCTATGCGCCGTTGCACACGGCCGTGCTGCGCGGCGACGCGGAATTCGTCAAGACGCTGCTCGCGCACGGCGCGGACCCGAACGTGCGCATGACGCGCGGCAGCCGCGTGCCGCGGCGGACAAACTGGTGGGTGCTGCCGAGCTACTTCGTCGGGGGCACGCCGTACCTGTTGGCCGCCAAGTTCGCCGAGGTCGAGATTATGCGCATCCTGCACACGCACGGCGCTGATCCGTACCTGGCGGCGAAGGACGGGACGACCCCGCTGATGATGGCCGCGGGCGCCCGCTGGAGCAACCGGGAGTACGACCGCCGCAACCGGGCCGTGCCCATCGAGCTGGCGCGCGCCATGCAGGCCGACGACCGCGGGAACCTGGCGGCGACGGTGCTGGCGCTGGAGCTCGGCGCCGACGTCAACGCGCAGAACGAGGACGGCGAAACGGCGTTGCACGCCGCGGTCTACAAGGCCTGGCAGCGGGTGGTGGACCTGCTCGTCGAGCACGGCGGGCGTTTGGATATCAAGGACACGTCCGGCAATACGCCGGCGGACGAGATGTGCCACGACGAAGGCGGGAAGCTCATCCAGTGTCCGGTCGGTTCGGGCGGTTAGGTGACATGCGGCGCTTGCTGATCGGCGCGGCGGCTCTGGTCACGGCATTCGGATTGCCGTTTGCCGAGGCGGGCGCGCAGGAGCCGCCCGTGCAGCCGCTGCTCGACCGCTACTGCCTCACGTGCCACACCGACAGCGAGCACCGCGCGGGCCGGGTGCCGATCTCGCTGGAGGCGCTGGACGCTGTGGACATCGGCGCGCACGCCGAGTCGTGGGAGAAGGTGGTCGCCAAGCTGCGCAGCGGCATGATGCCGCCGGCCGGCCGGCCGCGCCCGGACGCCGCCACGTACGACACCGTGGCGGGCTGGCTGGAAGAGGAGCTCGACCGCAGCGCGGCGGCCGATCCGAATCCGGGCCGCACCACGGTGCACCGCCTCAACCGCATCGAGTACAGCAACGCGGTGCGCGACCTGCTGGGGTTGGAGGTCGATCCCGAGGCGCTGCTGCCGCCCGACGACGAGGACGAAGGCTTCGAGAACATCGCCGACGTGCTGTCGGTCTCGCCGACGCTAATGGAGCGCTACCTTGCCGCCGCGCGGCGCATCAGCCAGCTCGCGCTCGGCGATCCCACGCTGCGTCCGCGCTACGAGACCTACCGGCTGCCGGACCGGCAGCTCCAGGACGGCCGCACCACCGACGATCTGCCGTTCGGGACCCGCGGCGGCACCTCGCTGCGCCACTATTTCCCGCTCGACGGCGAGTACACGATCAAGATCGGGCTGCGCCGCAACTTCTACAACTACATCCGCGGCATCGGCAACGTGCCGCACCAGCTCGACGTCCGGCTCGACGGCAAGCGCGTCGCGACGTACACGGCCGGCGGCGGACTGAGCGACGACGCCGCGAAATGCGTCGCGAGCTTCTGCGGCAGCTCCGGCATGGGCAGCCCCGAATGGGAGTGGTACGCGAACCGCCTGGACGATGACTTCGAGCTGCGCCTGCACGTGGAGTCGGGCATGCGCCGCATCGGGGTCGCCTTCGTGCGCCGGCCTGTGCTGCCGGAAGGCGTCCTGCAGCCCCCGGTGGACATGTCGACATTCGGCTACAGCACGGATGAAGAGATGGACGGTAATCCGTCCGTGGGCAACGTGGTCATCGGCGGCCCGTTCGACGGGCGGGCTCCGGAAGCGTCCGCCAGCCGGGACAGGATTTTCCTCTGCACGCCGGTGGCCGCCGCGGACGAGGACGCTTGTGCGCGGCGCATCATCGGCACGCTGGCGCGGCGCGCCTTCCGCCGGCCGGTGACCGCGGATGACGTGGACGTCCTGTTCGGGTTCTATGACGCGCGGCGGGCCGAGCAAGGTTTCGACGCCGGGATCCAGGCGGTCGTGGAGCGGGTGCTGGTCGATCCGGAGTTCCTCTTCCGCGTGCCGCTGCCGCCGGATGACGCCGAAACGCCCGTCTACCGCATCGGCGACGTGGAGCTGGCCTCGCGCCTGTCGTTCTTCCTGTGGAGCAGCATTCCCGACGACGAGTTGCTGGCGGCGGCCGAGGACGGCCGGCTGTCGGACCCGGCCGGGCTCGAACAGCAGGTGCGCCGCATGCTGGCCGATCCGCGCGCGGACGCGCTGGTGGACAACTTCGCCGACCGCTGGCTGGAACTGCACAAGATCCGCAACGTCGCGCCCGACCCGACCATCTTCGCCGCCTTCGACGAGAACCTGCGCGACGCCATGCAGCAGGAAACCCGCATGTTCCTGACGAGCCAGGTCCGCGAGGACCGCAGCGTCGTCGACCTGCTGCGGGCCGACTACACGTTCCTCAACGAGCGGCTGGCGCAGCACTACGACATCCCCGGCATCTACGGGAACCACTTCCGCCGGGTGACACTGCCGGACGGCCGGCGCGCCGGCCTGATCGGTAAGGCCGGCATCCTGACGCTGACCTCGTACTCCAACCGCACGTCGGTCGTGACGCGCGGCAAGTGGATGCTCGAGCGCGTGCTCGGCTCGCCCCCGCCGCCTCCGCCGCCCGACGTGCCGGCGCTGCCCGAGAACGGCCACGACGGCGCGCCGCCTACGTCGCAGCGCGAGCTGCTGGAGGTCCACCGCCGGAACCCGGCCTGCGCCGTCTGTCACCGGCCGATGGACCCGCTCGGGTTTGCGCTGGAGAACTTCGACGGCATCGGACGCTGGCGCACGGCCGACGACGTGCGGATTCCCGGAGACCCGGCGCCGGCCATCGACGCGACGGGCGTGATGCCGGACGGCACCCGGTTCGAAGGCCCGGACGGGCTGCGGCAGTTGCTGCTCGACCGGCAGGCGGAATTCGTCCGGACGGTCACCGAGCGCCTGCTCACGTACGCGCTCGGCCGGCGCCTGGAGTACTATGACCAGCCTGTGGTGCGGCAGGTCCTGGAAGGGGCTGCTGGGCGCGACCATCGCTGGTCCGACCTGATTCTTGGTATCGTCAACAGCACGCCGTTCAAGATGAGGAGCGTGGAGTCATGATCGCAACCAGGAAGGCCATCCCGCGCCGCACGGTGCTGCGCGGCGTCGGCACCGCGCTGGCGCTGCCGCTGCTCGACGGCATGGTGCCGTCGCTGACCGCCCTGGCGAAGACCGCGGCCAACCCCGCGAAGCGCCTCGGCGTCGTCTACGTTCCCAACGGCATCATTTCGCAGAACGGTACCTGGACGCCGGCGTCGACCGATCCGGGCTTCGCGTTCTCGCGGATCATGAAGCCGCTGGAGACGCACCGCGACTACGTGACCGTGCTGACGGGCCTCGACAACCGCGCGGCTTTCGCGCGCTCCGGCGAGGCGCTCGGCTCCCACTCTCGTCCGGCCGCGGCGTACCTGACTGGCATGCACGCCAAGCAGACGCAGGGGTCGGCGCTCGACCTCGGCACGTCGATGGACCAGTTCGCTGCTCGCGTGCTGGGACAGGAAACGCGCCTGCCGTCAATGGAGCTTTCGCTGGAGGGCGCCGACACGTTCAACGGCGTCAGCACCTGCGACACGGGCTACAGTTGCGCCTACCTGAACATCTCCTGGCACGACCGGACCACGCCGATGCCGCGCGAGACCAACCCGCGCCTGGTGTTCGAGCGGTTGTTCGGCGATGCCGGCAGCACCGAGCCGGCCGTCCGCGCGGCCCGCGCGCGGCAGCAGAACAGCATCCTCGACTCCGTGCTGGACAAGATCGCGAACCTGCAGGGCCGCCTGGCGGGCGAGGACCGCGCCAAGCTCGGCAACTACCTCGACGCCGTGCGCGAGATCGAGCGGCGCATCCAGATCGCAGAGCGGCAGGCGGATCGCGAGCTGCCGGTGCTGGAGTCGCCGGCGGGGATTCCGGTCTCGTTCGAGGAGCACGCGAACCTGATGTTCGACCTGCTCCTGCTGGCGTACCAGACCGACACGACCCGCGTGTTCACGTACATGATCGGCCGCGAGCAGAGCGGCACGACCTATCCGCAGCTCGGGGTGCCGGATCCCCACCACCCGCTGACGCACCACCGCGGGGACCTGGAGAAGGTGGAGAAGGTCACCAAGATCAACACCTATCACGTGCAGTTGTTCAGTGAATTCGTCACCCGCCTGCGCGAGACGCCGGACGGCGACGGCTCGCTGCTCGACCACGTGATGCTGCTCTACGGCTCACCGCTGCGTGACGGCGACAAGCACGTCTACGACAACCTCCCGCTCCTGGTGGTCGGCGGCGGCAGCGGTGCCATCAAGGGCGACCGCCACCTGGTCTACGACCCTGGCACGACGCCGATGACCAACCTGCAGTTCACCATGCTGCAGAAGCTCGGCGTCCCCGTGGAGCGCTTCGGCGACAGCACCGGCACGCTGAAGGAGCTGTCCGGGCTGGCGTAGGCGCGGGAGTCACTGTCGATACGGTGGTGGCCAGCAGGCCTGCCGGCCACCTTGCCAGCTACCGGGGCCCGCTATCAGGCTCTAGGAACAGCTGGACCCGGTTCGCTCCCCGCGAACCCACCCGGCCAGCATCTGCCACTCCAGGTCGTCACGACTCTGCCAGCGTCGCGGACCGTTGTGCGTGTAAGCGCCGCCGCCGTCGGGATGCAGGGGCTTCAGCAGAAGCCGACTCTGCTCAGGGTTGCCCGGCGTGATCACGCGGGTGATCAGCCGATAGGCTCGCTGGGCCTCTTCGTCGCTCCACTCGTCGCCACGTCCGGGAGCCGGCGCGAAGCCGATGAGCCCCCGGGAATGGCAGTTGCTGCAGCGGAGCTGCCCCTCGCGCGGATTCGCGAAGACGGGCTGAACGCACGCGCGGAAGAACTCGAAGTCGATCTCGGGCTCCGGCGGAGGGACGAAGGCGTCGTCCGGCATGCTTCGAATCCAATCGAGCAGCGCAACGTACTCCGGGTCGTCAGCGGAGGTCCAGTAGGTTCCCCCAGTGTGAGTCAGTCCGCCAGCATCGGGTGATAGGGGCTTCAGGAGCAGCCGGCTGCTCTCGGGGTCGGCGGTGTTGATGAGCTGGCTCACCACCTCGAAGTTGCGCATCGACTGCTCGTTGCTCCAGCCAGCATTGGAGTTCGGGGTCTCCAGACTGAAGCGCACGCTCGTCTGCCACGTGTGACACATCACGCACGACGCATAGCCACTGGTCGTGCCCCCGCGGTCTTCCATGAAGACGCTCTCGACGGTGCCGCGATACGTCTCCAACTCGCCGGTGCTCAGGGTCTGGGCGGCGACCGGCGCGACAATGCCTGACGGCAGCGCCACGGCCGCCACCGCAGCCAGACAGCGGATCAGCGCCAGGCCGACTCTCGTCGTCATGACGCCTACTCCTCCGACGACGGCATGTTGGTGCCCTTGGGATTCACGCGGTCCGGGGGCAGGATGACGGTGCTGATGCGGGCCGGCCGCGAGCCGGTCGTGATGCTGGCGACCACCTCGAGCTTCTCCAGATCGACCGCCAGCGTCTGGTCGGTCCCGGATACTGCGACATACATGTACTTGCTGTCGGGTGTCGACGTCATCCAGTTGGCGCTCGGGCCCACCTCGACGCCGCCGATGAACTCTAGGTCGGGCAGACTCCAGCCGTAGATGCGGCTGTCGAGCCGGCTCGAGGCCCACACGGCGGAGCGATCCGCCAGCACCTCGAGACCGTGCATGTCACCAGTCTGTATCCCGTCGGCGTTCTTTTCCCACAAGGGCAGCTCGGGCGGCCACAGCATGTCGACGACCTCACGGCTCTCCCAGTCGATGACCCACACGGCGTTGATCCCGGTCGCCTGCGCGAAGATCCGTTTGGTCGACCCGTCATCGTTTGCCTCGAACGCCATCGGTCGCACCGTGTGGTGCGTCCGGCCGTACTGCTCGTATCCACTCAGCCCGAGCGACCAGGCCACCGTGTCGGTCTCGGGGTCAATCACCTGGATCGTCGGATCATCCGGCCCGGCCGTGCCCCTGAGACCGAGCACGACCCACCGTTCGTCAGGGGTCACGAAGACGTTGTGCACCGGATAGTGCACCTCGATACTCTTGACGGTCTCATGCGTATCGATGTCGATGACATCGACGAGCGCTGGCGCCGCCCGGTTCGGATCGACCTCGACCCCGGGGCCGAGTGGATTCGTCGACCGCCGCGCGATCCCCGCATAGATCTTCCGGTACTGCTTGTTGACCGCGACCTTGTTCGGTCGTTGCGACAGCATGATCTGCTCGACCAGCTCGAGCGTCTTCGTGTCGAACACGTCGACCGTATGGTCCTGCTCGTTCGAGCAGTAGTAGTAGAGCGCGTCGGGATGCATCGTCAGGTTGTGCGGATTCGGACAACCTCTGATCAGCCCTACGACCTCGTTCAGCTCGGGGTCGATGACGTGCTGGATGGTGCCCGCGTTGTTGCCCTGCAGGAGCCGCACGACCACCCCGTCGTAGGAATCGAGCTGGGGCACCGCCTGTGCCGCCGCGGACGAGGGGAGAAGCAGACTGGCGACGACGACCCAGAGTGCGCGGCCGAAGAGTGAACCTGTCATCTGAACCTCCGTGTTACGGCCCATGGCGCACCGGACTGCTGCGCCGCACGACCGACCCGGTCCTGTCCGGACAGCCCATGATAGCGGAGACGGACGTCCCGCGCCCTGCCCACACGAAATCCTGAAGCGGCACAGATCATTGAACCCTTCTGATAGCGCCCGCCGCGAGTCCGGTACCATCCCATCCGCCAACTCGCGGGTTTGGGCAGAGTGCGTGTTGTGGGGACAGCAGGCCCGGGCTCGCTGCGAAAACCGGGCCGGCCGGGCCATCAATTTGCCGCTCGCAGTAGCAACCAGCTCCGGACCTCTACGGTTTTGTTCGCGAGCCCGGGCCTGCTGGCCACTCTCGGTTTCCACCGGTCATGTGCCGGGCCCGGGCGGGCGCGCACGGTAGAATACGAAGCGGGTTTCGGCCCGCGCCTCGGCGGGATCCACCATGTACCCCAAACTGCTCGAGCTGGGCGTAGTCAACATCTACTCGTACGGCGTGCTCATTGCTGCGGCGTACCTGATCGGACTGCAGGTAGCCGTCGTACGGGGGCGGTCGCGCGGGCTTTCTCCCGAGCGGCTGATGGGGCTCGGCATCGCGATCTTCGTAGCCGCGATTGTGGGCGCCAAGCTGCTGCTGTTCGTCGTCGAATTCGACTATTACACCAGCGCCCCGGCAAACCTCTGGATGCTGGTCCGTTCGGCCGGCGTGTTCTACGGCGGGTTCGTGCTGGCTGTCGTCGTGGCCTTCTGGTACATGTGGCGCCATTCGATGCCGGTGTGGACCACGTGCGATGCCTTCGCCCCCGGCATTGCGGTGGGCCAGGCGGTCGGCCGGATGGGCTGTCTCCTCGCGGGTTGCTGCTACGGGCGGCCAACGGACGTGCCGTGGGGAATCACGTTCACCGACCCGTTTGCCGCTGCAAACTCGGGCACGCCGCTGGGCGTCAGCCTGCACCCCACCCAGCCGTACGAAGCGCTGGCGGCGCTGGCGGTTCTTGGAGTTCTGCTCCTTGTCGAACGGCGCGGTCGCATGTTTCCCGGGTTCACGTTCCTGACCTATCTGCTCGCATACGGAACCGCCCGCTTCGTCATCGAGATCTATCGCGGCGATCCTCGCGGCGCCGTTTTCGAAGTGATGTCGACGTCGCAGTTCATCTCCGCGCTGTTGGTCCCGTCGAGCATCGTGTTCCTCATGGTGCTGGCCTATCGGGCGGCCCGGTCTCCCGGTCTGATGCCGCGCGGATAGCACGAATCCGTGGCCGTCGAACACGCTATTCGCCCGGCCCAACGGTCGGACGTTCCGGCTATCAAGTCCGTGGTAATGGACGCCGAGTTGTTTCCCCCGGAGATGCTGGGCGACATGATCGCCGGATATCTTAAGGAAAACACCCGGGACATCTGGTTCGTCGCGGTGGCCGACGATCAAGTCGTGGGCTTCGGTTATTGCGAGCCGGAGCGCATGACGAGCGGCACCTGGAACCTCCTCGCCATCGGCATCCTTGCCAGCTACCGGCGGCGCGGTATCGGCCGGGCGATGATGCGATACCTGGAAGACCGCCTCCGAACCGGCGGCGAACGCGTTCTCATCGTCGAGACCATGGCGACGCCGGCTTACGCGCGGACCCGGGCGTTCTACAGGTCCAGCGGCTACGCCGAGGAGGCGCGCATTCGCGAGTTCTACGAGCCGGGCGGAGACAAGATCGTCTTCTGGAAGCATCTCTGAGCGGTCGCGCTGGCCCCTTCCGCAAGGCGCCAGCAGGCCCGGGCTCGCTACGAAAACCGGGCCGGCCGGGCCATCAACTTGCCGCTAGCAGTAGCAACCAGCTCCGGACCTCTACGGTTTTCTCCGCGAGCCCGGCCCTGCTGGCCGTTCTCCGCATCGTTCACTACGAGTGCATTTGAAACCGTTGCTCCCACACGGTGTTCAGTTGCCGGTGGACGTCCGTTCCTCTCAGCGGCGAATCCTCCAACGAGCATGCCATGGATTGTCAGAACGAGGGAGGACAAACAAAACATTTACGTTGTAAACGCATCATGCATGTTGTTATTATCTGGAAGCGACCCAAGCCGAGAAGGCAAGAGCCACAAAGCCGGAAGCCCAGCCAGAGCCGCAAGAGCCAAGAGCGATGGGCTAGAGGGCAGAGCCAAGAGCCGAACAGGTCGCAAGGGGAGAAAACGATGGACAACAGATGCAGAACCGACGGAAGGAAGTTCTATGACTTCTCGGCAGTTCAAGTCCTGGCTCAAGAAGCAAGGATGCACGTTTGAGAGTGGACACGGCGGGCATCTAGTTGTTCGCTTGGGCCAACTGAAGTCGATTCTCCCGATGCACGGCAAGAAGGACATGCCGGTCGGAACCATGGAAGCGATCAAGAAAGATCTCAGGTTGAAGCGACGACCTTGATGGACGGAGAAGGAGACGGAAACGAATGTTGCGCTACCCCGTGAGGTTGACGAGGGAAGGTGAACATGTGCTCGTGGACTTTCCGGATTTCCCGGAGGCGCATACTTTCGGGGAGACGCGGGAAGAAGCTCTGACGCGGGCGTCTGACGCCCTTCTGACCGTGATCGATGCGTACATGAAGGACCGCCAACGGCTGCCGCAGCCCTCAGAGGGAAGGGTAATGGTCGATGTTCCACCGTTGGCCGTGCCAAAGATCGGGCTGTATGCCGCCATGCGAGAGAAGAGAATCACAAAGGCTGAACTTGGGCGGCGGCTTGGTTGGCACATGCCACAGGTTGACCGGATTCTCGACGTTCACCACGCCTCCCGCATGGATAGACTCGAGCAGGCGCTTCAGGCCGTTGATCGACGACTGGAAGTGACGGTCGTTGAAGCGTGAGAAGCCTACTTTTCCTCGATCTGCCGGAGGCAGAAGTTCATCCCGTACATTTCCTCCAGCATCGCTTCCCTGAACACGCTGAATCGTGAGTCCGCTGGCAGTCTTTGGTCTACCTCGTAACGGGCTACGGTGCGAACTCCCGCCTGCTCGGCCCTGGCCACGGCCGCGTCAATGTCCTTGACGCCGAAGACGCTCAGGTAGGCGCCTTCCCCCCTGGTGTCCATGTCCCTTGCCGCCATGACGGCGGGATAGGCTGCTGCGTCCGTCGCCGTCGTATCGACGTTGTCGCTTGCCGTAGTCACGATCTCAAGTCGGGCTTCCATTGCCAACGCCATGCGTATCCCGGAGGTTTCGCCTCCCAGGTACTCGAACTCCAGGCCAAGGGCGTTGGAAACGCGCTTGACCGCCGTCTCGAAGTTCTTCGGCTTGACGCGGATCGCTACGTAGTGAACCGAGTTCTCGTCAAGGGCGCCGTAGCCCTCCGGCCCTATGCCCGTTCCCGGATCCAGGTTCGGCAACCGCCGCTCCTGGACCGGCAAGGCTCCGAGCCGCTGTCCAAACGTCACGCCGCCAACCGCCACCGCACCCTTCAGGAAACGTCGTCTGGAGGTAGACATCGCTGTTCCTTTCGATACCCTGCGAGCCCGTCACCCGGCAGCCATCACCATAAGCAGGACCGAAGGTCGGATCAAGCCCGTGCAGTAGAACGCCGTGGGACGCACGCGTCGTTCCGATAACCTTCTCGTGCGCCAGCCGAAATCCAGCAGCGGACGGCGGTGCCGGGCTCGCGGAGAAAACCGTAAAGGTCCGGAACTGGTTGCTACGATGAGCAGCAAGACTATCGCCCGGCCGATCCGGTTTTTGCAGCGAGTCCGGGGCTGCCGGTCGCGTCTCCACGAAGAACAGCTCGCTTGTCGCCTCGGGCGGATCGTCGAGTGGTCCGCGGCCCTCGTTCTTGACACAGGAAGTAGATTTCACTCAGTGGGTCGGGAACGAGTCGTAGAGACGGGAGGTTCGGGATGAGACGGCTGTGCATGGCGTTGGTCGTCGCCTCGATCGCGACGTCGGTGGTTGGAGCTCAGGTGCACGATGAGCGCGAGCGCGGACGAGACGGTATCCAGTGGCGCTTGCCCAGGGGGTACATCCCGGGGGGCGACTGGAACGTCCGGATTCCGTTCCAGGTCTTTGACAACGTCTACTATGTCGGGAACGAGGCCGTCAGCTGCTACCTGGTCACGACGTCGGATGGGCTCGTGCTCATTGATGCGACGAATGCCATCATGGTCAATCGGACGCTCGAAAACGTCCGGCAGCTCGGGTTCGACCCGATGGACATCAAGTACGTGTTCGTTACGGAAGCGCACGAAATCCACTACGGCGGGGCGGCCCAGATCAAGGCCATGACGGGGGCGACGATCGCCCTGTCGCCGGCCGACTGGGATTTCCTCGAGCTGGCGGTAGAACGTGCTGACTGGGTCGAGTACGACTGGACGACGCAGGTGGCGCCGCCCCGGGACCACGAGATCCAGCATGGTGAGGTCATCACCGTGGGCGACGCGGAGTTCACGTTGTACACGACGCCGGGGCACACGCCGGGAACGAGCTCGTTCGCGTACATCGGCCACGACGGCGACCGGCGCTACCGCGTGTTGACGCCTGGCGGAACCGGTCTCAGCATGGGTTCGGACTGGACCGCCGACTGGATCGACGGCCGCGAGGGCCTCAAGGCGGCGGGTCCCTGGGACGTCATTCTCGGGAACCACCCGAACAACACGCCCGGCAACCTGTTCAAGCTCATCTTCGAGGGGGCAAATCGGGCCCCGGGGGATCCGCATCCCGTCGTGCAGGGGTCGGCCGCGATCGATGACTGGTTCGACACGCTCCTGAATCTCGGATGGCAGAAGGCCGAGGCCCCTCCACATGGGCATCTCAGACGACCGGGCGTCATCACGAATCAGGTTCTGCCGCACCTGCTTTCGCCGCGGTGACCGTCGTTACCACGCCGCTGCGCAAGCGGACGGCAGACTCGGGCTCGACGGAGAAAACCGTAGAGGTCCGGAGCTGGTTGCTGCGACGAGCGGCAAGATGATGGCCCGGCCGGCCCGGTTTTCGTAGCGAGTCCGAGCCTGTCGGTCGCGATCCCGCGCCCACGGCTACTCCCGGTAGCTCAGTGCAGCTTGCCGGCCCTGGGAGACCGGGTACACTTCACGTTGCGACAGGAGGTGCCGGGATGAGACGGCTGTGCATGACGTTTGTCGTTGCCTTGTTCGCGATGTCGATGGTTGGAGCTCAGGCGCAGGATGAACGCGCACGAGGACGAGATGACGTCCGATGGGGGCTGCCCAGGGGGTACATCCCGGGGGGCGACTGGAACGTCGAGATTCCGTTCCAGGTCTTTGACAATGTCTACTACGTCGGGAACGAGGCCGTCAGCTGCTACCTGATCACGACGTCCGACGGGCTCGTGCTGATCGATGCGACGAACGGCATCATGGTCAACCGTACGCTCGAGCATATCCGCCAGCTCGGGTTCGACCCGATGGACATCAAGTACGTGTTCGTCACGGAAGCGCACGAAATCCACTACGGCGGGGCGGCCCAGATCAAGGCCATGACGGGCGCGACGATCGCCCTGTCGCCGGCGGATTGGGATTTCCTCGAGCTGGCGGTGGAGCGTGCCGACTGGGTCGAGTACGACTGGACGACGCAGCTCGCGCCGCCCCGGGACCACGAGATCCAGCACGGCGAGGTCATCACCGTGGGCGACGCGGAGTTCACGTTGTACACGACGCCGGGGCACACGCCGGGAACGAGCTCATTCGCGTACATCGGCCACGACGGCGATCGGCGCTACCGCGTGTTGACGCCCGGCGGGACCGGTCTCACCATGGGTACGGATTGGACCGCCGACTGGATCGAGGGCCGCGAGGGCCTCAAGGCGGCGGGTCCCTGGGACGTCGTTCTCGGGAACCACCCGAACAACACGCCCGGCAACCTGTTCAAGCTCATCTTCGAGGGGGCAAATCGGGCCCCGGGGGATCCGCATCCCGTCGTGCAGGGCCGGGACGCGATCGACCACTGGTTCGACACGCTCCTGGAGATCGCCTGGCAGAAGGCCGAAGCCCCTCCGCACGGGCATCTCCGACGACCCGACGTCATCACGAATCAGGTCATGCCATACCTGATTTCACCGCGCTGACTGTCCCGGGGACACCGCCGTGGACGGGCAGCAGGGCCGGACTCGTGGAGAAAACCGTAGAGGTCCGGAGCTGGTTACTACTACTAGCGGCAAGATGATGGCCCGGCCGGCCCGGTTTTCGTAGCGAGACCGGCCCTGCTGCCCGCCTTCCGATCCCGCTGCGCAATCAGGGATAGGTGTAGCTGGCCTGGAGGCCAAGGGGCAGGCCCAGCATCCAGTAGCCGACCAGGAACACCGTCCAGGTGACCAGCAGCACGACCGAGTAGGGCAGCATCAGGGACGCTATGGTCCCGATGCCGGTCTTCTTCACGTAGCGCTGGCTGAAAACGACCACCAGGGGGAAGTACGGCATCAGCGGGGTGACGATGTTGGTGACGCTGTCGCCCACGCGGTAGGCGGCCTGCGTCAGCTCGGGGGCGATTCCCAACCCCATCAGCATCGGCACGAAGATACTCGAGAGCAGCGCCCACTTGGCGGAGGCCGACCCGACGAACAGGTTGACGAACGCGGTCAGCAGCACGATGCCGACCACCGTCACCTGCGCCGGCATGTTCAGGTCGCGCAGGAAGTTGGCGCCCTTGAGCGCGATCAGCAGGCCGACGTTGGAGTTGTTGAACGCAGCGATGAACTGGGCGGCGAAGAACGCCATCACCAGGTAGTAGGCCATCGTGCCCATCGCGGAGGTCATGCCCGCGACGATGTCGCGATGGGACTTGACCGTGCCCGCCACGTAGCCGTGCACCACGCCCGGGATCAGGAACAGCAGGAATATGAGGGGCACGATCATGCCCATCAGCGGCGCCGCGAAACTCGTCAGCGAGCCGTCCGGACTGCGCAAGGGAGATGCTGCCGGCAGCGACGCCAGCGCCAGCAGCAGCAGCCCTGCCACCAGCGCGGCCATGCCGGCCCCGAAGCCGCGGCGGTCGCGGTCCGTCAGCTCCTCCATTCTGGGCATCTCGTCGGGGTCGCCGTCGATCGGCGTCGACTGCAGGCGCGGCTCGATCACGCGGTCGGTGAGATACCAGCCGACCGCAATGACCAGCAGCGACGACACGGCGGTGAACCCCAGGTTGCTCAGTGGGTTGACCAGGCGCTCGGGATCGAGAATCTGGGCGGCCTGCTGGGTGAAGCCCTGCAGCAGGGGGTCTATGCCGGACGGAATGAAGTTGGCCGAAAACCCTCCCGAGACACCCGCGAACGCGGCGGAGATGCCGGCCAGGGGATGCCGGCCGGCCGCGTAGAAGATGACCCCCCCAAGCGGGATGACCAGCACGTAGCCGGCGTCGGCGGCGGTGTGGCTGACGATGGCGGCCAGGATCAGCATCGGCGTCAGCAGGCTGGGCGACGTGCGGCCCAGAAGCAGCTTGAGGCCGGCATTGATGAAGCCGGTCTTCTCGGCCACGCCGACGCCGAGCAGCGCCACCAGCACCACGCCCAGCGGCGCGAACCCGGTAAAGGTGGGCACCAGCTCGACCATGAAGGTGGCCAGGGCCGTGCCCGTGAGCTGGTTGGCGATGCGGAGCGGCTCTCCGGTGCGCGGGTCCGTTTCGGCGAACTCGATCGGCGCGAGCAGCGCCGAGAGGATCCAGGTCAGCACCAGCAGCAGCAGGAACAGGATTGCCGGGTCGGGAAGCCGGTTGCCGGCAGCCTCGATGACGTTCAGGACGCGGGAGACGAATCCTCCGCGCTCGGAGGCCGCCTTCTGCTTCGAATCAGACTGTGTATTCGCCATGCACCGTGTCGTTCAGTTGAGCTTGTAGGCGAGCAGCTCGCCGGAGTAGTTGCTGCCGCTGACGGCGAGCACGATGTACTGCTCGCCGTCGAGCATGTAGGTCATGGGGGAGCCGCTCTGCGGGGCGGGCAGGTAGACCGCGCCGACCTCCGTTCCGGTGTCCTTGTCGTACGCCCGCAGCATGGCGCCGCGCTCGCCCGTCTCGGTGACGGTGGACTGCCCCTCGCCGGCGATGAGCAGCGTGCTCGTGACCAGGGTGCCGACGCTTCGTCCGCCCTGCCCGGTGGGGCCGATGTCGAGCCCCGCCAGCGCCGGGTGGTTGCGGATGCGGTCCGGCGTCCGGCCGTGCGGGATCTGCCACAGGATCTCGCCGCGGTTCATGTCTATCGCGCTGATCGTGCCGTAGGGCGGCTTGAGCAGCGGCAGGCCCTGCACGGTCAGGTTCAGGTCGCTGCGGCGCGGACCGCCGGGAACCATCTGCGCGGCGGGTGACGAGCTGGCACTGACGACGCGCTGGCCGCCGCCCGCCTGGGAGCCGGCGCCGCCGGTGCGCCGCGGGCCGGTGATGGCGTCGCCCTGGATGTATTCCAGGTCCGACTGGCCGGGGGCCGGCGGTACGATGCCTAGGCGTCCGAGCGAGCTGTTCGACGACACGTAGAGGATCTGCGTCTCCGGGTCGTACGAGCCCCCCGGCCAGTTCGTGCCGCCGCCCATGGCCGGCGCCAGCAGCGTGCCGAGCGGACCTTCGATGCGGCTGATCACCGGCGGCGTGAACATCGGCCCCAGCTTGTAGTGCGACGCCACCTCCAGCGCCTGGGCGCGCAGCTCCGGCGTGAAGTCGATCAGGTCGTCCACCGTGACGCCCTGGCGGTCGTAGGCCGGGGGCCGGGTGGGAAAGGGCTGCGTCGGCGAGTACCACTCGCCCGGCACGTCGCCCTGCGGCACCGGCCGCTCCTCGATCGGCCAGATCGGCTCGCCGGTCTCGCGGTCGAAGACGTACAGGAACACCTGCTTGCTCGGCTGCGCCACGGCCTTGATGGGCCGGCCGTCGACCGTGATGTCGATGAGCATCGGGGCGCAGGGGATGTCGTGGTCCCAGATGCCGTGGTGCACGAGCTGGAAGTGCCACTTGCGCTCGCCGGTGTACAGATCCACCGCCACGAGGCTCTCGGAGAACAGGTTGGCGCCGGGGCGGTTCCCGCCGTAGTAGTCGCCGGTGGCGGTCTCAACCGGCAGGTAGGCGATGCCCAGCTCCTCATCCACCGATATCTGCGCCCACACGCCGGTGTTGCCCGTGTAGACGGCCGAGTCGTTGAGCCAGGTGTCGCGCCCGTATTGTCCCGGCCGCGGGATCGTGTGGAAGATCCACAACCGTTCGCCTGTCCGCACGTCGTATCCGCGGACATACCCCTTCACGTTTTCGCGGCTGCGGGGGTTGCCGCCCGTGCGGTGCGCCGCCCCCACGATCACCACGTCGCCGGCGACGACCGGCGCGGCATGCAGGCCGATCTCGCCGGTCACCAGGTCGATCTCCTGGTCGAGGTTCTGCTTCAGGTCGACGATGCCGGCCTCGCCGAAGTCCGGATCGGGGCGGCCGGTCTCCGCGTCGAGGGCGATAAGGCGGTAGCCGGGGGTGACGTAGACGATCCGCTCCGCGCTGCCGTCGGTCCAGTACGCCAACCCGCGTCCGGAGAGCTGGCGCGGCGCGGCGGCGCCGCGCGCGCCTTCGTCCAGGCGCCACACCCAGAGCATCTCGCCCGTGGCCGCGTCCAGCGCGACGACCATCCGGCGCGACCCCGCGGTGGAGTACAGGACGCCGTTGGCCATCAGCGGCGTCGATTCGAAGCGGAATTCAGGCCTTGGGCCGAGGAAGTCGGTCTTGAAGCGCCAGGCGAGCTCCAGGTCGGAGAAGTTCTCGGCGGTGATCTGGTCGAGGGCGGAATAGCGGGTGTTGCCGAGGTCGCCCCCGTACGTGCGCCACTCCCCGTCGGGCGCGCCGGTCTGCGCGGCTGCGGGCGCGGCCGTGCAGAGCACCGCGGCGCACACGCCCGCTATTGCACGCTTTGCGGGGTTCATTCCGCCGAGGGCTCTGCTAGTTCTGGTCGTTGTTGGCCGTCGTCTGCTGCGACGGGAACTCCACCTGGCACAGCGGGCAGCCGATCAGGTAGTCGTTCTTCGTCAACTGCAGCCGCTCGCGCCGCTCCGCCATCTCCCGCTCGAACTCCTCATCGGTCAGCGCAACGGCCTTGCCGAGGTTGATGAACATGTTCGCGACCGAGCGCCGCCCGCCGCCCGACCAGTTGCGCGGGTCGGGGACGTTGCGGTTGGCGACCGTCGTGTCGTGCCAGCCGATGAGGTGCAGGATGGTGCCCTTCGGCAGCAGCGGCGCGTAGTCGTCCTGGTAGACGTACTGCTTGACCCAGTTGTGGTCGTAGCCCGTGCAGTTCAGCGTCTGGATGTTGTGCCCCCAGATCGCCTCCAGGCACATCCGCGTCCCGGGCGCGTGCTGGTGCGGCTCGAAGACAAGCAGCTTGATGTGCTCGTCCAGCACCTTGTAGGCATGCAGCTCCTGGCCGGCCTGCATCGGCTTCATGTCGACGTCGACGCCGTTGCCCACGGTGGTGCGCACGTACTTCAGGTCGGGCTCGTACCCCCGCGGATGCAGCTTGAAGGCGAACTTCAGGTGCGCGCGGGTCTCGCGCCCGTTGGCGTGAATATGCGCGTTGCGCAGGTGAATCACCGAGCCGGCCGGTATCGGCAGCCCCGCCTCGGGCGGGAAGATGTCCGGGTTGCGTCCCACTTCGTGGGTCGGAAAACGCATGAACGCCTGGCCCCCGCGCGCGAGCTCCTCCGGGTCCACCGAGTCGAACGACATGTGGTGGAACACGAACCGCCCGCCCACCGTTTTGCTGTCGCCGTCCTTCGGCACGTCGTTGAACTCGCGGACCTCGACGGCCGCCACGTAGCGGTCCTCGGTCAGCCCGGTCTCGATCGTGCCGAGCGACGTCCACTTGTCGGGTGCGGAGGCCGGGACGACGATCTCGGGAGATTCGAGGATCAGATCGGGCTCGCCGATCGTCCACTCGTCCTCGTTGCCGAAGTCGAGCGGCGGCGGCAGGTCGGCGGGGTTGCCGAGCGGCGCCCCGCTGTCGGCCCAGATCGCGATCTTCTCGATCTCTTCCTCGCTCAGCGAGATGTCGTCCTTGAAGTGCTGGATGCCGATGTCCTTCTCGATGAACCACGGCGGCATCGCACCCCGCTTGTTCCGCAACTGCGTCCGCGCCTTGATGGAACGGGCCCAGGGCCGCGCCTGCTCGTAGGTCAGCAGCGACATCGGCGCCACGGAGGCCGGCCGGTGGCACTGCTGGCAGCTCCGCTGCAGGATCGGCGCGATGTCCCTGGCGAACGTGACCTCCGCGCCGGCGGCCGGCGACTGGGCGCTGGCGGCGGCCGGGGCGGCGAGGATGACGGCGAGGCAACCGGCGACGAGGATTCCGACACGTCGGCTGTTCATCGGTGTGCTCCTCTTCAGACTTATAGTCGAAGGCAGGCTACAGTATCGCTCCGCAAGGCAACAACTGCAACCGCAAATCACGCTTTCCGCTCAGTTCTCGAGCGCAAAGGTCGACAGCGAGTTGCCGGCGATGATGGAGATGTACTGCCGGCCGTCGACCTCGTAGGTCGTCGGCCCGCTCGAGATCTGGCCGCCGAGGCTCGCCCTCCAGAGCGCGTCCCCGGTGCGGGCGTCGAGCGCCTGGAAATAGCCGGACCGCAGGCCGGTGAAGAGCAGGTCGGACGCGGTCGTCATGATGCCGCTGGTGATGACGTCGTGCAGCTCCAGCTTCCACTTCTGCTCGCCGGTCAGGGCGTCCAGCGCGAGGACGGCGCCCGTGCCGGAGGTATCCGTCCAGTCGTTGACGGGACCGCGGGTGAGGAGCTGCAGCGAAGGCGCGTCCGGGACCGCGCTGTACGTCCTGGGGAAGCCCTCCGGGGTGCGGCCGGTGAACGATTCGCCGGGCACATACTCCTGCGCCACACCTGCGAACACCGAGGCGTAGTCTTCCCAGGCAGGGATGTACATCAGCTCCGTGCGCGGGCTGTAGGACGGCGAATACCAGTTCGTCGCCCCAATCAGCCCCGGATAGGTGGGTTCGCTCGGCGGCTGCGGCGTCTCGACCGGGCGCCCGCTGTCGTCCAACCCCTCCGCCCAGTTCAGGTTCACGTACGGAATCCCGGTAAGGAAGCGGCCGGTGCGCCGGTCCAGCACGTAGTAGAACCCGTTGCGGTTTGCCCACAGCATCACCTTGAATTCGGTGTTGTTGCGGGTGATGTCGGCCAGCACCGGGATCTGCACGGCGTCGAAGTCGTACGGATCCGCCGGCGTGAACTGGAAGTGCCAGCGGATCTCGCCGGTGTCCGCGTCCAGCGCGACGACCGAGCAGCTATAGAGGTTGTCGCCCGGTCGCTGTGCCCGGTTGTAGTCGGGTCCCGGGTTGCCCGTGCCCCAGTAGATGAGGTCGAGCTCCGGGTCGTAGGAGCCGGTCAGCCACGCGGCCGCGCCGCCGTGCTTCCACGCCTCCGGGTCGCAATAGGTTTCGGGATTCGGCGGGCACGGCTCCCACGTCTCGTGGCCCGGCTCGCCGGGGCCGGGAATGGTGTAGAAACGCCACACCTCCTCACCCGTCTCAGCGTCGAGCGCCGCGATGAACCCGCGGATGCCGTAATCGCCGCCCGACGAACCGACGACCACCATGTCCTTGATGGCCAGCGGCGCCAGCGTGAAGGCGTACGCCACGTCCTTGTCGGCCACCTCGACGTCCCAGAGCTCGACGCCGGTTGCCGCGTCGAGCGCCACGACGTGGGCGTCGAGCGTGGCCATGAACACCCGGTCGCCAAGTATGGCGACTCCCCGGTTGTTCGCCCCGCAGCAGGCCCGGTGGTCCGATGGAGTCGGATAGCTGTAGACCCAGAACACGCGGCCGGTGCGCGCATCGAGCGCGACGATGTCGTTCGGCCGCTGCGTCAGGTACATCACCCCGTCCACGACGACCGGCGACGACTGCCACGGCCCCGCCACCGGCGCCTGGTACACCCACTGCAGCGCCAGGTTCTCGACGTTGTCCGGGGTCACCTGGTCCAGCTCGCTGTAGCGCTGGCTGTAGTAGGTGCCGGAATAGGTGAGCCAGTTTTCTGGCTCTTCCGCGGCCGCCCGCAAACGGTCGAATGTCACCTGCGCCGCCGCGTCGGCAGCCGGCAGGCCGGTCAGCAGCATCACCGCGACGACAAGCCGAATGCTCGCTGCACGTATCATCGTCAGCCTTTCGAAACCGCGCTACGCGCGCGAGAGATCCTGGTTCTTGATCGGTAGGTCGCGCACGCGGATGCCGGTCGCTGCGTATATGGCGTTGGTGACGGCCGGCGCCAGCGGCGGCACGCTCGGCTCGCCGAGTCCGCCCAGCCAGGCGTTGGAGCGGATGAACTCCACCCGCACGTCCGGCGCGTCCGCCATGCGGATCATCTGGTGGTCGCGGAAGTTGCTTTCCGCGATCCGCCCGGCTTCGATGGTTATCTCGCCGACCATTGCGGCCGACAGCGCGAAGATGACGCCGCCCTCCATCTGCGCCGCCGCGGTGTCGGTGTTGACGACGTCGCCGCAGTCCACGGCCGCCCACACCCGGCGGACACGCAATTCGCCAGCGGATGACACCGCCACATGAGCCACCTGGGCCACGATGGTGCCGAAGCTCTCGCAGATGGCGATGCCGCGTCCCTCGCGCGCCGGCAGCGGGCTGTCCCAGTCCGACATGGCGGCGGCCCTATCGAGCGCGGCGCGGAAGCGCGGCCGGTCGCCGAGCAGGTCGCGCCGGAAGCGGTACGGATCCTTGCCGGCGGCGTGCGCCAGCTCGTCGATGAACGACTCCTTGAAGAAGCCGTGCTGCGAGTTGAGCACCGAGCGCCACTCGCCCGTACGGATATGGTTTGGCGCGTCCCGCGCGTCGTCCCGCCGGTCCGCGATGGCGTAGGGCATGAACACGGCCTCGCCGTTGCCGCCGCCGGCGTAGTACGAAGCCACCGCCAGCGGCCGGCCCTGCCCGTCGAGCGCCCCGGCGAAACGCGACATCGCCGCGGGCCGGTAGAAGTCGTGCTGGATGTCGTTCTCGCGGCTCCAGACCAACTTGACCGGCGCCGGCGACGCCGCGCGGGCGATGCGCACGGCCAGTTGGACGTAGTCGAAAGTGAACGGCAGGCGACGCCCGTATCCGCCGCCCAGAGGCAGGTTGGTCAGCTTGACCTGGCTGGCGTCGAAGTCCAGCGCGCTGGCCGCCATCGAGCGCGCGTTCAGCGGATCCTGCGTGCCGGCCCACACCTCGGCCTGGTCGCCTTCGACGCGCGCCGTGCACGCCATGGGCTCCATCGTGGCGTGGGCCAGGAACGGCACGCGGTAGTCGGCCGAAATGACCGTGGCCGCGTCCGTGGGCATGTCCGGCGGGTCGCCCAGCGACTCGTCGAACGCCGCGAAGATCGACGCGCTCGACACGTCGCCGTGGCCCGCGTCGTCGTAGACCGGGCTGAGCTTGCCGAGCGCCTGGCGCGCCTCCCAGTAGCTGTCGGCGACGACCGCGACCGCCTCTTCGAGCTGCACGACCTGCTTCACGCCCGGCATGTTCTCGGCGGAGCCGGGGTCGACCGAAACCAGCTTGCCGCCCTGCACCGGCGCGATGTCGACCGCCGCGTGCAGCATGCCCGGCAGCGTGAAGTCGATGCCGAACGTGACGCTCCCGTCCACCTTGGGTGGAATGTCGAAGCGCTTCCTGGCGGTACGCCGGATGGCGTAGGTGTCGGGATCCTTCAAGGCCGGATGCGGCGGCACCGGAATGGCGGTCGCCGCCCGCGCCAGCTCGCCAAAGCTGGCGCTCTGCCCGGAAGCGGCGTGCGTCACGCGCGACGCGGCCGCCGTGCATTCGGAGACGGGAACGCCGAAGCGCTCCGCAGCCGCCTCGAGCAGCATCTCCTTCGCGGCTGCACCGGCGATGCACATGCCGAAACCCGTGCCGCGCACGGCCATCGAGCCGCCGGTGACCTGCGTGCCGAACCAGCTTGCCAGCCGGTACGCGCCGTAGTCGATCGCCCGCCCCAGCGGCGCGGGGAACGGGTCGCCGGTGAATGCCCGCAGCAGGTAGGCGTTGGCGTAGGCGTCGAGCGCCGGGGCTTCCTCGATCCGCACCAGATCCCAATCGGCTTCCATCTCCTCGGCCGCCATCATGGCCAGCGCGGTCTGGGTACCCTGGCCCATCTCGCAGTGGGGCACCAGAATCGTCGTGAAGTTGTCGGGCGTCACGGTGATCCAGGTGGTCAGCTCGCCCTTCTCGGCCGCGTCGGCCGAAACGAGGCTGTGCCTGCCGGGAGCCAGTGTGATGCCGGCAACGCCGAGCACGAACCCGCCGCCGACGAGGCTCCCGGCGCCGATGAAGGCGCGGCGCGTCCACTTACCCATTGCGCACCTCCTCGCCGGCAGTCTCCCGGGCGACGGCGTGAATGGCGCGGCGGATCCTGACGAACGTTCCGCAGCGGCAGATGTTGGTTACGGCCGCGTCGATCTGCTCGTCGCTGGGGTCGGGGCGCTGCTCCAGGAGCGCCGAGACGGCCATGATCATCCCGGACTGACAGTAGCCGCACTGCGGCACCTGGTTGTCGATCCAGGCCTGCTGCACCTTGTGCAGCGTGCCGTCCTGCGCCAGGCCCTCGATGGTCGTTATGGACGCCCCCTCGGCGGCCGAAACCGGCAGCGTGCACGTGCGGACGGCCCGCCCGTCCAGGTGCACTGTGCAGGCGCCGCAGGCCGCTATGCCGCATCCGAACTTCGTGCCCGTCAACCCGAGCGTGTCGCGCAGCACCCACAACAGCGGGGTCTGCGGGTCGACGTCGACGGAGCGCGTCCGTCCATTCACTTCCAGCGTGATTGCCATCAACTCCTCCGAAGGTTCCTATGGCATCTCCGCGCGCACGGCCTCGATGTACGCCCGCGCGTTCCGCAGATCGTAACCGTTGAAGCTCTCGACCATTTCCAGGCCGGCGGCGATGTCGTCGACGCCGTTGCCGCGGCGGAGCTGCTCCTGCACGGCCGCCAGCAGCTCGCGGCAGAACACGGCGTACTGCCGCACGTCGTCCACCGTGAGCCAGCCCAGAATCGTCTGCTGGAACGGCGGCGCGGCGCGCCCGGGCAGCACGAACGTCACGCCGGCCTGCTCCAGCGTCGTGACCACCTGGTCGAGCGTTTCGGGCAACGCCACCGCGCTGCCGCCCAGGTCGCGGTCGATCAGCGGCACGCCCTTCCATGGCATCAGGTCTCCGAGGTACGCCATGTTGAACCGCGGCACCACCAGCACCGCGTCGCCGCCGGTAGCGCCCGCCCCGAAGTGGTGGAGCTCAATCCGGCTGCGATCGTCGAACAGCGACAGCCCGCTGTCGTACGTGCGCGTCGGCGCGAAGCGGGCGCGCTCGCCTTCCAGCGGGTTCAGCCGCCGCAGGGCGGACGCGGCGTCGTTCTGGGCCACCACTTCCGTCACGTGCGGGAAGCCGGTCAGGTGCTCGGGCTCGGCGGCATACGCGCGGGTGTGGACGATCGTCGTGAACCTCGCCTCCGTAATGCGATCGAGCTCCGCGCGTATCTCCGCGAACGACGCCGAGCGGGCGGGATCCACGGCCACGATGCCGTGGTCGGTGACGAACACCGGCGTGTTCACGCCGCGGCCCGACAGCAGGTAGAACTCGCCGAACTCGAACGTCGAGATGTCGCCCGTGGTGGTCCCGCTGGCCGCGAACTGCATGGTCAGCGGCGGCCGGCCCGTGTCCGCGGCCTCCGGGTCGGCCGCGGGGGTCGCCTCCGCAACCCGGACGGGCGTGCTCGACGCCGGCAGATCGGGATAGTCGGTCGCCGCCAGCGACGCGCTCAGCACCTCTTCGTCGTTGCGGGCCAGGATGTGGCGGTTCGCGTACGCCGCCGCGACCCAGTTGACGCCGCCCAGCCGCCGGCGGTTGCTCGAGTTGGACGTCGGCGCGATCAGCGGCGTGCGGCCGATCTCCTCGTAACCGGCCGGGGAAAACTTCGCGATGATCAGCTCGCCGCGGTCGTTGTTGATGAAGAAGCGGTCCTCGTGCGCCACGATGAACGCGCTGGCCCAGCGGGCGCGTTCCCCGGTCAGGGCCTGCGTCTCCCACAACCGCTCGCCCGTCACGGCGTCGAGCGCCCGGAACTGCCCGAAGCTGCCGACTCCGTAGATGTGGTCGCCGAGGATCACCGGCGTCGTCATGACGGAGTGCAGCCCGTCGGTGGCGATCTCGTTGTTGCTCTGCCCCTTCCAGACGAGCTCGGCGTCCGGCCGGTCGTCGTCGAGCGCGAGCATCGTCGAGCCGTTGTAGAAGCTGCTGATCAGCAGGCGCGATCCGCTAAGCACCGGCGGGGTGATGTTCATGTTGAAGTCAGTGCGCGTCGGCTGCTCCCAGTACAGCTCGCCGGTGGTCGGATCGAGCGAGACGAGCTTCTCCGGAAACCAGATGATCAACTGCGGCCGCCCGGCCGCCTCGATGATGATCGGCACCGGCACGCCGATGTCGTGGTCCGTCGGCAGCGCGCGCCAGATCTCCTCGCCGGTGAGCTTGTCGAACGCCACCACCCGCGCGTTGCCCTCCCCGCCGACGATGGTGATCAGCCGGGGGCCGTCGACCAGCGGCGCGCTGCTGAAGCCCCACATCGGTGGCGTCGCGTCGTATTCGGACATCAGCTCCCTGGTCCAGACCACGGCGCCGCTCTCCACGTCCATGGCGAACATCTTCCCGGTCGCGCCGACGAACCAGACGCGGTCGCCGTCGACGGTCGGCGTGACGCGGGGTCCTTCCCAGGTGGCGCCGACCGTGCGGTAGTCCGCCTCCCAGGTGTGGGTCCAGAGGATGCGCCCGGTCTCCTCGTCCAGGCAGAGGGCGCGCTCGACGACGTCGGTGCTGTTCTCCGCGCGGGTGAAGTCGGTCAGGAAGACCCGGCCGCCGGATACCACCGGGCTGCTCCACCCGGCGTCGATCGGCGTGCGCCAGCGCACCTTCAGACCGTCGGCGGGCAACACCCCGACGATGCCGGTCTCCGTCCAGACGCCGCGGCGTCCCTTGCCGCGGTACTCGGGCCAGTCCTCCGCGCCGGCGGGGGACACGCCGAGCGCCGGCGCGACAATCGCAACGAGGAACGCCGGCAGGAATCGACCGAAGAGGTTGGCGACGCGCGGGCGGCATGACTGCATGCCCGCATTCTATGCACAAACGTTTCGCCAGTCCTATTCCACGCTGTCGAACTCCTCTTCCTTGAGGCGGAAGCCGGCGGCCAGCTCGGGGTCGTCCTCCACGCCGAGGACGCGGCGGGCGATGTACTCGCCGAGGACCGGGCCGAACTTGAATGCCTCGGCCGAGCCGCCGCCCAGCAGCCAGACGTTGTCGAAGTCGGGGTGGCGATCGATGATGAAGTTCTGGTCGACGCTCATCTCGTAGTGGCAGGCGCGGGTTTCGTTGACCGGGGCGCCGACCAGGTCCGGGAAGTGCTGCTCGAGAATCTCGCGCGGACGCGCGTGCGCCTCCGGCGGAATCCAGCGGTCGCTCGTGTCGGGATCCTCCGGCGGTCGGCCGCCGGTGCGCACGCGGAAGCCGCGGTGGTCGGGTGGGAGCGCCGGCCAACCCGTGCAGCCGGGCACCCCGTAGCTCGGCATGTACGGGAACGAGAAACGCCGGTCGGCGGGCGGGACGGCGAAGTAGAACACGTGTCCCATGGGGATACGCAGGCGGCGTCCCATCAGCTCCGGAAACACCTTGGGGAACCAGGGGCCGCAGGCGAAGATGACGGTGGCGGCCGAAAGGGCTTCGGCGCCGTCGAGCGTCACGGACTCCAGCGTCGCGCCGCGCCGGCCGCCGGGCGCGGCGCGGCCGATGCGGACGATCCCGCCTTCCTCCTCGAATACGCGCGCCACCGACTCGATCGCCCGCCGCGCTCGGACGACCCCGGCCGCCGGCTCATGCAGGGCGAGCCCGAGGTTGTCGAAGCGGATCCAGGGCCAGCGATAGGCCACCTCGCCGGGCGTCAGCACCTCGTAGGGCACTGCCAGGGCGTCCCAGTGGCTTCGGGTGGTTTCGATGTACGGCTCGGTCCGCTCGCGGAGAATGAGATCGCCCGTCTGGAAGAACACGCGCGGAAGGAGCCGTTCGCGGCCGCTCTCGTCCCACTCGATCCACTTGCGGATCGCGTCGTTGGCCCATCGCGTCCACAGTCGGCCGTGCGGGACGTCGCCGTACGACGAGCGCACGCCGCGCGTCTCACCGCCCGAGGTCTGGCGCGAGTTGCCCGGCCCGTAGGCGTCCACCACGGTCACGCGCGCGCCAAGCCGCTGCAGGTGAAGCGCCGTCCAGAGACCGAACGTGCCCGCGCCGACCACGACGACGTCCGGAGCGGGGCCGTCCTGGCGCGTGACCGCGGCCGTGCGGGAAGGGAATGCCGCACGGGGCCGGCGGGCGCCCACGCCGGCGCCGATGGCCGCGGCCGCGGTGGCGGTAATGAATTTACGCCGGTCGACTGCCACAGGCCGCCAGGCTACCGCGCTTCCGGCTCCCGCAGGATGTCGGGCGGACTGGGAGCCGCCCCGAACTGGCGCAGCAACGCGGCCGTGGTGTCGGACTTGATGTAGTTGCCGCCGGTATGGATGCCCTCGGCGATGACCAGAGGTGTCCAGTCGCGGTTGTTCTTCGCGTCGAGCTCGGCGCCCCGCTCCACCAGGAAACGGACGATGGAGTCGGCCTGCTCGCGCCACGCGGCGCCGTGCAGCGCGGTGTCGCCCTGCTCGTTCACCGCGTTGACGTCGGCGCCGAGCTCCACGCACAGCGTGACCGCGCGCAGCGCCTCGTCCTCTGCCGAGCGCGTGATGCCGGGCGCGTGGCCGACGCCCGCCGCCACCATCAGCGGCGTGGTGCCGTTGTCCGTCGGTTCGAGCGGGTCCGCGCCGTTCTCCAGCAGCTCGCGCATCACCGCGAGGTCGTTCGCCTTGGCCGCGATCAGGAACGCCGTGGCGCCCTTCATGTTCCCCAGGTGGCCCTTCACCTGGATGCCGAAGCCCGGTGTTCGCTGCGTTCGGATGTTCGGGTCGGCGCCATGCGCCAGCAGTTTCCGCACCATGTGCAGGCGGTCGGGCTCCAGCAGGCCGCCGAACGCGCTCCACTGGTTGCCCTCCACCACGCCGTTGGAGAGATCGTTCAGCTCGGTGTCCCACTTGCCGGCCGCCCAGTGCAGCGGCGTGAAGCCGGGACCAAGGTCGGGGTCGGCGCCGTGGTCCAGGAGGAGGTCGGCGTACTCCAGGTTGCGCCGTATGACGGCGACCAGCAGTGCCGTGGTGCCGTCCTCCGCGGCGGCATCGACGTCCGCGCCCGCGTCCAGCAGCGCCAGCGTCGTCTCCGCGTACCCCTCGCGTGCCGCCAGCAGCAGCGCGGTGTACCCGGTTGTCGTCCGCGCATCCGCGTCGGCGCCGTGCGCCAGCAGCGCGCGCACGACGTCCGCATGGCCCTCCCACGCGGCCCACATCAACGCGGTCTGGCCGTGCGCCGCTTCGGCCGCGTTGACGTCCGCGCCGCTGGCCAGCAACGGCTCGACCGCGGCGGGCAACCCCGACCGTGCGCACGTCATGAGCGCCGTTTCGCCGCTCGCCTGAGCGGCGTTCGCTTCCGCCCCGGCCTGCAGCAACCGTTCGACCATCCCGCCGCTGGCGTTGACGCAGGCCAGCGCGAGCGGAGTCACGCCGTAGCGGTCCGCCGCGTTCGCGTCCGCGCCGCCGGCCAGCAGCAGATCGGCAATCCCAGGGTCGTTCCGCTGCACCGCCCAGTGCAGCGCCGTGTAACCGTCGCCGCCGCGCGCATTCACCGGGGCGCCGTCGGCCAGCAGTTGCCGCACGGCCGCGCTGTCCAGATGCTTTGCGGCCTCCACCAGCGGCGCATCCGCCACCGCGCCGGCCGTCGCGGCCGACGCCAGCACCATGCCGGCCAGACCGATTACCCGCCACTTGTCGCTGCGCATCGTCGTTTCACCCCTACACATCGGACAGGATCGGCAACTGGCCGGTGCTGTTGCCGAGGGATTCGGCCCGGATCCCCATCTTTTCGAGCACGGCCAGGTGCAGGTTGGCGAGCGGCGTGCCCTCGGGGGCCCGTACGTGCCGTCTGCCCTTGATCGTGCCCGCGCCGCCGCCCGCGAGAACAATCGGCAGATCCAGCGGATCGTGGGCGTTGCTGTTGCCCATGCCGGCGCCGTACATGACCATCGCCTGGTCCAGCAGCGAGCCGTCGCCGTCCGGCGTATCCCCGAGCTTCTCCAGGAAGCGCCCGAAGATCTCCATGTGGAAGGTGTTGATCCGGGCCAGCTTCTCGAGCTGCTCCGGGCGGTGGCGGTGGTGGGACACCGGATGGTGCGGCTCGCCGACGCCGACCTCCGGGTACGTCCGGACGCTCTTCTCGCGGCCGTACAGGAACGTGCAGACGCGCGTCAGGTCGGCCTGGAACGCCACCAGCATGAGGTCGAACATCAGGTCGGCGTACTCCTCGAAGTCGGCCGGTATGCCGGCCGGCTGCGTCACTTCCGGCAGCCCGCGGTCGCTCTGCGACTCCGCAATCTGGATGCGCCGCTCGATGTCGCGGACCGACTCGAGATAGCCGGCCAGCTTGGAGCGGTCGCCGCGGCCGAGCTGGCGCACGAGGCCGGTCAGCTCGTCGCTAACCGAATCCAGGATGCTGCGGTCGAGCCGCAGCGCGCGCGCCCGCGCTTCTCGGCCGGTACTGCCGGAGGCGCCGAACAGGTGCTCGAACACGGCGCGCGGGTTGGTCTGCATCGGCACCGGGGTGTTGGCGTCGCGCCACGCGATCGTGGCGCTGTAGGCGCAGCCGTAGCCGTCCTCGCACTGGCCGACCAGCTCGTTCGCTTCCAGCGACAGCTCCAGCGACGCCAGTTGCGTGTCTTCCCGCAGCTCCCGCGCCGCGAGCTGGTCCATCGACACGCCCACTTCCAGCGTGGTGTTGGTGCCGGAAGCCTTTACCGCATGCGCACCGGTCAGGTACGCGGCCTGGCAGCGCGAATGGTCGCCGTCACCCTCGTTCAGCCGCTGCTTGGCCTCCTCGTTGGCCGTGCCGCTCACCACCAGCAGGCGGTCCTTAACCGGCGCCAGCGGCGTCAGGATCGGCGACAGCTCCAGGTCGCCCACGGCCGCCGGCCGCCAGTTCGGCATGTTCATGCCGTTCGGCACGTATATCGCGCCGAGCCGCTTGACCGTCCGGGCGGCGGTGTTGCGCACCGCGGCGAACGCCGGCACCATGCCGTCGAGCAGCGGCAGCGCGATGGTCGCGCCAAGTCCCCGGAGCGCCGTGCGCCGCGACAGGTGCTTCTTCGTTATCACCATTTGTAGATCCTCATCCGCGTTGCTACTGCTGCGCGACGGAAACCTCCTCGCGCGCCATCCGCATCTGAAACGGCTGGCTCCCGACTATGCCCAGTATCAGGGACGACCAGCGGTAGTCGCTGGCTGCCGTGTCGCGCATGATCGCGCGGACCGCGGGCATGTCGTAGTACTGGACCGCCCTTCCGAGGGCGTAGGTCAGGAGCCGTTCGGTGAAGTTGTGCACGAACTGCTCGCGGCTCTGCAGGAGCGCCCGGCGGAATTCCTGCGGACCGCTGAACAGTGTCCCGTCGGGCAGCGCGCCCGAGGCGTCGATCGGCGCCGTGCCGTCCGTATCGCGCCACCGGCCGATGCCGTCGAAGTTCTCCAGCGCGAAGCCGAGCGGGTCGATACGGGCGTGACAGGCCGCGCACGCAGCGTTGCGGCGGTGCGCCGCCATCTGCTCGCGCATCGACGCGTGCGGGCCGAGGCCGGCGGCCGCTTCCTCCAGCGCGGGCACGTCCGGCGGCGGGGCCGGCGGCGGGGCACCGAGGATGTTGTCGAGCAGGAACTTCCCGCGCACGACCGGGGAAGTGCGCGTGGCGTACGACGTGACGGTCAGCACGCTGCCGTGTCCCAGCAGGCCGGCCCGGTTGGGGTCGTTCAGCGGGACGCGCCGGAAATGGACGCCGTACACATTCGGGACGCCGTAGAAGCGCGCCAGCCGCTCGTTGAGGAACGTGTAGTCGGCGGTCAGCAGCTCCTCGATCGGCCGGTCCTCGCGCATCTGGCTCTCGAGGAACAGCTCGGTCTCGCGGCGGAAGAACTCGCGCAGGTTGTCGTCGAACTCCGGATACGAGCTGGCGTCGGGATCCACGGCCTGCAGGTTGCGGACCAGCAGCCACTGGCCGCCGAAGTTGCGCGTCAACGCCGACGCCCGGGGGTCGGCCAGCATGCGCCGGACCTGCGCTTCCAGCCCGCCGGGGTTCCCGAGGGCGCCGCGCTCCGCGGCGTCGAGCAGCGCATCGTCGGGAATGCTGCTCCACAGGAAGAACGACAGGCGCGAGGCCAGCTCCAGGTCGCTGACGGGGTACACGCCCTGCGCCGCGACGTGCGCCGGGTCGCGCTCGATACGGAACAGGAACTCGGGCGAGACCAGCAGCCGCGTCAGCGCTTCCTGGACGCCGCGCTCGAACCCGCCTTCCCGCTGTCCGGCGCGATAGAACCGCAGCAGCGTCTCGATGTCCGCGTCGGTCGCCGGCCGGCGGTAGGCCCGGCGCGCCAGCGCGGACAGGATCTGCCGGGCGCACGGCTCCGCGTCGGCGTCCCCTGCCGGGCGGCAGATGAAGATCCGCCGCCGGCTCGGCGTATCGCCTGGGCCGGTCGCATTGAAGGGACCCTCGAGGCGGACGTAATCGATGTCCATCCGCGGCGCTTCGTACGTGGAGCTGGTGTGCCGGGGCGGCAGCAGCGTCGGCGGCGGCCCTTCGGTCAGCACGCTCTTGCGGACGAACGCGACGCCGAGCGTGTGCATCCCGGCCGGCGCGCGGAAGCGAACCTCGAGCGCCTCGTCGGCGGCGAGGTCATAGCGGGAGGTGCGGTAGTAGCGGTCGGTCTGCTCGCACTCCGGCGCATCCGAGTCGATGCAGCCACCGCCGATCTCGAAACGCGTGATGGGCGCGCCATCGAGCAGCACGTCGATCTGCTCGCGGGTGGCGATGGCGCGGATTTTCGAGTTGGTGAAGTTCTTGCCCAGCCGGACCTTGACCACGTAGTCGCCGTCCAGCGGGAAGTAGTGGCGGATGGCCGTGCCGCCGCGCGTGCCGTACGGCAGCTCGTCGCTCATCCGTTCGTCCTGCCGCAGGCCGCGCGACAGGTCGAAGGTCTCGATGCCGGGCCCCATGGTCGGATCGCCCACCGCCAGCCGGCTGATCTTGCGCGCCGCCAGCAGGTAGCGTTCCAGCAGCGTCGACGACATCGACAGCACTTCGGCGATGTTGTCCAGGCCGTGGTCCGATTCGTCGGCCGGCAGCAGCGCTTCCGGATCGATCTCCAGCGCGAGCAGGTCGCGGACGGCGTTGCCGTACTCGAATCGGTTCAGACGGTGGTCCGGTGGGCGCCCCGGATTCGGGTGGGCCGCCGCGGCGCGGTCGAGCTCGCTCTCCAGGTGCGTGACGAACGCGTCCAGCGTCTCGGCGTCAGGCCGCGGCCGGCCCGCCGGCGGCATCGCGCCGCTGCGGAGCTTGCGCGCAACCTTCTCCCAGGTGGCGCCGTCGGCGTCGATGCGCTCGACATCGCTCTGGTCGAGCAACAGCCCGGCCGTCTGGAGCCGCTCGTTGTGGCACGTGACGCAGTACTGGTCGAGGATTGCGCGCGGCTCGACTTGCGCGGCGGCGGGACCCGCCGCGTACAGAGCTGACGCCGACAGGCACACCATCGCGCCTACGACGGCGCACCCGCACACAGCCGTTCGGGACAATTTCAGCATCCCGATCTCCTCAATCGCGCCGCTCGAGTACAGACATCGCGATGCTAACACGCCGGCACCCGGTGTCAAGCGCGGCGAGCGCTCCGTCACTAGCTTGCAGGCAGCCTGAACGCGAGCAGCTCGCCCGTGTAGTTGCCGCCGCTGACGGCGACCACGATGTACTGGGCGCCGTCCAGCATGTAGGTCATCGGCGAGCCGCTCTGTTGAGCGGGCATGTACACGGCGCCGACCTCCTCGCCGCTCGCCTTGTCGTACGCCCGCAGCATGGCGCCGCGGCGTCCGGACGGCGTCCGGAACGTGCCGCTCTCGCCGGAGATTATCAGGGTCTTCGTGACCAGCACGCCGGGCGCGCCGGTGCGCCCGGTGCGCGGGATGTCGAGTCCGGCCAGCGCCGGGTGGTTGCGGACGTTGTCCGGCGTCTCGCCGTGCGGGATCTGCCAGAGGATCTCGCCAGCGTCCATGTCGATGGCGCTGATCTGGCCCCACGGCGGCTTGAACAGCGGCAGCCCCTGCACCGTCGTGCTGACGCCGCCGCTCTGCCCGCGCCCGCCGCGCCCGGTCACCACGCGCTGCCCCCCGCCGAGCTGCGAACCGGCGCCCGCGGTGCGCCGCGGGCCGGTGATGGCGTTGCCCTGGATGTACTCCAGGTCGGATTGGCCCGGGTCGGGCGGCACGATCCCGAGCGCGCTGAACGCGGCGCTAGATGGCACGTAGAGGATGTGGGTTTCGGGGTCGTACGCGCCGCCGGGCCAGTTCGTGCGGGCCGGCCGGATGAACGTGCCCAGCGGACCGTCGCGCCGGCTCACGACCGGGGGCGTGAAGAGCGGCCCCATCCTGTAGCGCGACGCCACCTCGATGGCCTCGGCGCGCAGCTCCGGCGTGAAGTCGAGCAGGTCGTCCACCGTGACGCCCTGTCGGTCGTAGGCCGGCGGCTTCGTCGGGAACGGCTGCGTCGGCGCGTACCATTCGCCCGGCACGTCGCCCCGCGGCACGGGCCGTTCCTCGATGGGCCAGACCGGCTCGCCGGTCTCCCGATCGAAGACGTACAGGAACACCTGCTTGGTCGGCTGCGCCACGGCCTTGATCGGCCGGCCGTCGACGGTGATGTCGATGAGCATCGGGGCGCAGGGGATGTCGTGGTCCCAGATGCCGTGGTGCACGAGCTGGAAATGCCACTTGCGCTCGCCCGTGTACAGGTCGACTGCCACCAGGCTCTCGCTGAACAGGTTGTCGCCCGGGCGGTTGCCGCCGTAGTAGTCGGAGGTCGGCGCCTCCACCGGCAGGTAGACCGTCTCCAGTTCCTCGTCCACCGAGATCTGCGCCCAGACGCCGGTGTTGCCGGTGTAGACGGCCGAATCGTTCAGCCACGTGTCGCGGCCGAACTCGCCGGGCAGCGGGATCGTGTGGAAGATCCACAGGCGCCGCCCCGTCCGCACGTCGAAGCCGCGGACATACCCCTTCACGTTGCTCCGGCTGCGCGGGTTGCCGCCGGTGCGGAACGCGGCCCCGACGATGACGACGTCCTTCGCGACGACGGGGGTGGCGTGCAGGCCGATCTCGCCGGTCACCAGGTCGATGTCCTGGTCATTGTCCTGCTTCAGATCGACGATGCCGCCGTTCCCGAAGCCCGGGTCCGGCCGTCCCGTGCGGGCGTCGAGCGCGATCAGCCGGTAGCCGGGCGTCACGTACAGGACGCGTTCTTCCTGACCGCCGCTCCAGTACGCGAGGCCGCGCCCGGAGAGCCGCCGGGGCGCCGCGTCGCCGCGCGCCCCTTCGTGCAGGCTGTACGTCCAGAGCAGCTCGCCCGTGGCGGCGTCGAGCGCGACGACCGCCCGCCGCGACCCGGCCGTGGAGTACAGGACGCCGTTGACCATGAGCGGCGTCGACTGGAACTGGAACTCCGGCACCGGGCCGAGGTTGTCGGTCTTGAAACGCCAGGCGACCTCCAGCTCGCCGAAGTTGCTGGCGTTGATCTGGTCGAGCGCGGCGTAGCGGGTATTGCCGAGGTCGCCGCCGTAGGTGGGCCACTCGCCGCCGGGCGCGCCGGCCTGGGCCAGCGCATGCGGAGCAGGCGCGATCAGGGCGAGCGCCACGGGCGCACACCAGGCGGCGATGCGGGGCGCACAGCGCATGGTCGTCCTCCGTGCCGGCGGATCGTCCGGAACCACATCTTAACCGTTGTCCGGCGGCAGCAGAACGTGCTCGATTGCGGGCGCGACGTTTGCTACCATGCGGCAACAGGCCGGCAGTCGTTGCGCATGCCGGCATGCGTGTATCCGGGGAGGCCGCCATGGACCACATCACCGCCTCGGACATCATGGCGCGGTCGGAGGCCACGCTGCCGCCCGACATGGACATCTACGACGCACTGCGCCGCCTGCTCCGCAGCAGGCTCACCGGCGCTCCCATCGTCGACGACGACGGTATCCTGCTCGGCATGCTCACCGAGCGCGACTGCCTCAAGGTCGTCGTGGCGGGCGCGCTCGACGGCTGGCCCGGCGGCAAGGTCAGCGACTACATGAGCAGCCCGGCCAGGTCGATCTCGCCGGGAGCGACGCTGTACGACATCGTGCACCTGTTCCTGACCCGGCCGTACCGCAAGCTGCCCGTGGTGGACGGACGCCGCCGCGTCGTCGGCCAGGTGAGCCGGCGCGACGCGCTCGTCGCCTTCGAGTCGGCGCGTGACAATCCGCGGCTGTTCGGCGACCGCATCGAATCGGCGCCGGAGGGAGAAGGCGTCGATTCGGCGATGCGCCGCGCGCGGGGCGGGAAGTAGCATGCCGGCAGCCATCGCCCTGTTGTTGCTGGCCGCCGCTGCCGGACCGGCCGCGGCGCAGCAGACGCCGGAGGGCAACCCGCTGCGCAACGCCTATTTCGGCGAGCTGCACGTGCATACGAACTGGTCCCTGGACGCCTACCGCAACGGCAACTTCGAGGGTCCCGAGGTCGCCTACCGGTTCGGCCGCGGCGAGCCGGTTGCCGGGCCCGACGGCGGCGCGCAGGTCCAGTTGCGGGTGCCGCTCGACTTCATGGCCGTCACGGATCACGATGTCTGGCTGGGCCAGATCCAGGCCTGCAACGACGCCGGCGATCCGGCGTACGACACGCCCACCTGCCGCGACCTCCGGCAGATACGGGTGTCCGGTCCCAGCCGCGACTCGCTGTCGCCGCGGCCGGCGTGGAGCTCGCTGACCGCATGGCGGTTCGGCATCCCCATGCCCGACGTGTGCGGCGGCCGGGGGGCCGGTCCCCAGAACCGCTGCTACGAGCATGCCCGGCACATGTGGCACGAGATTCAGCGCACCGCCGATGCGTTCTACGAGCCGGGCCGGTTCACCACCTTCACGGCCTACGAGTGGACGGGGATGCCGCCGGGCGCGGGCCACATGCATCGCAACGTCATCTTCCGCGGCGGGCAGATTCCGGAATGGGGCGGTTCGGCGATCGAGATGCAGCAGTTGCCCGAGAAGCTCTGGGAGTGGCTGGAGGCCGCCTGCACGGGCGAGTGCCAGGCGCTCGCCATTCCGCACAACACGAACTGGAGCCAGGGGGTCGCGTTCGCGCCCCGCAATACGGACGGCACGAACTTCACGCGGGAGGGTCTCGCGCGGCGCGCGGCGGCCGAGCCGCTGGTCGAGATCTTCCAGATCAAGGGCAACTCGGAGTGCTACGCCGGCCTCGGCACGGCGGACGAGGAGTGCAACTTCGAGCTCTACCATCCGGCCTGCCCGTCGGATCAGGAGCCGTCGTGGGAGCAGGACGAAGGGTGCGCCTTTGCCTCCGACTACGTCCGCAACGCGTGGAAGAGCGGACTGACCGTGGAGGCCGAGCATGGGATCAATCCGTTCAAGTACGGCGTGATTGCCGCCACGGACGACCACTCCAGCCGGCCCGGCGCGGCCGACGAACCGGCGTACGTCACCCGGATGGGCATCCGCCCGCCGGCGAGCGCCGCCAACCCGGGCGGCCTGGCCGGCGTCTGGGCGGAGGCCAACATCCGCGAGGCGATCTTCGACGCGCTCAAGCGCCGCGAGACGTTCGGCACCAGCGGCCCGCGCATCCGCGTGCGCCTGTTCGGCGGGTGGGACTACGCGGACGATCTCCACACGCGGCGCGACATGGTGGAGGAGGCCTACCGCACCGGCGTGCCGATGGGCGGCGACCTGCCGCCAGCAGGCGGCGACGGCCCCCGCTTCGTCGTATGGGCGACGAAGGACGCCGGCAGCGCGAACCTGCAGAAGGTGCAGATCATCAAGGGCTGGGCCGACGGGGACACAACGCACGAGCAGGTGTACGACGTGGCCTGCGCGGACGGGCTGACGCCCGATCCCGAGACGCGACGCTGCGCCGACAACGAGGCGAGCGTGGACCTGTCCGACTGCAGCTACTCTCGGGACCTGGGCGCTGCGGAGCTCGCCACCACATGGACCGATCCGGACTTCGACCCCGCGCAGCGGGCGTTCTACTACGCGCGGGTCCTGGAGAACCCGACCTGCCGCTGGTCCACCCACCGTGCGCTGGCCCAGGGCGAGCCCGTCTCCGAGCCGGCGACGATCAAGGAACGCGCCTGGAGCTCACCCATCTGGTACACCCCGGCCGGCCGGTGAGCCGTCTGCTGCCGCGCGCTGGTCCTGGATCCCCGGGTATGGAAATGCGGCAGCGAGGCTAGTAGACTCCATGGGTCGAATCTCGTACAGCAGGTCGGATGCCGAGGAGGCGATTGATGACGACGACACGCAATCCGCGCTGGCCGCAGGTCACCCGACGGCTGATGCTGGCCGCCGCCGTGGCTGTCATCGCCATGCCGGCAGCCGTCGCCGGACAGACAGCGTCCGCCGACGAGGTGACGTTCAGCCGGGACATCGCCCCCATCCTCCAGCGGAGCTGCCAGAAGTGCCACCGGCCCGAAGCGCTGGCGCCGATGTCGCTGCTGACCTACGACGAGGTGCGGCCGTGGGCCAGGGCCATCAAGAACCGCACCGGCCTGCGCGACAAACCGGGCGTGATGCCGCCGTGGTTCATCGAGAAGGACGTCGGCATCCAGGGGTTCAAGGACGATCCGTCGCTGTCCGATGAAGAGATCCGGCTGATCGCGACGTGGGCGGACAACGGCGCCCCCGAGGGGAATCCCGCCGACCTGCCGCCGCCCGTCGAGTTCCTCGGGGCGAACGAATGGGAAATCGGGGCGCCGGACCTGATCGTGTCGACCGCGTCCGTTGAGGTGCCGGGCGAGGCGCCGGACTGGTGGGGTTCCATCGGTGAGGTCGACAGCGGCTTGAACGAGGATCGCTACGTCGCCGCGCTCGAGTACAAGGAGCAGACGGAGTCGCGCGAGGGTCCGCGGCGCAACACCGTCGGCGGCCTGTTTGTCATCCATCACGCCATCATGGAGGTGGTCGCGCCCGAGAGCGGAGAGGGTGAGGATGCCCTCCGCGCCGGCGGCTGGCCGGCCCACGAGGTGGGACGGAACGCCGACTTCTTTGACCCCGAGGCCGGCAAGCTGTTCAAGGCCGGCTCCAGGCTGCGCTTCGACAACGTTCACCTGCACGCCAACGGCGCCCACACGCGCGCCCGCCTGGACATCGGCTTCAAGTTCCATCCGCGGGGGTACGAACCGACCCTCGAGACGCGCAGCATGGCGTTCGGCAACGGCATGGACCTGGACATCGAGCCTATGGACCCCGACCAGACGATGGAGGCGTACTTCACGCTGCCGCAGCACGCGAAGGTCAGCATCTTCGAGCCGCACCTGCATGCGCCGGGCGTGCGCATGTGCCTGGACGCGGTCTATGGCACCGCGGTCGAGACGCTCAACTGCGCGGGATACGACCACAGTTGGGTGCGGGTGTACACCTACGAGGATGACGCCGCGCCGCTGCTGCCGAAGGGCACCATCCTGAAGCTGACCGGCTACTTCAACAACTCGCCGTCGAATCCGAACGTGATCGATCCGCGCAACTGGTCGGGCGGCGGCAACCGCTCGGTGGACCAGATGTTCATCAACCTGATGCGCGGCGTCTACCTGACGGACGAGCAGTTCCAGGACGAGCTGGCCAAGCGGCGGCAGGCGCTGGGCCTGGCCCCCGGTACCAGCGTCATCGGCTGCCCGCTGTGCGGCGCCATCGACGACGAGCCGGCGGAGGCGGTCGGGGGACAGCAGTGAAACTGGCAGCCCGCGGCGAAAGCCCCGCTGCATTCGACCGGCCATGCATCCCGCCTGACGGCGTTGTTCCTCGCTCACATACTCGCAAGTATGCTCGCTCGTCACGCCTTGTCAGCCGGGCGCCTGACCGGTCTCGGTGCGACGCGGGGTTTCACCGCGGACTGCTGGCGGCCGTTGTCGCCGCCGCTTTGGCGTGTCTGCTGCTCGCGCGTGACGGGGCCGCCCAGCAGTACCGCGGTTTCGGGCAGGAGGTGGTGCCGGCCTACGAGGGCTGGGAGCCGAACGCGGACGGTTCGTTCAACCTGGTGTTCGGCACGATGAACCGGAACTGGGAGGAGGAGCTCCACGTTCCGATCGGTCCCGACAACAACATCGAGCCGGGCGGCCCGGACCGGGGCCAGCCCACCTGGTTCCTGCCGCGCCGCAACCGGTTCCTGTTCCGGATTCGGGTGCCGGCCGACTTCGGAGAGAACGAGCTCGTCTGGACCGTGACGAGCCCGAACGGCAAGACGTATCGGGCGTACGGCACGCTGCATCCCGACTACTTCATCGACGAGGCGGTCATCCAGCGCAACAACGGTCTCCAGACCAGCGACGTCGTGCTGCCCAACCTGGCGCCGGAGCTCAGCGTGGAGGGCTCGGAGACGCAAACCGCGCAGGTGGGGGTCCCGGTCACCCTGACGGCGTTCGCCAGCGACGACGGACTGCCGGAGCCGCGGTCCCGCCGGCCGCTGGATCCGTCGCGGCCGTCGAATATCACCATGCAAACCGCTGCCGGCCTGCGGCTGTCGTGGTTCGTCTACCGCGGCGGAGCCGAGGTGGTGCTGGATCCGCCGCAGATCAAGGTTTGGGAGGATACGCGCCCCAACTCGAACTCGCCCTGGGGCCCGGGCTGGGAGACGCCGCCGCTGCCCGAGGACGGCAAGTGGGAGATCAGGGCGACATTCAAGGAGCCGGGGACTTACGTCCTGCGCTGTCTTGCCCACGACGGAGGCCTGAAGACCCACCGGGATATCACGTTCAACGTCGAGTAGCCTGCACGGCGCGCGGAGCCCGGTAGAGGGGCCGCGCGCACGGCCGGTACCTGCAAAGAGGAGTCACTTGCGCATGAGCAGTTGGAGCCGTTTGCTGATTGGATTCGCCGCCGCGGCGCTGCTCCCTGCGGGCGCCGCCGCGGAGCCGGTGACCGTGCTCTTCGACGACCGGGTGATCGAGGTCGAACGGACCCTGCCCGACGCCGACGATCTTTGGGTCATGCCCGCGGACCTGCCGCGGGTCAACGGGTTCGAGCTCAAGCCGGAAGGCGCCTGCCTGGACGAGTTGTGCGTGCCGGTCAGACAGGACCGCGACAGCGAGCTGTTCGTAACCCGCGGCGGTCAGGGCTGGTTCAACGTGACTGGCCTGGCGCGCAAGCTGGAGCAGGCGTACGCGGTGGACCACGACCACCGCGTCTGGAGCCTCGGCCAGATGCCGGTCACGCGCACGCGGTTCCTCAACGCGGCGGTGGCCCCGGACTTCGAGTTGCCGAACCGGGACGGGGAGCTGGTGCGCCTGTCGGACTTCCGGGGCAAGAAGGTGCTCGTGGTCACCTGGGCCTCCTGGTGAGGCTGCCGCTTTGACCTGCCCGGGTGGCAGGAAGTCTACGAGGAGCTCAAGGACCACAACTTCGAGATCATCACGGTCGCCCAGGACACGCTCGGCGAGGAGGCGACCGCCGAGTGGCACGACCAGGCGCCGCTGACCTACACCACGCTCATCGATCCGACGCACCGCGTCAGCTCGCTGTACAACCTCGTCAACGTCCCGTCGGGGATCTGGGTGGACGAGGAAGGGCGCATCGTGCGCATCAACGAGGGGACCTATTCCGAGGCGCTCCATTTCGGCAGCACCGTGGTCGGTTCCGACGACTACCGGCCGGCGGTGCGCGACTGGGTGCTCAACGGATCCTCCAGCCGCCACGTATGGTCCCCGCGGGAGGTGGCGGACAGGATTCGGCGCCGCACCTCCGACGAAGCGCTGGCCGAGCCGACCTTCAAGCTCGGCGTCCATTTCCACCGCCGCGGCGACGAGGAGCGGGCGCGCGGGTACTGGGCCGAGGCACAGCGGCTGTTCCCGGATAGCTGGAACTTCCACCGCCAGGACTGGCACCTGACGGAAGGCATGGGCGGGCCCCGGTTCATGGAGAAGCGCGAGGCGCTCGGCGACGAGCCGTACTACGCGCCGCTGGAGTTGGAGGGCGCGCGGTAGCCCGGCGCCGGCAGCAGGGAGGATTGGAATGCGAAACGACTGGCATCGAGGAAAGTCGCGGCGCGCGCTGGCGCTGGTCGCGGGCGGCGTGGCGGCGGCGCTGCTGGCCGCCGTTCCGGCCGCGGCCCAATCGCAGACTGCCGCCGATACGTTTCAGCCCTGGCACGCGGTGATGTACCGCTCGGTGATCGCCGCGGAGCCGTCGCCGGACGGCCGGCGGATCGCGTTCCTGCGGACCAATCCGCGGCGTCCGCTGGAGGACAACAGCGGCCGCGCTTGGGTCGAGCTGTACGTGCTCGACGCCGACGGGCGGGAAGTGCCCTTCGTAACCGGCGAGGTCTCGGTAGGCGGCCCCACCTGGATCGGCAACGACGAGCTGGTGTTCGCGACCAGGCGCGAGGGCGACGACGGCCGGTCGCTGTATCGCATCTCCACGCGCGGAGGCGAGGCCCGCAAGCTGTTCGAGCACGAGACAGGCGTAGGCGCGTTCGACATCGGTCCCGACGGGCGCTGGCTGGCGTTCCTGGCCCGCGAGAAGCAGGACAGCGACCGCGAGGCGCTCGGGAGGCAGGGCTTCAACCAGGAGATATTCGAGGAGAACCTCGTCTACACGCGCCTGCACGTGGCCGACCTCGATTCCGGCGAGGGACCGGGCGATCGCGACGTGCGGACGCTCGACATCGAGGGTTCGGTGCGCTCGGTGCAGTTCGCGCCCGACGGCCAGCGCCTGCTGGTCGGCGTGACGCCCACGCCGCTGGTCGACGACGGGTTCGTGGCGCTAAGGCTGCAGGTTGTCGATCTCGACGGCCGCGTCACCGCGCGCATCGAGACGGAGGGCAAGCTCGGCCCTGCACGGTGGAGCCCGGACGGCCGGCACATCGCCCTGGTCGGTTCGGTCGACCGCAACGACCCGGCGCCGGGACGCCTGATGGTGGTCGGGGCCGAGGGCGGCGCGCCGCGCGATCTGCTGCCGGGGCTCGAAGCCCATGTCGCCACGCTCGACTGGCAGGACGACGGCACGCTCACCTACGTTGTCGACATCGGCGCCGAGACGGAGCTGGCGGCGATTTCCGCCGACGGCTCGAACCAGCGCACGCTGCTGCCGGCCGGCGAGGTGGTGATCCGCGGTATCGACGCCGCCGCCGGCGGACAGACCGTGCTGGTGGCGCATACTCCGCGGCATCCCACCGAGCTCTATGCGCTGTCCGGCGGTAACGCCGCGCGGCGCACGACCAGCAACGAGTGGCTGGCGGACCTGCGGTTCGCCGAGCAGACGGTCGTCCAGTACCAGGCGCGCGACGGGCTCGACCTGGAAGGCATCCTGATCCATCCCCTCGACTACCAGCGCGGCCAACGCTATCCCCTGATCCTGGTCGTGCACGGCGGGCCGGAGGCGCACGACCAGAACGGCTGGCTGACCGGCTATTCGTCGTTCGGCCAGGTCGCGGCGGCGCGCGGCTTCGCGGTGTTCCACCCCAACTACCGCGGCAGCACCGGCCGCGGCGTGGAGTTCTCGAAGATCAGCCAGGCCGACGCCACCGGACCGGAGTTCGATGACCTCGTGGATACGGTCGATCACCTGATCGAGATCGGCCTGGTCGACCGGGACCGCGTGGGTATCACCGGCGGCTCGTACGGCGGCTACGCATCGGCCTGGGGCACGACCTACTACTCGGAACGCTTTGCGGCTTCGATCCCGTTCGTCGGCATCAGCAACGCGATCTCCAAGATGGGTACGACCGACATCCCGCAGGAGATGTACGACGTCCATCACCGCAAGTGGCTATGGGAGGACTGGGAGTACTTCGAGAAGGCCAGCCCGATCTTCTACGCGACGCGCAACCGCACGCCGACGCTCATCCTCCACGGCGAAGAGGATCCGCGCGTGCACCACAGCCAGTCGCTGGAGCTGTACCGCACGCTCAAGCTGCTGGACCAGGCGCCGGTACGGCTGGTCTTCTACCCCGGCGAAGGCCACGGCAATGCCCGTTCCGCCGCGCGGCTCGACTACGCGCTGCGGACGTTGCGCTGGATGGAGCACTACCTGACGGGACCGGGAGGCGACGCGCCGGATCCGGACATCGACTACGCCGCGTACCTGCCCTGGGCGGAAGAAGAGCAGGACGACGACGCGTCCGCGCCGGAGACGACGGGCGCGGCGGCTCCGTAGCGACCCGCGGCGCTACTGGCCGCCGTCCGCCGAAGCCGTGAGCGCGCTGGCGGCGCGCGCGGCCTGGAGCTGCGCTTCCGTGCGGAACTGGATGCGCGCCGCGCGGCTGGCTTCCCTGTACACGACCCAGACGTCCGGACCGCCCGCGTTGTCCACGGCGATGTGGCGCAGCTCGGCCCCGAGGCTGGGTAGCTTGTAGATCGTGTACTGCTCGGTGTCGGGATTGAATTTGGCCACCGCGTCGTCGGACGACAGGTTCGTCCACACCATGTGGTTGCGGTCGACCACCGTCGCATACGGGTGCGCGCCGATCGGCAGGTGGTAGTACGTCGGCTCCAGCGTGTGGATGTCGATCTTCGCCAGGTTCGAGCCCCACCAGTTCGCTACCCACACCGTGTCGCCCGCGGGGTCGGCCGCGAGCCGGCGCGGCGCCTGTCCGCCGGGGTTGTAGACGCTGCCCGAGAACCGCATCGCGCCGATGCGGTGGAAGAAGTCGCGGTCCTCCGGAGTCAGCAGTTGCTCGCGGTCCAGCGCGCCGGGCGGCCGCATCGGCACCTCGTCCACCTCGCCGGTCGTGCCGTTCGCATGGCCCACGATGTCCATGTTGAACTGCGCCCACCAGCCGTTCCCGAGGCGGTCGGCCGCGGTGCCGTAGGTCTGGCCGTCGCCGATCGTCTTGTTCTGGTAGTACGTGAACTCGTTGGTGCCGGGATCGAACTTCAGCGCGCCGTGGCGGTTGCCGACCCAGATGTTGCCGCGGCCGTCCTCCTGCAGGCTCCCGCCGACGCGCAGCGGCCGCGGCGGCGTGTAGAGCTCGAACGTCTCCGTCCGCGGGTCCACGCGGCCGAGGCTGCCCTGGGTGTCGAACCACAGCATGCCGTCGCGCGCCTTCGTGATGCCGTGCGAGCGGCGCGCCCGCTTGCCGTCGGGCGCCGTCACCTTGAATCCCGTGACCTGACCCGTCCGCGGATCGATCCTGGCGAGCGTCCGGAAGTCGTTCGGCACCGAGTCGGTGATCCAGACGTTGCCGTCGTCGTCGACGGCCGCGTCGTGCATGCCGCCGCCGCCGCGCATACCCGACGGAATGCCCTCCGACCAGTCGCTGCCGTCGATCGACGTGCGTTCGGTCGGCAGCTCGGCGATGGGTATGTCGTACTCCGTTACCACGTGGCGTGCGGCCTCGCCAGCGGGGCGGGGTTCCAGCTCGAACTCCAGGGGCGGCGAGTCCGGGCCGCGGGCCTTGGTGAGATACGCGGCCAACTCGTTGCGGTAGTACTCGATCGTGATCGACGGCCGGCTGTTGGAGCCGCGCCAGCCGTGGTAGCTGACGTTCGCCATCATGTCGATCATGGCGCGCCAGCCGCGCTCGTCGAAGCGGTTCTGCAGCACGAGGCCGGCCTGGTGGCATTCCGTGCACGTGACGCGGAACACCTCCTTCATCCGGCGGTCCTCGCGCGTGTCGGCGGGCAGTGCATTCAGCCACTCTACGCCGGAGAGCTGGTGGGTGAAATCGGCGGCGGCCGCCAGGGTGAAGTCCTGCGCCACCCGCCGCGCGGGGTCGAGGACCACGTCCGCGTTCGCGCGCTCGTAGCCCACGGCCTGCGCCCAGACGCGGTACGGCCCGCCTTCGAGCGGCGGCTCCAGCGCGGGAAAGTAGTACCGGCCGGCCTCGTCCGTGAAGACGGAGGTCGTAACGGACGCGCCCTCCGCGCGCGCGGAAACCGCCACGCCGGCCAGCGGCTCGCCGCCCGGCGCGGTGACTGCACCGGCCAGCGGCGTGGGCGCGGGAGACTGCGCCGCAACGGGCGCTCCCCACGCCGCCAACAGCAACGCGCAGACGCCGGCGAGCATTCCGGCCAGCGCCACGGACCGTCTGTTCTCGAGCATGTCGCTTCCTCCGCGCATCACTCCGGCGTCACCGTGTTGAGATAGGCGATGACCTCGCCGATCTGCTCCTGCGACAGCGTGTACTGCCAGCCCGGCATCCGCGCCGAACCGACATTGATGACGTTGCGGACCCGCTCCTCGCCCAGGTTGCCGACGGTCTCCCGGCTGAGCACGGGAGCGAAGCTTTCCGGATACGAAGGCTGGCCCAGTGGGTCATGGCAGATCGCGCAGCGCTGGACGAACAGCTTCCAGCCGGCCAGCGCGTCAGGGGGGAGCGACGGCGGGGTGACGACCTCCGCCATGTCGTACTCGGTCCGCACGATCTCCGGGCTGGTCACGCGGGTCTCGCGCAGCGAATCCTGCGCCAGCAGGCCGAGAGCGATTAGCCCCAGCGACAGTACAAACTGCATCGGCGTCGCTCACATCCTGCCTGATTGGGGACCTATTCCGCGCTGTCGCTGACGACGACGGTGATGTCCCTGGCTGCCATGAGGCCGCCGTCGTGCGCCAGACAACGCACCACGTAGGTGCCGGGCTCGCTGAACGTCGCCTGGACCACCCACTTGTCGTCCTCGGGCAGCGGCGGCGCTCCCCAGCCGGGCCCCCACGGCGAGTCTGCGCCTACCCGGCGGTCCTCCCACACCTGGAACTGCTCCGGCTCGAACGTCGTCTCCGTTCCTGGTCCCCGGTAGACGAACCAGGCCACCCGCAGCCCCCTGGCCCCGAACGTGGTCACGCGGGTGGGTCGGGGCGGCAGACGGAACCACTCCGGCACGCCGTCGTCCGTGGCCACGGCCGTGAGCGTCAGCGGCTCTCCCACGGCGACCGTTCTGGTGGCCTCGCCTTGCACCTCGAGCCTGGGGGCCTCGTTCGTGAGCAGCCAGTCGGCCGTCGGCGCGCCGCTGTTCCGCTGCAGGATGACGTCGTCGATGTAGTAGTCCGGGTGGAGCGACGCGTAGGCCTTCTTCGTCTGGCCGTTGGGACTCGTCAGGGTCCAGATCAGCTCGTTCTCGCCGAAGTCGGCGGGCACGCGAATCCGGAACAGGAACCGGTTGCGCCGCGGCAGAAAGTGCGTCGGCTGACCCTGGTCCGGACCGCCCGGCTCGATGTTGTTGTGCGGGCCGATCGGGATGTCGAGCGCCTCCGCCCAGTTGCGGTTCATCGTGCCGAACACGAGGTTGAACGACCCGTCCGGATTCTGCTCCCAACCTTCGTAGGCGGGCACCACTTCCTGCCCGGTGGCGTGCCGCACCGGCTGGGCCTCGGCGTCCCCGGCCGCTCCGACCAGGAGGGCAACCGCGAGCAGCACGCAGGCTTGCGCCGTAGTCCTGCGCCAACACGGTAGTCGCGTCATGTCGCGTCCCCTACTCGCTTGCGTCGGTCTCGGCCTGCTCCTCGTCGTGCAGGCCGCAGAGCGGGCAGCCGACGACCAGGTCTCCCCGTCCGATGCCCAGCTTGTCCCGCCGCGCGGCCATTTCCGCCGCGAACTCTTCGTCGGTCAGGTAGATGCCGCGGGCCAGGTTGATGAACATCTGGTCTACCGAGCGCTGCCCGTCGCCGGACCAGTTGCGCGGATCCGGGACGTTGGGATTCGACGGTGAGTTGTTGAAGTAGCCGACCAGGCGCAGGATGGTCCCCTTGGGGAGGAGCGGGGCCGTGTCGTCCTCGTAGGTGTAGACCCTGACCCAGCCATGGTCGTACCCGGCGCAATTGAGCATCTCCCGCGTCCGCCCCCAGATCGCCTCCAGGCACATCCGCACGCCGGGCGCGTGCAGGTGGGGCTCGAAGATGGTCAGCTTGAGGTTGTCGGGGACGACGAAGTAGCTCTCCAGCTCCTGGTCGGCGTCCATCGCCTCCAGGTCGATGTCGACGATCGCCCAGGAGACGCCTTGTTCCTTCAGCGTCGGCTCGTAGCCCCTCGGGTGGAACTTGAAGCCGACGTCCAGGTGGGCCCTCGTCTCGGCGCCGTTCGCGTGCAGGTGGTTGTTGTTGAACACCACCGTCGCCCCCGCCGGCATCAGGCGGCCCGCCTCGGGATTGAAGTAGTCCGCGTTGCGCCCGACTTCGTGGACGGGCCACCCCCCGAGCCTCGCTCTATCCTGCTCCTCGGGGGAAGAGTCGGGATCGACGACACCCATGGTCGCATGGTGGAACACGAACAGCGAACCCACCGTGTCGCGGCCCCCGGCCCCGCGGGACTCGGTGACTTCCTTGTACTCGACCGCGGCGACGTAGCGATCTTCCGGCAGCGCGGTCGTCGTCTCGCCGATCGACCCCCACCAATCGGGCTGCTCGCCCTTCACGGTCACGCTCGGCGACGAGACGATCAGATCGGGTTCCCCGATCTCCCACTCGTCCACGTCGATGAACGCGACCGGCGGCGGCATGTCGGCGGGATCGCCGCGCGGCGCCCCGTTGTCCGCCCACGCGGCGATCTTGAGAATCTCTTCCTCACTCAACGAGGGGTCGTTCTTGAAGCCTTGAATCCCGATGTCCCTCTCGATGAACCAGGGCGGCATGACGCCCGGCTTGTCGCGCAGCGCGGTGCGCTGCTTCATGGCCCTGGCCCAGGGGCGCACCTCTTCGTAGTCGATGAGGGACATGGGCGCCAGAGAGTCAGGCCGATGGCATTTCTGACAGCTCCGCTGGAGAATCGGCGCGATGTCCTTCGTGAAGGTCACCTCCGCAGCGGCGGAATCCTGCGCTGACGCAGGTGCGGAGAACGCGGGCGCCAGGGTGACGCCGACCGCCACGGAAAGAGATAGGAACGTCTTCGTCATTTGACCCTCCGTGCGACGCCTGCTCGCCGCCAGGCGCGGTCTCTTTGAAAAGTACGGCAGGTTCACTCTACTACACTCCCAGCCGGGACGACAGGCCCCTTCCAGATGTCGGCAAGCGTCAGCGCAGGCGTTCGGCGAGGTTCATCAGCGTGTCCGCCAGCGCGGCGAGCCGCTGCCGACTGCGGTTGCCGGCGCCGTCACGGTTGCCGCCTGGCTCGGCCGCCGCCGCGGCCAGCGCCGCCGCCAGGGCCGCGTCGGTGCCTGCCCCCTCGGTCGAGAGCCGATCGACGCGGTCGAGCAGGCTCGACAACGCCAGCCGGCGCTCGGCGGCGAGCATCCCGCTCCGCTCGAGCTGATCGAGATAGGCGCGCGCCACGACCGTCCGCGCGGGCCAGTCGATGCGCCGCTGCTGCTGTGCATTGAACGAGTCGGGGGCTACCGCCGCGGCGGCCGCCAGCTCGTTCTCGGTCAGGAACTCGCTCGGCAGCAGCTCCAGCACGTCGAGGCCGCGGGCGATCTCGGTGCCGTAGATGAACCCCCGGTACCAGTACGCCGACCAGAAGCCACCCATGACGAACCGGTCCCGGTCGATCGGACCGCGATCGAAGAACGCAATCTCCACCGGATTCGAGGAATCGGTGAAGTCGAACACCGAGATGCCGCCCTGGTACCACGCCTGCACCATGATGTCGCGGCCCGGCACCGGCACGAGCGAGCCGTTGTGCGCCACGCAGTTCTCCTGCTCGGTCTGTGGAGCGGGCAACTTGTAGTGGCTGCGGAACTCCATCTTGGCGTCGACGATGTCGTAGATGGCGTTGCCGCCCCATTCGCGGGGGTCGGACGCGCGGCAGCGCGGGCGCCCGCCGCCGCCCCATTCGTCCGTGAAGATCACCTTGGTGCCGTCGTTGTTGAACGTCGCCGAGTGCCAGTAGGCGAAGCCGGGGTCGACGACTTCGTCGATACGGACCGGGTTGACCGGGTCGGAGATGTCCAGCAGGATGCCGTTCCCGGAGCATGCCCCGGCGGCCAGGCCGATCTCCGGGAAGGCGGTGATGTCGTGGCAGCGGCTGGTTTCGCTGGTCCGCTGCGTCCCCGGGCCGTGATCGCCGCCGCGCCACAGGCCGGCGGCGGCGCCGGTTTCGGAATCCCGGAACACGAAGGGGCGGCTGACGACGGCCGCATCCTCAGGACGCGCCAGCGGGATGCGGATGACGTCGATGCGGTATAGCGCGGTGTCCGGGTTCTCGGCGGGCGATTCGTCCGAGCAGCCATTGAGCTCCTCCCCGGGGCGGACCGAGTTCGTCCCGGATCCGTAGACGTAGACGTTGCCCTCGTCGTCGGGATCGGTCACCACCGTGTGGGTATGCGATCCCCGGCAGGTCTGCACCGCCGCGACCTGCCGCGGCATCCGCAGGTCGCCGATGTCGAAGATCCGGATGCCGCGGAACCGCTCCGTGCTCACCGGCTCGGCGACCCCCTGCAGTCCGCAGTCGAGCCGCCCGCGGGTCTGCTCGACCGACATGATCAGCAGGTCGCCGACCACCGACACGTCACCCTGTCCGCCGGGGCAGACCACCGAAGTGATCAGTTGCGGCGACGCGGGGACCTCGATGCGGTAGGTGTTGAAGCCGTGGTAGCTGCCGACGAACAACCGGTCGCCGGCGAACGCCAGATCGGTGTTCCCGAAGTTGAGCAGGCCGCGCCGCCGCGGGGTGTCCTCGTCGTTCCTGTCCTGCTCCGTGTCGTCCGGCTCGACCGCCGCCGCCGCGGTCGACTCGGCCTCGGGTTCCGGGGCCGGCTCAGCCTCGACCGGCACGGGCCGCCCTGCCGGATTGTGGGGGTCGTAAAAGCCTGCGGGCTTCGGCAGCGTCGTCACCAGAGCCATGTTCCAGAGCGCCTGGCCGGCGTCATTGAAGCCGGATGCGAGCTGGACCCGCGGGTCGGGTGACAGCTCCGCCAGCATCGCATCCATGCGGTTGATCTCCGCCGTCTGGTCGGACGTGATGTCGGAGGTGAATGCGAAGAGTTGCGAATCCTGGGCCGCGCCGCGCTGGTCAAGGAGGTTCTCGACCATGGTCAGGGCGCCGCGGTGGTGCTCGATCATCAGCTCGAGGAACAGGCGGTCGAACTCGGCCGCCCGGGCCGCGGCGAGTTGGTCCATCTCCTCGGCAGTCAGCATGCCCGGCATCGGCTCCGTGCCCGGTGCATGATGCGCGTCGATCGCGGTGACCGGTTGCCCGCGTGAGCGCAGCCACTCCTGCATCATCGCTATCTCATCTTCCTGCGAGAGCTCGATGCGTTGCGCCAGCCGCTGCATCACGTCGCTGCCAGTCCGCTCGGGGAGCAGCCCGGTCATCTCGAGCACCTGGGCGTGATGGGAAATCATGCCTTGCATGAACTTCACGTCCGCGTCCGTGAAGCGGATACCGGCGAGGTCCGAGGCTTCGGCCGCCGAGATCTCGCGACTCGGCTCGCCGGGAGCGCCCGGTTGCACGATAGGGGGTTGGGCCCGGCTCTCCAGTGCGCCGAGCGCCAGGCACGCGATGCCGGCCGCGATGGCCGCGGCCGACAGCGGATGCCGGGGGTTCTGTCGGTTCATGGGCCGCTTGGCCAACCTGGCGGTGTGCTGCTCGGGAGCCACATTGTAGCGCCTGGGTGTAGCAATTCTGGCGGGTGCTCAGCGGCCGATGCTGAGCAAGTGCTGCTGCCACGGCAGCAGCACGCCCTGGCCGCCGTCACCCTCGACAGCGATGCGTTCGAGCGCCGCCCGTGGAGCGACCAGGTCCGCATCGACGGCCAGCGCTGCCGCCACGCCGTTCCGGCGCTGCCTGAGCGCGGCGAAACGTCTGTCCTGATCCCTTGTAAGGCGTGTGCGCGCCCTCGCCGGGACGCGGCCCGGCCATTCGGATGGATCGAGCCTCGAAGCGGTTTCCGCCGCGCGCACGAAACGCGCCCGCCGGTCGCTGGACATGCCGCGGGGCGATACCGTCTCAGCCTGGTCGAAGCACTGCGCGGCATCCACGAGTTTCTCGTTCGACAAGATGTGAAACGGGGGCCGGTCGACGTCTTGCGCCTCTTTCTCGCGCCAATGCCACAGAGCACGCAGAATGGCGCTCGCCCGCGGCCCGAGCGTGTGGCTGCCGCGCACCCGCCACTCGGTCTGCGGATCCCGCTCGCGAACGACGCGCGCGGCGGCCACCGCGCGTTCGCACGATTGCTCCAGCCATGCCAGACGTCCGAGCTCAGCGAGGCGCCGCTCGAGGCGCTCGGCGAGCGGTAACAGATAGTGCGTATCGTTGCGCGCATACCGGACGAGGTTGGCCGGCAGTGGCCGGCTTGCCCAGTTGGCCGTCTGCAGTCCCTTGGGCAGGGTGACGCCGAAATGCTCGGCGACCAGCGCGGAGTAGCCGAACCTGGCGGCGCCGGTCAGCCGCGCGGCGATCATGGTGTCGAAAACCCGGGAGGGCGCGCCAAGACCGAGGCGATACAACATGCGCAGATCGAAGTCGGCGCCGTGCATGACCATCTCGGTGTGTGACAGCGAGTCCAATAGCGGCGACAGGTCGAGGCCCGCCAGCGGATCGACGAGCTCGTCGGCGCCAGGGAGCCCGATTTGAACCAGGCAGACTTTCTCGCGGTAGCAGTGCAGACTGTCGGCTTCGGTATCGACGCCCACGCGGTCCGTCTCGCCGATGCGTGCGACGAACTCGGCCAGCGCTGACGACGTTTCAATCACGGCGCGGGAGCATTCACCACGGACTCCTAGATGTCGGCGAGGGTGAGCGGTCGCGGTGAGCGCCCGTCCACGTCCGTGAAACCGTATTCGGCGCCGAGCTGCGCCGCTACGAGCACCCGGCCCGTCCAGCGCTGCGCGTCGGGATCGGCGGCGAGCGCCGCCACCGCGCGCCCCACGAACTCCGGGCTCTCCGAGTTGCTCAGGTCGAAGACGCCCGCGGCCAGAACTGCCTCCGTGCGCACCAGGCCGGGGTACAGCGACGCCACCGTGACACCGTGATCGCGGAGCTCGGCCGCGGTATCGGCGGTGAGCTTGTCCGTGGCCGCCTTCGACACGCCGTAGATCACGTTGCCGAGATACTTTTGCGCGGCCCATTGCGACACGTTCACGATGAGCCCGCGCCGGCGCGGCACCATGAGGCGCGCGGCGTGCTGGCTGGCGACGAACGCGGCGCGCACGCCAGCGATCATCATTGCCTCCCAACGCCACGCGGGCTGCTCCCAGAACGGCGCCGCCCAGGTGAACTTGCCGTCCTCGATCATCCGCTCGTATCCGCCCCAGGCGTTGTTGACGAGGATGTCGAGTCGTCCGTGCTCGGAGGTGATGCGCCCGAACAGTTCGCCGACGCTGGCGTCGTCCGTGTGGTCGCACTTCAGGCGTGTGACAGCGTCCGGGAGATCCGCGTTCTCGATGGAACGCCCGCTACCGTAGACGGTTGCCCCCGCCTCGTGCAGGCTCACGGCGACGCCGCGGCCGACACCGCGGCTGGCCCCGGTGACCAGCGCGACATTGCCGTCGAGGGGTTTCACGTGCTCCTAGCGCCGTGCGGTTTCCGGCGCGCCGCCGTGCTCGATGAGAAAACGGACGACGGTCTCGAATCCGCCGGCCGTGGCGGCATCGAGCGGCGTCGTGCCGTCCAGGTCGGCCGCGCCGGCGTCGACGCCAAGCTGCAGCGCCAGCTTGACGGTTTCGAGCATGCGGGCCTCGACGTCGTCGCTGTCCGGCGGGATCCATCCTCGCGCCATCCGCCCGCCGCCGACGTCCGTCGCCGCCAGCAGCGCCGTCCTGGCTTCATGCCGCCGCTCGCTGCGTCGCGACGGCAGGTAGTCGACGCGGTGGACGAACAGCGGGTCTGCGCCATGACGCGCGAGCAGCCGCATGATGCCGGGCTCGCGGAAGCGGGCGGCCAGCCAGAACGGCGTCGCGCCCACGAGGGCCGGCGGGAAATGGTGGTCGCGCGACGCCCGGCGCGTCGGCGTCCAGTTGCGGACCCGCGGGTCGGGGTCCGCGCCGTTCTCCAGCAGCGCGGCAACCAGCCGTTGGTCCCGGTGCATGACCGCCGCGTGGAGCGGGGCGAAGCCGGCCCCGGCCGCGTTCGGGTCGGCGCCCGCCGCCAGGAGCGATTCGGCGACCTCCCGCTGTCCGGCGTGGGAGGCGAGCGCCAGCGCGCTGAGCCCCCATGCATCGACAGCGTCGACGTCGGCTCCTGCGGTCACCAGCAGCTTCACGGACGCGGCGTCGCCGGCCCGCGCCGCGAACATCAGGGCGGTGTTGCCGCCGTGCGGGATCGCGCGGCTGTTCTCGGGGCGGGCGTGGGGCGGCACCGCCATCACCTGGCTCCAGGTGTCGGAACGGGCATGGACGTCCGCGCCGTGCTCCAGCAACGCCGCGACGGCCCCGTGCCGCCGTTGCCCCGCGGCCCACATCAGCGCGGTCTGGCCGCGCGCGGCGCGGGCGTTCAGGTCCGCACCCGCGGCCGCCAGCAACTCGATTACCTCGGGGTAGCCGCCGCGGGCGGCCACCATCACGGGCGTCTCGCCCAGCAGCAGGGCCCGGTTCGGATCGGCGCCCTCCCGCAGCAGGCGGCGCACCAGTGCGGCGCTGCCGTTCTCGCACGCGAGCCAGAGCGGCGTCACGCCCAGATCGGTTGCCGCGTTCGCGTCGGCGCCGGCCTGGATCAACAGCTCCACGGCCGCTGCATCGTCGCGGTGGCTCGCCCAGTGCAGGGCCGTCGTCCCGTCCGTGGCAGCCGCGCCGGCGTCCGCGCCGCCGTCGAGCACCGCCTGCACGGCAGCCGCGTCGGCGTGCCGCGCGGCGTCGACAAGCGGCGGCACCTCGGCGGCAGCGGCGCCGGGAACGGCGAGCAGGACGACCAGTAGGGCAGTTAGTCGCCGCATGGCCACGCTATACGCCCGGCAGCGTGTCTATGGGGAGCGGGCCCGTGCTGCCGCCGACCCGGTCGACCGGCACGTCCAGCTTGTCCATCAGGGTCACGAGCAGGTTGGCCAGCGGCGGATCGTCGGTGTAGCGCAGGTGCCGCCCGCCGTCGAGCTTGCCGGCCCCGCCGCCCGCCAGCAGCAGCGGCAGGTTGTCGCCCGCGTGGCGCGTGCTGTTGGAGATGCCCGAACCGTACAGGATCGTCATGTGGTCCAGGAGCGAGCCGTCGCCGTCCGGCGTGGCGCGCAGCTTCGCCAGGTAACCCGCGAACAACTGCGCGTGGTAGCGGTTGATCCGCGACATGTGCGCGACGATCTCGGGCACGTCGTTGTGGTGCGACAGCGGGTGGTGCGCCTCCGGCACGCCGATCTGCGGGTACGGGCGGGCGCTCTGCTCCTTGCCGATCATGAACGTGATGACGCGCGTTAGATCGGATCGCAGCGCGAGGACCTGCAGGTCGAGCATCAGCTCCAGGTGGTCCTCGAACCTCGCCGGCGCGCCCTGCGGCTGCTCGATCACCGGCAGGTCGAGGTCGCGCTGTTCCTCCGTTTTCTGCACGCGGCGCTCCACGTCGCGGATCGCCTCCGTGTAGTCGTCGACCTTGTGCCGGTCCTGCGGCCCGAGCTCGCGCTTGAGATCCGTCAGCCTCTCGGTCACCGCATCCAGCAGGCTCCGGTGCTGCCGCAGGCGGGCCTCCCGCGCCGTCCACTCGGTGCTGCCGCTGTCGCCGAAGAGCGTCTCGAACACCGCGCGCGGGTTCCACTCCATAGGCAGCGGCTGCGTCGGGCTGCGCCACGAGATGGTGTGGGTGTACACGCAGCTCAACTGGCCGCTGCAGGCGCCGGCGTTGTTCGGCTGGTCCAGGGCCAGCTCGAGCGACGGTATCTGCGTCTGGTCGGCGTAGTGCCGCGCCAACAACTGGTCCATCGAGACGTCGGCGATGATCTCCACCTCGTTGCGCCCGCCGCGGGTGGTGCCGGTGAGGAACGAGCCGGACGCGCCGGCGTGGATGTAGTTCCAGTTTGCCTTGAGGCCCGACAGCACGAGCAACTGCTCGCGGTATGGCGCCAGCGGCTCGAGGATGGGCGTCAGCTCGAAGCCGCTGCCTTCCGCGCGCGGCGTCCAGTACTCCATGGCCATGCCGTTGGGCACGTAGAACGCCTGGAAGCGGTGCGCGGGCCTTTGCGCGGCGTGTGCGCGCAGCGCGAACGCCGGCGCCATCGCGTCCAGCAACGGCAGCCCGACGGCCGCCCCGAGGCCTCGCAGAACGGTCCGCCGCGCCAACGGTCTTGTCGCCAGAAAAGCCATGGCCTGCGTTCCTCTCGCTTACTGCGCCGCTGCGGACGATGCGCGCAGCAGGAAGACGGGGCTCTTGACGATCCCCGTCACGAGCGACGACCAGCGGTAGTCGCGGGCCGCGGCGTCGCGGACGATCTGCCGCACAGCGGGTCTATCGTAATACTCCACGCGCCGTCCGAGGGCGTACGCCAGCAGTTTTTCGGTGAGAGTGCGCGGAAACTGCTCCGGCCGCTCCAACAGCAGCGCCCGCAGACCGGCCAGTCCTTCAACCGCTGCGCCGCTCACCGTGGTGCCGCGCGCGTCCACCGGCGCGCCGGATTCATCCTCGCTGCGCCATCCGCCAATGACGTCGAAGTTCTCCAGCGCGAACCCCAGCGGGTCGATGACGGCGTGGCAACTGGCGCAGGCCGGATTCTGGCGGTGTCGGGCCAGGCGCTCGCGGATGGACAGCGCCAGGGCGGCCGGGGTGGACTCCAGGTTCGTGTCGACGCCGGGCGGCGGCGGCGGCGCGGGCAGGCCGAAGATGTTGTCCAGCAGCCACTTGCCGCGCAGCACGGGCGACGTGCGGTCGGGATACGAGGTCGTCGCCAGCACGGCGCCTTGCGCCAGCAATCCGCCGCGCTGCTCGCGGTCCGGGAGCGCGACCCGCCGGAAGCGGCTGCCGTGCACGCCGGGGATGCCGTAGTGCCGCGCGAGCCGTTCGTTGACGAACGTGTAGTCGGCGTCGAGCAAGTCGACCACGCTGCGGTCCTCGCGCAGCGTGCTGCCCACGAACAGCTCGGTCTCGCGCCTGAAGGCTTCCAGGAGGCTCTCGTCGTAGGACGGGTAGCGGTGCGGGTCGACCACCACCTCGCCGACGCGGCGCAGGTTCAACCATTGCGCGGCGAAGTCGTTGACCAGCGCGTCGGCGGCGCGCGGATCGGCCAGCATGCGCCGCGCCTGCGCCTCCAGCGTTGCGGGGTCGGTCAGACGCCCGGCCTCGGCCAGGTCGAGCAGCTCTTCATCCGGGATGCTGCTCCACAGGAAAAACGCCAGCCGCGAGGCGACCTCCAGGTCGCTGAGGGGATAGGTCTCGCGGTCCTGCGGCAGGTCTACCGGTTCGCGGTACACCCGCAGCAGGAAGTCCGGGTCCACCAGGATGCGTTCGAGGCCGTACTGGATGCCCGCCTCGAAGCTGCCGCCCTCGCGGCGCCCCGCGTCGAAGAACTCCAGCAGCGACTCCCGGTCGCGGTCCGTCACCGGCCGGCGGAACGCGCGCCGAGCGATGCGCGACAGGATCGTGGCCGCGCATGCGCGTTCCTCCTCCGCCGCGGCGGGTCGGCAGACGAAGATCGCCCGCCGGCTGGGGGTGTCCGCGGTCGAGTCGCGGACCGCGTACGGCCCCCCGATCTCCACCGCGCCGACCGCCGCGTGGTCCATGTAGATCTGGTCGTTCGTCAGCACGCGGCCGCGCTGCAGCGGCTGCCGCAACCCCTCCGGCTCCCACAGCTCGCGCACGAACGACACGCCGACCTCCCGCGGTCCGGCCGGGACCGTTACGCGCAGCTCCAGGTCCGCGTCCCCGGTCACCTGCATGAACTCTTCCCACTCCGGGTCGCCCGCGAACCCCGGCTCGCCGGCGCCGGCATAACTTGCCGCCACCGGCCGGCCGGGCGCCCGGCCGCCGACCTCGAACCGTTGCAGGAGCCGGCCGTCCAGGCGCACGTCGAGCTGCTGCGGCCAGCCCATGCCCATGATGTAGTCTTGGTACTGCCGGCGGAGCCGCACGCGGATGACGTATTCGCCGTCGACGGGGAAGTGGTAGCGCACGGCGATGCCGCCGCGCGATCCGAACGGCAGGTCCTCGCTCTGGCGATCGTCCTGCACGATGTGCAGCGGGATCTCGAACGTCTCGAAGCCGGGCGAGGCGGGCGGCAGGCCGGTGGCCAGCCGCGTGACCTGGCGCGCGACCGACAGGTAGCGTTCCAGATGGACGCGCGAGATCGTCAGCACGTCGGCGAAGTTGTCGAAGCTGCCGTCCGCCGTCTCGTCGCCCGGCAGCAGCGGCCTGACGTCGAAGCTGCGCGGGTCGAGCGCGATCAGGTCGCGCAGCGCGTTGGCGTATTCCGTGCGGTTCAGGCGGTGGACCGCGCCGATCCGTCCCGGCCGCGGACTGGCCGCCCAGGCCCGGTCGAGCTCGACCTCCAGCGCGCCGGCCACGGCGTGATACGTCTGCGGGTCGGGCCGCGGCCGTCCGGGGGGCGGCATGGAGCCGGCACGCAGCTTCTCGGCGACCCGTTCCCACACCTCGGGATGGTCCCCCGGCCGCCCTGCATCCAGCCCCTCGAGCGTGAGCCCGCCGGTGCGCAGGCGCGCGTTGTGGCAGCTCACGCAGTAGCGCTCGACGAGCGCGGCGGCGGTGAGGGAAGCCTCAGGAGCCTGGACGGCGCGGGATTCACCCGGCCCGGCCGAGGCCGGCAGGCCGGCGGGCAGCAAGAGGATGAAGACGCCGACGACGAACGTCCTTGCGTACATCACCTGCAACCAGAACCGCACTGTAGCGCCCGCGCCGCCGGCTGTCAAAGCGGCGAAACCCGTCGCGGGGTGCGGTATGATGGCGGGCGATCGGTGCCGCCGCCCGCGGGCGGCGGCGCGCAGGAGGAAGAAATGATCAGCAGAGCTCTCGTCGTCGCTTCGGTTCTCTCGGTGCTGGCGCTGGGTGCGGGCGTCGCGGGCGCGCAGACGGCGTTCGAGCCGCCGCGGCTGCCGGACGGCAAGCCGGACCTGCAGGGCGTCTGGGACTTCCGCACGTTGACGCCGCTGCAGCGGCCGGAGGACCAGGCCGACAAGGCGGTGTTGGCGGAAGAGGAGGCCGGCGAGGTCGAAGCGGCGGCGGCTGCACGTGACGCCGCGGCGAACGCCCCGAGCGAGGACCGCGAGGCGACGCTCCCGGTCGGCGGCAACGTGGGCGCCTACAACGCGTTCTGGACCGATCAGGGCGCCAGCGTGGTCGATGACCGCCGCACCTCGCTCATCGTGGACCCGCCGAACGGCCGCGTGCCCCCGCTGCAGCCGGGGCAGGTGCTGCAGGTGCTGTCGCTGGCCGAGGACCTGGGCGGACCCCCGCCGGTCCGCGTCCGGGCGGCGGGTAGAGGCACCGACAGCTACGAGGATCGCGGCCTGGCCGAGCGCTGCATCCTGGGGTTCAACTCGGGTCCGCCGATCGTGCCGGTCGGCTACAACCAGAACATCCAGATCGTCCAGACGTCGGACCACGTGGTGATATTCCACGAGATGGTGCACGACGCCCGCATCGTGCCGCTCGACGGCCGCGACCACCTGCCGGAGAACATCCGGCAGTGGATGGGGGATCCGCGCGGGTACTGGGACGGCGACACGCTCGTGATCGAGTCGACCAACTTCACCGCCAAGACCGCCAGCTTCAACCCGTCGATCGCGGAAGCGGCCGGCAACGGCACCACGCTGCACCTGACGGAGCGGTTCCGGCTCGTGGCGGAGGATACGCTGCAGTACGAATTCACCGTCAACGATCTGGAGACGTTCACCAGCCCGTTCACCGCGGTCCTGCCGATGAAGCGCGGAGACGTGATGTACGAGTTCGCCTGCCACGAGGGGAACTACGGCCTGCACAACATACTGGCGGGCGCGCGCGCCCAGGAGAAAGAGGCCGACCAGCAGTAGCCATGGTCCCCTGGCGCGTGCGATACGGAGCGGCGCTGACCGCCGTCGCGCTGGCGCTGCTTGCCCAGCCGTCGACGGTGCACGCGCAGCCGGCCGCCGACTTCGTCCCGGTCACGGACGCGGTGCTGCAGGACCCGGACCCTGCGGACTGGCTGATGTGGCGCCGCACCCTCGACGCCTGGGGCTACAGCCCGCTCGACCAGATCGACCGGGAAAACGTGAGCGACCTGCGCATGGTCTGGTCCCGTGCGCTGGCGACCGGCAGCCAGCAGGGCACGCCGCTCGTATATGACGGCGTGCTGTACATGCCGAATCCGCGCGACACGATCCAGGCGCTCGACGCCGCCACGGGCGACCTGCTGTGGGAATACCGCCGCCCGCGCCCGGACGACCTCCATGAGTACGTCTACACCGCCCTGGGCGAGGCGAACCGCAACATTGCCATCCACGGCCGGCTTCTGATCGGCACCAGCGCCGACGGCTACGTGTACGCCGTGGATGCCGTGACGGGCCGCCTGGTCTGGGAGACGCAGATCGTCGACTACACGCGGCACCCGGCCCACCAGACCTCCGGCCCGATCATCGCCGACGGCAAGGTGATATCCGGGCGCGGGTGCCTGCCCGCCGGCGGGCCGCACGCCTGCTTCATCGCGGCGCACGACGCGGCGACCGGCGCGGAGCTGTGGCGCCGCCCGCTGATACCGGCGCCCGGCGAGCCGGGCGACGAGACCTGGGGCGGCGTGCCGTACGAGGAGCGCACCCACGTCGGCGCCTGGATGGTGCCGAGCTACGACCCCGAGCTCGACATCGTGTACGTCGGCACGTCCGTGAGCTCACCGGCGCCGAAGTTCATGCTCGGAGGCGCCGACAAGACCCACCTGTACCACAATTCGACGCTCGCGCTCGACGCTGATACGGGCGAGATCGTCTGGTACTACCAGCACCTGAACGACCACTGGGACCTCGACCATCCGTTCGAGCGGATCCTGCTCGACACGGCTGTGGCGCCCGATCCTGGGGCGGTGAGCTGGATCAACCCGCGGCTCCGTGCGGGAGAGGTGCGCAAGGTGGTCACCGGCATTCCGGGCAAGACCGGGATCGTCTACACGCTCGACCGGGAGACCGGCGAGTTTCTGTGGGCTACCTCCACCGTGGCGCAAAACGTGGTCAGCCACATCGACGGCGTGACCGGCGCCGTGTCCGAGAACGCCGAGCTCGTCTTCTCGCGGGAGCGGGAGGAGGTGCTCGTCTGCCCGGCGTTCGTCACGGGCGGCAAGGACTGGGAGGCGGGCGCCTACAGTCCGCTGACCGGGCTGATGTACTTCCCGTTGCGCAATACCTGCGCGCGGATAATGGCCGACGCGGACCAGCCGCTGTACGCGCTGGCCAAGCGCGACCAGATCGCGCCGGGCACCGACCAGGTCGGCGCGGTCCATGCCATCTCGGCCGAGACCGGCGAGACGGTCTGGACCTACGAGCAGCGGGCCGGCACGACCTCGCTCGTGGCCACCGGCGGCGGGCTGGTGTTCGGCGGCGACGGCAACGGCCGCTTTCGCGCGCACGACCAGGACAACGGGAACGTGCTGTGGGAGATCAACCTCGGCTCCATGGTCACCGGCTTTCCGGTCACGTACGCCGCCGCCGGCCGGCAGTACGTGGTGGCCAGCACCGGCTGGTCGATGAGCTCCACCGACAACATGCGGCTCACGCCGGAGCTGCGGCCGGGCACCGGCAACAACATCTTCGTGTTCGCGCTCCCCGCCGCCGAGTGACGGCGGTTCGCGCCGGCCCCATGCACGATCAGGTCCGGCGGAGAGGTACGTAATGCGCAAGTTCGCCATTCGTCTGCTTGCCGTGTTTCGACGGGCTTCACTGCTGTGGTGGAAGCTGCGCGGAAAGACGGTGGACGACGTGGCAGAGCAGCGGGTGACCAGCGGCGAGTCGTGGAACGAGTTCTGCGACACGTTGAAGGCCGCGGGCGCCGCGTTGCAATTCCCGGGAACGCCCCGGGACGCGTTCAGTCAGGCGGAAGGGTACCGGTATCTGAGCCGCATCACGCGGGCCGGACTGATGGCCTTCGTCGAGCACGCCGATCCGAAGGCTCCGGTCCTGCACCGCGTGGTCAACGAATGCACCAAGCTCGGCGCGGACAACCCCGACAACTTCTATCTGACCGCGGCGCTGGACGGCACGTACGAGTACAGGATCACCGGGCGGCGCAACACCATCGCCTATCTGAGCCTGGGCACCCAGCGCGGCCACTACGGCCAGGGCGGTGGATTGCCGCCCACCGGCCACATCGAATCCGAGCAGATTGAAATGGACGAGCAGGGGCGCTTCGAGCTGCTGCTCAGCAGCCATCCGCAACCCGGCAACTGGCTGCCCATGACGCCCGAGACAGGAACGCTGGTCGTGCGCCAGACCTTTCTCGATCGGGAAACGGAGGTCCCGGCGGACCTGCGCATCGAGCGTATCAACTGCACGGACCACGAGCGCCGCCCGTCCCCGCTCACGCCCGGACAGCTCGACGAAGGCCTGAAGACGGTGGGGGAGCTGGTGGCCGGCGCGCCGCTGCTGTTCGCCAAGTGGGCGCGCGACTTTCAGCGCCACAGCAACAAACTGCCGCGGTTCGATCCGGATACTTCGCTCGCCGCGGGCGGCGATCCCAACATCGCCTACTACCACAGCCACTGGGCGCTGGCGGAGGACGAGGCGCTCGTGATCGAGGTCATGCCGCCGGAATGCGAGCACTGGAACTTCCAGTTGAACAACTACTGGATGGAATCCCTGGACTACCGCCATCACCGGATCCACACCAACAAGCACCTCGCCCGCTACGAGGACGACGGTTCCGTGCGCCTGATCGTCGCGCACGTAAAGCCCGATCATCCCAACTGGATCGAAACCGCGGGCCACGCGTCGGGAACGATGTGCTTCCGCTGGGTGCGGGCCAAGGCGCACCCGCAGCCCCGGACGCGGGTGGTCAAGCTGAGCAGCCTGACGGACTAGGGAGCGCGCCGCCATGGCCATGGGAGCGACAGGGGATCGGACGACACCCACGGACTACGTCCATCCCTACCGTCCCGTGCCGGTCAGGGCGTTCAACTTCATCGGCCGGGCTGCGGGTAGCCTAGGCTGGTCGAATGCGCTCGACGTCAAGGCGCTGATCGGCGCCGCGAGACGGAAGACCGGGCTCGCGGACCCGGGGGACGACGGACACGCCGAGGCATTGGAGGTGCTCGTCGGATCGATCAACGACGAGGCCGCTTTGACCGCTACCGGCAGGCTGGTACAGAAGTCACGGCTGGCCGGCGCGCTGGTGTGCCGCCTGCGGATTCAGGAGCTGCTCGCGAAGCATCCGGAGATCGATGACATCGATCTCGGCACCATCATCCTGGTCACCGGCCTGCAACGCAGCGGCACCACGCTGTTGCATCGCCTGCTGTTCTCACATCCGGAATTCCGCGGCATAACGGGCGAGGAAGCCCTCGAGCCGGTTCCCGCCGGGAACGCCCGGGCGCGCGGCAGCGCCAAACGCATGACACGCGCCGTTCTCGCGCAGCGCGCGCTGGCCTACCTGTCCCCGCACTTCAACATGGTCCATCCAATCGACCACGACGAACCGGAAGAAGACGTCATGCTGCTCGACCTGAACTTCATGAGCCAGGCGCCGGAAGCGACGATGCACGTGCCGTCCTATTCCCGCTGGCTGGAGGACCGGGACCATACGCAGACGTACGAGTACTTCCGCAAGGTCCTGAGAATCCTGTGCTGGCAGCGTCCGGGCCGGCACTGGGTGCTCAAGACGCCGCACCACATGGAGTATCTCGACGTGTTTCTGAAGGTCTTTCCCGACGCGGTGGTCGTGCAGACCCACCGGGACCCGTGCAAGACGCTGCCTTCGTTCTGCAGCATGGTCGCTCACAGCCGCGGGATCTTCAGCGACGCCATCGACCCCGGGGAGATCGGGAGACACTGGAACAGGAAGACGCGCAGGATGGTCGAGCTGACCATGCGCACGCGCGAGGGGATGAAACCCGATCGGTGCGTGGACGTCTCGTACTACGACCTGGTGAGCGATCCCGTCGCGCAGCTCCGGCGCATCTACGAGCGCGCGCGAATCGACTTCGGCGAACCGGCCGTGCGCATCGCCGAGCAATACGTGGCGGCGCATCCGCAGAACCGGTTCGGCAGGCATGCCTACCGCTTGAGTGACTTCGGATTGGATGCGAAAACGGTCGACAGGGATTTCGCCCTTTATCGGGAGAGACATGGCATCCCATTCGAGTAGTGCGCGTGGCCGCGGCATAGCGAGCGCCGTCATGGCCGGAGTGCGGGATCTCAGGAGGCAGAAGGTCGCGCAGGTGCGCCCGGTCCCGGACGACGTGCGCATCGACGGCAGGACCTGCCTGGTGACCGGCGCGAGCAGCGGTCTGGGCAAGGCGGCGTCGGTGGAGCTTGCGCGGCGCGGCGGCGACATGATCCTGGCCTGCCGTCCGGGACACGCGGAGATACCCGGCGAGATCAGGCGGCTGTCGGGGTCGGAGACGGTCGAGCTGATGGAGGTGGATCTTGCGGACATGGCGTCGGTCAATCGCTTCTGCGACCGCCTGGCGCAACGCGGGATCCACATCGACATCGCGTTGCTGAACGCCGGCGTGATGCCGCGCACTGCGAGGAAGACGCCGCAGGGATACGAGACGATGTTCGCGGTGCATTTTCTCGCCAACCGGGTACTGATCGACCGCTGGATGCGGGACGGCGTGATTCGGCCGGCCGGCCGCGGCGGAGAGGTTCCCCGCATCGTGTTCATCAGCTCCGAGCAGCACCGGTCCGCCGCCGCCATCGACTTCAATCGCTTCGGTGCGTACGCCGACTACGGGATGAAGGACGGCGTGCGGCACTACGGCGCCAGCAAGCTGGTGCAGTGCACGTTCGCAACCGAGCTGTCCCGCCGCCTCAACCCGGGCGATCAGGTCGACGTGGCGGTGCATGCGATGTGTCCCGGAGGCGTGGCCACGAACATTGCCCGCGAGGCGCCGCCGTGGCTGAAGCCGGTGCTGGGCGCCGTGATGCGCCGCATGTTCCAGTCTCCGGAACAGGCGATCGGGCCCGTCATCTACCTCTGCTGCGCGGAGGAAGCGGGCAGCGCCACGGGCATGTACCTGCACATGATGCAGCGCAAGTCCGCGTCTCCTGCCGCGGCGGATCCGGAAATCGGGGCCCGGTTGTGGGAAGCCAGCGAGCCCCTGGTGGCCAAATCGCGGGATCCGCTCTGAACCGCGCCCGGACACTTGCGGGGCCTTGAGTCAGGGGCCGTTTGCGTAGATACTGTGCGACAGCGGATCCGTGTCTCCAGGGGAGTTGGACGATGAGCAAGACATTGCGTTACGTGATGCTGGCCGTCGGCGTGTTGATGCCCGTCGCTGCGGGCGCGCAATCTACGGCCGCCGAGCATGAGGTGACCTTCGCCAGGGACATCGCGCCGATCCTGCAGCGAAGCTGCCAGGAGTGCCACCGCCCGGCGTCCGTGGCGCCGATGTCGCTGCTGACGTACGAGGAGGTCCGGCCGTGGGCGCGGGCCATCAAGACGCGCACCGCGCTGCGCAACAAGCGGGGCGCCATGCCGCCGTGGTTCATCGAGAAGGACATCGGCATCCAGCAGTACAAGAACGATCCGTCGCTGACCGAGGATGAGATCGAGAAGATCGCGGTCTGGGCCGACAACGGCGCGCCGCTCGGCAATCCGGCCGACCTGCCGCCGCCGCTGCAGTTCGCCGGAGAGGACGAGTGGACGATCGGCGAGCCCGACTTGATCATCGAGTCGCCCGAGATCGTCGTCCCGGCCTCCGCGCCCGACAAGTGGACCTCGCTGGGCACCGTGCCGATCGGGCTCGACGTGGACCGCTACGTGGCGGCCGTCGAGGTCAAGGAAATCAACGACGTCCCCAAGGACCAGGCAAGCGACACAGTGGGCGGGCGCTACGTGTTCCACCACATGACGTACCAGACCATCGTGCCGGATGCTGCGGACGGCAACACCGTCCAGCGCTGGCCCGTCCACGAGGTGGGCCGCAACGCGGACGTGTTTCCCCCCGAGGCGGGACGGCTCATCGAGGCCGGCGCGCATCTCAATCTGGACAACGCGCACCTGCACGCCAACGGGCGCGAGACGAAGGCGCGCCTGAGGTTCGCGTTCAAGCTGCATCCCGAGGGCTACGAGCCCTCGCTGAAGTACACGAGCAACGTCATCGGCAACGGTGTCGACATCGACATCAAGCCGATGCAGGCCGGACAGGAGCTGCACGCCTACAAGGTGCTGGACGAGCACACCAGGATCGTGCTGTTCGAGCCGCACCAGCACGCGCCCGGGACGCGCATGTGCCTGGAGGCGATCTGGGGGCACAACGTCCAGCAGCTCACCTGCGCCGGCTACGACCACAACTGGGTCAAGCAGTACATCTACGAGGACGACTACGCGCCGCTGCTGCCGAAGGGCACCATCCTGCACGTCATCGGCTGGCTCGACACGACGGTCGCCAACCGCAACGTGGCCGACCCGCGCAACTGGTCGGGCGGCGGCCGGCGGTCCGTGGCGAACATGTTCATCAACATCGGGCAGGGCATCGCGCTGAGCGACGAGGAGTTCGAGCGGGAGATGGCGGAGCGGCGCGAGCGGCTGCAGTTGACGAAGAACGACTACCAGATCGGCTGCCCGCTGTGCCTCGTGGAGTTCCCGTCGCAGCAGGTCACGGCGGACAACGATCAGTAGTTGCCGCCGCTGAACTTCCTGCGGATCCAGTTGAGCGTCACCCGGTCGAACTCGGCCGGCTGCTCCTGCTGCGTCCAGTGGCCGCAGTCGGCGATCACGTGCTGCTCCAGATCCGCAATGAACGCTGACATCCCGGCGGCCCCTGACGGACGCAGGATCGTGTCGTTCTCGGCGCCGACGTAGAGGCACGGCACCTCGATGTCGTCAAGGTGCCGGAACATCGCCGCGCCGCCGTCGGCCATGTTCGCCCGGTAGTAGTTGAGGCCGCCCGTGAAGCCGGTGGCCTCGAACGTCTCCACCCAGTAGTCGAGGGCCGCCGGCGCCAGCACGAGCTCGCCCCGGTAGTTGCCTTCCTCGATCATCCGCAGCCAGTCCATCGTCTTCTCGGCGGAGTCGGGCGGGTAGCGGCGCATGTTCTCGACGTCCCAGTACCAGCCCCTGCGGAAGACCATTTCCAGCGCGCGGCGAACATCGCGTTCGAACACCGCCTCGGCGCGTCCGGGTTCGAGGAACGTAGTGCTGTAGTAGTTCTCGGTCGGGACAATCAGCGGTTCCTCGGCGGGCTGGTCCGACTGTCCCGCGCCCTGGTTGCCGCCGAACGCCGGCGTGTTGACGCCGATGACGCCGGCGACGCGGTCCGGATGGATGCGCGGCATCGTCCAGACCGGCACCCCGCCCCAGTCGTGGCCGCAGAAGACGGCCCGCTCGATGTCGAGGGCGTCCAGCAGGCCGAGCAAATCCGCGCAGAGATTCGATATTGCGTACCCCGCAACGTCCGCGGGTCGGTCGGTAAGGCCATAGCCGCGCATGTCGGGCGCAATCGCGCGCAGGCCGGCCGCGGGATACGACCGGAACTGGTTGCGCCAGGAGAACGCCAGCTCGGGGAATCCGTGCACGAACACGACCGGCAGGCCTTCGCCGGCCTCGTACACGGCCATGCGGATCCCGTTGGTCGTGATGAAACGGGGCGCAGGCATGCCCGGCGCCGGGCGCACGGCGGGTTGGGCGCCGACCGGAAGGGCTCGGACGAAGGGCGCCACGGCGAGCGCGGCCGCGGCGCGGCGGACGAATCGACGCCTGGAGGACAGCATCGCGCGATTATATGGGTAGCATTGCGCATGGTCCTTATAGAATTGGGGCTCTCGCCACGGGCCGGCGGGACGGGGGAGGACATCTCATGCGGATGCGAATGATGCTCGGGACGTTGATGGCGGGCGCGGTGTTGCTGCTGGCGGCGGCGCCGGCGGCCGCGCAGTGCGAGCCGGACGGAGAGGTGCAGTTCATCTGCGGGCCGGCAAGCCCGGAGGACCTTGCCCCGGTAGCGCAGTCGCCGTGGGTCATCGTCTCCAGCATGATCGACGGCGGCGATCTGCACCTGGCCGACACGCGCGACATGACCACGACCGTGCTGTTCTCGCCGTCTACCGGGGCCGCGGAGCACGACATGGAGACGTACGGCGACTGCCCCGGACCGGTGACCAGCGATTTCCGGCCGCACGGGCTGTACCTGCGGCACTCCGACGGCGTCGACCATACGCTGCTCGTCGTCGGACACGGCGCGCGCGAGGCGATCGAAGTGTTCGACGTCGACATGCGCAGCGGCAGTCCGGACCTCACCTGGGTCGGCTGCGCGGTGGCCCCCGAAGGGATCGGTCTCAACTCCGTGGTCGCGCTGCCGGAAGGCGGCTTCGCGTCCACCAGTCCGGCGGCGGGCAACATCTGGGAGTGGCGGCCCGGCGCGGGCTGGAGCCTCGTGCCCGGCAGCGAGGACATCGGCCCCAACGGCCTGGAGATCTCGCGCGACGGCCAGTGGTTCTACGTCGGCGGCTACGGAGCGATGTCGTTGATCCGCCTGTCCCGCGGCCGCCTGCCGGTGGTGAAGGAGGGCGTAGAGGTCGGATTCCACATCGACAATGTCCGCTGGGGCGCCAACGAGATGCTGCTCGCAGCCGGCCACATCGGCCCGACGCGCGAGAGCATTCGGACCTGCCTGCGGGGGGAAGACGCCTGCGAGGGCATCGCGTCGCACGTCGCAGAGGTCGACCCCGCGCAGATGACCGCCCGGCGCGTCGTGGACTATCCCCACAACGACCTGCTGCTCCTGGGCACCGTCGCCATCCAGGTAGGCGACGAGATCTGGGTCGGCCAAGTGGCGGAGGGCACCCGCATCGCCCGCTTTCCGGCGCCCGGCAACTGACCGGCGGCGGCGATCAGGCAGGGGATTCCGAGATGTGCGACAGGCGGTTGACTTCATGGCGCCGGCGTGCGCTCGCGGCGGCGCTGCTGCTGGGCGCTGCGCCCGGCCTTGCGGCGGCGCAGTCCGCGGATGGGTTTACGCCGGTCACCGACGCGGCGCTCCAGGATCCCGCCCCTGAGGATTGGCTCATGTGGCGGCGGACGCTCGACGGCTGGGGTTACAGCCCGCTCGACCAGATCGACCGCGACAACGTGGGCGAGCTGCGCATGGTCTGGTCGCGCGCGCTGACTGCGGGGCGGCAGCAGGGCACGCCGCTGGTGTACGGCGGCGTGATGTACATGCCGAACCCGCGCGATGTCATCCAGGCGCTCGACGCCGTCACCGGCGACTTGCTCTGGGAGTACCGCCGCGACCGCCCCGAGGACCTCACCGAGTACATCATCACGCCCCTTTCCGAGGGGAACCGCAACCTCGCCATCCACGGCAACCTGATCATCGACACGAGCACCGACGGCTACGTCTTCGCCCTCGACGCGGCCACCGGCCGGCTGGCGTGGGAGACGCGGATAGTCGACTACAAGGTGCATCCGGCGCATCAGACGTCCGGTCCGATCATCGCCAACGGCAAGGTCGTCTCCGGGCGCGGATGCATCCCGAAGGCGGGACCGGAAGCGTGCGTCATCACGGCGCACGACGCGGGGACCGGCGCGGAGCTGTGGCGCACGCGGTTGGTCCCTGCTCCCGGCGAGCCCGGCGACGAGACCTGGGGCGGCGTGCCGTTCGAGGACCGCCGCCACGTGGGCTCCTGGATGGTGCCGAGCTACGATCCCGAGCTGGACCTGGTCTACGTCGGCACGTCGATTACGTCGCCCGCGCCGAAGTTCATGCTGGGGGGGCGCGACCTAGAGCACCTGTACCACAACTCGACGCTGGCGCTCGACGCCGACACCGGGGACATCGTCTGGTACTACCAGCACCTGACCGACCACTGGGATCTCGATCACCCGTTCGAGCGCATCCTGGTCGACACGGCCGTGGCGCCCGACGCCGCCGCGGTCAACTGGATCAACCCTCGCCTGCGGCCGGGCGAGCGGCGCCGGGTCGTCACCGGAATCCCGGGCAAGACCGGCGTGGTCTACACGCTGGATCGGGCAACCGGCGAGTTCCTGTGGGCGACGCCGACGATCGCGCAGAACGTCATCAGCAACATCGACGGCGCGACCGGCGCGGTTGCGGAAAACTCGGAGGTCGTCTTCAGCGCCACCGGCCAGCAGGTGACGGTCTGCCCCTCGTGGTACGGCGGCAAGGACTGGGAGGCGGGCGCCTACAGCCCAATGACCAACGCGATGTACATGCCGCTGCGCAACACGTGCGCACAGCAGATGTCCTTGCCGTTCGAGGAGAGTCCGTTCCTCGCCGTGTCACAGCGGGAGGAGCTGGCGCCGGGCGTCGAAGAGCTCGGCATGGTGCTGGCCATCTCGGCGGAGACGGGCGCCATCCTGTGGCGCCACGACCAGCGGGCCGCGACCACATCGCTCGCGGCCACCGGCGGCGGACTGGTGTTCGGCGGCGATGCGAACGGCCGCTTCCGGGCGCATGACCACGAGACCGGCGCCGTGCTGTGGGAGATCAACATTGGCTCGCCGGTGACGGGCTTCCCGATCACCTACGCCGTGAACGGCCGGCAGTACGTCGCCGCGAGCACGGGAAATACCGGCACGACCAACGCCCAGATCCGCCTGACGCCCGAACTGCGGCCCAGCGCCGGCAACACCCTGTTCGTGTTTGCGTTACCAGAGTGAACGGCCGAGGCCGCCGCTCTCACAAGTCCTTCTCGGCCGCCTTCGTTTCCCCCGCGAGGCGGAGCGTCACTCGCAGCGTGGCGCCGTGGCCGATGCCGTCACTCAGGGGTCGAATGCTCCCCCCGAAATGCTTATTGAAAAAGTATGAACATCCGATACTATGTGTAACCTTGGAGCCTGCGACTCGCCTATGTCACGACCAACTGATGCTGTCACCGTAGGGGTCGACATGCCCCCCCGTCTGCTGCGCCGGATCGACGCCGTCGCGAAGTCTCTCGACATCGACCGCACCGAAGCGCTGCGCGCGGCCATCGCGCGCTGGCTGGAGGAAGAGGAGCGCAACGCCGCCTGCCGTGACCGAATGCCGAAAGTGCGCGCCACGAACAGCGGCGCCTCACGTATCGCATGATGACACGGACGCTGCGGGACCGTTTGCGGGCGGGTCTGTTGCTGGGCGTGTTCCTGACAGTGTCGGGCGTCTGGCTCGGCCAAGCCGCTCAGCAGCAGACCACATTTACCGGCAATTCGTTCCGGATCGACGCGGAAGGCGTCCGCCTGACGTCGCGCGGCTTCGAGGCCGGCGCCCGCACGCACTGGCATCGGCACAGCGCGCAGTTGCTGTACGTCAGGGAGGGCCGGCTGCGCTACCAGGTGCAGGGCCAGCCGGTCGGCGAGGTCGGTCTCAACGAGACGGTCTTCCTGCCGCGCGGCGTTCCCCACTGGCACGGCGCGGTGCCCGGCCAGGCGCTCACGCACGTCTCCGTCACCTTCCCGGACGAGGCCGGCGAGCACCTGCAGATCGAGTGGATGGACCCGGTCGGCGACGACGTGTACGAGAACATCTCACGCTGAGGCCGCGGTCCCGCGCCCCTACGCCAACCCGTCGGCGCTACTGCCGTATGGCGATGACGTGCGCCGCCGTCCGCACCAGCAGCGTGCGGCCCGCGATGGCCGGCGTGGCGAGCGCCAGCTCGCCGAGCTCGTTCTTGCCGAGCAGTTCGTATTCCGGTCCGGCGGCGATGACGTAGGTGTCGCCGTCCTCGCTCAACGCGAAGATCTTGCCGTTGTACGCCCACGGCGACGACGTGAACGTCGCACCCGTCTCGATCCGCACGCGGTCGTAGACGACGCGCCCGGTGGCCGCGTCGTGGGCCGTGAAGAATCCGCGGTCGTGCAGCGTGTAGTAGATGCCGCGGTAGAGCAGCGGCGACGGGTTGTAGGACCCGACATCCGGGTCGTACCAGCGGATGTACTCGTTGGCGCGCTGGTTCTCGCCGAGCGAGATGTCGCCCTGCGCGCCCGGCAGCACGGCGTAGACCGGGTGGTGGTCGTTGCCAACGTAGCCGGAGCTGACGTAGATGATGTTGTCACCGGGGATTGGCGTCGGCACGTGCACGTCGGTCAGTCGCCCGGCGAAGTGCCAGAGCAGGTTGCCGTCCGCGTCGTATGACCGCACCTCGTTCTTGGCGGCCGTGACGATCTCCGTGCGCAGGTCGTTCGTCCAGACGAACGGCGTCGACCAGGCGCTCGGCTCGTCCCGGATCACGCGCCAGTTCTCGTCCCCGGACGCCGTGTCGAACGCCGCGATGTAGGACTCCTCGGCGTTGTCGTGCATGACGAACACCTGGTCGTCGAGCAGCGCCGGCGACGCGCCCGGGCCCCAGCCCCACCCGTCCCGATGGAAGGGGATGTCGCGCGACCAGAGCAGGTTGCCGTCGAAGTCGTAGGCGTACAGGCCCACGTCCCCGAACAGGGCGTACACCCGCTCGCCGTCGGTCACCGGCGTGGCCGAGGCGAAGGAGTTCTTGGGATGAATGCTCGACTGGACCGGCCCTTCGTGCGCCGTCCGCTGCCAGAGCACGTCGCCGCTTTCCAGGTCGAGGCACAGCACGGTCCAGCGGTGCGTGCCCGGCTGCATGCCGTCCACGGTCGTCAGACCGCTCTCCGGCAGGTACAGGCCGGGCTGGGGACCCTCGTAGTCTTCTTCCGCTACGACCGTCGTGATGAAGACCTTGTCGCCCCAGACGATCGGGCTCGACCAGCCCAGACCCGGGACCGGCGTCTTCCAGGCCACGTTCTCGGTGGCGCTCCAGGTCTCGGGCAGCCGCGGGTCGTCGGCGACCACCGACGTCCCGTCCGGCCCGCGGAACTGCGGCCAGTTGTCGGACTCCGTTGCCGCTGGCAACTGCAGGCAGACCAACGCCGCCAGCAGCGCCACGGTCCAGAGCCCCGGTTTCATCCGCTTCTTCACGATGTTCCTCTCCATGTTCTTGTCCGCCGGTTGCGGCAGCGGGCGCAAGTTCACCACGCCGCCGCGGATGTGTCAACAAACGCGCCGCGCCGAGGGCAGATCACCGCGAGATGAATTTTGAGATTGCGTCTCAGTTGCAAAAGAGATACGATGCGCGGATGCAGGTGGCAACTGCGGTCGCGCCTACGCCCGAGCAGTCCCGGCCGGCGCCGCGGGCGTCCGGCTTCGTGTGCGACTGCCTGGAGGTCACGGAGTGCGCCCTGCTCGAGACGCTGTCGAGTCCGCACGTCCGGACGCTGCGGGACGTCCGCCGCGCGATCGGCGCGGGAGACGGCTGCACCGCCTGCCACGATCTGCTCAGGCAGTATCTCCGCGCGGCACGTTAGCAGCCCGCGGCGCGTCAGCCGTCGTGCCCGCCCATCTGCTCCGCCAGGTAGTTCTGGATTCCGACCTTTTCGATCCGGTAGAGCTGCGTCTCCAGCCAGTCGACGTGCTCTTCCGACTCGACGAGGATCGGCGCGGCTAGCTCGCGCGTGCCGTTGTCGCCGAGCCTGACGCTCAGCGCGACCAGCTCGTTGTAGGATGCGACGCCCTTCATCTCCAGCTTCAGGTCGTTCTCGAACTGCTCCTTGATGTCGCTGCCCACCCTGATGACGTCGTAGCGGGCGATCTCCGGAACCCCTTCCAGGAACAGGATGCGCTCGATCAGCTTCTCGGCGTGCTTCATCTCGCCGATCGATTCCTCGTGGTGCTTCTTCGCCAGGTTGTGGAAGCCCCAGTCCGCGCACATCTTCGCCTGGCAGAAGTACTGGTTGATCGCGGTGAGCTCGATGGTGAGCGCCCCGTTCAGTCCGTCGATGATCTCGGCCTGACCCTTCATGCGTTACCTCCCTTGCAGTCGGGCGGAATACCACCCTTGAGGCCAAGCTAACACGCGGCAAAACGGGGTGGTGGTACTGCGACTCAGTAGCAGAAAAAATCAAGGCCGGCGGCGCTCGCCGATGGCGTACAGGAAGGCGCTGGTGCGGATGAAGATCTGCCCGTCGGAGATCGCCGGCGAGCTGAGGCAGTAGTCACCCAGGTCGTTCTCCGCGAGCACCTCGAAGCGGGGGCCGGCGCGCAGCACGGTCGTCAGCCCGTCCTCGCTGGTGATGTAGATGCGGCCGTCGGCCAGCACGGGCGACGCGCTGTAGGTGGCCGGCCGGATCCGCTCGGGGCCGTACACGGGCACGCCGGTCTTGGCGTCCATGGCGAAGACGATGCCGCGGTCGTTGACGACGTAGAAGTAGTCGCCGTCGCTGACCGGCGTCGGCACGTCCGGTCCGTTCTCCGTCGACCACAGGACGTGCGTGTCGAGCACGTCGCCGCGTCCCCCCGGCCGCAGCGCCAGCAGCGGGCGGACGCGCGTGGGGGCGTAGATGACGCCGTCGTGGACCACTGGAGAGGCCACGATGCGGTAGGCCCCGTTGCGCGACGGATTCAACCCGTCCGCGCGCCACAGCTCCCGGCCGTCGGCGGGGTCGTGGCCGGTCACCGCATCCCCGCCCGTGATGACGATCTCGGTGGCGCCGTCGTGCCGCAGCAGCGCCGGCGTCGTGTACGAGTCGGGCGACTCGCGGACGGCCTCCGTCGGCCGCTCGACGCGCCACACGGTCTCGCCGCTGGCCGCGTCTATCCGCAGCAGGTACGAAGGATCGTCCGTGCGCATGCCGTGCAGCACCTGGACGAACAGCGCGCCGTCGTGCAGCAGCGGCGACGACGCGTAGCCCCAGTTCAATCCGAATGCCCCGTACGACGCCGGAATGTCGCGGCTCCAGATCTCCCGGCCCTCGAAGTCGTAGGCCCGCAGGATGCCGGTGCCGGTCATGACCCAGACCACCTCGCCGTCGGTCACGGGCGACGGCGACGACAGGTTCTGCTTGCGCAGGCGCCGGTTGCCGGCGCTGAGATGGCGGTTCCAGAGCACGTCGCCGCTGTTGCGGTCGATGCACCACAGCTCGAGGTTGTCGTCGTCCACCGCCACGTTGAGGAAGATCCGGTCGTTCCACACGATCGGCGTCGACCCCGACCGCCGCGGCACGGCGAGCTTCCAGACGACGTTGCGCTCCGTGTCCCACTCCAGCGGCAGATCGGTCTCGCCGCTCACGCCGTCGGCGGTCGGTCCGCGCCAGTGGGGCCAGTTCTCGGCGTCGGCCGGAGCGGCGGTGAGCAGGCCGCCGAGCAACCCCGCGGCGACGCCTGCAATGAGCCGGAGCAGGTACGGGTGCATGACCGTGTGATGATAGTGGCCGGCGCCGCGGACTGCCAGCAAGTGACGAACAGCAAAGCACGGATCGCGAAGTGGAACGCCCGCTACACGGCCGGCGGCGAGGCGCCCGACGCGCCGCCGCTGCGACTGCTCGCGGCCGCCGTCGAGGGGGTGCGGCCGGGCCGGGCGCTGGACCTCGCGTGCGGGTCGGGGCGGCACGCGCTCTGGCTGGCCGCGCGGGGATGGCGCGTTGCCGCGGTCGATGGCGCCGCCACCGCTCTAGACTTGTTGCTCGCGCGCGCGGAGCTGACCGGTTGCAGCGACCGCGTCGAGCCGTACGTCGCCGACTTGGAGGCGGAACCGCCGGAGTTCACCATCGCGGAGGCCGCCTACGACCTGATCGTCGACTGCCACTTCCTGCACCGGCCTCTCTTTCCGGCGATCCGTAACGGCGTGCGCCCCGGAGGCCTGTTCGTCGCGGCCCTCCACATCCCCGCCGGCGACGGCAACCGCGGTCACGGGTATCTCCTGCAGCCGGGCGAGCTGGCGGCGATGGTGAGCGAGTGGGGCTGGACCGCCCTGCACAGCGCGGAACATGACGCAGTCGCGGCGGAGGATCACGGCCTGGGCGTGGCGGAGATCGTCGCCCGTCGACCGCGCTGATCCGCCGGTTGCGCCGCCGCCCGAATCCCGCTAGCGTACAGGTCGTGACCGGCACCGATTTGCGGCCCGGCGAGCGGGCGGTATCTTCACGCGCTTGGGGTTACCGGCGTGGCGTCCTCGTCCTGGCCGCGGCGGCGGTGCTCACGGCAGGCTGGCTGGCGGTGGATTTCCTGGGCCGGCCCGACGTGGAAGTGGCGCGCATTCCCGAGGGCGGCCGCATGCCGCGGGCCGTCATCGACCCGGCCGGCACCGTGCACGTGATGTACTTCGAGGGCGTGATGAGCGGCGGCGACCTGCTGCACGTCTCACGCGCCGCGGCGGGCGGCGGCTGGACCGATCCGGTGCGCGTCAACAGCGACGGGCGGTCGGCTATCGGCATGGGCCCGATGGACGGTGGGCACGTGGCGCTGGACGGCGCGGGCCGGCTGCACGCGGTCTGGTTCCAGACCAATCCCGCGCGCATCTACTACGCGCGCAGCGCGCCCGGCGGCGCGGCGTTCGAGCCGCAGCGGACCCTGTGGCAGGAGGACCACAGGATCGAGGCAGCGCCCTCGGTGGCGGCCGGCAGCGACGGCAGGGTGTACGTCTTCTGGCATGCGGGCGCGGGCCAGGATGCCGACCGGGCCGTGTACATGACCGCTTCGGACGACGGCGGCGACACGTTCGGTCCGTCCCGGCGGATCAGCAACGCCGGCGAGGGCGCGTGCGGCTGCTGCAGCATGGCGGCGCTCGCCGGCGGCTCGGGCGCGGTGCAAGTGTCGTATCGCAGCGCAAGAAAGAACGTCCGGCGCGACCAGCGGTTGCTCGTATCAGGCGATGCGGGCCGCACGTTCGAGGATCGGCCGATCGACGAATGGGAGATTGGGGCCTGCCCGGTGACGACCACGACGCTGAGCGCCGCGCCCGGCGCCGCGCGCGTCGCGTGGGAGACTGCCGGCCGCGTGTTCTACGCGCCCGTCGACCGGCTGGACGCGCCGGTCGAGCCCGGCGGGGAAGTCCGCTTTCGCCGCAAGAATCCCGTCGTCGCGGTCAACAGCCGCGGCGACACGCTGCTCGCGTGGGGCGACGGATCCGGCCTGCGCGCCGGCGGCACGCTGCACTGGCGTCTCTTTGACGCCGCCGGGCGGCCGCTGGGCGAGCAGGGCAACGACACGTCCGTGCCCAGCGGCAGCGCGCCGTGGGCAATCGTCAAGCCGGACGATTCGTTCCTGCTGCTGTTCTAGAATAACGGGGCTTGACGAGTCCCATGGCGGGTCTCAGGAGAACGTTCATGCGCACCCATCTCCATGCACGGCGAGGTTCTTCGATCCCGACGGCGGCGCTCGCGGCGGCCGCCATGGCGCTGGCGCCGGCCGCGCCCGCCCTCGCTCAGGACGCCACCACCACGGTCCAGTCGGCGATGCCGCAGTTGTCGACCGGCGGACAGGTGAACTGGACGATGCACAACGTCGACATCCGCGGCAGCCGCTACGCGGAGATCGACGAGATCAACACGTCCAATGCCGGCAATCTCGATCTGGCGTGGACTTTCACCGCGGGCGCCGAGAACAGCATCACGCAGGCCACGCCGCTCGTCATCGACGGCGTGATGTACGTGAACGCCGGCGGGACGCTGTTCGCGCTCAACGCCGCTTCCGGCGAGACGATCTGGACCACGAAGCTGGCCGACGCGCTCGAAGCGCGGGGCCGGGGTCCCACGTATGGGGACGGCAGGTTGTACGCCTTCGGCGGCGCCACCCTGTACGCCGCCGACGCCACGACCGGGGAGCTGGTGGAGTCGTTCGGCGACGGCGGCCGGCTGGAGATCGTCTCCGAGGCGCTGCAGTTCAAGTACCCGGACGACTATCCGCCGAACGTCGACGCGTACGCGCTCGGCTACCGGATCACCACGCCGGCGGTGTACCACGACGGCAGGTTGTACGGCGGGTTCGCGCTGTCGGAGAACCACATTCCGGGCGGCCTTGTAGTGGCGGCGGATGCGACTACCGGCGCGATCGAGTGGGTCTTCAACACCGTCCCGCAGGGGCCGCGCGACGACGGCTGGGAGATCGCCAAGGACTCGTGGGGCGACGGCCAGAAGGTGGGCGGCGGCATCTGGACGCCGCCGGCCATCGATCCGGAGCTGGGCCTCATCTACGTCAACTCCGGCAACCCGTCGCCCGACTACGACGGGTCCGCCCGGCCGGGCATGAACCTGTTCACCAACGCGACCATCGCGCTGCACCTCGACACCGGCCGCCTCGCCTGGTACTACCAGGCGATCCACCACGACCTGTGGGACTTCGACCACGTTACGGGACCCACGCTGTTCGACGTCACCGCGCCGGACGGCAGCCTGGTCAAGGGCGTGGCCGCGGCGGGCAAGAACTGCCTGCTGTACATGTGGCACCGCGAGACGGGTGAGCCGATCAACCCGATGGTGGAGACGGCCGTGCCGACCGAGTCCGACGTGCCCGGCGAGCAGGCGTATCCGACGCAGCCGATTCCCTACAACGCCCGCGGCGTACCGCTCACCCCGTTCTGCGCGACCTTCCCGATCGTCAGCGATCCGGATGCGGTCAGGCGCTCGCGGCAGCTCTACACCCCGTATTCGGTTGACGAGTTCTACATCCTGGCGCACGGCGGCAGCAGTTGGGGGCCGCTCTCCTTCAGTCCGCGGACCGGGCTGCTGTACGTGACCGGCAAGGACGGGGGTATCACGTTCACGGTCAACCCGGTCGGCGACACCTTGGTCACCGGCGAGAGCGACGGGCATTCGGACAACATCGCGGAAGGTCCGATCCGCGACGACATGACACCGGAATTCACCATCTCGGCCTACGACCCGGCCACTGGCGAGCTGGCCTGGCAGCAGCGCACGCCGACGGCTTCCGCCATCGGCGCGAGCGGCAACCTGGTGACCTCGGGCGACCTCGTGGTCCAGGGCACCGACGTCGGTCAGGTGCTCGCGTACGATGCCCGCACGGGCGACGTGCGCTTCAGCTATCAGCACAACCGGGCGATCCGCGCCAGCCCGCTGACCTACGCGGTGAACGGCAAGCAGTACATCGCGATAGTCGCCAGCAACGACGTGCTGGCGTTCGCGCTGCCGTAACGCGGCGCGGCCCGTTGCGGGTCTACAAGACGGACGCCTAGCGCAGGCCGCGTTCGGTGACGAGGTAGGTGGCGAAGCTGGCGAGCCAGTGGCCGCCGGCGTAGTGCTCGCCGGTCACCGCCGCCAGCCCGGCTTCCCGGTGACGGCGGGCGGTCTCGCGCAGCGCGGGCAGCCGCGGATCGCCGGGCGGCAATCCCGCCGCGATCCCTTCCAGCATCCAGGCGCGGCTGAGGTTCAGGCCGTCGAGGTGCGCCAGCTTGCCGTCGCTCGGGTCGGTCACCACGCCCGGCTCCAGCCAGGCCTTGCCGTGCGCCTTGCCTGCACGCGGGATGCCCGGAAGGAAGCCGTCGAGCCACGCCGCGAACGCGTCCGGTTCGCGCACGCGGCGGATCAGGTCGGCCTCGGCCAGGCAGGGCGACAGGAAATCCTGTCCCGACGGCTCGTAGGCGAGCGGACAGCCGCGGTCGTTCCCGTAGTAGTCCTCGGTCCGCGATCGGATCAGCCGCTCCATCTCCAGGTCGTCCGCCGTGCGCGCCCAGTCGAGCATGAGCCCGAAGGCGAACGCTGTCTGCGAGTGCTCGCCGACGCGAATCGGGTGGGTGAGCTTGGGCAGCCAGTCCTTGATGCGCTGGGCCGTCTCGCGCTCCAGCGGCTCCAGCGCCGCGAGCCAGCCCGCGGCCTGCCCGTCGGCGCGCCATTCGCGCAGCTCGGCCGCCAGTTGCAGCAGCCACGCCAGACCGTACGGGCGCTCGAAACTGAGGCGTCCGCTCCCGCGCAGGTATTGCAACTCGGCGGCGATGTTGTCGCGCGTCAGGCTGCGCGCCAGGGCTTCGCGAGCGGCGGAAACAAGCGTGGCGCCGTCCGCTACCCTGGCGAGACGCACGAGCAGCCAGTGGCCGTGGACGGCCGAGTGCCAGTCGTAGCAGCCGTAGAAGGCGGGCGTCAGCTCGCGGGGCGGCCGGACATCATCGTCCCCGGAGAGGACGTGCGCAATCTTGTTCGGGTACTCCCGGTGTACGCAGTCGAGCGCGAGCTGCATGAACCGGTCGGCCAGCGCCGGATCCAGCGGCTGCGCGCCGGCGGTTCCGGCGCTCGCGATGATCACTCCTGCCAGCAACGCGCCGTGGATACCCCGCTGCATTCGACCTCTTCCACCTGCGCGGGGCCGCCGCACTGCTCCGGCAGCGGGCGCGATGCTATTTCTCCTCGCCCTTCTCCGCGGCTGCGCGCTTCTCGAGGTTGCGCGCGGCGCTCAGGATATTGGTCATCCCGTAGTTCCCCTCGTGGCAGGCGTATTCGAAAATCTGCCAGTAGTCGGGGTCGTGCCGGCCGTTGACCACCAGGGTCCACGGTTCGGTCCACGTAGTGGGGTCGTGAATCGTGACCTCGACGCGCACCGTGTCCTCGTTCACGCGCGTGTAGCGCTCGACCAGCCGGCGGGTCGCCCCGGCTCCCCAAAAGGTCGTCCGGTCGCTGAAGTTGGTCACCTCGACCACCAGCGTGTCGCCTTCCCAATGTCCGCGTGAGTCGCCGAACCAGGTGCGGACACCGGAGTGGAGGGCTGGGCGGTCGTCCAGCGGGATGAGGCGGTGCTCGTGCAGCCGCTCGTACAGGATCGCCACGTGGTCGGGGTGCTGCATTATCTGAAAGCCGTTGTTGTAGGCGCTGGGGATCCAGGTCTGCGGCAGGCCGCGCGTGATGCAGCGGTCAGCCAGGTGCAGATCCTCCGGTCCGTTCCACGGGCCGTCGCCCATGCTGCCGCCCACGAACCCGAGGGGCGAGGTGGGATCGATCTGCCGCGTCTGGCCGCCGAGCGTCTTCGGCGGCATCCTGCCGCTGGCCGGATGGACGATGAGCGACGTGCGCGGGGAGGTATGGTTCCCGTACTCGTACCAGTGCTCCGGCCCCGCTTCCGGGTCGCCGGCACGGGTGTTCCGTTCGTCCTTGTTGTCGGCCAACGCGCGCGCTTCGTCCGCCGCCCGGGCCGCGATCTCCTCGGCAGTCAGCTCCGGTCGCTCGCCCAGATCCTCGGGTCGCTGGAACGGGACGCTCCGCTCCCAGTCGGTCGTCCAGATGCCCTGCAGGTCGGGGTGGCCCCATGGCGTCTTCGGCGTCGTCCACGTGCTGTCGGATGCCGACGAACCCTGCTGGGCGTTGCCGACCGGCGCCAGCATTGCAAGCGCCGCCAGCAGCGCCACGCCAAACGCTACGGGATGTCGATGTGCCATCTCACGCCTCCTCTGGCGACCCATGGCGCGCCACCGCCGTGGTCCCGCCATTATGACCCGAAAGTCCTCGTGTTGCTCAGAAGCGGAACAGGCGGTTGATCTTGACGACGAATGCGCGGTTCTCCAGGCCCGGAAAACGCCGCTCCAGCGTGTCGCGCTGCTCGTTGTAGACGATGAACAGCTCGCTGCCGGGCTGGTACTCCCAGCGCAACCGGACGTTGGCGGCCACCGAGTTGAGGGCCGAATTGTACTGCAGCAGGGCGCTGACGAACATCAGCGGCGTGACGGTGAAGGTCGTGCGCGCGGTCACCAGCTCGGTGGTGAAGCTCCCTTGCGGCAGGTCGATCCAGTTGAGCGAAAGGCCGGGCTCCACGGAGAACCGCCGGGTGAGATCGACGCGTCCCCGCCGCAGGTCGATGCTCGTGCGGTCGCCGCCGAAGAAGCCGCCGTGCTGAAAGGTGATCGAGCCGGCCAGCGGATTTTGCGGTCCGAGATCCATCGATACCTGGAGATGGTCAAAGTTGTAGCCGTCCACCGGAATGCTGACGTCGCGGGACACGCGGAACGGCCTGTGGAGGAACTCGTAATTGCGCGTGAAACTGACTTCGATCTCGTCGCTGTTCTCGAATTCGATGCTGAAGCCGCCCTCGGCCTGGCGCGTCTCGAGGACTCCCGCGCGGTCGGTGATGTAGTCGATCGTGCCTTCCCACGACAGCTTGCGGATGACTCGGCTGGAGGGCAGCCGCGGGCTGAAGCGGAAGTGCCCCAGGCTCTGCTCGAAATTCTCGCGGCGAAGGAAGCCGACTTCCGGATTGAAGTCGGTGCCCACCACCAGGCGCTCGGCCCGCACGCCGTAGCGGTCGCCCTCGTAGTCGAGCTGCGCGCGGTAGCTGACGTCGTCGTCGAAGCCGGCGGTGTCCGTCCGGGCCCAGTAGGTGTTGATGTTCAGGTCGTCGAAGAAGCCGAACGCGCCGTCGACGCCGTAGGTCTCGTTCGATCCCGGACCGCGCGTCGAAACGGACCGGCGTATGTACAGTGCGCCGACGCTGCTGCGCCGCAGCACGTCGCGTTTCACGCGGAAGACGGAGAAGTTCGTGGGCAGCGCCCCGGCGGTCGGCTCCTCGCCGGTCTGGATGTTCAGCAGACCGACGGTGAACTTCCCGACCCGGCCCGTCATGCGGGCGCCCACGTCTATCGGCACCTCCCGGGCCCCGCCGTCGATCTCGGACAGCCCGATCCGGCGGCTGTAGAACAGCACCGGCGTTTCGCCGGCCGTCTGGCCGCCGAAGGGGCCCGCCGCCGCGCCCCCGAAGGTGAAGACCCCCTGGTTCTCCAGGAAGAACTCGCGCTTCTCGGGGAAGTAGAGGCTGAAGCGCGTCAGGTTCACCTGCTGTTCATCCGCTTCGACCTGGGCGAAGTCGGTGTTTACCGTCAGGTCGGCAGTCAGGTTTTCCGTGACGCCGTACTTCAGGTCGATCCCGGCCGCTCCGTTCAGATCGTTGGCGAACGGAGTGGCCGCTTTCCGGTCGGTGGCGAGATCAGCGATGGCGTAGGGCTTGAGCTCGAAGCTCAGGCCTTCCTCGGGCGCCTCGATGCCCACGATGGCGGCGCCCAGCGAAGCCTGCGCGATGGCGGCTTCGCCGCGCGCGGCCGGCACCGGGTTGAAGAACGACCGTTCGTTCTTCCACTGCACGTTCCGCATCAACTGGAAGCCCCAGACCTGGTCACGGCCGGGCCGGTAGCGCAGCGACTTGAACGGGAAGGCCGCCTCTATCGTCCAGCCGCCGTCGAAACGCCCGGTGCGCAGCTCCCAGATGGGGTTCCAATCCATGTTGAAGTCGCGCTCGTTGGTCATCTGCATGTCGATCCGCCCGCCGATCGGGTTGATGCCGAAGTTGTACCCGCTGCGGCGGTCGTAGTACGTGTCGAGCAGCACGCCGACATACTCGCCGGAGGTGACGTTGAAGCTGTCCCGGCGCATGTCCCTGATGATCCATTCCGATTCCGGCGCCGAGTTCCAGCAGCGGACGACAAGGTAGAGGTTGTCGTCGTCGAACAGCACCCAGACGTCGGTCTGCTCGGTGGCGGGCGGGCCTTCGCGCGGCTCCTGCATGATGAAGCCGGCGGCCGCGGGGACCTGCTGGTAGACGGGTTCGTCGAGCACGCCGTCCACGGTGAGGTCGTCGACGCGCACGGCGCGCAGTGTGGCGCGGCCCTCGGCGTCGCGGTTGATCACGGCCGGCGGGACCGGCGGGGGCGGGCCGTCGATGACCTGCAGAGCGGATTCGGCGGCTCCAGCCGGCGGCGCTGCCGGCTGCTGCTGCGCCGCGGCCGGCAGTGCGAGCCCGCCGAGCAACGCCAGCACCCAAACGCCGGCGATGCTGCGCGTGCGCCTCACGCCGAAGGAACCCCGGGCACGCGCAGATGTTGCAGCCGGCCGGCGCAGGAGGGCGTCACTCGGAGCGAGCGCGCCGCGCCGCGGCCGCGTCGTCGTCACGCGCGCCGCGGAGCATGTTGGCCATCGCGTAGTTCCCTTCGTGGCAGGCGTACTCGAACATCGGCTCGTCGAGCGGCACCATCGGGATCGACGCGGTGAACGGGCGTTCGAAGGTGGTGGGGTCGGTCAGGGTGAACCGGTAATCGATCACGTCGCCCCTGCGCGTGAACCGCTCCTCTACCGTCATGTGCTTGCCGGTGCCCCAGACCAGCAGCGAACCGCGCCGTTCGTACAGCTTGTCCGTGAAATTCCGCGTCTCGACCACCAGCGTGTCGCCGTCCCAGTAGCCGCGCGAGTCACCCATCCACTGGTGGATGCCCGGAGCGATGTGCGGCCGGCCGTCGAGCGGGATGATGCGGAAGTCGTGGATCATCTCGTGGAAGATGGCGACGTAACCGGGCGCCTGCAGGATGTTGTAGTTGTGGTTGTAGTTCCCCGGCAGCATCACGCCCGGCACACCGCGGGTGATGCAGCGCTCCATCAGGCTCGGTTCCTCGTAGGTCGTGGGGTAGGAGGGTGACCGGCGCGAGGCGACCAGCGCATCCTGGCGGGCCTTTGCCTTGGGCAGGACGCGCGGCAGACGCCCGTCGGGCGGGTCCACGACCAGCGACGTCTGCTCGTAGACGTAGCCGCGCTCCATCCAGAAGTTGTTGTAGGCGCCGACACCTACCGCGGCGTCGATCCCCGGGGCGTTTTCCTCGTCGATGGCCGCCCGTTCCTCCGCCGTGAGGACGTCCTTGCCGGCCAGGTCGGCAGGCCGCTCGAGCGGCGTGGTGGTGGTGTTGGTCCAGGTGCCCTGCAGGTCCGGGTCGCCCCACGGCGTGCGCGGCGCGGCGTCCTGAGCCAGGGCCCCCGCGGGGGCCAGCAGCGCCAGCGCAGCCACCAGACACGCAACTCGAATACCCATTACACGCTCCTTCTTCGTTGCCGCCAATGCGGGTTCGCGCCGCATACCGATCGGCCGCAGGCTATCTCGATCCCGCCTCGGCCGCTTCCTTCTCCTCTGCCCGCGCGCCGGCCAGCAGGTTGAACATCCCGTAGTTGCCCTCGTGGCAGGCGTATTCGTACAGGTTCGCGTCGGAGCGCTTCATCGACATCTGCACGGTCCACGGCCGGGTGAACGTCGTGGGATCGCTGATCGTGTACTCGTACAGCAGCCGATCCTCGTTGATACGCGTGAACCGCTCGATCAGGTGCAGGTTGGCGCTCGAGCCCTGGAAGTGCGTCTCGCGCAGAAAGTTCGTGGTTTCCACTACGAGCGTGTTGCCCTCCCAGCGACCGCGCGAGACGCCCATCCACTGGCGGATGCCGTCGTCGAGGTGCGGCCGCCCGTCCAGCGGGACGATCCGGGCGTCATGGATCATCTCGTTGAAGATGACGACGGTGTCCGGCGTCTGGAACATCTGCAGATTGTTGTTGTAGGCGCTCGATTCCACCGGCGGCCCCGAGTTGAAGCCGAGTATGCAGCGCTCCGACAGCGCCCGGTCCTCGGGTCCCGCCGCGGGAATGCCCGAGAACGCCCCGTCGAAGGTGCCCGGCCGCGCCTTGCCTTCCGGCGTCCAGGGGATCTTGCCGTCGGGCGGGTCCACGATGAGCGACGTGCGCCGGTCTTCGTTGATGCTGCTGCCGTAGTCCCACCAGAAGTCGTTGTAGGCGCGCTCGATGTCGCTGCCGATGCCGAACTCCAGGTCGGAGCCGTCACGCCGGTCGGCGTCCCACTGCTGCAGCGCCTGCTGCTCGAACGCGGCCGCTTCCTCCGCTGTCAGCACCGCCTTGTCGCCCAATCCATCCGGCCGCTCGATCGGGGTCAGGGTGCGGAAGTCCCACACCCCGGCGAGGTCCGGATCGCCCCAGGACGTGACGGGGCCGTCGCCGTTCGACTGCGCCAGCGCAGGCCCGGCTCCCGCCAGCGCGATGGCGGCAACGGCCAGCCAGACTGTCATTGCATGGTTTCTCATCGTCCCTCTCCCTGCATGCGTGCCCGCGAAACGATACCCGTTCCTAGAACGTGAAGTCGGTCCACTCGGCGATCTTGCCGTCGATCATGTGGAACACGCCGACGACCGGGATCTCCATGCTCTGGTCCGGCAGCGTGAAGCGGTCGACCCGGTCGTTCACCACGACCGGTCCGCGCGCCCACGTATCGACCACCTCGAACTCGGAGGCGGTGGCGTTGCCGGCGAACCCCCGCAGCATGCCCACGATGGCGTCGGGGCCGGTCACGGGGTCCATGGTCTGGGTCGGACGGTAGATGCAGTCCGCGGTGAGGAACGTGGCCATCCGGTCCCAGTCTATGGGCGCCGTGAAGAGGGCGCAGAAGTCGTTGACGACCTTGACGTTCGCCGCCTCGGCGGGCGTCAGCGCCGCCGCCCGCGCGCCGCGCGGCAGCGCCAGCGCGGCAGCCCCGGCGCCGGCCGTGGCCAGAAAGATCCTCCGCGTCGTTGCCGCATCCGTGTTCTTCATCGTTCCACGCTCCTTCCGGCCGCCGGCCGGTCCGGTTGTGCCTACCGCGAGCCCGCCTGCTCCCGCTCGGCGGCCTGCCGCTCGAGGTTGCGGGCTATCGAGAGGATGTTCGGCAAGTCGTGATTCCCCTCGTGGCAGGCGTATTCATACATCAGCTTGTCGGTCTTCACCATCGGGATCTCGGCCGTCCACGGCCGCGCCCAGGTGCGGTCGTCTTCGACCGTCCATTCGTAGTGGATCCTGTCCTCGGCGGTCCGCCGGAAGCGCTCCACCACGCGCAGGTCCTCGCTCGCGCCCTGATAGTGGGTCTTGCCGTTGAAGTTGGTCGTCTCGACCACCAGCGTGTCGCCATCCCAGCGGCCGCGCGAGTCGCCCGGCCACAGGCGGATCGACTCCGGCAGGTGCGGGCGCCCGTCCATGGGGATGATGCGCGGGTTGTTGTTGCTCATCTCCTGGAACACCACGACGTAGTCGCGGGTCTGGAAGATCTGGAGGATGTCGTTGTACGCGGGCGGAATCATCGGCGGCCCCTCGTGGCGCCAGACGAGGCACCGCTCAGCCACCGTCCGGGTGTGGTAGCTCTCGTAGACCGGCTCGCGCAGGTTGTTCATCAGGAAGCGGCTGTCGCGCTGCCGCTCGGCCCGCCGCGTCGCCCCTTCCTCCGTCATCGCCGGGATGCGTCCGTCCGCAGGGTCCACTATCAGCGACGTCCGCGCGCTGGACAGGCTCTTGGGGCGCTCCTCGGTCAGCCAGATCGCGTTGTCGTAGTGGATGTTCTCCTGCGTCTGGATCCTGCGCGCCCGCAGTCGCTCGGGATCGTCGTTCAGCACGTTCCGCGTGAGCGGGTCGGTGCCCTCGGCGGTGACGATGCTTCTGAGCTCCGCAAGCTCGTCGTCGTTGAGGAACTCCCGACCCTCGAAGCGCTCGGGCCGCTGGAGCGGCGTATACGTCGCCATGGTCCAGAGCCCCTGCAGATCCGGATCGCCCCATGCGGTTCTGTGGAGATCCGGCGCCTGCGCGGCGCCCTGCTGCCCACCGGCGCCGGCCGGCAGCAGCAGGATCGCGAGACCCAGCGCGAGCGCGCAACGGCGCAGCGCCATCTGCCGGCCACGAGGCGTGAGAGACATGGGATCCCCTTTGGCTGACGGACGGAAACAGCGCTGATTATAGCTGTCCGCGCGGAACGGAACGTCTACCTGATCAGCTCCGTGTCGGGGAACTGCGCGTACCAGCCGAACCAGAACGCCCGTTGCGCAGGCAGTCGCTCGCGCCGCACGGCGGCGTCCGAAGCCAGCAGCAGCGCCTCTTCCGTCACGCGCCAGATCCGGCCGGCGTCGTCCGCCACCTCGCCGGCGACGGCGGCCTCGACGAACCGCGCATCACCGGCGTCGTAGACGCGGTTGGCGCCCGCCACGCTCGTCACCACCACGAGGTTCAGGCCGGCGAAGCGGTGGTGGAACACTGGGTTGGCGGCCAGGAAGCTGGCGGTGATGGCCAGCGGCAGCCGCCGCTCCGACTCCGGGTCCGTGAACCGCATCACCACCACCTCTTCCTTGTTCAGGAGGCGGTCGTCCATGCGCGACACCTGGAACATGAGCGCGTCGGTGCCGAAGTACGCGCGGTACGCGGCGCCCTCCGCGTAGTTGCGGCGGTGGCCGGTCTCCAGCGACAGCACCGTTGTGTCCGGATGCAGCCGCCGCCATTCGCCCCATGTCGTCGTGACCACGGCGTGCGGAGTGAGCCGCGCGCCGCCGCCGACGAGGGGACCCACGACCGGCACGCCCTCGAACGTGTTCCAGAGGCTCTTCGTCCCGTGGTCGAACATCAGCTTGTTCGAGCGGTACAGCATGCCGCTCGTGCCGAACTTGTGATGCTCGCCGCCGGCCACGCTCTCGAACGGGATGACCGTGCCGCACAGCGTGCAGTAGACGATCGTCAGCTCCACGCCCCCCACCCGGTCGAGCGCCATCTCGTGCCAGGCCAGGATGCGCTTGGGATACGCGCGCGCCTCGCCGTGCATGGCGATGCCGAACACGACGTTGTCGTCCTCCAGGTAGTCGGCGTCCGCTGCCGCCAGGCGCGCCGGATACTCGAGCGGCGGAATGCCGTTGACCGCCACGCCGCCCCATTCGATCTCGTCCAGGCGGATCACCGAGGGCGCGCCGCGCGGGAAGAACTCCGCGAAGCGCGGGTCGATCTGGCTGTACCACTGGCCCTTCAGCCAGGCGTAGTCCGGGTGCGGCTCGTATGGCTGGGCCCAGACCCAGTCGTTCCAGCCGCCGAGGTTCTGTCCGAGCTGCTGTCCGGTCTGTTGCTCGAGGAACCGGACGATCGTGACGAAGCTCAGCAGGCGCGGGCTGGGCGGCCGCAGCAGTCGCGCCAGGTCCCAGACCATTCCGGCATAGCCGGGCCGCCACTGCGCGGCGATCTGCTCCAGCGCCCGCTGCGCGTCCGGCGGACTGCCGGCGGCGGCGGTCAGGAACAGTTCGATGTCGGGGTGCGCGTCCGGCTGCGCCGCCGCGGGTCCGGCGCCGCAGTACAGCAGCAGCAGCCCGGCTGCAGTCGCGACCTGCGCGATACGGGTGCGGGAAGTTACCACCACAGCCTGTTGTCGTATGATGACACGTCCGCGAACGGAGGAACTCCCATGCGCCTGTCATCAAAGCTCTCGATGCTGCTCATCCTTGTCGTCGCTGCCACGCTCGCCGCCTGCGGGGGGTCGGGCGAGACGGAGGTGGCGGCCGGCGAGTCGACCGGCGTCGACGGCCCGCGCGGCACGTTGGTCAAGACCACCGCGGGTGAGCTCCAGGGCGAGTACGCGGACGACGCGCACGACGTGCTCGCGTTCCGCGGCGTACGGTACGCGGAGCCGCCCGTCGGCGACGCCCGCTGGCGTCCGCCCCGGCCCGCGACGCGGTGGAACGGCGTGCGGCCGGCGACGGAGTTCGGCCCGGTCTGCTGGCAGCGGGAGCGCGACATGTCGTCGCTCTACGCGCGAGTCGGTTTCGACGCCGACGAGGACTGTCTCTACCTCAACGTGTGGGCGCCGTCCGCCGACCGCACCGCGACCCATCCGGTGATGGTCTGGTTCCACGGCGGCGGACACAACGCCGGCGCGGGCAGCGCGCGCATGTTCGACGGGACGGCGCTGGCGCGGAAGGGCGTGGTGCTCGTCACCATCAACTACCGGCTCGGCCCGTTCGGCTTCCTGGCCCACCCGGCGCTGACGGCGGAGTCGGACCACGGGTCGTCCGGCAACTACGGCCTCCTCGATCAGATCGCCGCGCTGCGGTGGGTGCGCGACAACATCGCGGAGTTCGGGGGCGACCCCGGCAACGTCACCATCTTCGGCCAGTCGGCCGGTTCCTGGACGGTCTGCTACCTGACCGCGTCGCCGCTCGCCAAGGGGCTCTTCCACAAGGCGATCGGGCAGTCGGGAGGCTGCTTCAAGGGCGAGCGTCCGTACCTGGACCACGCAACCGGTGAAACCGGCGCCGAGAAGTCGGCGCACGACGCAGGTCTGGCCGCCGCCGCCGAGCTCGGCGTGGAAGGTGACGGCCCCGAGACCGCCGCCGCGCTGCGGGCGCTGGCGCCGGAAACGGTCCTGGCGGCCACGCTCGGCTCGGGGGCGATCATCGACGGTTGGGTCCTGCCCCGGACGCCGCGCGAGATCTTCGCGGCGGGCGAGCATAGCAACGTCCCGGTCATCGTGGGCGCCACGGCGAACGAACGCGCCGCGCTGTACGACGCGAGCTCCGAGCCGTCGCGCGAGGAGCTGGTGGCCAGGGTCAGGAGCGACTTCGGACCGCGGGCCGACGCATTGCTGGCGGCGTACGAGGGCGATTTCGCGGATTCACCGGGCACGGCCGACAGGCAGATTTCGGGCGACCGCACGTTCGTCTGGGAGATGCGCACGTGGGCACGAACAGTGGAGGACGCGGGCAACGTCGCCTGGCACTACTTCTTCAGCCACGCCCCGCCGGTGTTCCGGTTGTACCTCCCCGATCAGCCGGATCTGCAGGTGGAGGGCGGCCGGCGCGCCTACGGGGCCTACCACTCGGGCGAGCTGGCGTACGTCTTCGGCAACGTCGGGCTGGTCGGGATCGACTGGACCGACTGGGACCACGAGTTGTCGGAAGCCATCTCGCAGTACTGGGTGAACTTCGCGCGCACGGGCGATCCGAACGGCGAGGGGTTGCCCGCGTGGCCGCGCTACGAGCGCGCCACCGATCAGTCCATCGAATTCGGATCCGAGATCCGGGGCGTGTCGGGCCTCCGCAAGGACAAGCTCGATATCTTCGACGGGTTCTTCGGATTCTCGGAGTCGTAGCCGCGCTGCGGCAGGGGAGACCGATACATGCGCGACATCGTGGCGCAGTGGCTCGCGGATGGCCAGCTACGGGAGATGGCCAGGTACCTGCTCAGCACGGTGCCGGGCCTGCCGCCCATCTCCCAGTCGATCCACATCCTGGGCATCGCGACGGTGGTCGGCACCGCCGGGATGGTGAACCTGAAGCTGCTGGGCCTCGCGCTGCCGAACCAGAACGTCAGCGAGATGATCCGGCGGCTGTTGCCGTGGACCTTCCTCGCCGTGGCGGTCAACTTCGTCACCGGGATGCTGTTCGTCCTGGCGCGGCCCATACGCTACTTCTACAACCCGATCGCCACGGCCAAGTTCGGGTTCCTCATCCCGGCCGTCGCGCTCGCGTTCGCGATCTACTGGATGAATCGCAGGGAGCACGGCTACTGGGAGGCCACGGCGGGGCGGCTGCTCGGAGCGCGGATCATCGCGGCCGTGTCGCTCCTGTGCTGGATCGGCGTCATGCTCGGCGGACGCTGGATCGCCTACTCGGAATACATCACCGATCCCTTCCCGTTCCCGTTCGACTGGGAGGCCCTGGCGGGCTACACGTCGTTCTGGATATGGCTGCAGGACCACCCGATCTCGGCCCACATCGGCTTCACGTGGTGGTTCCCGCTGCTGGAATCCATCCACGTGATCGCGATCGCCCTGGTGGTCGGCTCGATCGCGACGGTCGACCTGCGCCTGCTCGGCCTGGCGGGCGTGCGCTACCCGGTGAGCCAGGTGGTGCGCAAGCTGGTGCCCTGGACGTGGGCGGCGTTCGCCGTGGCGGCCGTCACCGGACTGGGGATGTTCGTGTCGCGCGCGTCCGGCTACGTCGTGAACCCGGCGTTCCTGATCAAGCTCACGCTGCTGCCGCTGGCGTTCATCAACATGGCGTACTTCCAGTTCAAGACGTTCCGCGGCGTCGAAGAGTGGGACACGACGGAGCAGTTGCCGCCGGCCGCGCGCGTCGCCGGGGCCGCGTCGCTGGTGCTGTGGGCCGGCATCGTGTTCGCCGGCCGCTGGACCGGCCACATCATCTGAGCTCGCCGCGCTCTACAGCACGCCGGGGATGACCGCGCGCCGCGACTGCGGGTAGTCGGAGAACGTTTCCCGGTACCAGCGGTGCCGCCACAGGGCGCGCGGAATCAGGTTGGCCGCGGTCCACATCGCGAACGCCAGCGCCGGCAGCGACCAGCACATCAGCGCGAACCCGATCCACTCGAGGATCTCACCGGCCAGGTTCGGCGATGAGAGGAACGTGAAGGCGCCGCCGTGCGGGACGATGTAGCGGCCCTGCTGCTCCTCGCGCAGCCTCGCCACGCGGTAGTCCGAGGTCACGTTCACCGCGGCCCCGAACAGGAACGCCGCGGCGCCGGCCACGAAGCGGGGATCCAGCAGCCATTCACCCGGATAGTCGGCGACGTGTCCCAGGTGCCAGCCGATGAGCAGGCCGTTGATGGTGTTGAACACGACGGACGAGACGCAGATGCCGATCGGCATCGGCCGGCTGCGGCGCTGCACGATCCAGGGCCACACCAGGGTCCGGTGCCCGTAGTGGAGCACCCACGTGGCCACCAGCAGGTCGGCCACCGGGTGGCGGTTCGCTGCAGTGAGATAGACGGCCGGCAGCACGCACAGTGCCGGGAGCTCCATCCAGAACCAGCCCCAGCGCGACGCGACGCGGGGCCCGGACGGATTGCCGCCCGTGCGGCCCACAGGGTCGGGCCCAACCAGGCTGTAGATGAAGACCGGAACGGCCAGCGCCCCCCAGACGAGGACGATCGTGGTGAAACCGGGCACCGCGAGTTGGCTACTGCGAGTCCTGCGGCCAGCCGCGCACCGAGCCGCGCGTCTTGATGCGCCAGCCGTCCGCCGTCTTGACGAACGTGTCCTCGTAGTAGCCCGAGAACACGGGCTTCGGCTCCCGATCCGCCACGTTCATCAGTATCCAGTAGCCGCGGCCCCTGGCGCCGTCGGCGGTCGGCGTGATGAGGATGCTGGTGTTGTTGTGCGTCACCGGCGCCCCGGAGCTGTTCTCCATGACCGGCGCCAGCCACTCTTCGAGCCCTGCCGTGCCCTCGTACGCCACCCCCGCGCCGGTCGTGTACACGGCGTCGTCGGCGAAGGCCGACAGGAACAGCTCCTTGTCCTTGAAGTCGAGCCCCTGGTTGTAGCGGGCGTAGAGCTGCTCGATCTCGGCGATGTCCGCCCCGGTCAGCGTGCCGGCGGCCTCCGTACCGCTCTGCGAATAGATGACACCGGCCCCGAACGCGGCTACAACCGCGGCCGCCGTCGTCAACGCTTGCACTTTCCGCATCGTCTGTCTCCCTTCGTCGTCAACGGCAATGGACTACGCCGCCCAATGTATCACGGCCCGTGCAGAGCAGCGGCCGGCGGGAACCCGCCTGAATCGCGATGCCGCGCGGCGTAGTCATCCGCTCGGTCGAACGGTCCTCGCTAGTAGCGGAAGAGGTACTGCATCTTCAGGAATATCGCGCGGTTCGTGCGCCGGCGCTCCGTGGTGTAGTAGTGGCGCCGGGCGAGCTCGTCGGGGTCGAAGCCCCAGTCGATCCGGTCGGCCTGCTGATAGTGGTCGTCGTAGCCGGCGTAGAACACCGTACCGGCGTTGACGCGGTAGGTGAACAGCACGTTCAGGTCGAACGTCTTGTCGAACGTGTTGTATTCGCTGATGTTGCGGGCCAGCAGGCGGTTGCTGAACTGCCACGTCGTGAGGGCGCGCACGATGCGCACCTCGAACACGTCCATGCCGCCGTGCCGCGGGTCGGTGAAGCGGTTCGTGTCGATGTTGATCTCCGACTTCAGGCGCGAGATCGGCCGCAGGTTGATGAACGCCGAGATCCCGCGCTCGTAGCCCAGGTAGGGGCTGGCCGGGTCGAAGTAGATCTGGTCGCCGCGGCGGTACTCGAGCGACAACCCGATGCGGCGGCTCGCGTCGGTGCGCGCGAACACGCGGAAGCGCTTCTTGTAGAAATCCATCCCCTGGTAGCGCTCCAGAATCCGGTCGTAGTTGGTGGCGATGAAGCTGTTGCGGGCGAACGCGAAGTTCAGGCCACCTCCGACCTGCTCGTCCTGCAGGACGCCGTCGAAGTCATGGTTCCGCACGTAGGTCCACTCCGGACCCCACCGCTGGAGCCAGGTCTCCGGGTGCCGGACGTACTGACCGCCGGTGTTGAAGACGCGCTGGTCGGTGCGCCGGACGAAGCCTACGTCGGTCCGGAGCTCGGGCGACAGCTCGAAGTAGCGGACGGCATAGCGCAGATGACGTCCCTGCATTCTGAGTTGGGCGTCATGCAGGTGGCCATCCGTCTCCCGGCCGTCGAGATCCCGGTGGGCGGTGCGCATGGCGCGGAAGGAGACGGAGTGCGTGTCGTTCAGGCGGAAGTTGGAATCGAACCCCGCCAGGCGGCTGTAGCTGTCGAGCAGCTCACGGTCGGTGAAGATGGCGCCGACGTGCGACTCCGTGTAGAGGTCGTAGCGCACGCGCCCCACGAACGTCTGCGCCGCCTGCCCGTGCAACGCATCGTCGGGGTCGTCCACGTCGCCGGGCGCCTTGTCGTCCGTGTACATCACACCGACCGTCGTTCGCCCGACCTTGCCGGTGAGCTTCGCCCCGAGGAGGGGATCGACGATCCGGCGCGTGTGGACGGGCACGATCGGGCTATCGACGGCGAATATCTCGGCGCCTTCGAGGAAGAACGGGCGCAGCTCCGGATAGAAGAGCGCGAACCGCTGGTTCACCTCGATCTGCGGCAGGTCCGATTCGACCTGCGAGAAGTCGGGATTCACCGTGACGTCTGCCGTGAGGTTCGAGGTCACGCCGTACTTGAGATTGACGCCACCCTCCGGCCGCGGGTCCTTGTCGCTGAACTCGCCGGTCGCGCGGTCGAGCGCGCCGAAGCGGATCGTGGTGAAGGTCGGCAGGATCTCCAGGTTGCGGCTGCGCGACAGGTCGGTCATGCCTTCCAGAACGCCCATCTGCGGCATGAAGCCGGCGACGTCGCGCGAGACCGGCGACCAGAGCGCCACCTCGTCCTTGCCGACGATGAGCCGCGCGATCTGCAGCCCCCACCGGTGCGGCGCTCCGGGCTCGCGCCGCGGATACCGCAGGCTCTTGAACGGTATGGCCATCTCGGCGACGAAACCGTCGTCCACGATCTCGGCGGCGGTGTCGAACAGCACGTCCCAGGAGTTGTCGCCGCGCGGCACGCCCTCCCGGCCGCGGCCCCAGCCGCGCGTGTTGAGCACGGCGTCGCCTTGCACGCCGTAACCGTTCACGGTGAAGACGTACGCCCGCTGCTGGTCGAGAAACGGGTCGAAGTACACGAGGAAGAGGTCGTCCTCGAACGTCTCGTCCCGGTCGCGGCGGTTCGCGCGCAGCAGGCCCGTGTCGGAGTAGTGCGCGTGGAAGCCGAGGTACAGGTTGTCGCTGTCGTAGGCCAGGTAGATGTCGGTCGCCTCCGTGGCGGGCAGGCCGTCGTGCGGGCGCCGCTGGTACAGGTCGGTGATGTGGGCGGCATCCCGCCAGACGGCATCGTCGAGCCGGCCGTCGATGACCGGTGGGCTGCCGATGCGCGGCGCGCTGATGCGCCGGCCGGCCGGCGCCGCCGCACCAGCGCTCTCGGACTGCTGCTGCGCGTCCGGCCCCGCCTGGGCGCGCAGGACGCCCGGAGCGGCCACGGCCGCCAGGCAGGCCGCCAGGGCGGCGGACAGGCCGCGTGCGGCGCACTGTTCCCCGGTCACGTGATGCCTGTTATGCTCCCCCGAAATGTCACGACGCCTGCCTCTGATTGCGGCAGTGATCATCCTTGTTGCCGCCGCGGCGATCTGGCGCACGTTCAGTGTAGCCGGGCTGGCCGAGCCGCTTCCCAGCACGGAACGCGGCGAATGGCCCCACTACGCCGCCGACCAGTGGAGCACGCGCTACTCGCCGCTCGACCAGATTGACGCCTCCAACTTCAACGACCTGGAGGTGGCCTGGACGTTCAAGACCGACAACCTCGGCGCGGCGCCCGAGTACAAGCTGGAGGGGACGCCGCTCATGATTGGCGGCGTGCTGTACACCACGGCCGGCACGCGCCGGGCCGCCATCGCGCTCGACGCCAGGACCGGGGAGCTGATCTGGATGCACAGCCTCCGCGAAGGCCGCCGCGGCGGGCTGGCGCCCCGGCAGCTTTCCGGGCGCGGCCTGGCGTACTGGACCGACGGCCAGGGCGACAACCGCGTGCTGTACGTCACGCCGGGCTACCGGCTCATCGCGCTCGACGCCGCGACCGGCGATCCGATCCCGACGTTCGGCGACGGCGGCATCGTCGATCTCAAGGTCGGCGTCGTCTATGGGCGGGACCAGCCGATCGACCTCGAGACCGGCGAGATCGGCATCCATTCAACACCGCTCATCGCGCGCGACAAGGTGATTGTCGGCTCGGCGATGAAGGAGGGCCTGACCGTCGAGACCCACAACAACACCAAGGGCCTGGTGCGCGCCTACGACGTGCGCACGGGCGAGCTCGAGTGGACCTTCCACACCATTCCGCGGCCGGGCGAGTTCGGCAACGAGACCTGGCTCAACGAGTCATGGGCGGTCAACGGCAACGTCGGGGTCTGGACGCAGATGAGCGCCGACGAGGAGCTGGGCCTCGTATACCTGCCGGTGGAGACGCCCACCTCAGACCTGTACGGCGGGCACCGCCCCGGTGAGAACCTGTTCGCCGAGAGCCTGGTGGCGGTCGATCTGGAGACCGGCGAGCGGCGCTGGCACTTCCAGATGGTGCACCACCCGATCTGGAACTTCGACGCCTGCTGCGCCCCGATCCTGGCCGACATCGTCGTGGACGGCCGGCCCGTCAAGGCGGTGGCGGTGCCGAGCAAGCAGGCCTACCTGTACGTCTTCGACCGCGCCACGGGCGAGCCGGTCTGGCCAATCGAGGAGGTGCCGGTGCCGCGCGGAGATGTGCCCGGCGAGTGGTACTCGCCGACGCAGCCGGTGCCGACGCGCCCGCCCGCCTACGCCCGCAACTTCCTCGACGTGCCGGGAGACCTGATCGACTTCACGCCCGAGCTGCGGGCGGAGGCGCTGGAGACCCTGGAGCGGTTCGTGTGGCATCCGACGCCGTTCAACCCGCCGGTCATCGGCAACGTCGACGGGCCCTACTACGGCGCCATCACCGCCGGACCGGCCAGCAACTGGCCCGGCGGAGGGTACGATCCGCTTACCGGCGTCGTCTATCTGCCGGCCGGGAACTCGCCGGGCGCGGCGTACTCGATCGCGCCCGGGCCGGAAGGTTTTTCGGACATCCGCTACCTGTCCGGCGTGGTCGGCGCGCAGTTCCAGGTGCAGTACGCGGCCGGGACCGGCCAGAACCCGGACGCGACCGGTGCGGAAGCGGAGCTGCAGGGCGCGCGCACGCGCATCATCGAGATGCCGCGCGCCACGCGCCGGCGGCCGACCACCGAGGTGCAGGGGCTGCCGATCGTCAAGCCGCCGTACGGCATTCTCGCGGCGGTGGACCTGAACAGCGGCGAGATCAAGTTCCAGGTGCCGCACGGCGACACCCCGGACCACATCCGCAACCATCCGCTGCTGCAGGACCTGGACATCCCGAAGACCGGCCAGGCCCGCACCGGCTACATCGGCCTGATGGTGACGCGCACGCTGGTCGTCATGGGCGATTCGCTGTCGACCAACGCGCCGGGCCGCTCGCGCGGCGCCATGCTGCGCGCATACAATAAGGAAACCGGCGAGGAGGTCGGCGCGGTCTGGATGCCGGCCGAGGAGAGCGGCTCCCCGATGACCTACATGGTCGACGGGAAGCAGTACATCGTCGTCGCGATAGGGGGCGGCGTCTATACGAGCGAGTACAGGGCGTTCGCCCTGCCGGATTAGCAGGTACCGACAATATGGCGCGTACACGGGTTCTTCTTGTGACGGTCCTGGCGGCCGTACTGGTCGCAGGCTCGGTCCCGGCGGCTGCCGCCGGCCCCGATCTGCGGCTGGTCGGCGCCGCGGCGGCCCAGGACCGCGCGGCGGTGCGGACGCTGATTGACGAAGGCGTGGATGTCGACGCGGCGCGCGCCGACGGCGCGACCGCGCTGCTGTGGGCGGCGCACTGGAACGACCGCGAGATGGTCGACCTGCTGGTCGACGCCGGCGCCGACGTCAACGCGGCAGAGGACCACGGCGTGACGCCCCTTGCGCGGGCGTGCGAGAACGCGAGCGCGGACGTCGTGGCGCGGTTGCTGGCGGCGGGCGCCGAGCCGAATGCGGCGCAGACCAACGGCCTGACCCCGTTGATGATCGCCGCGCGGACGGGCGATGTCGACGTCGTGCGCGCGCTGCTGGCGGCGGGCGCGGATCCCAACGCGGCCGCGGCGGAGACGGGCGCCACCGCCCTGATGTGGGCGCTGGATGAAGCCCACGCCGACGTGGTGCGGGTGCTGGTGGAGCAGGGCGCGACGGTTTCGGCATCGACCACCAAGGGTTTCACGCCGCTGATGACGGCGGCCCGCCAGGGCAACATCGAGCTGGCGTCGCTCCTGATCGAGGCCGGGGCCGACGTGAACGAGACCGGCTCCGACGGCACGCACGCGCTGCCGCTGTCGATCATGCACGCGCAGTACGAGTTCGCCCACTACCTGCTGGAGCAGGGGGCCGATCCGAATGCCTCGATGGCCGGCATTCACGCGCTGCACGCCGCCGCCGGCAGCGTCGGCGCCTGGATGGCGAACTGGGATCGGGCGCACGGCGGGTTCGGGTTGAGCGCGGTGTGGGACATGAGCGGCCGCGGCGCGTACGGCCGGCTAGAGCTGGTGCAGGCGCTCCTGGCGCGCGGCGCGGACCCCAACGCGCGCATCGACACGTCGGCCATGATCATGAACTACATCGGGCACCCCAAGAAGGGCGCCTTCGAGCCGTACGCGTGCGGCACCGGCGACCTGCGCGGGGCCACGCCGCTGTGGGTGGCCGCGTTCGGCGCGAACGGCAACATCGGTCAGATCTTCACCGAGTACGCGCACATCAACCACTCCAACAGCAGCGCGGATGTCATCAGGACGCTGCTGGACGCCGGCGCCGACATGACGCTGACCACCGTGGACGGCACGACGCCGCTGATGGCGGCGGCGGGTCTCGGCCCGTCGACATATACGCCGACCGAGCCACGCGGCCTGCGCTCGCCCGGCGGCGAGGAGGCGGTGCAGGTGCTGCTCGAAGCGGGCGCCGACATCAACGCCCGGAACGAGGCGGATTTCACCGCGCTGCACGGCGCGGCGTTCCGCGGCCTGAACGAGATCGTGCAGATCCTGGTGGACAACGGCGCCGACATCGACGCCCGCGACTTCAGGGGCCGCACCGCGTACCGCCTGGCGGAAGGGGCCAAGCAGTCGTTCCAGTTCCAGGCGTGGCCCGAGACCGCCGCGCTGCTGAGAGACCTGGGCGCCGACACGCGGCTGGGTATCCCCGGCACGGTGCAGGAGCGGGCCGACCGCGTGGTGGCGGAGTAACGGAGACGAATCGATGACACGCACAGCGAGTTGCCTCCTGGTAATCGGAGTGGCTCTCTTGTTGCCGGGCACGGCAACCGCGGCAGAGCCCGATCTGCGGCTGGTCGGCGCCGCGGCGGAACGGGACCACGGGGCGGTGCGTGCGCTGCTCAGCGAGGGTGTTGAAGTCGACGCGGCGCGCGCCGACGGCGTCACCGCCCTGCTGTGGGCGGCGCACTGGGACGACGGCGAGCTGGTCGAGCTGCTGCTCGAAGCGGACGCCGACGTCAACGCGGCCGAGGACCACGGCGTGACGCCGCTGGCGCGCGCGAGCGAGAACGCGAGCGCGGACATGGTCACGCGGCTGCTCGCGGCCGGCGCGGATCCGAACGCCGCGCAGACCAGCGGCCTGACGCCGCTGATGATTGCGGCGCGGACCGGCAGCGTAGATGTCGTGCGCGCGCTGCTGGCGGCGGGCGCCGATCCGAACGCGGCGGTGGTGGAAACGGGCGCCACGGCCCTCATGTGGGCAATGGAGGAAGCCCATGCCGGCGTGGTGCACGTGCTGCTCGAGCAGGGCGCGACGATCTCGGCGTCGACCACCAAGGGCTTCACCCCGCTGATGACCGCGGCGCGCTACGGCAACATCGACCTGGCGAAGATATTGATCGAGGCCGGCGCCGACGTGAACGCGACCGGCTCGGACGGCACGCATGCGCTGCCGGTGGCGATCCTGCACGGGCAGTACGAGTTCGCCCACTTCCTGCTGGCGGCCGGGGCCGACCCGAACGCCTCGATGGCCGGCATTCACGCGCTGCACGCCGCGGCCGGCAAGGTCGACCACTGGCTGACGCACTGGGATCGCGAGCACGGCCGCAACACGCGGGGATCATCGAGGATTGCCAACCCCGGGCTGGGGATGGAAGGGCGCCTCGGCATGGTCAAGGCGCTGCTGGCGCGCGGCGCCGATCCAAACGTGCGAATCACCACGTCCGCCATGTTCATGAGCTACATCGGCTGGCCCGAGAGGGGCGCCTTCGAGCGCTACGCCTGCGGCACCGGGGACCTGCTCGGCGCCACGCCGCTGTGGGTGGCCGCTTTCGGCGCCAACACCAGCTTCGGCCAGGTCTTCGGCGAGTTCGCCGTGCTCAACCGCTCCAACAGCAGTCCCGAGATCATCGAGGCGCTCCTCGACGCCGGCGCCGACCTGTCGCTGACCACCGTTGACGGCACCACGCCGCTCATGGCGGCGGCCGGCCTCGGCGCGGCCACCTACACGCCGCGCGAGCCGCGCGGCCTGCGGGCGGCGGCGGGAGAAGAGGCCGTGAAGGTGCTGCTCGCGGCGGGAGCGGACATCAACCAGGTCAACGAGGCCGACTTCACGGCGCTGCACGGCGCCGCATTCCGCGGGCTGAACGAGATAGTGCAGATCCTGGTGGACGCGGGTGCCGACATCGACGCCCGGGACTTCCGCGGCCGCACGCCGTACCGCCTGGCCGAGGGTTCCAAGCAGTCGTTCCAGTTCCAGTCGTGGCCCGAGACGGCCGCGTTGCTGCGCGACCTCGGCGCCGATACCCGGCTGGGCATCCCCGGCAGCGTCCAGGAGCGGGCCGACCGCGAGGTGGCCGAATAGCAGCGGCCTAGCCCGCCGCCGCGCTGCCCCGCCGCGCGACAGCCAGGCCCGCCAGCAGCAGCAGCGCCCCGCCGATCTGCAGCGGGCTGAGCGCCTGCGCGAACAGTATCCAGCTCACGATCGCCGTCACCACCGGCTGCAGCAGCAGGCTGACCGTGGCGAAGCTGGCGGCCAGGTGCGCCATGGCGTACGCGATCAGGCCCTGCCCGCCGACGTGCGAGACCAGCGCCAGGGCGGACACGGCGAGCCAGGCCTCGGGAGTGCTGGGGACGATGTGCTCGCCGCTGGCGGCGGCGATCCCCAGCAGGCCGACCGCGGACACGGTGCTCGACCACGCCATGATGCGGGCCGTGCTGAAGTCGCGCCGCAGCACCTTCACGATGAGCAGGTAGCAGGCGTAGAAGCAGGCGGTCAGCAGGCCCAGCGCGTCGCCGATCAGCGGCTCGCGGCCGGTCTGGAAGTCGACGCCCAGCAGCACGCCGGCGCCGCCGAACGCCGCGGCCGCGCCGAGAGCGAACGTCCATCCCAGCCGTTCCCGCAGCCAGAAATAGCCGGCCGCCGCCACCAGGATGAACGCCAGGTTGGCGAGCAGCGTAGCGTTGGCCAGGGAGGTGAACTCGAACGACTTGTGCCACGCCGCCAGGTCGCACGCGAACGCCGCGCCCGGCAGCCACAGCAGTGACGTCCGCCCCCGGCCCGCTCCCGGCGCGGCCGCGCGCGAACGCGCGTGCAGGCACCAGAACAACGGCGCCGCCAGCGCGGTGCGCCAGAACGCCGCCGCAATCATGCCCAGGCCGCCGCCGGGCAGATGTTGCTCCGCGTCGAACGCGAGCTTGGAGAACACCGGCGCCAGGCCTATGCCGCACGCGCCCAGAATCAGCGCGATGAGAGCCCGTCGCTCAGCGGACATCCTGGACCGCGGCGAAGCCGAGCGCCTGCTTCACCGCGCGGTTCTCGATCGGCCGGATGCCCTCGTGGTCCAGCCGCCACTTGTCCATGTACTGGCCCGGACGAATCACCGCGACGCCGGCGGCGGCCAGCACCTCCTCGAGTTGCGGCTCGAAGAACGCGAACGGCATGCCGCTCTCGAACGGCGCATCGAGCCCGTCCCAGTGGATTGGCAGATAGGCGCGCGGCGCCAGTATCGGCAGCACGAGCTGCGCCACGCGGGCATCCCCGCGGCCGATCCAGAGGTCCACCGATTCCAGCCCGGCCTGCTCCAGGGCGGCCGCCAGGTTGTCGAGCGGCACGCCGTAGTCGATGTCGTCCACGACGACCGGCAGGTGCAGGTCCACCGCGCTGGCCGTGTTCTGGTAGAACCAACTGAAGGTCCCCTCCGGACCGTCCACGCGGAACACGTAGCCGCGGCTGCCGCCGCCGTTCGGGAAATCCTCCGCGACGCCGGCGCGTAAGCCGCCGGTCTCCGGGTCCGGCACCGGAACGGCGTCGAGCTCGACCGGGTTGTGCTGCTCGGGATTCGTCCCGGTGTCGCCGCTGTGGTTCCAGCGCACCACGAACATGGCGACGTTCGGGACGATCTCGATCCGCTCGCCGCCGAGCACCGGCGTGCAGCGGTCTTCGGGCACGTTGCCCGCGATGGCCTGGTAGCAGGTCGTCCGCGAGCCGTAGATCGGCGCGCCGGTCAGCCGCGACCACGTGGCGATGTCGAACGAGTGGTCGAAGTGGCTGTGTCCGGTGAGCAGCAGGTTGATGCGCGTCGCGCCGCCGAGCGCCGCGAGCACGCGGGCCACCGCGTCGACGTCCGGCACGTGCGGGCGCACCGTCTGCTCCAGGCCTCCGCCGCCGCCGAAGAAGTCCGATCGCGGGATGCGAGAGAAGTAGCCGTCCGTGACGACGCCGGTGTCGCCGATCTGGTAGTGCACGTTCGCCATCGACATCCAGGTGATGTCGACGAACGACGGGCCGTCCACCTGGGCCGGCTCCATGCCGCAGGCCGCGACCAGCGCGACCAGCGCCGCTCCGGCCGCCGTCCACCGCCGCTTCGTGATCGGTCTCATGCGGGCAACGACTGCCGCAGGGCGCCTGCAAGTCATTCGTTACAAGTGACTTGCTGCCAGCGGTACAGTTCCGCCTCTCTCCCTGCAACGCTCATTGTATGCGGGAATCCAGGGGAATCTCTGGCGCATGACTCGTCCGGACGGTCGCTGCATGGTCTGTAAAATGGGGGCGTGACCTCCGTGGCGATTGCCGCCGCCGAGCTCGACGCCGCGCCCGGTGCGCCGCGTCCGGACGCTGCCGCGCCCGGACACCGCTTTCTGCTTGGCTGGACCGCGGCCTGGCTCGGTGTCGGCGTCGCGCTCGCGGCCGGGATCTCGTTCGGGACCGGTGTCGACGTCTTCCCCGTCCTGCGGCTGAGCGTGCTCTCCGCGGTCCTCGTGGGATTCAGCGCATACACCTCGGCGCGCATCGTGCCGCCGCTGCTGGCCGGGTTGCCCGGTACGTTGCGCCTGGCCCTCCATTCGCTGATAGTGCTGGCGGGCGCCGGATTCGGCTCGGTCGCGGTCGTCCTCACCGATCCGTTCTTCGCGCTCGCGCAGCTCCGCATCGTATTGCTGGTCCTTGCCCTCAACACGGTGGTCGCCGCGGGGGTGGCGGTGGCTCTCGGCACCTACGATCGGATGCGCCGCCAGATCGAGGCGTCCTACCGTGTGCTCCGGGAACGCGATGCGCTGGAGCGCGAGATGAACGTTGCCCGCGAGGTCCAGAGCGAGCTGCTGCCCGGCGCCGCACCCCGCTGCGAGGGACTGGAGCTGGCCGGGGTCTGCCGGCCCGCGATCGCCGTGGGCGGCGACTACTACGACTATCTGGAGCAAGCCGCAGGCCGCTCCGGCCTTGTCATCGCCGACATCTCGGGCAAGGGCGTCCCGGCCGCCCTCCTCATGGCGAGCCTGCAGGCCTCGGTGCGCAGCCTGTTCTCCAACGTGACGGACCCGGGGCAGCTCCAGCAGAGGCTGAACGACGCGTTGTGCCGCTCTTCCTCGTCGGCGCGTTACGCAACGGCGTTCGTCGCCGACTTCGATCCGGCCACCCGCCGGTTGACCTACAGCAACGCCGGCCACCTGCCGGCCCTCGTCATCCGCGGCGACCAGACGCTCCAGTGCGACAAGGGCGGCGTGCCGATCGGCCTGTTCCAGGGGGTGACCTACGAGACGGGCGCGCTGACCCTGGCGCCGGGCGACCTTCTGGCCCTGTACACCGACGGCGTATCCGAAGCGCCGGCGTCCGGCGGCGAGGAGTTCGGGGCGGACAGGCTGGCCAGCCTGCTGCAGAACCACCGGGACCGTCCCCTCGACGAGATTATCCAGGCCGTGCTCGACGCACTGCGCGACTGGAGCGGTCCGGTCGCCGCGCATGACGACGTGACGCTGGTCCTGGCGAGGGTGCAATGAGTTGATGCATGCCCGAACGAAGCATCCCGTGGAGAGGAACAAGATGATGCGCAGTGTATCGATCGCATTGACTCTCGCCGTAGCGCTCGCGGGAGCGACGGCAGCGCTGGAGGCGCAGTCGTTCAGGGGCGGGAATGTGGTGACGATCCGGAACGGCGAGGTGCACGAGGGCGATCTCTACACCGGGGCGGAATCCGTCCGGGTCCACGGACGGCTGGACGGCGATCTGATCGCCGGGTCGAACCGGGTCCTGGTAGACGGCCGGATCGACGGGGACGTGTTCGCGACTGGAAACGCGGTCGACCTGCGGGGTCCCATCGGGGACTCCACCCGCGTCGCCGCGCAGACGCTCACCGTGGACACCACGATCGACGGCAGTCTGCTCGCGGGGGTGGCCGAGCTGATCGTGACCGATGACGCACGGATCGCCGGCGGCATCACCGCGGCCGCCGCGCGCGTGGAGATCGACGGCACGGTAGAGAACGGCCTGCGGCTGGCGGCGGGGGAGATCGTCATTCGCGGCAGGGTGGAGGGCGACGCCAACCTCATTGCCGACAGCGTCGATCTCGAGCCCGGCGCGCGCATCACCGGAGACCTCCAATACCAGGCGCGGACGCCGCTCAGCCCCGAGGCCGCGGCCTTGGTGGATGGCGACGTGCGCTTCGAGGAGCGCGTGGACGACGAATCCGAGGGCGGCACGCCGTGGGGCCTCGTGATCAGTGTCTTGCAGATGCTGGCGGCGCTGCTCACCGGCATCGTCGTGGTCGCGCTGTTCCGGGGCGTCGTGCGGCAGTTGGCCGGATCCGCCGCCGAGCAGACAACGCTGAGCGCGCTGCTGGGGTTCGCCGCGTTCCTCCTGGTCCCCGCGGCGGCGGGCTTCGCCATGTTGACGCTGGTGGGGTTGCCGTTGGGCCTCGCCACTGTCCTCCTGTTCGGCGTCGCCCTGTATGCGGCCAAGCTCCCCGTCGCGGCCTGGATCGGGGATCGGCTGCTCAGCCGGGCCGGACGTGCGGGCGCTTCGCCGTACGCGGCGATGGCGCTCGGCGTCCCGCTGCTCTACCTGCTGTTCGCCATCCCGTACGTGGGGTGGCTGTTCTGGCTCGGCGCCGCGTGGCTGGGCCTCGGCGCCATGGTCGTAACCGGCCGCCGTCACCTGGAAGCGCGCGCCGCGTAGCCGGCGGGGTGCCAATCCGGGCCGGCGCCGCACAGGTGGCCGCGGGGCCTGGTTGTCCGGCGGCCTGCGGTCGGGCCGGTGTGTCCGGCTGCTATTGATCGGCGACATCGAGGGGCTGTCGTCGTAAGTGGACGGTGGGGATTACGCGGCGGCCGGCGGCTTGGCGGAGTCTGAGGCCGCAACTTGATCTGGTGATGACGGAGGCGGCACCGGACCACTCGACGCTGTGGCGGTCACGGTTACGGATCGAGCTCGACCAGGCACGTGGCGGTGTTCACGCGGGTGCTGGAGTGGACGCGGGCTTGTGCGGGGAAGACGGCCTGCATCGATACGACGACCCATGCAGCGCAGCAGGCGAGTCCGGAAACCGGCGGCGTATGCGCGGAGCGCGGGGCCGTCGTCTCCAACGGAGGCGGGGCTGGTAGGCGTAAATGCCATTCGAGCGGCCGGTAGCCGCAATTGGACAGATCGATGCCGGGACCGATTGCGGCTAGGATGATCGGATGCGAATAAAGAGCGTACGCCTGAAGAATTACAAGCGGTTCACCGAACTGACAATCGCCGACCTTCCCGCAACGGCACGGCTGGTGGTACTCGTCGGGCCGAACGGCACCGGCAAGTCGTCGGTCTTCGACTCGTTCCTACTGAAGGCGAGCGCGGCAGTCAACAACTACGGCCTCTCCGGGGACAGGGAGCAGTACTACGAGAAGGTGGGTCAATCCCGAAATTCTCATGAGGTCGCGAGAAGAGTCACGATTGAATTCCATGGTCTCGGCGATGGTGAATTCGACTTCAAATCCGCTTTCCAGGTGCGGTCGGCGTACCGAAACGAGTCCGATTTCCGTATCCGGCAGCTGCAGGCCGCTAGGTCGGAGGAGGAAGGCCCACGCATCGCTCGGATCATCGATGCTGACACAGCCGTGTCGCAGAACTACGGGCGGATGGCGTGGAAGAGGATGCAGGACCTAGACCGCGACGCGCCGGAGAATCTGACGATCGGCGAGTACCGGAGAACATCCCTCGGCGACCTGCAGAATGCCATGCGCGGCCTTTTCTCGGCCCCGGGGCTCTCACTGCAGGACTTCGGCGGCATCCGCGCCGGCACGTTCCGGTTCTCGAAGGGCGGAGTACCGGACTTCCACTACAAGAATCTCTCCGGTGGAGAGAAAGCGGCGTTCGACATCCTCCTCGATGTATTCGTCAAACGCGACGAAGCCACGGAGGCGATTTTTTGCATCGATGAACCCGAACTGCACGTTGCGACGGGCCTTCAAGGACCGCTGATCGCGTCAATACTCGGGCTGCTTCGGGAGTCGACGCAGCTGTGGATTGCGACGCACTCGATCGGAATCGTCAGGGAAGCGTATAGGATGCATCAGGAGCGATCCGGTGAGGTCGTGTTTCTGGATTTTTCGGGCAGGGACTTCGACTGCCCCGTCACCATCGCGCCCAGCGCTCCGAACAGGGTGTTCTGGGAGAACACGTACAAGGTCGCGCTCGACGACCTGTCCTCCCTGGTTGCCCCGCAGCGTGTCTGCATCTGCGAAGGCAGTAAGGACAAGCATGTGAAGGCTTTCGACGCGCGATGCTACAACCACCTGTTCGCCGACGAATCCCCGGAGACGCTCTTCATATCGCAAGGTGGAGCCGGCGAAGTGATGCAGTCCGAGCATCTCGTGGCGATCCTGAAGTCCATAGCAGGCGGCATCGAGGTCCACAAGCTCATCGACAGGGACGACATGGCCGACGATGAGAGAGCACGAAAGATCGCTCAGAGGATCCATGTGCTGCGTCGACGCGAGCTTGAGGAGTATCTCTACGATCCAGAGGTATTACGCACGTTCCTGGAGACGGTGGGCTGCGAGGAAGCCGTGGTGGAAACGGTGCTGAAAGAGAGGGAGTCGCTGCTGAACGGACAGCATGGCCCGAACAACATCAAGGATGTGTCGCGAGACCTATTTGCGGTAATTCGCAGTTCAACGAAGTTGCAGAACCTCGGGAACAACCGGGAGGAGTTCGCGTTGCAGTTCCTGGTACCGGCGCTCGGCAAGACTCACGTCGTATACCAGGAACTCCGGGAGGACGTGTTCGGATCCGGTTGACTTTGGACGCGGCGGGTTCGCACGCACGGTGCCCGCGTCGAGATAGCGCCAGCTGGGGAGGCCGCCGAGGGTTCGCCGTACTTGAGCCGTTTCGAGCGAGACGAGGCGCATGCTGACCAACGAAAGCGTGTTCGCTTGCTATGTTGAATCAGCGTATCTGTCCTAACAAGGCTGCACCGTTCGCCGCTCATTTCGGCGGGCGGTTGTCCATGGCGATGGCCGACTCCGGCACCGACCGGAGACGCAGGCGCGCGGCGCGGGCAGTCTCGGCCTTGACGTGCCAGATCGGGGTGAGGATCTCCAGTACGTCGGCCGTGTTGACCTTGAAGACCGGCTAGCTGCTGGTACGCTGGAAGGCGCAGCGTTCCGGGCTGTTCCACCGGTCCTGCGCGTGCCACCGCTCGCGCCAGCCGCCGCGTTTCTGTGGGTGACGAGTCGTAGGATCCAGCAATCAGTGGTTTATGTGACTTTCGGGATGTCCCAGGACGCTGACGGAAACCTATTGGTCATTCGGGCAGGGTTAGTTGCATGATGCTCGTAAATCGTTCATTACATGCGACTTGCCGTCAATAGCCCGGCCATGTTTCCCTCGTTGCACCCCTCATTGTAGGCGAGAATCTATAGGACTATCGAAGGCATCCGCGGACGGTTCGCCTTGATCGTCCGGCCGATCAACCCGGCACGCAAGCAGAGTTTGACCGACGAGCACGCGGAGCCTGAGCGGCCAGAGGGCGGCAGCGGAAGACCCTCGTGGTCGGCACCGCGTCGCCTTGCGATTCGCCGCTCGGCTGCCTGACGTGATGCTGGTAACCGACTGAAATATAATGAGAAGACTCATTCGGCTCGTCCCGAGGAAGCGGGGCAACACGCCGCTTCTGGACGCTCCAGCCGCCTGGGTGGAGTTGACGCGACGATGACGGCAGTTCACCCCGCAGTCGCCTACGAACCAGGCGTTTGTCCCGAACCGCTGGCTGAGCCGGCCAGGCTTATCCAGCTCCTCCGCTTGGTGCGCGACAACCAACTGTCCATGTACAGCCGGGACTTTTTCGTCAACGACTTCGTCGAAGGACGGCTTTTTTTTCACAACTTCGTTTTCCTCAATGAACCCGATTTCATCGAGCACATCCTCGTCACCAACCGCCAGAACTATGTCAAGGGGCACCTCGCCCGCCAGACGCTTGAGTGGGCTCTGGGTAACAACCTGCTGATCAGCGAGGGCGACTTCTGGCGCCGCCAGCGCCGCATCATGAACCCCGCCTTCCATCACCAGCACCTCGCGCAGGCAGCCCATGTGATGGTGCGTCGCGCCCGGCAGAGCGTCGAACGCTGGCGCACGCCGTGTGAGAGGGGAGAACGCCTCGACATCGCCCACGAGATGATGTCGCTCACGATGGAGATCGTCGCCGAGGCGCTGTTCTCCAGCGACATAGCCAACTCGGCAGATGAGTTGGGGCAGGCGATGACAACACTCCTTGCGTCCCTGGGCACGCCGAATCCGCTCGACATCCTCGGCTTCCCGGGATGGGTCCCACGATGGCGCTCGCATCGCGCCCGCTCGGCGCTGGCTAGGCTCGACCGGATGGTCTACGGCATCATCGCTTCACGACGCGCCGCCCGGAAAGGTCCTGAGGATCTGTTGGGTCTGCTCCTTGCCGCGCGCGACGAGGAGACCGGCGAAGGGATGACGGACCGGCAGCTCCGCGACGAGGTGATCACGTTCTTCTCCGCCGGACATGAGACGACGGCGATGGCCCTGACGTGGACGCTGTACCTGCTGTCGCGACATCCCGGCATCGAACGCGCGCTGCACGACGAGGTAGACCGTGTGCTGGATGAAGGAGAGACGACGACGTTCGCTGACGTCGAAGCGCTGCCCTATACCCGCATGGTCATCAAGGAGGCGATGCGGTTGTTTCCGCCGGGCCACTCTTTCAATCGCGTGACGGTCGCGGACGACGAAGTCGGGGGGCACGCCATTCGTGCCGGCAGCGTGGTGGTGATCAGCCCCTACCTCACCCACCGCAATCCGCGGCTGTGGGAGGATCCGCTACGCTTCGATCCCGAGCGGTTCACACCCGATCGGGTCAAGGCACGTCATCGTTTCGCGTACTTGCCCTTCGGCGGCGGTCCGCGCATCTGTATCGGCAGGGGCTTTGCCACGATGGAGGCGTGCGTGGTGCTCGCCACCATCGCCCGCGCCTATCGCCTGCGTGTGGCGCCGGGACACCGGGTCGAAGCGCAAGGCGGGATTACCGTTCGCCCGCGCTACGGTCTGCGCATGACGCTTGAGCCGCGCTAACCCGGCCTGGGCGTTGCAGTCTGACCTTCGCTGTTTCACAACGCCCAGCGCGAAGCCGACGTAGTCACGCCGCGTAACCGTTCGTCGCGCCGATACACCGTGGCCGGTCTGTTTCCGCAGTCTCATCCCCGGAGCCGTTTCGCGCGCCGACGAACCGCTCCGCTGCCGTGACGCAGCGGGGCAGGGTTGGCGTGAAAAATACCGCAACTGACTGATAATAAACACCTTATCGGTAGCGGCTGGACCTTGATCCCCTGATCGTGTCCCTTATTTCCATCGGGAATCTACAGGACCGTATCAGTCGCCCGCGGACCGCACTGGGATCATGGTCGAGCGCCCGGCGCAGGCCGCCGACCGGCATCTACGAGCCAGGACACACCATTATCGTCATCGACGACTCTACCGCCGACCATGATCTCATCAGCGTCGAATGACTCTATGGACCGCGGATCCACCTCGGGATCCACGGCAGTCAGAATGACACCGAACGCCTTGGCGCCTGCCCGGATCTGCTGCACGTGATCGTGCCGCTCGGCGTACCCCTGCCGGGAGGAGCCCCGCCATGCCGGATCCAGGATGCAAACACAACGCTGTCCATCCACCATTGTCTTGAACTCATCAGCCCACACGCGAAGGTAGACGTGACCCGATGGTGAGATCGCGCCCCAAGACCACCGTTTGTTACGCAGGGGCGCTCCAAGGCGATGCTCGAAGAAGCCAGAGATCGTCATCATCGCTCCGCCCGAAGAATCAAGGCAGGGCGAAGACGACGATCATGTTGCTGCCGATCGGCGCCTCCAGCTCCGTGGCGTACGCGGCCAGCTGGTTGCCGGCGCCGCCGACCGGCACGGCCAGATACTGCCGTCCGCCGGCGCGGTAGGTGACGGGATAGCCGGTGATCTGGCTGCCGAGGATCGTCTCCCACAGCACGTCGCCGGTCTCCGCGTCGAACGCGCGGAGGCGCCGGTTCAAGTCGCCGTGGAAGACGACGTTGCCGGCCGTCGCCAGCACGGTCCCGCGGTTGGGCGCGCGCATGCTGAAGCGCCATGCCTCGCGCCCGGTGGACACGTTGATGGCCCTGATCTCGGTCAGAATGCCGTCCTCGCGGCCCGGCTCCGGAATGGTGAACCGCGGGCTGGCGCCGTTGATCGCCCGGTCGTTGGCCGTCTGGTTCAGGCAGGAGCGGTTGAAGGGGATGTACAGCAGGTTGGTCTCCGGGCTGTAGGACCAGCCCCAGTAGCCCTTCACGTTGTGGCCGCAGATGATGAACTGCTGGCCGATCTCCCGCGCCACCAGGTCCATGTTGATGAACACCTGGCCGGTCGCCGGGTCGATGTCCCTGATGACGAACCGCTCGGTGTTGTCGTACGGCAGCGGCGTCGCCCACAGGAACTCGCCGGTCGCGCGGTCGAGGACGAACAGGCCGCCCGGCTCGCCGATGGTCACCACCACCTTGCGCTCCTCGGCGGTGCCGGCAATGCGCGGGTTGATCCACATCACGGCGTCCGGGTCGGGATTGACGACCGTGTCGATCAGCGTGCGCTCCTGGACGAAGTCCTGGTCCCAGTCGTCGCAGGGCAGGTGCTGGTAGTACCACTCCAGCTGGCCGGAGCCGGGGCGCAGCGCCACGGTCGAGTTCGAGTACAGCTCGCACGGCGTACGGTCGCCGACGTCCCAGGTGCCGCGGCGCACGATGCGCGGATAGGGCAGCGGCACGGCGACGCCCCAGAACAGCAGGTTGAGCTCGGGGTCGTAGCTGCCGGGCAGCCCCCACGCGGACGTATGGACCCGATTGGCCACGGGCAGGTCGCCCCACGTCCGGCCGCCCGGGTCGTCCGAGCCCGCCGCCGTGTAGAAGCGCCAGTTCTCGTTGCCGGTGTCCGGGTCGTGCGCGGCGATGTAGCAGCGCGCGATGAGGCTGCCCGGATCGCACGTGCGCCCGCTCACGACCTGGCCGTCGATGATCATCGCCCCCGACGAGTTCGAAATGCCCTCGCGGTAGTCGGCGGCCTGGCTGAGCCAGCTGAATTCACCGCTGCCCGCGTCCACCGCCAGCACCTGGGCGTCGCCGGTGAGGTGGTAGATGTTCGTGCCGTAAATCGCGAGGTTGCGCGTGCGGTCGCCGAAGCGCGTGTACTCGCGCAGATCGTCCGGCGCCTGTCGCAGGTAGTCCCAGAGCAGGTCGCCCGTGGTGGCGTCCCAGGCCTGCAGGTGGTCGTCGTCGCCCGGATGCTCCACGTACATCACGCCGTCGTAGACGAGCGGCCGGATCTGCAGCGGCCCCTCGTCCATGGCGCGCATCCAGGCGAGCTGGAGCAGGTGCACGTTGTCGCGGTTGATCTCGTCCAGCGGACTGAACCCCTGGTGGTCGTACGTCCGGTGCGACATCAGCCAGTCGCCCGGGTCGGGGTCGCGCAGCATGGCGTCGGTGACCGGCGCCCGGTCGCGCGCCTCGCGCGTGATGGTCCGTCCGTTCGCGTCGTCCGCCTGCTCCTGCTGCGCACCGGCCGGCGCCGCCGGCAGCAGGATGAGCAGCAACGCCCCGGCTGCCGCAAGCACGCCCGCCAACGCCGCGCCGCGGCGGTTCACCGCGAGCCTCCCGCCGCCTGCGCCTCGCGCTCCTGGTGCCGTCCGCCTGCCAGGATGTCGACCATGCCGTAGTTCCCCTCGTGGCAGGCGTACTCGAAGAGCGGCGCCTCGCCCCGGCGCATGTGGATGGCCACGGTGAACGGCCGCGTGAACGTCGCCGGCTCGGTCAGCGTGTATTCGTAGAGCAGGATGTCCTCGGCCGTTCGGGTGAACCGCTCCACCAGGTGCATGTTGGCGCCGATGCCGTAGCCCGTCGTGCCGTTGGGGTCGTAGGCGGGCGTCTTGTCCGTGAAGTTCGTGGTCTCCACCACGAGCGTGTCGCCCTCCCAGCGGCCGCGCGAGCTGCCCAGCCACTGGCGCATGTGATCCGGCAGTTGCGGCCGGCCGTCCAGCGGTATGACCCGGAAGTCGTGGACCATCTCGTGCAGGATGGTCACCTGGTCGGCCGTCTGGAACAGTTGCATGTTGTTGTTGTAGCCGCCCGGCCGCATGGGCGGGCCCACGTTGAAGCCGAGCAGGCAGCGTTCCGCGATCCCCCGGTCCTCGGGGCCGTCCGCGCCGATCCCGCCGGCGCGGTAGCGCACCGGCCGCTCGCCGGGGATGTCCGCCAGCAGCGACCCCGGCTGGTGAATGGCGCCCGGCGCCAGCGGCGGCAGCCGCCCGTCGGGCGGATCGACGATGAGAGAAGTGCGGCGATTCTCGTTGACCTGCACGCCGCGGTCCATCCAGAACTGGTTGTAGCCGCCTACCTGCCCCGGCGGCGGCCGGCGGTCGATCTGCCGGTCGAGCGCGCGCTCCACCAGCGCCGCTTCGTCCTCCTCCGTCAACTCCGCGCGGCCGGCGAGCTCCTCGGGCCGTTCCAGCGGCGTGATGCTGCGGAAGTCCCACACCCCCGTCAGGTCGGGCCGTCCGTCGGCCAGCCGTGGAACCGTCCACCCATCTGCGGCTTCCGGCTGGGCCACGGCTTCCGCTACGGCGTGCGGCGCGAAAAGCAGCGCGGCCGCGACGAGGCAGAGCGAGGCGAACGAAGGTCGGCTGGTCATCGGCTCATCCTCATGAACGTGTCACCACAGGCTGCTAGTCTACGCCTTTGGCACGTCGATTTCACCGATTCCGAGGCGCTTGCGCTTGAGCTGCAGCCCCCGCCGGGAGATGCCGAGCCGGCGCGCCGCCGACGAGGCATTACCGCCCGCCTCCGCGAGCGCACGGCGGATCAGGGCCTGCTCGACCTCCGCGACGGCTTCCGCGAGCGGCCGGTCGGTGCGTACCCGGAGCTCACTCGGCGTCCGCGCGCCCGCGTCATCAGGCGAGGCCTTTTCACCCTCTCCGGCGCCGGTGTCGTCGCCCGCCGCCAGACCACTGCTGGTCACCACGTCGTCGGTCGCCAGCGCCGCCAGCCGCCGGATGTGATTCTCGAGCTCCCGGACGTTGCCGGGCCAGTCGTGCGTGCGCAGCTCGTCCAGGACCTCGTCGGCGACCGTCAGGTGCGGAATGCCGCGCGCCGCGCCGAACCGCCGGAGGAAGTGGTGGACCAGCACCGGGATCTCCTCGCGCCGCTCGCGCAGCGGCGGGATATCGAGCCGCATGATGTTCAGCCTGAAGTACAGGTCCTCGCGCAGCTTGCCGTCGCGCATGCGCTGGTCGATGGCGCGGTTGGTCGCGGCGATGATCCGTACGTCGACGTGTACCGGTTTCTGCTCTCCCAGTGGATGGACATCGCCGCGGTCGAGAAAGCGCAGCAGCTTCGGTTGCACGGATGACTCCAGATCGGCGATCTCGTCCAGAAGCAGCGTGCCGCCTTCGGCCCCCCGAATGATGCCGCCGTAATTTGCCGTGGCGCCGGTGTAGGCGCCGCTCCGGTGACCGAAGAGCACGCTCTCCGCCATTCCCGCCGGCACCTCGGAGCAATTGAACGCGGTGAACTCATTCCGGGCACGCGGCGAGAGCCTGTGGATGAGGCGTGCGACGACCTCCTTCCCGGTGCCCGTCTCCCCCACGATCAGTACGGGCTCGTCGCTTGCGGCGATGCCGCGCACCTGCGCCAGCAGCCGGAGCATGCTTTCGGACGCGAAGACGCCGTCGTCGCGAGCGGGCGGCAGCCCGGACCCCCATGGCGAGGACCTCGCGCGCTCGCGCACGCGGTCCGACGCGAGCGTGCGGGCGCTGTGGGCGACTGCCTCGACGTCGCGCACAACCGCCCGCGAAAGAGCGTCGTCACGCGGCACCACCACCACCGACAGATCGCTGCCGTGCGCTCCACCCGCCGGAATCACGACGGCGCCGCCGGGTTTCCTGGCTGTCCGCACCGCCTCTTCCGGGGTCCATCCTTCTGCCGCCCGCACCGCGGCGATCCGTTCGTCCTGCTGCTGCAGAATCGCGATTGAGGCAGCGCAACCGGATTCCCCGAGCAGGAGGAACAGCTCCCGCGCGAGGAGGGCAGGCCTTTCTCCCAGCTCGAGCAGCGGCGCCGCGTGGGCCAGCGGGACCGGCCAGACGCCGCGCGCCGGCCCGCCGGTGGCAAGTCGCCCCGCTCCAGCGCCGTTTGCCGAGTGCTCTATCAGCGGCGCAAGGTTGGCGGGACGCCGCCGGACCTGGCGGCGCAGTTGCTCGTTCACCGGATTCACCGTGCGGAGATAGCTGGCGGCTGCATCCATCCGGGCTGCCGCGTCGCCCTCGGCAGCCAGTACTCGCAGCGTGATGTCGAAACGCCGCCGCGCCGTTTCCGCGCCGGACGCTCGGGTCAACAGCGCGGTGCGGACGCGCTCGATCTGCGCGCGGACCGCAACCGTCAGCGGTTCCGATTGCCGCGCCGCCAGATCAATCCAGTCGGCCGCGTCCTGCAAGCGGTCCATCTCGACGAGCGCATCAGCGCCGAGGACGCGCAGGACCGCGCCGCGGAGCCGGTCGCGACGCTTGGCGGCGATTTCCAGGCCGGACTCGCAGATTGACAGCCCGGCCGGCCATTCCCGCCGGGCAAGCCGCAGGCGAGCCTGCAGCACCCGCACCTCCAGGTCATGCCGGGACCAGTGCAAGGCGGCATCGCGCGGCAACGCATGCTGGAGGCTGGCCAGCAGCTTGTCGCACTCGGACCAGCGTCCTTGCGCGAGCTCGATCTGCGCGAGCAGCTCGAGCAGCCTGACGCGCAGGGGGAACAATCCGGAAGCCTGCTCCAGTCCATCCCGGCAGCGTCCGGCGGCCCGTCGGAAGCGGCCTTCCGCCAGTTGGATGTGCGCCAGTTCCGCGTTTACGCCGCCCAGCGTGACGGCGTGGCCCGATTGCCTGGCGCAAGCCAGCGCCTTGCGCGCCTGCCGCGCTCCGGCGGCCGCTTCCCGCTGCGAGGCGTGCAGCATCGCATTGGAAAGGTGCAATTGGGCTTCGAGCCAGGGATTCGGGCTCGCGCGGAGCAGCATCTCGGCCGTCCGCAGGTGAGGTGCAGCCCGATCGGCCCGGCCGTGCCGGAGCCGCAGTCCGGCGATGACAACTTGCAGCCGCGCGCCGACGTGTGGATATCCCGTGGACGTGGCCGCGCGCTCACACTGCGCGACAGACCGGTCGGCGTCGGCGGCCGGCAACCAGTCACCGACGGTCGCCAACCTGTCGAGCAGGATCGTGGCCGCCAGCTCCGGGTCCTGCGCCCGTTCCGCCGCTGCGTGCGCTCTATCGAATAGTCGTGCGCTGCGCTTGACCTTTCCGTTGTCGAAGGCCGCACGCGCCAGGATGGCGAGCGAGCGCGCGTCCGTCCTGCGCGTACGCCCGGCTGCGCGCTGCGCCGCGGCGGCCAGCCGGCGTGCGCGGTCGTTCCGGCCCGTCAGTTGCAGGGCTTCGGCAGTGGACAGGTTCCAGGACAGGTAGTGCCGCGATTCCCGGCGTGGTTGCAGCTCCGCCAGGTGTTCCAGCGCAGCCCGGAACCGCCCGCGGGCAATCTCCGCGTCGGCCTGTGCAAGGTGCTCCACGGCAACTCCTCCGCGAGTGCGTGCGTGAACGCGTCAGGCCGGGCGTTCGACTATCCTGTGAGCGGTGCGCGAATAGAAACTACCCCATGAAGTACGCCGTCGTCACCTTCGGCTGCCGCGTGAACCAGGCGGATTCGATCGACATCGAGCGGCAGTTGCGCGCGGCCGGAGGGCGTCCGGCAGCGCCTGGAGAAGCCGAGTTGGTCGTCGTTAACACCTGCTCGGTGACGGCTACGGCCGACCACGGAGCGCGCCAGACGATCCGGCGCATCGCCCGCACGAACCCGGAGGCGCGGATCATCGCGACGGGATGCTACGCGTCACGGGACGGCGCGGCGGTGGCGGCGCTGCCGGGCGTGTCGGACATAGTCGACAACCGCGACAAGGAGCGGCTTGCGGAGCGGCTGCGGCTGGCGGTAGACCGGACGACGGCCGAGCGGTTCGGCAGCGGCGAAGGCGCCTGCGGCGATGCGATCCGGCCGGGGACGGCGGGCCGTACCGGATACACGCTGCGCGTCCAGACCGGCTGCGACCAGACGTGCGCCTACTGCATCATTCCCTCCACGCGCGGCGCCGGCCGCAGCGTGCCGCTGGAGCGCGTGTCGGCCGAGCTGGACGCCGTGGCGGCCGCCGGCTTCCAGGAGGCGGCGGTCACCGGCGTGCACCTCGGGTCGTACGGCCGCGACCTAGAGCCACAGCAGAGCCTTGTCGACCTGCTGCGGATGCTCGACGCGCATCCCTCGGCGCTGCTGTTCCGTCTCAGCTCGCTGGAGCCGATGGACTGCGGGCCGGAGGTCGTCGACCTGGTGGCCCGCAGCGGGCGGTTCGCGCCCCACTTCCACCTGCCGCTGCAGAATGCCAGCGACGCCGTGCTGCGGCTGATGCGGCGGCCGTACACCAGCGACTACTACCGCCGGCTGGTGTCGGATGTGCGCGAGCGGCTGCCCGACGCGGCGATCGGCTCGGACATGATCGTCGGCTTCCCGGGCGAAACCGACGCCGACGCCGACATCAACCTGACGTACCTGCGTGAGAGTCCCCTGACCTACCTGCACGTCTTCCCGTACTCGGACCGCCCGGGCACCGACGCGACGCAGATGCCGAACAAGGTGCCGGGGCCCGTCATCCGCGAGCGGGGCCGCGCGGTGCGGGCCGCAGGGGCCGAGCTGGCGTCAGCGTTCCGCGCGTCGCAGCTCGGGAAGGTCCGCTCGGGCCTCACCACGGAGGGCGGCTCCGTCGTGGTGACCGACAACTATCTAAAGGTCAGAGTGCCCGAGGGCCTGCCCGACAACGTCCGCGTCCGGGTGCGCATCACCGGTGCAGGCGAGTCGGTCACCGGCGTTGTTGTACCGTCGGGGTTAGCTGTCAACCACCGAGCGACGAACTGATGCCCCGCCCGGTGACAGGACCCGCCGGAACCGGTTTGAAAACGCGGGATCTTTTCCTTCCCTTGTAGAGTCATAACATTCAATGACGAACGCAGCGCACATGGAGCGGGCGGTATGGCTCTCGCGGCGGGGCATGGAGCTCGGCCACGGCGGGCCGTTCGGGGCGGTGGTCGTCAAGGACGGCGCCATCGTCGGCGAAGGCTGGAACGAGGTGCTGCGGTCGAACGACCCCACGGCCCACGCCGAGGTCGTCGCCATCCGGAACGCCAGCCGCCTGCTGGAGACGTACGACCTGTCGGGTTGCGAGATCTACTCGAGCTGCGAGCCGTGCCCGATGTGCCTGGGCGCCATCTACTGGTCCCGCATCGGCAGTGTCTATTTCGCCGTCAACCGGCACGACGCCGCCGGCATCGAGTTCCGCGACGAGCACATCTACGAGGAATTCGCCAGGCCTCTCGGCAAGCGGGAGCTGCCTATGCTCCACCTCCCGTGCGACGGCGCGCTGGACGTGTTCACCGACTGGACGCACCTTGCGGGCCACGTCACCTACTGAAGTGCGGGCCGTCGGCATGCGCCTCAGGCGCCGGGGCGGGACGATCCGTCCTCGACAATCAACTGCCCGCACGCCGCACGGATGTCGCGGCCGCGGCTCTTGCGGACCATCACCGTCACGCCGCGGGCGGCGAGGGCGCGGCCGAAGCGGTCGATCTGGCTGTCTGACGGCCGGCGGTACGGGATGCCGGGCGCCTCGTTGAGCGGGATTACGTTGACCTTGGCGTGCATGCCGGACAGCAGGCGGGAGAGGCGCGCGGCGTCGGCGATGGAGTCGTTGACGCCGGCCAGCAGTACATACTCAAAGGTTATGCGCCGCCGCCGGTTGGCCGGGAAGCGGCGGCAGGCGGCGACCAGGTCGGCCAGGCCGTACTTGCGGTTCACCGGCACGAGGCGGTCGCGCAACTCTTCCGTGGTGGCGTGCAGCGAGACGGCCAGGTTGGGCATCACCGGCTCGGAGGCCAGCCGCTCCAGGGCCGGCAGCACCCCGACCGTCGAGAGCGTGATGCGCCGCGGCGGCATGGCGAGGCCGCTGCGGTGGGTCAGCATGCGCAGCGCCTTCATGGTGGCGTCGTAGTTGTGCAGCGGCTCCCCCATCCCCATCAGCACGACGTTGAAGGGGGCATCGGCCAGCTCGAAGTGGTGCGCCAGCAGGCGCACCTGGCCGGCGATCTCGCCCGCCGACAGGTGCCGCTGCAGCCCCATCAGGCCGGTCAGGCAGAAACCGCACTGCATGGCGCAGCCCACCTGCGTGGAGACGCAGAACGTCTGCCGCGGAGTGTCGGGGATGTGGACCGCCTCGATGCGTGCGCCGTCCGGCAGCTCCAGCAGCAGCTTGGCGGTGCCATCCTCGGACAGATCCGCGCGCAGCACGGCCGGCGTGGAGCACGACCAGCCGGCGGCCAGCCGGTCCCGTAGCGCGGCGGGCAGGTCGGTCATCGCCGCGAAGTCCGTGACGTTGCGGCGGTACAGCCAGCGGGCGATCTGGCGCGCGTTGAACGGGCGTCCGCCGCGTTCGACGACGGCTTCCGCAAGCTGCTCCGGATCGAGCTCGGCGAGGTCCAGGTCGGTGGGCATCGGCGCAGAGAGGATCGCCCGGCGGGGCGGATGTTAACATGCGCATGACGGCGCGCCGGCCGGCCGGTAAACGGGGCGCCGTTGGGGCCCGCCCCGGACCGCTCTCTCGGTGATGATCCGACGCCACGTCTTCGACAACGGGCTGACGCTGCTGACCGAGTCCATGCCCGACGTACGCTCCGTCAGCCTCGGCGCGTGGCTGACGCACGGCTCGCGGCACGAGGGGGACGCCGACGCCGGCATCGCGCACTTCACCGAGCACATGCTCTTCAAGGGGACGACCACGCGCAGCGCCGAGGCGATCGCGCAGCAGGTCGACTCGATGGGCGGGCAGCTCGACGCGTTCACCGCCAAGGAGTGCGGCAGCTACTACATCAAAGTGCTCGACGAGCACCTGCCGCGCGCCGTGGACCTGCTCTCGGACCTGCTGCTGCGGCCGGCGTTCCAAGCCGAGGACGTGCAGCGCGAGGCGCAGGTCATCCTCGAAGAAATCAAGATGGTCGAGGACACGCCCGACGACCTGGTGCATGAGCTGTTCACGCGCGGCTTCTGGCCTGACCATCCACTCGGGCGCTCCATCCTCGGGTCGCCGGCGTCGGTGGCGGCCATCACCAGCGAGTCCCTGCGCACCTTCTTCTGCCGGTCGTACGTGGCGGGCAATCTCGTCGTCGCGGCAGCCGGCAACGTCGACCACGCGGCGCTGCGGGACCTCGTCGGCGAGGCGTTCGGCGTCCTGCCGGCCCGCGCCGAGCCGGCAGACGATACGCCGCCGGCCGAGCGCCCGGGCCTGGCCGTGCGCTCGAAGCCGATCGAGCAGAGCCACATCTGTATCGGCACGCGCGCCTACTCGCAGACGCATGCCGACCGCTACCCGAGCTACGTGCTCAACGCGGTGCTGGGCGGCTCGATGAGCTCGCGCCTCTTTCAGAACATCCGGGAGAAGCGGGGCCTGGCCTACGCGGTCAGCAGCGGCCTGGAGTCGTACCGCGACACGGGGATGCTGACGGTGTACGTGGGTTGCGCCGCCGCCTCGGTGCACGAGGTGATCGACCTGGTCGTGGCCGAGATGCGGAAACTCGCCCACGCGGTGATGCCGGACGACGAGCTGCAACGGGCGAAGGACCATCTCAAGGGGAACCTGGTGCTCGGGCTGGAAAGCACGGCGAGCCGGATGGCGCAGTTGGCCCGCTCGGAGATCTACTTCGGCCGGCAGTTCGACGTGACGGAGATCCTCGCGCGCGTCGACGCGATCACGGCCGATGACGTGCGGCGCGTGGCGGCGGACCTGTTCTCGAACGGCAACCTCGCGGCGACGGTACTCGGCCCGGACGGCGGGCGGGCCCCGACCGCGGATCAACTGGCAGTGTAAGGGGGTTCCGCAATCGCGGTTCGACTGACGGTGCTCGGCAGCGGCAGCGGCGGCAACGCGACGCTGCTCACGCACGGGGACGCCCACGTGCTGGTCGACGCCGGGCTCAGCTGCCGCGATCTCTGCCGGCGGCTGGAGCAGGTTGGCGTCGAGCCGGATGCCCTGCGCGCCATCGTTATCACGCATGCGCACGGGGACCACACGCGCGGCGCGCGGCTGCTGTCGCGGCGCTACTGCCTGCCGGTCCATACGACGGCGGCGGCGCTGTGCGAGTGGCAGGTGGACGATCTGCATGACTGGCGGGAGCTGGTGCCGTCGCGGCCGCTCGATCTGTGCGGCCTGCGCTTCCGGCCGTTCGTCGTGCCTCACGATGCGTCGGAGACCGTCGCGTTCCGCATCGACACGCCGGAGGGGGCGGTCGGGTACGCTACCGACGTCGGCGCGGTCACCGCGGAGCTGGCGGCGCTGTTCAGCGGCTGCCGCGTGCTGGTCATCGAATCGAACCACGCGGAGGACCTGCTGCGTGTCAGCCCGTACGACGCGGCCACCCGCAGCCGGATCGCCAGCGACGCCGGGCATCTCTCGAACGAGGCGCTGGCCGCCTATATCCGCGGCGGCCTGGGGCCGGAGGTGCGCTGCATCGTGCTGATGCACCTCAGCCGCGTGAACAACGTGCCGGAGCTGGCCGAGCTGACCTGCCGCGAGGCGCTCGACGCCTGCGGACGCGAGGAAGTACGGGTTGTAGTGACCAGTCAGGACAAGGTAACGCCGCCGGTCGATCTCGAAACCTGGGCGGAGCCCCACGTAATGGCATCATGATTCCACGCTACACGCCGCCCGAGATGGGGCGGATCTGGACGGATCAGAATCGCTACGAGACCTGGCTGCAGGTCGAGACGGCCGCGGCCGAGGTGATGGCCGAGCATGGTCTGATTCCGGCCGACGCGGCGCGCGACATCCGCGAGAAGGGGGCCGTCGACGCCGCCCGCATCGACGAGATCGAGGCCGTCACGCGCCACGACATCATCGCCTTCACCACGTGCGTGGCCGAACACGTGGGGCCGTCGGCGCGCTGGCTGCATTTCGGCATGACGTCGGCGGACGTGGTGGACACGGCGCTCGCCGTGCAGCTCCGCGCCGCGTGCACGCTGCTGCTGGAGGATCTCGACGGCCTGGCGTCCGCCGTTCGCCACCGGGCGCTGGAGCACCGCGACACGCCGATGATGGGCCGCACCCACGGCGTGCACGCCGAGCCGATCACCCTCGGCCTGAAGCTCGCGCTCTGGTACGAGGAGCTGCAGCGCGACCGCGAGCGGCTGGTGCGCGCGCGCGACGCCGTCGGCGTCGGCATGGTCTCGGGCGCCGTCGGCACCTACGCCCACCTCAATCCGGAGATCGAGCAGGGCGTCTGCGAGCGCCTCGGCCTGCGGCCGGCCCGCATCTCGTCGCAGGTCATCCAGCGCGACCGGCACGCGGAGCTGGCCGGCGCGCTGGCCATCACGGGCGCGTCGCTCGAGAAGTTCGCGCTGGAGGTGCGCGGCCTGCAGAAGACGGAGATCGGCGAGGTCGAGGAGCCGTTCGCGAAGGGGCAGAAGGGTTCGTCCGCCATGCCCCACAAGCGCAACCCGATCGGCTGCGAGCAGATCACCGGTCTGGCCCGCGTGCTGCGCGCCAACGCCATGGCGGCGCTCGACAACGTGGCGCTGTGGCACGAGCGCGACATATCGCACTCGTCCGTGGAGCGGGTCATCCTGCCCGACAGCTTCTGCCTGCTCGACCACATGGTGCGCCGCTTCACGCGCATCGTGCTCGGCCTCGTCGTGCACGAGGACCGCATGCTGGAGAACCTGGGGCTCTCGCGCGGGGTGATCTTCTCCGGCGCGGTGCTGCTGCAGCTCGCCCAGGCCGGCGTGTCGCGCGAGGACGCCTACGTCTGGGTGCAGCGCAACGCCATGCGGGCGCACGACGAGCGGCTCGATTTCAGGGAGCTGCTGCTGGACGATCAGGACGTGATGGGGGTGCTGGCGCGCGAGGATGTCGAGCGGATCTTCGACCTGAAAGTGCAGTTGCGCCACGTGGGCACGATCTTCGACCGGGTGTTCGGGGCGCCGGTGGCGCAGCCGGGAGCGTGAGATGAAAGCGACGGTGTTCGTTACCCTGAAACCCTCCATCCTCGATCCGCAGGGCAAGACGATCACGGAGGCGCTGCACACGCTGGGCTACGGCTCGGTGCGTGACGTGCGGCAGGGCAAGTACTTCGAGCTGGACGTCGACGCCGCGGACGCCGCGCAGGCGCGGGAGCTGGCGGCGACCGTGGCGGACAAGCTGCTGGCCAATCCGGTCATCGAGAGCTATCGGGTGGACGTCGAGGGATGACAAGCCGGCATTACTCACCGGCGTTCGTCGTGAGGGCGTCGAGGCGCCGCTGTGGTGGGTCGCACGGACTGAACGACGCTGCAGGCGTAGCCGTGACTACGTCGAAGCGGCGTGAGGGAGTACGGCCCGCCACAGCGAGCGGATCGGCGGCCGCAGCAGAAGGCTGGTGAGTAATGCGGGCTAGCTTCGCGGTAGTTGTGTTCCCCGGCTCCAACTGCGACCACGACGCCTACCACGCCGTGAAGCACGTGCTGGGCCAGGAGGCGCGCTTCGTCTGGCACAAGGAAACCAGCCTGGGCGGCGCCGACGCGGTGATCCTGCCGGGCGGGTTCTCCTATGGCGACTACCTGCGCAGCGGGGCGATCGCGCGCTTTTCACCCATCATGGGCGAGGTGGCCCGCTTCGCGGCGGCGGGCGGGTCGGTGCTCGGCATCTGCAACGGCTTCCAGGTGCTGCTGGAGGCGGGCCTCCTGCCGGGCGGCATGCGCCGCAACCGCCGGCTCAAGTTCATCTGCGAGCACGTGCACCTGCGCGTGGAGCAGACCGACACGCCGTTCACGCGTCTGGCTGCGCGGGGTAGCGTGTTGCGGATCCCGATAGCGCACGGCGAGGGCAACTACTACGCCGATCCCGAGACCGTCGCCGCACTGGAGGCGAACCGGCAGATCATCTTCCGCTACACGGCGCCGGACGGCAGCCGCGACGAGGCCTGGAACGTGAACGGGTCCACCGCCGCCATCGGGGGCCTGTGCAACGCGGCGCGCAACGTGGTCGGCATGATGCCGCACCCGGAGCGGGCGTGCGAGGCGGCGCTCGGCAGCGCGGACGGCCGCGTCATCCTGGAGTCTGTCGTCGCGGCGCTGGCCGCGGCGGGCGCGGGCGGCGCGGAGCCGCGCACGGCGGCGGCGCAGTCATGATCGACCGGCAGACGATCGAGGCGCACGGCCTGACGGCCGACGAATACGGACGCGTCCTGGAGATCCTCGGGCGCGAGCCGAACCTGACGGAGCTCGGCATCTTTTCCGTCATGTGGTCCGAGCACTGCAGCTACAAGAGCTCTCGCCTCCACCTGCGCAAGCTGCCGACGCGCGGCCCCCGCGTGCTGCAGGGCCCGGGCGAGAACGCCGGCGCCGTCGACATCGGCGACGGCCTGGCCGCGGTCTTCAAGATCGAGTCGCACAATCACCCGTCGTTCATCGAGCCGTACCAGGGTGCCGCCACCGGCGTGGGCGGCATCATCCGCGACATCTTCACGATGGGCGCGCGGCCGGTCGCCCTGCTCGACTCGCTGCGGTTCGGGTCGCTGGACGAACCGCTCACGCGCCGCATCGCGGAAGGCGTGGTGGCGGGGATCGCCGGCTACGGCAACAGCATCGGCATCCCGACCGTGGGCGGTGAGGTGGCGTTCGACGAGAGCTACGCCGGCAACCCGCTGGTCAACGTCTTCTGCCTCGGCATCGCCCGCGCGGATGCCCTGATCCTGGGCCGCGCGGAAGGCGCGGGCAACGCCGTCTACTACGTCGGCGCCAAGACCGGGCGGGACGGCATCCACGGGGCGACGATGGCCTCGGCCGAATTCGACGAGAAGTCCGAGGAGAAGCGGCCTAACGTGCAGGTAGGCGACCCCTTCTTCGAGAAGCTGCTGCTCGAGGCTTGCCTGGAAGTGATGCGCACCGACGCGCTGGTCGGCATCCAGGACATGGGGGCTGCAGGGCTCACCTGCTCCACGTGCGAAATGGGCGCGCGCGGTGGATCGGGTATCGAGATCGACGTCAGGCGCGTGCCGCAGCGGGAGTCCGGCATGACGCCGTACGAGATCATGCTGTCCGAGTCGCAGGAGCGCATGCTGTTCATCGTGCGGCCGGGACGCGAAGCGGAGGTCGAGCGGATCTTCGAGAAGTGGGACCTGCACGCCGTGCGTATCGGGCAGGTGACCGGCGACGGGCTGTTGCGTGTGCGCGACGGCGACGCGGTCGTCGCGGAGATACCCAACAAGGCGCTGGCCGACGAGGCGCCGCTCTACGATCGGCCCACCAGTCCACCCCCGGACTTGGACCGCCGCCAGGCGCTGGACCTGGAGGCGCTCGAACCGCCGCCGCCCGCCGAGGCGTTCGCCGTTCTCCTGTCGTCGCCGCAGATAGCCAGCAAGCGCTGGGTCTACCGGCAGTACGATCACATGGTCCGCACGAACACCGTCGTCCCGGCCGGCATGGGCGCGGGCGTGGTGCGCGTCAAGGGCACCGGCCGGGCGCTGGCGTTTGCGGTGGACGGCAACGGCCGCTACTGCTACCTTGACCCATACAGGGGAGCGCAGCTGGCGGTCGCCGAGGCGGCGCGCAACGTCGCCTGCGCGGGGGCGGTGCCGATCGGCGCGACCAACTGCCTGAACTTCGGCAATCCGGAGCGGCCGGACATCATGTGGCAGTTGGCGCGCGCCATCGACGGGATTGCCGACGCCTGCCGGGCGCTGGAGATTCCGGTCACCGGCGGCAACGTGAGCCTGTACAACGAGACCGACGGCGAGGCCGTCCATCCGACCCCGGTGCTGGGGGTCGTCGGCGTGATTGAAGATGCGCGCCGGGTGCTCGGCCGGACGTTCCGGCGCCCGGGCGCGGCGGTGGTGCTGCTCGGCGAAGCCCCGCCGGAGCTCGGCGGCAGCGAATACCTGAAGCGGGTGCACGGGCGCGTGCAGGGGCTGCCGCCCGCGCTGGACCTGGAGCGTGAGCGGGCGCTGCAGCGGCTGGTGGCCGGCGCGGCGGCCGATGCGCTGATCGAGTCCGCGCACGATTGCGCCGAGGGCGGGTTGGCGGTGACGCTGGCGGAGTGCTGCTTCGAGAGCGGCGGCATCGGCGTTGACGCGGCGATCTCCGGACCGTCCGGCAGCGACCTGGGCGTCGCGGCGGCGCTGTTCGGCGAGTCGGCGTCGCGCGTCGTGGTGTCGGTGGCGCCCGGGCGCGAGGCGGATTTGCTCGCCCGCGCGGCGGAGGCCGGCGTGGCCGCGCAGCCGATCGGGCGCACCGGCGGCGAACGCTGCCGGATAACGGTTGGCGGGGCGGTGGCAATCGACGCGGCGGTGGCGGAGCTGGAACGGGTCTGGGAGCGGGGTCTGGCGCGGTACTTCGAGGAAGAGGCAGCGTAGCGCGGACACAGCGCCATGGATGAAGACAAGTTCAAGGACGAGTGCGGCGTATTCGGCATCTTCGACCACGTCGACGCGGCCCACATGACGTACCTCGGGCTGTACGCGCTGCAGCACCGCGGCCAGGAGAGCGCCGGCATCGCGGCGGTCAACGAGGGCCGGGTCAAGCTGTCGCGCGGGATGGGCTACGTCAGCGACGTGTTCGGGGAAGACGCGCTCCACAGTCTGCCCGGGCACTCCGCGATCGGCCACGTCCGCTATTCCACTTTCGGCGACAGCCGCATCGTCAACGCGCAGCCGATCCTGATCGACTGTTCCCACGGGCAGATCGCGCTGTGCCACAACGGCAACCTGGTGAACGCGGGGGAGCTGCGCGAGTCGATCGTGCGCCAGGGCGCCATCTTCCAGACCAACAGCGATACGGAGGTGGTGCTGCACCTGTACGCCCGCTCGACCGCCCCCACGGCGGAGGACGCCATTGTGGAATCGGTGTCGCAGGTGGCCGGCGCCTTCTCGCTCGTGATGCTGACGCCGGACAACCTGATTGCCGTGCGCGATCCGCACGGCTTCCGCCCGCTCGCGCTCGGCCGGCTCGGCGATGCCTACGTCGTGTGCTCGGAGACGTGCGCCATGGACCTGATCGGCGCCACGTACGAGCGCGACGTCGAGCCGGGTGAAGTGCTCGTGATCGGCAGGGACGGCGTGCGGTCCTACAAGCCGTTTCCGAAGGTGACGCCCGCGCACTGCGTGTTCGAGCACGTCTACTTCGCGCGGCCCGACAGCTACGTGTTCGGCCGCAGCGTGAACGAGGCGCGCACCAACCTGGGCCGGCTGCTGGCGCGCGAGTCGGGCGTGGAGGCGGACGTCGTGGTGCCGGTGCCCGACTCCGGCCTGTGCGCGGCCGCGGGCTATGCCGAAGCGTCCGGCGTGCCGCTGCGCATGGGGCTGATCCGCAACCACTACGTGGGCCGGACGTTCATCCACCCCCAGCAGTCGATCCGCGGCTTCAAGGTGAAGATCAAGTTGAACACCGTCCGTAACATCATCGAGGGGCAGCGGGTGGTGCTCGTCGACGATTCCATCGTGCGCGGCACGACCAGCCGCAAGATCGTGGGCATGGTCAGGGCCGCCGGCGCGCGCGAAGTGCACATGCGCATAAGCTGTCCGCCGACCGTGTCGCCGTGCTACTACGGCATCGACACGCCGCACCGCGACGAGCTGATCGCGGCGCAGCACGACCTGGACGAGATCCGCGATTTCCTCGGGGCCGACAGCCTCGCGTACCTCAGCCTCGACGGCCTGCAGAGCGCTGTCGGCGCCGGCAACGGAAACTACTGCTACGCCTGTTACACCCGGGAGTACCGGGTCCCGCCGCCGGTGGACAAGGCGGCGTACATGCAGATGGTCCTCAAGCTGCCCGGCGACGGTCAGCCGGTGCAGTCATGACGGGCCGCTGCGCGGCACTCGCCGCCGCGGCACTGGCGGTTGCCGGCAGCGCCCATGCGGCGCCGCAGACTGCCCCGGAGCAGCTCCCGCACCTGATCGGTCAGCTCGGCGACTTCGACTACGCGGTGCGCGCGGAGGCGTCGCGGGCGGTGCGCCGCGCGGACCCCGCGGCCGCCGGTCCCGCGTTGCGGGACGCCGTCCGCCGGCACGAGGACAGCTACGTGCAGTTCCGTGCGCTGGTGCTGCTGTACGGTCTCGACCTGCCGGATGCGCGCGACGCATTCGCCGAGGCATTGGAGTCCCCCAACGACCGCGTCCGGGCGGCCGCCTACGGCTACTTCGAGTTCGAGCCGGATCCGGCCATCGCGCCGCGGCTGCTGGCGGCGCTCGACCGCGAAACCTCCGAGTTCGTGCGGCCGGCGCTGGTGCGCGCGCTGGCCGCGAACGACGATGGCAAGGCCGTCCGCGAGCAGTTGGTGCGCGACATCGACCGCGGGGAGACCTTCTTCCGCGCGGTGGTGATCGAGGCGCTTGGAGATCATCGCGCGGAATACGCCGTCGACGCGCTGCTGCCGCTGGCGGCGGCGCCCGGCGTGCTGCAGGACGACGCGCTGCTGGCGCTGGGCAAGATCGGCGACCGTCGCGCGGCCGGCGTGATCGCGGAGGCCCACCCGCTGGTTGACGAGACGCTGCAGCCGGTCATGTCGGCGGCCTCATGCCTGCTGGGCCTCGGTTGCGAAACGCAGGTCGGGTACGCGGTGGATGCGCTGCGCTACGCCGCCGGCGCCGGCGGCGACGACGCGCGGCAGTTGCTGCGCAATGCGGCGTCGAGCCTGGCGGCGTTGGCCGTGCGCGACAACCGGGCGGCGCTCGATGTGCTCTTCGATGTCGGGATGGACGCCGACGCGTCGGCACGGGCGCCGATCGCGCTGGCCGTGGGCACGGTCGCGCTGCGGCGCCCAGACGTGGTCGGCGCGGCGCTGGCGGAACCCGCGGTACAGGAGACCTCTCTCTCCTTGCTGCGCGAAGCGTTCGACATGCTGGACGAGGACATGGCGGAAGAGCGGTTCTACGCGTACGTCCGGCGCGCATACTGGGGATCTGCCGAGGGATCGGCCGCCCGCACCGTGGCGGAGGCGACGCTGCAGGCGCTGGAGTTCTAGCCGACGGTGGACTATCGATCGGCAGGCGTGAACATCGACGCGGCGGACGACGTGGTGCGCCGCGTGCGCGGTCTGGCGCAGAAGACGTTCACCCGCGGCGTGCTGTCGGACATCGGCGCGTTCGGCGGCCTGTTCCAGCCCGATCTGGAGGGCGTCGAGCGGCCCGTGCTGGTCGCGAGCGCGGACGGCGTCGGGACCAAGCTGAAGGTCGCCTTTCTCGCGGGCCGGCACGACACGGTCGGCATCGACCTCGTCAACCACTGCGTCAACGACATCCTCGTGCAGGGCGCCGAGCCGCTGTTCTTCCTCGACTACCTGGCGACCGGCCGGGTGGCGCCCGACGTGCTGGAGGCGGTGGTGCGCGGGCTTGCGGACGGCTGCGTGCAGAACGGCTGCGCTCTGCTGGGCGGGGAGACGGCGGAGATGCCGGGCTTCTATGCCGCGGGCGAGTACGATCTGGCCGGCTTCATCGTCGGCCTGGTGGCCAGGGACCGGCTGATCGACGGCGGTGGGATCCGGCCGGGCGACCTGCTGCTCGGACTGCCGTCGTCGGGGCTGCACACGAACGGCTATTCTCTCGCGCGGCGGATCGTCTTCGACACGTTGCAGCTCTCCGTGGATGCCCGCGTCGGGGAGCTCGGCGCGACGGTCGGCGAAGAGCTGCTGCGCCCGCACCGGTCGTACATGCGGCCGGTGCACCGGCTGCTGGCGTCCGGCGATCCGCTGGTCAAGGGGCTCGCGCACATCACCGGCGGCGGGTTGACCGACAACCTGCCGCGCGTGCTGCCGGCGGGAACGGCGGCGCGCGTGAACCGCGGAAGCTGGCGCGTCCCGCCGGTGTTCGGCTTCCTCCAGCGGGAGGGGGACGTGCCGGAGGAAGACATGTACCGCACGTTCAACATGGGCATCGGAATGGTTGCCGTGGTGGCGGCGGACGCGCTCCCGGCGGCCGAGGCGGCGCTGGCGGAGGCCGGCGAGACCGGAACGGCCGTCATCGGCGAGATCATCGAGGGCGACGGCGGCGTGGTCTACGGATAGAGGTGGCCGTGGAGAATCGAAGGATTGGCGTTCTCATATCGGGCCGCGGCAGCAATCTGCAGGCGATCATCGACAGCATCGCCGGCGGCCGCCTGGACGCTGAGATTGCCGTGGTCATCTCCAACCGGGCGCACGCGGCCGGCCTCGAGCGCGCCCGCGCGGCCGGCATCGAGACGCTGCACATCGACCACAAGCGCTAC